>NZ_FOCI01000008.1 GCF_900110065.1 Loktanella fryxellensis | reverse complement strand
CGCGCATCGAAGTGTCTGGGTCGGGCGCTCTGGCGGAACTGGAGCGGATACCACCGCCGGAGCCGCGTCGAGACAAAGATGCATTGTGTAAAGCTGCTGGGCCAGCGGCTGATGGCTCGGGACTTCGACCGCCAGGTCGCGGAGGTCCAGGTGCGCATCGCTATCCTGAATGGCTACACCGCCCTTGGCATCCCCGTCACAAAGGCAGTGGCATAAATCCGTCTGGGGTAAGGGGAAAACCGTCCGTCAGCTGATTTGCGCAACAGAGTCGAACTGCACTACAGTTAGCCCATTCGCTGCATTTTCGGGCGCGGCGGTAACAGCGGTTTCATGTCGACACTGCAACTTTGGTGACCGTGGCCACTGTTGGGACGTGCAGGCGCGTCGCCTGCGTGTCAATCGCCGACAACAAGAACCCGTCCAGAATGATCGAGCGGTTGGGCTCCAGCGTATTCAGCTGTCCGGGATGCAGCGAATTGCCTGTCCGCGGTTTATTACAACGGCTGTCGGGGATTCCCCGAAATGCCCGTCCGGAAAATCTGCGCTAACTGACTCATACGTGCCGTGTCGGATCTGAAGCTGGACAAGATGATCCACTGCGGCAGATCCGGGGCTTGTCGCGGAGATCATAGAGCGGGGGCGGCAGAAATCCGACGTCACCATGCGCGAGACGGTGGCGGCGGTCCGGCGCGCATTCGGTCTGGAAGGACGCCGGGGTCGTGAGGCGAGTATGACGCAGCTCGTCTGACTTGGAGAACACGAGGCGGGGCAGGGGGCGTAACTGGCGCCCTGAAAGCGGGTCAGTGCTTTATGCGGTATCTGCGGACCACTTCGCCTGACGCTGCAGCTGCTGCGGCAGGGTCGGGTTTCGACGGCACGAGGACCCTCATCCTGGAATGCTGCGCCGATTCATGTTGCCGGCCAGATGCAGTGGCCCCGCGTGCAGGAATATCCACGTCACGTGGCCGGCATAACACTCGCCCCCGCTGAGACGTGCGGGGATCAGGCCGTAATGGGAGTCGAACCAGCCCAGCGCCGCGTCGCCGGACATGACGCCCGCCCGTTGGCGGCAGGGCCGGGGTCAGGTCGTATTGCCTGCGACCTCGGCCAGCAGGGCGGCGTTGCCACCGGCGGCCGTCGTGTCGATGCAGACATGACGCTCGTGCATGACGTGGGCGGTGTCGGGCATGGTGGTGATCAGGCCGACGATCGGTCCCGTCCGTTCGGTCAGGGCGCGGGCATAGGCACGCCCCTGCGCGGCATCGCCCCACCACATCACGGCGGCGAGCGGCGCAAGGTCTGTCAGGACCGTCGCGGCGATAGTGCCCTGCGCGATCACCGGCATCCCGCCCAGCCGTTCGACTTCGCGGGCTTGGGCGGTGGCCGCATCGGGCCCGGGCCCCAGGCACAGCACCGGGCCGCGAGGATGCAGGCCCAGCCGGTTGGATTCACCGGTCGGTCCGGGCATGTCCCGGGGCGGCAGGGGGGCCGGCCTGCGGGCCGCCGCCATCGCCTGGGCCAGGCGGGCGGGCGTGTCCTGATCGGGCCAGGTCGCGGCGGTGACCGGCGCTGCGGCGGGCATCGCAAACCGTGGCAGGTAGGCGGGCCCCCCTGCCTTGGGCCCCGTCCCCGACAGCCCCTCGCCACCGAAGGGCTGCGTGCCCACCACCGCACCGATCTGGTCGCGGTTCACATAGATGTTGCCGCAGCGGATCCGGTTGACCATCGTCTCGACCCGGTCGTCGATCCGGGTGTGCAGGCCGAAGGTCAGCCCGTATCCGGTGGCATTGATCGCGTCGATGACGGCATCCAAGTCCCGCGCGGCAAAGCGCACGACGTGCAGGACCGGTCCGAAGACCTCGGTTTCCAGCTGGTCGATCCCGTCCAGCGCGATGACCGTCGGCGCCACGAAGGCGCCCAAGCCCGGGATCGACACCTGATGCAGGATGCGCCCGGCCGCCCCGGCGCGGGCGATGTGCGCGTCGATCGCATCGCGGGCCGCCGCGTCGATGACGGGGCCGATGTCCGTCGACAACGCCCAGGGATCGCCCAGCGTCAGCGTGTCCATCGCGCCCTTCAGCATGACGATCAGCCGATCGGCTATATCATCCTGCACGAACAGGCAGCGCAGGGCAGAGCAGCGTTGCCCGGCGGACCGGAACGCACCGTTCACGATGTCGCGCACCGCGTGTTCCGGCAGGGCGGTGCTGTCCACGACCATGGCGTTCAGCCCGCCCGTTTCCGCAATCAGCGGCGTGCCGGGGGCGCAGTGGTCGGCCATGGCCTGCGCGATGCGACGCGCCGTGGCTGTTGACCCGGTAAAGGCCACGCCGGCGATCCGGGCATCCGACGTCAGGGCCGCGCCCACGGCGCCATCGCCGGGCAGGCATTGCAGCGCCGTTGGCGGCACGCCGGCGTCATGCAGCAGGCGCACGGCCAGGTCGGCGATCACGGGGGTCTGGCCAGCAGGCTTCGCCAGCACCGCATTCCCGGCGGCCAGCGCGGCCGCGATCTGGCCGGTAAAGATGGCCAGGGGAAAGTTCCACGGGCTGATACAGGTCCAGATACCCCGGGGGGCGGCGTCCGGTGTCAGGCGGGCCCGGGCTGCATAGTAGCGCAGGAAATCCACCGCTTCGCGCAGTTCGGCCACCGCATCAGGCAGGGTCTTGCCCGCCTCGCGCGTCAGGATGGCCATGATCTCGCCGGCGTTGTCCTCGAACGCGGCGGCGGCGTCGGTCAGCGTCCGCGCCCGCACATCGGCCGTCACGGCCCATGGGGCGGCGGCGGACAGGGCCGCGGCAATGGCTTCCGGCGTGGCCGGGGTCACGCGCCCCACGAGATCGCCCGGCCGGGCCGGGTTCATCACCGGATGGCCGTCGGGCAACGACGCCACGGGCACCGCGATGCGCGGTCCGACGGACCAGACGCGCGCGCGGTGCGGGTCGCGGTCGACGGCGATGCGGGCCAGCACAGGCGCATGGCTCAGGTCATGGCCCTGCGCATTCACCCGCTCTGGCAGGAACAGCTGCGGCCCGCTGCGGATCGTCGGGCGGGTGCCGATCTGGTCGAACGGGTCTGCCGCGACGATCTCGGGGGCGACATCCGCGTTCACGATCTGGTTGACGAAGCTGGAGTTCGCCCCGTTTTCCAGAAGCCGGCGTACCAGATAGGCCAGCAGATCCTCGTGGGCGCCGACGGGGGCGTAGATCCGGCAGCGGGTGTGCTGGTCGGCGATGACGATGTCGTGCAGCGCTTCGCCCATGCCGTGCAGCCGCTGGAATTCGTAATCCGCGGTGCTGCGGTTCATCTGCCGGGCAAGGTCGAGGATCGCCGCCACCGTATGCGCGTTGTGGGTCGCGAACTGCGGATAGATCCGGTCCGTCATCCCCAGCAGCTTGCGCGCGTGGGCGATGAAACTAATATCCGTATGTGCCTTGGCGGTGAAGACGGGGAACCCGTCCATCCCCATGACCTGTGCGCGTTTGATTTCCGCATCCCAATAGGCCCCCTTGACCAGCCGCACCATGATCCTGCGGTCCATCTGCACGGCCAGTTGGTGCAGATGGTCGATCACCGGGCCCGCGCGCAGGCCGTAAGCCTGAACCACGACACCGAACCCATCCCAGCCCGCCAAGGCCGGTTCCGCCAGCACCCGTTCGATCACGTCCAGCGACAGGGCCAAGCGGTCCGCCTCTTCGGCGTCGATGTTGAACCCCATGCCCGCCGCCTTGGCGAGGATCGCCAGGGCCGTGACGCGGGGCACCAGTTCGGCCATTACCCGGTCCGCCTGCGCCACCTCGTAGCGCGGATGCAGCGCCGACAGCTTGACCGAGATCCCGGGGTTTTCGGCCACGCTGCCGTGGGTGCAATGGGCCGCGATCGCGCCGATCGCGCGGGAATAGGCCAACTGGTAGTGGCGCGCGTCCTTGTCCGTGCGGGCCGCCTCGCCCAGCATGTCGTAGGAATAGGTGAACCCCTTGTCCTGCATCCGCTGCGCCCTCTTCATCGCGGCGTCGATCGTTTCGCCCAGCACGAACTGACGGCCCGTCTCGCGCATGGCGCGGCCCACGGCGGTGCGGATCACCGGTTCGCCCAGACGCTTGATCGCGCCGCGCAAGTGCCGGGTCAGGCCCGGCTGGCTGTCGTCCAGCACCCGCCCGGTCAGCATCAGGGCCCAGGTCGACGCGTTGACAAGCGACGAGGCCGACCGCCCCAGGTGCCGGCCCCAGTCGCTGGGTGCGATCTTGTCCTCGATCAGGGCATCGATGGTGTCCGCGTCGGGCACCCGCAGCAGCGCTTCGGCCAGGCACATCAGGGCGATGCCATCGTCCGTCGACAACCCGTATTCGGCTAGAAAGACCTCCATCAGGCCGGGTTCGGCGCTGGCCCTGATGCGGCGGACCAGATCCGCCCCGGCCGCCCCGATCCGGGCGCGCGCCGCCTGATCCAGCCCGGCCGCTGCGGCAAGGGCCGTCACGACGGTCATCTCTTCGGCATACATCTGAGCGTCGATCAGGTGGCGCAGGTCGTCAGGGGTATCGCGGGGCATGGCCAACTCCTAAATGATCGCCCATCCTAGCATCTTGCGATCGGGCGATCTGCCCGGTAACTTGGGCAAACGAGGTGAATTGATCCGTATTGGGAGTGCATCATGGGCGAAAAGCCTGCCGCGCTGGACTCATTCGATGCAAAGATCCTCGATGTGCTGGCCGTCGACGGGCGCATCAGCGTCACCGCCCTGGCCGACCGCATCGGGCTGTCGAAGTCCCCGACCCAGGCCCGCCTGCGTCGTCTGGAGGCGGACGGCGTCATTCGCGGGTATCGCGCGCTGTTCGACCCGATCCTGCTGGGCCGCGATCACGTCGCCTTCGTCGAGGTGCGTCTGACCGACACGCGCGAGATGGCCTTGTTGGCCTTCAACCGTGCCGTGCTGGACGTGCCGCAGATCGAGCAGTGCCACATGATCGCCGGGTCGTTCGACTACCTATTGAAGGTTCGCGCCCAAGGCATGACCGACTACCGCCAGGTGCTGGCCGACTTCATCTCGACCCTGCCGCATGTGGCGGGCACGTCGACCTATGTCGCCATGCAGGCGGTAAAGGAAGAAGGCGTGGCCCCGCTTCCCCCTGCTGGCTGACGGTTCTGCGGGGCAGGGGCGTCGCGGGCGCCGCACCTTTACCCCGGCCGCGCCGCGCGCCTTCCACATCCCGCGTGTCCCGATGGTGGATTGGTAGGCATCGGAGACTTGAGATCTCTCGTGCCGATGCCCGTGCCGGTGTCGGTTCGAGTCCGGCTGGGGGGGCACCACCGGCGGTCATGGATGGCGGTCCGGGGGCGGGCAGGCGCCGGCGGCGGATTCGGATGTGGCAGCAGGGATGTATGCGGCAGCCCCGCCGACCATGCTGGCGCCACATTGAGAATGCGGTCAACTTCCAAATGCCAACAACATGCGGAATGCCATAAAACACTGTTGCGCCATCGGGTTGCCCGGCAACTTGGCCCTTCTCGTCGCCTGCGGTGGCGGCGAACATTCACCGGTCGCTCGCACCCCGCCGGTGACGCCGGGCAAACCGATACCTGTCTTGATGCTTCCGCGGATATCCCAGAATGAGACCTAACGCACCGACGACACTGGGACAAACCTGGTCCAAGGCCACCGATCCCGGCCCGGTAACGCCGCGGTGAGCCGCCAGTTTGAGGATGCCAATCCCGCCTCGCCTGTGGGTGACCGCAGCGTCATCGTGCTGAACCGCGCCCGGTTCAACACCGACGTCCGCATTGAGGGACTGGCAGAGGTCGGTGTTTCGGCACGGCTTGTCGAAGTGTCAGCGTGTGGTGTGCGCAGTCCGCTTGCGCATGCGGCGCAGATGCCAGCGATAGATCACCGGGGCCAGGACGTAGTCATAGGCCAAGCCGGCGACGTGCCTGATGCCCGGCAGGCCCACGATCTGTCCCAGCCGCCTGTATCGCGGCATCTGTGCCCAGAGGACGAGGAAGGCGGGGATGCCGGAGGTCAGTTCGCCGTCGTGCAGCACAAAGAGACGGCGCGCCGCGGTGTCGGCATCGATCCCCCACTGATCCCGCGCGTCGGTGTTCAGGTCATCGAACCGGATCGGCAGACCGGCCTGATCCGCGTAGCTGGCGTAATGACCGATCTCGAACTGGCAGACCGGACAGTTGGCGTTGTACAGGACGGTCGTCTCAGGGTGCTTTTCCATGCTTGGCAGATAAGCCCTCTGCCGTTGATGTCCAACAGGAGCCTGCCTCGGGCGGCAAAGGGTCGCGGCATCGGCCATCTGTCGGTCGGGGGCGATGCTGTCGCCCGCCCGCGCCATGCGCTCAGCTCACAGGGCCGGATCCTGCGCGACCTAAATCTCGCCCGCGGCCCAAGGCCTGCACTGCACGAAGTCGCGGCGCGCCGCGACCCCGAGCGACAGGTACTGGTCCCGCCGATCTTCGTCCTCGTCGATCTGGTAGGTCAGCGCCGCGTGGAAGGCATGGGTCTACCTGGGCAGACCGGCCGGACCACACAATGCAGCTTCCCGGCTGAGGCCGTATGCGACTGAACTCACATGGCAATTTGGGGTCGCGGGCCTTCTTACGCTTCATGCCGATGTTCATCCTCGCAGCTGATCCGCCGGAAACAGAACCTGTTTGATGTCGTCTGGGCGTCTGCAGCTTGCTGAAAGACTTCAGGTTACACAGGAGTTTACACATATCATCGCTAGGGAATATGTGATCTGCGTCTGGTGACTTGAAAAGATTAGCATTTTTAGGAAAGAGAAAGTTTTGGTTGGTGTTCTACCACCCCAGCCAGCGCCTTCAGACAGTTCTTCGATTGGGTCATAGCGACGCTCTAGGGTGAGAAAAGCCCCGAGAAGTGCCTCGGGTTCTGCGGGTGCCGTGGGTGCCTTCCAGGGCCGCCCGGAGAGCCTGTGCCACCCGTCACGGTAGCGGCAATCAGTCCCGTAGGCCCAGTCGTCGTCATCGCGCCGGTTGTCTGACTGCGACCTTTCGACAGGGTTTGGGGGTTGATGCATTGCCGATCATGGCACCAGCGCCGGATGACCCGATTCACCAACAGCACCGAGCGGTTCGGCACACAGGACTTGAGGCGCTACGCTCCGACCTGCCGCCCCCGGAACCTGACCTTACGCGGACCCTCGGCGTCGGTCAGCATGCAGCCGACGTGGTCGGTGGTCGTGGCTTCCAGCAGCTGGGCAGCCCTCGCAAGGGCCACCTCCGGATGGTTCTCCAGCAAGTGCTTCGGCCAGACCTCGGACCCGTCTTCACCGTCAATCAGCCGATGTCATCGCAGCGTGCCAGCAGCAACGCATGGAGGATCTTGAACGCTCTGCCGCCATGGACCACACCGATGGCGAAACGTGGTTGCATGGTGTGCGGGGGGACCAGACCTCCTGTAGAATGGCCCCTTCATCCTTCGAGAGAGAGATCGACACCGTGATGATGGGAACACCCGTGCGCGACTGCCGATCCGGCCTTGCCGGCTGTCCGGACCGCATCGTGCGCCACGCGGGGCGGTCGCCGGTCGGCTGGAGACAGGCACAGCAGAATGTCTGGCTGTCCGGCCGTGATCGGCAGACCCGCGAGTCTGGCCTGGTTGCCGGACCCGACGCGGACCGTGCGGGCCCGCGCCGGGGGGCCGGGACATGAACGCACCGTTGGGCGTGGTTCTGGCAGGGGGGCTGGCGACGCGGATGGGCGGCGGCGACAAGGGTCTGTTGCGGCTGGGTGACAGGCCCCTGATCGGTCATGTGATCGATCGGCTTGCCCCGGAGTGTGCGGCGCTGGCGATCAATGCCAATGGCGATCCGGCGCGGTGGGACATCCCTGACCTGCGGGGTCTGCCAGTCCTGCCGGACAGCGTGGCCGACCACGCCGGTCCGCTTGCGGGCGTGTTGGCCGGTCTCGACTGGGCGGCGTCGCTGGGCGCGGACAGTATCGTGACCGTCGCCGCCGATACGCCGTTCTGCCCACGCGATCTGGTGACGCGGTTGCGTGCGCAGGCGGGCGCACAGGGGCTGTGTCTGGCCGCCAGCCCCGATGCGACGGGCCGGTTGCAGCGGCACCCCACGGCCGGTCTGTGGCCCACACGCCTGCGCGAGGATCTGCGCGCCGCCCTGACGGGCGGTCTGCGCAAGATGGTGCAGTGGACCGACCGCCATGCCGGCAGTGTGGCGGCGTTCGACAGCCAGCCGGTCGATCCCTTTTTCAACGTGAATACGCCGCAGGATCTGGCGCTGGCGAACAGGTTGTCGGCCCTCGCCTGACGACTGTCGGTCAAACGGGCTCGCATGACACCCCCAAGACCACCGCGGGTCGACGATGGTGCAGCGCGTCCTGACGGGTGGCCCCGGTCACGGGTGTGGCGCGCCGCACCGGATCACCGGCCTTGCGGTCAGAACAACACCGAGGCCATGCCCGGGGACGGGGGCGTCCCGGACTGTTGGCGCGATTTTGCGAGCGATGCCCCGACCGGCAGGATCGAGCGGTAATAGAGGGCGATCAGCTCGCCTTGGCGATGGGTATCAGTCTTGGCCAGCAGGCGTTTGACATAGCTGCGCACCGTCGCCAGCGACAGCGATGTCGCCACGGCGACCTGATCCAGCGTGATCCCGTCCAGCACGAGGTGGCCGACCCGGCGTTCGGAGGCGGTCAGCCGATAGGCGTCGAAGAAATGCTCCCGCAGGGCGGCGTGATCGGTGCCGGACCGCTCGAACAGCACCATCGCAAGGGGCGGCGACGTGCGCGACAGCGGCGCGACGGCGGCCAGACGCATGGCGCCCGCGACGGTTGACACCGTGATGATCGACGTGGCGGGCTCCGGCGCAGTGGCCAGCTTGATCGCCTCGCGCAGGCTGAACCGTTCGCGGGCACAGGCCAGCGTCAGCCGATTGTTGCGGATGATCCAGGCGGGATCGTCGGCGGCGGGCACATCCTCCAGCCGCCCGTCGCGAAAGACCTGTGCCGTGGCATCGACCAGAACGAAGCGCAACGACAGGGTCTGCAGGGTTGCCTCGACCAGCCCTTCGGGCCAGCTGGGCCGCATGTAGGTGAATTCGATCAGACGCTGTTGCTGATAGGACGCCGCGATCGACAGCATGGCCTGATGTGCCGGGTCGTCAGACCACGCGTGACCGGGCAGCGCGAGGACCGGCAGCACCCCGCCGACGCCGGTGCCGATCCCGATGCACAACGTGTCACTGCGCAACCACAGCGTCGTCTGGCGGTCGTCGTCGCAGGTCCTGTGATGGACGGAAAAGTGCAGATCGAGGCTTTCGCGCAAGGGTGGCAGCACGTCGGGGCAGGGCGCTGTCATGTCGTTGGAGGCCGAGACGATCCGCAGTTGCTGGAAGTCGCCCGTCACCGGATCGAACAGAACCGTGGCGACGTAAGGCACCCCCAGCGCAGCTGCGACCTGTTCCAGCAGGGCATTGCTGGTGAAGCCGGGTTTGTGGATGGGGCCGTTGCCGATGATCATCGATCTTCTCCTGGCTGGCCGTGCGCGAGCCCGACGTGGGTGGGGCACCTTGGACATGTCGGATGCCATGGACCGAACGCATGATCGTCCGTCTGGCTTTGGTGGCAGGCGCGGGGCGGGGCTGGCGGGTTGGATGATCCGCCAGCCCCCGTCTTGCCGTGCCCGCACGACGGGCGCGGCACGACGGATCAGAGGTTCATTTCGGCCAACAGGTTGATGACCACGGCATTGCCGCTGACGCTGACGTTTGCGTCATCCTCGACGTACAGGTCCGCGATCTGCGCCTCGGATGCGCTGATCGTGGTGTTGCCCACGCGTATGGTGTCGAGGTCGATGGTGAAGCAGTAGTCGTCCAGATCGACCATCTCGCATCCCACTTCGGCCTGCGTGGCATCGCAGTCCGGCAGCGTGACGACCTTGTCCTCGAACACGATGATGCCCTTGCCGTCGCCGTCCTCGCCCGGCTTGGTCAGGAAGTCGATCAGCATGGACGGGTCGAAGAACGGATCCGAGGCGTCCAGCCCCTCGAGTTCGTTCATCAGGCCCACGACGCGCACCGAGCCGCCGGGCGACGTGATGATGACGTCGTCGCCATCGATCGTCGCATCGAGCGTCCCCTCGAAGGCGGTGTGGAACACGATACGGTCGCCGTTGTCGTCGTCGAAGTCCGTGATCACGTTGTCGCCGAAGGTCAGGCTTTCGATCTCACCCTCCGGGTCGCCATCCGTGTTGATCTCGTGGCCAAAGACGAAATCGTCACCGTCGGCGCCACCCGTCAGCGTGTCGTTGCCCTCGTCGGCGATCAGGCAGTCGTCGCCCTTGCCGCCCAGCAGGGTGTCGTTGCCGGTCCCACCCAGCAGCACGTCGTTGCCGCCGTTGCGGATGCCCGTGTCACCGACCAGGCGATCGTTGCCGGCGTTGCCAAAGAGGAAGTCGTTGCCGGTGCCGCCTTCCAGCGTGTCGTTCCCGGTACCACCATCCATCCGGTCGTTCCCCGCACCGCCGGAGAGGGTGTCGGTGCCGGAACCGCCATCGAGGCAGTCGTCGCCATTGCCACCGAACAGCCGGTCCATGCCGTCGTCGCCGCCGATCACGTCGTTGCCGTCGTCGCCATACAGCTGGTCGTTGCCGCTGTTGCCGCGGATCTGGTCGTCCTTGGTGCCGCCATAGATCGTGTCGTTACCCATGTTGCCGGCGAGGATGTCCATACCGACATCGCCATAAATGAAGTCATTGCCATCGTCGCCCGTCACCATGTCGTCGTCCTGACCGGCGCGGATCGTGTCGTCACCGGCGCCGCCGGAGATCATGTCGCTGGCTTCGCCCTGGGCGATCTGGCCGTCGGCATTGTCGCCCCAGATCACGTCGTTGCCATCGCCACCGGAGATGCAGTCGGCGTTGTCGCCACCTTCGATCCGGTCGTTGTCGGCGCCACCGAAGATGACGTCGTCGCCGGCGCCGCCCTGGATGTTGTCGCGGCCCGCGTCGCCCGACAGATAGTCGTCGCCGCGCTCGCCCATCATGACGTCATCGCCACGGCCACCATATGCAAAGTCGGCCCCGTTTCCGGCGCGGATCGTGTCGTCGCCGCTGCCGCCGGCAATGACGTCATTGCCATCGCCACCGTTGATGTAGTCGTCGCCCTCGTTGCCCGCGAGGACGTCGTTTCCGGTCCCGCCGTACAGATCGTCGTCGCCGGTGCCGCCGGTCATCGCGTCGTGACCGCTGCCGCCCCTCATGATGTCGTCACCGGCCTGTCCGGCCATGACGTCGTTGTCGTTGCCGCCGTCCATCGTGTCGTCGTCCGACCCGCCCAGCAGCAGGTCATTGCCGGCCTCGCCCATCAGGGTGTCGTCACCGGTTCCGCCGATCAGCAGGTCGGCACCGGTGCCGCCGGCCAGTTGGTCGTTCCCTGCACCACCCGCGAGGGCATCGTCGCCCGTCCCGCCGGACAGCTCGTCCGCGCCACCGACGGCGTCCGACGCTTCGTCACCCAGCAGAATGTCGTTGCCGGCGTCCCCGAACAGAAAGTCGGCGCCGCCCAGACCGCGCAGGAAATCGTTGCCGGCCCCCCCGATAATGGCGTCCGTGTTGTCGGTGCCAGAAATGTGGTCGTTGCCGGCGCCACCGTTGGCCCGGTTCACACCAGCCTTCTTCAGGTCGCCGTTGTCGGACCCGGGTGTGCCACCAAGCCAGGCCGGTCCACCGACCAGAGCCCACGCCGTCGCTGCAGATTTCAGTGCCATGATGTATTCCCCCACAGGATTGAATTGAAAACGAGAACATGAAATATCCGTGATGCGGCGGAAATTTCATATTCGGACGTGAACACTATGATTCTGTCCACGGTCATTGAACGTCAGGTCAAATGTGCGCCATATCCCCATCTGGGGTGGATACCGAAATATTTCAGACCGATCCGTTCCATGAAACCTTTTGAATTTCGACGAAGAAATAGTGTCATCATGCAAATGCAGGCGTCACGCAGAGCGAAATCTGCATGGCCGTCTGGAAATGGAATGATCTTAAATCTGATTGCGGGTAATGGGGTAACAAAGAACCGCTTATGACAACTTAATTTGAAATCGGATTCTTCTGATACTCAGCTTTTGTAAATTCCATGTATCAACTGGTTTCCCGCATCGCGCGCGAGAAATAACGCACCAGTGGATCCGTCAGATATGCGAATGGTGTATGTGCCCCGGTGTCGATGAAGCAGTCGACCGGCATGCCGGGCACCAGGATCTGGCCCTCTGCCAACTTCTCCAGCTCCTCGGCCGCGAGCGAGATGTCGGCCGCATAGAAAGTGCGGCCCGTTGCAGGGTCCGTGAACGCATCTGGCGAAATCCGCGTCACCTTGCCCAACAGATCGGGGGTATTGCTGAGGTTGAACGTCGGAAAGCGCAGGACGACATCCAGCTCCGACCGGATCTTGTCCACGTCGATCGGATCGACCCGGGCTGCGATGACGAGCGGGCGGTCCTGCGGCACGATGAACAAAAGCGCATCGGCCGGACGGATGACGGCGCCGGGGCCGAAGACCTTGATGTCATAGACGATGCCTGACACCTGGGCCCTGACCTGCATGAAGGCGAGCTGCCTGATCAGGGTCGCGCGCCGTTCCGCGCTTTCGGCCTCGGGCACTGAAATGTCGCGCAAGGTCGTGATGGCCTCTTCGCGCCGCTCGGTTTGCAGTCGCAGGATCTCGAGGTCGATTTCGGTCCGTCGTTCCATCGCCTGCGCGCGACGCGCCATCAGTTCGCCCTGCAGGCCGGACAGGCGTGCATCCTCGCGCTGCAGCGTCAGGATCCGTTCGATCGGGGCCAATTGCCGGTCCACGAGCGACTGCTGCACGGTCGCTTCGGTCCCGACCAGCGCGATCTGGCGGTCGCTGGCTGACATCTGGGCATCGACGCCGGCAATCTGGTCGACCAGTTGCGCCTGCTGGTTGTGAAACTGCTCGATCGTCCGTCGCTGGGTGTCGCGGCGCGCCTCGAACAACGACAACTGGCCCTCGACCAGATCGTCCACGTGCGGGTCGCGCGCAGCCAGCGCCACCAGTTCCGGATCGAAGGCGATCTGCGCCGCGCCGTCACGTTCGGCCTCCAGTCGGCCACGCCGCGCCATCAGCTCGTAAAGCTGGTTCTCGATGATCGCCAGTTCGGACTGCGCGACCGTCGGATCCAGTTCCAACAGGACATCGCCGGCAGCCACGGTGTCGCCTTCCTTGACGATGACGGCGGCCACGCGGCCCCCATCCAGATGCTGGACCGCCTGTCGGTTCTGTTCGACGACCACGCGACCCGCCGCCATGACCGCGCCGCTGATCTGCGCCGTCATGGCCCAGCCGCCAAAACCCGCGATCAGCAGGCCGATCACGCACAGGCCAATGATGCGCGGTGCGCGGGCGGAAAACTGCGCGGGCTGGGGTGTCATGACAGGCTGCCTGCACTGATCTGGGCGGTCTTCTGGATGACGCGCACATTCGACAGCATGTCGGCCGTCACCGTCTCGCGCGGGCCGAAGGCATTCCGCCCGCCATTCTCGAGCATCAGCAGGCGGTCGCATTCCTTGATCGCGGCCGGACGGTGGGCCATGATCAGCACCGCACCCCCCGCGGCCTTCATCGCGGCGATCGCGGCGTTCAGGGCCATCGACCCCTCGTTGTCGAGGCTCGAATTTGGTTCGTCCAAGATCAGCACGACCGGGTCGCCATAGAGTGCCCGCGCAAGGCCGATGCGCTGCATCTGGCCACCGGACAGTTGCGTTCCGATATTCTGCAAGGGTGTGTCGTAGCCGTGTGGCAGCTTCTGGATCATCCTGTGGGCCCCGGCACGTCGCGCGGCGTTGATGACCCGGTCGTTGTCAAAGTCGCGGGCCAGACGCGCGATGTTTTCCGCGACAGTCCCATCGAACAGACAGACACGCTGCGGCAAGTAGCCGATCAGATGCGCCAGCCGTTCCGGGTCGTACTGATCCAGCGGTGCGCCATCCAGCATATCTTGCCGCTGGCCAGCGGCCACACCCCGGTCAAAGCGCGGGCGAGCGTCGATTTGCCGGACCCGCTCGACCCGATGACGCCGACCGCCTCGCCGGGACGCAGGTCGAAACTGACCCGCCGCAGCGTCGGGGCCTTGCTTTGCGGCGGCACGACGGAAATCTGGCGGATATCCAGCAGGGCGCTGGGCCGTGGTAGGCTGACCTTCGGCCGCGCCACGGGTTCGGCCGCCAGCAGGGCCGCGAGGCTGTCCCTGGCCCGCCACGCGCGCTGCACCATGCTTTATTGATTGACGAGGCTTTCGACCGGCGACAATGCCCGCGCCAGCAGGATCGAGGACGCGATCATCACGCCGGCCGTGATCTCGCCCCGCAGGACGAGCCAGGCACCAAGACCGAGCATGGCCGACTGCAGGAACAGGCGGAACACACGCGACAGGGTGGCGAAGTTCCCGCCCAGATCGATGGCACGCAGACTGTGCTGCAGCGCGTTCGACCGCGTCTCGTCCCAGCGGGCAAACGCGTTGCTCTGCATGCCAAGGCTGTGGATCGTCTCGGCTTCGTTGCGGATCTGATCAGAATAGCGATCCGATTCGTGACTTGCGACGGCGGCTTTCACGGCGCTGACCCGTGTCATCAATTGGTTGGCCACTGCCGACAGCACGAGGATGAGACCGCCCACGAATGCAAAGATGCCGATCAGTGGATGGAAGAATCCGAGGCCGATCAGGAAGAGGGGTGCGAACGGCGCATCGAACAAGGCCGCGAAGACCGGGGAGGCATAGAAATTGCGCAACGCCTCGACATCGCGCAGCGGCTGACTGGCATCGGTCGCTTGACGTGGCCTGGTTTGCACGACCGAATGATCGATGGTGGCTTGAAAGATCCCGCGATCCAGTCGCGCTTGAAATTGCCAGCCCAACCGTGTCATCAATCGTTGACGGGCCCAGTCTAGTAGGCCCAACATGGCAAACAGGAATGTCACGATCAGCATCAGTGCAATCAGCGTCGGTTCGGACCGGGCACTCAACACCCGGTCGTAGGTCTGCAACATGAAAATCGGGCCGGTCAGTGTCAGGAGATTGAGGAACAGACTGAAGAATGCCGCTGTCCAGATGTGCCCTGACAGGCCATGCCTGACATCACGCGACTCCGCATGACCGTCCGAATGATCAATTTGCATTGCACGCTCCACAGGGAAAGCACACAAAAGGCTTCGAAAGGCTTTTTGTCAAAAAGATGGCATCGATTAAGTTTTTGTCAGGAAGTTGCCACACTTTAACCTTTTCTGCCTGTTTGGTCAGCTTTTTTTAATTCTTGATTTGACACCACTTAGGGGTAGCGCCCTCGCGGCCCGACGATAACAGCCGGAAAGCCTTGCAGGCAGGCGAATCGGACCGGACTTTGGGGTCTCTATGGCACGGGCCAGCGGGTCCCGTGGCTGATGCCGTAGCTGCTCTGCCGGCTGACCGCGTTCAGACCGACGACGGATCGAACGGACCCAACAGGCACAATGGCACGGCGGGCTTAGGCCGTGCGTGACCGACGCGTGTATCGCCTTGAAAAGGTGTGGTGGTGCCGATCATAGCAGCCAAGGTCCACCGGTCACCCCGACGGCGGTCATTGCCGCTGTCGAGGGTGCAATGCGCGGTGTCGCGTCGTGACGGGCGTCAGGCGTGGATCGCACCATCGCCACAGGCAAGTGCCGCTTCGCGGACCGCCTCCGAATAGGTCGGGTGGGCGTGGCAGGTGCGGGCCAGATCCTCTGCGGCTGCGCCGAATTCCATCGCCACGCAGATCTCGTGGATCAGGTCGCCTGCCATCGGACCGATGATGTGCGCGCCCAGAATGCGGTCCGTCTCCTTGTCGGCCAGGATCTTGACGAACCCGTCGCCCATGAAGTTCGCCTTTGCCCGCGCGTTACCCATGAAGGGGAACTTGCCGACCTTGTAGGCGCGGCCCGCGCTCTTGAGCGTCTCTTCGGTCTCGCCGACCGATGCGACCTCGGGGTGGGTATAAATCACGCCGGGAATGACGCCGTAATTCACGTGGCCATGCTGCCCGGCAAGGATCTCGGCTACCGCCATGCCCTCGTCCTCGGCCTTGTGCGCCAGCATCGGGCCCGCGATCGCGTCGCCGATGGCATGGATGCCGGCGACGTTGGTGGCATAGCGGTCGTTCACGGCAATCTGGCCTCGGTCGGTCAGCGTCACGCCCAGCGACTCCAGCCCCAGACCGTCAAGGAACGGGCGACGACCCGTCGCCAGCAGCACCGTGTCGGCGGTCAGCGTGGCCTCGGCATCGTCCTTGCGCATCTTATAGGCGACGGTGGCCTTCGCCCCCTCGACCGTGACGCCCTGCACCGCAGCACCGAGGACGAACCTGATCCCCTGCTTCGTCAGCATCTTCTGGAACTGCCGCGCGATTTCGGCATCCTGCCCCGGCGTGATCGCATCAAGGTATTCGACCACCGTCACATCGGTGCCAAGGCGGGCATAGACCGACCCCAGCTCCAGCCCGATGACGCCGGCGCCGATGACGACCATCGTCTCGGGTATGCGGCCCAGTTTCAGCGCGCCGGTGGACGTCACGACGGTGTCCTCCTCGACCGTGACGCCCTTCAGCGGGCTCGCCTCTGACCCGGTGGCGATGATGATGTGCTTGGCCTCGTGGACCGCGTCGCCGACCTTGACGCGGCCCGCTTCCGGAATCGACCCCCAGCCTTTCAGCCAGTCGACCTTGTTCTTCTTGAACAGGAACTCGATCCCGCCGGTGTTCTGGCCCACCGTCTTGTCCTTGTAGGCCTGCATCGCGGACCAGTCGACGGTCGGCGCGGCCCCGGTCAGGCCCATGTCGGCAAAGTTGTGCTGCGCCTCGTGCAACATCTCGGTCGCGTGCAGCAGCGCCTTGGACGGGATGCAGCCCACGTTCAGGCAGGTGCCGCCCAGCGTCTCGCGCCCTTCGACGCAGGCGACCTTCAGGCCCAGCTGCGCGCAGCGGATGGCGGAGACATAGCCGCCGGGGCCGGAACCGATGATGATGACGTCGTAGCTGGCCATGGGGGCCTCCGTTCAGATGAGGGCAGAGAGAAGCATGAGTGTCGTGGCGCCGAAGCCGATCATCCAGACGACAGAGCGCCATGGCGTCAGGCCGAAGTAGTAGCAGGGCACGTAGGCGATGCGCGCGCCCAGATAGATCCACGCGCAGGCGGCGGTCAGGCCCGTCGTCTTGTCACCCAGCGTGACGACGACGACGGCGAGGGTGAACATGATCAACCCCTCGAAATGGTTGTTGGCGGCGCGGAACAGGCGGCCGGTGCGGGGACTGACCTGTTCGGTCAGCGGTTTGCCCAGCCGGCCGGGATCGCGCGGGCCCATCGTCTTGCCAGCGGGCAATTCGCGATTTGCGGCGGCCGACATCCAGATCATCTGCAGCACCTGCAGCAGACCGGCAAGGGTCAGGACGGTCAGTTCGGTCGTCATAGCGCCACCACGTAAAGCCAGACGGTCGCCAGCATGCCTGCCGTCCAGACGATGGTGCGCAGGCCGGGTATGCCGGCGACGTAGATGACGGGATAGAGGATGCGGGCTGCGAGGAACACCTGTGCCGCCAGCAAGGCGCTGTCCAGGACCATGGGCTGGGTCGCCTGCAGCAAGACGGCGGGTGCGAACAGCGCCAGCGCGGTCACGGAATTGGCGCTGGCACGGTCCAGCCGGCCCGCGGCACCCGTCAGCTCACCCACGTCGTCGCGCGGGCCAAGCATCGCGCCAAGACCCTTCTGGCCGATGGCCAGCAGCGCCTGCCCGTTGATCAGGACCAGCACCCACAGACCGTAGAGGGCGAGGATGGAGAAGATATTCGTGAACATGGGACAACCTTATGACGGGCCACGCGGCCCTGCGTCATACCTATACCGTTTTAAGGAACTGTCCCGTGACATCCGTCCCGGTCTGCACCTCGGCGTTCAGCCAGGCCTTGGCGCGGGCGCGGTCGTTGACCTCGAACAGGCAGACGACGGTACCGGGGCTGTCCGCGTCCTGCCATATCTGCAGCAGGGTCAGGCCGGCGTCGGACCGCTTCTCGGCTTCCGCATCGAAGGCCGCCTTGAACGCGGCAAAGTCGGTGACGGTTGTGCGGGTGAGGAGTTGCATGAGTGGGCCTCTTACGGTGAAACAACAGATGAAACATCACGAAGGAAAGACGATTTTCGAAAATTTCCAGTGACGACGTCTTGATATGTCCCGTTAAGCAAATTGCGAACAACCAGAAGGGGCGCATAGATGCGGAAGGACTTATAGATGTCCTGCCGATTACGAACCTCCTTTGCTGCTTGGCAAAGTATGCCATTGCTTCTGTCACGGTCGCAGAGGGGTGACTGCAACAACGAAGAGTTCGACAGATTTTTTAAAATATCTGTCAAATCATCGACGTACTCGATATAAGCTGCATTTTTCGCTGCAAGCGCCGATCTGGACTTCAGTGCAGGTGCCTTTGCTGTACCCGCGCCATATACATTGGCCCCATGCTGGCGGTACCGGACGAGAGGGGCCGCAATTTCGACAGTGCAGCCACAGATCTGCGCCATAGCATGTGTCCAGCGATCATGGGCCAGTCGATGCTGCGGTGCAATGTAATCTCTCGGGAATTGTTCAAACGGCAAACATTTAAAAAAACTACTTCTCACGACAGTGGAGAAGCCGGCATAAACGCTCCAAAGATCTCGGCTGAACGGTCCGATCTTTTGGGTGGATTCTATGCCTTGATGAAATATTCCGATCTGAAGCCCGTCGGCATCTATCAATGTTGATTGGTGGACAACCATAAACACGTCAGTATCGTCGAGGTGCGCGCTACATATCGCAAGCTTTTCCGGTTCCCACACGTCGTCCTGATCGCAGAATGCGATGAAATCAGAAGTGGCTTGGGCTGCCGCATCGGCGAAGTTTTTGCGAAACCCTTTGGGTGTGTTGTTCTTCAAAAACACGGTCAGGCACTTAAATTGCACCAGATATTTATCGACGATCTCTATCGTCGCATCATCAGATGCGTCATCCGAAACGATCACTTCGTCAGGCTGACGCGTCTGATCGAGGAGGCTTTGCAGCTGCTCCTCGATGAAACGTTCACCGTTATAGGTTGCAAGGACAACCGTGATCGTTGGCGCTGTGGTCGACATGGCGCGTTACAGATCCATCAACAACCGACGCGGATCTTCCAGCGCTTCCTTGACCCGGACGAGGAAGGTCACGGCGCCTTTGCCGTCCACGATGCGGTGGTCGTAGGACAGCGCCAGATACATCATTGGGCGGATCTCGACCTTGCCGTTGATCGCCATCGGGCGGTCCTGGATCTTGTGCATGCCGAGGATGCCCGACTGCGGGGGGTTCAGGATCGGCGAGGACATCAACGAGCCATAGACGCCACCGTTCGAGATGGTGAAGGTGCCGCCCTGCATGTCGGCCATGCTCAGCTTGCCGTCGCGGGCCTTGCCGCCCATTTCGGCAATCGCCTTTTCGATCCCGGCGAAGGACATCTGGTCGGCGTCCTTCAGCACCGGCACCACGAGGCCGGTGGGCGTGCCTGCGGCGATGCCCATGTTGACGTAGTTCTTGTAGACCACGTCGGTGCCGTCGATCTCGGCATTCACTTCCGGCACTTCGTGCAGGGCGTGGATGCAGGCCTTGGTGAAGAACGACATGAAGCCCAGCTTCACGCCATGTTTCTTCAGGAACAGATCCTTGTATTCATCGCGCAGGGCCATGATCGCGCCCATGTCCACCTCGTTGTAGGTGGTCAGCATGGCGGCGGTGTTCTGCGCCTCCTTCAGGCGGCGGGCGATGGTCTGGCGCAGGCGGGTCATCTTGACCCGCTCCTCGCGGTCGGCCTGACCGGCGGGGGTGGGCGCGCGGGGCGCGGGCTTCGGGGCGTCGGCGCGTGGCTGCGACAGCGCCTTCAGCACGTCTTCCTTCATCACGCGGCCGTCGCGCCCGGTGCCCGTCACCGCGTCGCGCTCGATGCCCTTGTCGGCCATCATCTTTTGCGCGGACGGCGCATCCTGCGGATCGCGCAGCTTCGTCTCTTCGGGGCCCGCGTTCACGGTATCGGTGCCACCCTGTGCAGGGCTTTCAGTGGGCGCATCCTCGCCTGCGGCGGTCGGCACGTCATCGGCCTTGGCGGCCTGATCCGCACCGGATTTCTCCGCCTTGGCGTCGGCCTTGGGGGCTGCGGGGGCGGCGCTGTCGGTGCCGCCTTCGCTGATCTGCGCCAGCAGGGCATCGACGCCGACCGTTTCGCCTTCTGCGGCGACGATCTCGCTCAGGGTGCCTGCGACGGGGCTGGGCACCTCGACGGTCACCTTGTCGGTTTCCAGTTCGCACAGCATCTCGTCCACGGCGACGGTGTCGCCGGGCTTCTTGAACCATGTGGCGACGGTCGCCTCGGTGACGGATTCGCCCAGTGTGGGGACGCGGACTTCGGTGCTCATTGGGCTTTTCCTTCGATATTCAGGGCCTCTGCCACGAGGGCGGCTTGCTGGGCCTTGTGCTGGCTGGCCAGACCCGTCGCGGGCGAGGCGGATGCGGCACGTCCCGCATAGACGGGGCGCGTGTGTTTGGCCTTGATCCGGGTCAGGCACCACTCAAGGTTCGGCTCCATGAAGGACCATGCCCCCTGGTTCTTGGGCTCTTCCTGACACCAGACCATCTCGGCGTTGGTGAACCGCTGCAGTTCGGCCACCGCGGACTGTGCGGGGAACGGATAGAACTGCTCGAACCGCAGGATGTAGGTGTCGGTGATGCCGCGCGCGTCACGCTCTTCCAGCAGGTCGAAATAGACCTTGCCGGAACACATCACCACCCGCTTGATCTGATCGTCGGGCAGCAGTTTTGTGTCCGAGTGACCCTTTTCCGCATCGTCCCACAGCACGCGGTGGAACGACGAACCGGTGGTGAAATCGGCCGCATCGCTGACCGCCAGCTTGTGGCGCAGCAGGGATTTCGGCGTCATCAGGATCAGCGGCTTGCGATAGCTGCGGTGCAGCTGGCGGCGCAGGATGTGGAAATAGTTCGCAGGCGTGGTGCAGTTGGCGACGATCCAGTTGTCGTTGCCGCACATCGTCAGGAACCGCTCCAGCCGCGCGCTGGAATGTTCCGGGCCTTGCCCCTCGTAACCATGCGGCAGCAGACACACGAGGCCGGACATCCGCAGCCACTTGCTTTCGCCGCTGCTGATGAACTGGTCGAACATGATCTGCGCGCCGTTGGCGAAATCGCCGAACTGCGCCTCCCACAGGGTCAGCGCGTTGGGTTCGGCCAGCGAATAGCCGTACTCGAACCCGAGCACCGCGTATTCCGACAGCATGGAGTCGATGACTTCATACTGCGCCTGACCGTTGCGGATGTGGTTCAGCGGGAAATGGCGGTCTTCGGTGTTCTGGTCGATCAGCGCCGAATGGCGCTGGCTGAACGTGCCGCGCGTGCTGTCCTGACCGGACAGGCGAACGGGATACCCTTCCACCGCGAGAGAGCCGAGGGCCAGCGCCTCGCCCGTGGCCCAGTCGAATCCCGTGCCGGTGTCGAACATCTGCTTTTTCGATTCCAGCAGACGGTCGATGGTGCGGTGGGTGGCGAACCCTTCGGGCGGGGTGGTCAGGGCTTGGCCGACCTCGGCCAACGTGTCGGTGCTGATCGCGGTTTCGCCCCGCTGATAGTTGTCGCGGTCCCGGTCCAGATGCGACCAGCGCCCGTCCAGCCAGTCGGCCTTGTTGGGCTTGTAGGTGCGGCCCGCCTCGAATTCGGTGTTCAGCTTGGCCTGAAACGCCGCCTTCATGTCCTCGATCTCGCCCTCGGGAATCAGGCCATCCTTGACCAGACGGTCGGTATACAGCGTCAGCGTCGTCTTCTGCTTCTTGATCTTGTTGTACATCACCGGGTTGGTGAACATCGGCTCGTCGCCTTCATTGTGACCGAAGCGGCGGTAGCAGATGATGTCCAGCACCACGTCCTTGTGGAACGTCTGGCGGAACTCGGTCGCCACGCGGGCGGCGTGGACCACGGCCTCGGGGTCGTCGCCGTTGACATGGAAAATCGGCGCCTCGACCATCAGGGCGATGTCGGTGGGGTAGGGGGAGGAGCGGGAGAAGTGCGGCGCGGTGGTGAAACCGATCTGGTTGTTCACCACGATGTGCATGGTGCCGCCCGTCCGGTGGCCACGGACGCCCGACAGCTGGAACCCTTCGGCCACAACGCCCTGACCTGCAAAGGCCGCATCGCCGTGCAGCAGGATCGCCATGACCTTGGTGCGGTCGCGGTCCTTCTTCTGGTCCTGCTTGGCACGGACCTTGCCCAGCACGACGGGGTTCACCGCCTCCAGGTGGGACGGGTTGGCGGTCAGCGACAGGTGGACGGTATTGCCGTCGAATTCCCGGTCAGAGGACGCGCCAAGGTGGTATTTCACGTCACCCGAGCCTTCCACGTCCTCGGGCTTGAAGCTGCCGCCCTGAAACTCGTTGAAGATCGCGCGGTAGGGCTTCTGCATCACGTTGGCCAGCACCGACAGGCGGCCCCGGTGCGGCATGCCGATCACGACTTCCTCGAGGCCCAGTTGCCCGCCGCGCTTGATGATCTGCTCCATGGCGGGGATCAGGCTCTCGCCGCCGTCCAGACCGAAGCGCTTGGTGCCCATGTATTTCACATGCAGGAACTTTTCGAAGCCTTCGGCCTCGACCAGCTTGTTCAGAATCGCCTTGCGCCCGTTCTGGGTAAAGGTGATCTCCTTGCCATAGCCCTCAATCCGCTCCTTCAGCCACGCGGCCTCGGCGGGGTTCGAGATGTGCATGTATTGCAGGGCAAACGTGCCGCAGTAGGTGCGCTTCACGATGGCCATGATCTCGCTCATCGTCGCGATCTCGAGGCCGAGCACGTTGTCGATGAAGATCGGCCGGTCCATGTCGGCCTTGGTGAAGCCGTAGTTGGCGGGATCGAGCTCCGGGTGGTTCGACACCTCGCGCATGCCCAAGGGGTCCAGATCGGCGATCAGGTGGCCCCGGATGCGGTAGGCGCGGATGATCATCAGCGCGCGGATGCTGTCCAGCACGGCACTGCGCACCTGCGCCTCGGACAGGCTTGTGCCCTTCTCCTCGGCCTTGGCGGCGATCTTCTTGGCCGCCGCTGCGGGTTCCTGCGCCCATTGCCCGTCCAGCGCCTGCGTCAGGTCGTCGTTCGGCACCGGCGGCCAGTCCATGCGGGCCCACGACGGGCCGGCGGCCTCCGCCCGCGCCTCTGCGGGCGTGTCCCCCAGCGACTTGAAGAAGTCGCGCCAGCTTTCGTCCACGGCCTGCGGGTTGTCCGCATAGCGCGCATACAGCTGTTCGACGTAGTCGGCATTGTGCCCCTGCAGAAAGCTGGAGGCGTGGAACACGTCGTTGGAGGGTTGTTCGGTCATCGGATCACCTGTGCGAATGGATGGGCCAGCGGCACACCGCGCGGAAAAGGGTGGGCCCGGTGGCCCACCCGTGGTCGCTTACTTCTTGTCGATGGCGGCCAGAACCGCCTCGCCCAGCGTGGCGGGGCTTTCGGCGACGACGATGCCTGCGGCCTTCATCGCCTCGATCTTGGACTCCGCATCGCCCTTGCCACCGGCGACGATGGCGCCCGCATGGCCCATGCGACGGCCCGGAGGGGCGGTGCGACCGGCGATAAAGCCCGCAGTGGGCTTCCACCGGCCAGCGCGGCGTTCATCGGCCAGGAACTGCGCCGCTTCTTCCTCGGCGGACCCGCCGATCTCGCCGATCATGATGATCGACTGCGTCTCGGGATCGGCGAGGAACATCTCGAGGATGTCGATGTGCTCGCTGCCTTTGATGGGATCACCGCCGATGCCGACGGCAGTGGACTGGCCCAGACCCATGTCGGTTGTCTGCTTGACCGCCTCATAGGTCAGGGTTCCGGACCGCGACACGACACCGACCGATCCGCGCTTGTGGATGTGGCCCGGCATGATGCCGATCTTGCAGGCGTCTGGCGTGATGACACCGGGGCAGTTCGGCCCGATCAGGCGGGACTTGCTGCCTTCCAGCGCGCGCTTCACCTTCATCATGTCCAGCACCGGGATGCCTTCGGTGATGCAGATGATCAGCTCCATCTCGGCGTCGATCGCCTCGAGGATGCTGTCAGCCGCAAAGGGGGGCGGCACGTAGATCACCGATGCATTGGCCTGCGTGCTGGCCCGTGCCTCGTGGACAGAGTCGAACACCGGCAGGTCGAGGTGGGTCTGACCACCTTTGCCGGGGGTCACGCCGCCGACCATCTTGGTGCCATAGGCGATGGCCTGTTCGGAATGGAACGTGCCCTGAGAGCCGGTGAAGCCCTGACAGATGACACGGGTGTTTTCGTTGACGAGAATGGCCATGGGGGCCTCCGTGGAATGGTTGGTCGGTGGCGGGGGACCGCCGCGAACGGTGTGGCGATCAGCCCTTGACGGCCTTCACGATCTTCTGCGCGCCGTCCTTCAGGTCGTCGGCGGCGATCACGTCGAGGCCGGAGTTGCGGATGATCTCCTTGCCCTTCTCGACGTTGGTGCCTTCCAGCCGGACGACCAGCGGCACCTTCAGGCCCACTTCCTTGACCGCGGCGATCACGCCTTCGGCGATCACGTCGCAGCGCATGATGCCGCCGAAGATGTTCACGAGGATGCCTTTGACGTTCGGATCGGAGGTGATGATCTTGAACGCTTCCGTCACCTTCTCCTTGGTGGCGCCACCGCCCACGTCGAGGAAGTTGGCAGGCTCGGCCCCGTAAAGCTTGATGATGTCCATCGTCGCCATCGCCAGTCCCGCGCCGTTGACCATGCAGCCGATCTCGCCGTCCAGCGCGATGTAGTTCAGGTCGTACTTGGACGCGGCCAGCTCCTTGCTGTCCTCTTCCGTCTCGTCGCGCAACTGCGCGATATCGGCATGGCGATACATGGCGTTGCCGTCGAAGCTGACCTTGGCATCCAGCACCTTCAGGTCGCCCTTGTCGGTCACGATCAGCGGATTGATCTCCAGCATCTCCATGTCCTTCTCGGTGAAGGCCCGGTAGAGCTGTCCCATCAGCGTGACGCATTGCTTCACCTGACCACCGGTCAGACCCAGCGAGAAGGCGACGCGGCGTCCGTGGAACGGCTGATAGCCGGTGACGGGATCGACGCTGAACGACAGGATCTTGTCGGGGGTGTTGGCCGCGACTTCTTCGATGTCCATGCCGCCTTCGCTGGAACAGACAAAGCTGATGCGGCTGGTTTGACGGTCCACCAGCAGCGCGAGGTAGAGTTCGGTCTCGATGCCCGCACCATCCTCAATGTAGATGCGGTTCACGACCTTGCCTGCGGGGCCGGTCTGGTGCGTGACCAGCGTGCGGCCCAGCATCTTCTTGGCCTCGGACGCGGCTTCCTCGACCGACCGGGCCAGACGCACGCCGCCCTTGTCACCGGCGTCGGCCTCTTTGAAATGACCCTTGCCGCGTCCACCGGCGTGGATCTGCGCCTTGACCACCCACAGCGGTCCGTCCAGCTCTCCGGCGGCCGTCTTGGCATCTTCGGCGCGGGTGACGGGGCGGCCGTCGCTGACGGGGGCACCATAGGTGCGCAGCAGCGCCTTGGCCTGATATTCGTGGATGTTCATCGCAAGTCCCTTGTCTGGGTGGATCGTAGGTATGGTCGGGTCGCACTCTTCGCCACCTTCAACCACATCCGCATTTAACAAAGAACCACTGCTTTTCGGAACCCCCGCAAAATCCGACATTTGTGATCACAGCGTCAAATCGTGTGATCACAGAATTGGATCCCCCTTCGCCAGCATCGTCAGAGGCCGTCGCGCGCATGAAAAAGGCGCGCCGCGGTGCCGCGACGCGCCTGTAGGGTGCCGTGATGACCGGATCAGGCCAGCGCGGGATCGATGTCCTTGCAGGCGGCCACAAGGCCCTTCACCGCGTCGACCGACTTGTCGAACATCGCCTGTTCGGTGCGGTCCATCTTGATCTCGACGACCCGCTCGACGCCGCCGGCGCCGATGATCGTCGGCACGCCGACATAGAACCCGTCAAGGCCGTAAGCGCCGTCCACGTGGGCGGCACAGGGCAGCAGACGCTTCTGGTCCTTGAGGAACGCCTCGGCCATCTCGATGGCGGATGTGGCGGGCGCGTAGAAGGCGGAGCCAGTCTTCAGCAGGCCGACGATTTCCGCGCCGCCGTCGCGGGTGCGCTGCACGATCGCATCAAGCTTGTCCTGCGTGGTCCAGCCCATGTCCACCAGATCGGGCAGGGGAATGCCGCCGACGGTGGAATAGCGCGTCAGCGGCACCATCGTGTCGCCGTGCCCACCCAGCACGAAAGCGGTCACGTCGCGCATCGAGACGTTGAATTCGTCCGCCAGAAAATGGCGGAAGCGCGCCGAATCGAGCACGCCTGCCATGCCGCAGACCATGTGGTGCGGCAGGCCCGAAAACTCGCGCAGCGCCCAGACCATCGCGTCCAGCGGGTTGGTGATGCAGATGACGAAGGCGTCGGGCGCATGCGCCTTGATGCCCTCGCCCACAGCCTTCATCACCTTCAGGTTGATTCCCAGCAGGTCGTCGCGGCTCATGCCCGGCTTGCGCGGGACACCGGCGGTGACGATGCAGACGTCCGCACCGGCGATGTCCGCATAGTCGCTGGTGCCCTTGAACGATCCGTCGAACTTGGCGGCGGGACCGGATTGCGCGATGTCCAGCGCCTTGCCCTGCGGGGTGCCTTCGCTGATATCGAACAGGACGACATCGCCCAGTTCCTTGACCGCCGCGAGGTGGGCAAGCGTGCCGCCGATCTGTCCGGCGCCGATCAGTGCAATCTTGGGTCTGGCCATGGGAAAAGGCTCCTGCTGTGGGTGCGAATGAAACTTGCGCGTTTGGTTAGTCCTTTGATCCCCGTGGCGCAAGGGCGCAGCCGGACGCGTCGTGCGGGTGCCGGGACAAGCAAAAGGCCGCCGTCCGGAAGGACGGCGGCCCGATGATCAAGGCTGGTCCCTGTAGGGGACCGGCTGCGATCAGTTGCTGGCGGGTGCCGGCTCGACTGCATCGGTGGTCGCTGCATCGTCGGTCACCACGGCATCGTCGGTCATCGGATCGCTCATGGCCGCGTCGTCAGCTGCGTCGGCTGCAGCGTCCATCGGTGCTTCATAGGCGGGCATGCCCTCGAACTGCTCCTGCGTCATGCTGACGTAGCCGCGCATGTCGGTGCCGTCGACCTGACGCATCAGCTGGATGCTGTCGTAGGCAATCGCAACGGGCTTGGCGCCCAGACCGAGGAAGCCACCCACATCGACGATCACCTCGGTGATGGTGCCGTCGGTGCCGACCACGAGGTCGCCGATGTCACCCACCTTGTTGTCGTCGGTGCCGTAGACGGCAACGCCGGTCAGCTCTTCGGCGGTCACGTCCATGTTCACCAGCGTGTCATAGCCATCCATCGCCATCACAGGGGCGGCAGCGGCGTCGGCCATTGCCGGGTCGGTCGCCATCGCGTCATCGGTCGCCATGCCGTCAGCAGCGGGTGCTTCGGTCATCGGCGCGTCGGTCGCCATGCCATCGGCAGCGGGTTCATCGGTCATCGGCGCATCGGTCGCCATGCCGTCGGCAGCGGGCGCATCGGTCATCGGTGCATCCGTCGTTGCAGGCTCTGTCGTGTCGGTCGTGGTGGTGTCAGTCTGGGCGAAAGCGCCATTGGCGACGACGAGTGCGAGTGCGGTGGTTGCAAGAAACTTTTTCATGTTCCGTCCTTTCGATGCAGACCCAGGATTCCGGGTCTCTCTATGGCCACTCAACCAAGGCAGAGCGGATTTGGTTGCATCACCGCACAGACAATACGCGCAATTGGCGGATAATTGCCGTTTTCTCAAACTGGTTGTGATGGATACAGGCCGTCCCGATGCATCAGACCGAAAGCGGTGCCGCTGGCCACGATGCAGGTCGGGCCACCCGCCGTCGTCAGCGTGATCGTCCACGTCCCGTCCGCCGCCGTCAGCAACTCCAGCACTGCACCGTCCGCCGTCAGGCCAAGGCCCAGCGGTGCCTCGGCGTAATGCTGGCGCAGCAGGTCGCGCATGTCGTCGAGGGGCAGGCATGTCGCCCCTTGGGCGCTGGCCGGGAACGGTGTCAGCAAGGCCAGGCAGGTCAGCAGCGGCAGGCGGATCATCGGCATGCTCCAAGTTGAAGGGTGTGACCGCAGGCTGGCTGCGCGCCCGTGAACACCGGCTTGCGGGGGCGTGCGGGGTGGGCACGGAGGGTGCCGCCGCAACGGATGGATGCCGCATCGCGGCATTTTGCGGTTGATTGATCCTTTTATCTCGGGCCAAGTGAGCGCAACTTTGTTGCGAGGCCTTTCATGATCACCCGACCGACGCGCTCCGCCCTCTACATTCCCGGCTCCAAACTCCGTGCGCTGGACAAGGCGCGCGGCCTGCCCTGCGACGTGATCCTGTTCGACCTCGAGGATGCGGTGGCCCCCGATGCCAAGGTTGCGGCCCGCGCGACCCTGCACGACGCGCTGGCGCAAGGCGGCTTCGACCCGCGCCTGCGACTGGTGCGGATCAACGGGCTGGACACGGTGTGGGGCGCGGACGATGCCCGCGCCGCGGCCACCATGGCCTGCGACGGCGTGCTGGTGCCAAAGGTGAACGGCCCCGCCGATCTGGACGCGGTCGCGGACCTGGTGCCTGACCTGCCCCTGTGGGCGATGATGGAAACGCCGCTGGGCATGCTGAACGCGCAGGCCATCGCCGCGCACCCTCGTCTGGCGGGCATGGTCATGGGCACCAACGATCTGTCCAAGGATCTGGGCAGCCGCACCCGCGCCGCGCTGACGACCGCGCTGCAGCATTGCCTGCTGGCTGCGCGGGCGGCGGGGGTCGTGGCGCTGGATGGCGTGTTCAACGCCTATCAGGACGACAACGGCCTGCGCGCGGAATGCGATCAGGGCCGTGATATGGGTTTCGACGGCAAATCGCTGATCCATCCGGCTCAGCTTGCCATCGCCAACGCCGTGTTTGGCCCCAGCGCCGATGACGTCGCACTTGCCCAGCGCCAGATCGCCGCGTTCGACGCCGCCATGGCCGAGGGGCAGGGCGTCGCCGTGCTGGACGGCCGCATCGTCGAGAACTTGCATATCGTCACCGCACGCGCCACGCTGGCCATGGCCTTCGCCATCGCCGCATTGGAGCGCACATGATACTCATCCTGCTTGGCCTGATCCTGTGGTCGGGAAGCCATTTCTGGAAACGGCTCGCCCCCGACAGCCGCGCGGCTGCCGGCGACAAGGGCAAGATCATCGTCGCCGTCCTTTCGGTGCTGGCGATCGTGCTCATGGTGATCGGCTATCGCAATGCCGTGGGCGAGGTCTATTGGGGCCGCACCGCCGCCATGACCGGCATCAACAACCTTCTGATGCTGCTGGCCTTCTACCTCTACGCCGCATCGGGCAAAGGCACACGCGTGACAAGGGCGATTCGCCACCCGCAGCTGACCGCCGTGATCGTGTGGTCCGGCGCCCACCTGCTGGTGAACGGCGACACGCCGTCGTTCCTGCTCTTTGGTGGCATGGCCGCCTGGGCGTTGGCGGAAATCGTGCTGCTGAACCGCGCACAGGGTCCGCGCGGCGCCTATCACGCCCCGCCGATCAAGTCGGAAATCATCGCCGTCGTGGCCACCTTCGTCGTGTTCGCCGTGGTGGCGGGCATCCATGCCGCCCTCGGCTACAACCCGTTCGGATGATCCCATGACAACGCTTTACCGCCTGCTCACCGCCGACGACACCTCGGCCTTCTGCCACAAGGTGTCGGAGGCCCTGTCCAAGGGCTGGACCCTGCACGGCTCGCCCACCTATGCCTTCGATCAGGCCAACGGCGTCATGCGCTGCGGTCAGGCCGTGACCAAGGAGGTCGCGGTGCCCTACGATCCGGAGATGAAACTGGGCCAGCAATGACCGGGACCACGTCGGCCAAGACCAATCCGGGCCGCTTCTTTGAGGATTACAGCGTGGGCAAGGTGATCGCCCACGCCGTCCCGCGCACGGTCAAGATGGGCGAACGCGCGCTCTATCACGCGCTCTATCCCGCGCGGCACGCGTTGCACTCCGCCGACACCTTTGCCCAGTCCTGCGGTCTGCCGTACAGCCCGCTTGACGATCTGGTGACGTTCCACACGGTCTTCGGCAAGACGGTGCCCGACATCTCGCTCAACGCCGTGGCGAACCTAGGCTATGCAGAGGGGCGGTGGATCACGCCGCTGTGGCCCGGCGACACCATCACCGCCACGTCCGAGGTGATCGGCGTCAAGGAAAACTCCAGCGGCACCAGCGGCGTGGTCTGGGTCCGCACCACGGGTCGCAACCAGCACGGCGAAGTGCTGCTGACCTACGTGCGCTGGGTCATGGTGCGCAAACGCGGCACCGGCCCCGCAGCCGCAGCCGTCGTGCCCACCCTGTCCGACAGCGTTGCGGTGACGGACCTCGTGATCCCGCCCGGCCTCGACCTCACGGCTTACGACTTCACCCTGTCCGGCGAACCGCACCGCCTGCGCGACTATGCGGTGGGCGAAATCATCGACCACGTCGACGGCGTCACGGTGGAAGAGGCAGAGCATATGCTGGCCACCCGCCTGTGGCAGAACACGGCCAAGGTGCATTTCGACGCGACGCACCGCCCCGACGGACGGCGGCTGATCTATGGTGGTCACGTCATCAGCATCGCGCGGGCGCTGTCGTTCAACGGTCTGGCCAACGCGCAGATGATCGTGGCGCTGAACGGCGGGGCACATGCCAACCCCTGCTTTGCGGGCGATACCGTACGGGCATGGTCGCAAGTGCTGGACGTGGCCGACACACCCGCCCCCGGCGTCGGTGCGATCCGTCTGCGCACCGTCGCGACCAAGGGTGCTGCGGGCAACCTGCGCGACGCGGCGGGGAAATATTCACCGGATGTTCTTCTCGATCTGGATTATTGGGCCTTGATGCCCCAGTGATGCCAACCGTAATGACCCCTTGTGATCACAGCTGAAAATCCTGTGATCACATAATCGAAATAACCACGCGGCGCGGCGTTATCGCGCGGTATTTTGCGGGTGCAGAGCGTGACTTTGCCCCTGCGATGGGTCAGAAAGACACCGATCACTGGCCCGGACGCGGGTCGAACGAACCAGAGGACACGACATGGCCAATGTGAAACCGGTGAACCGCCCCCTGTCACCGCATCTGACGATCTACCGTCCGCAGTGGACCTCGATGACCTCGATCTTCACCCGGATCACCGGCAATGCGCTGATCGTGACGGCGCTGCTGATCGTGTGGTGGTTCGTCGCCGCTGCCGCGGGGCCAGAGGCGTTCGCCACCGCAAACGGGTTACTGACCAGCTGGCTGGGTGACATCATCCTGTTCTTCTCGGTCGCCGGCATCTGGTATCACAGCCTTGCGGGCGTGCGTCACCTGATCTGGGACAGCGGCCACATGCTTGCCGTCGACAAATCCGAGACGTTCGGTCAGGCCATGGTGCTGGTCGCCGTGCTGCTCACCGTCTTCACCGTCATCGTGCTGTAAGGGGACCGTCATGGCCTATCTGACCGACCGCAAACGCGCCGCTGGCATGGGGTCCGCCAAATCCGGCACCCAGCACCACTGGCAGATGATGGTCACATCCGTCGCACTCCTTTTCCTCGTGCCGTGCTTTATCTTTACGTTCGGCGCCATACTCGGCGCCCCGTACGAGGAGGTCGTGGCCTATTACCAGCGTCCGTTCCCGGCCATCGTGGCAGCCCTGACCTTTGCGGTCGGGTTCGTGCACTACCGGGGCGGCGTGCAGACGCTGATAGAGGATTATGTCCACGGTCCCGCCCGCAAGATCGCGCTGATCGCCATGATCTGCCTGTCCTATACCGCAGCGGCTGCTGGCGTTCTGGCTGTGGCCGGACTTGCACTCTGATTGACCCGAGGATTCGACCGATGGCTGCTTATGAATACGAAACCCACACCTACGACGCGATCGTCGTGGGCGCCGGTGGGTCCGGCCTGCGCGCGACGCTGGGTCTGGCCGAACAGGGGCTGAAGACCGCCTGCATCACCAAGGTGTTCCCGACCCGGTCGCACACCGTGGCGGCGCAGGGTGGGATCGCGGCCAGCCTGTCGAACATGGGTCCCGACCACTGGCAGTGGCACATGTACGACACCGTCAAGGGCTCCGACTGGCTGGGCGACACCGACGCGATGGAATACCTCGCCCGCGAGGCACCCAAGGCGGTGTACGAGCTGGAGCATTACGGCGTCCCGTTTTCCCGCACCGAGGAAGGCAAGATCTATCAGCGCCCCTTCGGCGGCCACACCACTGAGTTCGGTGAAGGTCCCCCCGTGCAGCGCACCTGTGCCGCCGCCGACCGGACCGGCCACGCGATCCTGCATACGCTCTATGGACAGAGCCTGAAGCAGAAGGCCGAGTTCTATATCGAATATTTCGCCATCGACCTGATCATGTCCGATGACGGCGTGTGTCAGGGCGTGGTGGCTTGGAAGCTCGACGACGGCACCATGCACGTCTTCAACGCCAAGATGGTGGTGCTGGCGACCGGCGGCTATGGCCGCGCCTATTTCAGCGCCACCTCCGCCCACACCTGCACCGGCGACGGCGGCGGCATGGTCGCGCGGCAGGGCCTGCCCCTGCAGGACATGGAATTCGTGCAGTTCCACCCGACCGGCATCTATGGCGCCGGTTGCCTCATCACCGAAGGTGCGCGGGGCGAGGGCGGTTATCTGACCAACTCCGAAGGCGAGCGGTTCATGGAACGCTACGCGCCGACCTACAAGGACCTTGCGTCGCGTGACGTGGTCAGCCGCTGCATGACCATGGAAATCCGCGAAGGTCGCGGCGTGGGCCCGAAAAAGGACCACATCCACCTGAACCTGAACCACCTGCCGCCCGAAACGTTGGACTTGCGCCTGCCGGGCATCACGGAATCGGCCCGCATCTTTGCCGGTGTCGACCTGACCAAGGAACCGATCCCGGTGCAGCCGACCGTGCATTACAACATGGGCGGCATCCCCACGAACTACTGGGGCGAGGTGCTGAACCCGACGACGGACAACCCCGACGCCACCGTGCCCGGCCTGATGGCCGTGGGCGAGGCGGGCTGCGCATCCGTGCACGGGGCGAACCGTCTGGGGTCGAACTCACTGATCGACCTCGTGGTGTTCGGCCGTGCCGCCGCGATCAGGGCGGGTCAGATCGTCGATCCGACCACGCAGAACGGCCCGCTCAATCAGGCTTCCGTCGACGCGGCGTTCGACCGCTTCGACAAGCTGCGCCACGCCGACGGCAGCACGCCCACCGCTGCCCTGCGCCTCGAGATGCAGGAGGCCATGCAGGCCGACGCCGCCGTGTTCCGCACCGACAAGACGTTGGCCGAAGGCGTCGCCCGCATGACCGAGATTGCGGGCAAGATGGCCGACATCAAGGTCACGGACCGCAGCCTCGTGTGGAACTCCGACCTGATGGAGACGCTGGAACTGGCGAACCTGATGCCCAACGCGCTGGCGACCATCGTCAGTGCCGAGGCGCGCAAGGAATCCCGTGGTGCGCACGCGCACGAGGATTATCCCGACCGCAACGACACCGACTGGCGCAAGCACACGCTGGCCGTGGTCGATGGGGCACGCGTCGATTTGGCCTACCGCCCGGTCCACCTCGACCCGCTGACGACAGAGGACGAAGGCGGGATCGACATGAAGAAGATCGCGCCGAAGAAGCGGGTCTACTGATGCGCGGCGCGGCGATCCTGACGGTGTTGGTGTTGCTTGCCGCCTGCGGGCCGCAGGTGCCGCCGTCGCCGCAGCAGGTCGCCGCCCGTTGCGACCGGGAGGCGCGCGGTGCCGAAGGGCCGACGGGTCAGGTCGCCGTCGGCGTGTCCAGCAACCGTGGTGTGCAGTCCGGTATTTCCATCGGCGTCACCGACGATTTCCTGCGCGGTCGCGACCCCGCAACCGTCCATGCGGAATGCTACATCCGCTTGACCGGGGCCGCGCCGATGATCCCCTATTCACCGGCACTGGCCCGGTAAACACATACGCGAGGAGCCTGAGACATGGTCGAATTCACGCTACCCAAGAACAGCCGGATGGTGACGGGCAAGACATGGCCCAAGCCTGAAGGGGCTACGAACACCAAGAAGGTGCAGGTCTATCGCTGGAACCCCGACGACGGCAAGAACCCGCGTCTGGACACCTATTTCGTCGATCTGAACACCTGCGGTCCGATGGTTCTGGACGCGCTGATCAAGATCAAGACCGACATCGACCCCACGTTGACCTTCCGCCGGTCCTGCCGCGAGGGGATCTGCGGGTCGTGCGCGATGAACATCGACGGCGTGAACACACTGGCCTGCATCTCCGGCCTCGATGATGCCAAGGGCGACATCAAGATCTATCCGCTGCCGCACATGCCGGTCGTCAAGGACCTGATCCCCGACCTCACGCACTTCTACGCCCAGCACGCCAGCATCATGCCGTGGCTGGAGACGAAGACGAACGCCCCCGCCAAGGAATGGCGCCAGTCCATCGAAGACCGTGAGAAACTGGATGGCCGCTACGAATGCATCATGTGCGCCTGCTGCTCGACCTCCTGCCCGTCGTACTGGTGGAACTCCGACCGCTACCTCGGCCCGGCAGCGCTGCTGGCCGCGCACCGCTGGATCGTGGACAGCCGCGACGAGGCGACGGGCGAGCGTCTCGACGACCTCGAAGACCCGTTCAAGCTGTATCGCTGCCACACGATCATGAACTGCGCCAAGACCTGCCCCAAGGGCCTGAACCCCGCCAAGGCAATCGCCGAGATCAAGCACATGATGGTCGAACGGATCGTCTGATCCGGCATCTGCCGCATTGAAAAGGCCCGTTCCCGATTGGGGACGGGCCTTTTTTGCCGTCAGCGCGCGATCATCTGGCGACGGCGAAGCCGCCGGCAAGCGACGAGCGGCCCGTGTTCCCCTTGAACACACCGACCGCGCCATTGCCCCCCATGAACCCGGTAATTGGTCCGGACGTGCCGCCATAGGCTGCCGTTCCTGTCAGTTTGTCGTCGTCGAAGCGCCCGTCGATGCGCAGCCCGTCGCTGTTTCCGCGCAGCGTGCCAGCGGCAAAGTCGGCGTTCATGGCGATGGTCCCCGACCGATTCTCGAACATGCCTGTCATACCGTTGCCGCTGCGCGTCAGGTCTGTCGCATGCCGCAAGGCATATCGCCCCGTCATGCGGGCCGATCCCGTCGTGGGGGTCGGTGTCAGTTCTGCGCCCGGCAACACGTTGGCCGCAAACACGTTGCCGGGCTTGCCGTCGATCGTGCCGATCCGGTTGGAATAGGTGAAACCGCCGCCCGATGCGATGGACAGGGATCCGCCCGTGGGGGTCATTGTCGGCGCGCGGATATCGGATGGCTCGAGGCCCCCGCCGGAAAAGCGCGACCCGGACCCGGAACTGCAGGCGGCAAGCGCCGCGACGGCGAGGCAGGCGAGGCAACGTGTGAACATGGTCTGATCCTGATGGCTGGGCACGGCCAAGGGGGGAGGGGCAGGCCGACGCGGGAATGCATACAGCCATGCAGATAGCATGGACGCCTTTGAGCAGTCATCCGGGCGCAGGCCACCGCCCCCTTGCAGTGCACTGCGTGTGTCGCGGGGGCCACCGATCCGGTCGCCCCCGCAGATCGTGTCAGACCTTGGTGAATGCCGCTTCCAGCGCAATCTCCACCATGTCGCCAAAGCTGCGCTCGCGCTGGTCGCTGGGCAGGGCTTCGCCGGTGATGATGTGGTCGCTGACGGTCATCACGGCCAGCGCGCGGCGCTTGTAGCGCGCGGCAAGGATGTAGAGCTCCGCCGCTTCCATCTCGACCGCCAGAACGCCGTGGCGGATCATCTGCTCTGTCAGGTCGTTGCGTTCCGCATAGAAGGTGTCGGATGAATAGATGCTGCCGACATGGGTGCGCGTGCCGCGCTTGTGCGCTGCCGCATGCGCCGCTTGCAACAGGCCGAAATCGCAGACGGGGGCGTAGTTCACTTCCTTGAAGATCGTGTCGGACGGCGTGCCGCTGGAACAGGCGGTCATCGCCAGCACCACGTCGCGCACCTTGGTCTCGTCCTGCATCGCGCCGCAGCTGCCGATACGGATCAGGGTCTGCGCGTTGTAGTCCTTGATCAGCTCGTTGGCATAGATCGACATGGACGGCATCCCCATGCCGGAACCCTGGATCGTCACGCGGTTGCCGTTCCACATGCCGGTGAAACCCAGCATCCCGCGCACTTCGTTGGTGCAGACGGCGTCGGTCAGGAACGTCTCTGCGGCCCACTTGGCGCGGTAGGGATCGCCCGGCATCAGAACGGTTTCCGCGATGTCGCCGGGCTTGGCGCCGATATGAACTGTCATGGCTTGCTTCCTTATTGTTTGTCGGGATTATTGGTCGAAAGCCGCCCGAAAGAAAAGCCATGCTGCGCCACCTAGCCCTGATCGCCATCGCCGCAGCGCCGCTGTTCCACCCCGCCATGGCACAGGACGCGGACGAAGTGGCGCTGGCCCGGGATGTCCTGGCCGCGCTGCAACCGGTGTCGTTCGACAAGCGGCGCGAATACTGCGGCTATCTGGGGTTGACGCGTCAGGGCGAACTGGTCGCAAGCGCCGCCGTGCCGGGTGACATGGCCAGCTGCAGCGCGGACTTTCCGGACGATATCGCGGTTATCGCATCCTATCACACCCACGGGGCATTCGACGAAGGCTACTTCAACGAAATGCCCAGCACCGTGGACGTCGAAAGCGATGCGGAGTTTTTTCTGAACGGATACGTGGCGACACCCGGTGGCCGGTTGTGGCACATCGACGGACGAACGCGGGTCGCACGGCAGATCTGCGGAAGCGGCTGCCTGCCGGTCGCGCCGGGCTATCGCAAGGAGGCCGACGGCGAGATCGCAGAGACCTATACCCTCGACGAATTGCGCCGCATTCAGGAATGACGCCGCACGGGGATCGCCCGTGCGGCGGTCACGTCAGATTTCCAGCGTCGCCGGATCGGTGCCGTTCGACATTGCGGTCTTGTACCAGTCGGGCTGACGGCCACGGCCGGTCCACGTCTGACTTTCATCCGCGGGGTTGCGGTATTTGGCGGGCGATACGCTGCGTGGCCCCTTGCTGCCGCGTGTCTTGCCGTCCGACAGGGCGCTGACCTCTTCAAGGGAAAAGCCGAAATCGGCGGCGGCCTTGGCCGCAGCATCGTGGGCCAATTTCAGTTCGCGGGATTCGACCTTTTCAAGGGCGTTGTCCACGTCGCGGCGGAGTTTTTCGAGTTCCTTGCGGCTCATGGATTTAAGTTCGAAATTCACGGCATCTCTCCAGTATTCGCGCGGAGCCGGAACGGCCCCGTATCATGCATATGTGCAGTGAAGTGACGAATAATTCAATATCGAATATGCATTACGTCATTCGGCCGCAATATGATGCCGATCCACGAGTGTCACGATATCGTCCATGATCTGGTTCAAACGGAAATCCTTTGGCGTATAGATCCGGGCGACCCCCATGGACCGAAGTTTCTGCGCATCGTCTTCGGGGATGATCCCACCTGCAATCACAGGAATATCGCCCAATCCCGCGGCACGCAATTTCGTCATCATCGATTCGATGAGGGGCATGTGCGAGCCCGACAGGATCGACAACCCGATCACATGCACTTGCCCCTCCAATGCGGATTGCACCAGTTCATCCGGTGTCAGCCGAATACCGTCATAGGCGATTTCCATGCCGCAATCACGCGCGCGGGTTGCAATCTGTTCCGCACCATTCGAGTGACCGTCGAGGCCGGGTTTACCCACAAGAAATTTCAATTTCCGCCCTAATTTGGCGCTGACGGCATCGACCCGGGCCCGGATGTCATCCAGATCCTCGGTGCGATTGGACATCGCGGCGCTGACACCGGTGGGTGCGCGGTATTGGCCGAACGCGGTGCGGATCACATCCGCCCATTCGCCGGTCGTCACACCGGCGCGGGCGGCCCTGATCGACGGCGGCATGATGTTGGACCCGTCGGTGGCAGCCTGCCGCAGATCGGCCAGCGCGGCGCGCACCGCCTGCGGATCGCGTGCCGCTTTCCACGCAGCAAGGCGGTACAACTGGTCGGCCTCTGCGGCGGCGTCGGCAACCATGATTGCATCGTCGCCGGCCGTCAGCGGCGACGGTTCTCCGGACTGGTAGCGGTTGACGCCGACGACCGTGGTGCGACCCGTTTCGATTCCCGCGATGCGGGCGGCATTGCTGTCGACCAGCCGACCTTTCATATAGGCGATGGCCTCGACCGCGCCGCCCATGCCGTCGATGGCCGCCAATTCGGCGCGGGCGCCGTCGATCAATGTGGCCACCTTGGCCTCGATCGCGGGATTGCCGTCGAACAGGTCGTCGAATTCCAGAAGGTCCGTCTCATAGGCGAGGATCTGCTGCATCCGCAGCGACCATTGCTGGTCCCACGGGCGTGGCAGGCCCAATGCCTCGTTCCAGGCGGGAAGTTGCACGGCACGGGCGCGGGCATTCTTGGACAGCGTCACGGCCAGCATTTCGATCAGGATGCGATAGACGTTGTTTTCTGGCTGCTGTTCCGTCAGCCCCAGCGAATTGACCTGCACGCCATAGCGGAAGCGGCGAAATTTCTCGTCCTTCACCCCATAGCGGTCGCGGCAGATCTCGTCCCATAGTGCTACGAAGGCGCGCATCTTGCACAGCTCCGTCACGAACCGGATGCCCGCATTCACGAAAAACGAAATGCGACCGACCATGTCGGGGAAATGTTCGGCGGGCACCTTTCCCTTCAGGTCGTCCAGCACGGCGGTGGCGGTGGCCAGCGCAAAGGCCAATTCCTGTTCCGGCGTCGCCCCCGCCTCTTGCAGGTGATAGGAACACACGTTCATCGGGTTCCATTTCGGCAGGTGTTCGCGGGTATAGGCCGCGACATCGGTAATCATCCGCATCGAGGGCGCGGGCGGGCAGATATAGGTGCCGCGCGACAGGTATTCCTTGATGATGTCGTTCTGCACCGTCCCCTGCAGGGCGGTGATATCGGCACCCTGTTCCTCGGCCACGGCAATATACAGCGCCAGCAGCCACGGCGCCGTCGCATTGATCGTCATCGAGGTGTTCATCTGGTCCAGCGGGATCGCGTCGAACAGTGCCCGCATGTCGCCCAGATGGCAAACGGGCACGCCGACCTTGCCCACCTCGCCACCGCTGAGCTCGTGGTCGCTGTCGTAACCGGTCTGCGTCGGCAGGTCGAAAGCGACCGAAAGTCCCGTCTGCCCCTTGGCCAGATTGCCGCGATAAAGCGCATTGGACGCCTTTGCCGTGGAATGGCCGGCATAGGTGCGGAACAGCCACGGGCGGTCGGTCTGGACACGGTCTGTCATCGGCGGGCATCCCTGCATTGACGCGTAACAATATTGCTTACCAGATGGGTTATGCGATATTTTGCACTGCGGTCAAGGTGCCGCAGTGCGGCATCGGCACAATCGCGGTGCGGTCCGCCGGGATTTACGGCTGCGGGCAAACCTGTCACGTTCCCGCCATGACGCATCCCGTGATCCTGCCGCTTTGGGCCTTCGTGCTGATCGTGCTGTTCGCCGGCGTGACGTTCGCATCGCATTTCCTGTTCCCGTCCGTGCGCTGGTTCTTTCGCAAGCGGGCGGAACGGGTCATCGCACGGGTGAACACGCGTCTGGCCCGCCCGATCGAGCCGTTCAAGCTGGCGCGCCGTTACGATATGATCCAACGCCTGATCTATGATCCGACCGTGACGCAGGCCATCGTCGATCACGCCCGCGCCAACAACGTCCCCGAAAACGTTGCCTTCGAGAAAGCCAAATCCTACGCCCGCGAAATCGTGCCGGGGTTTTCGGCCATCGCCTATTTTTCGGTGGGCATGCGTCTGGCCCGCTATCTGTCGAACTCGCTCTACCGGGTGCGCATCGCGACCTATCCGCGTCAGGAACTCGCGGAACTGGACCCGAACGCCACCATCGTCTTCATCATGAACCACCGCAGCAACATGGACTATGTGCTGGTCACCTATCTGGTCAGCCGCGCCGGGACCCTGTCCTATGCGGTGGGCGAATGGGCACGGGTGTGGCCCCTGTCGGGGCTGATCCGCATGCTGGGCGCCTACTTCATCCGGCGGCGGTCGCGCGGCGACCTTTATCGCGGGGTGCTGGCGCGTTATGTGCAGATGGCGACGGACGCCGGTGTGACACAGGCCATGTTCCCCGAAGGCGGGTTGTCCGTCACCGGTGCGGTGAAGCCGCCCAAGCTGGGTCTGTTGAACTATATCGTCAGCAATTATCGCCCCGGTGGCCGCGACGTGATCTTCATCCCCGTGGCCCTGAACTATGACCGGGTGATCGAGGACCGCTTCCTGATCAATGCGGACAAGCGCGGCAACCGCAGGTTCCGGCCGCCGACCCTGACCGTGGTGCGGGCGGTGGGTGTGCATCTGTGGGCGCGGATCACCGGGCGCTTCGACGGGTTCGGCACCGCCTCCGTCGGGTTCGGGCACCCGCTGGAGCTGTCTCTGTTCCTGAAGGATCGCGGGCCACTGGACGGCGATCCCACGTCGCTGGTGGCAGAGGAGTTGATGGCCCGCGTCCGGCAGGTCGTGCCCGTTCTGTCGGTGCCGCTCGTTGCGCGGCTCTTGCTGCGCCACGACGCTCTGACACAGGCCAGCCTGCTGGGTCACATGACCGCCTGCCTCGACGCGCTCCGCTCGCGCGAGATGCCGTTGCCGCAACGACCGGCAGCGCAGCTGTTGGACGAGGCGCTGCTGCGGTTGTCGGATCGCGGGCTGATCGCAGTTACACCGGACAGGATCCTCGTCACGGACACAGGTCGCGACGTGCTGGCCTACTATGCCAATTCCATCGCCCATCATTTCGACGAGACCCCGATGCAGGTCCTTTCTGCGCCAGTCCTGTCGAAATCCGTCACGTAATTAAATTACAAATACGTATCATTTTGTGTTGCATCGTTGCGCTGCAGTTGCATATTAGGCCCAAGCGCCGATTCTGCGGTGCGGCGACCAAAGTGGATGCGACGATGGAGACGGACATGGCCCTCGACCTGAACACGAAGATGAGCACTGCCACCGGCGGCAAGACCCTGTATGCGGTGGGCGAAATGCCCCCCCTCGGTCAAGTGCCGGACCAGATGTATGCCTGGACGATCCGCCGCGAGCGGCACGGTGAGCCCGAGCAGGCGTTTCAGGTCGAGGTGGTCGATTGCCCGCGCCCGGACAGCCACGAGGTGCTGGTCATGGTGATGGCGGCGGGCGTGAACTACAACGGCGTCTGGGCCGGCCTCGGCATCCCGCTCAGCCCGTTCGACGTGCACGGCGCGCCCTATCACATCGCAGGGTCGGATGCGTCCGGCATCGTCTGGGCCGTGGGCGACAAAGTCAAGCGCTGGAAGGTCGGCGACGAGGTTGTGATCCATTGCAATCAGGACGACGGCGACGACGAACACTGCAACGGCGGCGACCCGATGTATTCCCCCAGCCAGCGCATCTGGGGCTACGAGACGCCTGACGGCTCCTTCGCGCAGTTCACCTGCGTGCAGTCCCAGCAACTCATGGCCCGCCCCCAGCATCTGACGTGGGAGGAGTCGGCCTGCTACACCCTGACCCTCGCCACCGCGTACCGGATGCTGTTCGGCCACGAACCCCACGATCTGAAGCCGGGCCAGAACGTGCTGGTCTGGGGCGCGTCCGGTGGCCTCGGGTCCTATGCGATCCAGCTCATCAACACGGCGGGGGCCAACGCGATCGGTGTGATCAGTGACGAATCCAAGCGCGAGTTCGTCATGTCGCTGGGCGCGCGGGGCGTGCTGAACCGCAACGACTTTGACTGTTGGGGCCAGATGCCGACGGTGAACACCCCCGAGTACAAGGCATGGTTCGCCGAGACGCGCAAATTCGGCAAGGCGATCTGGGACATCACCGGCAAAGGCAACAACGTCGACATGGTGTTCGAACATCCGGGAGAGGCGACGTTCCCCGTCTCCACCTTCGTGTGCAAGCGCGGCGGGATGGTCGTGATCTGCGCGGGCACCACGGGCTACAACCTGACCTTTGACGTGCGCTATATGTGGATGCACCAGAAACGGTTGCAGGGCAGCCATTTCGCCAACCTGCGGCAGGCGTCTGCCGCCAACAACCTGATGGTGGAACGCCGTCTGGACCCCTGCATGTCAGAGGTGTTCGGCTGGGACGACATTCCCGCCGCCCACACCAAGATGCGCAAGAACCAGCACAAGCCCGGCAACATGGCCGTTCTGGTGCAAAGCCCGCGCACGGGGTTGCGCACCTTCGCCGATGCGCAGGCCGAACAACGCGGCTGATCGGGGTCACGGGCCGGCACATCGTGGGCGGGCGTCTGTCGCAGGGCAGGCGCCCGTTTCCAATTGCTGCATCCAGATGTGGTGCCAATGGGTTGCAGCGTGTCTGTCCCCCAATTCCGGGGGGGCCGAACCAGCGGGTAGGATGAAGAATTGCTGTATGTTAGCTTGAGTCATTAAGACTTCGTTAAGACTTTTCAGGGGATCGTGCCGTGGGACAAAACTGGATCATCGACGTTCTGGCCGACTTGGAGTCCTTCGCGTCATCAAACGGACTGCCCCTCGTGGCGGACCGGATGCGCGAAGCCGCTGTGGTGGCATCGGCAGAAATCGCGTCGGTCATCATAGGGCCAGCGGGCCTTGGGCGGCATGATGCGGAACGGACTGAACACCTTCTTGTCGAACCTCGAATCCGTCACACGGCTTGACCAGATCCAGGATCTGATCGTCGGGCTGCGCGACGAGTTGGCCGTGGATCATGTGATCTATCACTGGATCAGTGTGGACGGGCAGCAGTACGGCTTTGGCACCTACGATCCGACGTGGGCGCAACGCTATCAGGACATGGACTATATCCGGGTCGATCCGGTGGTGCTGGGTTGCTTCCAGCGGTTCCACCCGGTGGACTGGAAACGCCTCGACTGGACGTCTCGGGCCGCACGGGCATTCCGCGCGGAATCGCTGACCTATCAGGTGGGCAATCAGGGGTATTCCGTCCCGATCCGGGGGCCGAACGGTCAGTTCGCCTTGTTCAGCCTGTCACGCAGTTGTTCGGACGAAGACTGGGACGACTTCATCGCAACCCACCAGCGTGATGTCATCGTGCTCGCGCATTATCTGAATGCCAAGGCGCTCCAACTGGAAAACCACCGTACCCCCGACCCGGTCAAACCCCTGTCCCCACGAGAGGTGGATGCGCTGACCTTTCTTGCCATGGGCTATTCGCGCGGGCAGGCGGCGGACATGCTGGCGATCTCGGAACATACCCTGCGCGACTATATCGAAAGCGCACGGTTGAAACTCGGGGCCGCGAACATCGTCCACGCCGTCGCCCGCGCCCTGACCGAAGGGTTGATCCTGACCGGCGGTGCCGCGCGCGACGATCCCGGCGGCTGGCCCGGCCGGCTGCGCGATCCACTGGTTGCGACCGGCTGACCCCACCGCGCGGCGGCGTTAGAACCGCTTAAACATCGGCCTCGCATGGTGCCCCCCGATCAACACGGGGGGCAGCATGATTCGCTATCTGACGACGACCGCACTGGCGGCACATCCGGGCCTGCAGGCCGGAATGCACCGCGACCGCACGGCGCAGTTCCGCGACCGGCTGGGCTGGGATGTACAGGTCGATGCGCAGGGCTGGGAACGCGACCAGTATGACGCCTGCGACCCGCTCTATGTCGTCTGGGAACCGCAACCGGGGGTGCACGGCGGCTCCATGCGCCTGCTGCCCATGTCGGGCCGCACGATGGTGAACGAACAATTCGCCGCGCTGCTGCCCGCCCCGATCACCGATCCCGCGATCTGGGAATGCACCCGCTTTTGCCTGTCACCCCACGCCGGGCCCCGCGTCGCGGGCCTCCTGATGCTGGCGGGGGGAGAGGTGATGCGTGCCCATGCCCTGACGCATTTGCTGGGCGTGTTCGATGCGCGGATGATCCGCGTCTATCAGGCCATCGGCGCGGTGCCCGAGGTGCTTGGCCGCACCGGGCCGGGGCGCGATGCCATCGGCGTCGGTCTGTGGCCCTACCGACCCGACGACCGCCTGCGTGTGTTGCGCCGCGCGGGTGTTTCGTCCGAGGTGTCGGAAGCGTGGTTCGCCCGCGCCTTCGGCCCGGACGTGACGCCACGCCCCTTGGCGGCAGCGACGGCCATCACGCCGTCAATCGCGGCCTGACCCACTGGCAGGCGGACGCGGCGACGGTTAGGGTCGCGCCATGAATGCGCCAGCCACCATCACCTTTTCCGACGATCAGGCCGCGGCGTGGGACAGCATCGCCACAGCCCTGCGCCAGTCCGGCATCGACCTGACCGACGACCTGCTGCAACCGCCGCAAACCGACGTGAGCGAGGTTCTGGCCGTCATCGGCAAGGCGGGCAGCGGCAAGACCATGCTGCTCGCCGCCCTTTACCGCGCGCTGGAGGCGGCTGGTGTCGATATCGTGTCCGGCGACTACGAGGGAAAAAAGCGCGGCAATCGCCGCACGCTGGCGATCCTGGCACCGACGAACAAGGCGGCGTCCGTGCTGCGCAACCGCGGCGTGCCGGCGACCACGATCCACCGCATCCTCTACACCCCCGTCTATGACCCGGAGTATGAGAAGGTCGCGGAATGGCTGGCGGGGCAGGGTGAACGACCCGCCGTGGCACAGTTGACGGACATCGCGCTCAACCGGGCGTTCGCGTCCTATCAGGGGCACAAGTCGATCCCGGCCGCCCTCGCCGCCGCCGGTCTGCGCGGCAGCGATTTCATCACCGGCTGGAAACGGCGCGAGGAGGCGCTGGATATCGGCTTCGTGGACGAATCCTCCATGCTCGACGCGCGCCAGTTCGACGACCTGAAGGAGATCTTTCCGACGCTGCTGCTGTTCGGCGACCCGGCGCAGCTGCCGCCCGTGCAATCGGCCGGCGGCATGGTGTTCGAAACATTGCCCGCGAAGCGCATCTTGACCCTGAACCGAATCCACCGGCAAAGCGCCGACAGCCCGATCCTCGATCTGGCGCATGCGCTGGCCGACCCGATGCTGGATTTCTACCACTTCGAGCGGATGGTGGCCGAGGCCGCCGAACGCGACGACCGCGTGGTGATCGCCCAGCGGGTCGAGGCGGACCTGATGGCCCGCTCGCCCTGCCTCGTGTGGACGAACAAGACGCGGATCAAGCTGATCCATGCGTTCCGCAGCGCTTACAACGCACCCCCCGACAGCCTCCTGCCGGGCGAGCCGCTGATCTGCGACGGGATCGAGTTGCCGCTGAAACACCGCAAGAAGCGCCTCGACCTCGAGGCGCGGGGGCTGATCAAGGGCGCGCAGGTCATCTACCTTGGCCCCGGACGCAGGCCCGGTTTCAGCCGCCTGCACGTCCTTGGTGCGCTGGACCCGCAGATGTCGGCCGCCAGCATCGTCAAGATCGAGCTGGAAGGCGACGAGGAACCCTTTATTCCCTTTGCCGCCAAGATGGGGGCCACCTTTCTGCACGGCGCTGCCGTGACGATCCACAAGGCGCAAGGCAGCCAGTGGGACACGGTGCAGGTATTCGCCCCGGATATCGAGATGGCCAGCCGCATGGGCCGGGTCGAGGCCGGGCAGCCTTTGTGGAAACGCCTCGCCTATGTGGCGATCACGCGGGCCGAAAACCAGTTGCGCTGGGTCGTGCGCAACCGTCTGGCGAAACCCGCCGACCCGGTACTGCGCATCGACGATCTGGACGCAGGCCCCGTGCCGCTGACGCTGATGGCCCAGTCCGACGACGACTGACCCTTGTCCGCGGATAAGGCTTCCCGTCCTCACTCAGACGTTTGCGCATGTGCCGTCTAGCGCCGCAGCAGGGTGGCCCCGGCGGATGCGGCCCAGCCTGCGGCGACGGCGATCACCAGCGACAGCAGACCGTACAGGATCGGCTGCACATGCGCGAGGTTGTAGAGCCAGCGTTCGATGCCGACCTTTTCCACCGGGATGACCGTGCTGTGTTCGTCGATCACGCGCCCGTCCCGCGTCAGATAGATGCGGGCGAGGTAATCCCCCTCCAGCAGGTTGGCGGGCAGCCGGAACGCTGTGCGGAACAGTGTGTCCTCCTCCAGATCGACGCCGCCTTCCTGCACCTGATACAGCGCCTGCTTGGTGCGGATGCGAATCAGCGCCTCGGTATAGGCGGCGCTGTTTTCGACCGTGGCCCCGTCGGCGCGGATGGTGCGCGGGATGGTGATGGCGTTGCGCAGGTCTTCGGTCTGGGTCAGCACCTCGTCCAGCGGGCCGCTGGTGGCGACGGCGTAAAAGGACGGCGCGCGCCGCACGTCGACCTGATCGGCGTTCACCCAGATGCCCAGCTGCCGGTCCTTGCGGAACACCGACAGCGGCTGATCCGGCCCCGCGACCGCGACGATCACCCCCAGCTTGCCAGTGTCCTGCGGCGCGGGCGCATCGCGGCTGACCGCACCGAAGATCAGGATGTCGGACCCTTCGAAGGTGGCGGTGATCGACACGGAATCCTGGCTCAGGCCCAGCACGATGCTTTCACCGCGCAGCGGTCCGGCCAGTGTCAGCAGCAGCAGCACGATCAGTCGCATCATGGCGCGGTTGCCTGAATGACGTAAAGCTCTGACGGCTGCAGCACCAGATCCAACCCGAGCTTGAGGCAGACCAGCAGCACCAGCAGCGCCAGCATGATCCGCAGGCTTTCCGCGCGCAGCTTCAGCCCGATGCGGGTGCCGATCTGCGCGCCGATCACGCCGCCGACGATCAGCAGCAGGGCCAGCACGATGTCCACGGTGTAGTTCGTGGTCGCGTGCAGCATCGTGGTATAGGCGGTGACGAAGATGATCTGGAACAGCGACGTGCCGATCACGACCTTGGTCGGCATCCCCAGCAGATAGATCATCGCGGGCACCATGATGAACCCGCCGCCGACCCCCATGATGGCCGACAGGATGCCCACCAGCATCCCCACCAGCAGCGGCGGAATGACCGAGATATAAAGGCCGGACCCCCTGAACTTCACCTTCAGCGGCAGGTTGTGGACCCAGTAGTGGTGCTTGCGCGTCCGCTTGGCGCCGGGACGGCGCGATTTCAGGATCGCGTTCACGCTCTCGACCAGCATCAGCCCGCCAATGATGCCGAGGAACACGACATAGAACAGGCTGACCAGCAGATCGACCTGACCGAGCGCGCGCAGATAGTTGAAGATCACTAGCCCGATCGACGACCCCACCAGACCGCCCGCCAGCAGCACCGACCCCATGCGCAGATCGACGGTCTTGCGCTTCAGATGCGCCAGCAGCGCGGAAAACGACGATGCGACGATCTGGTTCGTGGACGTGGCCACGGCGACCGCCGGCGGGATGCCGACGAAGAACAGCAGAGGCGTGATCAGGAACCCGCCGCCCACGCCGAACATGCCCGACAGGACGCCCACCAGACCGCCCAGCCCGAGGATCAGGAACACGTTGACCGAAATCTCGGCGATGGGCAGGTAAAGCTGCACGGGCGATCCAGCAGGGGCAGGGGTGTTAGCCCACCTGACCGTGGATCGCCCGCAGTGTCAAACAGGGTCTGCGGCAGATGGCCGCCGTCAGCGTTCCTTTATGTAGGGCTCGCCACCGGCGCGCGGCGGGATCGCCTTGCCGACAAAGCCCGCAAGGATCACCACCGTCAGGATATAGGGCAGCGCGTCCAGCAGTTGCGTCTGCACACTGAACCCCAGCGTGCTGGTGATCAGGTCGGGGCGCAGCGCCAGCGCCTGCAGGAACCCGAACAGCAGCGTCGCCCATAGGCAGGGCCACGGCTTCCACTTGGCAAAGATCAGCGCGGCCAGCGCGATGTAGCCACGCCCCGCACTCATGTCCTTGGTGAACCCCGCCTGCAGCGCGGTGGCAAGGTAGGCCCCCGCCAGCCCGCACAGCACGCCGCAGATGGCGACGGCGGTGAACCGCAGCCCGATCACCGAGATCCCTGCGGTATCGACGGCTGCGGGGTTTTCGCCCACCGCCCGCAGGCGCAGGCCGAAGCGGGTGGAATAGAGCACCCACCACGACAGCGGAACGATCAGCAGGGCAACATAGACCAGAGCGGTGTGGCCCGAGATCAGCTCGTAATAGATCGGCCCCAGCACCGGCACGTCGCGCAGTTCATTGGCAAAGGGCAGGGTGATCGGATTGAACCGCGCCGCCCCTGCCAGTTGCGGCGTGCGCCCGCCTTCGGCGAACCAGCTTTGCGCGATGACGACGGTCAGACCTGCGGCAAGGAAATTGATCGCCACGCCAGAGATCAGCTGATTGCCACGGAAGGTGATCGACGCGACGCCGTGGATCGCCGACAGCAGCAGCGACGCGCCCACGCCCGCCAGCAGACCGATCCACACGCTGCCCGTGGTGAACGCGATGGCGGCGGACAGAAAGGCGGAGGCCAGCATCTTGCCCTCCAGCCCAATGTCGAAGATGCCGGCGCGTTCCGAAAACAGCCCGGCCAGACAGGCCAGCAGCAGCGGCGTGGCCAGACGCAGGGTGGAATCCAGCAGTTGCAGCAGGGTCAGCAGGTCCATGGGCTTACTCCGCCGCAGTCAGTGTGGTCGCGCGCGCGGCCTTGCGGCGACGCGCGAGGAAGATCCGCTCCAGCGGCATCCGCACCATGTTGTCCAGCGCCCCGGTGAACAGGATCACCAGCGCCTGAATGACAACGATCAGCTCGCGTGGGATGCTGGTCCACAGCGCCAGTTCGGCGCCGCCCTGATACAGGAACCCGAACAGGATCGCGGCCAGAAATACGCCGAACGGGTGGCTGCGGCCCATCAGGGCCACGGCGATGCCGATGAAGCCCGCACCTTCCACCGCGTTCAGGACCAGACGCTCAGCCTCTCCCATCACGTTGTTGATGGCCATCATGCCCGCCAGCGCGCCCGAGATCGCCATCGAGATGACGATGATCTTGGTCGGGCTGATGCCCGCATATTTCGCCGCCGTTTCCGAATGGCCAAAGGCGCGGAGTTCGTAGCCCAACCGCGTGCGCCAGATCAGCGCCCAGATCACCACGCAGGCCGCGATTGCGACAAAGAAGGTCACGTTGGCGGGCGCACCCCGGAATAGCGGATTGTCGGCGGTGGAGAACATATCCTGGAACGACGGCAGGAACGTGGCATCGGGGAATTTTCCGGTCGCAGGTTCCATGCTGCCCGCAGGCTTCAGCGCGCCGACCAGCAGGTAGTTGAGGAAGGCCGCGGCGATGAAGTTGAACATGATCGTGGTGATGACGATGTGGCTGCCCCGCTTGGCCTGCAGCACCGCCGGAATGATCGCCCATGCCGCGCCAAAGAGTGCTGCCCCCGCCGTAGCGCCCAGCAGCGCCAGCGACCAGTGCGGCCACGGGATATAGAGGCACACCAGCGCGACCCCGAGGCCACCGAGTGCGGCTTGCCCCTCGCCGCCGATGTTGAACATGCGGGCGTGGAACGCGATGGCGACCGCAAGGCCGGTAAAGACGAAGTTGGTGGCATAATAGAGCGTGTAGCCCCAGCCATAGGTCGATCCCAGTGCGCCCTGCACCATGATCTTCAGCGCCTCCCATGGGCTTTCACCAATGGCGAGGATCACGATGGCCGACAGCGCCGCCGCCAGCACCAGCGAGATGACGGGGATCAGGACGACATCGGCCCATTTCGGCATGACATCCATGGCTCAGACCTTTGTTCCGGTGCCCGCATGGGCAAGGTTGCGTTCGATTTCGGTCACGGTGACGTTGCCCGGATCGCCGGTCATGCCCGCCATCAGCATGCCGAGTTCCTTTTCGTTCGTGGTCGCAGGATCGCGTTCGCCCATCATGTGACCGTCGAACATCACGGCGATGCGGTCGGACAGTGCGAGGATCTCTTCCAGCTCCACGCTGACCAGCAGGATCGCCTTGCCTTGGTCGCGCAGCGCGATGATCTGCTGGTGAATGAACTCGATCGCACCGATGTCCACGCCGCGGGTGGGCTGGCCGATCAGCAGCAGGTCCGGATTGCGCTCGATCTCGCGCGCCAGCACGATCTTTTGCTGGTTGCCGCCGGAGAAATTCTTGGCGGCCAGCTTCGGGTCCAGCGGGCGCACGTCGAAGCGGCCCATCTTGTCCACCGTGTCCTGCATCATCGCCGCATGGTCCATCAACGGACCGCGCCGGAACCGCGCGTCGTTCTGATAGCCGAAGGCGATGTTCTCCCACGCGGCATAGTCCATGATCAGACCCTCGGCCTGACGATCCTCCGGCACGTGGGCGATGCCGTCGCGGCGGCGGCTTTGCCCGTCGGACGACCGGCCCGTCAGGTCGATGGGCCTGCCGTTCATCGTGACGCGGCCCGTGGCGCGGGCGTAGCCACCCAGCACCTCCAGCAGCTCGCTTTGCCCGTTGCCCGCGACACCGGCGATGCCCAGCACCTCGCCGGCCCGCACCTGCAGGCTGACGCCCTTCAGACGGTGCACGCCCTTGTCGTCGGTCACGTTCAGATCCGCCACGTCGAGGATTACCGCACCGGGCTGCGCGGGCGTCTTGTTCACCCGCAGCAGCACCTTGCGCCCGACCATCAGCTCGGCCAGCGCGGCGGGGCTCGTCTCGGCGGTCTTGACGGTCGCCGTCATCTGGCCGCGGCGCATGACGCTGACCGTGTCGGTGATCTCCATGATCTCGCGCAGCTTGTGGGTGATCAGGATGATCGTCTTGCCCTCGCGCCGCAGGTTTTCGAGGATGCGGAACAGATGGTCCGCCTCGGCGGGGGTCAGCACGCCGGTCGGCTCGTCCAGGATCAGGATGTCGGCCCGGCGATACAGCGCCTTTAGGATCTCGACCCGCTGCTGCATGCCGACGCCGATGTCGCTGACCAGCGCATCGGGATCGACATTCAATTCGTATTCGTCGGCCAGCGCCTTCAGCTCGCGCCGCGCGCGGGCCAGGGAGGGGCGCAGCATTGCGCTGTCCTCTGCCCCCAGCACGATGTTTTCCAGCACCGTGAACGTCTCGACCAGCTTGAAGTGCTGGAACACCATGCCGATGCCCGCCGCGATCGCGGCCTGACTGTCGGGGATCTCGACCTTCTTTCCGGCGACCCAGATCTCTCCCGCGTCGGCGCGGTAGAAGCCGTAGAGGATGCTCATCAGCGTGGACTTGCCGGCGCCGTTCTCTCCGATGATGCCGTGAATCGTGCCGGGCATCACGCGGATGGAAATGTCCTTGTTGGCCTGCACCGGGCCGAAGGATTTGGAAATGCCCTTCAGCTCGATGGCGGGGGCGGCTGATGGTGTCGTGGTGGTCGTCATGTCCGTCCCCCGATGATCAAGGGGCCGCGCCGAATGTTCAGCGCGGCCCCGGTCGTGTGTCGGTCGCCGTGGCTCAGAACGTCAGCGACGGGCAGGATTCGTCGGACATGTAGTCGTGCACCGCGATGCTGCCGTCCGCGATGCCGGCCTGAGCCGTCTCGATCGCGGTGGTCATTTCCGGCGTGATCAGCTCTGCGTTGAACTCGTCCATCGCCACGCCCACGCCGTCCTCGGCCACGCCAAGGGCTGCGACACCCGGCTCGACAGCTTCACCGGCGGTGAAGGCGTCATAGACGGCCACATCGACGCGCTTGAGCATGGAGGTCAGGACCTGACCGGGGTGCATGTAGTTCTGGTTCGCGTCCACGCCGATGCCCAGCATCTCGTTGTCGGCGGCAGCCTGCAGCACGCCCACACCAGTGCCGCCGGCAGCCTGGAACACCACGTCGGAGCCCTGAGATTTCTGTGCCAGCGTCAGTTCGGTGCCCTTGACGGGGTCGTTCCATGCGGCGGGGGTGGTGCCGGTCATGTTGGCGATCACGGTGATGTCGGGGTTCACGGATTTGGCACCCTCGGCATAGCCGCAGGCGAACTTGCGGATCAGCGGGATGTCCATGCCGCCGACAAAGCTGACGGTGCCGGTCTGCGACGCCATCGCGGCCAGCATGCCGACGAGGTAGGAGCCCTGCTCTTCGTTGAAGACGACGGATTTCACGTTCGGCGCCTCGACCACGGCGTCGATGATGACGAACTTGGTGTCCGGGTAATCGCCGGCGATGTCGGTCAGCGGGGTGGCAAAGCTGAAGCCCGCCATGACGATCGGGTTGGCACCGGATTCGGCGAAGCGGCGCAGTGCCTGCTCGCGCTGGGCGTCGGACTGCAGCTCGACCTCGGCAAAGGTGCCGCCGGTTTCCTCGGCCCAACGGGTCGCGCCGTTAAAGGCGGATTCGTTGAACGATTTGTCGAACTTGCCGCCAAGGTCGAAGATGATCGCGGGATCGGCCATCGCGGCGCCGGCACTCAGGGCCAGGGCTGCGGTCGCGCCGAGGAATGTTTGGGTCAGGGTCATGGAACGTGTCTCCCGGGACAGTGTGTTGGGGTCCGGGCGGTTGGTCCGCCCGTGTTTTGAGGTGGGCTGATAAGGCAACGGGGCGCGGCGGTGGTCAACCGTTTCTTTACGGTAATCGCCGCATCTTTTGCCATTCGGTCAAACTTAGGGCGGAGACGGTCCGGGGGGCATCGTCCGGGGCGGCGCACGTCCGGGCGCGCGTCAGGCGGCGGCGTCCGCCACGGCGCGGCGCAGAACCAGCGCATCGACCGCAGCGCCACACGTCCGCGCATAATAGGCGCGTCTGCGGCCCACCGACGCAAAGTCCTGCGCCGCATAAAGGGCGATGGCAGCCGCGTTGTCGGCCGCCACCTCGAGGAACACCGACGCGGCCCCCGCACGTGCCGCCCGCCCGAGGAAATCGGTCAGGGCGGCGCGAGCCAGCCCCATGCGGCGCTGTTCGGGCAGGGTGGCCAGTGTCATCACCTCGGCCTCGTCGAAAGTGACGCGCCCGAGCACGAAGCTGTCGGCGCTGCCGCACAGGATGACGCCGCGCTGCGCCAAAAGGTCCGCAAACTCCAGCGCCGACCACGGGCGGTCATGATCGAACGCCCGCCTGTGCGTCTGGGCGAGCGCCGTGGGGGTCATGGCGTGATGGTCGGCGGCGCGTCACGGGCCGGTGCCGCATCCGCGGGCCGCAGATAGAGCGGCGCGGGACGTTCCGGATGGTCCAGCGCATAGATCGGATCTGCGGCCAGCAGGGCGATCCCTTCGATCACGCTGACGACCGGCGTGCCAACGGTCAGCCCGTGGGCCAGATGCAGGGTTTCCGCCATGTCGCCCAGCACGGCCACGTCGTCGCGCCCCGCGAGCGCCAGCGCGCCTGTCAGGTCGGTAAAGACGGGGGGCGCGTCGGGAAAGCCGTCGGTCAGCCGCTGGGCATAGACCATGTCGCGCGGCGCGCGCAGGGTGGACAGGACCGGACCTTGCGTGCCGAAACCCTGCGCCTCCAGCACGCCGACACCGATGGCTGGGCGGCTCAAACCCAGGGCGAGGCCGCGCGCGGCGGCGACGGACATGCGGATGCCCGTGAAGTTGCCGGGCCCGGTGCCCACGCCGATCGTGTCGATGTCGGCCCAGACCAGCCCCTGTTCGGCCAGCAGCCGTTCCAGCATGGGCATCAGGTGTTCAGCCTGACCGCGGGCCATGTCGTCGGTGCGGGTCACGATCCGGTCGCCGATCAGCAGGGCCGCGGCGCAATGCGCCGCCGACGTGTCAAAGGCCAGAACGACGTGATCGTCACTCATGCTTGGGTCCATGTCAGCGGTGTCGTCGGATGACGCTGCAGGATCTGCTTCACCTCGAGGTCGAGTTGCACGCATTTCAGCCACCATCCGGCGGTTTGACCGGCGGGGAACAGGTCTGGCGACAGATGCGGCAGTACGCCCGCCTTGATCTGCGCCGCCGTCAGCGGCGCAGAGGAAGTGACGGCCAGCATCGCTGCCCGCATGTCCTCGTACTTGGCAGCATCGACCTGCGTGGTCTTGCCGGGTGTGTTCGGATTGCCAACGGCGACCTTGGCCATGACGGTCCCTTTCCGGCGTCAGGCGGCGACGGGGCGCACTTCGGTCACTTCGGGGATGTAGTGACGCAGCAGGTTCTCGATCCCCATCTTCAACGTCAGGGTCGAGGACGGGCACCCGGCGCAGGCACCCTGCATGTGCAGATAGACCACGCCACGCTCGAACCCGTGGAACGTGATGTCGCCACCGTCCTGCGCCACGGCGGGGCGGACGCGGGTGTCCAGCAGTTCCTTGATCTGATCGACGATGGCGCTGTCCGCGCCGTCATGTGCCGCATGGCCCGAGACAGGCTTGTGGTCGGCACCCATGACCGGCTGGCCGGACTGGTAGTGCTCCATGATCGCACCCAGCAGCGCCGGTTTCATGTGGTCCCAGTCGGCGATGTCGGCCTTGGTCACGGTGATGAAATCCATGCCGAAGAACACCGCTTCCACCCCGTCCACGGCGAACAGGCGGTGCGCCAGCGGGCTGGAGCCTGCCGAATCGGTCGTCGGGAAATCCGCCGTGCCCACGTCCAGCACGCTTTCGCCGGGCAGGAATTTCAGCGTCGCGGGGTTCGGCGTGGATTCGGTCTGGATGAACATGGAAGTCGTCCCTTTCTGTCAGGTTACAGATATGCGCCCTGCGGCCGCGTCCGTCAAGGTTTGGAACCATTCTAAGATGGCGGACCCACGGTTCATGTGATCGCTTCCAGCTTTTCCTTGGACAGGTCGCCGGGGACGATGGTGATGGGGATGGGCAGTGTGCCCGCCTGCCGCGACAGGGCGGCGATCAGGGGGCCGGGGCCCTTCTTGTCGCTGCTGGCGCCCAGCACCAGCACGCCGATCTGCGGGTCCTCGGTGATCTGCGCGAGGATCTCGGTCATCGGTTCGCCCTCGCGGATCACAAGGTTCGGATCGACCTTCTGACGGTCGCGCATCCACTTGGCGAAGACCTCGAAATGCACCTCGATCCGCTCGCGCGCTTCGTCGCGAAAGATTTCGCCGACGCCGATCCAGTGGTTGAACTCCTCCGGCGGTATGACCGACAGGACGGTGACGCCGCCGCCCGTGCGGGACGCGCGCATGGCCGCATAGCGCATGGCGTTCAGACACTCGCGGGTGTCGTCCAGTATCACCAGAAACTTGCGCATGATGTGTCCTCCTCAACGTGCATCCTGTCGGATCGGGGATGCGCTGGCAACGGATGCGTCAGAGCGTTTCCGACGCGGCCCAGTCCCAGTAGAGGTCGCGGACCCGCGCCGTCATGGCGCCCTCCGCATAGCTGCGGTCGTCGAAGGCCTGCACCGGCGTCACCTTCATCATGTTGCCCGACAGGAACACCTCGTCCGCCGCGTGGAAATCGTCGAAGGTCAGGACGGTTTCCACCACCTCGACCCCGTCGGCGCGCAGGTTCGCCATGTGCCGCGCCCGCGTGATGCCCGCCAGGAACGTGCCATTGGGGATCGGCGTGAACACCACGCCGTCGCGCACGAGGAACACGTTCGCCGTCGCGGTTTCCGCCACGTTGCCCATCGCATCGGCGACCAGCGCGTTGCCGAACCCCTTGGCGCGCGCCTCGGCCAGCATCCGCGCGTTGTTGGGATAAAGGCAGCCCGCCTTGGCGTTCACGACGTTGTCCTCGATCACCGGGCGGCGATAGCGCGTGGTGGTCAGCGTGGTGGCCGTGCCGGGGGCGGCCATGGGAATCGCCTCGAGGCTGATGGCAAAGCCTGTCGCGCCCTCCTTCGGGACGATGCCCAGATCGCCGCCTTCCAGCGCCCAGTACATGGGGCGGATGTAGACGGCGGTGTCGGGGCCATAGGCGGCCAGCCCGTCGCGCACCATCTGCACCATGGCGTCGGTGTCGACGGTGGGGGTGATCATCAGGGCGGTGGCGGACCGGTTCACGCGGGCACAGTGGGCGGCCAGATCGGGCACCACGCCGTTGGCATAGCGCGCACCGTCGAAGACGGTGGTGCCGAGCCACGATCCGTGGTCGGCGGCCCGCATCACGGCCACGTCGCCGTCGTGCCAGCGGCCCTCGAAATAGGTGCGGATCTGGGTGCCGGTCGCCATGTGATGCCTCATCGTCAGGATTGGGCGGACCCTAGGCGGTGCGGCTGGCCCCGTAAAGGCGGCGCGTCCCGCCTGTCCGGGGGACGCGCCGCCCCGCCTGCGCCGGGACGGGGATGCGCGGGCGGTCGGGATGCAGCCGGGGAACTGCAGGGCGAGGATGCCCGCGCGGCGTTACGGTTTCATGACGCCGCAGGGGGATGGGCTTCCAGCAGGGCCTGCAGATCGAAACGGGCGTTCGACATGGCCAGCTGGCCATCCGGTGTGCGCGGCCAGTCCGCCTCCGGCCTGTCCACATACAGCTCCACCCCGTTCTGGTCCGGGTCGCGCAGATAGATCGCCCACGACACGCCGTGATCCGCCGCACCGTCGACTGGGATACCGGCCGCCAGCACCCGCCGCAGGACGGCAGCGAGGGACGCGAGATCGGGATAGAGGAAGGCGGTATGATAGAGCCCCGTGTGCCCCTGCGGTGGCGGCGTGCCGCCAGCACTCTCCCACGTGTTCAGACCGATGTGGTGGTGATAGCCGCCTGCGGACAGGAACGCCGCCTGCCGTCCGTAGCGTTGCGTGACCGCAAACCCGAGGACATCGCGGTAAAAGGCGATGGCCCGGTCCAGATCGGCCACCTTCAGGTGAACGTGGCCGATGCGGGTGGCGGGCGGGGCGAGGTCTGGTGTGGCGATGTCTGTCATGGCGGCGCTCCTGTCCCATCACATTTAGGACTGCCGCCGCCCGCACCAAAGCCGTCAATTCCACACCATCGCCCTGCGCCCGCGCGCACCGCTGCCCCCGCCCTCGCTTTTTCGGAAATACTCCCGCCGGAGGCTGCCGCCCGAGGGCGGCACGGCGTCACGCGCTGTCCGTTGGTCGGACAGCCCGCGGCCGATATCGAGGGGTCTAGCGCAGCAGACCCACGATCTCGGCGGTGCGCGACAGGATCGGTGCGGCGATGGCGCGGGCGCGGTCGGCGCCATCGGTCAGGATGCGGTCGATCTCGGCGGGGTCGTCCATCAGACGCGTCATCTCGTTCGAGATGGGCGCGAGGCGGTCCACCGCCAGATCGGCCAGCGCTGGCTTGAACCGGCCCCAGCCGGCGCCGGCGAACTCTGTGATCACCGCCTCCGGCGTGGCGTCCGACAGGGCGGCGTAGATGTCGATCAGGTTGCGCGCCTCGGGGCGGTCGCGCAGCTCGTCCAGCGTGTCGGGCAAGGCGGCGGGGTCGGTCTTGGCCTTCTTGAACTTCTTGGCAATGGTGTCCGCGTCGTCGCGCATGTTGATGCGCTCCATGTCCGACTCGCCGGATTTGGACATCTTCTTGGTGCCGTCGCGCAGGTTCATCACGCGCGTGGCGGGGCCGTCGATCACCGGGATCGTCTGGGGAAAGAAGTCGACCTTGTAGTCGTGGTTGAACTTGGCCGCGATGTCGCGGGTCAGCTCCACATGCTGTTTCTGATCCTCGCCCACCGGGACGTGGGTCGCGTGATAGAGCAGGATGTCCGCCGCCATCAGCGACGGATAGGCATAGAGGCCGAGGCTGACCTGTTCGGCGTTCGCCCCGGCCTTGTCCTTGAACTGGGTCATGCGGTTCATCCAGCCAACGCGGGCCACGCAGTTGAAGATCCAGCCAAGTTCTGCATGCTGGCTGACGCGCGCCTGATTGAACAGGATCGACTGCGCAGGGTCGAGGCCGGCGGCGAGGTAGCCTGCCGCGACTTCGCGGGTCGCGTGGCGCAGCTCGACCGGGTCCTGCCACACGGTGATCGCGTGCAGATCGACGACGCAATAGAGCGTCTCCATTTGGCCCTGCATGCCGACGAAGCGCTTGATGGCCCCCAGATAGTTGCCCAGCGTCAGGCCGCCCGACGGCTTGATCCCGGAAAACACGCGGGGGGTGAAGGTGGCATCGGTCATGGTATCATCCGGGGTGGTCAAAGGGGGCGGGTGGACCTACCCATGCCAGAGCCGCCCGGCAACATCAACAACCCCAGAGGTCCGCCGATGCACGACCCCCAATCCCCCTTCGCGCCCCGAGTCGAGCGTCCGTTCAACGCGATCCCGACGGTCATCCTCGCGCTCGTCGCCATCGTGGCGGGGGTAGAGCTGGTGATCAGCGCAGGCACCAGCGGTCTGATCGGCGGGCCGGGGGCTGTGGGCTGGCGGTTGTCGGCGCTGAACGACTATGCCTTTTCGCCCGCCGTCTTCGACTATGTCGTGGGGCGCGGCGCGATGGAGCCCAGTCTACTGATGCGCTTCGTCACCTATGCCTTCGTGCACGGCAGTTTCACCGATGCGCTGTTCGGGGCGGCGCTGCTGCTGGCGCTGGGCAAGTTCGTGGGCGACGTGTTCTCCGCGCCAGCGACGCTGGCGGTGTTCGTGCTGGGCACGCTGGCGGGGGCTGTGGCGTTCGGGTTGCTGGTGGGCGGCACTACGCCGCTGTTCGGCGTCTGGCCCGCGGTCTACGGGCTGATCGGGGCGTTCACCTATATCCTGTGGCTGCGGCTGGGGCAGGCGGGCGAGAACCAGTTGGCGGCGTTCAAGTTGATCGGCCTGTTGCTGGCGCTGCAACTGGCGTTCGGTCTGTTGTTCGGGTCGGGTGCCGTGTGGATCGCGGAACTGGCGGGGTTCGCCGTGGGGTTCGCGGCGTCCACCGTGCTGGCGCCAGGCGGGTGGAGCGCGCTTCTGGTGCGTCTGCGCCAGCGGTAAGGGCGGGACGCCTCCCGCGGGGGCGTACTTCGGGCAAGACGATGGGGGTCAGCGGCGCAGGGCGCGGCGGAAGTCCTGCAGGCGGAACGCACCGACCGCCTGCCCGATGGCGAAATAGCTGACGACGCCGATGCCGACGAGGGCGGTCAGCGCAAGGTAGCGCAGGCCCGCCATGCCGAGTGTGGGCCCGAGGAGCGCCTGTGCCCCCCACAGCACGGCCCCCATGCCCGCCGATGCGACCGCGATGCGCCAAATCCGGGCCTTGAACCGGTCATCGAGCGTGGCCGCGACCCCCATGCTGCGCGAGCCGTTCCACAGCAGAAGGACCATCGCCCAACCGGTCAGCGTCGTCCCCAGGGCAGCGGCGACGAAGCCGATGAACGGCGTCAGACCCAGCGCCAGTGCCAGGTTCAGCACCAGCGCCACGAGGGCGTAGTTGAAGGGCCGCCGCGTATCCTCGCGCGCGAAGAACAGCGGTTGCAGCGCCTTTTGCAGCACGAAGGCCGGCAGGCCGAGGCCATAGACCGCGACGGCCAGCGCCGTGGCCGCCGTGTCGGTGGCGGTGAAGGCACCGCGTTCGAACAGCACCGCGACGAGCGAATAGGGAATGACCATCAGTGCCACGGCGGCGGGGACCGTCAGCGCAAGGCTGAGTTCGGCGGCGCGGTTGAACGCATCGCGTCCGCCCGTCACGTCGCCGCCGCGCAGGCGGCGCGACAGGTCCGGCAGCAGCACCACGCCGATGGCGATGCCGACCACACCGAGGGGCAGCTGGTACAGGCGGTCGGCATAGTTCAGCCACGCCACCGCGCCGTCGTAGAAGCTGGCGACCTGACGGCCCACCAGCAGGTTGATCTGCACCACGCCCCCCGCAAGGGCTGCGGGGGCGGCGATGATCGCCAGCCGCTTCAGCTCCGGCGTCATGCGCGGGCGGCGCAGGCGCATCCGGTAGCCCGCCCGTGCGGCAGCCCACCAGACCACGGCCATCTGCGCGATACCCGCCAGCGGCACCGACAGCGCCAGCGAATCGCCAACCCGCAGCCCCAGCGCCTCGTCGATGCTGAGGCCGAGGCTGTCGCTCATCGGGCGGCCGAAGGCGGCCGAGACCAGGATCGCCACGATGAACACCACGTTCAGCAGCACGGGTGCTGCGGCGGCGGCCATGAAGCGGCCCGTGGCGTTCAGGACGCCGGACAGGAGTGCCGTCAGCGAGATGAAGAGGATGTAGGGGAATGCGAGCCGCCCGTATTCCACCGCCAGATCGAAGCGTTCGTCGCCGCGGAAACCCGCCGCCATCGCCGTGACGAGCAGCGGCATGAAGAGGATGCCGAGGATCGTGAAGCCCGTCAGGATCACCGCCATGCCGATGAAGGCGTCCTGCGCGAACTCTGCCGGGCCTTCGCCGCTTTCGACCTTTTTCGAGAACATCGGCACGAAGGCCATGTTGAAGGCACCTTCGGCGAAGAAGCGGCGGAACAGGTTGGGCAGCGAGAAGGCGACGAGAAACGCCTCGGCGATCGGGCCGGTGCCGAGGTAGCCCGCGATCATGATGTCGCGGGCGAACCCCATCACGCGGCTGAGCAGCGTCCAGATGCCGACGGTGAAGAAGCCGGCCATCAGGCGGATCGGTTTCATGACAGGCGCGCCCCTAGAATTGCGGCGTCACGTCTGCGCCCGTTCCACGCCACGGTCAATGGCCTCGCGCAGGCGCCGTTCGAGGCTGTGGCGCTTGCTTTCGCTGTGGAACTTCAACCCGGTCAGGTCCTTGACGTAGAACGTGTCGACCGCCTGTTCGCCGTAGGTCGCGATGACCGCGCTGGCGATATAGACATGGGCGTTGGCCAGCGTGCGGGTCAGGTCGAACAGCAGGCCGGGGCGGTCGCGGGTATCGACCTCGATGATGGTGTAGATCTCGGACCCTTCGTTGTCGAAGGTGATCGTGGTCGGCACGCGGAAGGCGCGCATCCGCTTTGGCAGCTTGTCCCGGTCCGCGAGGGCGTCGCGCGGCACGATTTCGCCCATCAGCGTCTTGTGGATCATCTGGCGCAGGCGGGTCAGGCGGGATTCCTCGAACGGGTGGCCGTCCGCGTCCTGCAGCCAGAACACCGCCGTCGCATAGCCGTCCTTGGACGTATAGGTGCGCGCATCGACGATGTTGGCACCCACCAGCGCCAGCGCGCCCGAAAGGCGCGAGAAGAGGCCCGGATGATCGACCATGGCAAAGCACGCCCGCGTCGCGTCGCGGTCGGGGTCGGGCATGAGGTCGATGCGCGGCGCGTCATCGGGGATGTCGCGCAGCAGGCCTGCAAAGATCACATGCGTCGCGGGCGGCAATCCCTGCCAGTACGGGCCGTAGTGGCGGCCCATCTCGCGCTTCACGTCCACGGCGTCCCAGCCCGACAGCGCATCGCGCAGGCTGCGCTTGGCCACGTTTTCGCGGGTTTCGCGGTTCACATCCTCCAGCCCGTTTTCGAGAGCGCTGCGGGTCGCGGCATAGAGGTTGCGCAGCAGCACGGCCTTCCAGTTGTTCCACGTGCCGGGGCCGACGCCGCGGATGTCGCAGACGGTCAGCACGGTCAGCAGGTTGAGCCGTTCAACCGACTTCACCGCCTTTGCAAAGCCACGGATCGTGCGCGGCTCAGAGATGTCGCGTTTCTGCGCCGTGTCGGACATCAGCAGATGCGCGCGGATCAGCCATTCGACGGTGTCGCTATCCTTCTTGGACAGGCCCAGACGCGGGCAGACGCGGCGGGCGATCTGGGCGCCGACGATGGAATGATCCTCGGTCCGACCCTTGCCCACGTCGTGCAGCAGGAGTGCCACGTAGAGAACCTTGCGGTTCACGCCGCCCACAAGGATGCCGGTGGCCAGCGGCAGGGCATCCGCCAGTTCGCCGCGTTCGATCTGGCTCAGGTGGCTGATGCACTGGATGATGTGTTCATCCACCGTGTAGTGGTGATACATGTTGAACTGCATCATCGCGACGACGGGCGCGAACTCCGGCAGGAAGGCCCCCAGCACCCCCAGCTCGTTCATGCGGCGCAAGGCGCGTTCCGGGTTGCCGTGTTTCAGCATCAGGCCGAGGAACAGTTTGTTGGCGTCTGGATCGTTCTGCAGTGTCCTGTCGATCAGGTGCAGGTTCGCCGCGACCAGCCGCATGGCGTCCGGGTGCATCAGCGTGCCAGTGCGCATCGATTCATCAAAAATGCGCAGCATGTTCAGCGGGTCCGACAGGAACGTCTTGGGCCCCGACACGGTCAGGCGGTTCTGCTTGATCGCATAGGGGGCGGCGGTCTTCGGCTTGCGCTTCAACAGCCGTTCCAGCATCGGCGCTGCCTTGGTGTGGGTGCGTTCCTGCGCGACAAGGAAGATGCGCGTGAGGTCGCCCACCATCGTGGCCTGACGGAAGTAGGCCTGCATGAAATGCTCGACCCCGCGCCGTCCGCCGCCGTCGCGGTAGCCCATCGCCTCTGACACGGCGACCTGCATGTCGAAGGTCAACTGGTCCTGCGCGCGGCCCGCGATCAGGTGCAGGTGGCAGCGCACCGCCCAGAGGAACTCGTGCGCGGCGCGGAACGCCTCGTATTCGGTCTGGGTGAAGACCTTGAACCGCACGAGGTCCGAGGCGGCGCGGACGCCGTGGATGTATTTGCCGATCCAGTAGAGGGATTGCAGGTCGCGCAGCCCGCCCTTGCCCTCCTTCACGTTGGGCTCGACCATGTAGCGCTGACCGCCCTGCTTGCGGTGGCGCTGGGCGCGTTCTTCGAGCTTGGCGTCGATGAACTCGGGCGCGGTTGATTTGAACAGGTCGGTCCACAGCCGCTTGCCAAGTTCCGCCGCCAGATCGGCATCGCCGGTCAGGTAGCGGTATTCCACCAGCGACGTGCGGATGGTGAAATCCTCGGTGGCGAGGCGCAGGCAGTCCTTGATGGTGCGGCTGGCGTGGCCGACCTTCATCTTGAGGTCCCACAGCATGTAGAGCGTGAATTCGATCACGCTCTCGGCCCAGGGGGTAATCTTGTAGGGCGTGAGGAACAGCAGGTCGACGTCGGAATGAGGCGCCATCTCTCCTCGACCATAGCCGCCGACGGCGATCACGGACAGCCGTTCGGACCCGGTGGGGTTCGGCAGGGGATGCAGGTGGTTGCGCGCCACGTCGAGGGCGGTCGTCACGATCCGGTCGGTGAGGTAGCTGTAGGCGCGGGTCGTCGGGCTGGCGCGGAAGGGTTCCGCCAGAAACGCCGCGGCGATGGCGGCGCGGCCATCCTTCTGCGCCTGTTTCAGCACGCCGACGGTGGCCGCCCGCAGGGTGCGGGCGTCCGGCGCGCTCGCCACCACCTCGGCCAGACGGGCAAGGACGGCGGCGTCGTCGAAGATGCGGTCCGCCGGCAGGATCAGATCGGCCGGCGGGGTGTCCGCAACGGTGTCGTCAGCTGCCAGCACGGTCGAAGCTGCGCGGTGCATTCTCGAGGATGACGACTTCGTTGCCGCGCACGGTGGCGACGGCCAGACCACGCTCGTTCAAGCCGTTGGGCAGCAGGCGGAAGATGCCGTTCGTGCCCTGAAAGCCCTGGGGCGTGGTCAGCGACTGCTTGGTCAGCGCATCGGGGCGACCGGTGGCCACGAGTGCGCCGATGGCAGCGATGCCGTCATAGGCGAGGCCTGCCAGCGGATGCGGCTGGTCACCGTAGGCGGCGGCATAGCGTGCTTCGAAGTTGGCGGCCATCGCGCGGTCGGGCACGGCGAAGAGGCCACCCTGCACGCCCGGCAGGGCCAGCGCCTGCGGCACGGCGGCCCAGTTCGTCAGGCCGATGTAGCGCGTGTTCACCGGGTCGATCCCGGCCTCCGGCAGGGCGGTGGCGATCAGCGGCAGGTCGGCGTTGGCGCCTGCGGTCAGGAACACGGCCTGCGCACCGGCAGCGCGCAACGTCGTGGCGATCTGCGTCGTGGCGCCGGTGATGCCCTGCTGCGACAGCGGATAGCTGCCGACGCCCGCGACCTGGGCGCCGTTCGCCTGCACCGCGGCGGTGATCGCATCGCGGCCCAGCTGGCCGCCCAGATCGTTGGCGTGCACGACGCCGAAGCGTTCGATCCCGGTGCCGCGGGCATAGGCCACCAGACGGTTGGCGGTGTTGTTGAAGGTCGAGCCGAGGATGAAGACGTTGCCACCGGCGACGGTCGGGTTGTTGGACAAGGCCAGCACGTTGATGTTGCGGCTGGCCACGGCATTGCCCACCGGGTTCACAGTCTCGCCGTACAGCGGGCCGAGGATGATCATGGCGCCTTCGTCGGCGGCGCGTGTCGCGGTCTGTGCGGCCACTGCCGCATCGGCGCCGGAATTGTAGACGCGCAGGTCGATCTCGACGCCGCTCAGGTCGGAGATGGCCAGACGGGCCGCATTCTCGAGGTTGCGGGCCAGCACGGCGTCGTTGCCGTCGCCGGACCCGGCCGGCACCAGCAGCGCGACCTGCACGGGGGCGGACGGGTCGATCGCAGCCCCGGTGTTGGTGCCCTCGGTCATCGGCAGGGGCACGCAGGCTGCGGTCCAGACCAGTGCGAGCACGGCAGTCGCGCGGGCGACCAGACGCCGCGCGGCAGCGGGTGCTGCGGTGGGTGTCGCAGGGGGAGTGGCGCGGGCGTGTGGGGCGGTCATCGGCGGCGTCCTTGTAATTTCGGGGACAGCGGGTCGCACCGGGCGTTGTCCTTCGCCCCGATCCACCGCATTGTCCGACATGGCGCGCATCATAGGGCGGGCTGCACGGGGGTCTAGGCATGAATTACGAGATCAGGCCGCTGGCCGCCGGTTTGTATCTGGTCGCCACGCCTATCGGATCGGCCCGCGACATCACGTTGCGGGCGCTGGATATCCTGGCGAGCTGCGATCTGATCGCCGCCGAGGACACCCGCACCGCCCGCAAGCTGATGGAAATCCACGGCGTGCCGCTGGGCAAACGTCAGGTGGTGGCCTTTCACGATCACAGCGATGCGGCCCAGGTGGCGCGGCTGGTCGCGGCCGTGGCCGCCGGGCAATCGGTGGCCTGCGTGTCGGAGGCGGGGACGCCATTGATCGCCGACCCGGGGTACGAGCTGGCGCTGGCCATGCAGGCGGCGGGGTTGCCGGTGACGGCGGCACCGGGCGCATCCGCCGTGCTGACGGCGCTTGCGGTGGGCGGATTGCCAACGGACCGTTTCGCTTTCGTTGGGTTCCTGTCGGCGGCGGCAGGCCAGCGGACGACGCAACTGGCCGAGTTGCGGGACCTGCCGTTCACCCTCGTGCTCTACGAATCGCCCAAGCGCGTTCATGATTTGTTAGCTGCTGCGTGCGATGTGTTGGGGCAGGAGAGGGCGGCGGTGGTCTGCCGGGAGTTGACGAAAAAATTCGAAGAGGTGTCGCGCGGCACGCTGGGAACGCTTGCGCAGGCCTTCGACGGACGGACCGTAAAGGGCGAGGTTGTCGTCCTGATCGGTCGGGTGGGCGCGGCGACGGTGGCCGATGCGGATGTGGAAACCGCGTTGCGCGATGCCATGGCGACGATGCGGATCAAGGATGCGGCGACGGCTGTCGCAGGTGCCTTGGGACTGCCGCGCCGGCAGGTCTATCAGACGGCACTGGGATTGGATCGAAAGGACGCGGACGATGCAAATGACGATAACGCAGCCTGACCCCGTGTTGGATGGGACCGCGCGGCGCAACGCCATGAACTATCATGCGGGCCTTGCCGCAGAGGATATCGTGGCACGCACCTATGCCGCCCGCGGTTGCGCCGAGGCCGCCCGCCGCTGGCGCGGTCGTGGTGGCGAGATCGACCTGATCGTGCGCGACGGCGACGGCATCGTCTTTGTCGAAGTGAAGAAGAGCCGCACACATGCGCAGGCGATCCAGCGGGTCAGTCGGCGTCAGATGGATCGCATCTGCATGGCCGCGTCCGAATACGTGGGGTCGGAGCCGCGGGGTGCGCTGACGCCGATGCGGTTCGATGTGGCCACCGTCGACCAGATGGGCCAGGTCCAGGTGATCGCGAACGCCTTCGGGGGCTGGTAGGCGCGCCATTGCGCCGGACCTGCGGCTGCGCCATATCGGGTATGCCCACATCCGAAAGGCCAGATCATGCCCCTGAACGTCGCCATCCAGATGGACCCGATCGGTCCGATCAACATCGACGCCGACAGCACGTTCCGCATCGCAGAAGAGGCGCAGGCGCGGGGGCACAGCTTGTTCTATTATACGCCCGACAAGCTGGCATTCCGCGAAGGGCGCGTGATGGCGCGGGGCTGGCCGCTGACGGTGCGGCGCGAAAAGGGGAACCACTTCACCCTCGGGACGGAACAGGAGGTCGATCTGGCGACGTTCGACGTGGTCTGGCTGCGTCAGGACCCGCCGTTCGACATGGGCTACATCACCACGACCCATCTGCTGGACATGATCCGCGACACGACGCTGGTGGTGAACGACCCGTTCTGGGTCCGCAACTATCCCGAGAAGCTGCTGGTGCTGCAGTTCCAGGACCTGACGCCGCCCACGATGGTGGCCCGCGATCTGGACACGCTGCGCGCATTTCGCGCGACCCACGGCGACGTGATCCTCAAGCCGCTCTACGGCAACGGCGGGGCCGGCGTGTTCAAGCTTGCGCAGGCCGACGGCAACCTCGCGTCGCTGCACGAGCTCTTTTCGGGCATCAACCGCGAACCGCTGATCATGCAGAAATTCCTGCCGGCGGTGTCCAAGGGCGACAAACGCATCATCCTCGTCAACGGCGCGCCCGTGGGCGCGATCAACCGCGTGCCGGCCGCCGGTGAGACGCGGTCGAACATGCACGTGGGCGGGCGGCCCGAGAAGGTCGCGCTGACCGACCGCGACCGCGAGATCTGCGATCGCATCGGGCCGCTGCTGCGCGAGAAGGGCCAGATCTTCGTGGGCATCGACGTGATCGGCGACTGGCTGACCGAGATCAACGTCACCTCGCCCACCGGCATCCAGGAACTCGAGCAGTTCGACGGCACCAACATCGCCGAACGCATCTGGCTGGCGATCGAGGCGCGCCGCGCCGCCTAGCGCAGGATCAGACGGGGTGCCGGGCCGATGGGAATGGGCCCGAGCGCCATCGCGCCGTCGGCGAACGTCAGCGGCATGGTCAGCGTATCCTGCCCGGCGGCCATGAAAGACGCGCCGTTGCGGATGACGCTCAGCAGGCCCGGGTCCAACAGACCGGCCTCTGCGATCAAAGTCAGCACGTCCTGCCAGCCGGTCAACGCCAGCAGGATCTGGCCGGTAGGCACGCCCGTCGCATCGACGTCGATCGCCCCATCCGCCACCAGTCGCAAGTCGCCCCATGTCACCTCGGCCGTGGTCAGCGACAGTTGCTGGACCTGCGGCGGGGCCCCGGCCAGCCCCGTGCGGTCCAGCGGGCGGTCCAGCTGCACCGTGGCGTCCACCGTCACCTGCGCGGGTCCATCGGGTGCGGCGGACAGGGCAACCCCGGGGGTCACGTTCGCAAGGCCAAGATATGCGTCATAGCTGCCGGGTGTCGTGCCATCCGGTCGCAGCGCCAGCAAGGCGGCCCCGGTCTTCCACGACCATCCGCGATCGGAGACGAGGTCGAGCGCCCGCGCCTCTGCCGTCAGCGTATCGAGTGCCAGCGACGTATTCGCCGCAACGCCGAGGCTTGCCCGCAACCCGTCAGACCCGATCGTCACGGTCTGGCCCTGCACCGCGACGGTCTGCGACGGCGGCAGTGCGAGGATCACGCGGTTCGGGGCATAGGACAGGGCCGCCGTTTCGACCACGGGCGCGCGCCATGTCACGTCGCCGCCCGGTGTCGTCACCGTAAGGTCGCGGGCCGTCACGTCGAAGCGCGAGGGGTAGCCACCGGTGGTCAGGCTCTCGCTTTCGATTTGCCAGCCTTGTGCGACGGCGGCGGCAAGGCCCGACTGCAACTGCCCATCGAGGGTCCGCGCGGCAATGAACCAATATGCCGAATAGAGTCCGGCCAGCGCCAGCACGATGATCGTCAACAGCTTCATGGGCCACCCCTCGCCAATCGGTCGTCGTGCGTTTATAGGGATGCCCGACAAAGGACCAGTCGCATGAACCTGTGGATCTTCGGCTATGGCTCGCTGCTGTGGAACCCCGGTTTCGTGCCCGTTGCAGCACATCGCGCGGTGCTGCACGACTACCACCGCAGCTTCTGCATGCTGTCGGTCCATCACCGCGGGACGCCGGATGCGCCGGGACTCGTGCTGGCTCTCGACGCGGTGCCTGGGGGACAATGCACGGGCATGGCTTTTCAGGTGGCGGAGACAGAGACGGCGCACGTGCTGTCAGCGCTGCGCGAACGCGAGCTCGTCTCATCCGCCTATCTGGAACGTCCCGTCGTGCTCCACACCGACGACGGCCCGAAAGGCGCACTGGCCTATGTCATCGACCCCGATCATGCACAATACGTGCAACTCGACCTCGAGACGCAGGCGCGGATGATCGCCCGCAGCACCGGTGGGCGCGGTCCCAATTCCGAATACCTGTTCCGCACCGCCGACCATCTGGCGCAGATGGGAATCGTCGACCCTGACATGGTCTGGCTGACGGGCCGTGTCCGCGCGATCCTCGGCACCGTTTGATCGGATTTAGCGTTTCCGTTTCCGCGCCAACGCTCCTAAGCTTTGGCAAAACAACAGGACATGGCCGACCGTGACGGATACGAGCAGGATCGAGACGCGGCTGCAGTTCTCGCAGCCCGTGCGGCAGATCACCTTCATGCTGATCGCGCTCGCCGTCGTGGCCGCCGTCAGCTACATTTTCTTTGCGCAGATCAAGTCGGCCTTTGCGCTGAACGTGGGGTTGAACGGGCTGATCCTGGGCGTCGCGGCGCTGGGCATCGGATCGACCTTTGCACAGGTCTGGCAGCTGATGAAATCGGTGGAGTGGATCGAGGGGTTCGCCGCGCGTCGGTCGGGGCATCAGATCACGATCGCCCCATCGCTCCTCGTGCCGCTTGCGACGTTGTTGCGGTCGCAGGGCGCGCGGATGCAGATCTCTTCGACCGCGGCCACGTCCATTCAGGACAGCGTCGCGCAGCGCATCGACGAGAATCGGGAATTCACCCGGTATCTGGGCAGCCTGCTGATCTTCCTCGGACTCCTGGGCACGTTCTATGGCCTTGCCACGACCGTCCCGGGGCTGGTCCAGACGATCCGGTCGCTGAACCCGGTCGAGGGCGAGAGTGGTGTCGACGTGTTCGCGCGCCTGCAGGCGGGGCTGGAGACGCAGTTGGGCGGTATGGGCACGGCGTTCTCGTCGTCGCTGCTGGGGCTTGCGGGCTCGCTGATCGTGGGACTGCTGGAACTCTTCGCCGGTCAGGCGCAGAACCGCTTCTTCCGCGAGCTTGAAGAGTGGCTGTCGGGCATCACGCGCCTCGGCTTTGCCGGCAGCGACGAGGCGGGTTCGGGAGCAGACAGCGCCATGATGGCGGCCTTTGCCGATCACATGGGCGCGCAGCTGGAGACGATGCAGGGGTTGCTGGCGCAGACCGAGCAGACGCGCAGCGCTGCGGACGACCACCTGATCCAGCTGTCGCGGACGATCGAGCGGTTGGTGGACAGCCAGCGCGCCAGCGGCACCGATGCGGCTCTGCTGACGCGCATCGCCGACGGGCAGGACCGCCTGATCGCGCAACTGCAGGACGGCGGGGCGGATGGTCTGGACGCGGAAAGCCGGATGCGGCTGCGGTCCATCGACACCCAGATGCTGCGCCTGCTGGAGGAGATCGCAGCAGGGCGTCAGGAAACGCTGGCCGATCTGCGCACCGATCTGGCCGCGCTGACCCGCGCGATCAAGCAGACGCGGCGGGACGCCTGATCCATGGCCCTGTCGCGGCGCAGCACCCGGATGAACACCAACATGTGGCCCGGATTCGTCGATGCGATGACGGGTCTGCTGCTGGTGCTCATGTTCGTGCTGACGATCTTCACCGTGCTGCAGTTCGCCCTGCGCGAGACGATCAGCGGGCAGGAGATGCAGCTGGATGATCTGGCGGGGCAGGTCGCGGCGCTGACGGGCGCGCTGGGTCTGGCGGAAAGCGCGCGTGATGCAGCAACCGCCGATCTGGCGGAGGCGGATGCGCAGATCACGGGGTTCGAGGCGCAGGTGGCCGGACTGCTGGCCGAGCGCGCCGACCTGACCGGGCAGGTCGCGGGGTTGGAGCAGGACAACGCCGATCTGCTGACGGCGCAACAACAGCTGGATCTGGCGCTGGCCACCGCGCGGCGCGAGATCGACGCGCAGAGCGAGGCGGCACGTCTGGCCGCCGCCCGGCGCGAGGCGCTGGAGGCGCTGATAGCCGATCTGCGCGACAGCGATGCGGCGCAGACCGCCCAGATATCGGAGCTGGAGGCGGCGCGGCTGGTCGATGCGGCGGCGGCAGAGGCGCTGCGCGCGCGGCTGACGGATGCGGATGCGGAATTGACCGCCATGACCCTGTCGCTGGAGGAGCAGCGCCGCGCGGCGGAGGACACGCTGACCCTGCTGGCGGCCGCCGAGGCGGCGCGCGACGGGTTGGCCGCCGATCTGGCTGCGCAGGCAGCGACCGCGACCGAGGGGGAGCGTCAGGCGGCGCTGCTGGCAGTGGCCGAGCAGGCCTTGGCGGCGCAGGAGGCGCAATCCACGGACGCGCAGCGCCAGACGGCGTTGCTGAACGAACAGGTCGCGGCGCTGCGCGAACAGGTGGGCAGCCTGCAGTCGCTGCTGAATATCGCGGAGAGCGACGGTGCGGCTGCCGACGTGCAGATCGAGGCGCTGGGGTCACAGTTGAACACCGCGCTGGCCCGCGTCGCCGCCGAAGAGACGCGCCGCGCCGAGCTGGAGGAAGCCGAGCGCATCCGGCTGGAGGCGGAGACCGCGCGCCTGCAGGCCGAAGCGCAGGATCTGGAACGGTTCCGGTCTGATTTCTTTGGCCAGTTGCGCGGCGTGGTCGAGGGGCTGGACGGCGTGCAGATCGTAGGCGACCGCTTCGTCTTCTCCTCTGAAGTGCTGTTCGGGGCGGGGGATGCGCAGCTGTCGACGGCGGGGCAGGGCGACATCGCACAGGTCGCTGGCATCCTGCGCCAGATCGCGGACCAGATCCCCGACGGCATCGACTGGATCATCCGCGTGGATGGCCACACCGACGACCAGCCGCTGTCGGGACTGGGTGCGTTTGCCGACAACTGGGAGCTGTCTCAGGCGCGTGCGCTGTCGGTGGTGCGGTACATGGAGACGCTGGGCATTCCGCCGGGCCGCATGTCGGCCAACGGCTTTGCCGAGTTCCAGCCGCTGAACCCCGGCACCAGTGCCGAGGCACGGGCGCAGAACCGCAGGATCGAGCTGAAGCTGACCGAGCGTTAGCGCAGGGTGACGGTGGTGGTTGCCGTGTCGATCACCATGCCGTCGCGCTGCAGGGTGATGGTGCCGGTGTAGTCGCCGGGCGGCCACCCTTCTGGCGGCGTGCGCCGCCCGCCTGCGCGAAAGAGTTGGGCCTGCGTGCGGTCGAGCGTCTGCGTGTCGTCGAAGACGGTGCCTTCTGGTCCGGCGATCTGCAGGACCATCAGGTCTCCCGCCTGACCGCCGAATGCATAGCCCCAAACCACCAACGCACCACCCGACACGGGCAGGGTGCCCATCGCCGCTGTGCCCGCCTTGATCGCGTCGAAGGCGGGGACATCCGCGCGGAACCCGGCGGCGATGAGGCCACCCGGCGCAAGGGTGAGGGCGTCGGACCACAGACTGTCGCCCGCAGGGCCGCAGCTGGTCGCCGTGGACGGGGCGAAGGGATCGACGACGGCGCCATCGCGGCGCACGCTCAGGTGCAGGTGTGGAAACTCCGTCTCGCCGGACAGGCCGACGCGGCCCAGCACGTCGCCGGTGGCAACGTTGTCGCCCGGTTTCATGGTGAGCGAGCCTTGGGCCATATGGCAATACTGGGTTTCCCAGCCGTCGGCGTGGCGGATGACCAGCCCGTTGCCGCATTCGCGGTCGGTCACGTCGGGTGCGGCGGGATCGGTCTGCAGCACGTCGGGCATATCGTTGCGTACGCCCTGTATCGTGCCGGGGGCGGCGGCGAGGACATCGACGCCCGCCGCCTGCATGGCCAGAGACGGCAAGGCGAAATCCGTTCCGCTATGCTCGTCGTAGCTGAGGGGGCCGCAGGTGAAATCCTGCGCCCCTGGTCCGGTATCCCGGTCCACGGTCTGCTGGATGAAACACACGCTATCCATGTCACAGGCAAGCGGCAGCCCCAAAGAGATATCCCCCGCAGCCGATGTGGCTGCGAGGGACAGGGTCGCGATCAGCGTGGTGCGGATCACTCGGCGGTCAGCAGCGGGGGCTTCTTGCCTGTGATCTTGGCCTGTTCGGGCGCCTCGAAGGACAGGTCGAGTGCCTTGTCCTTGACGCCGACCTTGACCAGACCGCCCTTCACCAGCTTGCCGAACAGCAGTTCTTCGGCCAGTGGCTTCTTGATGTGCTCCTGAATCACGCGGCCCAGCGGGCGCGCGCCCATCTTGACGTCGTAGCCCTTGTCGCCCAGCCACGCGGCGGCGGCGGGGGTCAGCTCGATGTGCACGTTGCGGTCGATCAATTGCGCCTCAAGTTGCAGGACGAACTTTTCGACCACCTTCATGATCACTTCCTTCGGCAGCGCGCCAAAGCTGATGATCGCGTCCAGACGGTTGCGGAATTCGGGCGTGAAGATCCGCTCGATGGCCGCCGTATCCTCGCCCTCGCGCGATTCGCGGCCGAAGCCCATGGCGTTCTTGCCCATTTCCGACGCACCGGCGTTGCTGGTCATGATCAGGATCACGTTGCGGAAATCGGTGGTCCGCCCGTTGTGGTCCGTCAGTTTGCCGTGGTCCATGACCTGCAGCAGGATGTTGTAGACATCCGGGTGCGCCTTTTCCATCTCGTCCAGCAGCAGGACGCAGTGGGGGTTCTGGTCGACGCCATCGGTCAGCATGCCGCCCTGATCGAAGCCGACATAGCCCGGAGGGGCACCGATCAGACGGCTGACCGCGTGCTTCTCCATGTATTCGGACATATCAAAACGCAGCAGTTCCACACCCAGCGTATCCGCCAGCTGTTTCGCCACCTCGGTCTTGCCCACGCCAGTCGGGCCCGCGAACAGGTAATTGCCGATGGGCTTCTCCGGCTCGCGCAGGCCCGCACGGGCCAGCTTGATCGCGGACGACAGTGCCTCAATCGCCTTGTCCTGACCAAAGACCACGCGCTTGAGCGAGGTTTCCAGATCACGCAGCACCGTGGCGTCGTCCTTGCTGACATTCTTGGGCGGGATGCGGGCGATCTTGGCCACGACGGCCTCGATCTCCTTGACACCGAGGGTCTTACGGCGGCGCGAGTCGGCCAGCAGCTGCTGAGATGCGCCCGCTTCGTCGATGACGTCGATGGCCTTGTCCGGCAGCTTGCGATCGTTGATGTAGCGGGCCGACAGTTCCACCGCAGCGCGGATCGCCTCGGCGGTGTATTTCACGCCGTGATGCTCCTCGAAATAGGGCTTGATGCCCTTGAGGATCTTGACCGCATCCTCGACCGACGGCTCGTTCACGTCGATCTTCTGGAACCGGCGCGACAGGGCGCGGTCCTTCTCGAAGTGCTGGCGGAACTCCTTGTAGGTGGTCGATCCCATGCAGCGCAGCTTGCCGCCCTGCAGAGCAGGCTTCAGCAGGTTGGACGCGTCCATGGCTCCGCCGGAGGTGGCGCCGGCGCCGATGATCGTGTGGATCTCGTCGATGAAGAGGACCGCATCCTTGTGGTTCTCCATCTCGGTCATCACGGCCTTCAGCCGCTCTTCGAAGTCGCCCCGATAGCGGGTCCCGGCCAGCAGCGCGCCCATGTCGAGGCTGTAGATCGTGGCCTTCGACAGAACCTCGGGCACTTCCTTCATCACGATCTTGTAGGCCAGACCTTCGGCGATGGCGGTCTTGCCCACGCCAGGGTCACCCACCAGCAGCGGGTTGTTCTTGCGGCGGCGGCACAGCACCTGGATGCAGCGCTCGACTTCGTGCGCGCGGCCGATCAGCGGATCGAGGTCGCCCTTGCCCGCCTTTTCGTTCAGATCGACGCAGTATTTCGCCAGTGCGGATTCCTTCTTGTCCCCCTCGGTCACGCTTTCGTCCTCGTCTTGTTGAGGCGCGCCCTTGACCGGACGGCTTTCGCCGAAGGCCGGATCCTTTGCCACACCATGCGCGATGAAATTGACGGCGTCGTAGCGGGTCATGTCCTGCTCTTGCAGGAAGAACGCCGCATTGCTTTCGCGTTCGGCAAAGATGGCGACCAGCACGTTGGCCCCGGTCACCTCTGTCCGGCCGGAGGACTGGACGTGGATCGCCGCGCGCTGGATCACGCGCTGAAATGCCGCGGTCGGCACGGCCTCCGACCCGTCCACGTCCGTTTCCAGCGTGGACAGGTCGTCGGTGATGAAATCCTCCAGATCCTTGCGCAGGTCATCCAGATCGACGGAACAGGCCCGCATCACACGCGCCGCGTCCGGTTCGTCGATCAGCGCCAGCAGCAGATGCTCCAGCGTGGCAAGTTCGTGGCGGCGGGCGTTGGCCAGGGCCAGCGCACCGTGAATGGACTGCTCGAGCGTCGTGGAGAATGATGGCACTTCGTGCTCCTTGCTGTACGGGGGGCCGGCGGGCGAGGGGACCCGAAACGGACCGTGGCCTTATGTTCCAAGGTTTGGCTTTTCCGCCCAACCTTCAAGGTTTTTCTTGGTCAGCGTGTTCACAAAAAGACTGACGTGACGTGAACGCGGCGGTCAATGGGTGCGATGCGGCGGCATCCGGTCACACCCGTTTCAGAACCGATCCCGGCGGGCGCGGATTTCGGTGAAAATTTCGGCAGGATGTGCAGCGGGCATCGCCAGGGCCCGTGCCAGATCAGGGTCGTCGGCGCGCAGGAACGGGTTGGTCCGACATTCCAGCGCAAGGGGCGAAGGGACAGTGGCATGGCCGTTTTCACGCGCCGTCCGTATCGCCGCTGAGCGAGAGATAAGCGCGGGATTGTCCGGTTCAAGGGACAACGCAAAGCGCATGTTCGTCGTCGTGTATTCGTGACCGGAACACACGGTGGTGTCGCCCGGCAGCGCACGCAGGCGCTGCAGGCTGTCCCACATCTGGGCGGGCGTGCCTTCGAACAACCTCCCGCAGCCCATCGCCATCAGGCTGTCGGCGGTGAACAGCAGTTTTTCGAATGCCATGTGGAAGGCCACGTGTCCGACGGTGTGGCCCGGCACATCGATCACGTCCACGTCGTGCCCGTAGACGGTGATGCGATCGCCGTCCGCCACGGCCAGATCCAGCGGCGGCAGCCGGTGCGCATCGGCGGCGGCCCCGATGACCCGCGCGGTGCCGCGCAACTCGGCCAGCCCCTGCACATGGTCGTCGTGGTGATGTGTCAGCAGGATGTCGGTCAGGGTCCAGCCACGGTCCCGCAGGACCGCCCTGATCGGCGCCGCCTCCGGCACGTCGATCAGGGCGGTCCGACCGGTGTCGTCATCGTGGATCAGGAACGCGTAGTTGTCCGACAGGCAGGGGACGGTGATCAGTGCGATGGGCATGGCAAAACCTCTATTCCTTGGTAGTGTGACCGAAAGGCAGTCACTGGACCCCGCGCCGCGATGCATCTGGACGTGCTACACTTGCGGAACTTCTACTATCGCAGCGCGCTCGGGCGTGCGGCGCAAAAGGTCGTACGCGATGAACTGGTGCGGATGTGGCCAGAGGCAAAGGGCCAGACCGTCGCGGGCTTTGGTTTTGCGGTGCCGCTGCTGCGGCCCTATCTGGGGCAAGCGCGCCGGGTGATCGGCCTGATGCCCGGACCGCAGGGCGTCATGCCGTGGCCGGCAGGGCAGCCCAACGTGTCCGTCCTGTGCGAGGATACGCTGTGGCCCATACCCACGGGCATGGTGGACAAGCTGGTCGTGATGCACGGGCTGGAAACGACGGACCATCCGACGGCGGTGCTGAACGAATGTCACCGGGTGCTGGGTCCGGGCGGGCGCGCGATCTTCATCGTGCCGAACAGGGCCGGGCTGTGGTCGCGGTCCGACAGCACGCCGTTCGGGTTCGGGCGGCCCTATTCACCCGGACAGCTCGAGGTGCAGTTGCGCGCCCATGATTTCGACATCGGAACCGTGCGCGCCACGCTGTATCAGCCGCCGTCGCATCATCCGGTCTGGCGGCGCACCGCAAGCCTGCTGGAACGGGCAGGGCACATGATCCCGACGCTGGCGGGCGGCGGTGTGCTGATGGTCGAGGCCTGCAAGCAGTCGCCGGCGACGAGCGGTCCCGGTTTGCGCGCCCGCCGGCGCGACCCCGTGCTGTCCCCCGTGCCTGACGCCGTACCGGCCTGACGTGCATCGCGCGTGCCCGACCGACAGGCGTCCGAAAGGCGAACGGAAACCCGCGCCGCCGCCCGCGCAAGATCGCCTTAACGTGTTGCGGGGCGCAATGGCGTCTGCTAGAGCGACCCTGATTTCAATGCCTCGGTCATACTCGAGGAGACGTGAACGCCTCCGGACCCTTGCGGGGTCACGGGGGCCTTATATCGGAAGGGTGGACGTGTCCGAACCAGCTTCGATCACACAGGGCATTGCCGGGCGTTATGCGTCCGCGGTGTTCGACATCGCCAAGGATGGCAACGATCTCAGGGCGATGGAACGGGACGTTGACACGCTCGACACGATCCTGACCGACAGCGCGGATTTCCGCGATCTGATCTCTTCGCCGCTGTATGGCCGCGACGATCAGGCCGCCGCCGTCAAGGCCCTTTCGGGCAAGATGGACCTGTCGCCGACGATGGCGAATCTGCTGGGTCTGCTGGCCGACAAGCGGCGCCTGTTCGTGCTGCCCGCCATCGTCACGACCCTGCGCGACATGCTGGCCGCCGACCGCGGCGAGATAACCGCCGATGTCACGACTGCCACGCCCTTGTCCGACAGCCAGCGCAGCAGCCTTGCGGCGACCCTGTCCGCGCAGACCGGCAAGACGGTCGGCATCAAGGAAACCGTGGACGCCTCCATTCTTGGCGGGCTGATCGTCAAGGTGGGATCGCGCATGATCGACACCTCGATCGCGTCCAAGCTCAACGCACTCCAGAACAACATGAAAGAGGTCGGATAAATGGCGATCCAAGCGTCTGAAATCTCTGCGATCCTGAAGGACCAGATCAAGAACTTCGGTCATGACGCCGAAGTCGCCGAAGTCGGCCGCGTGCTGAGCGTCGGTGACGGGATCGCCCGCGTCTATGGCCTCGACGCCGTGCAGGCCGGCGAGATGGTCGAGTTTCCCGGTGGCATCCGCGGCATGGCGCTGAACCTCGAGACCGACAACGTCGGCGTGGTGATCTTCGGTTCCGACCGCGACATCAAGGAAGGCGACACCGTCAAGCGCACCAAGTCCATCGTGGACGTGCCCGTGGGCCCCGCCCTGCTGGGCCGGGTGGTCGACGGTCTGGGCAACCCGCTGGACGGCAAGGGTCCGATCAACACGACCGAGCGCCGCGTCGCCGACGTGAAGGCACCGGGCATCATCCCGCGCAAATCGGTGCACGAGCCGATGCCGACGGGTCTGAAGTCCATCGACGCCATGATCCCGATCGGCCGCGGCCAGCGCGAACTGATCATCGGCGACCGTCAGACCGGCAAGACCGCCGTGGCGCTGGACACGATCCTGAACCAGAAGTCCTACAACGACGCGGCTACGGACGAGAGCCAGAAGCTCTACTGCATCTACGTCGCGATCGGCCAGAAGCGGTCGACCGTGGCGCAGCTGGTGAAGAAGCTGGAAGAGACCGGCGCCATCGCCTACACGACCATCGTGGCAGCCACCGCATCCGACCCTGCGCCGATGCAGTATCTGGCCCCCTATTCCGCCACCGCGATGGCCGAATATTTCCGCGACAACGGCAAGCACGCGCTGATCATCTATGATGACCTGTCCAAGCAGGCCGTTTCGTACCGCCAGATGTCGCTGCTGCTGCGTCGCCCGCCGGGCCGCGAGGCCTATCCCGGCGACGTGTTCTACCTCCACTCCCGCCTGCTGGAGCGTTCGGCAAAGCTGAACGAGGACAACGGTTCCGGTTCGCTGACCGCGCTGCCGATCATCGAGACGCAGGGCGGCGACCTGTCCGCCTTCGTGCCGACGAACGTGATCTCGATCACCGACGGTCAGATCTTCCTTGAAACCGAGCTGTTCTTTCAGGGTATCCGCCCCGCCGTGAACACCGGTCTGTCGGTGTCCCGCGTGGGTTCGGCCGCACAGACCAACGCGATGAAGTCCGTCGCAGGCCCGGTGAAGCTGGAGCTGGCGCAATACCGCGAGATGGCGGCGTTTGCGCAGTTCGGTTCCGATCTGGATGCGGCCACCCAGCGTCTGCTGAACCGTGGCGCGCGCCTGACCGAGTTGATGAAGCAGCCGCAGTATGCGCCGCTGACCAACGCGGAAATCGTGACCGTCATTTATGCGGGCACCAAGGGCTATCTGGACAAGGTCGCGGTCAAGGACGTGGGCCGTTTCGAGGCCGGTCTGTTGAAGCACATGCGCAGCGAAGGCCGCGCGGTGCTGGACATGATCACCACCGAGGATCCCAAGATCAAGGGCGATGCGGAAGCCAAGCTGAAGGCCGCCATCGACGCCTTCGCCAAGGATTTCGCGTAACCTTTGCCCGAGAGAGGAGTTTAGGTCTTGCCTAGTCTCAAGGATCTGAAGAACCGGATCGCGTCGGTCAAATCGACCCGCAAGATCACCAAGGCCATGCAGATGGTGGCCGCCGCGAAACTGCGGCGGGCCCAGGACGCAGCCGAGGCCGCCCGCCCCTACACGGAGCGGTTCACCGCGGTCATGGCCGGTCTGAGCCAGGGGGTGGAGGGGTCGCCCTCTGCACCCCGGCTGATGGCGGGCACTGGATCGGATCAGGTCCAGCTGCTGGTCGTCATGACCGCAGAGCGGGGCCTGTGCGGCGGTTTCAACGCCAACATCGCCAAGCTGGCACGTCAGCGCGCCCGCGCGCTGGTGGCGGCCGGCAAGACGGTCAAGATCCTGACCGTCGGCAAGAAGGGCCGCGACAGCCTGCGTCGCGACCTGGCCGAGCATTTCATCGGGCATATCGACATGTCCGAAGTGAAGCGCCTGTCCTATACCGACGCGCAAAAGATCGCCCGCGACGTGCTGAACCGCTTCGATGCGGGCGAATTCGACGTGGCGACGATCTTTTTTGCGCGCTTCGAGAACGTCGTCACACAGCACCCGACCGCGCAGCAGATCATTCCCGCGCAGTTCGATGCGACCCCGGATGCCACGACGGCAAGCAACCTCTATGACTACGAGCCCGGCGAAGAGGAGATCCTTGCGGATCTGCTGCCGCGCGGGGTTGCCACGCAGATCTTTGCGGCTCTGCTGGAAAACGCCGCGTCAGAGCAGGGGGCGCGGATGTCCGCCATGGACAACGCCACCCGCAACGCCGGCGACATGATCGACGACCTGACCATCGAGTTCAACCGCTCGCGTCAGGCCCGGATCACCAACGAGCTGATCGAAATCATTTCGGGCGCGGAAGCGCTCTAAGACTGGAGAAACACTTATGGCAAACGCAAAAGGCAAGATCACCCAGGTGATCGGTGCCGTCGTGGACGTCCAGTTCGGGGACCATCTGCCCCAGATCCTGAACGCGCTGACCACCGACAACAACGGCAAGACCCTGACGCTGGAAGTGGCGCAGCACCTGGGCGAGAACACCGTCCGCTGCATCGCCATGGACGCGACCGAAGGTCTGGTCCGCGGTCAGGAAGTGACCGACATGGACGACACGATCACCGTGCCCGTCGGCGACGCGACACTGGGCCGGATCATGAATGTCGTGGGCGAGCCCGTGGATGAAAAGGGCCCGATCAACGAGACCGAGCGCCGTTCGATCCACAACGTGGCACCGTCGTTCGACGCACAGTCGACCGCATCCGAGGTGCTGGTCACCGGCATCAAGGTCATCGACCTGCTGGCGCCCTATGCCAAGGGCGGCAAGATCGGCCTGTTCGGCGGCGCCGGCGTGGGCAAGACGGTTCTGATCCAGGAACTGATCAACAACATCGCCAAGGTGCACTCGGGTTATTCCGTGTTCGCCGGCGTGGGCGAGCGGACCCGTGAGGGCAACGACCTGTATTATGAATTCATCGAGTCGGGCGTCATCAATGCCGAGGACCTGACGAAGTCGAAAGTGGCCCTCGTGTACGGTCAGATGAACGAGCCGCCGGGTGCCCGCATGCGCGTCGCCCTGTCGGGTCTGACCATGGCAGAGCAGTTCCGCGACCAGTCCGGCACCGACGTGCTGTTCTTCGTGGACAACATCTTCCGCTTTACGCAGGCCGGGTCGGAAGTGTCCGCTCTGCTGGGTCGTATCCCGTCCGCCGTGGGCTATCAGCCGACGCTGGCGACGGACATGGGCCAGATGCAGGAACGCATCACCTCGACCAAGAACGGCTCGATCACGTCCGTGCAGGCCATCTACGTGCCCGCCGACGACTTGACCGACCCGGCACCCGCCACGTCCTTTGCGCACCTCGATGCGACGACCGTGCTCAACCGCGCGATCTCGGAAAAGGGCATCTACCCGGCTGTGGACCCTCTGGACTCCACCTCGCGCCTGCTCGATCCGGGCATCGTGGGCGAAGAGCACTATGCGGTCGCCATGGACGTGCAGCAGATTCTGCAACGCTACAAGTCGCTGCAGGACATCATCGCCATCCTTGGCATGGACGAGCTGTCAGAGGACGACAAGGTGACCGTGGCGCGCGCCCGCAAGATCGAACGTTTCCTGTCGCAGCCCTTCGACGTGGCGCAGGTGTTCACCGGCTCGCCGGGTGTGCAGGTGCCGCTGGAGGATACGATCGCGTCGTTCAAGGCCGTCGTCGCCGGTGAGTACGATCACCTGCCCGAAAGCGCCTTCCTGATGGTCGGTGGCATCGCGGACGCGGTCGCCAAGGCCGAACGCATGGCCGCAGACGCGGCATAAGGAGCGGTCATGGCAGACACGATGCAATTCGATCTCGTCTCGCCCGAGCGCCGTCTGGCCTCGGTCACGGCCACCGAGGTGCAGATCCCGGCGACCGAGGGTGACATGACGGCGATGGCGGGCCACGTGCCCACCATCACCACCCTGCGCCCGGGTGTGCTGAAGGTCATAGGGCCGGCCGGTACGCAAGAGTTCGTTGTGCTGGGCGGTTTCGCCGAGATTACGGCGACCTCTGTATCGGTTCTGGCGGAAAATGCCTTGCCGCGCGCCGAGATGACGCAAGATGTCTATAACGCCATGCTGGCAGATGCCCATGCGCAGGTGAAAACCGCAAAGTCCACCGTCGACAACGAACCCGGCCCCGTCGACGACGCGGCCCGTTTGCTGGCCGACATGGTCGCCGTCGGCACGCATATCGGTCTGGACCCCAAGCAGTCCAATTTCGGTTGAACATTAGAAGTTTCTTAAAGTTGGAAAAAGGCCCCGCAGCGCGGGGCCTTTCTTCTTTTCATCGGCAGGGATTTGGCGGACGTTAACCGTGCAATCGGAACGAGAGTGGAGGACCTGTCTGGATGCGCACGTTCGGAAGCCACACGATCGGCGTCGATCAGGGCGACATCGTACTGTTTTCCGATTTCGAGGATGACGGCGAGATGTGGACCGGCGAAGGGCCGCGCCTGATCAGGCGCAGCGTCCGCTTTGCCGACAGCTACGCCATGGCGCCCGTCGTGCAGGTCAGCCTGTCGATGTGGGACATGTCGAACGGATCGAACGCGCGGGCCGATGTCACGGCAGAGCGTGTGACCCGCGACGGCTTCGACATCGTGTTCCGCACGTGGTCCGACACCCGCGTGGCACGGGTGCGCGTCGCCTGGCTCAGCATCGGCCCGGTCGAGGGCGACGACGGCTGGACCCTTTAGCGGGACCGGGATTTACCGCGAATAGACGCCTTCATAGATCGGCTGAAGGGTCTTGTGGTTGAACAGGGACGACACAGAGGTGCCGTTCCACGTGTTCAGGATGGCCTGCGCGAACATCGGCGCGGTCTTGACGATGCGGATGTTGGGGCAGGCGATGGCCTCAGCCTTGGGCAGGATCGTGTCCGTAATCACGAGGTTCTTCATCACCGACTTGCTGACACGGTCCACGGCGGGGCCGGACAGCACGCCGTGGGTGATATAGGAATGCACCTCCTTGGCGCCATTCTCCATCAGCACCTCGGCGGCCTTGCACAGGGTGCCGGCGGTATCTACGAGGTCGTCAACGATCAGGCAGACGCGGTCCTTCACGTCGCCGATCACGGTCATCTCGGCAACTTCGCCGGGTTTGCCGCGCCGTTTGTCCACGATGGACAGAGGCGCGCCGATCCGCTGCGCCAGATCGCGGGCACGCGCCACGCCGCCCACGTCGGGCGACACGACCATGACCTCTTCCATGCGGTCCTTGAAGTTGTGCATCACATCGAGCGCCCAGAGCGGGCTTGCGTAGAGGTTGTCGACGGGGATATCGAAGAAGCCCTGAATCTGTGTCGCGTGCAGATCGAGGGTCAGGATGCGTTCGATCCCCGCCTCAACGAGGATGTTGGCGACGAGTTTCGCCGTGATCGGCGTGCGGGCCTTGCTGCGGCGGTCCTGACGGGCATAGCCGAAGTAGGGCATCACGGCGGTGATCCGCGCCGCCGACGACCGGCGCAGCGCGTCGGCGATGATGAGCAGTTCCATCAGGTTGTCGTTGGTGGGGTTCGACGTGGGCTGGATGATGTACATGTCCTCGCCGCGTACGTTCTCGAACACCTCGACGAAGATTTCGCCGTCGTTGAACCGTTCGACCCGCGCATCGACAAGGCTGACGTCCATGCCGCGATGCATCGACATCCGGGACGCGACCGCCTCGGCCAACGGACGGTTCGCATTGCCGGAAATCAGCTTGGGTTCGTGCACAGTGGCCATGGGGAAATCCTTGTGGGCTGCCGCAGAATCGCGCGCGTTGACACCGCCTAACACACGGCTACGGTCCCGAAAACATCATCCCCCGAAAGGCTGCCCGAAATGGCCCATATCGACTACTTCTGTGCCGCGATCAGTCCTTACGTGTATCTGTGCGGCGACCGGCCCGCGCAGATCGCGGCTCGTCACGGGGCGACCATCACCTATCGCCCTGTCGATGCGGCGGCGGTGATGACGCGCACGGGTGGGGTCGCGCTGCCGGACCGGCACCCGAGCCGTCAGGCGTATCGTCTGCAGGATCTGGTGCGGCGCGCGGCGCGGCTGGAGATGCCGCTTGTGCCAAAGCCCGCGTTTTTTCCCACGAACCCCGCGCCTGCGTCCTATGCGCTGATCGCGGTGCAGGATGCGGGCGGCGACGCGGGGGCGTTTCTGGCCGCGATCACCGCCGCCTGCTGGGCGCAGGGGCGCGACGTATCGGACGACGACGTAATCCGCGACTGTCTGACGGCGGCGGGCTGCGACCCGCGGCTGGCGGACAAGGGGTTGCTGGCGGGGGCGGAGGCGTATCACCGCAACACGGAAGAAGCGGTGCGGACGGGCGTATTCGGCGTGCCGTTCTTCGTGACCGACACGGACCAGCGGTTCTGGGGCGAGGATCGTCTGGACGATCTGGACGCTTATCTGGGTGGCAAACTGTCGTGAGCGTGGAGCGTCGCGCGGGGCTGCACGTGAACGTCCTGCGCACGGGACCGGACCTGACCGCCCTGATGCTGCATTGCACGCTGGCACGGCTGGAGACGTTGCTGCCGCTGGCACGGGCGCTGCCCGGCGATGCGGTGCTGATGGACCTGCTGGGCCACGGGGCATCGCAGGACTGGGACGCAGGCCTTGGCGATTACCAGACGGCGAACGCCAGTGCGGCGGCCGACCTGTGCGAAGGTCCGCTGCATGTGATCGGTCATTCGTTCGGGGCGACGGTGGCGCTGCGCATGGCGCTGGATTTCCCCGGCACGGTGTCGCGCCTGACGCTGATCGAGCCGGTGTATTTTGCACTCGCCACCGATCCCGCCGCGCAGGCGGATCATGTCGCCCGGTTCGCGCCGATCCATGCGGCCTATGACGCAGGCGATGCGGTGACGGCGGCGCGGCTGTTCCAGGCTGACTGGGGCGGCGGCGGCTGGGACCGCATCCCGGAACGCACCCGCGACGCCATCGTGCAGCGGATGCCCCTGGTCATGGCGGGGGTGCCGTCGATCCAGGACGACGTGCACGGTGTGGCGGCGCGACTGGGACAGATCCACGTGCCGGTGACCCTGATCCGTGGAGAGGGTGCCCTGCCGATCATCCCGGCGATCCAAGCGGCGATCTGTGCCGCCCTGCCACAGGCCCGCGACCACGTGGTGCCGGGGGCCGGTCACATGGTGGCGCTGACCCATGTGCCGCAGGTGGCGGCAATCATCGCGTCAGATGCGCGATGAAGCGGTCGATCATGCCGTGATCCGTCGACCAGTCGCACACGAGGCGACCGGTCAACAGCTCGTCGTCGGGGCCGTCATCCACATCGCCGCGGGTGACGTAATAGACCGCCCCCGCCGCCAGTGCGCGGCGGTGCAGGGCGCGGGGCGCGTCGAAGAACAGCAGGTTCGATTGCGGCGGGAACAGCAGGGTCACGTCGGGCACATGCTGCAACCCGTGCACCAGATGGGCACAGGCGGCGTTCGCCTGCCGCGCCATGGTCAGCCACAGGTCATCCGTCAGATAGGCCAGCATTTGCGCCGACAGGTAACGGTGCTTGGAGAACAGATGCGCCCCGCGCTTGCGCCTGAACTCGAACTGGCGTGACACGGCAGGGTCGAAGAAGATGCACGCCTCGACCCCGATCAGGCCGTTCTTGGTGCCGCCGAAGCTGACCGCGTCGATCCCGGCCTTCCACGTCATCTCGGCGGGGGTGCAGCCCAGACTGACCAGTGCGTTGGTGAACCGCGCGCCGTCCATATGGGTCTTGAGGCCGAACGATTTCGCCACGTCGGTCAGCGCGATCAGGTCGGCGGTGTTGTAGACCGTGCCTTTTTCCGTCGCCTGCGTAATCGACACCGGGCCGCGCTGCGGGCCGTGGACGCCGCGCGTCTCTTCGGCGAGGATTGCATCCTGCAGGCCCTGCGGCGTCATCAGGGCATCCATCGCGTCCACCAGCGTGAGCTTTGCTCCGCCGGTAAAGAACTCCGGCGCATTGCATTCATCCTCGTGGATGTGGGCCATGGGGCTGCAGAAGATGGTCTCCCACGGGTTCGACAGCGTGGCCAGCACCAGCGCGTTGGCCGCCGTGCCGGTGGCGACCAGATGCACCGCGGCCTCTGGCGCCTCGAACGCGTTGCGGATCATATCGCGCACGCGGGTCATCTGTGGGTCCGCGCCGTAACCGCTGGCATAGCCCGTGTTGGCGTCCATCAGCGCCTGCATCACCGATGGGTGGGCCGGGCCTGCATTGTCGGAGGCAAAGAACATCAGGTCGGCTCCTCGATGATGTGGTCTTCCCATTCGTCGTCGCCGACCGACACCTCGGACAGGGTCTGGCCGCGCATCGTGACGCCCGCGTCGTGCGGGCTGTTCGCATCGCCGGTCAGCAGGGGGTGCCACGGATACAGGTCGCGCCCCTCGGCCACGAGGCGATAGGCGCAGGTCTGCGGCAGCCAGTACATGTTGTCCTTGATCGTCTTGGGCGTCAGCACGATGCATTCGGGCACGAAGCGGTGGCGCACCGGGTATTGGGCGCACAGGCACGTCTCGTTGTCGAGCAGGCGGCAGGCGACGCGGGTCAGGGCGACCTCGCTTGTGTCCTCGTCCTCCAGCTTGTTCAGGCAGCATTTGCCGCAGCCGTCGCACAGCGCCTCCCACTCGGGCTTGGACAGGCGGCCCATGGGGACCGTCTGCCAGAACCGGGGGCGCAGGCCGCTGCGGTCGATGGGATCAGGCATCGGTCAGGATATCCCGCGCACGGGCACAGTCGGCGTCCATCTGGACGATCAGCGCGGGCACGCCGTCGAAGGTCATCTCGGGCCGCAGGTAGTCGACCAGCGAGACGCTGATGTGCTGGCCATACAGATCGCCCTTGAAGTCGAAGATGAAGGTTTCGCAATTCGGAACGTTCACGCCGAACATCGGGCGCACGCCGATGCTGGCGGCACCCTGATAGCGCCCGGCATGGGGGCCGTCCGCGATGTCGATGTTGACGGCATAGACGCCGAAGCGGGGCGGGTGCAGGCCGTCGATGGACATGTTCGCGGTGGGATAGCCCAGATCGCGACCCCGCTGGTCGCCACGGATCACCTCGCCCACGATGCGGTGGGGGTGGCCCAGCATGGCGCTCGCGTCGCGGGGGCGACCGTCGGTCAGGGCGGTGCGGATCGCGGTTGAACTGACGCGGCCCGCGGTGTGCTGCACCATCGGCACCACGGTGACGCCGAACCCCATCGCTTGCCCGAAGCGGATCAGGTCGGCGGCATGGCCCGCGCGATCCTTGCCGAAGCAGAAGTCGGTGCCGACGACGACGTGCGCGAGCCCGAGGCGGTCGTGGATGATGACCTGCGCGAACTGTTCCGGGGTCAGCGCCACGAGGGCGGGGTTGAACGGCACCTCGTACAGTTTCTCGACCCCGAGGCGGGCCAGTTCGTTGGCACGGCCTTCGGCGTTCATCAGGCGGAAGGGGGCGGCGGCGGGGGCGAACATCTGCCGCGGGTGCGGTTCGAACGTCATGATACCGAGCGGCGCGCCTGTGGCGCTGGCGGCGACACGGGCGGCGTCGATCACCGCGCGGTGACCCAGATGCACGCCGTCGAAGTTGCCGATGGCGGCGGCGGCGCCCCGGTCGGCGGGATCGAGATACAGGGTGTCACGGATGATGCGCATGGGATTGCGTAACGCGGGCCGGGGATGGGCGCAAGCGGCGGTCCCGCCGCAGGCCCAAGCGGGGCGGGTGCGGACCGGCTTGGCGTGTCAGTCGAACTTGACCGAGGGCGCGAGGACCACCGCCTCGCCGGTCAGGACCTTCTTGCCGTCCACAAGACAGCGGGTGTCCATCGTGACCTTGCGCTTGGCATAGTCGATGGCTGTCACCTCGACCTCGGCCAGCACCATGTCGCCGGGGCGCACGGGGGCGAGGAAGCGCAGCGATTGCCCCAGATAGACCGTGCCGTGGCCGGGCAGCTGTTCGCCGATCACCGCAGAGATCAACCCCGCCGTCAGCATGCCGTGGGCGATGCGGCCTTCGAAGATCGTGTCGCGGGCGTAATCGTCGTCCAGATGCACCGGATTGCGGTCGGTGCTGACCTGCGCAAACATCTCGATGTCCGCATCCGTCACGACCTTGCGCAGGGACCGGGTCATGCCGATCGCCAGATCCTCGACCACGATCGTGCCGCGCGGCGCGTTGTCCAGCATGTCAGGGTCCCTCACGCTACAATCCATCGCTCAAGGCGGTTTTATTGTAACTTAATTGCGCCGCAAAGGCTGCGAGTCAAGGGCCGTGGCGTCAGCGCAGGAACCCGATGGCATAGGTGGGGCTGATCTGCATCTGGCCCAGATAGGTGGTCAGGTCCGCCTCGGCGGGGTGCTGGTCCAGAGTCGCGGTTTCCGCAGCCGCGAGGCCGCCGGTGATGAACAGGCTGTCGAGATCCTGTTGCGCCGCGCCGAGGATGTCGGTGTGGATGCCGTCGCCGATGCAGATGATGCGGGTCAGGTCCGCGCCGTCGTCCAGCGCCGCCAGACGGCGGCGGGCGAGGTCGTAGATCGGCGGATGCGGTTTGCCGAAATAGAGGCTCTCGCCGCCCATCTCTGTGTAGAGTTGCGCCAGCGCACCGGCGCACCATTCGCGGGAATGGCCGCGATCCACGACGATGTCGGGATTGGCGCAGAGCAGTTTCAGCCCGCGCTGTATCGCGGTGAGGAATTGCGGGCGATAGACGGACGGATCGGCGTGGGGGTCGGCGGGGCCGCAGCAGACGATGCCGGTGGCCTGATCGAGCGGCACCTGACGGATGGTCACGGGGTCGTCGAGCAATTCCATCGGGGCGAAGAAGCTCTGGTCGTGATCCTCGCCCATGAACCAGACGTCGGGGCCGACGGCCCCTTCGAACATCGCGGCGCGCGCACTGTCGCCGGAGGTGGCGATGGCGTCGTAGGTGTCGTCGGGAATGCCCATGCGGCGGATCTGGGTCTGCACGGACGGCCACGGGCGCGGCGCGTTGGTCACGAGGATCACGCGGCCCCCGGCGCGGCGGTAGTCCTGCATGGCCTGCACCGCATCAGGGAACGCCGTGACGCCGTTGTGCATGCAGCCCCACAGATCGACGAAGGCCGCGTCGTAGTCGCCTGCGGCGTCGAGGAAGCTGTGAATGATGCGGGTCATGGGCGATCCTTTGGGAGTGTGCCGGTGTGGATGCCTCCGGCGGGAGTGTGTCGGGTCAGATGAAGGGTGGCGGCGGTGCCGGAGGCTGTCGTCGGAGCCTCCGGCGGGAGTATTTGGCGAAAAGCGAGGGGAAGGGGGCCTTCTGCGCAAGGCTTATTTCTTGAGCACGGGGATGATCTGCTTCTTGCGGCTCATCACGCCGGGCAGAACGACGGTATCGCCGCTGGTGTCTGCGCCGAACGAGGCCGCCGCGATCTGCTTGGTCAGGTCGTTTGGCAGCAGCATCGTGGCCTCTTCGCGGATGATGTCCACGACGAAGAGCAGGACCTGATCCACGCCATCCTCTGCGGCGACGGCGGGCATGGCGGCCACGAGGGCGTCCTTGCGCGCGAGCACGACGCTGGGCGAGGTCGTTTCCAGCACCGAGACGCGGAAGGTGGTGCCGTCGATCTCGAACTCCTTGCTGTCCATGCGCAGCAGTTCCGCATCGGTGAAGGCGCCGACGTCGGATTTGGCGGCGAACATCTCGTCCGCCAGCGCATCGATGTCGACGCCCAGATCGGCGGCAAGGGAGGAGGCCAGTGCGCGGTCCACCGGGGTGGTGGTGGGCGAGCGGAAGGCGAGGGTGTCGGACAGGATGCAGGACAGCATCAGGCCCTTAATGCCGTCGGGCATGGTGGCGGCGGTGTCGCCCATCAGCTGGTGCATGATGGTGGCGGTGCAGGCCAGCGGACGGATCGTCACGTCGATCGGCGTCCTAGTGCTGATCCCGCCGACCAGCATGTGGTGGTCGATGATCGCCTGCACGGCGGCGTTGTGGATGTTCTCTGGCAACTCGGCGGGGTTGTTGGTGTCGACGATGACGCAGGCCTGACCGTCGGTCACGTCGCGCATGATCTCGGGCTGCTCGAATCCCCAGCGTTTCAGCACGAAGGCCGCTTCGGTGTTGGGCTGGCCCAGCAGGACGGCGCGGGCGTCGAGGCCCGCATCCTTGAGGAACCATTCCCAGATGAGGGGCGATCCAGTGGAATCGGTGTCGGGGGATTTGTGGCCGAAGATCAGTGTGGTCATTGTCAGGGTGTCCATGCTGGTGGATGTTGGCCGCCTTATAGGGGCTGGGCCCGGTGGTGTCACGCGGGGGCGGGAGCGGTGGTAAAAAGGGTGGAGCGGTTGCGGGAGGCTGACCTGTACCCGGCGATCAAGGCGCATCTTGTGGCGCTGGGGTATGCGGTGAAGGGCGAGGTGGGGGCCGCCGACGTGGTGGCGGTCAAGGGCGATGCGGTGCTGGTGGTCGAGATGAAGACGGCGTTTTCGCTGACGCTGTTCCATCAGGGGATCGCGCGGCAGGCGATCACCGACGCAGTCTATCTGGCGGTGCCCGCCGGGGGCGCGCGCAAGGCGCTGCTGGCGAACGTCGGTCTGGCGCGCAGGCTGGGGTTGGGCGTGATGACCGTCCGACCCCGCGACGGGCTGGTGGAGGTGCTGGCCGATCCCGGCCCGTTCACCCCGCGCAAGTCGAAGGTGAAGGCCGCGCGCATGAAGGCGGCCTTTGCCCGGCTGCGGGGCGATCCCAACGCGGGCGGGGCCACGCGGCACGGTCTGGTGACGGGATACCGGCAGGACGCGCTGGCCTGTGCGCGGTTCATCGCGGTGCACGGGGCGTCCACCGGCGCGCGGATCAAGGCCTGGGCCGAGGTGCCGAACGCCACGACGATCATGGCCGACAACCACTATGGCTGGTTCAAGCGCGTCAGCCGCGGTGTCTATGACCTGACGCCCGCGGGGCGGCAGGGGCTGGCGGACTGGAACGACGCGGATTCGAACGACGACGACGGCGGTGCGGCGGCGGGTGTCAGTCCAGACGCGTGATGGTCCAGCCGTCTGCGGCCAGCAGGTTCAGCACGCCGTCCGTGCCCGGCAGGTGGGCTGCGCCCACGGCGATCACGATCCGGTCGTGGGTGGCCGCCGCCGTTGCAATGCGGGGCATCCAGTCGCGGTTGCGGTTTGTCAGCAGGTCCTGTTCGGCGGCGTCGAACAGGTCGGCGGCGGTGGCGGGGTCGATGCCCGGCACAAGGCGCATGGCGGCGCGGCTCACCTCCCACAGCTCTGCGATGTCGCCGGCGAAGTAGCTGTCGAGCATGGAGGCGAACATGGCGTCATGCAGGTCGGCGGGCACGAGGGCAAAGCGCAGCTGGTCCACCTGTTCCGACAGGGGCGGTGCGCGCATCACGTCGAACAGGGTCTGCCACGGTTCCAGCGCCTGCACGGGAACACCGCCGGTTTCGGCCTGTGCCACGATCATCGCATCGAGGCCGGTGGCGCCCGCGTTCAGATCGCCCATGGCGCAGGGCGGGATCGACAGCAACAGCGACAGATACCAGGGCTGCATCTTGGCGGCCAGCATGGCGGGCACGCCGCGTGAGGAGGCGGCGGCGATCAGCGCCTGCCACGTGGGTTCGTCCAGTTGTTCTGGCAGGGTGGAGCCATCGGACAGGAACAGCAGCGTGGGGTCGGTCGCCATGGCGCGGGTCAGGGCCGCTTCCTCCTCCGGCCCCGCCTCGACCAGCAGCAGGTCGGCTGCCGCGACGCGCGAAGCCACGCGGTTCGCCAGCGGCAACAGGCGGGGGTCGTGAATGTGCAGGGTGCCGACCAGCGTGATCTCTCGTCCGTCGCGGGTGGCGCTGAACAGGGTGCCGCTGGGATAGGGGGTATCCGCGACGGCCTGCGCCACGGCGGCGCGGTCGGTGGCGTCCAGCCGGTCCATGATGCCGGGGCCGCCGCACAGCGCATGGGCGGGCAGGGCGAGCAGCATCAGAAGGGTGGTCAGCAGGGCGCGCATCGGGGAACCTTTCGGGCGGGGCGGGGCGGGGGGGCGGGGCGGGGCAAGGTCGGGCAGGGCGAGAGCCAGCCTAGCGCAGGCGGCGGCGGGCCGCCATGCCAAGCGTCCGCGCCCGCCGGATGCCCCGGCGATCCGTCGCCGTGCGGCGGCGGCGGGCCGTGCGAGGCCGTTGACACACGCCACCGGATTGCCTAACTAGCCGCTGCTGGCACTCGACCAAGGTGAGTGCTAACGGCATATGAAACGCTTCAAGGAAGGTTCACAAGATGGCATTCAAACCTCTGCACGACCGCGTGCTGGTCCGTCGCATCGAAGGCGAAGACAAGACCAAGGGCGGTCTGATCATTCCTGATTCCGCCAAGGAAAAGCCCGCCGAAGGCGAGATCGTCAGCGTCGGCACCGGCGCCCGCAAGGACAACGGCGAGCTGATCGAGATGGCCGTGAAGGCCGGCGACCGCATCCTGTTCGGCAAGTGGTCCGGCACCGAGGTCAAGCTCGATGGCGAAGACCTGCTGATCATGAAGGAAAGCGACATCCTCGGCGTCATGTGACACCGCAGGGGGCCGTCAGGTCCACCGCTTCTCCATTCCACCTGAAATTCCATAGGAGCACATGAAAATGGCATCTAAAGACGTCAAATTCGGCACCGACGCCCGCAACCGCATGCTGAAGGGTGTCAACATCCTTGCAGACGCCGTGAAAGTGACGCTGGGCCCCAAGGGTCGTAACGTTGTCCTCGACAAGTCCTTCGGCGCGCCGCGCATCACGAAGGACGGTGTCAGCGTCGCCAAGGAAATCGAACTGGAAGACAAGTTCGAGAACATGGGCGCGCAGATGGTGAAGGAAGTCGCTTCTCGCACCAACGACGAAGCCGGTGACGGCACGACCACCGCGACGGTTCTGGCGCAGGCCATCGTCAAGGAAGGCATGAAGTCCGTCGCCGCCGGCATGAACCCGATGGACCTGAAGCGCGGCATCGATCTGGCCACCGCCAAGGTCGTCGAAGCGATCAAGGCCGCATCGCGTCCCGTGAACGACAGCGACGAAGTCGCCCAGGTCGGCACCATCTCGGCCAACGGCGAAGCGGAAATCGGTCGTCAGATCGCCGACGCGATGCAGAAGGTCGGCAACGAAGGTGTCATCACCGTCGAAGAGAACAAGGGCCTCGAGACCGAGACCGATGTGGTCGAAGGCATGCAGTTCGACCGTGGCTACCTGTCGCCCTACTTCACCACCAACACCGAGAAGATGACCGCCGAGCTCGACGACGTCATCATCCTGCTGCACGAGAAGAAGCTGTCGTCGCTGCAGCCGATGGTGCCGCTGCTGGAGTCCGTGATCCAGAGCCAGAAGCCGCTGCTGATCATCTCGGAAGACGTCGAAGGCGAGGCGCTGGCGACCCTTGTGGTCAACAAGCTGCGTGGCGGCCTGAAGATCGCTGCCGTGAAGGCACCGGGTTTCGGTGACCGTCGCAAGGCCATGCTGCAGGACATCGCGATCCTGACCGGCGGTCAGGTGATCTCGGAAGACCTCGGCATGAAGCTGGAGAACGTGACCATCGACATGCTGGGTTCCGCCAAGCGCGTCACGATCACGAAGGACACTACCACCATCATCGACGGTGCTGGCGAAAAGGCCGAGATCGAGGCACGGGTCAACCAGATCCGCGGCCAGATCGAAGAGACGACCTCTGACTACGACAAGGAAAAGCTGCAGGAACGCGTGGCCAAGCTGGCTGGCGGTGTGGCCGTGATCCGTGTCGGCGGCATGTCCGAAGTCGAAGTGAAAGAGCGCAAGGACCGCGTCGATGACGCCCTGAACGCAACCCGTGCAGCCGTGCAGGAGGGTGTCGTCGTCGGTGGTGGCGTCGCACTTGTGCAGGCGGCAAAGTCGCTCGACGGCCTGAAGGGTGCGAACTCTGATCAGGACGTGGGCATCTCGATCATCCGCAAGGCGCTGGAAGCACCGCTGCGTCAGATCGCAGAGAACTCTGGCGTCGACGGGTCCGTCGTGGCCGGCAAGGTCCGCGAATCGACCGATCCGACCTTCGGCTTCAACGCGCAAACCGAAGAATATGGCGACATGTTCAAGTTCGGCGTGATCGACCCCGCGAAAGTCGTGCGCACCGCGCTGCAGGACGCGGCATCCGTTGCCGGTCTGCTGATCACCACCGAAGCCATGGTTGCCGATCGTCCCGCCAAGGACAGCGGCAACGGCGGCGGCATGGGCGATATGGGCGGCATGGGCGGCATGGGCGGCATGATGTAAGGATCGGCTTGGCCCGTCAGGGCCAAACGATCCTTGTGGGGGTGGCAGGGGTTTGCTTGCAAATACCAAGCGCCCCCACTGCATCCCAAAGTCGCGCCGATGTTCCCGGTCCGGCCCGTCGGGGCTGATCCGTTCAAGAAGACACGAGGGCGGTCCCATCCGGGGCCGCCCTTTCGCATGGTGCGTCATCTTGGCGGGATCGGGGTGGCGAAATGCAGTCGTGATTTGCCTGTGACAGGTCCTCACACGGGCGCTGGCAGGGGATGACATGATGCGGCGGCTGTGGCGCTGGGCAAAGTTCGGTCTGTCGACTGGTGGTGTGGCCGTGCTGGGCCTGACCTGCTTTCTGACGTGGCTGCAGGTGAGCGGAAATTTCCACGCGGTCAGTCCGGGCGTCGTCTATCGGTCCGGTCAGATGGATGGTCAGGATCTGGCGCGATGGCGGCGCGAGGTGGGGATAGCCAGCGTGTTGAACCTGCGCGGCGCCAGACCGGGGGCCGACTGGTACGAGACGGAACTGGCGCTGACCGACCGGCTGAGCATCCAGCATATCGATTTCGAGCTGTCGGAGGCGCGCGATCTGACCGACGATGAGGTCGCGCGCCTGACCGCCGTGATGCGGGATGCGCCGAAGCCGCTGCTGATCCACTGCCGGGCCGGGGCCGACCGCACCGGCCTTGCCGCCGCGATCTGCGGAGGAGGAAGCGGCGGAGTGGCAGCTGTCGATCCGCTATGGCCACATCGGCATCCCGTGGCTGAGCGAGGCCTGGCCGATGAACCGCACATGGGAACGGATCGAACCCATGCTGGGGTTCCCCGACAGCTAGGGTTCGATGTGGCGTGAAGCGCCGGTGCTAAGGGGCCCGGCGAAAGGGGGCGGGCCGGCGCAAGGGGGGGCGGTGCGAGAGGAAGGCCGGCGCGAGGGGGCCGGTGCGACCGGCCCCGTGTGCCGCGTCAGACGTGCTGGCGCGTCACGATCTTGTTGGCGAAGTCGTGGTTGACGTCGCGGTGGCGCGCCTCGTCTGCGCGGATCACGATCACGACCTCGCGCAGGCGGGCGTCGTCGGGCAGATTCCAGTAATCCTTGGCGATCTGGGGGGCGGGCACGTTCTCGACCTTGCCCGCGTCGATCTGGGCCAGATACTGGGTATAGCTGATGACGGCCTCCTCCTCCAGATAGCCCACGACGCGGTGCGCGATGCGCGGGGCCAGCAGGTACAGGAAGAAGTACGCGTTGTAGAACACCAGTTGCGTGGTCGCGATCAGGAACCGCTCGAACCGCGACGGCTGGGCGATCTCGATGAAGGTCATCAGGTGCATGCGCTCGTTGTCGGCCTCTTCGATCAGTTCCCTGATCCAGCCCTGATCGTCGCGGATGTGGCGCAGCGCGCGCAAGTGCTGCAACAGACCGCCGACCATGCCCGGCACGGCGGCGACGGTTTCGAGCACCACGGCGCGGTGGCCGTAGCGGTTGCTGAAGAAGCGGTCCGCGAAGACGCGCATGAATTTGACCACACGCAACGCGATCCGGTCGCGCTTGTCGCGCGGGGTGTGGTGCACGGTCAAGGCATCGTCGTCGTGGCTCTCAGGCGTTGCGACCCCGGCCTGCGTGGTCTGCGCGGCAACCGATGCCGTGCTGGCGATGAAGTCCTGATCGTGTCTCATGGTGTCCTCTTGCTCTGCTTTGGTGCGTGGCCCCTAGATATGAATGCGGGGCTGCATTGCAGCGGGGCCGGGATGCGACATTTTTCCTTTGCGCCCGCCGACCGATGGGCCCATCACCGCCCCATGCAGTTTCCCGGTTTCATCCGCCCCGCCAGCGCCGCAGACCTGCCCGCGATCGACGCGCTGCTGCGCGATGCGTTCGGCGGCGGGGCCGAAGTGGCGCTGATCCATGCCCTGCGCAAGGCGGGTGCAATGCGCGGCGAACAGGTGATCCCGCTGGGGGATGGCATCATCGGCACCTATGCCCTGTCGGCGATGGTGGCCCCGGTGGGATGGCTGTGCCTGGCGCCCGTGGCCGTGGCACCCGACTGGCAGGGGCGGGGGCACGGGCGGCGGATGGTGGCGCAGCTGGCCGCGTGGGCGGACCAGACGGCGACCCCGGTCGTGGTGCTGGGCGCGCCTGCGTTCTATGGCAAGGCAGGATTTTCGAGTGCAGCCGCGGCGCGGCTGACGTCTCCCTATCCGGTGGCGCAGACGCTGCTGGTGGGCGTGGGCGGTGCGGTGCCGCAGGTAGCACTGCGCTATCCGGCGGCGTTCGGCTGATGCGGTTGCTGCTGCTTGTCGTCGTGGTGCTGATCGCGTTCGCGGCCAATTCCGTGCTGACCCGGATCGGCGTGGCGGGCTACGGGATGCAGCCCATGACCTTTGCCGCCTTGCGGGTCGCGGCGGGTGCGGTGGCGCTGCTGGTGCTGCTGCGCGGCCGGATCCTTGGCTGGCGGTGGGCATACGGTGCCGGGGCCGTGGCACTGGCGATCTACATGGCGGGGTTTTCCATAGCCTACCTGAGCCTTGGGGCAGGGCTGGGGGCGCTGATCCTGTTCGGCACGGTGCAACTGGCGATGTTCGCCGTCGCGGTGGGGCGGGGACAGGGCGTCGGCGCGCTGCAATGGGTTGGGATGGCGGTGGCGCTGGCGGGTCTTGCGGTGCTGCTGGTGCCGGTGGGCGGTGTCGCCGTCGATCCCGCGGGTGCGCTTGCGATGATGGCCGCGGGACTGGGCTGGGCCGTCTACACGCTACTCGGACGCGGGGCCGCCGATGCCACGGCGGCGACGGCGGCGCAGTTCGCGCTGTGCGTGCCGATCATGCTGCTGGCGTTGCCGTTGTCCGGCGGCGTGGGGCCGTTGCCGCCCGGCGGGCTGGCTTTGGCGCTAGTGGCGGGGGCGGTCACGTCGGGGCTGGGCTATGCCCTGTGGTACCGCGTCCTGCCCGAACTGGCGGTCACGACCGCAGCGGTCGCGCAACTGGCGGTGCCGGTGATCGCGGTGATCGCCGGTGTCGCGCTGTTGGGCGAGCCGCTGACGCCGCGCATGGCCGCGGCGATGGCGCTGGTGCTGGGCGGGATCGCGGTGGCGGTCGTGCCCGTGCGCTATCGCAGGATGGGTTCCAGCGGGTCGTAGGTCATCGCCCCACCGTCGTCCCACGCCACGCCGGCGAGGCTGTCGGGTTTCACCACCATGCCCGACAGGTCCGCCCGGGTGACCCAGCAATGGTGCGACACGATGCCTTCGGGATCGGCCCAACCGCCGGCGATGGCCGGATCGTCCACCGTGCAGCGGAAATAGATATCGACCTGATGCATGTCGCGGTCCGGGTCGTGAAACTCGTTCACCAGACAGACGGGACCGATGCGGACCTGCAGGCCCGTCTCTTCGTACATCTCGCGCCGCAGGTTGTCGGTCAGGCTGGCATGCGCCTCGACCCCGCCGCCGGGGGCGCACCACAAATCCGTGCGGCCCGCATAGGCGTTGACCAGCAGCAGGCGGTCGTCGTGGACGATGACGGCGCGGACGGCAAGGCGGGGCGGGCGTGACATGCGCGCAACCTGCCCCGGGCCGGGGGACGGCGCAAGTGATGCAGCGTCGCGCTTGGCGATCCGTGCGGGGGGCGCTAGGTCCGGTCGGTATGTCGCGTGCGTTGATCCTGTTGCTGCTTTTGCTGCCTGCCTGTGCGCGGACCGGTCCTGCGCCGGCCCCGTCCGCGGAATGCGTGGTGCTGCTGCACGGGCTGGCCCGCGGAGAGATCAGTCTGTCGCCCCTGCAACGTTTCCTTGAAAGCAGGGATTATGTGGTCATCAACCGCGGCTATCCCTCGACGCAGGATTCGATCCAGACACTGGTGGCCGACCATGTGGGACAGGATATCGCGGCCTGCGCCGGGCGGCGGGTGAACGTCGTGACGCATTCCATGGGCGGTATCCTGATCCGCGCCTACCTGGCGCAGCACGATCCCGACAATCTGGGCCGGGTCGTGATGCTGGCCCCGCCGAACGAAGGATCCGATCTGGTCGATGTCTTCGGCGGGTGGGAGCCGTTCCAGTGGATCAACGGTCCCGCCGGGATGCAGTTGGGCACAGCACCGGGCAGTTTTCCGAACACGTTGCCGGGGGCCGAAGGCTATGAGCTGGGGATCATCGCCGGGTCGCGCAGTTTCAATCCGGTCTATTCCACGGTCATCGACGGCGTCGACGACGGCAAGGTCAGCGTCGCCAGCACCCGTCTGGAGGGCATGGAGGATCACATCGTCCTGCCCGTGACGCATACGTTCATGATGAACAATCCGCTGGTCATGGCGCAGGTGCTGGCGTTCTTACAGAACGGCCGGTTCGACCGGGGGCTGAGCCTGACCGGCGTGATGTTCGGCAGGGAGTGAGGGGTCCGGTGTCCGAAGAGGACACCGGAGCGCGCCGCGCGGGAGTTTATCCGGCCAGATGGACAGGCGACCGCGCGTCAGGCGGCAGGGCCGGTCACGCGGTTGACGTGGCCCGTCTTGCGACCGGGGCGCGCCTCTGGCTTGCCATAGAGGTGGAGGCTGGCGTTGGTGGCGGCGATCTGCGGCACGCGGTCCATGTCGGCGCCGATCAGGTTTTCCATCGTCACGTTGCTGTGGCGGCTGCCGTCGCCCAAGGGCCAGCCCGCGATGGCGCGGATATGCTGTTCGAACTGGTCGATGGCGCAACCCGCTTGCGTCCAGTGGCCCGAGTTGTGCACGCGGGGCGCGATCTCGTTCACGATCAGCGCGTTCGGGGTGACGAACAGCTCGACCCCCAGCACGCCGACGTAGTCGAGGGCGTTGAGGATGCGCGCGGCGATGAGGATGGCGTCCGTGCGCTGCGTCGGGGTCAGCGTGGCAGGCACGGTCGTGGTGTGCAGGATGCCGTCGCGGTGCACGTTCTGGCCGGGATCGAAGCAGGCGACTGCGCCGTCCAGTCCGCGCGCGGCAATGACCGACACCTCGTGCGTGAAATCGACGAAGCCTTCGAGGATCGCGGGTTGACCTGCCATCGCATCCCATGCGGCTGCGGCCTGTGCGGGGTCGGTGATGCGGATCTGCCCCTTGCCGTCATAGCCCATGCGCCGCGTTTTCAGGATCGCGGGGGTGCCGATGGTCGCAATCGCCGCGTCTAGGGTGCCTGCGTCGGTCACGTCGGCAAACGGGGCCGTGGTCAGGCCGAGGCCCTGAAGGAAGGTCTTTTCCGCCAGACGGTCCTGTGCTGTCGCAAGGGCCATGCGGCCCGGGTGAATCGGCCTGATCGCCTGCAGCGTGTCGAGGGCTGTGGTGGGGATGTTCTCGAACTCGAACGTCAGCACGTCGCAGGACCGGGCGAACCGTTCCAACGCGGCGGTGTCGTCATAGCCCGCCTGCAGGTGGAAGTTCGCCACGTGCGACGCCGGGCAGTCGCCGCTGGGTTCAAAGATGCAGGTCTTGAAGCCGAGGCGGGCGGCCGCGACCGACAGCATCCGGCCCAACTGGCCGCCGCCGAGGATGCCGATGGTCGATCCGGGGGCAAGGGGCGTTGCGTCAGTCATTCACAGGCTCCTGCGGGATCGAGGCGGACAGGTCGGCGCGCCACTGGTCCAGACGCTGTGCCAGTGCGGGGTCGTGCAACGCAAGGATCGCTGCGGCCATCAGGGCGGCGTTGGCGGCGCCTGCGGCCCCGATCGCCATGGTGGCGACCGGATAGCCGCGCGGCATCTGCACGATGGAATAGAGGCTGTCGACGCCGGACAGGGCCTGCGTGCGGATCGGCACGCCGATCACCGGCAGGCGGGTTTTGGACGCCATCATGCCGGGCAGGTGCGCCGCACCGCCAGCGCCTGCGATGATGACCTGCAGGCCGCGATCCACGGCCCCCTTGCCATAGTCCCACAGCCGGTCGGGCGTCCGGTGCGCCGAGACGATGCGCGATTCGTAAGGCAGGGCAAGCGCGTCGAGGATGTCGGCGGCTTCCTTCATCGTGGGCCAGTCGGACTGGCTGCCCATGATGATGCCGATCTGCACGTCCGCCATGGCGCATCCCCTGCTGCTGTATCGGTCACGCTTGCGTCAACCGCGTTGCCATTGCCTTATATCGGGCCGCGATGGGGCGGCAAGCACCGCTGGCCGCGGATGTCAGGCGATGATGTCGGGATTCAGGCGATCCTCGATCCGTGCGACCTGGTCCTTCAACGCCAGCTTCTTCTTTTTCAGGCGGCGCAGCGTCAGCACGTCGCCCGGATGACGTTCCTGCAGGACGGAAATGGCAAGGTCCAGATCCCGGTGTTCCCCGCGCAGCACGGCGAGTTCGACGGTCAGCACCTCGGTTTCGTTCATGCGGTTCGAGGAGGTCATGCAGGCATCCGATCCGGGGCGCGCCACGCGGCACACCGTTCCCGGACCGACCCTAGTGCCTGTCGGGGCCGTCGCCTAGGCCTTTTCCGGCTCACCGCGGGACGCCTTGCAGGATGCGTCAGGCCTGCCCATATTGAGGAGAGCGGCAGCCATGACGGGGCCGCGTTGCCGATGTCGCTTACGCAAGAAGGACGGAACGCATGACGAAGCTGGCTTTGGGGACCCATCCGTTCCTGCTGGGGTTCGAGCAGCTGGAGCGGTTGGTGGAACGCACCGCCAAGACCGGCAACGACGGCTATCCGCCCTACAACATCGAACAGACCAGCGATGCGTCCTATCGCATCACGCTGGCCGTCGCCGGGTTCGCCGATGCGGACCTGTCGATCACGATCGAAGACTCCACGCTCGTCGTGCGGGGCCGTCAGGGCGAGGATGCGGAACCTCGCGTCTATCTGCATCGCGGCATCGCGGCGCGCCAGTTCCAGCGGTCCTTCGTGCTGGCCGAGGGTGTGACCGTCGGCGCCGCGTCGATGGAGAACGGTTTGTTGCATATCGACCTGAACCGACACGTGCCCGACCGCGTTATACAGACGATCCAGATCCGGAAAGGATAAGCCATGTTCACGAAAAACGATCTCTCGGTCCTCGGGACCAACATCGTCTATCTCAAGCCCGTCGCGACCGCCGATCTGCCTGACGACGTGCGGGCGCAGGCCGGTGATCTGACGACGCTGTTTGCGGTCCACAACACGATGGGCGAACAGGTCGCCCTGGTCGCCAGCGAGGGGATCGCCAGTCATCTGGCGGCGGAACACCACATGCAGCTGGTAACGCTGCACTGACGACGTCCGCCGGCGTCAGACGCCGGCGAAACGCTGCAACAACGATTCCGGGTCGGCGAACCGGTGATCCGGTTGACGGGTGATCGCCTTGTCCAACGCCTCCACCGCCGCCCGCCCGGTCCAGACACCCAGCGATGTGACAGGCGTTCCCTTGAGGGTGGGGGGCTGGCCGTCGAACCCTGCCTCCTTCCACGCCGTCGACAGGCCCGAGCGGGCCTTGACCGTCACCATGTCGAGCGCTTCGCGGCGACGCCCGAGCGTGATGCCGACGAAATGACCGCGCGCACCATAGGCGAGACGGCTGCCGTCATGCTGCAGCGCCCCCACGACCGCGTTGCCGATCATGCTGAGGCCCAGCAGCGTTTCGTCGTCATAAAGGTCGGCGGTGGGCAGCGCGAAGGGCTGCACACGGATCGCGAACAGCGACATGGCATGGCATCCGGCGGGCAGACCGAGGATCTGGTTCTTGAGCACGACGAGCGGCATCGGTCCCTTGTCGTCGGGGGCGTGTGCGAGTTCGTCGTAACCCAGCACGCGCCGCCGCCGCAGGTTGTCGGCTGTGGCACGGGCGCTGCGTTCGCGGGCGATGCTGGCATTCAGCATGGACGCCATGTGGATGCGTGCACCCAGTTCCAGCCCTTCCAGCGGTTTGCGCACGAAATCCGTCGCACCGGCCTGAAAGGCCAGTTCCATGGCGTCGGCCGCATGGCTGGCGGTGATCATGATGATCGGCGTCGCCGCATGGGCCGGCAGCGCGCGGATCGCGGCGCACAGGGCGATGCCGTCGGTGTCCGGCATCACGATATCCAGCAGGAACACGTCGAAGGGGGCGGGGGATGCGGCGATGGCGGCCAGCGCCGCTGCGGCAGAATCGGCGCATGTCAGTTCGTGCGCCGTACCCAGCCACATGGGCGATTGCAGCAGGTCGAGGATGATCGGATCGTCGTCGACGGCAAGGATTCGCATGGCAGCACTCCCCTTCTCAGGCCACAGCCGCAACGCGGCGCACCAGACCGATGTGGTCCTGAAATTTGGTGAAAATGTGTTAACGCAATGGTGTTCCCGCGACGGTCGATGACCTAATGCAGAAGGCCGGGCACTTGCCCGGCCTTTTGGCTGTGTCGTGTCGCGGAACCTCAGGCGGTGATCAGGCCGAGGGATTCGAGTTTCAGGATGACCTGATGGGCGCAGTGATCCACGTCGGAGTTTTCCGTCTCGATCCGCATTTCGGGGTTTTCCGGCACATCGTAGGGGTCCGAAATGCCGGTGAATTCCTTGATCTTGCCTTCGCGCGCGAGCTTGTAGAGGCCCTTGCGGTCACGCCGCTCGCACTCCTCGATCGAGGTGGCGACGTGCACCTCGATGAACGCACCGAAGGCCTCGATATCCTCGCGCACGGCGCGGCGCGTCGTGGCATAGGGGGCGATCGGCGCACAGATCGCGATGCCGCCGTTCTTGGTGATCTCGGACGCGACATAGCCGATGCGGCGGATGTTCAGATCGCGGTGTTCCTTGCTGAAGCCCAGCTCGGAGCTGAGGTTCTTGCGCACGATGTCACCGTCGAGCAGGGTGACCGGGCGACCGCCCATTTCCATCAGCTTGACCATCACCGCATTGGCGATGGTCGATTTGCCGGAACCCGAGAAGCCCGTGAAGAACACGGTGAAACCCTGCTTGTTGCGCGCGGGCCGGGTGCGGCGCAGTTCGGCCACGACCTGCGGGAAGGAGAACCACTCGGGGATCTCCAGCCCTTCAGCCAGACGGCGGCGCAGTTCGGTGCCGGAGATGTCCAGCACGGTATCGCCCTGCGGGACTTCATCGGCGGGGAAATACTGCGCCTTTTCCTGCACATAGACCATGTGCTTGAAATCGACCATCTCGACGCCGATCTCGTCCTGGTACTGCTTGAACAGGTCCTGTGCGTCGTAGGGGCCGTAGAAATCGCGGCCTGCGCTGTTCTTGCCGGGGCCCGCATGGTCGCGGCCGACGATGAAGTGGGTGCAGCCGTGGTTCGCGCGGATCAGGCCGTGCCAAACGGCTTCGCGCGGGCCGGCCATGCGCATGGCAAGGTTCAGCAGCGACATGGTGGTCGTGGATGCGGGATACTGGTCCAGCACCGCCTCGTAACACCGCACACGGGTGAAGTGGTCCACGTCGCCGGGCTTGGTCATGCCGACGACGGGGTGGATCAGCAGGTTGGCCTGTGCTTCACGCGCGGCGCGGAAGGTCAGTTCCTGATGCGCGCGGTGCAGCGGGTTGCGGGTCTGGAACGCCACGACCTTGCGCCAGCCGAGCTTGCGGAAGCGGGCGCGCAATTCGTTCGGCGTGTCGCGGCGCGAGCGGAAATCGTAGTGCACGGGCTGCTGGATGCCCGTGATCGGGCCGCCCAGATACACGGCACCGGCGGTATTGTGCAGATAGTTCACCGCAGGATGCGCGGAATCGTCGGCACCGAAGACCTTCTCCGCCTCCAGCGCCTTGTTGGGCTCCCACTTGTCGGTGACGGTCATGGTGGCGAGGATCACGCCCTCCTGATCGCGCAGGGCGATGTCGTCACCGAGGGCGACCTTGTCCGCGAATGCCTCTGACACGTCGAGCGTGATCGGCATCGGCCACAGCTTGCCGTCGGCCAGACGCATGTCCGACACGACCGAATCGTAATCCGCCTGCGGCAGGAACCCCTTGAGCGGGTAGAAGCCGCCGTTCATCAGCAGTTCCAGATCGCAGAGCTGGCGCGACGTCAGATCGTGGCTGACCAGTTCGCCCGCCTCGACCTTCAGGCGCTGGGCGCTGTCGGCGGAGACATAGAGTTCGGGGATCGGCGAAAGGTTTTGCGGCATGGAAGACCTATGATGACGGCGGCAAGATGCGGCGTGCGATATACGGATTCGCCGCTTTGGCAAGGGTTTTGCCCCTGCGACGGGCAATCTGTGACCAATCCGGCAACTGGATGGGGGATTGTTGCGGGGGCGCCGGGCGTGGCGAAGCGGTGCGGACATGCAAAGGCCCCGCACCTGTGGCGCGGGGCCTGTCGGGATCGCGCAGTTGCGTTGGGGTCAGCCCTGCTTGGCTTCCAGCGCGGCGATGCGGGCCTGCAGGGTGGCGTTCTCTTCGCGGGCTTTCTGGGCCATCGTGCGGACGGCGTCGAATTCCTCGCGGGTGACGAAGTCGCGGTCGGCCAGCCAGCGGTCCAGCATGGATTTCATCGCGTTGTTCGCCTCGTCGCGGGCACCCTGAGCCACGCCCATGGCGTTGGTCATCAGGTTGCTGAGGTCGTCGAAAATCTTGCCCTTGGGTTGCATCGGGTCACTCCATCCGGTTGCGGGGGTCTGCCCCGTTGCCCCTGTCATATGGGGACCGCCGCGCACCATGCAAGCGGCCCGGTTGACAAGCCCGCACCTGCGCCACAGGAAGGGCGCCATGCTGGCTGCCATCACATTCCCCGACATCTCTCCCGAGATCTTCTCGGTCACGCTGTTCGGCGCGACGTTCGCCCTGCGCTGGTATGCGCTGTCCTATATCGTGGGCATCGCCATCGGCTATCGCATGATCGCTGGTGCGTTGCGTCGGCCGACCCTGTGGCGCGGCGACGTGGCCCCGCTGGCCCCCGCGCGGCTGGAGGATTATCTTACCTATATCGTGATCGGCGTGATCGTGGGTGGGCGGCTGGGATACTGCCTGTTCTATCAGCCGGCCTATTACATTGCCAATCCGCTGGAGATCCCGGCGATCTGGACGGGCGGCATGTCGTTCCACGGCGGCTTCATCGGGGTCGTGCTGGCGGTCTATCTGTTCGCGCGGCGCAATGCGGTGCCGCTGGGGTCGCTGGCCGACGTGACCGCACTGGCCGCGACGCCAGCCATCCTGCTGGTGCGAATCGCCAACTTCGTGAACGGAGAGTTGTGGGGCCGCCCCACGGATCTGCCGTGGGGCGTCGTGTTCCCGGGCGAGGCGGCGCAGGACTGCATCAATGTCGTGGGCCTGTGCGCCCGCCACCCCAGCCAGCTTTACGAGGCGCTGCTGGAGGGTTTGGTGTTGGGGGCCGTCCTGCTGTGGCTGGCGTATCGGCGCGGTGCGCTGAAGTCGCCGTGGCTGCTGACGGGCGTGTTCTGTGCGGGCTATGCCATGGCGCGGTTCATGGTGGAATTCGTGCGTCAGCCCGACGCGCAGTTTCAGAACAAAGACAATCCATTGGGCTGGGCGCTGGATTTTGACACGTGGGGCCTGACCATGGGGCAGTGTCTTTCGCTGCCAATGGCGCTGGTGGGCGTGGGTCTGGTCGTGTGGTCCCGGCGCCGGTGAGCCTGCGCGACCAACTGGCCGCGCGCATCGTGGCGGACGGGCCGCTGACGCTCGCCGACTACATGGCCGCTTGCCTGCTGGACCCGGTGCACGGCTATTACGCCACGCGCGATCCGTTCGGGGCGGCGGGCGATTTCATTACGGCACCAGAGATCAGCCAGATGTTCGGCGAGGTGATCGGCCTGTGTCTGGCGCAGGTCTGGCTGTATCAGGGCGCACCCGATCCCGTCGTGCTGGCCGAGGTCGGGCCGGGGCGCGGCACGCTGATGGCCGATATCCTGCGCGCGACGCGGGGTGTGCCGGGCTTTCATGCTGCGATCCGCGTGCATCTGGTCGAGGCGTCGCCCGTCCTGCGCGGCGTGCAGGCGACACGCGTGCCGCAGGCGGTCTGGCTGGACGAAGTGGTGCAGTTGCCGCAGATGCCGCTGCTGCTGATAGCCAACGAGTTCTTCGACGCGCTGCCGATCCGGGCGTTCCAGCGGTCGGGTGATGGTTGGCGCGAGCGGGTCGTGGGGTTGAAGGGTGATGCCCTGACGCTGGGCCTGACCGACGCGGCCCCCCATGCGATGCTGACGCACCGACTGGCCGACACGGCGGAGGGCGACATCGTGGAGGTGTGCCCGGCGCTGCCCGCCATCGCCGGTACCATCGGGGCGCGCATCGCGGCGCATGGGGGCGCGGCGCTGGTCATCGACTATGGCGACTGGACGTCGCTCGGCGATACGTTTCAGGCGGTGCGGGGGCACGGGGTGGTCGATCCACTGGCAGACCCCGGTGCTGCGGACCTGACCGCGCATGTCGATTTCGCGACCCTTGCCGCAGCCATCGCCCCGGCGCGGCACACGCGGCTGGTGCCGCAGGGCGTGTTCCTCGAACGGTTGGGGATCACGGCGCGGGCGCAGGCGCTGGCCGCAGGGTTGACCGGGGATGCGCTGGCGGCGCATGTCGCCGCACATCGGCGCTTGACCCACCCCACCCAGATGGGCGACCACTTCAAGGTGATCGGGGTCTATCCCGACGGCGCGCCCCCACCACCGGGACTGACCGCATGACGCTGGACATCATCACTGCACCGACCCTGGACCCGCTGCGGCACGGGTTCTTTACCCGCGCGGGCGGCGCATCGTCGGGTGTGTTCGCGGGGCTGAACTGCGGCATGGGCAGCAGCGACCAGTCCGACGTGGTGGCGATCAACCGCGCCCGCGTCGGCGCCGCGATGCAGGTGGCCCCCGGTCATCTGGTGGGCGTCCATCAGGTCCATTCCGCCACCGTCGTGGCCGTCGACGGCCCCGTGATCGACCGGCCCGCCGCCGACGGGCTGGTGACGGCGGCCCCCGGCGTCGCCCTGTCGGTGCTGACAGCCGACTGCCAGCCGATCCTCTTCGCCGACCACGAGGCACGGGTGATCGGGGCCTGCCATGCGGGCTGGCAGGGGGCGCTGTCCGGCGTGATCGAGGCGACGGTGGACGCGATGGCCGCGCTGGGGGCAGAGCCCGCACGCATCGCTGCCGTGATCGGCCCTACGATCAGCCAGCGCGCCTACGAGGTCGGACCAGAGCTGAAGGACCGCTTCCTTGCGCAGGACGCGGGTGCGGCGCGGTTCTTTGTCGCCGGCAAAGGTGACCGGCTGCAGTTTGATCTGCCGGCCTACGGCCTGCACCGCCTGAAGCGGGCGGGGGTGGGGCAGGCGGCGTGGACGCGGCACTGCACGTACAGCGATCCGACGCGATTCTATTCCTATCGCCGGTCGGTCCACGAACAGGACCCGGATTATGGCCGCCTGATCGCGGCGATCACCCTGTAGGGTGGCCTGATTGTGGCGACCCGGTGGCGCGGCCTGTCCCGCGGCGCTAAACAATCCAGTGGCGGATGGGGTGATTGATGCGGCGACCCCCTTGTTTCATTGAAATGGATGAGGCGGGTGCGGGCGCTGTCCGGTCATGCCGCCTGCCTGCGTTTGAGTGCAAAATCGTGCGCTTTGCGACGTAATTCGGCCCGGTCAGGCCGTGAAAGTCACCCTGTCAGCCGCACCAAGCGGCCACCGCACAGGATGCAAGGGAAACACGCGATGACGCCGCAGAAACGCTGGATGAAGAACACGATCGCCGAAGCCGCCAACATGACCACGCCGATGCCGTGGGAACGCGGGTTGCGCCGGATGGACATGATCGCCCGCCGTCTGGACGACGAAGGCCGCCGCGTCGTCGTCACGCTGCCGCCGATGCCCGCCGCGCTGAACGTCAGCCTCGGGCGCTGATCCGCGTCAGGGCGCGAAGTCGGCAATCAACGCGGTGACGACGGCCCGCAGGGCTCGCGCCTCGTCCGCGCCATCGTCCAGCGCCACATGACGCACCGCCCTTTGCCGACAGGCACTGGTGCCATGGGCCGCGACATCGCGGGTATGCCCGGCATGACCAATGCCCTGCAGGGCGGCAAGGTCCGGTGCGATCCGGTCCAGCAGATCCCCCACCACGCGGCCCATCGGCACGATGGACCCGTCCCTGATCGGCCCTTCGGTCACGCCATAGCGTTGCGCCCGCCAGCGGTTTTCCGACAGGATCAGCGGCGGCACCGGGTCAGCAGGCGCATCCAGCCTGCGCCAGATGTGCCGCGCCAGCCCCTGCACGAGGGCCGCCAGCATCAGCGTGTCGGCCAGCCGGGGCTGCACGTCGCAGATCCGCACCTCGAGCGTCGGAAAATTGTGGGACGGTCGCATGTCCCACCAGAGCTTGGACGCATCCTCGATCACACCGACCTGCACGAGGGCGGCCACCGCTTCCGCATAGGCGTCCCAACCGGCATAGGCGGGCGGCAGGCCGGTGCGCGGCATCCCGTCGAACACGCTGACCCGCCACGAGGCCAAGCCGGTGTCGCGGCCCTGCCAGAACGGGCTGGAGGTGGACAGCGCCAGCAAGACGGGCAGCCACGGCGCCATCCTGTTCATCACCGCGATGCGGGTGTCGGGGTCCGCGATGCCCACATGCACATGCATCCCCCCGATCAGCATGCGTCGCGCCACGGCACCCAGATCGGTGTCGAGCTGGTCGTAGCGAGGATTCTCGGTCCGCGCCTGCGCCGTCCAGTCGCCCCACGGGTGGCAGGATGCGGCGACGGGCGCAAGGCCATGCCGCCCTACGACCCGTGCCACGCCACGGCGCAACAGGGTCAGGTCCGCCTGTGCATTGGCCACGGTGTCGCAGACGCCTGTGCCGACCTCGATTTGGCAGCCGAGGAATTCGGTGCTGACCTGATCGCCCAAGGCGTCGTGCAGATCGGCCAGCAGGGCGTCGGTCGCATCGCGCAGGGCACCGGTGGCGGGATCGACGAGGAGGTATTCCTCCTCGATGCCGATGGTGAAGGCGGGCGTGTCGTCGGGGGTCATGGCAACCTCCGCCCGCGATTCGCGGGGCATCCGTGTGGCGTCGGGTCTGAATTGTGGCGCATCGGGTGCGTGTCCATGGACAATCGCGCGGGGCAGGGTGCGATTGGACGCGCGCTTTGCATGATGGTCGCAATCCTTTGACAGGTGCGTCCGAATTTTGCCATATTTCAATCAAGCCCAGACATCTTCGGATGTTGTCGGGCGCGGCACATCAGCCGCGCAGCGCCACCACCCCGGCGCACCGACCAAAGGAATCCGGTGTCCTCAGACCGGATCGCTCGTGAGGGCGGGCAGTCCCGGCGCATGATGCCTCTCATGCGGGAAACCGGGACTGCCCCCCGCCACACATTCCCGATCAGGTCAATCCGCGGTGCGCGCCGCGCGTACATGCGCCACGATGGCGTTGGCGTGGCCGTGGCCCATGCCGTGATCGGTCTTGAGCCATGCGACGACCTGCATGTGCGGCAGGTCGGCCCGGTCCTGCACCAGCGCCAGCCAGTCGACGATGGGGCGGCCATAGCGCGCCTCAATCGCCGGAAAGTAGCTGGCTGGGCCACTGATGGGCGCTGTCTTGTCGCCCGTCACGTTACGCCTCTTGCGCCAGACGGGCCTCCAGCACGTCGAAGGGGACGCCGGGTTCGTCCTTGGCGCCGCGGATCACGAGCGAGGTCTTGACCGAGGCCACGTTGGGGGCGCTTGTCAGCTCCTCGGTCAGGAAGCGCTGGAACGACCGCAGGTCGGGGGCCACGCATTTGAGGATGAAGTCCACCTCGCCGTTCAGCATGTGGCACTCGCGGACCAGTGACCAGCCCTTGCAGCGCGCCTCGAAGGCGCTCAGGTCGGCCTCCGCCTGACTGACGAGGCCGACCATGGCGAAGACCTGCACTTCGAACCCCAGTTCGCGCGGGTCGATGTCGGCGTGATAGCCGCGGATGTAGCCCTGTTCCTCGAGCGTGCGGACGCGGCGCAGGCAAGGGGGGGCGCTGATGCCCACGCGCTTGGCCAGTTCCACGTTGGTCATGCGGCCATCGGCCTGCAGTTGCGCCAGAATCATCCGGTCGATCTCGTCCAGCTTGGCACCGGGCATCAGGGCGTTCCTACTCAGGGGTTTTGCAAATCCTACGCAACTCTGACGCGGGGCGCAACAATGTATCAATTTCGCGCAACTAACCGAAACACGCGCCCGGGACATCCGATGACTTTTCACGACGCCGCAGCCGACCTATATGCGGAGCAACGCCATCAGGAGGCTTCCATGTCCGCGCCCACCCATACCAAGGTCCTCATCATCGGGTCCGGCCCCGCAGGTTACACGGCGGGGGTCTATGCCTCTCGGGCCATGCTGGAACCCATGCTCATCCAGGGGATCGAGCCGGGCGGCCAGCTGACCACCACGACCGAGGTGGAGAACTGGCCCGGCGACACAGAGGTGCAGGGCCCCGACCTGATGGTGCGGATGGAAAGCCATGCCCGCACGATGGGCACGACCATCGTGCATGACATCGTCACATCGCTCGACCTGTCGCAGCGTCCCTTCACCGCGACCTGCGACAGCGGTGCGGTGGTGACGGCGGATGCGGTGATCCTCGCGACGGGGGCGCGCGCGAAGTGGCTGGGCCTGCCGTCGGAGGACAAGTTCAAGGGCTTCGGCGTCAGCGCCTGTGCCACCTGCGACGGGTTCTTCTATCGCGGGCAGGAGATCGTGGTGGTCGGCGGTGGCAACACCGCCGTGGAAGAGGCGCTGTTCCTGACCAACTTCGCCAGCAAGGTGACGCTGGTGCACCGCCGGGACGAGCTGCGGGCCGAGAAGATCCTGCAGGACCGCCTGATGAAGAACCCCAAGATCGAGACGTTGTGGCACCATGCGGTGGACGAGGTCGTGGGCAGCACGGCACCGTTGGGCGTCGAGGCGGTCCGCGTGCGCCATGTGGACACCGGTGCGGTGACCGAGATTTCGGCCAAGGGGTTGTTCATCGCCATCGGTCATGCGCCCGCGTCGGAACTGGTCAAGGACCAGCTGGAACTGCACCACGGCGGCTACGTGAAGGTCGAGCAGGGCAGCACCCGCACCAGCATTCCCGGCGTCTTTGCCGCGGGCGATCTGACCGACCACGTCTATCGTCAGGCGATCACCAGCGCCGCGATGGGTTGCATGGCGGCGCTGGATGCGGAACGGTTCCTTGCCGAGCACGGTCAGGCCGAGCGTGAAACGGTCTTGCTGCCGATGGGCTACGGCGCCGAGGCGCCCGCCGCCGAATAGCGTCAATTTCGATTTCGGCGCCGCAGCGGGTCTGCGGTGCCGCTCGTCGTATCATCCTGCCTGATATACACCCGCGCGGCGCGTTGCCGGTCTTATCTTTAGGAGGCCGGCACATGTTAACCACTTCGCAACCTCTGACGGTCACGCTGTTAACCAGTCTGACGCGGGGGCATCATCATGGTCGCAATGGCCTATACGGTCGCCTTCGACGGGATCGATGCGCGGCTGGTGCAGGTGCAATGCGCGATCAGCCCCGGCATGCCGGGCTTCACCATCGTCGGCCTGCCGGACAAGGCGGTGTCGGAAGCGCGCGAGCGGGTGCGCGCGGCGCTGTCGTCGATGGCCATCGCGCTCCCATCCCAGCGCATCAGCATCAACCTGTCCCCCGCCGACCTGCCCAAGGAAGGCTCGCATTTCGACCTGCCCATCGCACTGGCCGTCCTCGCCGCCCTCGACGTCGTTCCGCATGAGGAGGTGTCGGACATCGTGGCGCTGGGCGAGCTGTCGCTGGACGGTACGCTGGTGCCCGTCGTGGGGGCGCTGCCTGCGGCGGTGGCGGCGGTCGACTGCGACCGGGCGCTGATGTGCCCCGCCGCCTGCGGGGCGGAAGCGGCGTGGGTCGATGCGGTGCGGGTCATCGCGCCCGCGTCATTGGCGCAGGCGATCGCGCATCTGAACGGACGCGGCGTGCTGGACCCCGCCGTGGCGGGCGAGGTGACGCAGGGGTCCGGCGCGCGCTGCCTGTCCGAGGTGAAGGGGCAGGAGCGGGCCAAGCGCGCGCTGGAGATCGCGGCGGCGGGGCGGCACCACCTGATGCTGGTGGGCTCGCCGGGGTCAGGCAAGTCGATGCTGGCGGCGCGGATTCCCGGCATCCTGCCGCCGCTGACGCCTGTGGAGGCGCTTGAGACCTCGATGATCCATTCGCTCGCGGGGCTGCTGGACGCGGGCGGCATCTCGCGCCAGCGTCCGTTCCGGGAGCCGCACCACACCGCGTCGATGGCCGCCATCGTCGGCGGTGGGCGCGGGGCCAAGCCGGGAGAGATCAGTCTGGCACACAATGGCGTGCTGTTCATGGACGAGTTTCCCGAGTTTCCCCGCGCCGTGCTGGAAACCCTGCGCCAGCCCATCGAGACCGGCGAGGTCGTGGTGGCGCGCGCCAACGCGCATGTGCGTTATCCCTGCCGGTTCATGCTGGTGGCGGCAGCGAACCCCTGCCGCTGCGGGTATCTGGCCGAACCGGCGCGGGCCTGCGGGCGCGCACCGGCCTGCGGTGACGATTACATGGGACGGATCAGCGGGCCGCTGATGGACCGTTTCGACCTGCGTGTGGAGGTGCCGCCGGTGGCGTTCACCGACCTCGACCTTCCGGTGGGCGAGGATACCTCGGCCCGGATCGCGGCGCGGGTGGCCGTCGCCCGCGCGGTGCAGGTGGCCCGCTATGCCGGGCAGGCGGGGATGTGGGCCAATGCGGACGCGCAGGGTGCGGTGCTGGATGCGGTGGCGACACCGGATGCGGAGGGGCGGGCGCTGCTGCTGCGGGTCGCCGACCGGTTCGGTTTGTCTGCGCGGGGGTATCACCGGGTGCTGCGGGTGGCGCGCACCATCGCCGATCTGGATGGATCGGACCCGGTGCAGCGCCAACACGTGGCTGAGGCGGTCAGTTTCCGCCTGACCCTGACGAAGGAGGTCTGATCCGGCGGTGCCAGACCCTCGGCGGGGCGTATTTGCGGCAAGATGATGCGCTAGGCTCAAGGGCGAGCGGGGGCAGGTCGGTTGCGTGGGGGCGGTGTGAGGGGGGGTGTGCGATCCGGCTGCGCCGGACCCTCCGGGGGGAGTATTTTGCAAAAAGCGAGGCGTGGCGGCGTGGCGGGTGTGGGTCCGGTCGTCGTGCCCGGCGGTGCGGGTCGGGGCCGAGCGGCGGCATCGGACCCTCCCGCGGGGGAGTTTACGGGTCAGATGAGGCCGGGGCGGGGCTGCGTCAGAGCAGGGCCATGAATGCGGGCCATGCGGCGGGGTCGGCCACGGTCTTGTCCCGGCAGGTGGCGTTGCAGAAGCCGAAGGTGCGGCCGTCGAGCTGCAGCAGATGCGTGCCGGGCAGGCCGGAATAGGGGCAGGTGGCGTTTTCGGGGGTGCCGTGGTCGACGGGCGTGGCGGTGAGCGGGGCGGGGCCGGGCCACGGGCGCTGCGGCAACGGCACCGCGTAGGGCATGGGGTCGTAGTGGCGCGTCAGGCCGAGGGCGCGCCATTGGCGGAAGGATGTCTCGGCCAGCGTGTGTGCGACGTAGTCCTGCGCCGCGGCATCCACGGGCAGACCGTAGGTCGCGATGCGGGCCGCGACCGGGGCGTAGAATACATCCGCGAGGCTGTAGGTGCCGAAGAGCCACGGGCCGTCCGCACCGTGGCGTGCACGCGCGAGGGCCCAGAGGGCGGTGAGCCGCGAAAGGTCCGCCTGCACCGCGTCGGGTGCCACGAAGCCGTCCCAGGCGTGGGCCAGCATCATCGGGCAGGCGCTGCGCAGGGCGCCGAAGCCTGCGTGCATCTCGGCCACCATGCTGCGGGCGAGGGCGCGGGCGTGGGGGTCCCGCGGCCAGAGACCCGCGTCCGGGTGACGCTCGGCCAGCGTTTCGGCCATGGCGATTGTGTCGGTCAGCACCGCGCCGTCGGGCGTGCGCAGCACGGGCACCGTGCGCGCCGGGGCGAGGTCCGCCAGATCGGCAGCGAGGGTGCCGGAGTAGAGCCCGGCCATCCGCGTGCGGTGCGGCAGGCCGAAGCAGACCAGCATCAGCCAGCCGCGCAGGGACCAGCTGGAGAAGGTGCGGTCGCCGATGGTCAGATCGTAGGTCATGCGGTGCCTTTCGTGGTCAGGGGTTCAGGGGTCAGGGGCGATGGTTGATGGTGCCGATGCGCCAGCCCTGCGGCGTCAGTGTCATGTCGGTGACGCCGAGGGCGTCGATATGGTGGCCCATCGCCTGCACGGCGGTGCCGCCCGTGGCGCGGGGGATCTGCGACATGATCGCGCCCATATGCGCCACCACGACCAGATCGGCGGGGCGATGCGCTGCGATCACACGGTCGATGGCCGCCGTCACGCGCGCGGTCATGACGTTCCAGCTTTCCCCTTCGGGCGCCGCGAGGTCGCCGGGCGTGTCCCAGAAGGCCCGCGACAGCACGGGGTCCCGGGCGGCGACCTGCGTGTAGTGCAGGCCATCCCACGCGCCAAAATCGATCTCTCGCAGATCGGGATCGTGGGGCAGGCGCTGTCGGTCCTGCGCGATCGCGTCGGCGGTCGTCACGGCGCGGATCAGGTCTGACGATACGACGAGGGCCGGCGCCGGTACATAGGCCGACAGCCGGGCGAGTGCCGCAGAATCGCTCAGATCGGCGGGCACGTCGCGCCAGCCGGTCATCGCCGTCTGGTGCGTCGGTCCATGACGGATCAGCCAGAGACGCGTCATGACGCCCCCCTTGCCCGCTGGCTTCGCCGCAAGATCCGCCGCATCGCCGCACAGGTGTTGTGCAGGAAAGCCGGATGCAGGCGTTGCGTGCCTCTTCGCAGCCCGTGATGACGACGGCGCATGGTGTGAAGACGCGCCTTATTCAGGTGCATGTCGCTGCAGATCATGGCTTTTTCACCGTACATGGCTGCGATGGTCGCAGCGGTGCCGCAGCCATCCGACGGGCAGACAGGCCCATAGCATGAACAGGAGGTGCGGCAACTTGGTCATGGAACTTTCGCGCATCATTCGTGTTGATCGCACATAGAGACTGCCACGGTCACAGACTCAAGCAGTTCGCGCAACACCAGGGGGTGATCATCATGGCATTCGACGGATTTTCGGACCAGACGTTGTCGCGCACCGCGATGAAAGCGGAACTGCTCGATGCCGAGACGGAATTGCGTCTGGCCTATGCCTGGCGCGACGAGCGGTGCGAGGAAAGCCTGCACCGTCTGATCACCGCCTACATGCGCCTCGCCATCTCGATGGCCGCGAAATTCAAGCGTTACGGCGCCCCGATGAACGACCTGATCCAGGAAGCCTCCGTCGGTCTCATGAAGGCCGCCGAAAAGTTCGACCCCGACCGCGGTGTCCGCTTTTCGACCTATGCAGTCTGGTGGATCAAGGCGAGCATTCAGGATTACGTGATGCGCAACTGGTCGATGGTGCGCACCGGGTCCACGTCATCGCAAAAGTCGCTGTTCTTCAACATGCGCCGGGTTCAGGCGCGGCTGGAGCGTGAGGCGGCGGCGGAAGGCATCAAGCTTGAAGGCCACGTAATGCGCCGGATGATTGCTACGGAAGTGGGCGTCCCGCTGCACGACGTGGAGATGATGGAAGGCCGTTTGTCGGGATCCGACTTTAGTTTGAACGCGACGCAGTCTTCGGAGGACGAAGGCCGGGAGTGGATCGATGCGTTGGAGGACGACACCACGCAAGCCGCAGAGAACGTGCAATTGTCCCATGATAATGCCCGCCTGCGGCAATGGCTGCTGACCGCGCTGCGTGATCTGAACGACCGCGAGCGGTTCATCGTGCGGGAACGCAAACTGCGCGATGACCCCCGCACGCTGGAAAGCCTTGGTGTCGAGTTGGGTCTGAGCAAGGAGCGCGTGCGTCAGCTGGAAGCGGCGGCCTTCGGCAAGATGCGCAAGAACCTCGAGAACCAAAGCCGGGAAGTGCTGTCGTTCTTCGCATGATGCGGTGGGCGGCCCTGCTGGCGATCTGGCCGATCATGGTATCGGCGCAGGATGTCGGCCCAACGCCACGCGCCGACATCTTCGTGTTGGGCGAGGTGCATGACAACCCTGCCCATCACGCGACGCAGGCAGCCATCGTGGCCGAGGTGACACCGACGGCGCTGATCTTTGAGATGCTGGACGCCGCGCAGGCGGCAGCGGCCATGGCCGTGGACCGCACCGACGTGGATGCGCTGGCGGCGGCGTTCGATTGGGCGAAGAGCGGTTGGCCGGACTTCGACCTTTATGCGCCGATTTTCGCGGCAGCACCGGATGCGCAGATCGTCGGCGCCGCGGTCGGGCGCGACGCGCTGCTGGCGGCGATGACCGACGGGGCTGCAGGCCAGACCGACGCCATCGTGCCGGATCTGACGCAAGCGCAGCGCGATACCTTGGCGCAGGAACAGGCGGATGCCCATTGCGGTGCCCTGCCAGAGGAGATGCTGCCCGGCATGGTCGAGGCGCAGAGACTGCGCGATGCGGCCTTCGGCGCGGCGGCAGTGGCGGCATTCGAGGCACACGGCGGTCCGGTGGTGCTGATCACCGGCACGGGCCATGCGCGCACCGATGTGGGCGCGCCCGCGACGATCCGGGCGATGCGGCCCGACCTGACGGTCTGGTCGCTGGGGCAGGTCGAGGGCGACGTGCCAGCGGATGCACCGTTCGACCGGGTGGTCACCGCACCGGCCCCGGACCGCGCCGATCCCTGCGCGGTCTTTGCCGACTAGCTGCCGCGTTGTCATCGGGCGGACCTGCGCCTACATCTGGGCGCAACCAAGGGGGCGGTCCGCCATGCTGCACGACAAGCGTATCCTGCTGATCATCGGTGGCGGCATCGCGGCCTACAAGGCGCTGGAGCTGATCCGGCTGCTGCGCGGGGCCGGGGCCGTTGTGACGCCGGTCATGACGCGGGCGGCGGGCGAGTTCGTCACGCCGCTGAGCGTGGCGGCGCTGGCGGGTGAGACGGTGCACGGCGCGTTGTTTGACCTGACCGCAGAGGCCGAGATGGGCCACATCCAGTTGAGCCGGGTCGCCGACCTGATCGTTGTCGCCCCGGCGACGGCGCATCTGATGGCGCGCGCGGCGGCGGGGCTGTCCGACGATCTGGCGACGACGCTGCTGCTGGCGACCGATACGCCGGTGCTGATTGCGCCCGCGATGAACGTGCGGATGTGGGACCATCCCGCGACGCAGCGCAATCTGGCGGTGCTGATGGCGGACGGTGTGGCCTTCGTCGGACCTGACGTGGGCGACATGGCCTGCGGTGAACACGGGCCGGGGCGGCTGGCGGAGCCTGCGGCGATTCTGGCCGCGATCGTGCAGCGGCTGTCGCCGGGTCCGTTGCGGGGACGGCATGTGATCGTCACCTCCGGCCCCACGCACGAGCCCATCGACCCGGTGCGCTATATCGCCAACCGGTCGTCCGGCGCGCAGGGCACGGCCATTGGGCGGGCGCTGGTCGCGGCGGGGGCCACGGTCACGTTCGTGACAGGGCCCGCTGTGGTGCCGCCGCCCGCTGATACGACCTTGGTCCGGGTCGAGACGGCGCAGGCGATGCACGACGCGGTGATGGCGGCGCTGCCCGCAGATGCGGTCGTGTGTGCGGCGGCGGTGGCCGACTGGCGCGTCGCCAACGCGGGCGCGCAGAAGATGAAGAAGTCGGTGGACGGTTTGCCGGTCCTGACCTTTGCCGAAAACCCGGACATTCTGGCTGCCGTGTCCCGGCTGGGCGATGGGCGGCCCGCGCTCGTCGTGGGCTTTGCCGCAGAGACGCAGGACGTGACGCGGCTGGCCACGCAGAAGCGGGCGCGCAAGGGCTGCGACTGGATCGTCGCCAACGACGTGTCTGCGGGCACCTGCATCATGGGCGGAACCGAGAATGCGGTGACGCTGGTGACCGACGCGGGCGCGGAGGATTGGCCACGCATGGGCAAGGACGCTGTGGCGGAGCGGCTGGTGGCACGGATGGTGGATGTGCTGACGGCGGTGACGCCGTGAGCGTGGATGCCTCCGGCGGGAGTAACTCGGGCAAGATGTCGGTTCTAGGGGTGCCCGTGGTGACGGTGGCCCGTGTCGCGGGCGCGGATGAGGCGGTGCCGCTGCCGGCCTATCAGACGGCAGGGGCGGCGGGGGCGGATGTGTGCGCAAACCTCGGGCCTGACGACCGGGCGGCGGGGATCGTGCTGCGACCCATGGCGCGGGCACTGGTGCCGACGGGGCTGCGGCTGGCGATCCCGGTGGGGTGCGAGGTGCAGGTCAGGGCGCGGTCCGGGCTGGCCCTGCGGCACGGCATCGCGCTGGTCAATGCGCCGGGGACGATCGACAGCGACTATCGCGGCGAGGTGGGTGTGCTGGTGGTCAACCTCGGTGATGCGGACTTTACCGTCACGCACGGCATGCGGATCGCGCAGCTTGTGGTGGCGCCTGTGGTGCAGGCGGCGTTCGTGGCGGGCGATCTGAATGCCACCGTGCGCGGGGCCGGTGGGTTCGGTTCGACCGGAGGTGGCCCATGCTGATGGTCGGTTTCCTTGCGGCGGTGATCTGGGGCACCGGCGTGGCGATGGGCGCGCCAAAGCGGGCGCGGCGGATCATGGTCGGCGTGCTGCTGGCGGTCATCATCGCGTCGCATCTGGCGCTGCCCGACGGGCATCCGTGGCGCGAGGCGACGGGCGGCGATCCGCGGCTGTGGGGGCTGGTGATCGGTCTGGGCGTCGTGGTCTGGGGCTATACCCGGCTGTTCCGGGCGGTAAAGGCGCGTAAGGCGGTGCCAGTGGCTGACGTGCAGGCGAAGGGCCTGCAGAACGACGATCTGGACCGCTATGCCCGTCACATCATGCTGCGCGAGATCGGTGGCACCGGGCAGGTCGCGCTGTCGCAGGCGCGCGTGCTGGTGGTGGGGGCGGGGGGCCTCGGGTCGCCCGTGCTGCTGTATCTGGCGGCGGCGGGGGTCGGCACGCTGGGGGTGATCGACGACGACGTGGTCGAGGCGAGCAATCTGCAGCGGCAGGTGCTGTTCCGCGACGGCGACCGCGGCCTGCCCAAGGTGCAGGCGGCGGCGCAGGCCATTGCCGCGATCAATCCGCGCGTGGCGGTGCGTCCCTACAACCGGCGTCTGACGGCGGACATCGCGGCAGAGCTGGTGGCGGACTATGACCTTGTTCTGGATGGCTGCGACAGTTTCGAGACGCGCGACGTGGTGAATGCCGCATGCGTGGCGGCGGGGGTGCCGCTGATCGCGGGCGCGCTGACCCAGTGGGAAGGGCAGATCAGCCTCTATCACCCGGCGCATGGCACGCCGTGCTACACTTGCGTCTTTCCCAACCGCCCCGCGCCGGGGCTGGTGCCGAGCTGTGCCGAGGCGGGCGTGCTGGGGCCGCTGCCCGGCGTCGTAGGGTCGATGATGGCAGTCGAGGCGGTGAAGGTCCTGACGGATGCGGGGACGTCGTTGGGTGGGCGGCTGTTGATCTATGATGCGCTTTACGCGCAGACGCGGATCGTGGCGGTGCCTGTCGATGCCACGTGCCGGGTCTGTGCTGGACGGGGCTTGCAGGCCGATGCGACCCGCGCCAAGGTCGGCGCGACAACCGATCCGGGGGAACCGACATGACACTGACAACACGACTGGCCGCAGGCCTGCTGACCACCCTGCTGGCCACCACGGCGATCGCACAGGATGCGCTGCCCGATCTGGACGGGCGCGCCGTGACGGTCGTGACCGAGAACGCCTATCCCCCGCTGCAGTTCGTGCAGGACGGTGCCGCCGTCGGCTGGGAATACGACGCGATGGCCGAGATCGCGGAACGCCTGAACATGGTCGTGACCTATGAGAACACGAGCTGGGACGCGATGATCCCCGCCGTGTCGGAAGGACAATACGACATCGGCATGACGGGCATCACGATCCGCGAGGACCGGGCCGAGGTCGTCGATTTCTCGGACTCCTACATGACGTCCGAGATGGTGATGCTGGTGCGCGGCGACGAGGCGCGGTTCACGGATGCGGCGAGCTTTGCCGCCGATCCGGACCTGATGATCGCGGCACAGCCGGGCACGACGCCGTTCTATGTGGCGGTCTATGACGTGCTTGACGGCGACGAGGCGAACCCGCGCATCCAGACGATGGAGACGTTCGGTGCCACGGTGCAGGCGCTGCGCGCGGGTGACGTCGATCTGGTGCTGACCGACGGCACCGCCGGCGAAGGCTATGTCGCCGCGAGCGAGGGCGCGCTGAAGATCGTGGGCGAGAAGCTGGGGACCGAGGATTTCGGGTTCATCTTTCCCAAGGGTTCGGACCTTGTGGCGCCCGTGAACGCGGCCATTGCCGCGATGCGGGCGGATGGCACGCTGGATGCGCTGAACACGACGTGGTTCCTCGACTTCAAGATGGGCGAATGACGGCCAGATCGACGGGCGGACTGCGGCCTGATGCCTGAGATGCGGCGCGGTCCCGCGGGGGACCGCGATTTTCCATGGTGGCTGGTGGCGGTCGTCGTGATCGGGGTGGTGCTCTTCGCGGCCGTGCTGCGCGATCCGGTGTCGCGCGACGTGCTGATGACGCTGGGACAAGGGGTGTGGACCACGGTTCTGGTCACGCTGATTGCCTATGCGTCCGCCTGCGTGCTGGGGCTGATGCTGGCGCTGATGGCGGGGTCGGGGTCGATCGTGTTGCGGCAGATCTCGCGGTTCTACGTCGAGGTGATGCGCGGCATCCCCATCATCGTGCTGCTGCTGTATGTGGCCTTCGTGCTGGCCCCGGCGCTGGTGGCGCTGTGGAACGCGCTGGGCCTACCGGAGGCGCGGACGCGGGATTTTCCGCTGCTGTGGCGGGCGATCATCGCACTGGTGCTGGCCTATGCCGCGTTCCTGGCCGAGGTGTTCCGCGCCGGTCTGCAATCGGTCGACGTGGGGCAGATCGAGGCGGGGCGTGCGCTGGGGCTGGGGCGGTGGCACCGGTTCCGGTTCATCGTGTGGCCGCAGGCGCTGCGCGTCATGTTGCCGCCCTTGGGCAACGATTTCGTGGCGATGCTGAAGGATTCGTCGCTGGTCAGCGTGCTGGGTGTCGCCGACATCACGCAATTGGGCAAGGTCCTGGCGGCTGGCAATTTCCGCTATTTCGAGACGTATAACGTGGTGGCGCTGGTCTATCTGTCGATGACCATCACTCTGTCGCTGGTATTGCGCCGGTTCGAACGGGGGCGGCGCTGACGCGCCGTGAAGGTGAGTATTTCCTAAAAAGCGAGGGCAGGGGGGCGGTGGCACTTTGCCGGGCATGGTCCTAGGGTGTGGGTAAAGGAGACCCGCCATGACCAATCCGCTGCTGTCCGACTGGGACACCCCGCACGCTCTGCCGCCGTTCACCGCAATCGCGGACACTGATTTCGCGCCTGCCGTGGAGGCCGCGCTGACCGAGGCGCGGGTCAATATCGCAGCCATCGCGGAGAACCCCGAGGCGCCGACATTCGACAACACCGTCGCCGCACTGGAGGGCGCGCAGGCCGTGCTGGGTCGTGTGCTGGGCGTCTTCTACGGCATCGCGGGGGCTGACAGCACGCCCGCACGCGAGGCGTTGCAGCGCGATTTCGCGCCGTTGCTGAGCGCCTTCGGGTCTGAGGTGACGGGCAATGCGCAGCTGTTCGCGCGGATCGCGGACCTGTGGGCGCGGGCGGATACGCTGGGGCTGAGCGAAGAGCAGGCGCGCGTCCTGATGCTGACGCAGCGCAGTTTCGTACGGCAGGGCGCGCAGTTACAGGGCGCCCAGGCGGAGCGGCTGCGGGCGGTGAAATCGCGTCTGGCAGTGCTGGGGACGCAGTTCACGCAGAACCTGCTGGCGGACGAGCGCGACTGGTCGATGTCGCTGACCGAGGCCGATATGGGAGGGTTGCCGGAGTTCGTCGTGGATGCCGCCCGGGCGGCGGGCGAGGCGTGCGGGCATCCCGGCCCTGTCGTCACCCTGTCGCGGTCGCTGATCGTGCCGTTCCTGCAGTTCAGCCCGCGCCGCGACCTGCGGCAGCGGGCCTATGCGGCGTGGACCGCGCGGGGCATGAACGGTGGGGCCACCGACAACCGCGCGCTTGCAGCGGAAACGCTGGCCTTGCGGGCGGAACGGGCGGAGCTGCTGGGATACGCCAGTTTCGCCACCTACAAGCTGGAGACCGAGATGGCGGGCACGCCCGACGCGGTGCGCGACCTGCTGATGCAGGTCTGGACGCCCGCGCGGGCCGCGGCCCTTGCGGATGCGGACAAGCTGACGGCGCTGCTGCATGCCGACGGGATCGCGGGACCGTTGGAGCCGTGGGACTGGCGGTACTATTCCGAGAAGCGGCGTCAGGCGGAGCATGATCTGGACGAGGCGGCGCTGAAGCCGTTTCTGCAGCTCGACCGGATGATCGCGGCGGCGTTCGACTGTGCGCACCGCCTGTTCGGGCTGGAGTTCGCGCCGCTGGACGGCCCCGTCTATCACCCGGACGTGCGCCTGTGGGAGGTGACGCGCGACGGGCAGCACGTGGCGGTGTTCATGGGCGACTACTTTGCCCGCGCGTCGAAGCGGTCGGGCGCGTGGTGCATGGCGATGCGCAGCCAGCAGCGGCTGTCGGGCGACGTGCGGCCCATCGTGCTGAACGTGTGCAACTTCGCCAAGCCGGGGGCAGGCAAGCCTGCGTTGCTGTCCTATGACGATGCGCGGACGCTGTTCCACGAATTCGGCCATGCCCTGCACCAGATGCTGTCGGACGTGACCTATGAAAGCGTCAGCGGCACGTCCGTCGCACGCGATTTCGTCGAATTGCCGAGCCAGCTGTTCGAGCATTGGCTGGAGGTGCCGGAGGTGCTGCAGACCTTTGCCACCCACGCCACCACGGGGGAGGCGATGCCGCAGGACATGCTGGACCGGATGCTGGCCGCCGCGACCTATGACATGGGGTTCCAGACGGTCGAATACATCGCCAGCGCGATGGTCGATCTGGAGTTCCACGCAGGCCCCGCCCCGTCGGACCCGATGCAGAAAGAGGCCGAGGTCCTGGCGTCGCTCGACATGCCGCATGCGATCGGGATGCGGCACGCGACGCCGCATTTCGCCCATGTGTTCGCGGGCGACGGGTATTCCAGCGGCTATTACAGCTACATGTGGTCCGAGGTGATGGACGCAGACGCCTTCGATGCGTTCACGGCGGCGGGCGATCCGTTCGACCCGGTGCTGGCGCAGCGGCTGGAGGCGACGGTGCTGTCGCAGGGCGGATCGGTGGATGCGGCGACGCTTTACACCCAGTTCCGGGGGCGGATGCCGGGGGTGGATGCGCTGTTGCGCGGGCGCGGGCTCTCCGACAAGGCCGCCTGATCAGAGGCTGGGATCGTCGGGGTGTTTCTGCACCCCGACCGGGTCCTTGTGGATCATCACGTCGGTGCGTGGATAGGTCCGCAGGATGGCGCGGCGCAGGCTGGCGCCGATGGCATGGGCCTGATCCAGCGTCTGATCGCCGTCGAGTTCGACGTGCAGGTTGATGAACGTGCGGCTGCCGGACCGCCGGGTCTTGAGGTCGTGGAACCCGCGCACGCCGTCGTGGGCGCGCACGATGGCGTCGATGCCCGCGATGACCTCGGCCGGCGCCTGACGGTCCATCAGGGCGTCGAAGGCACCCTTTCCGATGCGGACAGCACCGAAGGCCAGGATCAGTGCGGCCCCCAATGCGACCACGCTGTCCACCTGCGCCAGTCCCAGCGAGGCTGAGGCCCAGAGGGCGAGGATGGCGCCCACGTTCGGGATCAGGTCGCCGAGGTAGTGCAGGCTGTCGGCCTTGACCACCGGGTTGTCGGTGCGGGCGGCGACGCGGCGCTGCCAGATCACCAGACCCAGCGTCAGGACGATGGAGAAGGCGATGATCGCGATACCGGCGCCTTCGTTTTCGGGCAGCGCCGCATCGCCCCGCACCAGCCGCCAGATCGCCGCCGTGGCGATCACGCCGGACGAGGCGAGGATGATGACCGACTGCGCCAGCGCGGCCAGATCCTCGGCCGAGGTGTGGCCGAAGTTGTGGTCGTCGTCCGCAGGCTTGGCCGCATAGGCGATGGCGGCGAGCGCGCCAAGCGACATCATCAGGTCCATCGCGGAATCGGCAAGGGTCGCGGCGATGGCCAGCGATCCGGTCTGCGCATAGGCCCAGAGCTTGGCCACCACCAAAGCGAGAGCCACCGCACAGGACAGGAGCCCGGCGGACAGGTTCAGGCGGTTGTGGTTTTCGGTATCGCTCATGCTGCCACCCCTAGCGCAGGCGTGCTGCCGCCGAAAGCCTCAGTCGGCGGGATCCACGCCCCAGAGCACGTGGCGTTGCGCCCAGCCCGAATAGCCGCCGGCGGTCAACTCGCACCAGTCGCCATCGCAGTCACCCAGGCGGGCGATCACGTTGAGTTCCAGCTCTGCCCGTTCCGCCGCCGTGTCGGACGGCTGCGTGCGTAGGGGCAAGCGGTCCTGATCGACGATCACGGTGCGCGACCCCGACAGCATGGTGTAGTGCACCCAGCCGCCCTGACCCTCGCGGTCGATCACACGCCGCCACAGGCCATATTCGGCTACGACCTGCAGTGGCATGTCGCGGCGCTGGAACACCCAATCGATGCGGTGCGTCAGGGAGGGGCCGCGACGGACGTTCGCCTCCTTCGCCTTGAGGCTGACGTAGCGCGGCAGGGGAAGGTTCGTTTCCGGGCCCATGACGGGCGCCGCGAAACTGGCCGTGGTGGCCGTGACGGCCGCATCCTGTGCTGCCAGCGGTGCGGCCAGTGTCGCTGCCAGCAGCGCCGCCATGCAGCGCCTGAAGGAATGGGTCGTGGTCATTCTCTGCCTCGATCTGCCTGACGCGGGCGCGTTGGTTCTTGTGCCCCGCGTTCCTCGCTGTCAACCTGCCATCACGCGGGGGCGTTGAACAGTGGCGCGGGGGATGGAATGCCAACCAAGAAGCTGAGTGTTGTCGTCACGCGACGGTTGCCCGATGCCGTGCAGTCGCGGATGGCCGAGTTGTTCGACGTGACCCTGCGCGACACCGACACGCCGATGTCCCGCGATGCATTGGCCGCCGCCATGCAGGGGGCCGATGTGCTGGTGCCGACGATCACGGACGCGATCGACGCGGCGCTGCTGGCGCAGGCGGGCCCGCGGTTGAAACTGATCGCCAACTACGGCGCGGGTGTCGATCACATCGACACGGGTACCGCACGGCAGCGCGGCATCCTGGTGTCGAATACGCCCGGCGTGCTGACCGACGATACCGCCGACATGACCATGGCCCTGATGCTGTCGGTGCTGCGCCGCATCCCCGAGGGGATGCGCATCGCCCAATCCGACGACTGGACCGGTTGGGCGCCGACCGCGATGCTGGGCGGGCGGATCGCCGGGCGCCGCCTCGGCATCCTCGGCATGGGCCGCATCGGTCAGGCCGTCGCGCGGCGCGCCCGCGCCTTCGGCATGCAGATCCACTACCACAACCGCAAGCGGCTGCGGGCGGAGATCGAGGAGCCGCTGGGTGCCACCTATTGGGACAGCCTCGACCAGATGGTCGCGCGGATGGACGTGATCTCGGTCAACTGCCCGCATACGCCCTCCACGTTCCATCTGATGAACGCCCGGCGGCTGAAGCTGATGAAGCCCGACGCCGTGATCGTGAACACCAGCCGCGGCGAGGTGATCGACGAGAATGCCCTGACGCGAATGCTGCGCAGCGGAGAGATCGCGGGGGCCGGCCTCGACGTGTTCGAGCGGGGGCACGAGATCAATCCGCGGCTCAAGGCGTTGTCCAACGTGATCCTGTTGCCGCACATGGGGTCCGCCACCGTCGAGGGGCGTCTGGAGATGGGCGAGAAGGTCCTGATCAACATCAAGACGTTCGCCGATGGGCACCGGCCGCCCGATCTGGTGGTGCCGGGACAGTTGTAATGCGCGACAGACATCGCCATGACGCCTCTGCGGTGCTAAGGCGTCTGGGGAATGCGCGTATTTGACGTGGGCCCGATGTGACCCACTTCTGACTGGGACGAAGGAGCGACAGCGATGATGAAGATTCTGATGAGCGTGGCGGGCCTTGCGGCACTTGCCGCATGTGCAACCCCTGTGCCGGTCGGATTCGACGGCAACACCGCCGGTGACGGGACCAGCACGCAAGTGCTGATCATTCCGCCTGCGCCACAACCCGTGGCCGTACCCCAACCCGCACCGGTGCGCACGACGTCGCTCGATGGTCCCGCATCCTCGCCGATCCCGCGCCCCTCGACGAACGGGATGCAGCCGCCGCCGGTCGAAATCGGTGTCCTTGGGGCAGCGCCAGCACCCACACCGACGATTCCCGACGCAGCGGTACGCCCGACGGGCATGACGACAGGCCCTGCGACAGGCACCACACCCGCCGCGACACTGCCCACGTCCGAAGGCAATCTGCCGCCGCTGGTGATGGACGAAGACGCCTGAGGGCACTGACCGGGCAATGGCCGAACCGGCCGTTGCCCGTCGTGCGGATCAGTTCGTGCGTTCGGTGGCGCCGGTATAGCTCATGGCGGAAAACCGCAGCATGTCGTTGTCCGCCCGACCGGTCACGGGTTCGGCCGCCATGCAGCCTCCCAGAAAAAACAGGGCAGCCGTCGCCAGTAGCGTTGTGCGTGTCATCATGCTCACTCCTCGAATCCGCATCTGACGTGCGGTGATCTTGGTAATAACACACTGCGGGCTTTTGGGATCCCCCCTGCGGCTGAAAATTGCCGCAATCCGTCTGGGCCGTGTCAATAATACAAATGCAGTTTCAGGCGTGGCGCCGATCGGGGCAGAAAGACGACCATGGCGTGGTCGCTTCCTGCCGATAACGTCTTCAGCGGTAGACCTCGTCCTCGGTCGGGAAGGCACGGGATTTCACGTCCGCCGCATACCGGCTGACCGCATCCTCGATCATCGGGCCGAGCTGTCCGTAGACCTTGACGAATTTGGGCGTCCACGGGTTCAGGCCCAGCATATCCTCCAGCACGAGGATCTGGCCGTCGCAGTGCACGGAGGCGCCGATGCCAATGGTGGGGATCGCCACCTCTTGCGTGATGCGCGCGGCGAGCGGTTCGACCATCCCTTCCAGCACCACGGCGAAGGCGCCCGCATCGGCCACCGCGCGGGCGTCGGCGCTGTGCGCGTCCCATGTGCTGTCGTCGCGGCCTTGCGTCTTGAACCCGCCCATGACGTGGGACGACTGCGGTGTCAGGCCGGTGTGGGCCATGACGGGAATGCCGCGTTCGACGAGGAAGTGGATCGTCTCGGCCATGCGCGCGCCGCCCTCCAGCTTCACCGCGCCGCAGCCCGTCTCCTTCATGATGGTGGCGGCGTTGCGGAAGGCGACGTTGGGGCTTTCCTCGTAGGTGCCAAAGGGCATGTCGACGACGACCAGCGCCTTCTTGGTGCCACGCACGACCGCACGACCGTGCATGATCATCAGGTCGAGCGGCACGCCGATGGTGCTGTCCATGCCGTGCATCACCATGCCGAGGCTGTCGCCCACGAGGATGAAGTCCGCGTAGCGGTCCACGATGGCCGCCGTATGTGCGTGATACGAGGTCAGCGACACGATGGGATCGCCGCCCTTGCGGGCGCGGATCTGGGGGACGGTGGTGCGGCGGATAGGTTGGGTCTGGCTGCTCATGGCAGGATCTCCTTCTGGTCGATCAGCAGCACGTCGCCGAACTGGGCGGACAGCATGATGCCGATGGGGGCGGTGGGGGCGCCTGTGGCGGGCGAAAAGTCGGCGGCGTTCACGATGTCGATGCCGCGCAGAGTGGCGCGGGGTTCGGTCGCCACGATCTCGGCGATGGTCTGTGCCGCATCCTCGACCGTGCCGCCGTGGCGGACGGTGTCGGCGGCGGCGCGCAGGGCGCGGTGCAGGATCGGGGCGGCGGCCCGGTCGCCGGGCGTCAACCGCAGGTTGCGCGACGACAGGGCGAGCCCGTCCCCATCGCGGACCGTGGGCACGCCGTGGATCGAGATGGGCACGAACAGATCGCGCACCAACTGCCTGATGACGGCGAGTTGCTGGTAGTCCTTTTCGCCGAAATAGGCGGCATCGGCGCCCGCGATGTTGAAGAGCTTCGTCACCACCGTCGCCACGCCGCGGAAATGCCCCGGCCGGACGGCCCCGTGATAGGCCTGCGCGAGCGTGACCGCGTCCACGATGGTCTGGTCGCCGGGCGGGTAGATCGCGGCGGCATCTGGCAGGAACACCGCATCGACGCCCGCCGCCGCCAGCAGCGCCAGATCGGCATCGTCGCGGCGCGGATAGGCGGCGAGGTCGGCGGGATCGCCGAACTGCGTCGGATTGACGAAGATCGTCACGACGACCGCGGCATGATCCGCTTGCGCTGCCGCGACCAGCGCCATATGCCCCGCATGCAGCGCGCCCATCGTGGTGACGAGGCCGACGCTGCCGTTCGCACGCAAGGTCGCAACCGCGCTGCGGATCTCGTCCACGGTCCTGCAGACCTGCATGTCGGTGTCCCCCTCGGCTTGCCCCCCCCGCTTTTAGGTGGCCCGGCCCGCGATGTCACGCGGCAGGCGTCCGATGCGCCGCCGCGTCCGCGGCTTCTTCGCGTCCGACAGATCCCGGGGGGGGCAGCATCGGGGACAGCGCCCCCTGCGGCATCCGATCCGCGCGGGGCCTACTTTCGCTTCGACTTGCGACGCTGCCGATACACATCGGCCCGACGCCGCAGCCGGATCATCGCGGCCGAGACGGGCCGCCGCATAGAGGGAACGTCCACGGCCAGCAGCAAGAGGCCCACGGGCAGCATCCACAGACCGAACACCGGCAGGATGGACAGCAGACCACCGACCACGAACATGATGCCGACGGGGATGCGGACCATGGCCCAGCCCGGCTTGCTCAACCGGTGCAGCGGCCCACCAAGGCGGGGAAAGTCACGGTGCAGACGCTCGAACTGGCGCTTCAGGCGCATGTTCTCGCGGTGCGCACGCAGTTTTTCGCGGCTCAGGCGCAGCTTTTCGCGGGTCGCGGCGGCACGGCCCGTCGCCGCAGGCACTGCGGGAGACGCACCCGGCAGATGGTCTGCAGGCAATCGTGCATGGTCGGGTCGGGTCACGGGCGTGTCATCCATGATCCTGACATGGGGGGCGAACTCGGGTCATCAAGGGTCGCTTCGCTTTTTGCGTCAGTCGCGGCAACGCGGGTGGGGCGGGATTCGGGCATAGTGATGTGCCGCTTCACCCATAGCGTAGCGGCACGCCACGTTCCACCATCCTTGCCATGCGTGGGCCACCTGCGATGCGACGCGGCACTGCAAGGCGTCAGACCTCTTCCAGCCGGTCGGTCGCCGGGGGCGGTGTCGGCGACAGGGCCGTCATGCGGTCCCGCAGCGCCGGCGACAACACCAGATCCTGTGCGGCCAGCGAGGGGGCCAGCTGTTCCGCCGACCGGGCGGACACGATGGGCGAGGGGGCGGTGCGATGTGCCGCAACCCATGCCACCGCAAGCGTCGCCGGGTCCACGCCGACCTCTGCCGCCAGATCGGCCAGCCGGGCTGCCGCGAGGTGCATCCAGTCCTGCCCGTACCGGGCTGCATACATCGCGTCGTCGGTCAACCGACCGGCATCGCCACGTGCGTATTTGCCGGTCAGAAGGCCACCGCCCAGTGGCGAATAGGGGCAGACGAGGATGCCTTGATCGGCGGCCATCGGCAGGATCTCGACCTCGGCCTGCCGTTTGACGAGGTTGTACATGGGCTGCATCACGTCGATGCGGGTGCCGAGGGCGGCACAGACCGCCTGCGCCTTCATCACCTGCCACGCGGCATAGTTCGACACGCCGATGTGCCGGATCAGCCCAGCGTCCTGCAGGCGGGCCAGCGTCTCGAACGTTTTCTCCAGCGGCGTCTCTGCGTCCCAGCGATGCAGATACAGCAGGTCCACCGTGTCCAGTCCCGACTGCCTGCGGCTGATGTCGAATTGTGCGCGGATGTTTGCGTCCCCCGCGCCGCCGTGAAACGCCACCTTGGTGGCAAGATACAGGCGGTCACGATCCGGCGCGATCATCGGACCCAACAGCGCCTCGGACCGCCCGTCGGCATAGCCCACGGCGGTGTCGAAATGATTGATGCCGGCGGCGCGGGCCGTGTCGAACATCACCCGGCTGGCCTGCGCATCGGCGCGGCCCCCGAACTGCATGGTGCCGAAGGTCAGGCGGGATAGGGTGGTGCCATCGCGGCAGGTCAGGTGTGTCATCGGCACAGCCTCGCATGGCGTGGCACGACCTGCAACGCCGCCACCGGCCCTGCGACGGCCGCAAGCCCCGTGCAGCCTGCAAGTTTGATCCAGTTTATGTGCGAAGATGAACAATCACATTAAAGTAACGGATTTGGTGTGCACATTCGTAAAATCGTCACCTATATCGCTGTGGCAAGAGGGAATGACCCCTCGCAGATACGATCAACGAAAGAGACCTCCCATGACCTTCCTGAAATCTTCCATCGTCGCGACCGCCCTGATCGCCGGCCTCGGCATCACGGCCGCCTCTGCTGCCAGCGTCAGCGATCTGGTCGCCACCAACGGCACCAACGACCGTTCGAAAACGGGCCTCGAAGCCACGCTGCAGAACCTCGACACGCTGGGCGTCACGACGCGCAAGGGCGACGTTCTGACCGACGACGAACTGACCGCCATCCAGCGCGTCGTGCTGGACCAGGGCAACTTCAGCTCCAAGGCCCGTCGCGTGGATCTGATCGTGAACGGCGAGTCCAACGACCGCGGCGCCGGCTACAGCTTCTGATAGCTGCCCGGCTTCTGAGAGCTGCCCGGCTTTTGATAGCTGTCAGGCACGATCGGGGCACGGCCCCGGTCCAGACCCCATCAGGCCCGCACCCCCGTGCGGGCCTTTTGCATGCGGGCGGGACGCACCCGCGCGGCGCGGGGACACGCGCGCTCACGACTGCGTGCGGCCCGGGACCCGGCGACGGGCGCGGAATGTTCGGTCGATGTAAATCATCATTGGGAGACCATCATGTTCCGCCCGCTCACCGCTTTCACCGCAGCCGCCCTGACGATCGCGGCACTTGCCGCAGGTCCCGTCACGGCACAGACCAACACCCTGATTCCCATGGACGTCGCCGACACCTCCGCCGCGTCCCGCGCAGACTTCGATGCCAATCTGTCGGCGCTGGGCGTGCGCGTCGATGCGGGCGAGCAGTTCACGGCGTCCGAGATCGAGGACGCCAAGCGGGTCATGAACGACCAGTCGAGCGCATCTTTGAAAGCCAGCCGGATCGAAAACATCGTGAACGGCGACGGCACGTTCATGTCGATGGGCGACTGATCCGGCATTCGCCGGACTCCTTGCGTCTGACGAAAAAGGCCCGCCAACAGGCGGGCCTTTTCCATTTTGTCAGACCATCGCTTACTGCGGAATGTCGCCTTCGATGCCTTCGACGTAGAAGTTCATGCCCAGCAGCGTCTCATCGTCGGCGGTCTCGCCTTCGGCCAGCCAGACGGACCCGTCCTGCTTGTTGATCGGCCCGGTGAAGGGGTGCATCGTGCCGGCCACGATCCCGTCGCGGATCGCCTCGGCAGTGACCTTGACCTCGGCCGGGACCGCATCGGTGATCTCACCGATGCCGACCATTCCGTCGGCGATGCCCTGCCAGACCGACTGGGTTTCCCACGTGCCGTCGATCACGGCGCGCGTCCGCTCGATATAGTAGGGGGCCCAGTTGTCGATGATCGACGACACGCGCGGCATCGGCGCGTATTCCGCCATGTCGGACGCCTGACCGAAGGTATAGACGTTGCCCGCGGCCTGCGCCGCGGCCTGCGGTGCGGTGGAGTCGGTGTGCTGCAGGATCACGTCGGCGCCCTGTTCGATCAGCACGTTGGCGGATTCGGCCTCTTTCGCCGGATCGAACCACGTGTAGGCCCAGACGATCTTGAACTCCACGTCCGGGTTCACCGCCTTGGCGGCCAGATAGGCGCTGTTGATGCCCTGGATCACTTCGGGGATCGGAAAGGATCCGATGTAGCCGATGATGTTCGATTCCGTCACGTGGCCCGCGATGTGGCCCTGCACGGCACGGCCTTCATAGAAGCGGGCGTTGTAGGCGGCCACGTTCGGGGCGGTCTTGAAGCCGGTCGCATGCTCGAATTTCACGTCAGGGAACTTGGACGCGACCTCGATCGTCTGATCCATGTAGCCGAAGGACGTGGTGAAGATCAGGTCCGCGCCCTGCAGCGCCATGTCGGTCAGCACGCGCACGGCGTCCGGGCCTTCGGGAACCGATTCGACGAACACCGTCTCGACCGCGTCGCCGAACTCTTCTTCGACCGCCAGACGGGCCTGGTTGTGCTCGAACGTCCAGCCGCCGTCGCCGACCGGGCCGACATAGACGAAGCCGACCTTGGTGGGTTCGTCCTGCGCCAGAGCGGGCAGGCCCGCGGCCATCAGGGCAGCGGCGGCGACGCCGGATGCAAGGAGTGTTCTGCGTATCATTGTGGTGGTGTCCCCGGTTGTTCCCGCATCAGCGTGCGGCATGAAATGTCCGGCCCAGTGACCCCGGGCTGCGTCCGCTCGCCATGATCACCAGAACGAGGATCGTGGCAAGATAGGGCGACATCGAAAGGTATTCGACGGGCACGGCAGCCCCCGCCGCCTGCAGGTTAAGCTGCAGCACGGTGACACCGCCGAAAAGATAGGCACCCAGTACCAGACGCCACGGTTTCCAGCCCGCGAAGACCACGATGGCCAGCGCGATCCAGCCTGCCCCGGCGGTCATGCCTTCGGTCCATTGTGGCACCCTCACGAGGCTGAGATACGCCCCGCCCAGCCCCGCGCAGGCCCCGCCGAAGGCGATCGCCAGCATCCGCGTGCGGCGCACGTGATAGCCCAGCGCATGGGCGGCGTCGTGATTCTCTCCGACCGCGCGCAGGATCAGGCCCGCGCGGCTGTGGTGCAGGAACCCGTACACGCCAGCGACGATCAGCAGCCCGCCATAGACCATCGGATCGTGCTGGAACACGATGGGACCGATCACCGGGATGTCGGCCAGCAGCGGCACGTGCACATCCGGAAAGGCTGGCGCCCGGATGCCCAGATAGCCTTGCCCCATCAGCGCCGACAGTCCCAGTCCGAACAACGTCAGCGCCAGACCGGTGGCGACCTGATTGGACAGCAGGTATTGCGTCAGCACACCGAAGACCAGCGACAGCGCGGCCCCGCCCGCCGCAGCCCCCAGAAACCCGATCCACGGATTGCCGGTGGCCACGGCGACGATGAACCCCGATACGGCGCCCGTGATCATCATCCCTTCGACGCCGAGGTTCAGGACGCCCGCGCGCTCGACCACCAGCTCTCCGATGGCAGCGAGCAGGATCGGCGTGGCGGCCACCATCAGGGACGCCAGCAGCAGGATTGGGTTGATCGCACTCAGATCCATCACGCAACCTTTCGCATGGTCAGCCGGACGCGGTAGTGGGTCAGCATGTCCACCGCCAGCAGACAGAACAGCAGCATGCCCTGCAGCAGGCTGATGGCGGCGGCGGGCAGGCCCAGATTGCTCTGCGCGATGCCGCCGCCGATATAGGTCAGCGCCATCAGCCCGCCTGCGGCGAGGATGCCTATGGGATGCAACCGTCCGAGGAACGCCACGATGATCGCGGTGAACCCGTAGCCCACGTTGAAGTCGATGGTGACCTGCCCCGCTGGGCCCGCCACCTCGAACAGGCCGGCAAGCCCCGCCAGCGCGCCGGACAGGCCCATGCAGACCAGCACCAGCCGCGCCGGACGCACACCGGCAAAGCGCGCGGCGCGCGGCGCCTGTCCCGCCAGCCGCACCTGAAATCCGAAGATGTGCCGGGCCAGCGCCACATAGGCGCAGATCACCGCGATCAGCGCCGCGACGACGCCCCAGTGCAGCCCGGTGCCCGCGATCAGGTCGAGGTTCGCCGCCCCGGGATACTGCGACAGGTTGCGGCTGCCGGGGAACCCCATGCCCTCGGGGTTCTTCAGCGGTCCCAGCGCCATGGCGGCCAGCAGGCTTTCGGCCACGTAGACCAGCATCAGGGACACGAGGATCTCGTTGGTGCCGAACTTCACCCGCAGCAGGCCGGGGATCATCGCCCAGGCCCAGCCGCCGAACGCCCCCGCCACGACCATCGCGACGAACACCCAGCGGCTCTCCAGCGGATAGAGCGCGAGGCCCACCGCCGCACCGACCAGCGCGCCGATGATGTATTGCCCCTCGGCCCCGATGTTCCAGATGCCGGCCCGGAACCCGAAACTCAGCCCCACCGCGATCAGGACCAGCGGCGCGCCCTTGATCAGCAGTTGCGGGCGGTAGAACCACGCGAACTCGGAAAACAGCGGATCGAGGAAGATCGTGCGGATCACCACGACCGGATTCTGCCCCAGCGCCGCGAACAGCGCGCCCCCCAGCAGCATCGTCAGCAGCACCGCCAAGACCGGCGCGGCATAGCTCCAGCCGCGGCTCGGCTGCGGTCGCTTCTCCAGCCGGATCATGCGCCGCCCTCCTGTGTCATCTGGCCGGACAAGCGCCCGCCGGTGGCTGTGTCCTGCGCCGCCCCCGTCCTCGCTTTTGTCCAAATACTCGCCCGCGGCAGGCGTCCCTCACGCACCGACATGCGCGACCTCCAGATCGTGGGCGCCGCCCAGCATCAGGCCGATCTGATCGACCGTCAGTCCGCGCGCAGGGCGCGAGGGCGACAGACGCCCGTCGGTCAGCGCGCAGAAGCGGTCCGACACTTCCATCAGCTCGTCCAGATCCTGAGAGATCACGATGACCGCCACCCCCCCATCCGCAAGGGTCAGCAGCGCCTGACGGATCGCCGCCGCTGCCGCTGCATCGACGCCCCACGTGGGCTGGTTCACCACCAGCACGCGGGGGTTTTGCAGGATTTCCCGCCCGATCACGAATTTCTGCAGGTTACCCCCCGACAGCGACCGGGCTGCGGCCTCCGGTCCCGGCGTGCGCACGTCGAAGGCCGCGATGATCTCTTGCGCAAAGGCTTTCGCCGCAGGCCAGCGCACGAACCCGCGCCGCGCCAGATCTTTGCGCCGCGCGCCCGTCAGCAGCGCATTTTCTGTCAGCGACATGTCGGGGGCGGCTGCATGGCCCAGCCGTTCCTCCGGTCCGCACAGAAGCCCTGCCGCGCGCCGGGCGTTCACCCCCGCGTCGCCGATCGCCGTGTCGCCGAGCCGGACCATGTCCGCCGCCACGGCCATCTCGCCCGACAGGGCGGCGACCAGCTCGTCCTGCCCGTTGCCGGCGACGCCGCCGATGCCCACGACCTCGCCCGCGCGCAGGCTCAGGTCGATCCCCTTCAGCGCGGTGCCGAACCGGTGCGGCGCCGGGGCCGTCAGGCCCCGCAAGGTCAGCGCGATGGCGCCTTCGGGCCGGGCGACGCGCACAGGGGCCTGCAGCACGCTGCCAACCATCAGTTCCGCCATCGCGCGGGGCGCGGTGGTGCGCGGATCGCAGGTGGCCACGACCTGTCCCTGCCGCAGCACCGTTGCCTCGTCGCACAGGGCCGCGATTTCGCCCAGCTTGTGGCTGATATAGAGGATCGCCGTGCCTTCGGCAGCCAGCTTGCGCAGGGTCTGGAACAGGATGTCCACCTCCTGCGGGGTCAGCACGCTGGTGGGTTCGTCCATGATCAGCAGCTTGGGGTCCTGCAGCAGGCAGCGGATGATCTCGACGCGCTGCCTCTCGCCCGCCGACAGGTCGCCCACGATGCGCGCGGGGTCCAGCGGCAAGCCGTAAAGCTGCGAGACGCGGCGGACCTCTGCCGAAATCGCACGGGGGCTGGGTGGCTGGTCCATGCCCAGCACGATGTTTTCCGCCACGGTCATCGCATCGAAGAGCGAGAAGTGCTGGAACACCATCGCGACACCGGCCCGTCGCGCAGCCCCCGGATCGGCTGGCATATAGGGCGCGCCGTTCAGCGTCATGGTTCCTGCATCGGGCCGCACCAGGCCATAGATCGTCTTGACCAGCGTGGATTTGCCGGCGCCGTTTTCCCCCAGCAGCGCATGGATGCCGCCCCGGCGGATGGAAAACGACACGTCGCGGTTGGCGATCACACCCGGATAGGCCTTGGTCAGGCCGTCCAGCGCCAACAGGGTTTCAGTCATCCGCATCCTCGCCCGTATCAGCCATCCCGCCCCGCAGCATCCCCATGGCGACGCCGATGGCAATGGCCTGCGGATGCTTTCCAAGGGTCGGATCGCCGATCGGACAGCGGATGCGCGCGATCTGGGCGGGGCTGTGGCCCAGATGACCCAGCCGCGTGCGGAACCGCGCCCATTTCGTGGCCGATCCGATCAACCCGACGCTGGCGAAATCGCGCGACAGCAGGGCGTGACACAGGTCCAGATCCAGCGTGTGGCTGTAGGTCACGATCAGATGATGGGCATCCGGCGCGGCCAGTGCCACCGCGCGCAGCGGGTCTTCCGCCGCCAGCACCGGCACGCCGGGATCATCGGGAAAGCGGTCGGCGTGGGTGTCGATCCACATCACGTCATACGCGGGCAGCGGGGCCATCACCCCGACCAGCGCGCGGCCCACGTGCCCCGCACCCCAGATCCACAGGGGCGCACCGGGCGCGTCGTCGAGCCGGTCCGCCCGTTCCAGCCGCAGCGTCACGCTGCCGCCGCAGCACTGCCCCAGCGCGGGGCCAAGCGGTAAGGTCAGCGTCGCCTCGGTCACATCCTCCGCCAGCATGGCGCGGGCGCGGGTCATCGCCTCCCACTCCAGCGCGCCGCCGCCGATGGTGCCGCTGGTGCGGTCGGCCCAGACCATCATCTGCGTCCCCGCCTCGCGCGGAACCGACCCCGCCGTGCGGGTCACGCTGACGCGGATGCCGGTCATGTGCGGGCCATGGGCGTCACGGCCTCACCCTTATCCACGCGCCCGCGCGATGGCGGACAGCACCGCCTCCGGCGTGGCGGGGGCCTGCAGGTCGGCCCAGTGCGGTCCGCAGGCCTGCACCGCATGGCTAAGTGCGAGGAATGCCGAGATGCCGTGCATGAAGGGCGGCTCGCCCACCGCCTTGGACCGATAGATCGTCTCCGCCGGATTGGGCTGATCCCACAAGGCCACGTTGAACACCTCCGGCCGGTCGCCGCAGGCGGGGATCTTGTAGGTGCTGGGCGCATGGGTCCGCAGGCGGCCCGCGTCGTCCCAGACCAGCTCCTCGGTCGTGAGCCAGCCCGCGCCCTGCACGTAAGCGCCCTCGACCTGCCCCAGATCGAGGGCGGGGTTCAGCGATGACCCCGCATCGTGCAGGATGTCGCAGCGCAGGATGCGGTTCTCGCCGGTCAGGGTGTCGATCACCACCTCGGTCACCGCCGCGCCCTGCGCGAAGTAAAGGAACGGGCGGCCCTGACCCTTCACCCGGTCCCACGCCAGATCAGGCGTGCGGTAAAAGCCGGTGGCGCTCAGGCTCACGCGGTTCACGTAGGCGACAGCGGCGGCCTGCGCGAAGCTCATCTCGTCCTGTGCCACCCGCACGCGGCCATCCTTGAAGCGCACCTGATCCGGGGCCACCTGATGCAGCTCCGCCAGACAGGCGGCGATCCGGTCGCGGATCGTGTCGCAAGCGGCGGCCACCGCCATCCCGTTCAGATCCGCGCCAGAGGAGGCGGCGGTGGCGCTGGTGTTGGGCACCTTGCCGGTATCCGTCGCGGTGATCTTCACCGCACCCGCGTCGATGCCGAACCGAGCGGCGGCGACCTGCGCCACCTTCTGGAACATGCCCTGACCCATCTCGGTCCCGCCATGGTTCAGATGCACGGACCCGTCCTGATACACATGCACCAGCGCGCCCGCCTGATTGAGGTGCGTCAGCGTGAACGAAATGCCGAACTTCACCGGGCTGAACCCGATCCCCCGCTTCAGCAGCGGGTTGCCTGCGTTCCACGCCGCGATCCGGTCACGCCGCGCCGCATAATCGCTGCTGTCCAGCAGCCGCGCCGTCAGATCGTCGAGGATGAAATCCGTGACCGCCATCCCGTAGGGCGTGGTATTCACCGCATCACGCTGCACGGCGGCGCGGTCGTCGGCTTCGACCTGTGCGCCGCGACCGGCCAGATCGACCCCGCTCGCTTTTTCGGAAATACTCTCGGGGGGGGCCGCAGGCCGGGGGGCAGACAGCCCCCCTCCGCCGGTTGCCTTCAGCGCCGCTGCCACCGTGTCCATCGGCGCGTAGTAGTTCGCCCGCCGCACATCGACCGGGTCGAGCCCCAGCACATGCGCCACGTGGTCCATCACACGCTCGATCCCCAGCACGCCCTGCGGGCCGCCGAAGCCGCGAAAGGCGGTGGCGCTTTGCGTGTTGGTCTTCAGCCGGTGGGACGTTATGCGGCAGGCGTCCAGCAGATAGGCGTTGTCGGCGTGCAGCATGGCGCGGTCGGCCACGGGCAGGGACAGGTCCATCGCCCAGCCGCAGCGGGTGTGATGCGTGAAATCGACGCCCGTCAGCCGCCCCTGCGCGTCGAAGCCCGCGTCGTAGTCGATGCGGAAATCGTGCCGCTTGCCGGTGACGATCATGTCGTCGTCGCGGTCGTAGCGCATCTTGCAGGCGCGTCCCGTCAGGCGGGCGGCGACGGCGCAGGCGACGGCCAGCGCGTTGCCCTGGCTTTCCTTGCCGCCGAAGCCACCGCCCATGCGGCGCACCTCGACGCGGACGGCGTGCATCGGCAGGCCCAGCGCCTCGGCCACCTTGTGCTGGATCTCGGTCGGGTGCTGGGTGCTCGACTGCACGACCATGTCGCCGTTGTCCTGCGGCAGGGCGAGGGCGGCCTGCCCCTCGAGATAGAAATGCTCCTGCCCGCCCATGTCGATGCGGCCCTGCACCCGGTGAGGCGCGCGGGACAGGGCGGTGTCGACGCAGCCCTTGGTCCAGATCCGGGGGCCATCCTCGAACCGCGCATTGGCGGCGAGGGCGTCTTGAATCGTCAGCACCGGTGCCTCGGTCGTGATCGCGGCCTTGCCCAGACGGGCGGCGTATCGCGCGGCAAGGTGGCTGTCGGCCACCACCGCGAACAGTGGCTGGCCCACGTAATGCACCCGGTCCGTGGCCAAGAGCGGCTCGTCATGGTTGCTGGGCGAGACGTCGTTGGCGAAGGGCAGGTCGGCGGCGGTCAGCACGGCCACGACGCCGGGCGCGGCACGGACCGCATCCAGATCGAGGGCCGTCAGCACGCCGCGTGCCACGGTGGACAGGCCGAACGCCAGATGCAGCGTGCCTGCGGGCACCGGAATGTCGTCGATGTAGCGCGCGGCCCCGGTCACGTGCAGCGGGGCGCTGTCGTGGGTCAGGGGCGCGTGCGGCAGCGACGCCGTTGCCGCCTGAGGCAGGGCGGCTGACGCGGCTTGCGGGGCGGGTTTCTGCGTGGTCATGCCCGCACCTTTCGCACATCGACCGTTTGGCCGGACAGGTCCGCGTGATAGCGGCGTAGCATGTTCTGCGCCGTCGTCAGGCGGTAGGCGGCGCTGGCGCGCATGTCGCTGAGCGGTTGGAAGTCGTCGGCGAAGGCGGGCAGGGCGGCGGACACGGTCGCATCGGTCCAGGGTCGGCCGATGAGGGCGGATTCGACCGCAGAGGCGCGTTTCGGCACCCCCGCCATGCCGCCGAAGGCGATGCGGGCGCGGGTCACGGTGCCGTCCGTCACGGTCACGTCGAACGCGCCGCAGACCGCCGAGATGTCCTGATCGAACCGCTTGGACAGCTTGTAGACCCGGTGGTCGTGGCACCCGCGCGGGATGGTGACGCCGATCACGAACTCGCCCGGTTGGCGGCTCTGCCGTCCGTAGGACAGAAAGTAGTCGGCCAAGGCCACGTCGCGGACCACGTCGCCGCGCCGCAGGTGCAGCACGGCATCGAGCGCGATCAGCGCGGGCGGGTTATCGCCGATGGGGCTGCCGTTGGCGATGTTGCCGCCGATGGTCGCGGCGTTGCGCACCTGCACTGAGCCGTAGCGCCGGATCATGTCCGCATAGGACGGATAGTCGTCAGCCACCGCATCGAGCACGCGGGTCATGGTGACGCCTGCACCGAACCGGATGGCGCCCTCAGTCACGTCGATCTGCTGCAGGTCGGTGCAGGCGTGCAGGAAGGCCACGTCGCCCAGATCGCGGAACTGCTTAGTCACCCACAGGCCCACGTCGGTCGCCCCGGCGATCAGGGTGCCGTCCGGGTGATCGAGATACCATGCCGCCAGATCGTCGGCACTGGTAGGCGCGTGCGGCGTAGCCCCGCCGGGCGCGGTGTCGTGCATCCAGCCGGGGATCGGCGTGGCGGCCACCGCCTGTGCGGCGCGGACGATCGGGGCATAGCCGGTGCAGCGGCACAGGTTGCCCGCCAGCTGGTCGTCGTGGTCGGTGCGGCCGTTCAGATGCGCCGTGGCCATGCTGACCACGAAGCCCGGCGTGCAGAACCCGCATTGCGAGCCGTGGTGGTCCACCATCGCGGTCTGCACCGGATGCGGCGTGCCGTCGGGGGCGGCGATCCCTTCCACCGTGCGGACGGCCTTGCCGGACAGCTGCCCCATGAACAGGATGCAGGCGTTCAGGGCGCGGGGGCCGTGGTCGTCGGTGACCATCACCGTGCAGGCGCCGCAGTCGCCCTCGTTGCAGCCTTCCTTCGTGCCGCGCAGCCCGCGCCCCTCGCGCAGCCAGTCGAGCAGCGTCGCCGTGGGGGACGTTTGCGTGGTGACGGTCTCTCCGTTCAGAAGAAACGTGATGTCCATGTGAAAACCTGCCGCGTTACCAAGGTCGATCGGGTGTGGCGCGACGTCGATGCGGCGTAGAGATCGGCCCCCGTATCGGTCCAGACAACAAGGTTGCGGCGCGTTTGGCAAGGGCGGAGGGGGCCAGCCCCCCGGCTGCGCCGTCCCCCGGGATATTTTTGACCAGAAGAAGGGCAAGGCGCCCGGTCCGGCAGCGAGGGACGGAGGCGTCTTGTGAGGGTCAGGGCGCGTCAGAGTGCCGTCGCGACCTCCTCCAGTTGGGCCGTGGCGGTGCCCCAGCCGTCGAAGAAGCCCATGTCGCAGTGGGCGGCGGCGGCCTGCGGCGTGGCGTGACGGACTGTGGCGGTATAGGTGCAGCCGCCGGGGGCGGGGGCAATCTGGATCTCGGCGCTAAACACGAAATCCATCGGGCCGTCGCCCATCCGATTGGGCTGGAACTGCGGCCCCAGCGCGTTGGTCCAGACCAGACGCCGGGCCGGGTCCGCCACAAGGATGCAGCCCGCGTCGCCCGCCACAGTGCCGTGACCCGGCACCTCCATCACGGTGCGGAAGGTGCCGCCGGGTACGGGGTCGATGTCGACCTCGGTCGTGACGACCGGGCGGGGGGCGAACCATTGGCGGATCAGGTCCGGTTCCGTCCAGCAGCGCCAGACGGCGGCGGGCGAGGCGGCCAGTGTCCGGGTGAACGTCAGTGTCGTGTCATTGGTCATGGAGCGTCTCCCGTTCGAGGGCGAGGGCGAGCTGGTCGATCTGATCCAACCGGGTTTCCCAGATCCGGCGCTGCCACGCGAGCCAGCCCTGCGCCGCCAGCAGCGGTGTCGCGTCCAGATGGCACATCCGCACGCGGCCTTTCTTGACCGTGTGCACCAGACCGGCGCGTTGCAGTGCGGCGAGGTGTTTCATGAAGGTGGGCAGGGCCATCGGATGCGGCGCCGCAAGGTCGCTGACCGAGGCGGGACCGAAGGACAGCCGTTCGATCACCGCGCGGCGGGTCGGATCGGAGAGGGCGGAGAAAAAGTGATTGAGGTGCAGCGTCATGGTGCGATCCTGCGCCGCAGCGTAGCGCGAGTCAAGATGCTTAGCCGTATGGCTAAGCGTTTCGCCTTTTCGCCGGGGCGGGCGCGGCCTAGGATGGCGGGATGACACAATCCCCCCGATTCATCCACCTGCGCGTCCACACCGAATATTCGTTGCTGGAAGGCGCCGTGCCCGTCAAGAAGCTGCCGGGACTGGCCGCCGCCGCGGGCATGCCCGCCGTCGCCGTGACCGACACGAACAACATGTTCGCCGCGTTGGAGTTCAGCGAGGGGGCGGCCAAGGCGGGCATCCAGCCCATCGTCGGCTGTCAGATGGCGTTGGCCTATGTGGCGACGGAACCGGGCAAGCGGCCCGTCGATCCGGCCCCCATCGTGCTGCTGGCGCAGTCCGAGGCGGGCTACATGCATCTGATGAAGCTGAACTCCGCCGCGTATCTGGACAACGGCGGGGCGGCGCCGCAGATCGCCTTCGACGATCTGGCGCATCACAATGCGGGGCTGATCTGCCTGACGGGCGGGCCTGACGGCCCCCTCGGGCAGTTGTTGCGGCAGGGCCAGCGGGCGCGGGCCGAGGAGGTGCTGGACACGCTGCACGCGCTGTTCGGCGACAGGCTCTATGTGGAGTTGCAGCGCCACCCGGACGGCGACGGCCTGCCGGAGGCGGAGGCGCAGTCGGAGCGCGGTCTGATCGAGATGGCCTATGCCAAGGGCCTGCCGCTGGTCGCCACGAACGACGTGTATTTCCCGAAAAGCGCGCTGTTCGAGGCGCATGACGCGCTAATGTGCATCTCGGAAGGGTCCTATGTCGATCAATCTGAACCGCGCCGCAGGCTGACGCCGCAGCATTACTTCAAGTCCGAACGCGAGATGGCGACCCTGTTCGCCGATCTGCCGGAGGCGCTGGAGAACACCGTCGAGATCGCCCGGCGCTGTGCGTTCAAGGTCGCCAAACGCGCGCCGATCCTGCCGCGTTTCGCCGACGACGAGGTTGCCGAGTTGCGCCGTCAGGCGCAGGAGGGGCTGGCGTTCCGCCTGTCGGTGATTCCGCATGCGGCCCCGGTGGCGGAGTATGAGGCGCGGCTGGCGTTCGAGCTGGGGATCATCGAGAAGATGGGGTTCCCCGGCTATTTCCTGATCGTGGCGGACTTCATCAAGTGGGCCAAGGACAAGGGCATCCCGGTGGGGCCGGGCCGTGGGTCCGGTGCCGGGTCGCTGGTCGCCTATGCGCTGCTGATCACCGACCTCGATCCGCTGCGCTATTCCCTGCTGTTCGAGCGGTTCCTGAACCCGGAACGAGTCAGCATGCCCGACTTCGACATCGACTTCTGCATGGACCGCCGCGAGGAGGTGATCCGCTATGTGCAGGACAAGTATGGCCGCGACCGGGTGGGGCAGATCATCACCTTTGGTGCGCTCTTGTCCAAGGCCGCCGTGCGCGACGTGGGGCGGGTGCTGCAGATGCCATACGGCCAGGTCGACCGTATTTCCAAGATGATCCCTGTGGAGGGGGTGAAGCCCGTCAGCATCGAGAAGGCGCTGGCGGACGAGCCGCGCCTGCGCGAGGAAGCGAAGGCGGAGGAGGTGGTGAACCGCCTGCTGACCTATGCCCAGCAGGTCGAGGGGCTGCTGCGCAACGCATCGACCCACGCCGCCGGCGTCGTGATCGGCGACCGGCCATTGGACGAGCTCGTGCCGCTGTATCAGGACCCGCGGTCCGACATGCCTGCGACCCAGTTCAACATGAAGTGGGTCGAACAGGCGGGGCTGGTGAAGTTCGACTTCCTCGGCCTCAAGACGCTGACGGTGATCCAGAACGCGGTGGAGCTGATCCGCGCCAATGGCCGGACGCTGAACGTGGCCGCCGACGGGGCGCGCCTGTACGAGCCGCCGGCAGGGTTCGAGTACGACATCGGGGCGATCCCGCTGGACGACGCGGCGTCCTACAAGCTCTATGCCAGTGCCAAGACGGTCGCGGTTTTCCAGGTGGAATCGAGCGGCATGATGGATGCGCTCAAGCGCATGAAGCCCACCTGCATCGAGGACATCGTGGCGCTGGTGGCGCTTTACCGTCCCGGCCCGATGGAGAACATCCCGGTCTATTGCGAGGTGAAGAACGGCCTGCGCGAAATCGAGTCGGTCCACGCGTCGATCGACCACCTGCTGGCCGAGACGCAGGGCATCATCGTCTATCAGGAACAGGTGATGGAGATCGCGCAGGTCATGGCGGGGTATTCCCTTGGCGGTGCCGACCTGCTGCGCCGCGCGATGGGCAAGAAGATCGCCGAGGAGATGGCACGCGAACGCCCGAAGTTCGAGAAGGGCGCGATGGCCAACGGCGTCGACAAGAAGAAGGCCAGCGAGGTCTTCGACCTGTTGGAGAAGTTCGCCAACTATGGCTTCAACAAGTCCCACGCGGCGGCCTATGCGGTGGTCAGCTATCAGACCGCGTGGCTGAAGGCGAACCACCCGGTCGAGTTCATGGCCGGCGTGATGAACTGCGACATCCACCTGACCGACAAGCTGGCGGTGTATTTCCAAGAAGTGAAGAAAGGGCTGGGGTTGGCCTATGTGCCGCCCTGCGTGAACCGCTCCGGTGCGACGTTCGGCGTGGCAGACGGCAAGCTGATCTACGCGCTGGGCGCGCTGAAGAACGTGGGCGTCGAGGCGATGAAGCTGATCGTCGAGGGCCGTCAGGCCGAAGGGCCTGCTGGTCAGGGACGCGAAAAGCCCTTCGTCACGCTGTTCGATCTGGCGCGGCGGGTCGATCTGAAGCGGGTGGGCAAGCGTCCACTGGAGATGCTGGCGCGGGCGGGGGCGTTCGACGTGCTGGACGGCAACCGGCGGCGGGTGATGGCGTCGCTGGATGCGCTGGTCGGCTATTCGGCGGCGATCCACGAGCAGAAGGTCAGTAATCAGGTCAGCCTGTTCGGCGATGCGGGCGACGATCTGCCCGAGCCACGTCTGGCCGGTGGCGACGACTGGCTGCCCGCGGAGCGGCTGGCCGAGGAGTTCAAGGCCATCGGATTCTACCTGTCGGGGCATCCGCTGGACGATTACATGAGTGCGTTGAAGCGCAAGGGCGTGCTGACGCTGGACGAGGTGACGGCGCGGGCCGAGCGCGGCGCCTGCATCGTCAAGATGGCGGGCACCGTGTCGGGGCGGCAGGAACGCAAGTCGGCGCGGGGCAACCGCTTTGCCTTCGCGCAACTGTCGGACCCCACGGGGCAATACGAAGTCACGATATTCTCGGACACGCTGGAGGCGGGGCGCGCCCATCTGGAGACGGGCAGCCAGGTCGTCCTGCAGGTCGAGGCGACGATGGAGAGTGATCAACTGAAGCTGCTGGCGCGGTCCATCGGACCGATCGACACCGCGGTGGTGGATGCCACCAGCAACGGATTGCGCGTCTTCCTCGACCGGATCGAGGCCATCGCCTCGGTCGAAAGCGTGCTGAGCGCCGCCGTGCGCGACAAGGTGAAGGGCGCGCGGGGGCCGGTCTATTTCTGCCTGATGGACCCCGCCCTGCCGGGCGAGGTGGAACTGGATCTGGGGCAGGATTTCCCTGTGAATCCGCAGGTCCGGGGGGCGCTGCGCAGTCTGGGCGGCGTGATCGAGGTCGAGGATGCCTGACGCGCTGGCCGGGGACGACAGCGGTGCTAGGTTGCGGCCAAGTGGGTAAGGGGGGCGTTGCGATGCGGTTTGCGGGTTCTGCGGGATTGTGCGTCGTTCTGGCCGGGTGTGCGGGAACCGGGGGGCTGGGCGTCGATACGCCGGTCATCAACAGCACCGTCGACAGTGCCGTGGCGGCACCGGGCGCAGGCCTGCCGTTCGGTCAGATCGAGATGACCTGCGACGTGGCGGCCAGCAGTCTGGGGCGGCCCGTCGTCACGGCATCTGGTTATACGGTCTATGACACGGACCCGACCAGCACCGCACCGCGCGCGCATTACGTGGACGGGTTCACCGACGGCTGTCTGCGTCAGTTCACGGCGGCCCTCGTTCTAATGGGCGACGTGACGACCCACGAAGGGGTGCGGTATCAAACGGACAACACGCGGCCCTATTCGCCCACCGACACGGCCTATGAGCAAATCAAGGCGGCGTTTTGCGGTGCCGCATCGGGCGCGCCCTGCGGCGCACGGATCGATGCGCTGGGCGAGCGGACGGTGTTCGTGACGGCCTATCCGTCGTTTTCCGGCAGCGACAACTGGGTGGAATACCTGCTGCACGCGGGTGTCGTCGCGGGGTCCGGCACAGAGCGGTGAGCGTGTGGCGGACGGTGCCGGGGGCGCTGCCCCCGTCCGCAGGGCGGACTCCCCCGGGATATTTTTGACCAGAAGAATGCGGACCCAGGGCGGTGGGCGGCGGATTTACCAGTGCGGCGGGCGCTGGTCGCCCAGGGGGATGCTGCCACCGGCCTCGGCGTCGCGGGCGGCGTCGCGGGCCATCAGCATGTCCAACAGGCGGGCATGGCTGTCGATGATCCGGTCCTGACGCGCGATCACGTCGGACAGATCCTCGACCACGCGGGTCAGGTGGGCGATGCGTTCTTCCAGATGCAGGGTATCGGTCATGGGCCGTCTCTAGCGCGTTGCGGCGCGGGGCGCCACCGGGGATGGGGCCCGCAGGCATTGCCCCGCGACCGGGTGCGGGGTATGTGCCACGCCAGATACACCAGCGCCCGAGGACGACCATGGCCAAGGACAAGCCCGCACCCCGCCCCAAGGCTGTGACACCCAAGGGGTTCCGCGATTACTTTGGCGCCGAGGTGGCGCAGCGCACCCGGATGCTGGCGCAGATCGCCGAAGTCTACCACCGCTACGGCTTCGACCCTCTGGAGACCTCCGGCGTCGAGACGGTCGAGGCGCTGGGCAAGTTCCTGCCCGACGTGGACCGCCCGAACGAGGGCGTCTTTGCGTGGGAAGAGGACGGCGACTGGCTGGCGCTGCGCTATGACCTGACGGCGCCGCTGGCGCGGGTCGCGGCGCAGTACCGCAACGACCTGCCGTCGCCCTATCGCCGCTATGCGATGGGGCCGGTGTGGCGCAACGAGAAGCCGGGTCCGGGGCGGTTCCGGCAGTTCTATCAGTGCGACGCGGATACGGTGGGGGCGGCGTCGGTTGCCGCCGACGCCGAGATCTGCGCGATGCTGGCGGATACGCTGGAGGCGGTGGGGCTGGCCGGGCAGTACGTGATCCGCGTCAATAACCGCAAGGTGCTGAACGGCGTGCTGGAGGTGGCGGGACTGTCGGGCGACGACAAAGAGGCCGAGCGCGGTATCGTGCTGCGCGCCATCGACAAGCTGGACCGGCTGGGCGTGGAGGGCGTGCGGGCGCTGCTGGGCGAAGGGCGGAAGGACGAGAGCGGGGATTTCACGAAGGGGGCGGGGCTGAGTGAGGCTCAGGCCGAGGTTGTGATGGGGTTTGTCGAAGCCGAGAAGCGCATGAATGAAGTTGATGTTCGTGATGCGATGGATGCTCAAGATGACGCAGTGATCGAAATGATCGGTCGTGAGATGTCCTATCGTTCAAATCCTAACAAGCTAGTCGAACGTGAAAAGTCAGTTGGTGATTTAGCCAACGGCATGATGGTTAATTATCTTCGTCAATTAGTTGAGGCGTCCCCTGTTGGGACGGAAGGCGTAGATGAGCTCGCGTTGATCTATGACCTTCTCGCCGCCCAAGGCTACGGCCCCGACCGCATCGTCATAGACCCTTCCGTGGTGCGTGGCCTCGGCTATTACACCGGGCCGGTGTATGAGGCGGAGCTGACATTCGACGTGACCGACGAGAAGAGGAACGTGCGTAACTTCGGCTCGGTTGCGGGGGGTGGGCGGTACGACGATCTGGTCAAACGCTTTACCGGGCAGGCGGTGCCGGCGACGGGGGTGTCCATCGGGGTGGACCGGCTGCTGGCAGCGCTGCATGCGACGGGGCGGCTCGATACGACCGAGGCGGGGCCGGTCGTCGTGACCGTCATGGACCGGGCGCGGATGGCGGAGTATCAGGCGATGGTGGCCGACCTGCGCAAAGCGGGCATTCGGGCTGAGGTCTATCTGGGCAATCCCAAGAACTTCGGCAACCAGTTGAAGTATGCGGACAAGCGCAACAGTCCCATCGCGATCATCGCGGGGGGCGACGAGTTCGACCGGGGCGTGGTGCAGATCAAAGACCTGATCCTTGGGGCGCAGATCGCGCAGAGCGCCACCGCAGAGGAATGGAAGGACCGTCCGCAGCAGCGCGAGATCGGCTTGTCCGATCTGGTGGCCGAGGTGCAACAGATGCTGGCGGATCAGGCGCGATGACGCCCGAGACGCTGATTGCCGTGCTGGCCGAGGCGGACCGCCTGCGGGACGGCTTTGCCGCGCGTGGCGCGCTGGTGGTGCAGACCGACGTGCTGCAACCGGCGGGAACGCTGCTCGATCTGTATGGCGAGGACATTCGCGGCCGATCCTATCTGACCAGCGACCCGGTTCAGGGCGAGATGGTGCTGCGCCCCGACTTCACCGTGCCCGTGGTGCAGATGCACATGGCGAGCCACGCGCTGCCCGCCCGCTATACCTATGCGGGCAAGGTGTTCCGCAAGCAGGATCAGGACCCCAGCCGTGCCAACGAATTCGTGCAGGTGGGGTTCGAGGTGTTCGACGGCAGCAACCCGGCAAAGGCAGATGCGGAGGTGTTCGCCGCGATCCGCGATGGGTTGGGCGATCTGCCGCTGCGGGCAGCGACGGGCGACATCGGCATCCTGATGGCCGCCGTGGCGGGCCTGCGTACGTCGCAGCCGCGCAAGGACGCGCTGGCGCGGCACATCTGGCGGCCCCGGCGGTTCCGCACGCTGCTGGACCGGTTCGGCGGGCGCAGCCCGGTGCCGCCGAGCCGCGCCGCACTGCTGGGGGCGGACGATCCCTTTGCCGCCGCCGGTCCCGAAATCGGTCTGCGCAGCAGGCGAGAGGTGGAGGCCCGCATCGCCACGCTGCGCACGGATGCGGCGACGCCGCCGATCAGCCGCGAGGAGCTGGCGCTGCTCGATACGCTGATGGGGTTGCGCGAGACGTCCGACCATGTGCTGAGCCGGTTGCGCGACATCGCGGTTGACATGCCGGCCATCGGGCCTGCGGTGACGCGGCTGCGCGCGCGGCTGGATGCGCTGGATGCGCTGGGCGTTGACGTGTCCGCGCTGGAGTTCGAGGGCAGCTATGGCCGCACGACGCTGGAGTATTACGACGGCTTCGTGTTCGGCTTCTACGCAGCCGACCCACTGATGCCGCCAGTGGCGACGGGCGGGCGCTATGACGCGCTGACCGCACGGCTGGGTGACGGGGCGGCGGTGCCCGCGGTCGGTGGCGTGATCCGGCCCGATCTGGTGCTGGCGCTGCGGGGGGCGGTCTGATGCTGAAACTAGGTGTGCCGTCCAAGGGGCGGCTGATGGACAAGACGTTCCAGTGGTTCGGCAGTCGCGGCATCGCCCTACGCAAGTCGGGCAGCGAGCGTGAGTACGCGGGTGAGGTCGAAGGCGTCGACGGTGTGGAACTCGTGCTGCTGAGTGCCGGCGAGATCCCGCGCGAGCTGGCGGCGGGGCGCATCCAGCTGGGCGTGACCGGGTCCGATCTGGTGCGCGAAAAGCTGGTGAACTGGGAAAACGTGGTGCGCGAAATGGCTCCGATGGGGTTCGGCGGTGCCGACCTGATCATCGCCGTGCCGCAGGCCTGGGTCGATGTGGACACGCTGGACGATCTGGACGCGGCGGCGGCGGCGTTCCGCGCGCGTCACGGGCACCGGCTGCGGATCGCCACGAAATATCACCGGCTGGTGCGGGATTTTCTGCGGCAGGCGGGGGTGGCGGACTATGCGCTTGTGGACAGTCAGGGGGCGACCGAGGGCACGGTGAAGAACGAGACGGCGGAAGCCATCGCGGACATCACCTCGACCGGGGAAACCCTGCGGGCGAACGGGCTGAAGGTGCTGAGCGACGGTCTGATCCACGCCAGTCAGGCGACGCTGTTCCGCACGTCGCGTGCCGAATGGACGGGCGAACAGCGGCAGATCTGGAAGGCGCTGGAACGTCAACTGGGATTGTAGCGCCGGTCACGGATGTGTCGGTTGACGCGGGTCGCGCGACCGTGCCTCTCTGACGCCGCATTTCCAAGGAGATCCGATGCGTACCTTCGTGCTTGGCGCCATGATGGCGGTCCTGTTGACGGCCTGCGGACAGCGCGAGGCGCGTATCGTGAGCGGAGACGTGACACCCGTCACGTTCCCGGTCTTTGCCGATGCAGACCCGCATCCCAACATCGGCACCCTGCCGCAGGCCTATGCGATCCACGGGATCGACGTGTCCCGCTATCAGGGCGCGATCGACTGGAACACCGCGCGGGCGGCGGGCGTGACCTTCGCCTTCATCAAGGCGACCGAGGGCGGCGATCTGGCCGATCCGATGTATCGGACCTACCGCGACGGGGCAAAGGCGGCGGGCGTGCGGCAGGGGGCGTATCACTTCTACTACTTCTGCCGCACGCCGCAGGATCAGGCGGCCTGGTTCATCAGCAACGTGCCGCGCGATCCGCAGGCGCTGCCGCCGGTGCTGGACATGGAATGGAACCATCTGTCGCCGACCTGCACCCGCAGGCCGCCTGCCGCACAGGTGCGGGCCGACATGCTGACCTTCTTGGATATCGTGGAGCGGCACTATGGCAAGCGGCCGCTGGTCTATACGACGCCGGATTTCTATGCCCAGAACGCGCTGGGGCAGTTGCCGCGCACGCAGTTCTGGCTGCGGTCGGTCGCGGCGCATCCGTCCGTGCGCTATCCGGGCGAGGGGTGGTCGTTCTGGCAGTATTCCGGCACCGGGATCGTGCCGGGCATCGCGCGGCCCGTCGATCTGAACGCCTTTGCCGGCACGCCGCAGCAATGGGCGGAGTGGACCCGGTAGGTTGGTCACCGGGGACGTCCGGGGGGCCAGCCCCCCGACCCCCGGGATATTTCCGACCAGAAGAAGGGTGGAGGCGGCATCTTTCCGAGGGACCGGGCCACACGGTCAGGTGTAGCCCGGCGTGAGAGTGGGGCGGAGCCCTGCGTGCGTCAGGACAGCAGACGGCGCAACGCGGGCACCCGCTGCACGATCAGCACGTCAACCGCCAGCACCGCCAGCAGCGTAACGCCGGCCAGCGGAAAGGCCAGCGAGATGAACAGGCCGACGACCACGGCGCCCTGCCACAGCGGCATATCGCGCGGCATCGGCGGGGCGGCCAGCCTGCGGGTCGCGGTCGGGCGGCGCAACCACCACATCACGGCACCTGACATGCTGACGAAGATCACCGACAGGCAGAACAGCGTGTTCAGCGCGACGTTCCACCAGCCCATGTCGCCTTCGTGCAGGGCGATGCCCACGGCCATCGCCTTGCCGCCCGCCGAATAGTCGGCGAACCGCACGTCGGCGAGGATGCCGGTGTAGCGGTCGATGTGCACCGTGCGGTCGCTGGTGGGATCGGCGCTGTCATTGCTCATCGAATCGCGGCTGATGGTCCAGACGCCGGTTTCGTCCTGCGGCAGGTTCAGTTGGTAGCGCGCGTCGAAACCGATCTGCGTGGCGAAAGCCGTGACCGTGTCCAGTGTGACAGGCAAGCCTGCGGGCAGGCCGGTCGCCCCGCTGTCGGACCCGGAGGCGGGCAGCGGCGTCTGTTCCAGCACCCACGGCACGTCCTTGGTGGCACCGGTATTCAGGCTGGCGTGGGTCACGTCGGACAGCGGCGCGCCCCATTTTTCCGCCGGAAAGGTGTTCCACGCCTGCACCAGACGCTCGCCCCAGATGCCAGCCCACGACAGGCCGGACAGCAGGAACAGTACCAGCACGACGGCGATCCACGCGCCGATGGTGGCATTAGCGATTTCCACAGGGACCGGCCGCGGGCGGCAAGGATCGGGATCAGGACACGCAGCCCCTGATCGTCGCGTGGCCACCACATGTAAAGTCCCGTCGCCAGCAGGACCATGGTCAGGGACGCTGCGACCTCGATCATGCGGTCGCCGGTGACGCCCAGCAGCAGCGTGCCGTGGATGTCGGAGGCGAAATCATACCAGCCCGCCTGACGGTCCATGACCGCCAGCACGCTGCCGGTATAAGGATCGACGGCGACCATCTGCGCCGCACCGCCCGCATCGACGCGAAAGATCGCGGCAAGGTCGGGGGCACGCGGCGCGATGTACTGCATCAGGGTGCCGTCCGGCACGGCGGCCACGGCGGCCTCTGCCTGTGCCGAGATCGTCAGGCTGGTGGCGGCGGGGGTGACGGCGATCCACTCGCCGTCGCGGCCCGCCAGCACGCTGATCCACAGCATGAGAAGGCCAGTCACGGCCAGCATGATGAGGAACGGAATGACGTAGAGCCCTGCGTAGAAATGCCAGCGCCATGCGGCGCGATAGAGTGTCTGGGTCCCGTCGGCGGCGCGCGCGACCGGCGGCGCTCCAGTGGGAGAGGTGAATGCCATGGATGATACCTGTGTTGCGGCACGCCCGTCATGCGGGGGCCGTGATCTGATCGGAAAGGTGGCGTCGGATCAGATCAGGGTCGGCGGGCCGCGTGGCGCACAGGTCAGGTTGGGGCGGTCCGTACCGGGGGCTGCACGGTCATCGGGCGACAGCCACGCGCGGCGCGGCAGGGTCGGCAGGCGCGTGGCCGCGGGTGTCGGCACTGGCAAGGCCATGCCGGCCACGAGGCGGCAGACATCGCAGCCGCCCCGTCCGGTGCCAGCCGGGTGATCCGCATCCAACGGTACGCCGCACAGGTCCGCCAATGTGCCGCCCGCCGCCAGAAAGGCGGCGATGGATGGGTCCTGTGGTGTGGGTGCGGAAAAGCGGTGCGCCAGCCCCGACAGGCCCATCGCGCAGGTCAGCACCAGCACGAGGGCCAATCGGATCAGTGGAAGGGCGGGGGCGCGTGCCATGCGGCCCGGTTAGCGCATGTCTGCGACCTCGCAAAGCCTGTGCCGCGTCGCGGCGGTCGACCAATGTGGCATCTTTGCAAACCGGCAGCGATGCGTCGTGGCAAACCAGCGACCACCGGGCGAGCGACCGCCGTGCGCGGCGGTCGTTCGCCCGGTGGCTTGCGCTTAGCGTACGGCCTTGAGCTGGTCGCGCAGCAGGCGGCGCAGGATCTTGCCGGAGGCGGATTTGGGGATCGTGTCCACGACCTCGATCCGGTGGAGTTGCTTGTAGTGCGCCAGCGTCGTGGCCAGATGCGCCTTGATCGCGTCGGCGTCGGGCCCATCCGCGGTGCGGACCACGAAGGCCATCGGCAACTCGCCCGCCTCGGGGTCCGGCAGGCCGATCACGGCGGCGTCGGTGATGCCGTCCATCGCGGTCAGGGCCGCCTCCAGCTCTGCCGGTGCGACCTGGAAGCCCTTGTATTTGATGAGCTCCTTCAGCCGGTCGACGATATGCATCTGGCCGTCCGGGTCGATGCGGGCGATGTCGCCGGTGCGCAGCCAGCCGCCGTCCACGATCGTGGCTGTCGTCGCAGCGGAATTGTTGAGGTAGCCCTGCATCACGTTGGGCCCCTTGATCCAGAGTTCGCCTTCGGCCCCCGCGCCCAGATCCGTGCCGGTTTCGATGTCGACGATGCGGCACTGGACGTTGGGGGCGGCGAGGCCCGATGCGCCCGCCTTGGCGTTGTCGATGGGTGACAGATGGCTGACTGGGGACAGTTCCGTCATGCCGTAGCCCTGCAGCGACACGCAGTTCAGGCGGCGGCCCACGGCGTTCGACAGCTCTGCCCCGAGGGGGGCTGCGCCCGAGAAGATCTGTTGCAGCGCGGACAGGTCGAAATTGTCCACCAGCGGGTGTTTCGCCAGCGCCAGCGCCACGGGCGGCACGATCCACATGCGCACCGACCGGTGGTCCTGACTGATCCGCAGGAACATCTCGAGGTCGAAGCGGGGCATGGTCACCAGTGCGCCGCCACCGGCGAGGTGGACATTCATCAGCACCGTCATGCCGTAGATGTGGAAGAACGGCAGGAAGGCGGCGGCGACCTCTCCTTTCGCGAAACCGGCACCCGTGATGATCTGATCGACGTTCACCACGAGGTTGCGGTGCGACAGCATGACGCCCTTGGGCAGGCCGGTGGTGCCGGAGGAGTAGGGCAGCACGACCGTGTGGGCGTCCAGATCGACGGGCACCTGCCGCGTCAGCGGATCGCCCATGAGGGACGCAAGGTCGGGGGTGTCGCCATCTGCTGCGCCGATCAGCGCGAGGCCGGTCACATCGGTGCCGGTAATGCCGTCGCAGGCAATCTCGAGGCAGGCGGGCACGGTGACGAGGAACGTCGCCCGGCTGTCCTGCAGCTGATGGCGCACCTCGGCCGCCGTGTAGGTCGGGTTGATCGTGGTGATCGTGCCGCCCGCAAAGGCCACGGCATGGAAGACGACGCAGTATTCGGGGCAGTTGGGCCCCATCAGCGCGATGGTCTGACCGGCCCCCAGACCACGGGCGGTCAGGCCACCCGCGAGGCGTTCCACCTGATCCATGAACTGCGCCGCCGTCAGGGTCCGCCCGGTGGGGCCATCGGTCAGCACGACCTCGTCCGGGCGGGGGCGCAGGCCCTGAAACACACGGTCGGTGATCGAGATGTCGGGCTGGGCGATGTCGGGGAATGGACTGGTGAAAATGGTCATGTTGAGGCTCCTCCTGCGGAGGAGTGTGCAACGTCGCGGCAGGGCTGTCACCGGGCATCACGCAAGGTCATGGCCTGGCGAGGCGTCGGACCCTCCGGGGGGAGTATTTGGGGAAAAAGCGAGGAGGGGGCGAGGGGTGCAAGTGGTCGGGGAGAGCGCCCATCCTCCGGTGGGGCATATTTGGGGCAGGATGAGGCATCGGTAGCGGGCATGGGGGCGCGGCACGGAGGGATCGCGGGCAGCGGTTGGTCGTTGCGCACACGGTGGCCGTGATGCGGGGTTCTGTCAAAGCCGCGCCGGATGGGATGCGCGGTGGCGGCGGGTTGGTGTGCGGTGGCAGGGTGGCGCGTGAACGGGTGTGCGCAGGTCCGTGCGGCGGGGTCGTGTGCGGCGGATGAGCGTGGTCGGGGCCGGGCAGGGGGCCTATGGCAAGTGGTGGTGGGGCGCGCTTGCGGAGGGGGCTCAGCGCACGCCGATGGCGGCGAGCGCCTTTTGCAGTTCGGGGGGCAGGGCGTCTTCGGTCTGCTGGCGTGCGCCGAGGTCCGGGGGCACATCTGCGGGCGTGAGGTAGCGCCAGCCCTGAAACGCCTTCTTGGGCGTGGAGGCGGTGCGGATCACCTCTGGGGCGAGCACCAGACCGCAGCGGCGTATCTCGTCCTGGCCGATGATCTCGCGCAGGGCGACGATGCGCTGGCGGCACTGGATCACGCCCTTGATGACCCAGTAGATGCTGCCGCCGTCCAGAAGCTCTGCCTCGCGCTTGGGCCACATGCGGGTGACGTGGTAATACTGGCCGTCCTTGACCTGGGCCGACCGGTGGCGCTGCCATGTCAGCATGTCGTCGATGCTCTCGGTGCCGACGGAAAGTTTTACCAGATTTACGTGATCCGCCACGGTACCTGTCCAGATGTTGTGGAATGTGCGGCGGTTTATCACGCCTGCCGTCGCAAGGGAAGGCTGCGGGACGATTGCGCCGCGCACGGTTTCGGCATAGTGAAGGCTTCTTTGCCACGTGCATCTTCCCAGCCTCAGGACACCGCCATGACCCCTTTCAGCGCCCCCATTGCAGAGCAGATCTGGGACATGAAATACCGCTTCAAGGCGGCCGACGGCACGCCGCACGATGTGACCGTGCAGGACACCTGGGCGCGAATCGCCAAGTCGCTTGCGGTCGTCGAGACCGACCCTGCCGCGTGGGAGCCGCGGTTCGCCGCGGCGCTGTCGGATTTTCGTTTTCTGCCCGCAGGCCGCATCACGGCGGGGGCGGGGACCGCGCGCAGCGTGACGCTGTTCAACTGCTTCGTCATGGGCACCGTGCCGGACAGCATGGCGGGCATCTTTGACATGCTGAAGGAAGCGGCGCTGACCATGCAGCAGGGCGGCGGGATCGGATACGATTTCAGCACGATCCGGCCCAAGGGCGCGGTGGTGCACGGCGTCGCGGCGGATGCCAGCGGCCCGCTGTCGTTCATGGATGTGTGGGACGCCATGTGCCGCACGATCATGTCCGCAGGATCGCGCCGGGGCGCGATGATGGCCACCATGCGCTGCGACCACCCGGACGTTGAGGATTTCATCACCGCCAAGCACGACGCCGCCCGCCTGCGCATGTTCAACATGAGCGTGCTGATCACGGACCCGTTCATGGCCGCCGTGAAGGCCGGGGGCGACTGGGATCTGGTGTTCAAGGGCCGCGTCTATCGCACGCTGAAGGCGCGCGACCTGTGGGACGCGATCATGAAGTCGACCTATGAGGTGGCGGAGCCCGGCGTGATCTTCATCGACCGGATCAATGCGGCCAACAACCTGAACTACTGCGAGACGATCGCCGCCACCAACCCCTGCGGCGAGCAGCCCCTGCCGCCCTATGGCGCCTGCCTGCTGGGGTCGATCAACATGGCGCGTCTGGTCACGGACCCGTTCGGGCCGGACGCCGCGCTGGACCCCACAGCACTGACCGAGCTGGTGGCGACCGCGGTGCGGATGATGGACAATGTGGTGGATGCCAGCCAGTTCCCGCTGGACGCGCAGCGCGCCGAGGCGCAGGCCAAGCGCCGCATCGGTCTGGGCGTCACCGGTCTGGCCGACGCGCTGCTGATGGTCGGCTTGCGGTACGGGTCGGAAGAGGCTGCGGCCCAGACGGAAGCGTGGATGAAGGCCATCGCGCGGGCGGCCTACCTCGCATCCGTCGATCTGGCCAAGGAGAAGGGCGCGTTCCCGCTGTTCGACACGGACGCCTACCTCGCGTCCGGCACGATGCAGACGATGGACGAAGACGTGCGCGATGCGATCCGCACGCACGGCATCCGGAACGCGCTGCTGACCTCGATCGCGCCGACGGGGACGATCAGCCTTTACGCGGGCAACGTGTCGTCGGGGATCGAGCCGGTGTTCGCCTATGCCTATACGCGCAAGGTGCTGCAAAAGGACGGGACCAAGACCGAGGAGGAGGTCGTGGATTACGCGGTGCAGATGTGGCGCGACCTGAAGGGTGACGCGCCCCTGCCGGACTATTTCGTGAACGCCCAGACGCTGGCCCCGCTGGAGCATGTGCGCATGCAGGCGGCGGCGCAGAAGTGGGTGGATTCGAGTATCTCGAAGACGATCAACTGTCCGGAGGACATCAGCTTCGACGATTTCAAGGAGGTCTACATGGCCGCCTGGGATCAGGGCTGCAAGGGCTGCACCACCTATCGGCCCAACGCGGTGACCGGATCGGTGCTGAGCGTGTCAGAGGACAAGCCGAAGGAAAAGGCCGCCCCCGTTCAGGTGCGCACCGATGGCGAGACGGCCGAGGTCGTCTACATGACCGAACCGCTGGACCGCCCGACGGAGCTGGAAGGGGCGACCTACAAGCTGAAGTGGCACGACAGTGAACATGCGATCTACATCACGGTGAACGATTTGGTCGTGGGCGGGCACCGGCGGCCGTTCGAGGTCTTCATCAATTCCAAGAACATGGAGCATTTCGCCTGGACCGTGGCCCTGACGCGGATGATCTCGGCGGTGTTCCGGCGCGGCGGCGACGTGACCTTCGTGGTGGAGGAGATGAAGGCGGTGTTCGATCCGCGCGGGGGCGCGTGGGTGCAGGGGAAGTACGTCCCCTCGATCCTGGCCGCGATCGGCGGCGTGATCGAGAAGCATATGGTAGCGACGGGGTTCCTGTCGGGCGAGGGGGCCGGGCTGAAGTCCGATCCGCAGGCCGACGTCGTGTCCCTCGGGGCGGCGCCGCGCGGCAAGGCCTGCGGATCCTGCGGCAGTTACGACCTGCGCATGGTCGAAGGCTGCATGACCTGCGGCAGCTGCGGCTTTTCCAAATGCGGGTAAAGGGCGATGTCGGCGAGTGTTGAAACGACCGCCAAAGTTTGTCCATTATGACCTACTTTTTGTCCATTGAAGCAGCCAAAGTTTGTCCATCGGCCCCGAAAGGGGCGGATGGACACGTTTTTTGAGCAAAACCGGTGTCTGACCACGAACCTCACGCCCGCTTTCCAGCGTGACGCCCCGCCTGGCGACCCGCATGAGTAACGAACATGTCATGTCTCAGCCACCGTCGACCATGTGATGTCGCAGCGAACATATACCCGGGCGCACTGCGTCCAAAGCCAAACCTATGACAGCGGATTTTGCTTTGGAAAACGCCAGCTGCAGACACACCTTTTCGCTTTCGACTGTCACGCTTTAGATTGTCAGGCCGAGTTGGTCTGCAGCACGGATGGGGTGCGCAATGTAGGCCGCCGTCGCCTTCTTCTGCTTGACGAATTTGGCACGCCGGTTCGGTCGAGGCAGAGCCCCGTCAATGATGGGACGGATGTTGGACATGGCGGTCTTCCCGATCTCGAGAGAAGGTCAGGGGGGCCGAAGGTGAACGTCTTTCAGGTGAGGACAGGTCGACACATCAGGTCCCGCCGGCAAAGCAGGCAGGACTGAGATATCTTCAGATGTCGGCGCGAGGGGCGTCGATGATACATGGGTGGCTCCGGTCATGTCGGGGGCGCCAGCCACCCGCTGTTCCAAGAGGGGTCAGGCGCAAATGCGGCTGGAAGCGTGAACAGGTATCATGGTGGATCTTCCTATTGTAGGAGTGCGAATTACAGGACTCGAAAGATGGAAAGTAAGAACTGACTCTGTTGCGCAAATCAGCTGACGGACGGTTTTCCCCTTACCCCAGACGGATTTATGCCACTGCCTTTGTGACGGGGATGCCAAGGGCGGTGTAGCCATTCAGGATAGCGATGCGCACCTGGACCTCTGCGACCTGGCGGTCGAAGTCCCGAGCCATCAGCCGCTGGCCCAGCAGCTTTACACAATGCATCTTTGTCTCGACGCGGCTCCGGCGGTGGTATCCGCTCCAGTTCCGCCAGAGCGCCCGACCCAGACACTTCGATGCGCGGAGCGCATCATTCCTGGCTATGGCACCGGCGGTGGTTGGTTCCCATGGTTGGGCATTTTTGCGCGGTG
>NZ_FOCI01000040.1 GCF_900110065.1 Loktanella fryxellensis | reverse complement strand
CGCTCTTTGCCGGCCACGATGAAGGGGGCCGTAATTGGGCGCGCTTTGCCAGCCTGATCGGCTCCTGCAAGATGAATGGTGTCGAACCCTATGCCTACCTGCGCGATCTCTTCACCAAGCTCGCCAACGGTCATCTCAATACGAATATCGATCATCTGATGCCTTGGGCCTACGCGGCAGCTGCCCCGCACACACAATGAGCTCATCCGGGAATCCCCAGTGAACTCATTCTGAGCTCTTACGAGGGCGAAAGCGTCAGGCTGACCTCGTCGCAAATCCTGCCCGCAACTGAAATCCCAATGGGACGGAGACGACGCTTACGGACCTTGCGTCAAGTTGCGTTGTGGAGCGCAACACGGGACGGAATCGTCTGCAGCGGCCGCATGAAACGCAAAACGCCCCGCCGGTGAGGGCGGGGCGCTTCGTCAGGGTATCGGGTCCGCAGACCCGGTGGCGTCAGCCGCGCTCTTCGATGATCTCGACGAGGTGCGGGATGCTGTTCACCATGCCGCGGACGGAAGGCGTATCCTCCAGCTCCCGCGTGCGGTGCATCTTGTTCAGGCCCAGGCCCACCAGAGTGGCGCGCTGGACGGCGGGGCGGCGGATCGGGGACCCGATCTGCTTGACGACGATGGTCTTTGCCATGCTCGATTCTCCTTACGCGTCGGCGGTGGCGGCGGCGTCAGCCGTTTCGCCATCGGTCTGGGCCGTCGCGTGGTCGTCACGCTTGGGCAGGATGTCGGCGACCTTCTTGCCGCGACGCTGCGCGACGGAACGGGGCGACTGTTCCTTGTTCAGGCCGTCGATGGTGGCCCGGATCATGTTGTACGGGTTCGAAGAGCCCATCGACTTGGACACGACGTCCTGCACGCCCAGCATCTCGAACACGGCACGCATCGGACCACCGGCGATGATGCCGGTACCCGCGGGGGCCTGACGCATCACGACGCGACCGGCGCCGTGGCGGCCTTCCATATCGTGGTGCAGGGTGCGACCGTCGCGCAGGGCGACGCGGATCATCTGACGCTTGGCCTGCTCTGTGGCCTTGCGGATCGCCTCGGGGACCTCTTTGGCCTTACCCTTGCCGAAACCGACGCGGCCCTTCTGGTCGCCCACGACGACGAGAGCTGCAAAGCCGAAGCGCTTGCCACCCTTGACGGTCTTGGACACCCGGTTGATCGCGACCAGACGGTCGGCGAACTCGGGCGCTGCTTCTTCACGACGGCCGCGGTTGCCACCGCGGTTGTCACGATTGTTGTCACGTTCTGCCATGTCGGCATCCTTGTCTCAGGTGGCCCGGACGGGCCGTTGGTCCGATCGCGGTGGGCACAGCACCCCCCGATCATCGAGGCGGACACCCAAAGGGCACCCGCCTGCATGTGGTTTTAGATCTTCAGCCCGGCTTCGCGCGCGGCATCGGCCACGGCCTTCACCTTGCCGTGGAACAGGAAACCGCCACGATCGAAATAGGCAGCTTCCACACCGGCGGCCCTGGCACGCTCTGCAATTGCAGCGCCCACCTTCTTGGCGGCCTCGATGTTGTTCTGGCCAACCACGCCCAGATCCTTCTCGAGCGTCGAGGCGGATGCGAGGGTGATGCCCTTCACGTCGTCGATCAGCTGGACGCTGATGTTCTTGTTCGAGCGGTGAACGGACAGGCGCAGGCGCCCGGCGTTCACGGCCCGGAGTTTGTTCCGCACGCGCATGCGGCGCTTCAGGAGCAGGGTACGTTTGCTGTTTGCCATGATGTTTACTTCTTCTTGCCTTCCTTGCGGAAGATATACTCACCTTTGTACTTGATCCCCTTGCCCTTGTAGGGCTCGGGCGCACGCCACTCGCGAATGTTCGCGGCGACCTGACCGACAAGCTGCTGGTCGATACCTTCGACAATGATTTCGGTCTGCTTGGGGGCCGTCACGGTGACGCCCTCTGGCACTTCGAAGTTCACATCGTGGCTATAGCCGAGTGCCAGTTTCAGGACCTTGTCGCCCTGCATCGTGGCACGGTAGCCGACGCCGTTGATTTCGAGTTCCTTGCGGAAACCGGTGGTGACACCGGTAACCAGGTTCTCGACCATCGAACGGGACATGCCCCACTGCTGACGCGCACGCTTGGACTTGCCGCGCGGCGTCACGGTGATGGCACCGTCTTCGACCGCGAGGGTCACGTCGTCCGTCGCCTTGAACGTGCGGCTGCCCTTGGGGCCCTTCACTTCGACCGTCTGACCCGAGACCGTGGCCTCGACCCCGGAGGGCAGCCCGACCGGGCGTTTACCAATACGAGACATGGTGCTCTCCTTAGAAGACGGTGCAGAGCACTTCGCCACCGACATTGGCGGCGCGTGCATTTGCATCAGACATCACACCCTTGGGGGTGGAGACAATCGACACACCAAGGCCCTGACGGACGCTCGGCAGGTCATTGACGGCCATGTAGACACGGCGGCCGGGCTTGGAGACCCGCTTCACTTCGCGAATGACGGCTTCGCCTTCGTAATACTTCAGTTCGATCGCAAAGGCGGGGTGACCGTCCTTGCCATCCTTCTTAGTGTAGCCGCGGATGTAGCCTTCGTCGGCCAGCACATCCAGAACCCAGCCACGCAGCTTGGAGGCGGGTGTTTCCACCACGCTCTTGCCGCGCATCTGACCGTTGCGGATACGTGTCAGCATGTCACCGATCGGATCGTTCATCATGATAAATTCTCCTTACCAGCTCGACTTGACCATGCCGGGGATCTCGCCGTTGGAACCGAGGTTCCGCAGCGCGATCCGGCTGATCTTCAGTTTGCGGTAATAGGCGTGAGGACGCCCGGTCAGCTGGCACCGGTTGTGCATGCGGACCGCCGACGAGTTGCGCGGCAGCTTGGCCAGCGCGAGGGTCGCCTTGAAGCGCTCTTCGACGGGCTTGCTCTGATCGGCGATGATCGCCTTCAGGCCTGCACGCTTCGTCGCATACTGCGCCACCAGCTTCTCGCGCTTCTTCTCGCGCTCGATCATGGATTTCTTAGCCATATCTAATATTCTCCCAATCAGCTGTTGAACGGCATGTTGAAGGCTTTCAACAGGCTCTTGGCTTCAGCGTCGGTGTTGGCGGTGGTGCAGATCACGATGTCCATGCCCCAGTTCTCGTCGATCTTGTCGAAGTTGATCTCGGGGAAAATGAGGTGTTCCTTGATGCCGGTGGCATAGTTGCCCCGACCGTCGAAGGACTTGCCCGACACGCCGCGGAAGTCGCGGATACGCGGCATTGCGACGGTGATCAGACGGTCCAGGAATTCGTACATCCGATCGCCACGCAGGGTGACTTTCGCACCCAGCGGCATGTCCTCGCGGACGCGGAAGCCGGCGATCGACTTCTTGGCGCGCGTGGTCAGGGCCTTCTGGCCGGCGATGGTGGACAGGTCTTCCTGGGCGGTCTTGGCTTTCTTGCTGTCACGGACAGCTTCGGCACCACAGCCGATGTTCAGGACGATCTTGTCCAGCTTGGGAACCTGCATCTGGTTCTTGTAGCCGAATTCCTCGGTCAGCGCGGCACGGATCGTGTCGATGTACTGCTGCTTGAGGCGCGGTGTGTATTTGGAATCGTCCAGCATCAGAGTGCATCCCCCGTGGTCTTGGCAAAGCGCACCTTGTTGTCGCCGTCCATGCGGAAACCGACACGGGTCGGCTTGCCGTTGGCGTCGATCATCGCGAGGTTGCTCAACTGAATGGGCATCGCCTTGGGCGTACGACCGCCTTCGGACGACTGCGACTGCTTGGCGTGGCGGATGGCGATGTTCACGCCTTCCACGACTGCCTTGCCGGCCTTGGGATCGACGGACTGGATCTGACCGGTCAGGCCCTTGTCCTTGCCGGCCAGCACGATAACCTTGTCACCTTTACGAAGTTTGGCAGCCATTACAGCACCTCCGGCGCGAGCGAGATGATCTTCATGAAGTTCTTGGCCCGCAACTCGCGCACCACCGGCCCGAAGATACGGGTGCCGACGGGCTCGTTGTTGTTGTTCAGGATGACGGCGGCGTTGCGATCGAAACGGATCGCGGTGCCGTCTTCGCGACGGACTTCCTTGGCGGTGCGGACGACGACGGCCTTGCGGACGTCACCCTTCTTCACGCGGCCACGGGGGATCGCTTCCTTGACCGACACCACGATGATGTCGCCCACGGATGCGTAGCGGCGGTGAGAACCGCCCAGAACCTTGATGCACTGAACACGGCGAGCGCCGCTGTTGTCAGCAACATCCAGATTGGTCTGCATCTGGATCATTTGGTTACCTTTCGACCTTTGGGGCGCTTTGTCGATTTCCGTCCGACGGACCCCAGGGTTTCGTTAATGGATGATGGTCACCTCTTACGAGGCGATCACTTCCCAGCGTTTGGTCTTCGACTTGGGTGCGCATTCCTGAATGCGGACCTGATCGCCTACGTTGAACGCGTTGTTCTCGTCGTGGGCGCGGTATTTCTTCGACTTCCGCACGGTCTTGTGCAGCAGCGGGTGCTTAAAGCGACGCTCGATCGACACGGTGATGGTCTGTTCGTTCTGGTTGGACGTGACGACGCCCGACAGGATACGCTTGGGCATGGATCAGGCCTCCGACTTGGCGGCGGCGGCCGCTTTCTGGTTCAGGATCGTTTTGACGCGGGCCGCACCACGGCGGGCGTTACGAATCCCGGCGGTGTTTTCCATCTGGCCGGTGGCCTGCTGGAACCGCAGATTGAACGATTCTTTCTTGAGCTTCACCAGCTCATCCCGGAGCTGGTCCGGCGTCTTCTCACGCAGATCGTTGGCTTTCATGCCATTTTTCCTTTCAACATCACTGGCAGGCCCCTTTTGGGGTGACCCGTCATCCAGTGGAGTCCTTGATGAAGCGCTCCCTCTAGAGCAGATGAGCAGGGTTGGCAACCCGTATGGGGTGGAGCGCGGTCGAATTGAGGACCGGGTTTTGCCCTATGCCCTCAGGTCCAGCGATAGTTGAAGCTGACGCTGATGCGGTCCTCTTCGGCCATGTTCATCGGCACCTCGTGGCGCAGCCAGCTTTCCCACAGCAGCACGTCGCCGACGTCGGGCTGGACGTAGATGAACTGGCGCAACCCCTCCTCCGCGTCCTTCCTGCGGCCCGGCGCGGCCATCATCATCGCGAGACGCGGATCTTCGAACTTGATGGCGGACGTACCCGACGGCATCGCGACATAGGTCGTGCCGGAGATCACTGCATGTGGATGGATGTGTGCCGTATGGATCCCCCCCTCCGGCAGGATGTTGATCCACAGATCATCGAGCTGCAGCTTCTTGCCGTCCAGATCGAACGCCAGATCGGCGGCGAAGGCCTTGACGTGCTTGTCGAGCGCCTTCTTCAGCGTCTTGAAGACCGGCATGCGCCACGGCAGGTCGGTCAGCGACGCATAGGAGGTGTAGCCCGGAAAGTCGTGCTCGTCGCACCACGCCTGCCCGGCTTCGTCATCCTCGGCGATCGACAGACAGGTTGCGGCCAGTTCGTCCGCATCGATGGGCTTGCCGTGTTCGGACAGTTTCGCCCGGTAAAGGCGCGTGACGAACAGCGAGGAGATGTCTGACATGGGATCGACCTGTCGGTTGGGGTGAAACGGAAAAGGCCCCGCCATTGCGGGCGGGGCCTTCCTGATGCTTGGATGCGCCGGGGCGCAGCCGCTTACCAGTCCTCGCGGACCACGGTGCGGGTCTTGATGGGCAGCTTCATCGCGGCCAGACGTAGAGCTTCGCGGGCGGTTTCTTCATCGACACCGTCGATTTCGAACATCATCCGGCCCGGCTTGACTTTCGCGGCCCAGAAATCGACCGAACCCTTGCCTTTACCCATACGCACTTCGACGGGCTTGGACGTCACGGGAAGATCCGGGAAAATGCGGATCCAGACCCGGCCCTGACGCTTCATGTGACGCGTCATGGCCCGGCGGGCGGCTTCGATCTGGCGTGCGGTGATCCGCTCGGGCTCCACGGCTTTCAGGCCATAGGTGCCGAAGTTCAGGTCAGACCCGCCCTTCGCATCCCCATGGATCCGGCCCTTGTGCATCTTGCGGAATTTCGTGCGCTTTGGTTGCAGCATCTTCTCTACTCCTTACCGGTCGCGGCGCGGGCCACCAGGACCGCGCGGGATCGCGCCTTCCTGAAGCTCGGCATGTTTGCGATCGTGACCCTGCGGATCATGTTCCATGATCTCGCCTTTGAAGATCCAGACCTTGATCCCGATGATGCCATAGGGGGTCATGGCTTCGAACAGCGCATAGTCGATGTCGGCGCGCAGTGTGTGCAGCGGCACGCGACCTTCACGATACCATTCGGTACGCGCGATTTCCGCGCCACCCAGACGGCCAGACAGGTTCACCCGGATACCGAGCGCGCCCATGCGCATGGTGCTTTGCACCGCACGCTTCATGGCGCGACGGAATGAGACCCGGCGTTCCAGCTGCTGACCGATGTTTTCGGCCACGAGGGCCGCGTCCATCTCGGGCTTGCGCACTTCGACGATGTTGAGGTGCAGTTCCGACTTGGTCAGCTTGGCCAGCTTGGCGCGCAGCGTCTCGATGTCCGCGCCCTTCTTGCCGATGATGACACCCGGACGGGCGGCATGGATCGTGACGCGGCACTTCCGGTGGGGACGCTCGATGATGACGTGGCTGATGCCGGCCATCTTGGCTTCCTTGCGGATGAACGCCTTGATCGCAAGGTCTTCCAGCAGCAGATTGCCGTAGTCCTTGGTGTCGGCGTACCAGCGGCTGTCCCAGGTGCGGTTGACCTGCAGACGCATACCGATGGGATTGACTTTGTTACCCATTATGCTTGCTCCTCGATCTGGCGCACCAGGATTGTGATTTCCGAGAACGGCTTGACGATCTTGCCGAACCGGCCACGGGCGCGGGGCCTGCCGCGCTTCATGATCAGGTTCTTGCCGACGTAGGCTTCGGCAACGACCAGTTCATCCACGTCGAGGTTGTGGTTGTTCTCGGCGTTGGCGATGGCCGACTGCAGACACTTCTTCACGTCGCCCGCGATCCGCTTCTTGGAGAACGTCAGGTCCGTCAGGGCCTTGTCCACCTTCTTGCCGCGGATCAATGCGGCGACGAGGTTCAGTTTCTGCGGGCTGGTGCGCAGCATCCGCAGTTTGGCGCGCGCTTCGTTGTCGGCCACGCGGCGGGGATTCTTGTCCTTGCTCATGGCTTACTTCCGCTTCGCTTTTTTGTCGGCTGCGTGACCGTAATAGGTCCGGGTCGGCGAATACTCACCGAACTTCTGACCGATCATGTCCTCAGAGACGTTGACTGGGATGTGCTTCTTGCCGTTGTAGACGCCGAACGTCAGGCCCACGAACTGGGGCAGGATCGTCGAGCGGCGCGACCAGATTTTGATGACTTCCTTGCGGCCGCTTTCGCGGGTCGCTTCGGCCTTTTTCAACACATAGGCGTCGACAAAAGGGCCTTTCCATACAGAGCGAGCCATATCAGCGGCCTTTCTTCTTCTGGTGACGCGTACGCACGATCAGGCGCGAGGAGGCCTTGTTGCGATCACGGGTCTTGTTGCCCTTGGTGCCTTTGCCCCACGGGGTGACGGGGTGACGACCACCCGAGGTCCGGCCTTCACCACCACCATGCGGGTGGTCGATCGGGTTCATGGCGACACCACGGACCGAAGGACGCACGCCGTAATGGCGCATCCGGCCAGCCTTGCCGAAGTTCTGGTTGGAGTTGTCGGGGTTCGACACGGCACCGATGGTGGCCATGCATTCCTGACGCACCAGACGCAGTTCGCCCGAGGACAGGCGGATCTGGGCATAGCCACCGTCACGACCGACGAACTGGGCATAGGTGCCAGCCGCACGGGCGATCTGACCACCCTTGCCGGCCTTCAGTTCGATGTTGTGGACGATGGTACCGATCGGCATGCCGCTGAAGGGCATGGCGTTGCCCGGCTTGATGTCGGCCTTGGCGCTTGCGATGACCTTGTCACCGATCGCCAGCCGCTGCGGGGCCAGGATGTAGTTCTGCGTGCCGTCTTCGTACTGGATCAGCGCGATGAAGGCGGTCCGGTTCGGGTCGTATTCGATCCGCACGACAACCGCGGACATGTCCAGCTTGTTGCGCTTGAAATCGACGATGCGGTAAAGGCGCTTGGCGCCCCCACCCATACGACGCATGGTGATCCGTCCGGTGTTGTTCCGACCGCCCGATTTCGTCAGACCCTGCGTAAGGGCCTTGACGGGACGTCCTTTCCAAAGCTCCGAACGGTCGATCAGCACCAGCCCACGCTGGCCCGGCGTCGTCGGTTTGTACGACTTGAGTGCCATGTTTCTGTCTTCCGTTTGCTTGGCGGGCCACCGAGGCGGCCCTGAAGTGAAGGGCCCCGAAGGTCCCTGAGAATAAACCAAACGGCCCCGGAACGAATCCGGGGCCGGTGTGGTTGGCGGCTGATAGCAGGAGGGGGGTGGGGTGGCAAGCGTGTCGTCGCCCCTGCCCCGTTCTGACCGGTCCGCCACGAGAGTGATTTGCCGGTGCGATGGTTGCGGTATAGTTTAGCGGTATGTTTGGGAGGATCGGATGAACAGCTTTAGCCGTCGAAAAACGTCGCTGACATTAGATGCAACCCTGCTCGATGACGCGAAGGCTCTGGGCCTCAACGTGTCGGCAGTGGCCGACGACGCCTTGCGCAGTGCCGTCGCTGCCGCACGCCATGACGCTTGGTTGCACGAAAACGAGGCCGCGTTTGCGGCACAGCGAGCGTGGCACGAAACGCACGGGCATCCACTGGCGGACATCATGGCCGGACCGGGTGCGGCCACGTGGAAACGTTGAAACGCTTGGACATTGCGGCGCATCGCAATGTTCTGATGCTGGTGGTCGAAAGCGATCTGCTGCCCCCAGATCCGGCCATCGTTGTCATACCGCTGCTGCCAGACTATCCCGCCGTCGCCCTGCTCAATCCCACGATACGCCATGGCGAGCGGGACATCGTTCTGGCGACACGTCTGTTCACGGCCGTCCGCAGGTCAACTTTGCGTCCTGCGGGCGATGCAAGGCGGGATGCCGACCGCATCACACGCGCCATAGACATCCTGATGGCTGGCGTCTGAGCTGCCACAAGCAGTGTCATGCACAGAAAAGGCCCCCGCGTTACCGCGAGGGCCATGTTTCAGCTCAAACGCGGAGCGCAGTCTTACAGACCGGTGCTCACATCGATGGTGTTGCCTTCTTCCAGCATCACGTAGGCCTTCTTGACATCCTTGCGGGTGCCCAGCGAGCCACGGAAACGCTTCACCTTGCCTTTGGTGATGGACGTGTTGACCGCCTTCACCTTTACACCGAACAGGGCCTCGACGGCCTGCTTGATCTGCGGCTTGTTGGCGTCGATGGCGACCTCGAACACGACCGCGTTCTGCTCGGACGCGAGGGTGGCCTTTTCCGTGATGATCGGCTTGCGGATCACGTCGTAGTGTTCTGCTTTCGCGCTCATTTCAGCTTTGCTCATTTCAGTCGGGCCTCCAGTGCTTCGAGACCGGCCTTCGTGATGACCAGCGTATCGCTCTTCAGGATGTCATAAACGTTGGCGCCCATCGAGGGGAGCACGTCCAGATTGGCCAGGTTGCGCGCTGCACGGACGAAGTCGGCGTTGACCTCGGCCCCGTCGATGATCAGCGCCCGCTTCCAGCCGCGGTCGTTCACGTGCTTGGCCAGTGCCGAGGTCTTGGCATTGTCCACGGTGATCGCGTCGATCACGACCAGCTCACCGGCCATCATCTTGGCGGACAGCGCGTGACGCAGGCCCAGCTTGCGGAACTTCTTGGTCAGCTCGTGACCGTGGCTGCGCGGGGTCGGACCCTTGTACACACCACCGTGACGGAAGATCGGCGCGCCCTTGGAGCCGTGGCGTGCGCCACCTGTGCCCTTCTGGCGATAGATCTTCTTGGTCGAGTAGGATACGTCGGACCGGCCCAGCGTCGCATGGGTGCCGGCCTGCGCGTTGTTGCGCTGCCAACGGACCACACGGTGCAGGATGTCGGCACGCGGTTCCAGACCGAAGATGGCATCGTCCAGTTCCACGGAACCAGCGGATGCGCCGTCGAGCTTGATTGCATCAGCCTTCATTTTTGTCACCACCTTCTGCGTTGGTTTCATCCACAGACTTAGACTCGTTGGCCAGTTCCGCTTCTGCCGCTTCCAGTGCGGCCTGCTCGGCCTCGGCTGCGGCCTGTGCGGCTGCGGCCTCTTCGTCGGCGAGTGCTGCTGCGGCTTCGGCGGCCAGACGCTTGGCTTCCTCATCCAGCGACTTCAGACCGGCGGGGTAGATCACGCCTTCGGGGACGGGCTTCTTCACCGCATCCTTGACCGTGACCCATGCACCCTTGGAGCCGGGAACGGCGCCCTTGACCATGATCAGGCCACGGTCGGCGTCGGTCTTGACGACCTGCAGGTTCTGGGTCGTCACGCGGGCAGAGCCCATGTGACCGGCCATCTTCTTGCCTTTGAAGATGCGGCCCGGGTCCTGACACTGACCGACGGAGCCGTGCGAACGGTGCGACACGGACACACCGTGCGACGCGCGCAAACCACCGAAGTTGTGACGCTTCATGACGCCGGCGAAACCCTTACCGATCGAGGTGCCGGAGATGTCGACGTACTGGCCCGCGAAATAGTGGTTCACGGTCAGCTCTTCGCCGACGGCGATCATGTTCTCGGTTGCGACGCGGAACTCGGCGATCTTGCGCTTGGGCTCGACGTTGGCCTTGGCGAAGTGGCCACGCATCGGTGCGGTGACGCGCTTCACCTTGGCGGTGCCTGCACCCAGCTGGACGGCGGTGTAGCCGTCACGCTCGGGCGTGCGCTGCGCGACGACCTGCAGGTTTTCCAGGGCGAGGACGGTGACCGGGATCTGGCGGCCGTCTTCCATGAACAACCGGGTCATGCCCAATTTCTTGGCGATCAATCCTGTGCGGAGCATATCGGTCTCTCCTTACACGCTGATCTGCACGTCCACGCCGGCGGCGAGGTCGAGCTTCATCAGGGCGTCCACGGTCTGCGGGGTGGGGTTCACGATGTCCAGCAGACGCTTGTGCGTGCGGATCTCGAACTGGTCGCGCGACTTCTTGTCGATGTGCGGACCGCGCAGAACGGTGAATTTCTCGATCTTGTTCGGCAGCGGGATCGGGCCACGGACTGATGCGCCGGTGCGCTTGGCAGTCGAGACGATCTCGGCGGTGGAGGCGTCGAGGACGCGGTAGTCAAACGCCTTCAGGCGGATGCGGATGTTCTGGCTGGCTGCCATGTGACATCACCCTTCAACTCGGGCTCAGATCGGAGAGGAGGAGACAGGCTCATCCGGCCCCCTCGTCGCGTCTGTATCGAACTTAAAAAGGGCACGCAGCGGCGCACCCTTGGCAAGTTCGTGGGCGTATAGGGTGAGTCGGGGTGGGTGGCAAGGGGTTTGGGCGATGAGAAACCACATGCGTTATTGAAATTTTAGGCCAGAGACTATAGGTTAGGAACAGTAATGGGATGGTCTAACCGTCCGGCTAAGGGCGAGCTTCGGCTCGCCCTTGGTTCTTACAAAGTCTGATGAAAGACGTCGTATTTGCCCTCAAAGCAGCCAGCCGGGGTGCAGTGGAGTAGCTTCTTCATCACAATTTCTGCCGCGCGCAGATCGGCCTGCTTAGTCCGCCCAAGCTTGTGCAGGTAGTGGTTGCCAATCGGCCGAGCGGTGAGGTCTGCAATCTGCAGGTCGGTCGAATTGCTCTTCTTATCCATCAGTTCAAGCCGGAAGTTACGGAAGTCATAGCTCGGTGAGACGCCAAGCAGGGAACCCTGCAAAACGATTTGCTGATACGCAGAGCTTACAGAAGCGTCATCGTCTCGACCTCGCATCTCGAAGACGATATGAAGTTCCTTCTCTAGCTCTTCAGGCGCGACCAAACGCAGATAGTCAGTAATCAACCGAAAACCCCGGGACAAGCTGATATGGTAGGGATCGTAGGCCTTGAATTTTTGCGGAACATTGTCCTTGTCGATAACGACGCAGAAACATCTGAATTGAGCATCGTCCATGAGTGCACTCAATTCCGCCATGAAATCTGCTCGCAAACCGCCTTTCAGTCGTTCATACTTTGACTTTAATGCCAAGTCGCGTACCCTGTCCGGCTTGCGCAGATCGCGTTCGTGCAAAACGATATTGTCGCTCCCCCAGTATTTGAACTTCAGCCTGTTGAACTGAGGCACAATGGTACCGAGGTAGTAATCTTTCTCGAAAAGGCAGTAATTGACGCATAGCTAGGGGTATTCGGGAGCCGCCTTCCAAGACGCATCCCCACTTTCATCAACATAAATAATGTATTTGCTAAAATCTGGCATCACCAAAGCCTACGCGATGCAGTTAACATTCAGAAGCGAAAAAGGCCGCCCAGAGGGGCGGCCTTTCCGTATCGCAAAGTCCGTAAGACTTACGCGAGGATCTTCGACACCACGCCGGCGCCGACGGTGCGGCCGCCTTCGCGGATGGCAAAGCGCAGGCCGTCTTCCATCGCGATCGGCGCGATCAGCTCGACTTCGAACTTCAGGTTGTCGCCCGGCATCACCATCTCGGTGCCCTCGGGCAGCATCACGGTCCCGGTCACGTCCGTCGTGCGGAAGTAGAACTGCGGACGGTAGTTCGCGAAGAACGGCGTGTGACGGCCACCCTCTTCCTTCGTCAGGATGTAGGCCTCGGCCTCGAACTTGGTGTGCGGTGCGACCGACTTGGGCTTGCACAGCACCTGACCACGCTCCACGCCCTCACGGTCAATGCCGCGCAGCAGGATACCGACGTTGTCACCCGCCTGGCCGGAGTCCAGCAGCTTGCGGAACATCTC
>NZ_FOCI01000064.1 GCF_900110065.1 Loktanella fryxellensis | reverse complement strand
ATGGTTTTCCGCATGGACTGCCCTTCCAGCTCGATACGGTAGGCATTGTGGACGATGCGATCGAGGATGGCGTCGGCGAAGGTGGGCTCCCCGATGACGTCGTGCCACGCTGTGATGGGCAACTGGCTGGTGATCATGGTTGAGCCGCGGCCATACCGTTCTTCGACGACTTCCATCATATCCCGGCGCTGCGTCGCCGTGAGCCGGTCCGGCCCCCAATCATCAAGGATCAGCAGCTGAGCTTTGGTGATGCTGCGGAACAGGCGCGGGAAGCGACCATCACCATGGGCCAGTTCAAGCTCCTCGAAGAGGCGCGGCATCCGTTTGTAAACCACGGTGACGCCGTCGCGACAGGCCGCCTGCGCCAGGGCACAGCCGAGCCAGGTCTTGCCGACGCCGCAAGGGCCGGTGATGATCAGGCCGCGCTTGTCGGTGATCCACTTGCCGCTGAGCAGGCTCTGGAACAGCGCCTTGTCGAGGCCGCGCCGCGCACGGTAATCGACATCCTCCGGGCAGGCGCCCACATGGCGCAGCCTGGCGGAGCGCATGCGGGCCTCAAAGCGCTTGGTTTCTCTGCTGGCGACCTCACGGTCAACCAACAGGCCAAGCCATTCAGCGTGGCTGAGATCGGCAGCAGCGTCCTGAACCTGAAGGTCCGCGAAGGCTTCGGCCATACCGTCAAGCCGCAGGGCTTTCAGGTGATCGAGGGTTGGATGGGTAAGCATGGATGTCCTTTCAGTGGAAGTAATCGGCGCCACGGATGTTGGGGTGATTGATGGCAGGCTCTTCCGTGGCGCGGGCGCGAGCCTTGCTGTCCAGCCCATTCTTTAGGATCGAGTGGACTGATGAGTAGGACCGCGCGTTGATCTCCAAGGCGCGGTTGCAGGCGGCATCGAGGCGGTCCCGACCGAACCTGTCAGCCAGTCGGATCACGCCCAGACAGGTGCGATAGCCTTGTTCACAGTGCTTGCGGTCGCGCATCACGACCTCGGCGAAGATCGCAACGTTCGGCCCGATACGCGCGGCCCAAGCCTGGATGCGCTGCGGCGTCCAGTCTTCACGGAACGTGTGGTGTGCCGGCATGTGGTCGCGCTGCGTGGAATGCTGCCCGTTGCCGGAGGTGCGCACATGCGAGGCCACGCGTTTACCAATATGGAAGACTTCGACCGTTCGAGCGGTGATGCGCACCCACAGCTCTGTCTTCAGCAACTGATAGGGCACGGAGTAATAATGCCTGTCGATCGCGATGTGGTAATCGAGGCCGGCGCGGCACTTCTTCCATTCGGCATAGACATAAGGCGCCACCGTCAACGGCTTCAGGGCGGGCTTGTCCAACCGCTCGAACAGCTGCCTGCGGCTGGCGCCGAGATGACGCGAGACCTTGTCGTTGAGCCGGTCCAAAAGCGGGCGAATGGCAGCGTTCACATCCCCAAGGCTGAAGAACTGCCGATTGCGCAGCCGCGCCAGAATCCAACGCTCAACCAGTAAAACCGCGCCTTCGACTTTTGCTTTATCCTTTGGTTTGTGTGGCCGCGCTGGCACCACAGCCGTGTCGTAATGCGCTGCCATATCCGCATAGGTCCGGTTGATTACAGGGTCGTAGAAGCAGGCCTTTGTGACCCCTGCCTTCAGGTTGTCCGACACGACCTGCGCCGTCAC
>NZ_FOCI01000013.1 GCF_900110065.1 Loktanella fryxellensis | reverse complement strand
GAGCATCCGCTACCCGCGATGAAGTCCTGGACCTCTGTCATCGTTAAACCATCGCGGTCTGTCAGGCTGATCTTGAGAACCTAAGGCGTGACGTCATTTTTCAGTTCTCCCGTGAAATTGTTTTTCTTAAAGTCACCGCTTCGAAAGACGTGCGCCGTCACCTTGATTTGGTTGTTTCATCCCGACGGCGATAAGTCATTGTTTTCGTTTTGAATATGCCTTTGTTTCGATTGGGGTGAAATCTCCGCCCTCGGTCAACTCCTCCCGTACCGGTAAACTGAATTATCGAACCGAGGATCGGCCATGCCTGTGAAAACCATCTCTTACTCGATCCGCCAAGCCCCCGAGGTCGCCGCCCGGATCGACGACATGGCGAAGATGAACGGGTTCGCGACGAGGGCGAAGTTCATGTCGCACGCGGCTTTGACCTACGGAGGCGGTAAGGATGAGGCTATCGTCGCAGAACTGTCCCGGATCAGCTACGCGCTCCATCAGATCGACCGGGCAGCTACCGGACGGCTGCACCTTCTGAAGCCGCACGACATCGACGAGATCGGTCGCCGCGCCAAGGCCGCCCTGAACTCCGTTATCGTCCGGAACGCCGGATGAGACGGCATACCACTTTCCCCGACCAAGCTTACCCGATCCTGTCGTACCTGTCGAAGGACGGCCAGATCCTCTCCGGGTCGATACCAGTCAGGACATGGCGGCAGGCCTGCGACATGCTCCAGACGTTCGAAGCCCCAAGGGGAGCAGGCCTTGTCCACATGACGCTTTCAATGCCCGTCGGTCGGACCCTGACCGACGACGTTTGGCTCGCCGTTGCGCGCAGGGTTCTGACCGCTAGTGGGCTGCCGTCCGAAATGGTGCCTTGGGTGATGTGGGGCAGGGAAGCCACCCGCTGCGATCACATCCATATCGTTGCCGCACGTCAGACCTACACTGGTCGCCATCTCGAGATCGCGACGTCGGTCCGCGAAACGGATCGCATCGAGCGCGACGTGTGTCAGTTCCTCGGACTGCCGGAACCCGCGTGGCGGCCCGATCCGGAACTGGTTCTGACGCCTGCCGTCTCCGATCGAGCGCGCCGGAAATCCGGACAGGCGGCAAGGTTCGGGGACGATTTGAATGCGGTCATGTCCACGTCCCGACCTGTCACATTATCCGAACTCAACGATGCCTTGCGGGCCCGAGGCTCTCCCTGGTCCCTGATCGTTTCCAACGACAGTCCCGGTCTGCTGATCCCGCGAAATATCCTGACCGGCAAAGCGATCAACCCGAGGCTCGCGGGCAGCGCATTCTCGTCGGCGTTGATCCTGCGACGTCTCGCGCTGGCCGCGCGCCTTCAGGCGATGGCGTTGAGCATCGTTCTCCGCCGGATCGCCGAGGCGATCTGTAAACTCCCTGATTTTACCTTCACCCTGAAAGGACCCTCATATGACCGAACTGACCACGGGCTACGAACGCACGCACGCGATGCTCGACAAGACGCGGGAGGACGTGCGGCGGCTGCACCCGCTGCTCCAGCTCCTCGAACCCGACCAGGCGGACATCACGACGGAGTTCGCGATGCGCCTGATCACGCTCCTGGTCGAAGTCGAGGAGCGACTGACGGAGCAGACGGCGGCGTTCATGGTGCAGACGGCGGAAATGTCCGGGCTCCGGACTCAGCTGGACGGCCTTCAGTCCGACCTGGCATTTCTGATGGGGAGCGACGTTCTCGGGGAGCATGGATCATCCTGATTTACAGGCTCGCCCGTCGTGCCGGCCTGCACCTTCGGCATCGGTTCGTCGCAGGCGACACCGCGATCATGATGATCGGGGCAGCCGGGGAGCGCGCGATCCTCGACATGAAGGAACACGTCGTCATCACAGGTGACGAGGATCTGTCCGGAAAGTGGTCCGATGTGCTCGACGGCATTGTCCAGGAGGCGGGCTGCAAGGTGGAGGTGATCCCGGACACCCCCAAGCAGACCGACGACCCGATGCCCCGCTGATCAGAACAGCCGAGGTAGCTGCCTGATCGCTTCGACTTTCAACGACAATGGGGCATCGCCACGATATACGGCGGTGTTGATGGCCTCTCCTTCGGACTGCACATGGCCGATGATGTCGAACCGGACGGGGTCGATGATGTCCGGGGCATAGAGCATGAAGTCGTTCACGTAGTGACGCAACGAGTGCATGCAGAGCCGCCTCGGATTGCCGTCGAGCACTTTCTTCAAGGCCGTTGTCCACATGTAGTCGATCGCTCCGCCGAACTTGTCGACCATCAATGTCGGGTCCGGACAAGCTGCGCGGCGGGATCCCTTGCGTGGCGTCGGAACGATGTCCGGCAACAGCAATTCCGCGCCGCGCTTTTTCATCTCTGTGGCGTATTCGCAGAAACCGAGTTCGACGAGGTGCGGGTGGATGGGTACGATCCGCGTCTTCTTGCGACGCTCGTCAGTCTCACCGGGTTCTTCACCTTTGATCGTGCGATACCGGTTAGCCTGAGTGACGATGCAGGGATAACCTTCGATATCCCGGACATCGCTTGCCGCGAGCCCTGCGATCTCTGCGCGCCGCGCCCCGGTATAGGCGAGGACGAGGGGGATCCAGTAACGGGAATCCCGGACGACAACCGATCCGGGCGTATGGCGATTGCCCCGGCTTTGGCCCCCTTGCCACAGGCTGTGGGCGAAGACCGCCTTCAGCTCCTCGATGGAGAAGACCGCGCGCTGCTTGTGCTTCGCGCCCTTGCCCTTGGCCTTCGGTTTGACCTTTTTGATGTTGAGGCCGGGGTCCAGATTATGGCCTTCGGACGCCGCGCGCTCCAGCAGAAGCTCGATCGACTTGATGTGGCGCTGGCGGGTGGTGACGTGGATTCCCTTTTTGAAGTCGGGCATGAAACGCGCCTGCTCCATGATCTCTTCGATGGTCCTTGTGCCGTCCGCCGCAGATCGCATGAAGTGGACGGGGAAAGCGGTGAGGGCATCCCGGAACGCCGAGAGATGATGCTGACGGATGTCATTGACACGCTGAACGCTTGTGATCAGGCAGAACAGACGGAGGCTTGCGGCACGCTGAGCGACCGTTTCCCTGCTCAACCCGTCGGTGATCGCCATGCGCCAGTACACACCGGCAATGTCCGGGCCATCGACAACTTTTTCGTGGTGTCGCGCCACTCCTTCGGCTTGGGCCTGTTGCGCACGAAGTGCGTCGATCGTCAACGGCTCTTGGATTTCGTCGACGCCGGGCGTGAAGCTCATCTTGCGTTCGTCCGGGATGATGCGGATCGCGCGGGCAGGCTCAATCGATTGTGTAGGAAGCTGCTTCGGCAGCACCGCGACCGGCGATTTGGTGAGGGTGGCGGGTGTCGCGGTCACGGTTTCGGTCAGGACTTCACGCACTGCGACAGGGGCGGTGTTTCTCTCGGGTTGATGAACGTCTTGGCGAGATCGGCATAGACCTGCGCACGCAGGTCCCGGCAATCCTGCTCGGCGTCCAGGGCTGCGAGCCGTGCCTGCAGGTGGGCCTCGATGATCTGATATTCGTGTTCGCGCGACGCAGCCTTGACGCCGGTGGCGTTTTCGAAGTCGCTGATCACGCGCCGGCGCTGATCCTGGTCGCGCAATCCCCGGACATCATTCGCGTAAAGGGCCACGGCACCCTTCACTTCATCCGCGGTCCACGACGGATCGATCCGCGCCGGTTCGAGAGCGGGCGCGATACCGTCTTCGACCAGTGCCCGCAGGACCGCACGCTGCACGCGATGGGTTGCATGGGGCGAGGTCCTGCGCCCGGACATCCGTTCCATCCGCAACTCGCGGCGCAGGTCGTCGATGATCACCTGCATCCGCGTCTGGATGTAGGATGCAATCAGCTCTTCCGGCAGCGGATGAAGCAAAAAGGTGAAGGCGTTCAGCATGGCGTCGAACTCTGTCGTCAGTGTTCTGGACCAAGTATGCGCCGCTTTTTCATCTGTCGTCCCCAGTGCCACCTGCACCGAGCGGATAGATGTGGATAACCCCGGGATCCGGCGCCTGAAGTGAAAGTGGCGTCCTTGGCGAAAAAGGTATCTGGGGTGATGCATCTTGCCCTCCTAGAGAGGGCACCCGGACCGGACCTGTGCAACCGAGGTGTCTGCCGTGTGCAACCTGTGTGCAACATCGGCGGAGATGCCGGTCAAAACCATCGGAGCTAAACTCCGAAGTTGAGCTATTTCAACACCTTGAAGGGGAATTGGCTCCGACGGTAGGGATCGAACCTACGACCAATTGATTAACAGTCAACTGCTCTACCGCTGAGCTACGTCGGAAAACCTGTGGGTGCTATAACGACCGTCCCACAGGGCGTCCAGAGCGAAATGCAGGAAATTTCACCGGCGCCCGTCATGTCACGCAACGGCGGCCATGACGGTCCGGGCAGGCTCACAGCATGCTGACGACGATCACCATGATGATCGAATACAGCGCGATGCCGCCGCCAATCAGGAAATAGGGCCAGTTCCGCGTCACCGTCGCGGTCGCCATCGCGCGCGCCTGATACACGAGGTCCGGCCAGTTGTAGGACACGAAATCGCCCTGGGTGAACACGGCCTTGATCCGGCCTTCCGAATCGACGACGGGCAGGCGACGGAAACGCTCGTTCGACATGATCCGCATCCAGTCGATCAGATCGTCGGTTTCCCGGGCCAGACGCGGCTCCGCGGTCATGATGTCGCTCAGCTTCGTCGTGCGGGAATCGAGGCCCTGCGCCACCAGCTTGTTCATCACGTCCCGCTCGGTCACCACGCCGATCACCTTGTCGTCGGCGTCCACGATCATGACCGAGCCGTAATTCTTGTCGGACATGGCCCGCACCGCGTCATAAACGGTGACATCGGGGCCACGGGTCAGGGGGCGGGGCTTGGACTTGTATTCCGGCCGATCCATCAGCCGGTGGCCGGGTCGGGTGTCGCTGTCAGCCATGTCGGATCCTCGCTTCGATGTTGCGTTCCCTTTCGACTATAGGCGCGCCTGTCGTTACGGCAAGCCGCACGGGAGGTGTGCGGCGCGGGGACTATGCGCGGGCGGCGCTGCGGGCTACATCGCAGTCAGACCGCGCCCCGTGCGTCATCCCAAAGGAACGCCATGCCCGCCATCGTCTCCGTCAGGAACCTGCGCAAGACCTACGACACCGGGTTCGAGGCGCTGAAGTCGATCAACCTCGAGATCGAGCAAGGCGAGATCCTGGCCCTGCTGGGCCCCAATGGCGCGGGCAAGACCACGCTGATCTCTGCGATCTGCGGCATCACGGTGCCCACATCCGGCACGGTCAGCGTCGGCGGTTTCGACACGCTGCTGGAATACCGTCAAGCGCGCAGCCTGATCGGCCTCGTGCCGCAGGAAATCAACCTCGAGCCGTTCGAGACGGTCCGCGCCACAGTCGCCTTTTCGCGCGGGCTGTTCGGCAAGCCGCGCGACGATGCCCGCGTTATGGCGATCCTGAAATCCCTGTCGCTGGACGACAAGGCGAATGCACGCGTCAAGGAACTCTCCGGCGGCATGAAACGCCGCGTGCTGATCGCCAAGGCGCTGGCGCATGATCCGCGCGTGCTGTTCCTCGATGAACCCAGCGCCGGGGTCGATGTGGAATTGCGCCGCGACATGTGGCGCGTGGTGGCCGACCTGAAGGCCACCGGCGTCACGATCATCCTGACCACCCATTACATCGAAGAAGCCGAGGCGATCGCCGACCGCGTCGGCGTCATCGCCAAGGGCCAGATCCTGCTGGTGCAGGACAAGGCCGAGATGATGGCGCAGATGGGCAAGAAACAGCTGCGCGTCGCCTTGACCCGGCCCGCGACCGCCATCCCCGCCGCCCTCGCGCATTACCACCTGACGCTGGAGGACGAGGGCCGCACCCTCGTTCACACCTATGACGCGCGGCAGGAACGCACCGGCATCCGCACCCTGCTGAACGATCTGGACGCGGCAGGCCTGCAGATGGCCGACCTGCAGACGCAACAAAGCTCGCTCGAAGACATCTTCGTGGGCCTCGTGAAGGACGACGCATGAACCTGACCGCCATCAAGGCCATCTACCGATTCGAGATGGCGCGTTTCTTTCGCACCCTGACACAGTCGCTGATCTCTCCGGTGCTGTCGACCTCGCTCTATTTCGTGGTGTTCGGCACCGCCATCGGCAGTGCGATCGAGACGGTCGAGGGGGTCAGCTACGGCGCGTTCATCGTGCCGGGCCTAATCATGCTGTCGGTCATGACGCAGGCCACCAGCAACGCAAGCTTCGGGATCTACTTCCCCAAGTTCATCGGCACGATCTATGAACTGCTGTCGGCCCCGGTGAACTTCATCGAAATCACCATCGGCTATGTCGGCGCTGCGGCGACCAAGGCGCTCTTCATCGGCACGATCATCTTCGCCACGGCGTTCTTCTTCGTCGACGTGACAGTGGCGCATCCGGTCTGGATGGTGGCCTTTCTCGTGATGACCTGCATCAGTTTCGCGCTCTTGGGGTTCATCATCGGCATCTGGGCTGGCAATTTTGAGCAGTTGCAGCTGATCCCGCTGCTCATCATCACGCCACTCGTGTTTCTTGGCGGGTCGTTCTATTCGGTCAGCATGCTGCCGCCCGTGTGGCAGACGATCACCATGTTCAACCCGGTCGTCTATCTGATCTCAGGCTTTCGCTGGGCGTTCTTCGACACCGCCGACGTGCCGGTGGGCCTTTCGCTGGCGGCGATCAGCCTGTTCATGGCGGCCTGCCTTGCGGCGATCTGGTGGATCTTCCGCACCGGCTGGCGGATCAGGCAGTAACGGGCGCCAGTGACGGGCGTGGTGCCGCAGGCCGCGACCCTTGTTGCCCTGCACCGGGTGCCCTAGATCGGCGGTATGAAACTGAAAATCCCGTTCCTGAACCGGCCCCCCGTGGTCAACGTCGTCCGCCTGCAAGGGGCGATCACTACCGCCGGGCGGGGCCTTGACGACGCCTCCCTCGCAGCGCCGCTCCAGCGGGCCTTTACCAAAGGCAAGCCCGTCGCCGTCGCGCTGCAGATCAACTGCCCCGGCGGCAGTCCCGTGCAGTCGTCGCTGATCGCTGCACGCATCCAGCGGCTGAGCGTCGAACACAAGGTCCCTGTCGTGGCCTTCGTGGAGGATGTGGCCGCCTCCGGTGGCTACTGGCTGGCCTGTGCGGCGGACGAGATCCATGCGGACGTGGGCTCGCTCATAGGGTCGATCGGCGTCATCTCTGCGGGATTCGGCTTCCACGACCTGATCGGGCGCTACGGCGTCGAACGCCGGGTGCACACGGCTGGCACGTCGAAATCCATGCTCGACCCGTTCCGCCCCGAAAAGCCCGATGACGTGGCCAAGCTGGAAGGCTGGCTCGATGATCTGCACGGCATCTTCATCGCCTATGTGAAATCCCGGCGCGGGGCGCGGCTGGCCGACGATCCTGCCATCTTCTCGGGCGAAGTCTGGGTCGGCGAAAAGGGCCGCGCCAAGGGTCTGATCGACGGCATCGGCCACATGATCCCGGTGATGAAGGCCCGCCACGGCGATACCGTGCAGTTCCGCCGCTACGGCCCGAAACGGTCGTTCCTGTCGCGGTTCAGCGCGCGGATCTTGGGCGATGCGGTTGCTGGCCTCGAGGATCGCAGCGCCTTCGCGCGGTTCGGCCTGTAATGCTGATCAAGGTCGCCGTCGTCTTTCTGGTGTTCATCCTGATATTGGGGATGTTCGGCAAATGGCGCTATCCGGGCCGCGCCCGTCTGGCGGCGGCGAAATGTCCGCACTGCGGACGCTACAACCTTGGCAAATCGCCCTGTGCCTGCGGCCGGGGGCGGCCATGACGACACGGAAAGGGTGCTGACGATGACGGCATTGGTGACGGGGGCAGGGGCCCGGTTGGGACGTGCGATGGCGCTGGCCCTTGCGGATCAGGGGCATGACATCGCCGTTCATTATGCAGGGTCCGCAGAGGGTGCGGAAGAAACCGCCATGATGGTCCGCGCCAAGGGTCGCAGGGCGGTGACGTTGCAGGCCGACCTGTTGGACGAGGATGCGACGCATGGTCTGGTCGGACGCGCCACCGCCGCCCTGCGGACGCCGCTGACGGTGCTGGTCAACAACGCCTCGATCTTCGAGCATGACGACATCGCCACGGCGACCCGCACCAGCTGGGACCGCCACATGGGATCGAACCTGCGCGCGCCATTCGTGCTGACGCAAGGGTTCGCAGCACAGGTGCCCGACCCGGTGACCGACGCGCACGGCGAACCTGTCGCGCAGGGGCTGGTCGTGAACATGATCGACCAGCGCGTGCACAAGCTGACGCCGGAGTTTATTACCTACACGTTGGCGAAATCTGCCCTCTGGACGCTGACGCGCACCGCCGCACAGGCGCTTGCCCCGCGTGTGCGCGTGAACGGCATCGGTCCCGGTCCAACGCTGAAGGGCGCGCGCCAGTCGGAGGATCATTTCGCCCGTCAGCGCGCCGCCGTGCTGCTGGGGCGGGGGGCCGATCCGGACGACATCTGCGCCGCCCTGATCTATCTGCTGCACGCCAAGGCCGTCACGGGGCAGATGATCGCGGTGGACGGTGGGCAGCATCTGGCCTGGGCCACGCCTGATGTGCTGGGTCTCGAATAGGTTGAGACCTGCGCGAGTTATACACGCTGACACGCGGGCCGTGGGCGGGTGCCGGATTAACGCAGCGTCAGGCAATCTTCATAATTCCTTCATAATTATTTACAACAAAATCAACGCGTTGTAAAAATGCCTATTTATAAGGCACACTGATGAACGGCCCGCAAAACAAGGAGAAAACGACCCTCACAAGAAAGTGCCCCCCGAGTTACCCACAGTTTCGGTGGATGCCTTATGTCTTGCCGGGCAGCCCCGCGTGTTGCAGCGGGACGCAGAATCGGCGACCACCGTACCCACGCCCTGCCTGCCCTCATCCTTCCCGACGGACACCGCCTGATGACAGACCCCACGACGACCGGACCCGAGGCGCAGCCGGCGCAGAAGCCGTTGACCGGCTATGCCTGCATCGCGGCTTTCGTGCGGACGCTGGACTCCTCGCCGGGCGTCTACCGGATGCTCGATGGCGAAAGCCGGGTGCTCTATGTCGGCAAGGCCCGCAACCTCAAGGCGCGGGTCAGCAACTATAGCCGTCCCGGCCCCCATTCGGGCCGCATCGCGCGAATGATCCGCGAAACTCAGTCGATGATGGTGCTGACGACGCGCACGGAAACCGAGGCGCTGCTGCTCGAACAGAACCTTATCAAGCAGTTGAAGCCGCGCTACAACGTGCTGCTGCGCGACGACAAGTCGTTCCCGAACATCCTCGTCACCACGGGCCACGACTGGCCGCAGATTCGCAAGCACCGCGGGGCCAAGACCGACAAGGGCGCGTATTACGGCCCCTTCGCAGGCGCCGGGGCGGTAAACCGCACGCTGAACCAGCTGCAGCGCGTGTTCCTGCTGCGCAACTGCTCGGATCAGGATTTCGAGACGCGGACGCGGCCCTGCCTGCAATACCAGATCAAGCGCTGCTCCGGTCCCTGCTGCGGTAAGGTAAGCCGCGAGGATTACCAAGGCGCCGTGCGTGACGCGCAGGCGTTCCTGTCGGGCCGCACCAAGGGCATACAGGAGGCGTTGGCCACCGAGATGGCCAAGGCGTCAGAGGCGATGGAGTTCGAACGCGCCGCCGCCATGCGCGACCGGATCAAGGCGCTGACGCAGGTGCAGACCGCGCAGGGCATCAACCCCAAGGGGGTGGAGGAGGCGGACGTGATCGGCCTGCACATCGACGGCGGGCAGGCCTGCGTGCAGGTGTTCTTCATCCGCGCCAACCAGAACTGGGGTAATCACAACTACTACCCCCGGATCAGCGGCGACGAGGATGCGTCCGAGGTGATGGAAGCCTTCGTCGGCCAGTTCTATTCCGACCGCGAACCGCCGAAGATGCTGATCCTGTCGCACGGCCTCGACAGCGACGACCTGATGGCGCAGGCGCTGGCCGAAAAGCTGGGCCGCAAGGTCGAGATCATCGTGCCGCAGCGTGGGGAAAAGGCGGAGCTTGTGCAGGGTGCCCTGCGCAACGCGCGCGAAAGCCTCGCGCGCAAGATGAGCGAGACGGCGACGCAGGGCAAACTGCTGAAGGGTCTGGCGGAGGTTTTCGATCTGCCGAAGGTGCCTGCGCGGATCGAGGTCTATGACAACAGCCACATCCAAGGCAGCTTCGCCGTGGGCGCGATGGTCGTGGTGGGGGCCGACGGCTTCGACAAGAACCAGTATCGCAAGTTCAACATCCGCGGCGACGACCTGACCCCCGGCGACGACTTCGGCATGATGAAGGAGGTGCTGACCCGCCGCTTTCAGCGCCTGCTGAAGGAGGACCCCGAACGCAAGGCGGGCACGTGGCCCGACCTGTTGCTGATCGACGGCGGTGCCGGACAGGTGAGTGCCGTGCGCGAGATCATGACCACGCTCGGGGTCGGCGATGTGCCGATGGTCGGCGTGGCCAAGGGCATCGACCGCGACGCGGGCAAGGAGGAGTTCCACCGCACCGGCAAGCCCGTGATGGCCCTGCGCCACAACGATCCGGTCCTCTATTTCGTGCAGCGGATGCGCGACGAGGTGCACCGTTTCGCCATCGGCACCCATCGGGCCAAGCGCGCCAAGGCCATCGGGGCGACACCGCTGGACGACGTGCCGGGCGTGGGGGCGGGGCGCAAACGCGCGCTGCTGGCGCATTTCGGGTCGGCCAAGGCGGTGGCGCGCGCCAACCTTGCGGACCTGACGGCAGTCAGCGGCATCAGCCAGACGCTGGCACAGACGATCTACGATTACTTCCATGCGAACGGCTGATCCCGGCCGTACGGGCGGATGGGGGGCCAGCCCCCCGTCGCAAGGCTCCTCCCCCCGGGATATTTTCGACCAGAAGACGACCCGGAGGGCGGTCACGTCGCGCGTCGTCTGGTATCGTGTGCGGGTGCGGGCTAGGGTGGGGACATGAATATGAACCTGCCCAATATCCTCACGATCCTGCGGCTGCTGGCAGCCCCCGGCGTCGCAATCATGTTCCTGTATTTCCAGCGCCCCTGGGCGGACTGGTTCGCCCTCGTGCTGTTCGTCGGCGCGGCGCTGACCGATTTCGTCGATGGCTACCTTGCCCGCGCGTGGAAACAGGAAAGCCGGTTCGGCGCAATGCTGGACCCCATCGCCGACAAGGCGATGGTGGTGATCGCGCTGCTGGTGATCGCCGGCTTTTCAGGGATGAATCCGTGGATCCTGCTGCCCGCGACCTTCATCATCTTTCGCGAAGTCTTCGTGTCTGGCCTGCGCGAGTTCCTTGGCGCCAAGGCAGGGCTGCTGAAGGTCACGCCGCTGGCCAAGTGGAAGACGACCGCACAGATGGTCGGCATATCGCTGCTGTTCGCGACAGGTGCGTTCGAACATTACCTCGGTCTGGATACGCTCGGGATGGACCGGGCGATGCGCGACGCGGTTCTGGCGGGCGACATTCCGGCGGGACTCGGGCTGGAATGGAAATACTGGGGCATGATGCTGAGCTGGTATGCGGGCATCACCGTCCTGTGGATCGCGGGCGTCCTGACGCTGGTGACCGGGTTCGATTATTTCCGCAAGGCGCTGCCCTATCTGAAGGACGCGTGATGGACGTGCTGTATTTTGCATGGGTGCGCGAACGGATCGGCGTGCCGTCCGAGCGGATCGAGACGGGGGCCGCGACGGTCGCCGACCTGGTGGCAGAGCTGAGCGCCCGCGAAGAGCGGTATGCGGCTGCCTTTGCCGACACGGCTGCGTTGCGGGTGGCACTGGATCAGACGCTTGCGACATTCGACGCGCCGCTGGCGGGCGTGCGTGAAGTGGCGTTCTTTCCGCCCATGACGGGCGGCTGACGGTGGCGGTGCGGGTACAGGCCGAGACGTTCGATGCGGGGGCAGAGCTGAATGCCTTCAGCATCGGCGCACAGGGGGCCGGGGCCGTGGTCAGCTTTACCGGGATCGTGCGCGACGTGGCTGGCGGGCTGCGCCACATGATGATCGAGCATTATCCCGGCATGACAGAGGCCGCGATTGCAGCCATCGTGAAACAGGCGCAGACGCGATGGGCCTTGACGGACGCGCTGGTGATCCACCGCCACGGCATCCTGCCGCCCGGTGCGCCGATTATGATGGTCGCCACCGCCGCCCCGCACCGGGCTGATGCCTTTGCCGCCGCCGATTTCCTGATGGACTATCTGAAATCCCGCGCGCCCTTCTGGAAAAAGGAAGTGTCCGCGACGGGCGCCGCCTGGGTCGCGGCACAGGATGCGGACGAGGCGGCATTGGACCGCTGGCGCTGAACCTTGTCCGCAGATACGACGCGCGGCCCGTCAGGCTTTCGTCAACGGATCGTGGCAATGGCAGGTCACGACATGATCGTTCACCAGACCGCAGGCCTGCATCACCGCATAGGTGATCGTCGGTCCGCAAAAAGTGAACCCCGCCGCCTTGAGGTCTTTCGACATGTGCTGCGACAGCGCCGTCTGGGCCGGCACGTGGGCCAGCGTGGCGCGGTGCGGCTGCAGCGGCACGCCGTCCACGTAATCCCACAGGAATGTGGCAAAGCCTTGCTGCGCCTCGATCCGCTGCCAGGCGCGGGCGTTGGCGATGGTGGCCGCGATCTTGCCCCGGTGGCGCACGATGCCGGGGTCTGCCAGCAGGCGGGTGATGTCATCTTCGCCCCACCCGGCGATCACGTCGGGATCGAACCCGGCAAAGGCGCGGCGGAAATTGTCGCGCTTCTTCAGGATCGTGATCCATGACAGCCCGGCCTGAAAGCCGTCGAGGATCAGCTTTTCCCACAGGGTGCGGCTGTCGCGTTCCGGCACGCCCCATTCGGTGTCGTGATACGCCTGATAAACCGGGGTATCGCCAGCCCAGCCGCACCGGGCCACACCGTACGGGTCGGATGTCATGGCAGGATCCTTTCGGGCAGGAGGAGGGGCGGCGCTTAACCCGGTGTTAGGATGGCGGCTGCAAGGTGACAAGGCCCCGGTCAGGATCAGATGCCATGCCGCAGTCCCACGTCAGTGCCTTGCCAGACGGCGAACAGGACTATGCCGATCCGTTGCAGTTCGCCTTTGCGAGCCGCGATGCGGATACGCCGACGCTGGTGACGCGGGCGCTGGATGCGGGCCGCGCGCAACTGGCGTTCCAGCCCATCGTGCTGACCGCGACCCCAGGCAAGGTGGCTTTCTACGAAGGGTTGATCCGCCTGCTCGACGACGCCGGGCGGGTCATCCCGGCCGCGAACTTCATGCCGCAGGTTGCCGATTCGGCGATCGGGCGGCGGATCGACACGCTGGCCCTGCAACTGGCGCTGCGGATGCTGCGCCTGCATCAGGGCATGCGGCTGTCGATCAACGTCTCGGCCCGGTCGTTGGCCGACTGGCGCTGGCGCCGCACGCTGGAGGCGGGTCTGGTGGAACACGGCGCGCTGGGCCAGCGCCTGATCTTCGAGATCAGCGAAACCTCGGCGATGCACCTGCACGAGGTGGTCATGGGGTTCATGGAGGACATGCAGCCCCGTGGCGTGGCCTTTGCGCTGGACGGGTTCGGCGGCGGGATGACGGCGTTCCGCCACCTCAAGGATTTCTTCTTCGACATGGTCAAGATCGACAAATCCTTCGTCAAGGGAATCGCCGGCGACCCGGACAATCAGGTGCTGGTCGAGGCGCTGGTGACGGTCGCCCATCAGTTCGAGATGTTCGCCGTCGCCGAAGGGGTCGAAAATGCCCGCGACGCGGCATGGTTGCAGGGCATCGCGGTGGATTGCCTGCAGGGCTACCATTTCGGGGCGCCGAAGTTCGAGATCGACGAACGCTAGACGTTGCCCTCTCGTTCGGTGCGGCCTAGGCTCCGGCCAAATCCGCGCCGGGTGCGATCATGGTGTGCCCGTCGCGCGGTTCCATACCGCATGAAAGGGTATCTGATGACCAATGTCGTGATCGCGTCCGCCGGACGCACCGCCGTCGGCAGCTTCCTCGGGTCTTTCGCCAACACTCCGGCCCACGATCTCGGCGCTGCCATGCTGAAGGGCATCGTGGAACGCGCGGGCATCGATCCGTTGGAGGTCAGCGAGACGATCCTGGGGCAGGTGCTGACCGCCGCACAGGGTCAGAACCCCGCGCGTCAGGCGCATGTCAACGCGGGTCTGCCGATTGCGGCCTCTGCCTGGTCGATCAATCAGGTCTGCGGGTCGGGCCTGCGCGCGGTGGCCATCGCGGCGCAGCACATCCAGCTCGGCGACGCCACCATCGTCGCCGCCGGCGGGCAGGAGAACATGTCGATGTCGCCCCACGCCGCCAACCTGCGGCAAGGCACCAAGATGGGCGATGTCAGCTACATCGACACGATGATCAAGGACGGGCTGTGGGACGCCTTCAACGGCTATCACATGGGTCAGACCGCTGAAAACGTGGCAGAAAAGCACCAGATCACCCGCGAGGCGCAGGACGAGCTGGCCGTGGGGTCGCAGAACAAGGCCGAGGCTGCGCAGGCCGCCGGCCGCTTCAAGGACGAGATCATCCCCTTCACCATCAAGACCCGCAAGGGCGAGACGGTGATGGAGACGGACGAGTACATCCGCAGCGGTGCGACGATGGATGCGATGGCGAAACTGCGCCCCGCCTTCACCAAGGACGGCACCGTGACGGCGGCGAACGCATCGGGCTTGAACGACGGCGCGGCCGGCGTCATTCTCATGACGGCAGACGAGGCCGAACGGCGCGGAATCGAGCCATTGGCACGGATCGTGTCCTATGCGACGGCGGGCCTCGACCCGGCGCTGATGGGCCTCGGCCCGATCCACGCGTCACGCAAGGCGCTGGACAAGGCGGGCTGGGCGCCCGGCGACCTCGATCTGGTCGAGGCGAACGAGGCGTTCGCCGCACAAGCCTGCGCCGTGAACAAGGAGATGGGTTGGAACCCGGCGATCGTGAACGTGAACGGCGGCGCCATCGCCATCGGTCACCCCATCGGCGCGTCCGGTGCGCGCATCCTAAACACCCTGCTGTTCGAGATGAAGCGGCGCGGCGCCAAGAAGGGTCTGGCGACCCTGTGCATCGGCGGCGGCATGGGCGTCGCCATGTGCGTCGAACGCTCCTGATCCACGGGGTGCCGATCCACGGCAGCGGGGCCGCATCCCTTGGGGTGCGGCCCCTTTGCGTGGCCCGGCCCGCCTGTCGCGGTCATCTTGCCGATCTCGCCGGAATGCACTGGACGCAATTTTATTGCGCTTTAGACTGCACTTAGGATCAGGGAGGATCGAACAATGGCAAGAGTGGCACTCGTTACAGGCGGCACGCGGGGCATCGGTGCCGCCATCGCGATGGCATTGAAGGAGGCGGGCTACACGGTCGCCGCGACCTATGCGGGCAACGCGGAAAAGGCACAGGCATTCGGCGACGCAACGGGCATCGCGACCTATAAATGGGACGTGTGCAGCTATGATGCGTGCAAGGCCGGCATCGCAGAGGTCGAGGCGGCGCACGGGCCCATCGACGTGCTTGTGAACAACGCCGGCATCACCCGCGATGCGCCGTTCCACAAGATGACGCCGGACCAGTGGAACGAGGTGATCGGCACGAACCTGTCCGGCGTGTTCAACATGACCCACCCGGTCTGGCCGGGCATGCGTGACCGCAAGTTCGGGCGGATCATCACCATCAGCTCGATCAACGGGCAAAAGGGACAGTTCGCGCAGGTGAACTATGCTGCCGCCAAGGCCGGCGACATCGGATTTACCAAGGCGCTGGCGCAAGAGGGCGCACGCGCCGGCATCACCGCCAACGTGATCTGCCCCGGCTACATCAACACCGACATGATGAGCACGATCCCTGAAAAGATCATGGACCAGATCGTCGGCGCAATCCCCGTGGGCCGTCTGGGCGAGCCGTCCGAGATTGCCCGCGCGGTCGTGTTCCTTGCGTCGGACGACGCGGCATTCATCACCGGCGCGACGCTGTCGGCCAATGGCGGGCAATACATGGCCTGAGACGCAAAATGGCCGGGGTGCGCTACGCACTCCGGCCATTCGTCATGGGATCGGCAGTCGCGGCAGAACCGCGTCTGGGATGATATCAGTGGGTGGAAAACTTGCTGATCTGTTCCTTCAGCATCAGTTTCTGCTTTTTCAGGCGCGCGATTTCCAGATCGTCTGTGGCGGGGCTGCGCTGCAGCGTCTCGACCGCCGTGGACAGGGTCTGGTGCTTCTTCTTCAGTTCCTCGACGTGCGAACTCAAGCTCATGGTCGGCTCCCTCTTGCTGTCATTGAACAGTTACATTGCAGCACGACAGCGGCCCTGTGTCACCACATTAGGTCGTGATCGGTTAATCGGGCGGCAATTTGCGCAACAACTGGCAATGTGCGCCTGTGATATGGGCAACATTTTGCGAGTTCCGCTGCACAAGTAACAGATGGCCGCAATCCGCGATTCGTCTGCCTCAGGACGAGACGTCGATTTCGGCGTCGCGCATCACGGCGCGGGCGATGAACAGGTCGCGGTCCGCGACCATCACGCGACGCGGCAATATGCCGAGGCTGCCGTCGAGGATGCTCATGTTTACGTCGAAGTGGAAACAGGTTATTCCTTCGGCGTCCAGAAGGGCGGTCGCAAGGGCGATGACGGTCGGGTCATTGGTGCGCAGCAGTTCTTTCATGGATGCCAGTCCTAGGCTGCCTGCGCCGCCTTGTCCATGAACGCCCATCAGCCCCCGGATATGTCCCCCATGAGCCTCGATCACGCCGCGACAAAGCCCCATGAACGTCTGGCCGCGGCCCTGACCGATGACATGGCGGCGGTGAATGCGATGATCGCCGCACGCATGGCGTCCGAACACGCGCCCCGCATCCCCGAGGTGACGGCGCATCTGGTGAATGCGGGCGGCAAGCGTCTGCGCCCGATGCTGACGCTGGCGGCGGCGCGGCTGTGCGGTTACGACGGCCCCTATCACATCCATCTGGCTGCGACGGTGGAGTTCATCCACACCGCGACGCTGCTGCACGACGACGTGGTGGACGAGAGCGACAAGCGGCGCGGGCGGCCTACGGCCAACCTGCTGTGGGACAACACGTCATCGGTGCTGGTGGGCGATTATCTGTTCGCGCGCAGCTTTCAGTTGATGGTGGAAACCGGCAACCTGCGCGTGCTCGACATCCTTGCCAACGCCGCCGCCACCATCGCCGAAGGCGAGGTGCTGCAAATGACCGCCGCGCGGAATACCAGGACGACCGAGGACACCTATCTCAAGGTCGTGCGCGGCAAGACGGCGGCGCTGTTCTCGGCGGCCACGCAGGTCGGCGGTGTGATCGCAGCAGCACCCGAGGATCAGGTGGCAGCATTGTTCGCCTATGGCGATGCGCTGGGCATCGCGTTCCAGATCGTCGACGATCTGCTGGACTGGCAGGGCGACGCGGGCATCGGCAAGAACACCGGCGACGATTTCCGCGAGGGCAAGATGACCCTCCCGGTGATCCGCGCCATCGCCGCTGGCGACGAAGGCGAGCGCGCGTTCTGGGTTCGCACGCTGGAGAAACGGTCGCAGGAGGCCGCCGATCTCGATCACGCCCGCGACCTGCTGGCGCGTCACGGCACGCTCGACAGCACGCGGGCGGATGCGCTGATGTGGGCCGCACAGGCAAAGGCATCGCTGGACGCGCTGCCCGACGCACCGATCCGCACCATGCTGGCGGATCTGGCGGATTACGTGGTCGCCCGACTGGTCTAAAGCACGGCCCCGGCCCGCAGCACACCGGCAGGGGCCACCCACCAGCCGGAGCTGCCGATCTGCACCGCGCGGGCGGCTTGCCGCGCCGACGCCATGTCGGCGACCAGACCCCAACATGTGGCACCAGAGCCCGACAGGCCCACGGCCTTGACGGCGGGCAGACTGCGCAACCGGTCCAGCACCGCGTCGATCTGGGGGGCGATGACGCGCGCCGGGGCCAGCAGGTCGTTGCGCTGTTGGTTCAGCCACGCGGCCAGGCCGTCCACGTCCATCCCGTCCGGCAAGGCCTTCATCCCGGGATTGTCGCGACATTCCAATGCCTTGAACACCGCAGGCGTCGGCGTGTCGTGGCGCGGGTTGACCAGCACCAGCGCACAGTCTGGCAGGGCGGGGGCCGGCTGCAGCAGCTCGCCCACGCCGCCCATGCGCAGGGGTGCGGGTGCCGCAAGACAGGCCGGCACATCCGCCCCAAGGGCCAGCACCGCCGGATGATCGCCGGGCAGGGGGGCCACGTTCCAGAACGCCGCCAGCACCCGCAGCGTCGCCGCGGCATCGGCAGAACCACCGCCGATGCCGGCGGCATGGGGCAGATGCTTGTCCAGCACGATGGCCGCACCCCGGTCCACGTCACGGGCCTTTGCCAGCGCGCGGGCGGCGCGCATCACGAGGTTGCCGTCGTCCACCGGCACGCCGGCGGCGAACGGGCCGGTCACCGTCAGCCGCAATTCCGGGCTGGGTGTCACGGTGATCCGGTCGCCCTGATCGACGAACACCACCAGCGAATCAAGCAGGTGATACCCGTCGTCCCGTCGTCCGGTGACGTGCAGCGTCAGGTTGATCTTGGCGGGTGCGGTCGTCGTCAGGCGGCTCACGGCTCCGCCTCGGCGGCGGTCTCGCTCAGCGGTGGTTGGCCTTCATCGGCCAGCACCGCATCCAGACCCCGTTCCAGTTTGGCCCTGATCCGCGTGGCCAGATCGGCGTCCGGTTCGAAGGACAGGGCGCGCTGCCACTGGAACTGCGCCTCGCGCACGCGGCCCACCGCCCAGTAGGCGTCGCCCAGATGGTCGTTGATCGTGGGGTCCGCCGCCTCCAGCTCTGCCGCGCGTTCCAAGGGGCCGACCGCTTCGGCGTAGCGGCCGAGCCTGAAATAGACCCAGCCGAGGCTGTCCACGATGGCGCCGCTGTCGGGGGCGTCGGCCACGGCGCGTTCGATCATGTCCAGCGCCTCGTCCAGCTTCTCTCCACGTTCGACCAGCGAATAGCCGAGGTAGTTCAGCACTTGCGGCTGATCCGGTTCGATGGCGAGGGCAGCACGGAAATCGGACTCCGCCTCTGGCCACATGTCGCTGGCGTGATAGGCGATGGCGCGGGTGTAATGCACGATCCAGCGCGTCGGATCGGTCATGGAATAAAGGTCCAGCGCGCGCGAATAGGCGGCAATGGCACCGGGGCGGTCATCGGCATCGTTCAGCATGTCGCCAAGGCGCGCATGGACGAAGGGTAGATCGGGCGTCGCGCGGGCGAGGGCCTGCGCGACCTCTACCGCGACCGACACGTCACCGGCCCGGCGCAGCGCGTCGACCCGGCCCAGTTCCGCATTCACGAAGTTCGGATCGTCCTGCGCCACGCTGGCAAAGGCCGCCCCCGCCAGATCGAAGCGGTTCAGGTTCTGCAGCAGTTCTGCCGACAGCAGTGCCGCATCGGCGCTGCCCGGCGTCAGATATTGCGCCACGCGCGCATATTGCAGGGTATAGGCCTCTTCCGCCTCGGTCGCGAGCAGGCTGGCGATCATGAAGGCGGTCTCGGCCACCCCGTCGCGCGCGCCCGTCACCACGTCGAACGGCACCGCGCCGTCCGCCGCCAACTGGTTGCGCAGGGCCACGATGGCCGGGTCCAGCGTTGCACCGAAGGCATCGTCGAGCACGGCCAGCGCATCGGCGTTGCGGCCCAGTTGCGACAGCACCTGCGCATGGGCGATGGTCGCGCGCGGGCCGAATCCGGCGGACCCGTTGCCGGATGCGGACAGGATCGCCAGCGCCCCGTCGTGGTCGCCCACGGACCCCAGCGCCAGCGCCTTGTGGAACTGGCCGTAGGCGGCCATCCCGTCCGTCGCCGTGACGGTGTCGAAGGCCGCCAGCGCCGCCGTCATGTCGCCTGACCCGACCAGCGCCCACGCCAGCACCAGCCCGTCGAACAGGGGGCTGACCGTATGGTCCGCGGCAAGGTCAGCTTGGATCGTGGCCCACTCGTCGCGGGCGGCAGCCACGGCGGCCAGCACCTTGTTGCCAACCTGACTCTCGAATCCCGCCAGCCGCATGGTCTGCGCGGTCGCCTCGGCTGCCTCGAAGTCACCAAGGGCGACCTGAGCCACCGCAAGGCTTTCCAGCATCTGCGGGTTGCCCGGATCGCCGCCGAGCGCCTCTGTAAACCACTGGGCGGCGGCGGCGAAATCGCCGGTGCGGGCCGCGTTCGCGGCAGCAAGGTACGCGCCCGGGTCACTGGTGTCGGACGGCTGCGCGTGCAGCATATGGCCGGACATCAGGACGCACAGCGCGGCGCCAAGGGGGATCAGTCGTTTCACGTAGGGGGTGCCGCCTGTGACAATGTTCAGGCCCGCAGCCTACGGACGGCGGCGCTCCTGTGCAATCGCAGCATCCTCACAGGGGGTTGATCGGGCGGTGCTCCGCCCGATCCTGCGCGAGATCATGGTCACACGTCACATGTTGGGATAGTTCGGTCCGTCGCCGCCCTGCGGGACGGTCCAGACGATGTTCTGGCTGGGGTCCTTGATGTCGCAGGTCTTGCAGTGCACGCAGTTCTGAAAGTTGATCTGGAACCGCACGGCGTCGCCTGTGCCCACGAATTCATAGACGCCGGCCGGGCAATACCGCTGCGACGGTCCTGCATATTCGGGCAGGTTGACCGCGACCGGAATGCCCGGGTCCTTCAGCTTCAGATGCGATGGCTGGCTTTCCTCGTGGTTGGTGAAACTGAACGCCACGTTGGTCAGCCGGTCGAACGACAGTTTGCCGTCCGGTTTGGGATAGACGATGGGCTTGTGCTTGGCCGCCTTTTCGGTCGCCTCGGCGTCGGATTTGCCGTGCGACATGGTGCCGATGAACGAGAAACCCAGTGTATTCGTCCACATGTCGAGGCCGCCCATCACCAGCGACGTGGCCAGGCCATACTTCGACCACAGCGGCTTGACGTTGCGGACGGGCTTCAGATCCTTACCCACGGGACCCTTGCGCAAGGCGGTGTCGTACTCGCTCAGCGTGTCGCCGGACCGTCCTGCGGCGATCGCGGCGTGGGCCGCCTCGGCGGCATGGATGCCGGACAGCATGGCGTTGTGGTTGCCCTTGATGCGCGGCACGTTCACCAGACCGGCGGAACAGCCAAGCAGCGCACCGCCCGGAAAGGCGGTCTGCGGGATCGCCTGATAGCCGCCCTCGTTGATCGCGCGCGCGCCATAGGCGACGCGTTTGCCCCCCTCCAGCAGTTCGGCCACCATCGGGTGATGCTTGAAGCGCTGAAACTCCATGTAGGGAAAGACATAGGGGTTCGCGTAGTTCAGATGCACGACGAACCCGACATAGACCTGATTGTTGTCGAGGTGATAGATGAACGACCCGCCGCCCGCGTTCTTGCCCAGCGGCCAGCCCATCGTGTGGGTGACTGTGCCCGGCTTGTGCTTGGCGGGGTCGATCTCCCAGATCTCCTTCATGCCGAGGCCGTATTTCTGCGGCCCCGATTTTGCGTTGAGCGCGTATTTCGCGATGACCTGCTTGGACAGCGAGCCGTGCACGCCTTCGCCGAGGAAGACATACTTGCCGTGCAGTTCCATTCCGGGCTCGTAACCGGGACCTTCGGTGCCGTCCGGGTTGCGCCCGAATTCACCGGCGACGACACCCGCGACGCGGCCATCCTCGCCCCAGACGATCTCCGAACAGGACATGCCGGGGAAGATCTCCACACCCAGCGCTTCCGCCTGTTCGGCCATCCAGCGGCAGACGTTGCCCATGCTGACGATGTAGTTGCCGTGGTTGTTCATCAGCGGCGGCATCGGCCAGTTCGGGACACGGATCTTGCCCGCCTCGCCCAGGATGTAGAAGTTGTCTTCCGTCACCTTCACGTCGATGGGTGCGCCGCGGTTCTTCCAGTCGGGCAGCAGCCGGTCGAGGCCCACCGTATCCAGCACGGCGCCCGACAGGATATGCGCGCCGACCTCCGACCCCTTTTCCAGCACCACGACGCTCAGGCCCGCATCCAGCTGTTTCAGCCGGATCGCCGCCGACAGGCCCGCAGGCCCAGCGCCCACGATGACGACATCGTAGTCCATGGTTTCGCGCTGTGTCTGGGTCATCGGATCGTCCTCTCACGCCTGCGAAAATACTGCGGCCGTGGTTACAGGACCGGCCACCGCCCGGCAACCGCGACACCACGTAAAAACACCCCGCCGCGCCGTCATGGCGCATCCCGCGCCGGTCCGCCGTTGCGGGTGCGGGTTTCGCATATCCGGCACAAGTTGAGGAAACATTGCTGCATTTCGGCGGGCTGAGGTGACCGGATCGTTCATGTTCTGTGCCAAACCTGCACCTGTCCCGCCGATGTGCGGGCGGGCACTGACGTGCCGCATGTCTCTTCTGGTCCAGACCGGATGGCATGGCACGTTCGGTGTCCCTGTTCGGGACAGGATGCCATGCCGACTTCCTACGAGGTCATATTCCTGGGTCAGTTGTCGATCATCGACAGCCAGGCCAACAACGAGGAGACCGCCGAGAACGCCGGCGGCATCCTTGGCACCTATGGGACCACCGGCACGCCATTGTTCAACAACGTGCGTACCCTGACGGCCGAGCGGCAGACAGAAGACGACAACAACAGTTACGATGTGGACAACTTCGGCGGCTACGACAGTTTCCGCATCAATGGCGGCGCGCCGCAGAACTTCGACGCGGTGGCGATCTACAACGCGACGATCACCTACATCGACGGGACCACCGCCAGCATCACGGCGGTCGTCTTCCAGGACGTGAACGGCAGGACGTATCTTGCGCCGGAACTCACCGCGAACGCCGATCAGGCGGCGCTGACCGCCGCCCCGATCCGGTCGCTGCAACTGGTCAGCGTGGCCAGCAACACCGGCGACGCGGCGGGCGACATGGCGGCCAACCGCATTGCCGGCGACTTCAAGGCGCCGGTGGACGGGGCCGAGACCGCCCAGACCATGGGCGTGGGCTTTGCGGACGGCCAGAACGATCGGGTCACGACCGGTGCCGACGTGGTCTATGCGAACGGCGGCAACGACACGGTGGTCGCGGGCGGCGGTGGCGATCTGGTCTATGGTGGCACCGGCGACGACACGCAGCATGGCGACGACGGCAACGACGCGCTCTTTGGCGATCAGGGGCAGGATTGGCTGTTCGGCGGCACCGGTTCCGATACGCTGTCCGGCGGGACCGAAAACGACCTGATCTATGGCGGGTCCGACAATGACACGGTGTCGGGCGACGACGGCAACGACATGGTCTATGGCGACGCCGGGAACGATACGGGCTTTGGCGGGGCCGGCAGTGACACGCTTTACGGTGGTGATGGCAACGACAGCCTGTCGGGTGGGGCCGGCAACGACAGTCTGGGCGGCGATGGGGGCGACGACACCCTGTTCGGCGGCGACGGCAGCGATACGATGTCCGGCGGGACCGAGGGCGACATTCTCTTCGGTGGTGCGGATGGGGACACCCTGTCCGGCGACGCGGGCGACGACAGCCTGTCCGGCGATGCGGGTCACGACACGCTGCTGGGGGGCATGGGGCAGGACCGGCTGGCGGGCGGGACCGAGGATGATACGCTCTTCGGTGGTGCGGATGCCGATACGCTTTGGGGCGATGCCGGCAACGACAGGCTTGTCGGCGGCAGTGGCAGCGACACCCTGACCGGCGGGGCGGGGGATGACGTGTTCGGCTTCGACCGGGCGGGCGGGGCGGATACGGTCACTGATTTCGACATGAGCGATGCGGACGGCGACGGTCGCACGAACGACCAGCTTGACGTCAGCGCGTTGCGCACCCTCGATGGCAGGCCGGTCACCGCCTATGACGTGGTGGTGCAGGACGCAGGCGGCGGCAGCGCGCGGCTGGTCTTTCCCGAAGGCGAAAGCATCGTCCTGCTGGGTGTCGCACCGTCGCAGATGACCTCTGCTGCGCAGATGTTCCGCGCGGGTATCCCGTGCTTTACTCCCGACACCCTGATCCTGACGCCGCAGGGGCAGCGCCCCGTGACCCAGTTGCGGCCCGGCGATCTGGTGGTTACGCGCGACGACGGCCCTCAGCGAATCGTCTGGTGAGGGCGGCGCGACCTGTCGGCGGCCGACCTTGCGGACCACCCGCATCTGGCCCCGGTCCGCATCGCACCGGCGGTGTTCGGCAATCCGCGATCGCTGCTGGTGTCGCCGCAACATGCCATCCTGCTGCGCCACGACGGCGAGGAGCGCTTTTTCCGCGCCACCCATCTGGCCCGGATGGCCGGCGGTGGGGTCCGTGTGGCCCACGGTGTGCGGCGCGTCAGCTATGTGCACATCCTGTTCGAGCGTCACCAGATCGTCCTGTCGAACGGGATCTGGACCGAATCCTTCTATCCCGGCCCGCAGGCGATGGCGTCCATCGACGCCGCCGCACGCCGCGAATTGCTGACGCTGTTTCCGGCCCTGTCGCAGGGGGTCGCGGCGGCCATCGGCCTGCCTGCACGGGACATCCTGCGCCGCCTCTGTCTGCCGCCGACCTTGCATGCGCTGCAGGCGGTGGCGTCAACCGCCACTTGCGCTTGACGCCGCACTGGCCCAATAGGCTATGAACGCTTGCGCGGTCCGTGCGCGCGCACTGCAACCAGACGACAAGGGCCCCCGCCATGGAAAAGATCCCGTTGACCGCCGCCGGTTTCTCCAAGCTCGACGCCGAGCTGAAGCATCTGAAATCCGTCGAGCGCCCGGCGATCATCCGCGCCATCTCCGAGGCGCGCGAGCATGGCGATCTGTCCGAGAATGCCGAATACCACTCTGCCAAGGAAAAGCAGTCCTTCATTGAGGGCCGCGTGAAGGAGCTGGAAGGCGTCATCTCGCTGGCCGAGGTCATCAATCCCGCCCGGATGTCCGGCAACGTCAAGTTCGGCGCGACCGTGTACCTGATCGACGAGGACACGGACGAGGAGAAGACCTTTCAGATCGTCGGCGAATATGAGGCCGACATCGAGCAGGGCCGTCTGAACATGAAATCGCCTCTGGCGCGTGCGCTGATCGGCAAGGACGCCGGCGACAGCGTCGAGGTCCGCACACCCGGCGGCGACAAGGCCTACGAGATCGCCCGCATCGAATTCAAGTAAGGCGTCCGGGCATGGCCCCCGATCCGCGCAAACCCGGCTCGGCCAGCGGGTCCGGCCTGACCGGCAGCGACCTGACCGCACTCGGGGTCGCGGCGGCATGGGTCGTGATCGTGGTTCTGCTGATGCTGCTGTTGCCTGCCGCACCCGACGGCTTTGGCGGGTTGCAATGGCTGGTGCTGGGCATGGCGCTGATCGTGCCGCTCGGCCTGATCTGGATGGCTGCGGCCCTGACGCGCACCCGCGATGCCGTGGCTGCCGACCAGCATCACCTGCTGGCCACCATCGACGCGCTGCGCACCACCTTGACGGCCGAGCGCAAGGCGCGGGCGAACGCCCCCACCGTCGAGGCGAAGCTGAACGAGATCGCGCACACCGCCCGGCAGACGGAGAAGACGCTCGCGACGTTCGCCACCACCCGCGCCGGCGCGGCCAAGTCCAAGGTCGGCATCGCATCCGCCGCCATGACCCCACAGGACGACCAGCAGACCCTTGCGCTGGGCACGCAGGACGACGACACGGCACCGCCCTTGTCGCGTGGCGATTTCATCCGGGCGCTGAACTTTCCCGATACCGAAAAGGACGTCGCGGGGTTCGACGCCCTGCGCCGCGCGCTCAAGGATCGCACCGCCCGCCAGCTGGTGCAGGCCGCGCAGGACGTGCTGACCCTGCTCAGCCAGGACGGCATCTATATGGACGATCTGATCCCCGACCGCGCCCGGCCAGAGGTGTGGCGGCGCTTTGCCGGTGGCGAACGGGGCCGCGCCCTTGCGGGGTTGGGTGGCATCCGTGACCGCAGCTCTCTGGCCCTGTCGGCTGGCCGGATGCGCGAAGACACTATCTTTCGCGATGCGGCGCATCATTTCCTGCGGCTCTTCGACAAGACGCTGGTGACGTTCGAGCCGGAGGCGACCGACGAGGAGATCGCCGCCCTGACCGATACGCGCACCGCCCGGGCGTTCATGCTGCTGGGCCGGGTCACCGGCACCTTCGACTGACGTGATCGCGGTCTTCCTTCAGACGCTGCCCTTCTTTGGAATCATCGGTCTGGGGTATGGGGCGGCGCGGATCAGGTTCTTCGGACCCGATGCCACGGCGGCCCTGACGCGTTTCGTGTTCTATTTCGCGCTGTCCGCGCTGTTGTTCCGGTTTTCCGCCAACCTGTCGCTGGGGCAGGTATGGGACGGCCCCTTCGTGCTGGCGTATCTGTGCGGCACGGGCGCGATCTATGCGCTGGCGACGGTGGTCGCGATGGCGCGCGGCCTGCCCGTGGCAGAGGCGGCGGTCGAGGCGCAGGTGGCGGTGATCGGCAACGTCGGCTTCCTCGGCATTCCGATGCTGACCCTTCTGCTGGGAGAGGCGGCGATCGGTCCGATCATGCTGGTGCTGTCGGTCGATCTGATCGTGTTCGGGTCGCTGATCGTCATCCTGATCACCGGCAGCCGCGACGGGCGCATCCACGCGGGCGTTCTCGCGACGGTGGGTCTGGGTCTGTTGCGCAACCCGATGATCGTCAGCATCGTGCTGGGGCTGACGGTGTCGGCCTTGGCCCTGCCGGTGCCGGACCCGCTGAACGCTTTCGTCACGCTCTTGGGCGGGGCGGCGACGCCCGGCGCACTGTTCGCCATCGGTGCATCACTGGCGGCGAAATCGGCGGAACGTGTGTCGGTTGCCCTGTGGCTGTCGGCGGCAAAGCTGCTGCTGCACCCTGTGGCCGTGGCGGCCTTTGCCCTGCTGGTGTTCGACGTGGCCCTCGCTGCTGCCGCCGTGATGATCGCGGCGGCCGCACTTCCGGTGGCGGGCAACGTCTATATGCTGGCGCAGCATTACGGCGTGGCCGCCGCACGGGTGTCGGCGGCGATCCTTGTCACCACCACGTTCAGCATCGTCACGATCAGCACCGTCGTTGCACTGACCGCGCCCCTGCGCTAGCCCTTGGGCCAACATCCGCGCAGGAGGCATCGCCATGCAGACCAAATCCGAAAACCGCTGTTTCGGTGGCACGCAGGGGGTCTTCACCCACGCGAGCAAGGCGACGGGCACCGACATGACCTTCGGCCTGTTCCTCCCGGAGGAGGCCGCCACGGGCCCCGTGCCGGTGCTGTGGTTCCTGTCCGGCCTGACCTGCACGCACGAGAATGCGATGACCAAGGCGGGCGCGCAGGCGTTCGCTGCACAGCAGGGGATCGCCGTCGTATTCCCAGACACCTCGCCGCGCGGCGATGGGGTCGCCGATGATGCCGCATTCGATCTGGGGCAGGGGGCGGGTTTCTATATCGATGCGACGCAGGCGCCGTGGGCCCCGCATTTCAGCATGGAACGCTACATCACGCGCGACCTGACCGACCTGCTGGCGTCGGAGTTCCCGCTCGACATGGACCGGCAGGGCATCACGGGCCATTCGATGGGTGGTCACGGCGCGCTGACGCTGGCGATGAAGCACCCGGGCCGATTCCGGTCCGTGTCGGCGTTTTCGCCGATCTGCCATCCCACGCAGTCCGACTGGGGCCGCAAGCAGTTCGCGGCCTATCTCGGTGGCGACGGGTCGGCGCACGATGCGACGCTGCTGATGCGGGACCGCGGCTTCGACGGGCCCGTGCTGGTCGATCAGGGCGCCGACGACCAGTTCTACGACCTGCTCAACACCGGCGATTTCGCCGCCGCCTGCGCCGCCCGGCGTCAGGACGCGCAGGTGCGGCTGCACAAGGGCTACGACCACAGCTACTACTTCATCGCGAGCTTCATGGAGGATCACGTCGATTTCCATGCGCAGGCGCTGTATGCCTGAGGGCCGCACATGATCTACGTCGACGCCGACGCCTGCCCGGTGAAGGCCGAGGTGGAGCGCGTGGGCACGCGCCACAAGGTGCGGATGGCCGTCGTGTCGAATGGCGGCATCCGCCCGTCGCCCAATCCACTGGTGGAAACGGTGGTGGTCCCCGATGGCCCCGACGTGGCTGACATGTGGATCGCCGACCGGGCGGGGCCGGGCGACGTGGTTATCACCGGCGACATCCCCCTTGCCGCACGCTGCGTGGCCAACGGCGCGCAGGTGCTGAAGCATAACGGCGAGGCGCTGACGCCCGCCAATATCGGCAACGTGCTGGCGACCCGCGATCTGATGGCCGACATGCGCGCCGCCGATCCGTTCCGTCAGGGCGGCGGGCGGCCGTTTTCCAAGGCGGACCGCTCGCGCTTTCTCGACGCCCTCGAACGCGCTCTGCGCTCTGCGAAAGGTTGATCCATGCCCGTTACGGCCACCATCCATGCCGTCGTCTTCGACATCGGGAACGTGCTGCTGGAGTGGCAGCCGGAGCGGTTCTATGACGCGGCCATCGGCAAAGAGCGCCGCCGCGCCATGTTCGCGGCCATCGACCTGCACGGCATGAACGACGGCGTGGACCGTGGCGACCATTTCGGCGATGCGGTGGCCGCTCTGGCCGGCCGCCACCCGGATTGGCGGGCCGAGATCACGATGTGGCACGACAACTGGGCCGACATGGCGGCACCTGAGATTCCGCACAGCGTGCGCCTGCTGCGGGCCTTGCGGGCGGACGGCGTGCCCTGCATCGCCTTGTCCAATTTCGGCATCCAGACCTTCGAAATCGCGCAAAAGCGGTATCCGTTCTTGCACGAATTCGATCAACGCTACATCTCTGGCCATATGGGCGTCATCAAGCCGGACCCGGAGATCTATCGGCGGTTGGAGGAGGGCTGCGGGTTCGCGCCCGGCAAACTCCTGTTCGCCGACGACCGGATCGACAACATCCGCGCGGCAAGCACACGGGGCTGGCAAACGCATCTGTTCGACGGTCCCGCCGGCTTTGCAGGGCGGCTGGTGGGTGAAGGGCTGTTGACCCCGGAGCAGGCCGCATGATCCGGCAGATCCCCTTTTCCGCCGAGCGGCACCTCGACTGGCTGGCGCTGACGGATGCGCTGGCGGCGGGGCACGACGGGCCGCGCGCGCAGGTGGAGGATATGTTCCTGTATCAAGGCGACAACACCCTGCTGACCCGTGCGGCGTGGATCGCGGGCATGGGTGTGCTGGTCAAGGCGGCCACGGTGTTTCCGGGGAACCCCGCGCAGGGCAGGCCCGCGATCGGCGGGGCGGTCAACCTGATGTCCGACGCGGACGGATCGCTGCTGGCGGTCATCGACTTCGCCCTCGTGACGAAGTGGAAGACTGCGGGTGACAGCCTGCTGGCGGCGCGCAGGCTGGCGCGCCCAGACAGCCGCAACATCCTGATCGTAGGGGCAGGGACGGTGGGGCGCAGCCTGTTGGCGGCTTACGGCGCGGCCTATCCCGCTGCGCGGTTCACGGTGTGGAACCGTTCGTCCGCCGGGGCCGCGGCCTTTGCCGCCGAACACCCCGGCGTCGCGGTGGCGGACGATCTGGAAACCGCCGTCAGGGCGGCCTGCATCGTGACCAGCGCCACCATGTCCACGGCACCCCTGATCCGCGGCGACTGGTTGCAGCCGGGCCAGCACATCGACCTGATCGGTGCCTATCGCCCGGATATGAGGGAGGCGGACGACACCGCCATCCTGCGCTCGCGCGTGTTCGTGGACAACCGCCACACCACGACGGCCCATATCGGAGAATTGAAAGCGCCGCTGGATGCGGGCGTGATCCAGCCGGACCATGTCATCGCCGATTTCTACGACCTGCCGGCGTTCGTGCGGCGCAACGCGGAAGAGATCACGCTGTTCAAGAACGGGGGCGGGGCGCATCTGGACCTGATGACCGCCGACTACATCCTGCGGGCTACGGCACATGCCGCCGACTGACGCGGTGGTTGCAAAAGTGCAAGGAGAGACGCTGTGATGATCGCCTGGGCCGTGCTGATCGCACTTGTGGTCGCACTCACCGTGCCCTTCGTGCTCGCGGTGCGACAGTCCAGCGTGGATGCCGCCGACCGGGCGGCGGCCGCGGGCCAGTTTGCGACGCTGACCCAAGGGGCGACATGGCTGCGCTGGCACGGGCCCGCGCGCGGGCCTGTCATCGTGGCGGTCCACGGTCTGACCACGCCCAGTCGCGTGTTCGACCCGCTGGCGGAACGGCTGGGACGCATGGGCTACAGGGTGCTGACCTATGACCTCTATGGGCGCGGGTTGTCGGACCGGGCGGCGGGGCGTCAGGATGCGGCGTTCTTTCTGCGGCAGCTCGACGATGTGCTGACGGATCAACGGGTTGGACCGGACGTCATCCTGATGGGTTATTCCATGGGCGGGGCCATCGTCGCGGCCTTTACCGCAGCCCAGCCGCACCGGGTCGGGCGTGTGATCCTGCTGGCCCCGGCAGGCATGGTGGTGACGGAAGGGCGGTTCTGGTCCGTCGCTCTGCGCGTGCCGATCCTTGGCGACTGGCTGGTCGCGACCTTCGGCGCACGGCAGCTTGCGGCAGAGGCGGCCCCTGCCGACACGCCCGTGGGACAGATCCAGCGGGCGGAGCTGACCCGGCGCGGCGGGTTGACCGCCGTGCTGTCCAGCCGCCGCCACATGCTGCACGTCTCTCAGGAGCAGGCGCACCGCACGCTGGGGCGGCAGGACATACCCGTGCTGGCGGTCTGGGGCGGACAGGACCGGACGATCCCGCTGCAAGCCCTTGGGATGCTGGCGCAATGGAACCGCAACACCATGCAAGAGGTGGTGCCGGACGCCGACCATGCCCTGCCATGGCGCCATGCGGACGAGGTCGCGGAGATCATCCGCACCGCCATCTAGGCGGGGACGGCGACCGGACCCTTCGCCTCCTTGATGGGCAGGTGCAGCACCGCGCTCAGCGCGCCGACCCCGACGCCGATCCACCAGACGGCATCGTAGCTGCCGAAGGCGTCATAGAGCCGCCCGCCCAGCCACACGCCCATGAAACTGCCAAGCTGGTGCGAAAAGAAGACCAGCCCGTAAAGCGTGCCCATGTAGCGCAGGCCGTAGAGGTGCGCCACGAGGCCCGATGTCAGTGGGACCGTCGCCAGCCACAGGCTGCCCATGGCGAGGCTGAACAGGATCACCGTCGTGGGCGTCATGGGGGTCAGGATGAACGCCGCCGCGACCACCGTGCGGGCGACATAGATGCCTGCCAGAAGATACTTGCGCGGATACCGCTTGCCAGCCCAGCCTGCCGCCAGCGTGCCGCCGATGTTGGCCAGCCCGATCAGCGAAATGGCGATGGCCCCGAGCGCGCTGGTCGTCGTAATGCCGAGCCCCGCGAGGATGCCGCCCGCCATGATCGGTCCGCAGGCCTCTGTGATGAAGGCGGGAAAGTGGGCGGTGATGAAGCCGAGCTGGTAGCCGCAGGAGAAGAAGCCGAGGAAGATCAGCGCGAACGATGGATCCTTGATCGCGCGCAGCACGACCGTGCCCATGCTTTCCTGCAGTTCGGCCCGGGTGGCGGGGGCGGGGCTGCGCATCATCGGCAGCACGGCGAGGACGGCGAGGATCGCGGCGGCGAAGACGAGGAACACGTTCTGCCATGACATGAGCGTGAGCAGCCATTCCGCCAAGGGCGCGCCGAACACCTGTCCCGCCGATCCCGCCGCCGTGGCTATCGCCAGCGCCATGGAGCGGTTGTCGTCGCTGGCCGCCCGGCCCACGACGGCCAGGATCACGCCGAAGCCGGTGCCGGCGATGCCGAAGCCCACGATAATTTCCGTCAGTTGCGCGCCGAGCGGCGTGGTCGCCCCCGCCGCCAGCACGAGGCCCACCGCATAGCAGATCGCACCGATGACGATGGCCTTGCGGTCGCCGATCCGTTCCGCGATCGCGCCGAAGATCGGCTGGCCGAACCCCCAGGCGAGGTTCTGGATCGCGATGGCCAGACTGAACTCTGCCCGGGGCCAGCCGAATTCCTCGGCCACGGGGATCTGGAACATGCCGAAGGACGCGCGGATCGCGAAACCCGTCATGATGATGAGGCATCCGGCGATCAGGACCGGGGTGAACAGGGGGGCGCGTGTTTCCATGGCCTACGTTGCTGACGATGCAGGCGAATTGTCAATTTGCAAACGGCGGCGTATGCGGGGGGCCATGAGTGTGACCGAAGCCTATGACAGCGCCGTGGCCGCTGGCCGTCTGACCCGCGATCCTGCGCAAGAGGGGGTCCTGCCGGAACTCGACCGGATCAGGGATGCGCTGGAACATCCCGTCATGACAGGATTCTTCCGCAAGACACCGCTGCCCGTTCGCGGCCTTTACATGTGGGGCGGCGTAGGGCGCGGCAAGTCGATGCTGATGGATCTGGCCTACAGCCAGATTGACGTGCCGAAGCAACGTCAGCATTTCCATGCCTTCATGCAGTGGATCCACGCCGAGATCGCCGCCGCACGCAAGACCGGCGTGGACGATGCGATCAAGCCCGTGGCCGCGAAACTGACTGCCGACATCCGCCTGCTCGCCTTCGACGAGATGCAGATTTCCGACATCACCGATGCGATGATCGTCGGGCGTCTGTTCGAGGCGCTCTTCGCCGCAGGGGTCACGGTCATCACGACCTCGAACCGGCCGCCGGACGACTTGTACAAAAACGGTCTGAACCGGGATATCTTCGTGCCGTTCATCGACCTGATCAAGGACCGGATGGCGGTGCACGAGCTGGCCGCCGTCACCGATTACCGGCAGGGGCGGCTGGCGGGGACCCCCAGCTATTTCACGCCGAACGATGCCACCGCCCGCGCCGCCATCGCCGCGGTCTGGCAGCGCGTCAGCGAGGGTCACAGCACGCCGCTCACCTTGCACGTGCAGGGCCGGACGGTGACGCTGCCGGACTATCACAACGGTGTGGCGGCGGCGTCGTTCTACGACCTGTGCGGCAAACCATTGGGTGCGGCAGACTACCTTGCCTTGGCCGCTGCGGTGCGGGTGCTGATCCTGCGCGACATCCCCTCGCTGGGACGCGACAACTTCAACGAGGCGAAGCGGTTCGTGACGCTGATCGATGCGCTTTACGAGGCACGTGTGCAGTTGATCTGTTCGGCGGCGGCGGCCCCGGAATACCTTTACCGTGAGGGCGAGGGATCGTTCGAATTCGAACGCACCGCCAGTCGTCTGCGCGAGATGCAAGCGGACGGTTGGGGGCAAGTGTCAAGCTGAATTGACGCCTTCGCCGGGTCATAAATCGTGAAATGCAACAAAAAAGCAGGCCCGAAGACCTGCTTTTCTGACCTGCCCTGCTCGCAGAGGCTGCGACGCTTCAATGCGCCTGTTCTCTCTGACGTTGGCCTCACCCTAATGTGATGCGTGATTCGCCGTCAATCCCCTGATTCGCGACAACGCCTTGCTAAGGGGAACTGTCGTGCCGCAATCGGGTGAAACCGGGTCATATGTCGCGAAAAGAGGCGTTTTCGGGTCGATGGTGCTGTCCATGATGTAGGTGCCGTCGAAGCAGACATCCTGGCCGATGTTGCCGGAGTTCCAGCCGAAGCCGGGTGTGCCGCAGTCGTCGACGGCCCCGTTGGCGTTCCACCCCTGACTGACGTTGCTGTCAAAGCTGCCGCCCGTTGGAAAGGTCATCGTCGCGGGATCGAAGCGCAGGTGGAACGTCGTACCGGGGCGCGCCTGCACCATGTCCCATGTGCCCAACAGGCGGCCATCGCGATAGCCCGTGATTTTGAAGCGTTGCACGTCGTCCTCGGTCAGGACCCGGCCAGCGGTCATCGCTGCGTCGGCGACCTGCATCCGGCCCGTCATGGTATAGCCGCCCGCCCCGACCCAGCACAGGTTGAGGGTGGCCGCCGATGCGGGCAGCGCGGACCAGAGCGCCACGAGGATCACGATGGGGCGCATGGGTTGCGTCTTTCCTGCCTTTGGGTCGTGCAGTAGATGGGCGTTCCGACGCGCGTGGCAAGGGCTGTCGTGGCGCAGCCCGCAACGCGGCTCAGACCGGACCGCCGACCCCGTTCACGCGCAGCACGTGCCCCGCAAGATAGAGTGAGCCGCAGATCAGCACGCGGGTGGCACCGGTCGCTGTCGCCTGACGGATCGCCGTCGACACGTCGGGCGAGGTGTCGGCGGCAAGGCCCGCGGCCGTCGCGTGGCGGGCGGTGTCGGCGGCGGGGATCGTCGCGGTCTCTCCGGGGATTTCCACAGCGGTAAGGGCCGCCGCATGGGGCGCCAGCGGGCGCAGGTAACCGCCGATGTCCTTGGTATTCAGCATCCCGCAGATCAGGTGCGTGCGTGCGGGCGGCATCGCGGCCAGTGTCGCGGCAAGGGCCACGCCCGCCGCAGGGTTGTGCCCGCCGTCGAGCCACAGGGTCGCGGGCCGCGCGAGATCGGCCAGCGCTCCGGTAGCCAGCCGCTGCATCCGGGCGGGCCATGCGACGCGGGTCACGGCGGCCTCGGCCACCGCCGCATCCGTATCGGACAGGCCCGCCTGCGCCGACAGATGCCGCAGGGCGGCGATGGCGGTGCCCGCGTTGTCGATCTGGTGCGGGCCGGGCAAGGCGGGCAGGGGCAGGTCCAGCAGACCCCGTTCGTCCTGATAGATCAGCCGGTCGCGTTCGACGCCCACGTGCCAGTGCTGGCCGTGCACGAGAAGGGGGGCGCCAAGGCGGGCGGCGCGGGCCTCGATCACGTCGAGCGCTGCGTCGTGCTGGCGGGCGACGATGCAGGGCACGCCGCGTTTGAGGATGCCGGCCTTTTCGGCGGCGATCAGCGGCAGGGTGTCGCCGAGATAGCTTTGGTGGTCGAGATCGACGGGCGTGATGACGCACAGCGCAGGCGATGCGACGACGTTGGTGGCGTCGAGGCGTCCACCGAGGCCGACCTCCAGCAGGGTCGCGTCGGCGGGGGTGTCGGCGAAGGCGAGAAGGGCGGCGACGGTCGTGATTTCGAAATACGTGATCGGATCGGGGCCGTTGGCGGTGTGAACCCTGTCCAGCAGGGCGGTCAGCGCGGGCTCTGAAATGAGCGATCCGGCCAGACGGATGCGTTCGTGGAACCGCGCGAGGTGGGGCGAGGTGTAGGCGTGGACGCGCAGGCCGCGCGCCTCCAGCCCGGCGCGGATCATGGCCTGCGTGCTGCCCTTGCCGTTGGTGCCGGCGATGTGGACGACCGGCGGCAGGCGGTCCTGCGGATTGCCCAGACGGCCCAGCAGCCGCCACACCCGGTCCAGCGTCAGGTCGATGACCTTGGGGTGCAGGGTCATCATTCGCGCCAGAACGGCGTCCGATGTCGTGGATGTCACGGCTGTACCGGGATCTGTTCCTGATCGTCCAGCGCATGGCTGTCGATATGCGGCGGCGGCAGGTCGCCCTTGATCGCCGGGGGCTGCTGCATGAGCATCCGCAGGATCGTGACCAGCTCGTCCTTCAGGTCCGTGCGTTTGGTCACGCGGTCCAGCATGCCGTGATCCAGCAGGTATTCCGCGCGCTGGAACCCTTCGGGCAGCTTCTCACCTATGGTCTGTTCGATCACCCGCGCGCCCGCGAAGCCGATCAGCGCGTTGGGTTCGGCGATCTGCACGTCGCCCAGCATGGCGTAGGACGCGGTGACGCCGCCCGTGGTCGGATGCGTCAGCACGACGATGTAGGGCAGGCCCGCTTCCTTGAGCATCTGCACGGCAATGGTGGTGCGGGGCATCTGCATCAGGCCGAGGATGCCCTCCTGCATACGCGCGCCACCGGCAGCGGAGAAGAGCACCAGCGGACGCCCCAGCGCCACGGCCTGTTCGGCGGCGGCGACGATGGCGTTGCCCACATACATCGACATGGACCCGCCCATGAAGCCGAAGTCCTGCACCGCGGCCACGATGGGCGTGCGGCCGATCTCGCCCATGGCGACGAGCATGGCGTCACGCTCGCCGGTCTTCTTGCGGGCCTCTTTCAAGCGGTCGGTATATTTTTTCTGATCGCGGAACTGCAGCGGGTCGGCCACGGGTTCGGGCACCTTCACGTCCGAATAGACACCGCCGTCGAACAGCGCCGTCAGCCGGTCGCGGGCCGTGATCGGCATGTGGTGGCCGCAGTTGGTGCACACGTTCAGGTTGGCGGCCAGTTCGCGGTGGAACAGCATGGTTCCGCATTCGGGGCATTTGGTCCACAGGTTGTCGGGCACTTCGCGGCGCGAGAACAACGAGTTGATCGTCGGACGGACGTAGTTGGTGATCCAGTTCATGGCGCGCATCCCGTGGCTTCTGGCGTGGAAATATGCGGTTGGGCGGGAATATGCAATCGAGGCGCGCCCTCAGGCGCGGATCGCGACCCGTGCGCCCAGCCACATGACGCCGACGCTGAGGATGGAATAGGCGATGTCGAGGACGGTCCATGCGCTGACCAGATCGCCCAGCCCCGCGGTCATGGGGATGTAATCGGCGGCAGGCAGCAGGAACAGCGCCAGCCCGTGTCCCGGCATCCCCACGTAACCCAGCAGCAATGCAGCAAAGATGTTGTTGCCCAGATGCAGCCCGATGGCCGCCCCCAGGTTGCCCGTGCGTGCGGTCAGGTCGGCGCAGGCGGCCCCCAGCAGCGTGGCCCAGACGGCCCACAGAACGCCTTCGGCCAGCCCATCGCCGTTCAACAGATGGCTGGTGCCGAAATACACCGACGGCAGCAGCAGCCAGACCCGCTTTTGCGTGCTGATCGCCGCCAGTTGCTGGGTCAGGTAGCCGCGAAAGTAGATCTCCTCGGTGGCGACCTGCAGGGTGATCGCCAGCAGCGCGGGGGCCAGCCAGATCAGCCAGCCGCCCAGCGGCGCCAGCCGCAGGTCGCCGTCGATGCCGCCCAGATCGAAGGGTTGCTGCACTGCCAGCACCAGCCCCACGGCCAGCAATACCCGACCCCCGTCGCGCAGCACCGCGGGCAGCGGCCCCATCAGACTGGCAGGCCCGCGCCGGTGCAAGAGAGCGACCAGCAGCCAGACCGCCACCAGCGTCACGCCGAAGCCCGCGTAATTCAGCACTTCCAGCGCCGCATCGGGCCACGTCCAGTCCACGAACGGCCCGAGGAGCGCCGGGGTGAAGGAGAACGCCAGTTCGAACCCGGCAATGACGCAGATCACGCGCCAGACCTGCGCCGATCGCAGGGCCGGGACCCGGAAGGTCAGCAGGGCGTGGTAGGCTGTGGGCAGCGGCATGGCGCATCAGTGACCGACCCGGCACAGCGGCGCAATGGTCGCGATTGCCGCCCCCCGGGACATGTGGCGCAACAGGATCATGCGCGCCGTACCCGCCCGCATTGCGTCTTGTGTCGCACAGACCCGCCCACTAGACCTTTGCCAGCAGATTCAAGGAACCCTTTCATGGCCACCAACCGCTTCGACAAATCCCGCCTGCCCAGCCGTCACGTCACGATGGGGCCGGAACGTGCGCCGCACCGGTCCTATTATTACGCGATGGACCTGACCGAGCAGGACATCGCTCAGCCTTTCGTCGGTGTGGCGACCTGCTGGAATGAAGCGGCCCCCTGCAACATCGCGCTGAACTGGCAGGCCCAGTCGGTGAAGCGCGGCGTGAAGGAGGCGTTCGGCACGCCGCGCGAGTTCACGACGATCACCGTGACCGACGGCATCGCCATGGGCCACGAGGGGATGCGGTCGTCGCTGGCCAGCCGTGAGGCGATCGCCGACACGGTGGAGCTGTCGATGCGCGGCCACGGCTATGACGCGCTGGTGGGTCTGGCGGGCTGCGACAAATCCTTGCCGGGCATGATGATGGCGATGATCCGGCTGAACGTGCCGTCGGTGTTCATGTATGGCGGCTCGATCCTGCCGGGCAAGGTGCCCGCGGGGGCCGACGTGCCCGCCGATTTCGCCAGCCGCGACCTGACCGTGCAGGACATGTTCGAGGCGGTGGGCCGCTATCAGAACGGCGAGATGACGGAGGAGCAGCTCGCGATCCTCGAAAAGGTCGCCTGTCCCAGTGCCGGTGCCTGCGGCGGCCAGTTCACCGCCAACACGATGGCCTGCGTCAGCGAGGCGATCGGTCTGGCGCTGCTGAACTCGTCGGGCATGCCCGCCCCCTACAAGGACCGTGGCCAGTATGGCGAGGCGTCGGGGCGCGCCGTCATGCACCTGATCGCGGAAAACATCCGCGCGCGCGACGTGGTGACGCGCAAGTCGCTGGAGAACGCCGCGCGCGTCGTCGCCTGCACCGGCGGGTCCACCAATGCGGGTCTGCACCTGCCCGCCATGGCGCACGAGGCGGGGATCGATTTCGACCTGTGGGACGTGTGCGACATCTTCAAGGACACGCCCTATTTCGTGGACATGAAACCCGGCGGCCAAGCGGTGGCCAAGGACCTGTTCGACGCGGGCGGCATCCCCGTCGTGATGAAGGAACTGCGCAAGGCGGGTCTGATTCACGAGGATTGCATCACGTCCTCTGGCCGCACCATCGGCGAGGAGCTTGACATGATCCGGGGCGAGCCGGACGGCAAGGTGATCCACTTCATCGACAATCCCATCACCAAGACCGGCGGCGTCGTGGGGCTGCGCGGCAACGTGGCCCCCGACGGGGCCATCGTGAAGGTCGCGGGCATGACCGAAGAGCAGCAGGTCTTTACCGGACCCGCGCGCGTGTTCGAGAGCGAGGAAGAGGCCTTCGCCGCCGTCAAGGCGCGGTCCTACAAGGAAGGCGAGGTGCTGGTGATCCGCAACGAAGGGCCCGCTGGCGGGCCCGGCATGCGCGAGATGCTGGCGACCACCGCCGCCCTGTCCGGTCAGGGCATGGGCAAGAAGGTGGCGCTGATCACCGACGGACGCTTTTCCGGTGCGACGCGCGGATTCTGCGTGGGCCATGTGGGGCCGGAGGCGGCGCGCGGCGGTCCGATCGCGCTGCTGCGCGACGGCGACATGATCACGCTGAACGCGCTGACCGGAGAGCTGAACGTCGCCGTGTCGGACGCGGAGATGGCGGAGCGCCGCGCGGCCTGGGCCGGTCCGCGCCCGACGCTGTACGAATCCGGTGCGATCTGGAAGTTCGCACAGCTGGTCGGCGGCGCGCGGCAGGGGGCGGTGACCCATCCCGGCGCACGCGCCGAAAAGCACATCTACATGGACCTCTGAGCGTCATGGGGATGCGTGCCGCGCTGGGCGTGATGCTGGTGGCCACCCTGGCCGCCTGCGAACCCGTGGGCATGACCGGCCCCGGCCAGCCTGCCGTACGGCTGATGGGCGATGTGGTCGTGGCCGCCCCGGACGGCTATTGCGTCGATCCTGTGGTGACGCGCCCGCAGACGGGCTTTGCCCTGCTGGCCGCCTGTGCGGCGATGGACCCGGACGGCGACGGCAGTTTTCCCGACGACGTGGCCCTGATCACGGTGCAGGTGGGGGCCGCCGGCAGTGCCGCTGTGGCAGGGCAGGAGGATGCGTTCCGCGCGTTCCTCGAGACGCCGCAGGGCGCGGCGCTGCTGTCGGCGTCCGCCATCGGCGGCCCGGTGGCGGTGCGCGGCACACAGGCGAACACCAACGCCGTCGCCGTCTATACCCAAGACGCAGGCCCCCCCGGTGTCGCCGGCACGCAATCGACATCGTGGCGGCTGTTCACCGATGTGAAAGGCAGGCTCGTTACGGTGTCGGTACGGGGATTGGAACAGACGCCCCTGTCGCAGGACGGCAGTCTGGATCTGGTCCTGCAGGTGCTGGGACTGTTGCGCGGTGCCAATGGCGGGACCGCGACGGCCACCTGACGCGCCTGCAAGGGCTATCCCCCCGCAGCGGGCTTTGGCACGCAGGGCAAGACCATCACGAAGGAACCACCATGGCCCGCAGGACCGAAGGCGTGATTGAATCGGCGCTGAACGCCAGCGCCCTGCGGCGCTGGTCGCGGGCCGCGCGCACTGCGGCCACGACCGAACTGCAGACCCTGCGCCGCCAACGCCAGCAGGCGCGCGCGCTGGTGTCCCGCCTGGCGGATCTGATCCACGTCGCTGATAGTCGCCTGGCGCTGCCGCGCATCGGGTCCACCGCCTTTGCCCGGCCCGGCGGTACCGACTGGTCGTGGCGACCGCAGGCCTGGCGCGGCCCGCTCGAGGTCAAGGGCATGACGGCGGTGCCCACGCAGACCATGCTGGGCAACGAGGTGACGCTGTTCCACAACTGCACCGAGAGCGAGCTGACGCTGCGCCAGTTGCGCAACACGCGCGAAGAGGACCTCGCGCCGTTCGCGCTGCGCCTCGACGTGTTCCGCTTCGACGGGACGTTCCTGTCGCTGGTCCTCGATCTGCCGCAGGACGCGGTGCAGGGCCTGCAGCGGCGGCACATCCTGCGCGTCAGTGCCATCGCCGAGGTGGAGCGCCCGCTCGACATCTTCGTGCGGCTCAACATCAAGCATGGCCCGAACACCGACACGCTTGTGCAGGAGCTGCCGCGCGGCGGTCACGAAGGCATGGTGGAATTCGACCTTGCCTATACCGAGCTGAACGAGAAGCGGCTGGAAAAGGCGTGGCTGGACATCATCTTTGGCGGGCCCGAAATGAACCAGATCACCTTGCGCGACCTGACGGTGTGCCGTTATCCGCGCGCCGAACTCTGACCCCGTGGGGGCTGTCACGATGGGACCTTTGCCATGACCGACCTGATCCTGACCAAGACCCGCATGACGGACGGCGTGTGGAACGGCGTCCTGACCGGTCATGTCGGTGACACGGCCCTCCGTCTGGTGCTGACCCACCACGGCGACGTCTGTCCCGGTCCGACCGTTACGGTGCTGGCCGACGGCACCTGGGCGGTTGCAGCGCCGGTCCCGGCGGCGCGGCTGGCGGACGGTGTGCAGACCTTCATCATCAGCGACGCGGCCAGCGACACGGTGTTGGCCAGCTTCGCCTTTCTCACCGGCGATGCGCTGGCAGAGGATATCCGCGCCGAGATGGACCTGCTGCGCGACGAACTCGACATGCTGAAACGCGCCTTCCGCCGCCATTGTGCCGAGACATCCTCCGACGACTGATGACGCGTGACGCCGCGTTGTGGGTGACGCTGTTGCACGGCTGCGGCAGATTGCGGGGCAGGGGGACCCACCGATGACAACCTATCCGCACCTGCTGTCGCCGCTCGACCTTGGCTTCACCACGCTGAAGAACCGTGTGCTGATGGGGTCCATGCACACCGGGCTGGAAGAGACGCGCGACTGGAACCGCGTGGCGGATTTCTATGCCACGCGCGCGCGCGGTGGCGTCGCGCTGATGGTGACGGGCGGCATGGCGCCGAATACCGAGGGCGGCGTGTTTCCCGGTGCGGCGGGCCTGTTCGGCGATCAGGACATCGCCAACCACCGCATCGTCACCGACCGCGTGCACGCGGCGGATGGCAAGATCGCGATGCAGATCCTGCACGCGGGCCGCTATGCCTATGGCAAAGGCTGCGTGGCACCATCTGCGATCAAGTCGCCGATCTCTCCCTTCGTGCCGTTGGAGCTGGACGAGGACGGCATCGAGACGCAGATCGCCGACATGGTGACGGCCGCCGTGCGGGCGCGGGCCGCAGGTTACGACGGGGTCGAGGTGATGGGGTCGGAGGGGTATTTCCTGAACCAGTTCCTCGTCACCCACACCAACAAGCGCACCGACCGCTGGGGCGGCAGCTATCAGAACCGGATGCGCCTGCCGGTGACGGTCGTGCGCCGCATCCGAGAGGCGGTGGGCCCCGATTTCATCATCATTTACCGGCTGTCGATGATCGATCTGATCCCGAACGGGTCCACATTCGCCGAGGTGGTGGAGCTGGCGCAGGCGATCGAGGGCGCGGGGGCCACGATCCTGAACACCGGCATCGGCTGGCACGAGGCGCGGGTGCCGACCATCGCCACGTCCGTGCCGCGTCGGGCCTTCGCATGGGTCACGCAAAAGCTGATGGGGCATGTGGGGATCCCGGTCATCACCAGCAACCGGATTAACACGCCCGAGGTGGCGGAAGCGGTGCTGGCCGGCGGCTGCGCCGACATGGTCAGCATGGCGCGTCCGTTCCTGGCCGATCCCGATTTCGTGGCCAAGGCGGCGGCGGGCAGGCCCGACACCATCGCGCCCTGCATCGCCTGCAATCAGGCCTGCCTCGACCACACGTTCGGCGGCAAGCTGTCGTCATGCCTCGTGAACCCGCGCGCCTGCCACGAGACGGAGCTGGTGCTGACGCCGGTGGACACGGCCCGGCGCGTGGCCGTCGTGGGGGCGGGGCCGGCGGGCCTGTCGGCGGCACTGGCGGCGGCTGCGCGGGGCCATGCGGTGACGCTGTTCGATGCCAGCGCCGACATCGGCGGGCAGTTGAACATGGCGCGGCAGGTGCCCGGCAAGGAAGAGTTCCACGGCCTCGTGGACTGGTATCGCACCAGCGTGGCGGACTCGCACATCGCGCTGCGGCTGGACACGCGGGTGACCGCCGCCGACCTGGCCGATTTCGATGACGTCGTGATCGCGACGGGCGTGCGGCCCCGCGATCCGATGATCCCCGGTCAGGACGGGGCGAACGTCGTCAACTATATCGACGTGCTGCGCGCCAAGGTGCCTGTGGGGCAGCGGGTCGCCATCATCGGGGCGGGCGGCATCGGGTTCGACGTGGCGGAATACCTCGTGACCGGGGACAGCCCGACGCTGGACCTGCCCGCATGGTTGGCCGAATGGGGCGTTACCGACCCGGAGGCCGCGCGCGGCGGGCTTGTGCCCGCAGGCCCGGCACCCGATGCGCCGTTGCGGCAGGTGACGCTGTTGCAGCGCAAGGCCAGCAAGGTGGGCAAGGGGCTGGGCAAGACGACGGGCTGGATCCACCGCGCGTCCCTGCAGATGAAGGACGTGACCATGATCGGCGGCGTGAACTACGAACGGATCGACGCGGACGGCCTGCACGTCAGCTTCGGCGAGGGGCGCGAGACCCCGACGCTGATCGCCGCCGACACCATCGTGCTGTGCGCCGGGCAGGAACCGGAACGCGGCCTTGCGGACGAACTGGCCGCACTTGGCATCACCGCGCATGTCATCGGCGGGGCGGATGTGGCCGCCGAGCTGGACGCGAAACGCGCCATCGATCAGGGCACCCGTCTGGCGGCCCGGCTGTGAGGGGCGCGCTTGCCCTGATCGTGCTGCTGGGCGCCTGCGCCGCGCCGCAGGTGGGGCCGGTCGGTGTGTTGGCGGTGGGCGATTCGGTGTTGGCGTGGAACCGGCTGTCGGGCGGCGACATTCCTCGCGTCGCGGCCACGCAAGCAGGTGTCGCGTCGCAGAACCGCGCGGTGCTGGGTGCGCGGTTTCTGGAAACGGTGCCGGGGCAATACCGCGAGGGGCCGTGGGACTGGGTGATCGTGAACGGCGGCGCCAACGACCTGCGCGGTACCTGCGGCTGCGACGGCTGCGATGCGACGCTGGATGCGCTGGTCACGCCGGGCGGGCAGGGCGGGGCGATGCCCGACTTCGCCCGCGACATGGTGGCCCGCGACCACAAGGTGATCCTGCTGGGCTACTACGGCACCTCTGTCGCGGGTGGACCGTTTGCCGATTGCGCGGACGAGCTGTCGGAGCTGTCGCGCAGGCTGGCCCTGACCGCGGCGGCGGACCCCGGGATCACCTTCGTCGACGCCAAGGCGGCCATAGATCCTGCGGATCTGGGCCTTTATGCACCGGATCTTGCGCATCCGTCCGCGGCAGGGTCCGCGGCGATCGGGGCGCTGGTCGGGGCGGCGATGCGGACAGCACCCTAGGCCTTGGGCTGTTTCTGGGGGCGCATCAGTGGGCCCCTGCATCGCGGTATTGTCAGCCCTTGGTCCCAATCCTGCCTCTATCGTCGGTCACTGCTGCACCAAGAGATTTGGATTGCCTCAGGATCGTTTGCATGGATCGCCTTACCGAGATGGAAGCCTTTGCCACCGTGGTGGATCAAGGCGGTTTTACCGATGCGGCCAAGAAGATGGGGATTTCGAAATCCGCCGTGTCCAAGCATGTCTCCTCGCTCGAGGCGCGCCTTGGGGCGCGTCTGCTGAACCGGACCACCCGCCGCGTCAGCCCGACCGAGATCGGTCTGGCCTATTACGACCGCGCCCGTCGCGTGCTGAACGACGCGGGCGAGGCGGATGCGCTGGTCACCTCCATGCAGTCCGCACCGTCGGGCCTGCTGCGCATCAGCGTGGCCACGGATTTCGGCGTGAACCACCTGTCGCCGGTGCTGGGCCATTTCCTGCAGGAATTTCCGGACATCACCGTGAACATGGTGCTCAACAACCGCTATGTGGAACTCATCTCCGAAGGGTTCGACATGGCGGTGCGGATCGGAGAGCTGGAGGACAGTTCCCTGCGCGCGCGCAAGCTGACCGACACGACGCGCCGGATGATCGCAAGCCCCGGATATTTCGCCAAACACGGGCGCCCCGAAAAGATCGACGACCTGAACGACCACAAGCTCTTGCACTATTCCAACGCGGCCAATGCCGCCGTCTGGAAACTGACCGCCCCGTCCGGCGAAAAGCGGCAGGTCCGCACGGCGGGCTGGCTGACCGTGAACGACGGGCAATCCCTGCTGAACGCCTGCATCGGCGGCCTTGGCATCGCGTATCTGCCCAGCTTTCTTTACGGTGACGCGATGGCAAAGGGGCTGGTCGAAGAGGCCATTCCCGGCCTGCCCACCGAGACGCAGGGCATCTATGCGGTCTATCCGCCGGGTCGCTTCACCCAGCCCAAGGTGCGCGCCTTCATCGATTTCCTCGTGCACAGCTTTGCCGACAAGGGCCCCGAGTCATGGTGAGCTGATCCCCACTTTCCCCGTGGTGCCATCCCTGTTGGCACCCGCCTGGCGCGGCCCCGAATGCGGGCCGCGCTTTTTTCTTTGCCTCGTGCTGGCGCATGTCATGCTGTGTGCAATCCAACGCAGGAGTGATCGTGAACCATCCCTTTCCCGTGCCCATCGACTATGTCGAATTCACCTCGCCCCGGCTGGAGGAGACGCAGGCCTTCATGACCGACGCCTTCGGCTGGTCGTTCATCGACTACGGTCCCGATTACCGCGACCTGCAGCAGGCGGGGCTGGGCGGTGGGCTGGAGCGCGGCCCGCTGCGGCCGCCGCTGGTGATCCTGCGCACCGAGGATCTGGAGGGGATGCTGGACCGTGTCACCGCGGCGGGGGCCACCATCACGAAAACGATCTACGCCTTTCCGGGTGGCCGGCGATTCGAGTTTACCGAGCCCGGTGGCAACGGCATGGCCGTGTGGCAACCGGACTAGTCGATCGGACCCGTGACCACCGCCTCGACCCGGCGGTTGGCGGCGCGACCGTCGGGGGTCAGGTTGCTGGCGACGGGCGACAGATAGCCCATGCCCGCCGCCGTCAGCCGGTCTGCGGACACGCCATGATCCGCGATCAGACGGTCGCGCACCGCCGCCGCGCGCTGACGCGACAGGTCGATGTTGGCATCGAGGTTGCCATCGCTGTCGGTGTGCCCTACGATGGCGACGGTCAGCGTTGGGTTCGCGGTCATGTAGGCTGCCAGCGCCGCAAGCGACGGCACATCCCCGCCGGACAGCGACGTCGCGCCGGTGGCGAAGGTCACGCCGTCCAGCACCGCGTGGCCGGTGCCATCGAGGGCCGCCGAAAGACCGCCGCTGACGGGCTGCGGGCTGCTGACGGCAGGGGCCTGCGTGCCCGTGGGTGCGGGGGCGATGCCGCTGGGCGCAACGCGGATGATTTGCACATATCCCGCCTGCGGCGTGCTGCTGATCAGAATGCCGATCCCCTGCACACCTCCATCGGTCCGGCGCGTCGCGGACAGGAACCGAAAATCCGCAAGATTCACGAGCATTTCGGGGGGTGGCGCGACTTCGGTGCCGAAGCGGAAATCGAACCCGCCGCAGTCGTCCGTGTCACAATCGAACATCACATCATAGCCCGCCTGCCGCACCTGATCGCGCAGCGGGCGCAGCAGCTGCAAGGTGGCCAGCCCGTCCGCCGGGATGCGCCAGACCTGCGTGGTCACGTCGCCCTCGACGATCTGCGACGGGACTTCGATGCCGTCCCACGCGCCCGTCGGCAGCGCGTAGCTGTCGGACGGGGTGGCCAATTCCGCCTCCAGCAGGGCGTTGCCGGGCAGGGTCAGCACCTGCGCGGTTCCGGGATTCGCCCACAGCAGCAAGAGGGTCAGGTGTCGTATCATCGCGCCTGCGCGTGATATGCGGCGTTCGGGCGCATGTCGATGGCCGAAGCCACGCGGTTCGTCATGTTGAAGAACGCCGCCACCGCCGCCACGTCGAAGATGTCACGATCTGTCAGCCCTGCGTCGCGCAGGGTCTGGCGGTCGTCCTCGACGATCCGCGCGCTGTCCTGGGTGAGCTTCTCAGTAAAGGCCAGCATCGCCGTCTGCCGCGCGTCCAGATCCGCCGCGCGCCAGTTCATCACCAGCATCTCGCCCAATACCGGGTCGCCGGAGAGTTGCCGCACGGCGGCGCCGTGCGCGGTCAGGCAGTAGAAACACTTGTTCACCGACGACACCACGACGGCGATCATCTCGCGCTCCAGCTTGCTGAGGCCGGAGGGGGCCAGCATCAGGTCGTTGTACATGGCGGTGAAGGCATCGAGCTTGGCGATATCGAAGGCATAGGCCCGCAGCACGTTCGGGACCATGCCGAGCCTGTCCTGACACAGGTCGAAGTAGTCCTGCGTCGCCTGCGGCAGCGGATCGACGTCGGGCAGGTCAAGGGCGGTGGGAGCGTCGTCGGTCATGATGCCTCCTCGGGTGGGCAGCGGTAATGATAGCAACCAACCTGTTGCAACCCGAGGCTGGCGTAAAGCCCGCCCGCGTCGGCGTTCGCCACCGTAACCAGCAGGCTGAAGGTGACGGCCCCCTGTGCGGCGGCCCAGCGGGCGGCGGCGACGGTCAGGTGCCGCCCCAGACCGCGACGGCGGTGGGGGACCGCCACCTCGAGCGCGTGGAGCATGGCGGTGTGCTGGTGCAGTGCGACGAAAGCGCAGCCTGCAGGGCGGTCGTCGATGCGCCCGAGCAGGGCGGTGCGCGGGCCCGTCACGCGGTCCATGATCGCGAGCCGCGCGGGGCCGATACCGCCCACAGCCCAGATGTCGCGCTGGACCGCCAAGGGCGGCCAGACGGTGAAGGCGGTGACGCCTGGCACGGGCTGCAGCAGGGCCGCGGCAGGGGCCGCCATGATCGCGGTGGCATCCTTGTCAAGGTAGCCTGCATCTGCCAGCAGCTTGTCCAGATCAGGCGCACCATGCAGCCGAAACGGCGCATGGGGCATCGTTGCTGTCACTTTTGCAACCTGCGCGCCCGTGACCCGTTCCGACGCCGTCGTCGCATTGACGCGGCGGCCACCCCCCGGCGTGTGACGCAGCACCCACGGCCCATGCCGCGATACGTGGGCCGCGGGCCATGTGGCGTCGATGACCGCCGACCAGTCGGGGACCGGCGTCACGCCGGAAACAGCGCCTGCACCTGCGCCAGCGCCGCCGCGACCTGCGCCGCCTCAGTCCCGCGGATCACGATGTTGGTGCCATAGGCGCCATCCTTTTGAAACGGATAAGACCCGAGGCTGAGGTCGGGGAAATCCTGTGCCACCTGCGCCAACGGGGCCGCGACATCGCCTTCGCCGCGCATCACGCGCCACGACGAGGACAGCAGCGGCGCGCCGTGGGCCAAATGGCTGACCACAGAGGCTACCATCGCCTCGAACACCGCTGGCACGCCGGCCATGACGTGCACGTTGCCGAGGCTGAACCCCGGCGCAGTGCTGACCGGGTTGTCGATCAGCGCGGCGCCATCGGGGATGCGGGCCATGCGCAGGCGGGCGTCGTTCAGGGTGGTGCCCATGCGGTTGTAATGCGCCTGCAGCAGCGCGCGGGCATCGTCGCGGACATCGATGTTCACGCCGAAGGCCACGCCCATCGCATCCGCGGTGATGTCGTCATGGGTCGGCCCGATACCGCCGGAGGTGAACACATGGTCGAACCCGTCCGACAGGGCGCGCACGGCGGCGACGATGGCGGGCTGATCGTCGCTGACGACGCGCACCTCCTTCAGGTCGATTCCGACGCCGGTGAGAACCTTTGCGAGGTGATGCATGTTGCTGTCGCGGGTGCGGCCGGACAGGATCTCGTCACCGATGACCAGCATCGCGGCGGTAGGATTGGGCATGGGGTTCTCCGATCAGTTGGGGCTTGGTATAGCCCGGCGCATGGAGTTTGCCATGCCCCTGATCCCCGCGACGCTGATCCGCCGCTACAAACGCTTTCTGGCCGATGCGGTGCTGGAGGATGGCCGTGAGGTGACCGCGCATGTCGCCAATCCGGGTGCCATGACAGGCACCGCGACCCCCGGCGCGCGCATCTGGCTGGAGCCCAACGACAACCCGCGCACCAAGCTGGATTACGGTTGGCGGTTGACGGAAGTTGCGGGCGGCCTCGTCTGCGTGGACACGGGGGGCGCCAACCGCGTGGTGGGCGAGGCGCTGCATGCAGGGAGCGTGCCGGGGCTGGACGGATACACGACGATCAGGCCGGAGGTGCGCTATGCGCAGGCCAGCCGCGTGGATTTCCTGCTGAGCGGTGGCGGCCCGGACCTGTATCTGGAGGTCAAGAGCGCCAATTTCAGCCGCACCCCGCCATATGCGCTGTTCCCCGACAGCGTGACGGCGCGGGGCGCGCGGCACATGGCGGATCTGGCGGCGATGGTCGGGCTAGGGCACCGGGCGATGGTGCTGTATCTGATCACGCGCAGCGACTGCGCTGTGCTGGACATCGCGCGCGACATCGATCCGGCCTATGGTGCGGCCTTTGATGCCGGCGTGGCCGCAGGGGTCGAGGTGCGGGTCATGGGCACGGTCATCACGCAGCGCGGCATCGCCTCCGGTCCGGTGCAGGACTGGCCACGGGGCTGAAAAGCGCCTATATCTTTGGGCAAGCAGCAGAATGGACCCGAGATGACCGAGACCGCACATCTGACCAAGGACAGCATCCGCCTCCATGCCCTCGCGGATTTCGGCGGGATGAACCGCGCCGGGCGGCTGGCGGCGACGATCCTCGACGACATTGCGGATCACGTGTTTCCGGGTCAGACTACGCAGGCCTTGGACAAGCTCATCACCGACTGGGTGAGTGCGGCGGGGGCCACCAGCGCCACCATCGGATATCGCGGCTATCAGCACGCCAGCTGCATTTCGGTCAATCACGTCGTCTGCCACGGCATCCCCGGCGCGCCCATCCCCAAGGCCAAGGACGAGACGATCTCGAAGGACTACGAGAAGCGCCGGGACAGCGATGCGCTGAAGGACGGCGACATCCTGAACATCGACGTCACCGTGATCGTGGATGGCTGGTATGGTGACACGTCGCGCATGTACGTGGCGGGCACCCCGTCGCCGAAGGCCGAGCGGCTGATCGAGGTCACGCACGAGGCGCTGATGCTGGGCGTCGCCGCCGCCCGTCCCGGCAACACCTTCGGTGACATCGGCCACGCGATCCAGAGCTTCGTCGAGGCGCAGCGCATGTCCGTGGTGCGCGACTTCTGCGGTCACGGGCTGGGCCGGGTGTTCCACGCCAGCCCCAACGTGCTGCACTATGGCCGTCCCGGCACCGGCCCGGTGCTGGAGGAGGGCATGTTCTTCACTATCGAGCCGATGGTGAACCTTGGCCGTCCCGAAACCGTGGTGCTGAAGGACGACTGGACCGCCGTGACACGCGACAAGTCGCTGTCGGCGCAGTTCGAACACTCGGTCGGCATCACCGCGCATGGGTGCGAGATCTTCACGACCTCGCCGGGCGACCGCTTTTTCCCGACACAGATCAGATAGCCGTCAGCAGCGTGATCCACGTCGCGCCGTAACGACGACTGTCCGCGGCGCGGAAGCCCTGCGGCGCGATCTGGGCGGCGGCCTCCTCCCACACCACGAGGGTGCCGGGGGTGATCCAGCCTGTCGCGCGGGCGGCCCGCAGGGCGGGCAGGCCCATCCCCTGAGCATAGGGCGGATCGATGAAAACCAGATCGCAGGGGTGACCGGCAGGCAGCGCATCTGCGCGGCAGCGCAGCAGGGTGCAGTCTGCAGCGCGTTTCATCTTGGCCACGTTGCCCGCGATCAGGCGCTGCGCCACGGCGCCGTCATCGACGAAGGTGACATGGGACGCGCCGCGCGACAGCGCCTCCAGCCCCAGGGCACCCGTGCCTGCGAACAGATCCAGCACGCGCGCGTCGCGGATGGGATCGCCGAAGCGTCCGCCCTGCAATACGTTGAACAGGCTTTCACGGACGCGGTCGGTGGTGGGGCGCAGATGTGCCGCCGCATCGCCGTCGCCGACGGCGACCAGATGCGTGCCGCGATGCTGGCCTGCGATGATCCTCATTGGCGATCTCCCCGGTGGGTGCCAAGGCTGTCCATGACGCCGCGCCCGCTTCTTTTGTCCTCGTCCAGCGTATATAGCCCGTCACAGGTTACGCAAACGACGAAGGAACACCCAAGATGACCATCACAACCGGCGACATGCTGCCAGATGCCACCGTCCTGACCATGGGCGAGAACGGCCCCGCGTCCGTGTCCATCGCGGACAAGCTGAAGGGCCGCAAGGTCGTGATCTTTGGTCTGCCGGGCGCCTATACCGGCACCTGCACCACCGCGCATGTCCCCAGCTTTATCCGCAACATGGACGCGCTGAAGGCAAAGGGCGTGGATGAGGTGATCTGTCTGGCCGTCAACGACCCATTCGTGATGAAGGCATGGGGCGAGGCGACGGGCGCCATCGATGCGGGCATCACCATGCTGGGCGACGCGGAAAGTACGTTCACCACGGCCATCGGCATGGATTTCACCGCCCCCGCCGTGGGATTCCTCAAGCGATCCAAGCGCTATGCGATGCTGGTCGAAAATGGCGTGGTCACGATCCTGAACGAAGAGCCCGGCCCCGGCGAATGCGACATCTCGGGCGGCGAGAGCCTGCTGGACGCGATGGCCTGACGGCGTTGCGCCCTGCGCGCGAGGCGGTGCACCGCGCGCAGGATCACGTCAGTCGGGATCGGTCACGATCATCGTCTGGGTCGGGAACGGGATTTCCACCCCTGCGGCATCCAGCGCGTCCTTGACCCGGCGCTTCATGTCCGCCTGATACTGAAAGAAATCGACCCGGTTCACCCACACGCGGACGAGGAAATCGACCGAACTGGCGTTCAGCCCGTTCACCTGAATGAACGGCTCCGGTTCGGTCAGGCTGCGCGGGTCGGCCATGATCGTGTCGATGATGGCCCGGTGCGCCACATCCAGATCGGCCCCGTAGGCCACGCCAAACGTCCATTCCGCACGGCGCTGTGGATAGACCGAAAAATTGACGATCGTATTTCCCCAGACCTCGGAATTGGGGATGATGATCTGATAGTTCCCGACACTCGCCATTTCAATGAAGTTCAGGTTGATCGCCTTCACAGTCCCGCTTTGGCCGTTGATGGTCACGAAATCGCCCAGCTTGATGGGGCGGAAGAAGATGATCATCACCCCCGCCGCCACGTTCGACAGGGTGCCCTGCAATGCCAGACCGATGGCGAGACCGGCGGCACCGATCACGGCCACGACGCTGGTCGTCTGCACGCCGAACGTATTCAGCACGAACAGGAACGCGAACCCGATGACGACGTAGCGGACGATGTTGCCCAGAAACGTGAACAGGGTCGCGTCCAGATGGCGATTCCTGCCACCGATGCTCTGGATCCGTCCCGCCAGCCAGCCGCCGATGACGAATCCGATGGTGATGATGACGATGGCGCTCAGGACCGATCCGATGGCCGATGCCAGAAACTCCAGCGTCAGGACATCCATGATCGACGTGCCGTTCAGCAGCGGGCGGTTCAGCAAATCTCCCACGTTACCGGTCCGCCAGCGTATCCATGATCCCCGCCAGCTTCGCGTCGCGCGCGGTCAGCCCGCCTGCGTCGTGGCTGGTCAGGGCGACCTCTACCGTCTTGTAGACATTGGACCATTCCGGGTGATGGTCCATCGTCTGCGCATGGATCGCCACCTGCGTCATCCAGCCGAAGGCCGCGACGAAATCCTTGAACTCATAGGTCTTCGTCACCGCCTCGCCGTCGTCGGTCAGGGTCCATCCGGCGTCTAGCAGGGGCTGGATCTGGTCTTGCGTCAGTATCGTCTTGGTCATTGCTGTTCCTCTCGGGTGTCGCGCCTGAACGGGCCGTAGGCGGTCAACACCTCGATTTCCTCGTCCACGGCGCGTGTCTCGGCCACCAGATAACGCGCAATCGCGTCGCGGAAACCCGCGTCGCCGATCCAGTGCAGGGAATGGGTCGCCACGGGCAGGTAACCGCGCGCCAGTTTGTGTTCGCCCTGCGCCCCCGCCTCGACCCGGCTCAGACCCTGCGCGATGGCAAAGTCGATGGCCTGATAGTAGCACAGCTCGAAATGCAGGGACGGGTGGTATTCGGTGCTGCCCCAGTAGCGCCCGAACAGCGTGTCGCGCCCGATGAAGTTCAGCGCCCCCGCCACGGGCCGGTCGCCATCGAGCGCCAGCACCAGCAGCATGTCGTTGCGCAACGTGTCCTGCGCGCGGTCGAAGAACGCGCGGGTCAGGTATGGCGTGCCCCATTTGCGGTTGCCGGTGTCCTGATAAAAGCGCCAGAAGGCGTCCCAGTGCGCGGGCTGGATCTGATCGCCGGTCAGCGCCACGATACGCCCGCCGAAGCCCTGCGCCTCGGCGCGTTCGCGGCGGATGTTCTTGCGCTTGCGGCTGGACAGGTGGCCAAGGAAGCCGTCGAAGTCCGCATAGCCGCGGTTTTCCCAGTGGAACTGCTGACCGACGCGGGCCATCAGGCCCATCTCGCGACCCTTTTCCGCCTCTTCCGCGGTGCAGAAGGTGGCGTGCAGCGACGACAGCCCGTTGTCGGATGCGATCTGCACCGCGCCCTGCACGAGGGCCGCCATGCCGATGTCGTCGAAACCGGGGCGCGTAAGGAATCGCCGCCCGGTGGCGGGGGTGAAGGGCACCGCGATCTGCAGCTTGGGGTAGTAGTCACCACCCGCATTTTCATAGGCCTGCGCCCAGTTGAAATCGAAGATGTATTCGCCCTGTGAATGACCCTTGGCATACATGGGCGCGACCGCGATCACGCGGTCGTCCGCGCGGGCCACCAGATACTGCGGCTGCCAGCCGCTGCGCCCCCCCACGGACCGGCTGTCTTCCAGCGCGCGCAGGAAGCGGTAGGTCGTGAACGGGTCGTTGGGCCGCCCGTCGCCGGGAGCCGCACAGGCGTCCCAGTCTGCGGCGGCGATCTGGTCCAGCGACCCGTGGGTCGTGACGGTGACGGTGGGGGTGTCGGATGTCATCTGGCGCAAGGTGGGCGACGGCGCGCCCGCGTCAAGCGGCGTATCCTTCGAACGTGATGTTGTCGGCATGCTGGCGGGCGGCCAACGCCTCCTCCGGGCTGCGGATCGTCCAGCACAGGATGGCGGCCCCGTGCTGTTCGTTCAGCTCTGCCACGCGGGGATGGTCCAGTTCCCTGTGATAATGGCTGATGAAACTGGCACCCACGGTGCCGTAGTCGGGGATATCGGCCAGCCGCGCGAGGGTCGCTTCCGGCACGGTGGGCCAGTCGCTGCGACTGAATGACCCGGTGGTCAGGCCGCGCGGCACCTGCGGCAGAAGCTCGGCCATTTCGGCGATCATGTGCGGGTTGAAGGACATGACGGCGGCGGGCCCCTTGTAGGGCTCCAACACAGCGGCGACCGCGCGACCCATCGGGCCGATGGTGGCCCCCAGCGCACCGTCCTGATCCTTCAGCTCGATCAGCACCGGCACGCGGCCCGCGACGGTCGCGAGCACATCGGCCAGTGTCGGGATGGGCGTGCTGTCCCCGCGCAGGGCGATCTGCGTAAGCTGGTCGGAATGGCGCTGGGCGACCGCGCCCTGCTGATCGGTCATGCGGCGCAGGTCGTAGTCGTGGAACACCATCGGCACACCGTCGCTGGACAGCTGCAGGTCGATCTCGATGCCGTAGCCATGTTCGACGGCGTATCTCACCGCCGTCAGGCTGTTCTCGGCCCGGCCGTGTGCCGTGTCATGGTAGGCCCGGTGCGCGATGGGGCGCGAGACAAAGAGTTTGGGAAGCATCAGGCGACCTCGCAGACGGCTTCAACCTCGACCATCACGCCGAGCGGCAGGGAGGCTGCCCCGACGGCGGAGCGGGCATGGCGGCCCGCGTCGCCCAACAGTCCCACCATCAGGTCGGAGGCGCCGTTGATGACCCGTGGCTGGTCGGTGAAATCGGGGGTGCAGTTGACGAAGCCCACCAGTTTGACCACGCGCTTGAGACGCCCCAGATCGCCGTCGCAGGCGGCGCGGACCTGCGCCAGCACGGCCAGCGCACAGGCGCGTGCGGCCATGATGCCATCGTCGATGCTGGCGTCATGGCCCAGCTTGCCGCGCATCAGGCCGTCCGGCCCGTGCGGGATCTGGCCCGATACCCAAACCATGGACCCGCTGCGCACGAACGGCACGTAGTTTGCCGCGGGTGCGGGGGCGTCGGGCAGGGTCAGACCCATGCGTGCCAGCCGTGCTTCGATCTCGCTCATCGGAATTCCCCTCGTTCGCAGCGCACCATGACGTCGCCCCCTTCGATCTAGCTCTCGCGGAAGGCCTTGGCAAAGTGATCGGCCAGCGGCTTGATGAAATAATCCATCGGCGACCGATCCGCCGTACGCACATAGGCCTCGACCGGCATCCCCGGGATCAGCGTCATGCCGGGTGGCAGCTTCTCGATCTCGCCATCGTCCATCCGCACCTCCGCCCGATAGAACGACAGGCCGTTGCGTTCGTCCTGAAAGGCATCGGCAGAGATCTGCGTGACCTCGCCGGTCAGTTCCGGGGTGCGTCGCTGGTCAAAGGCCGCGAGTCGCAGCACCACGTCCTGCCCGACGAAGATCTGGTCCACATCCGTCACCTGTACCTGCGTTGCGATCACCAGCGGGCGGTCCTGCGGGATCAGGTAAAGGAGCGGATCGGCGGACCGGATCACGGAGCGGGGCGCGAACACCGCAAGGCCATAGACGACACCCGAGAGCGGCGCGCGAATGTCGAGCCGGTCGAGTTGCTGCCGCAGCGTGCGGCGGCGCTCGGACAGTTCCAGCACGTTGAACTCGAGGTCGCGCAGCAGGCTGATCGCCTCTTCGCGCCGCGTGCTCGTCAGGCCCAGGATCTCGATCTCGATTTCGGTGCGTCGTTCCGCCGCCTGTGCGGTCTGGGCCGCAAGCTCTCCGATGCGGCCGCGCATGCTGGCGGCCTCTCGCCGCAGGGCCAGTACGCGGCCCTGCTGTGCCAGCCCACGGTCGAGCAGGCTTTGCTGATCGGTCAGCTCCTCCTCGATCAGGGCGGTCTGTTCGGTCATGGCGGTCTGTTGCGCCGCGATCCCGTCGACCTGACTGGCGATCTGCATGCGCTGCTGTTCCAGCTGTTCGGTCGCGCGCAGCAGGGTGTCCAGCCGCGCCTCGAACAGGAACTGCTGCCCGTCCATCAGATCCGTTGCCGCAGCGCCCGTCTCTTGCAGCAGGGGATCGAAGGTCAGCGTCGCGGCACCGTCGCGCTCCGCCTCCAGCCGGGCGCGGCGGGCGAGGATCTCGAACAACTGCCCCTCGACCACGGCCAGTTCGCTGACGATGGCCGACGAATCGAGGCGGATCAGCAGGTCACCCGCCGCGACCAGCTGATTTTCGCGCACGAGGATCTCTTCGACGACGCCGCCGTCCGGGTGCTGAATCACCTGCCGGTTGCGATCGACCTCGATCTGGCCCTGGGTGATGACCGCGCCGCTGATCGTGGCGAACACGGCCCAGACCCCGAACCCACCCACCAGCACGACGATCGTGACGATCCCCGTCAGCAAGGGCTTCGTGGCCGACCAGCGGCTGGGCACCTGCGGCGCGGTCATTGCACGCCCGCCGACTGACCCTTGGTCCGCGTCACGTCCTGCGCATTCTGCAGCACCTCGCGCAGGACCTCGTCCTTGGGGCCGAAGGCGCGGCGCGCACCGTTTTCGATCACCAGCAACAGATCGCACTCTTGTATCGCTGCGGGCCGATGGGCCATGATGAACACGGCCTTGCCCTCGGCCTTGGCGGCGCGGATGGCGGCGTTCAGCGCCAATGATCCGTCGTTGTCCAGATTGCTGTTGGGCTCGTCCAGCACCAGCATCACCGGATCGCCATACATCGCACGGGCAAGGCCGATGCGCTGGATCTGGCCGCCCGACAGCCGCCCGCCACCGGCCGTGACGCGGGTGTCGTAGCCGTCCGGCAGGCGCAGGATCATCTCGTGGGCGGCGGCCTTCTTGGCCGCGGCGACCACGGCCGCATCGTCCGGGGTCATGGACATGCGCGCGATGTTGTCCTTGATCGTGCCGTCGAACAGTTGCACCCGCTGCGGCAGATATCCGATGTGTCGCCCCAGCGTATCGGCATCGTACTGATCCAGCGATGCGCCATCCAGCCGGATCTTGCCGCCCGCCGGTCGCCACACGCCCGTCAGGGCGCGGGCCAGCGTCGATTTGCCCGCACCCGAAATGCCGATGACGCCCACCGCCTGACCGGGCTGCACGGCAAAGCTGATCAACCGCAGGCTGGCCTGCTGTTCGCCCGGCGGGATGACCGTCACGCTGTCGGCCGTGATGATCGCGCGCGGCGCGGGCAGGGCGGTGCGGGCCGGCTCTTCCGGGATGGCGCCGAGCAGGCGGGACAGGCGACCCCAGCCTTCGCGGCCTCTCTGAAACACGGCCCACTGACCCACGATCGTCTCGATCGGGGCCAGTGCGCGGCCCATCAGGATCGACCCCGCGATCATGGCACCCGCCGTCATCTCGCCCTGCAGCACCAGGTAGGCCCCCAGCCCAAGCATGGCCGACTGGAGAAACAGGCGGAAGGTCTTGGTCGCCGCGCCGAAGGTGCCGGCACTGTCAGACGCGCCGATTGTGGCATCCAGCGATGCCCCGCGCGCCACCTGCCAGCGGTCGAAAGCGGCGCCGCGCATACCCAGGGCCTGCACCATTTCGGCTTCGCCCCGGATCTGTGCGCCGAGGCTTTCGGACTGGAACGATGCCGCGTTTGCCGTTTCCAGCGGTTTCTTGGTGACGATCTGGTTGGCCAGCGCAACGCCGACCAGCACGACGCCGCCGGCAATGGCCAGCCAGCCCATCGCCGGGTGGAAGATGAAGATCCCAAAAAAGAACAGCGGTGTCCACGGCAGATCGAACGCCGCCATCAGCGCGGGCGAGGTGATCAGGCGCTGCACCGCTTCGAGGTCGCGCAGGCCGGTCTTGGCCTCGTCCAGGGCGCGGTTCTGGGACTGCGCCTGCAGCGTGGCCGCAAACACGCGCCGGTCGAGACGCGCCTGAAAGCGGGCACCCAGCCGCCCCATCACGCGGCCCCGCACGAAGTCGAGCACACCCATCAGACCATACAGGAACACGACCAGCACGCTGAGCGCGATCAACGTTTCCACGCTGCGGCTGCCCAGCACCCGGTCATAGACGTTCAGCATGTACAGGGGGCCCGTCAGCATCAGCATGTTCACGAAGAAGCTGAAGATGCCAACCGCCCAGTAGAGCGCGCGCCCCTCGTGCCGTACTGCCAGCAGTTCGGCGCCACCGTTCCGCGCTGTCCGGTCGTCATCCTGTCTCACGCGTCAGCCCCACACAATTGCATCACGTCCTGCCTGCTGTGGAGCATATCGCGCATGCACGGCGAAAATAGGGGTTATGCATGTCCACCCCCCGATTGTCCTGAACATGCAGAGCATCGGCACCAGTCCCGGCTGACAGCCCCATCCCTATACTCTGCCGCGCAGGCATGAACAAAGAAAGAACGGCAATCATCGCCAGACCCAATCACACGGCCGGTCGCCCCTGCGTGACACGGTCAGCCACATGGGATAACCTTGCGTCAGCCGCCCGGCGGGTCCGGGGCGCAAGCAAAAGGATGTGCGGCGTGGTCCGTCTTACCACATATGTGACATGTGCCGGACTGGGCACGGTTCTGGCGGCGCCGGTCGCTGCGGGGCCGTTCGACGGGACCTATCGGCAGGCCGCCAATGCGGAATGTGCCCTCGTGGGCATCGACGGAGGGTCTGTCCGGATCGCCGAGGGCATCTTCTATGGCGTCGAGGTCGAGTGCCGGATGACCAACCCCGTCAACGTCGTGGATATGGATGCGCAGCTTTATACCATGGCCTGCAGCGGTGAAGGTCAGACCTTCAACGAGCGGGCGATGTTGCTGAACAGCGCACAAAGCGACGGGATCATCATGGTCTGGGACGGATACGCCTTTGTCTACGACCGGTGCCCCGACCCGGATGCCGTGCCGCTGGTCATCGACACGCCACCCGCCGACTAGGCCGCTGCGGCGTTCGGTTCGCCAGGCCGTTCAGTTCGCCAGGCCGTTCAGTTCGCCAGGCCGTTCAGTTCGCCAGACCGTTCAGGATGTTGTCCAGCACGTCGAGGATCTGGGTGTCGGCCGTCATCGTGGAATCCGCCACCATCTCGCCACGGGTGCCCATGGTCGGCAGGTCATAGGGGAGGGGACGCGGCGTCTCTCCCGCCACGACGCCGGCCATGGTCGCCTGCCAGATCTCGGCCGGCAGGCCGCCGCCGGTGACGCCCTGCATCGGGCTGTTGTCATCGTAGCCCATCCAGACGCCGACGACGTAATCCGCGTTGAACCCGACGAACCATGCGTCGCGGGCGCTGTTCGTCGTGCCCGACTTGCCCGCCAGTTCCCAGCCGGGGATCTGCGCGCGGGTGCCTGTGCCGGCACGGATCACCTCGCTCATCATGTAGGTCAGTTGTCGTGCGGCCCCGGTCTGGATCACACGCTCCTGCAGGCCTACGCCCGCATTGTCCATCAGCGGCGCATCGTCGCCCTGCAGCCGCAGGTCGATCAGGCCGTAAGGCACGACGGCGGACCCGCCGTTCAGGATCCCGGCATAGGCACCCGTCATTTCGATCAGCGTGGTTTCCGACACGCCCAGCGCCAGCGCGGGACCGGCGGCCAGATCGCTGGTGATGCCGAATTTCTGCGCCACGGTGCGGACCAGTTCGCGGCCGACCTCCTCTGACAGAAGGATGGCGGGGATGTTGCGGGATTCCGCCAGCGCCTGCGTCAGCGTCACCGGACCCCGGAACTGCCGGTCATAGTTTTCGGGCCGCCACGGACCCGATCCCGGCACGTCGATCGTCAGTGGCGCATCCACGATCATGTCGTTCGGACTGAAGCCGAGATCGAGGGCTGCCGCATAGATGAACGGCTTGAAGGCCGATCCCGGCTGCCGCTTGGCCTGCGTGGCGCGGTTGAACGCGCCCGTCGCCCGCACGTCGCGCCCGCCGACCATGCCGCGCACGGCGCCATCGGCGCTCATCACGATGACGGCGGCCTCGGCTTCGCTGCTTTCCTTCAGCCGCGCATCGAACACCGACAACAGCGCGGTTTCCGCCGCGGTCTGGATGCGCTGGTCCAGCGTGGTGCGGATCATCACATCCTCGGTTGTGTTCTGGGTAAAGAAATCCGGCCCCTGGTCCATCACCCAGTCGGCAAAGTATCCGCCCGCCCGTGCCTCGGCCGCAGTGCTGAGCTGCGCGGGGTTTGCGCGCGCATCGGCGGCCTGTGCGGCGGTGATGTAGCCCTGCGCCTCCATCAGGCCGACGACCACGTTGGCGCGGTCCACCGCCCGCTCCATGCTGGATGTGGGCGCATAGCTGCTGGGTGCCTTCAGCAGACCTGCCAGCATCGCCGCTTCGGCGACGTTCACCTCGTTGGCGGACTTGCCGAAATAGCGTTGCGCCGCCGCCTCGAATCCGCGGCTGCCCGCGCCCAGATAGGCCCGGTTCAGATAGACGGTCAGGATGTCTTCCTTGCCGTAGGCGATCTCCATGCCCATGGAGTAGATCGCCTCCTTGACCTTGCGCCAGATCGTGGTGCGGCGGCAGTCCTCTTCATAGGCGCGTTCGCTGTCCCACGTCGCGGGGTCAAAGGGCACGCCGAGGCACAGCAGCTTGGCGGTCTGCTGCGTGATGGTCGAGCCGCCGTTGCCGGACAGGGGGCTGCGCCCCTCGCTCATGTTGATGCGGATGGCGCCCGCGACGCCGCGCGGATCGACGCCGATGTGGCGGTAGAAGCGGCGATCCTCGGTCGCGACGACCGCGTCGTGCAGGTAGGGCGAGACCTGATCGGCGGTGATCATCCCGCCGAACTGGTCGCCGCGCCACGCGAACACCGCGCCGTCGCGGTCCAGCAATGTCACGGACCCGCGCGTGCGTCCGTCCACGAGGGCAGTGATCGCGGGCATCTGCATCGAATACCAGAAGGCCGCGCCGGCGATCAGCACGACGACGGCCAGCCCGAGTTTCCACGTCACGCGCAGGATCAGGCCCAGCGCCCACGTGAACGGCAGCAGCAACAGACCGATGGGGCCGCGCGGACGGCTGCGCCGCGGGGTGCGGGCCTTGCGCGGGCGCGGGGCGGTCGTCGCCTTGGACGGAGTCGCTGCAGCCGCGCCATAGCGGCGGTCCGCGACAAGAGGTTTGCCCGTCTTGCTGTTCTTCGCCATCGCTGCCCGGTCCGTTTCTTGCGCGTTTCGCCCTTCTTACCGCCCCGCAGCGGGATTGTCCCGTGCTGTTGCCGGGAGGGGGATTCGTTTTCCCGACTGCACAAGAAACAGGCGCAGATGTCCCATTGTGCAAAAAATGTGCAACATTTGGTGACTCAGCCTGTGGAATGGCGTGACTTTTCTTGTGCCTCGGTCCTCCGGTACCGCCTGTTTGGCAGGCACATGCACCACCGGGGCCCGTCCCCGTCATAGCGAATGGGGAAAACATCACGTGAAACTGATCATCGCAACGATCAAGCCGTTCAAGCTCGAGGAGGTCCGCGAGGCGCTGACCGCCATCGGCGTGCGCGGCATGATGGTGTCCGAAATCAAGGGGTTCGGGTCCCAGTCCGGGCATACGGAAATCTATCGCGGCGCGGAATACGCCGTGAACTTCGTGCCCAAGGTCAAGCTGGAGATCGTGGTGCCCGACAGCATGGCCGAACAGGTCGTGGGCACCATCGCCAGCACCGCCAAGACCGACAAGATCGGCGACGGCAAGATCTTCACCCTCGATGTGGAAGCCGCGATGCGCGTCCGCACCGGCGAAATGAACGACGACGCGCTGTAACAGCTGCGCAACAAGGGGACAGACCACGATGAATCCATCACTGCTCAAATCAACCCTGCCGCTGGCGGCCCTGCTGCTGGCGCTGCCGGTCATGGGGCTGGCGCAGGACGCCGCGGCACCCGCGGCCGAAGCCGCCGCGGAGGTCGTCGAGGCGGCCACGCCGTCGTTCGACGACATCGGCGCCTACGTCATGACCACCTTCCTTTTCCTGATCGGTGGCATCCTCGTCATGTGGATGGCCGCGGGCTTTGCCATGCTCGAGGCGGGGCTGGTGCGGTCCAAGAACGTGACCACGCAGCTGACCAAGAACATCGCGCTCTTTGCCATTGCGGGCATCATGTACTGGCTGATCGGCTACAACCTGATGTATCCCGGCGACGGCTGGACCATCGTAGGCTATCTCGGCACGCTGTTCTCGCCCGCGTCGCTGGAGCCTGTGGGCCTTGCCGCGGATGCGGCGTCACTCGACTATGCCTCCGGTGCGTCGGACTTCTTCTATCAGGTGATGTTCTGCGCCACGACCGCGTCCATCGTGTCGGGCACGCTGGCCGAGCGCATCAAGCTGTGGCCGTTCCTGATCTTCACCGTCGTGCTGACCGGCGTCCTCTATCCGATCGAGGCGTCGTGGCAGTGGGGCGGCGGCTGGCTGAGCGAGATGGGCTTCTATGACTTCGCAGGCTCGACCCTCGTGCATGCGGCAGGCGGTTTCGCGGCACTGGCGGGTGCGCTGATCCTGGGTCCGCGCATCGGACGCTACAAGGATGGTCGTGCGTTCCCGATGCCGGGCAGCAACCTGGCCCTTGCCACGCTGGGCACGCTGATCCTGTGGATGGGCTGGTTCGGCTTCAACGGCGCAAGCCAGCTGGCCGCGGGCACTGTGGGCGACATCAGCGACATCGCCCGCATCATGGCGAACACCAACATGGCGGCAAGCGCCGGTGCGGTGGCCGCAATGGTCCTCACGCAGGTGACGTATGGCAAGGTCGACCTGACCATGGTGCTGAACGGTGCGCTGGCCGGCCTCGTGTCGATCACCGCGGGTCCGCTCGACCCGTCGCTGTTCGGTGCGCTGCTGATCGGCGCCGTGGGTGGCATCATCGCTGTTCTGGTCGTGCCGGTGCTGGACAAGCTGAAGATCGACGACGTCGTGGGAGCGATCCCGGTGCACCTCGTCGCGGGCTTCTGGGGCACCATGATCGTCCCGTTCAACACCGCCGACACGTCCTATGTGACGCAACTCGTCGGTTTCGTGTCGGTCGGTGCGTTCATGTTCGTCCTGTCGCTGATCGTGTGGATCATCCTCAAGGCGACGATCGGTCTGCGCGTCACCGCCGAGGCCGAGATGACCGGCCTCGACCAGGCCGAGATGGGCATGGAGGCCTACCCCGAATTCGCGAAGGGCTGATCCCTCCCATCGGCTGATCGCGAGTGGCCCGGACGTGCGCGTCCGGGCCTTTTCATGTCCTGACCCTGCCGTGACTGAACCTTTCCTCCTTTGGGTTGATTTATCTACAGCCGTATTTTTACGCTTCATGGTTAAACTCTACGCCGCGAGTGCGTGATGTGCCGTGCTTTCAGGCACAGGCCGGCGCTTGCCCTTGTCCGATGTTCGTTTCGGGGCGCTGTTGGCGTCAGGAAGCGACATGGGGATCCGTCATGAATCTGATCATCGCCGTCATCAAACCCTTCAAGCTCGACGAGGTGCGCAGCGCGCTGATGGATGTCGGTGTGCGCGGCATGATGGTGTCGGAGGTCAAGGGGTTCGGCACCCAGTCCGGGCACACGGAGGTCTATCGCGGCGCGGAATACGTGGTGCAGTTCGTGCCCAAGCTGCGGCTGGAGATCGTCGTGCCCGACGATCTGGCCGAGCAGGTTGTCACCACCATCGCCCGCACCGCCGGCACCAACAAGATCGGCGACGGCAAGATCTTCACCCTCGACGTTGCGGGCGCACTGCGCGTCCGCACCGGAGAGACGAACGACGACGCGCTGTAGGCAGCGCCAGGGGGACATCCACAGATGAGACTGACGACAATCGCAGCGGCCACCGTGGCCTGACTGCTGCCACAACTTGCGGCCGCACAGGATGCCGCCGCGCCCACGATGGACAAGGGCGACGTCGCCTGGATGATGACGGCGACCGTGCTGGTGCTGTTCATGATCGTGCCGGGCCTCGCGCTGTTCTATGGCGGCCTCGTGCGGTCCAAGAACATGCTGTCGGTGCTGATGCAGTGCACCCTGATCACCGCGATGGTGATGGTCGTGTGGGTCGTCTACGGCTATTCCATGGCCTTCGGCGGTGGCACCGGCCCGTTCTGGGGTGGCTGGGGCAAGGTGTTTCTGGTCGGTGTCACACCGGACAGCATGGCCCCGACATTCACCGACGGCGTGGTGATCCCGGAATACCTGTTCATCGCGTTCCAGATGACCTTTGCCGCGATCACGCCGGCGCTGATCGTCGGCGCATTCGCGGAACGGATCAAGTTCAGCGCGCTGATGCTGTTCGTGCTGCTGTGGGTGACGGTCGTCTATTTCCCCGTCGCGCACTTGGTCTGGGACGCGTCGGGTCTGATCTTCAACATGGGGGCCATCGATTTCGCAGGCGGCACCGTGGTGCACATCAACGCAGGCATCGCGGCGCTGATCGGGTCGATCATGATCGGCAAACGCGTGGGTCTGGGCCGTGACAACATGGCGCCGCATTCGATGACGCTGACCATGGTGGGCAGTGCGATGCTGTGGGTCGGCTGGTTCGGCTTCAACGCGGGCTCTAACCTCGAGGCGAACGGCGGCGCCACTCTGGCGATGATCAACACCTTCACCGCCACCGCTGGTGCGATCCTCGCATGGTGCGGGATCGAGGCGGTGACGCGCGGCAAGGCATCCATGCTGGGTGCGGCATCGGGCATGGTGGCGGGCCTTGTCGCCGTGACACCGGCCTGCGGGACGATCGGTCCGGTGGGTGCCATCGTGCTGGGCGCCATCGCGTCCAGTGCGTGCTATTTCTTCGTGGCGGTGGTGAAGCAGAAGCTGAAGTACGACGACAGCCTCGACGTCTTTGGCGTGCACGGCATCGGCGGCATCGTCGGGGCGATCGGGACGGGCATCTTCACGGCGCCGTCCCTGGGTGGCACGGGTCTGGGCGATCCTGCCTTTTCGATGGGCGCGCAGACCTGGATCCAGATTCAGGCGGTCGGCATCACCATCGTCTGGTGTGGCATCGCGTCCATCGTGCTTTACAAGCTGGTCGATCTGGTCGTCGGCCTGCGTGTGACCGAAGAGGAAGAGCGTATGGGCCTCGACCTGTCGGCGCATGGCGAGACCGCCTACCACAGCTGAGCCCGATCAGGCGCGGTGACCGGGCGTTGCACCGCTGGTGCAGCGCCCGTTTCCGTGTCAGGCTGACGTCACTACAGGCTGGAGAGATGCCGTGATCCGCACCCCCTATCTGCTGTTTCTGGGCGACGCGCCCGACATGCTGGCGGCCAAGGTGGCCATCGGCATCCGCGACTGGCGATCCGATCATGCGGTGGGCCAGATCAGCCTGCCCGGCTGTCAGGCCGACCTGAAGCTGTCGGAAATGACGCTGGCCGAAGGGCGTGCTGCGGGGGCGCAGACGCTGGTGATCGGTGTGGCCAACCGGGGCGGCGTGATCGGCCCGCATTGGAAGGCGTGTTTGCTGGAGGCGCTGGCGCTGGGCTATGACGTCGCCTCCGGCCTGCACAACCTGCTGCGCGACGACCCCGATCTGGTGGCGGCGGCACGGGCGCATGGCCGCGCCCTGCACGACGTGCGCGTGCCCACGGTGGCCTATCCCATCGCCAACGGTTGTGCGCGGACGGGCCACCGCGTGCTGACCGTCGGCACCGACTGTTCCGTGGGCAAGATGTATACGGCGCTCGCCATGGACGCCGAGATGCAGGCGCGGGGGCTGAAATCGACTTTCCGCGCCACGGGGCAGACTGGTATCCTGATCACCGGGCAGGGCGTGCCGCTGGATGCGGTGATCGCCGATTTCATGGCCGGTGCGGTGGAATGGCTGACGCCAGACGCCGACCCCGACCACTGGGACCACATCGAAGGGCAGGGGAGCCTGTTCCACATCAGCTATTCCGGCGTGACGCTGGCGCTGATCCACGGCGGTGCCCCCGATGCGCTGATCCTCGCGCACGAGCCCACGCGCACCCATCTGCGTGGCCTGCCGGAACGCGGCCTGCCCACGCTGGAGGCGCTGCGCGACACCGCCCTGCCGCTGGCACAGATCGCCAATCCGGCGTGCCGCGTCGTCGGCGTGTCGGTGAACACGCAGCATCTGGCCGAGGACGCTTTTGAAGCATATCTGGCCGAGGTCGAGGACCGGATGGGGCTGGCGACAGTCGATCCGTACCGGCAAGGCGCGGGGCGTCTTGTGGATGCCCTCGTCTGACGACGAGGACAGCCGCCGGCGGGAGTATTTCCAAAAAAGCGAGGACAAGGTCATGCAGATCGCGGTGACGCAGGACACGTTCGCACTGGTGCAGGTGTTCACCATCTCGCGCGGGTCGCGGACGGCGGCGCATGTGCTGACGGTGACGGTGACGGACGGGGCGCATGTGGGGCGCGGCGAATGCGTGCCCTATGCGCGCTATGGCGAAACGTCGGACAGCGTCGCGGCGCAGATCGCGGGGCTGCCTGCGGATCTGACGCGCGAGGGGTTGCAGGCGTTGCTGCCTGCGGGGGCGGCGCGGAACGCCGTCGATTGCGCGCTGTGGGATCTGGCGGCGAAGCGGGCGGGCGTGCGGGTCTGGGATCTGGCGGGCGTGAAGCAGCCTATGCCGCAGGTCACGGCCTATACGCTGTCGCTCGATACGCCGGACGCGATGCAGGCGCAGGCGGCGTTGCACGCCCACCGTCCGCTGCTGAAGATCAAGCTGGGCACCCCGGACGACATGGCCCGGCTGGAGGCGGTGCGGCGCGGCGCGCCAGACCCCACGATCATCGTGGATGCCAACGAAGGCTGGACGGCAGAGGTCTATGCCGATCTCGCCCCGCATCTGCTGCGCCTTGGCGTCGCGATGGTGGAACAGCCTTTGCCCGCAGGCGCAGACGACATGCTGGGAGAGATCGCCCGACCCTTGCCAGTCTGCGCGGACGAAAGTTGTCATGACCGCGCATCGCTGCCCGGTTTGCGGGGCAAATACGACATGGTGAACATCAAGCTCGACAAGACCGGCGGCCTGACCGAGGCGCTGGCGCTGAAGGGCGCGGCGGTGGTGGAGGGCTATGCCGTCATGGTCGGCTGCATGGTCGGCACGTCGCTCGCGATGGCGCCCGCCACGCTGCTGGCGCAGGATGCGGCGTTCGTGGACCTTGACGGGCCGCTGTTGTTGGCGCACGACCGCGTTCATGCTTTGCATTATGACACCGCTGGCGTGCACCCGCCCAGCGCCGCACTGTGGGGATGAGATCATGCGCACCGTTTACCTGAATGGCGACTACCTGCCCGAGGATCAGGCGAAGGTGTCGATCTTCGACCGCGGCTTCCTGATGGCGGACGGCGTGTATGAAGTGACGAGCGTGCTGGGCGGCAAGCTGATCGACTTCGACGGGCACGCCGTGCGCCTGCAACGCTCGCTCGACGCCCTCGACATGACGCATCCGTCGGACAAGGACACGCTGCTGGAGGTGCACCGCGAGTTGGTGGCGCGCAACGGCATCACCGACGGCATGATCTATCTGCAGATCACCCGCGGCGCGCCCGGCGATCGCGATTTCGCCTATCCGCCGAAGGACACGCCGCCGACCATCGTGCTGTTCACGCAGGACAAGCCCGGCATGGCCGACAGCCCGATGGCCAAGACGGGGATGAAGGTCATCAGCATCCCCGACATGCGCTGGGGCCGCCGCGACATCAAGACGGTGCAGTTGCTGTACCCCAGCATGGGCAAGATGATGGCCAAGGCCGCCGGCGTCGACGACGCGTGGATGGTCGAGGAGGACACCGTCACCGAAGGCACGTCCAACAACGCCTATATCGTCAAGGGCAACACCATCGTCACGCGCCAGCGCGACCACGACATCCTGCACGGGATCACCCGCGCCGCCGTCCTGCGCTTCGCCGCCGAGGCGCAGATGAAGATCGAGGAGCGGCCCTTCACCATTGCAGAGGCGCAGGAAGCGGACGAGGCATTCATCACCTCGGCTTCGACCTTCGTTATGCCGGTGGTGGAGATCGACGGAGTCGCCGTGGGCGCGGGCAAGCCCGGCCCCGTCGCCGCCCGCCTGCGCGAGATCTACCTCGAGGAAAGCCGTAAGGTCGCGGTCTAGTCCGACCTGACGGCTGGTGGTGCCTGAGGGCGGTCGCGGTGTGGATACCTTGCGGCCCTGCAGGCGGGCGCCGCAGTGAACTCAGTCACGTCGTCGGCGGCGCGTCGTCGCGTTGCTCGCCGTCGTCCGGCACCAGCCCGTAGGGGGCGGCGATGCGCCAGACGTGGCCCGGGATCATGTTCTTCATCATCGCGGGCCGCTCGCGGCGCAGGTGCAGGATCGCCTCGGCGGCCTTCATCTCGACCCGTGCGCGGGCGAATTCCAGCCCCTTCGGCCCCAGGCGCGGCATCAGCCAGCCCATGACGGGGCGCAGCCAGTCGGGCATCCGGCGCAGGGGCAGTCCGCCCGCCGCCCGCGCGGTGTTGGCGATGAAACCCTTCACCGCCGAGGCCCGCTTGCCATGTGATTGCGGTGCCTCCAGCAGCACGGCATCGCCAAGGGCCGCCAGCATCTCGGCCCCGCGCGCGTTGCGGATTATCAGCCACTGGTCGCCCATGCCCGCCATGTAGCCCACGGTGATGTCTGCCAGCCGGTTGGTGTAATCCACGCAGGTCCGGCAGGTGAGGGGAAAGAAATCCCCCGGCAGGTCCGACAGCGGCAGTTGCAGGAACGGGATCAGCCGCCGCGACCCGTCGGTGAAGCGCAGCTCCACGTGGTAGTCGGCCCGGAATTCCAGATAAGTCACTGTGTCGGGCGCGGGGGTCAGGCGGGCGAGGAAGCCGTGGAAGTTCGCGGTCGTGGTGTTGTCCGAACAGGGCGTGCCGATGACGTAGATCCGCTCGAACCCCAGTTCGCTTTCCAGTGCGCGCAGGGCGTGGATCTGGCAGGGGATGCCGATGACGGCGATGCGCCGGTGGCCCGCCGCCAGCGCGGGTTCCAGCAGCGCCAGCAGCGGTGCATAGCCCATGCGCATGCCGCGCGCCTGCTGCATCTGGTCAGGCGTCGTCAGGATCGCCGGGCGCGGGGCCCAGCGATCGTCGGCGTCGGGCACCATCGCCAGCACCGCGTCCACGGTGCCGCGCCGCAACAGCTCCGCCGCGAGGCCGGTCGTGATTCCGGTCCATTGCGCGCCCGTGGCCGGGGCCGTCATGCGCGCGCGATACATCGCGCTGTGCACGCCGAAGAAGCCTTCGTCGCCTCCCTCCTGCGCCGCGCGGCCGTGAACCTGCGCCTCGAGGGCCGGATAATCGGGCTTGATGAACTGGCAGGCCCGCCCGCAGGCCGCCGGATCGGCCATCCGGCTGACGCCGCAATCGGTGCAGAGCCCGCGCGGCGCGGCATCGGCGAAGCGGGGCAGGGTCGGGGCATTGGCGGTTGTCTGGATCATGTGGGGACCATACCGCAGCCCCCCGCACTGTCCAGTCAGTTTGACACATGCGGTGGCGCGCACCTCGCCGCCCGCACCGCCGCCGCGTCCCCGCCCGCACCTCCGCCTCACCATGCCCCTCGTTCTTCTGGTCAAAAATATCCCGGGGTCTGGGGCAGCGCCCCAGAAAGGTCCGCAACCTTGCGCAGGTCTGTGCCGCATGGCACCACCGCCAAACACCTACCAAGGCACCCTACATGATCCCCGGCCTCGTCGTCCTTGCCCTGTCCTACGGGTTGTCGCAGTTCTACCGCGCGTTCCTGCCGGTGCTGGCCCCGGTCCTGGCGACCGACGTGGGGGCCACGGCGCAGGATCTGGCGACGGCGTCGGGCATCTGGTTTCTGGTGTTCGCGGCCATGCAGATCCCGGTGGGGGCGGCGCTGGACCGCACTGGGCCGCGCTGGACCACGGCGGTCCTGTTCGCGGTTGGCGGGGCGGGCGGGGCGCTGGCCTTCGCTTTTGCGCAGACGCCGCTGCACATCCATCTGGCGATGGCGCTGCTGGGCATCGGCTGCGCGCCGGTGCTGATGGCCTGCTACTTCATCTTCGCGCGCCAGTTTCCCCCCGCGCTGTTCGCCACGTTGGCGACGGCGACCATCGGCCTCGGCTCTCTCGGGAACATCGCGGGCAGCGCGCCGCTGGCTGCCGCGGTCGCTGCGTGGGGCTGGCGGCCGACGCTGCTGGCGCTGGCCGTGGTGTCGCTGGCGGTGGCCGGCGGCATCGCCGTCTGGGTGCGCGACCCTGCGCGGGCGGGCACGACACAACCCGGATCGGTGCTGGACGTGCTGCGCATCCGCGCGCTGTGGCCGCTGTTCGCGGTCATGCTGGTCAGCTATGCGCCCGCCGCCGGTGTGCGGGGGCTGTGGGCGGGGCCTTACGTCGCCGACATCTTTGATGCCGACACGGCCACCATCGGGCGCGTCACGCTGGTGATGGGGCTGGCGATGGTGGCAGGCAGCTTTGCCTACGGTCCGCTCGATCGGCTGCTGGGCACGCGCAAATGGGTGATCTTCGGCGGCAACGTGTTGGGCTTAGTGGCCTTGATTGCGCTCGCGCTGGCTCCCGCAGGACTGGGGTGGGCGACCGTGCTGCTCGCCGTCGTGGGCTTTGCCGCATCGGGCTATGGCATGATCATCGCCCATGCCCGTGCGTTCATCCCGGCGCATCTGACGGGGCGGGGCGTCACGCTGATGAATCTCTTCGGCATCGGCGGGGCCGGGCTGATGCAGACCGTCACCGGTCCGATCTCCCGCCTCGGCACGACGCCCGCGCTGTCCTATACCCTCGTCTTCGGCAGCTTCGCGCTGGTGTTGGCGCTTGGCACGCTGGCCTATCTTGCGGCGCAGGACCGCACCGACTGACACCGTGGCGGGCCTTTCCCTCCCGCGCCCAAGCGCGTAAGACCCGCACGGTCTGGAAAAGGAACCAATCAGATGGGTTACAGAATCGTCGTCGTCGGCGCCACGGGCAACGTGGGCCACGAAATGCTGAACATCCTGGCGGAGCGCGAGTTCCCCGTGGATGAGATCGCCGCACTCGCCAGCCGCCGTTCGCTGGGCACCGAAGTGAGCTTCGGCGACCGCACCCTCAAGACGACCGATCTGGACACCTTCGACTTCACCGGCTGGGACATCGCGCTGTTCGCCGTGGGATCCGACGCGACCAAGACCTATGCCCCCAAGGCCGCCGCCGCAGGCTGCGTCGTGATCGACAACTCGTCGCTCTATCGCTACGACCCCGACGTGCCGCTGATCGTGCCAGAGGTGAACCCGCAGGCGGTCCACGGCTATGCCAAGAAGAACATCATCGCCAACCCCAACTGTTCGACCGCACAGCTTGTGGTGGCGCTGAAGCCGCTGCACGACCGCGCCACGGTCAAGCGCGTCGTGGTCGCCACCTATCAGTCCGTGTCCGGTGCGGGCAAGGAAGGCATGGACGAGCTGTGGGATCAGACGAAGTCGATCTACAACCCCACCGACAGCAAGCCCGCGACCAAGTTCACCAAGCAGATCGCATTCAACGTGATCCCGCACATCGACGTGTTCCTCGATTCCGGTGAGACCAAGGAAGAGTGGAAGATGGTCGCCGAGACCAAGAAGATCCTTGACCCTGCGATCAAGCTGACGGCGACCTGCGTGCGCGTGCCGGTCTTCGTCGGCCACTCCGAGGCGGTGAACATCGAGTTCGAGAACCCGCTGGACGCCGACGAGGCGCGCGACATCCTGCGGGAGTCCCCCGGCATCATGGTGATCGACAAGCGCGAGGACGGTGGCTACGTCACGCCCATCGAATGCGTGGGCGACTATGCGACCTTCGTCAGCCGCATCCGCGACGACAGCACCGTCGACAACGGCATCAGCCTGTGGGTCGTGTCCGACAACCTGCGCAAGGGTGCAGCCCTGAACGCCGTGCAGATCGCCGAACTGCTGGGCCGCGAGTGCCTGAAGAAAGGCTGATCTTCATCTGAGGCCAAGAAAAAAGGCGGGCCGATTGGCCCGCCTTTCGTGTGTGAGGACGGTGCCTTACTGCGCGAAATACACGTAGGCCACGTAGGCCACCAGCAGGCCCACGCCGATCACGCGGCCGATAACGGGTCGCGTCAGCAGCAGCACCGCGAACAGCACCACCGCCGTGATCATCACCGGAAGGTCGAACGACAGGAATCGCGCCTCGACCGGGATCGGCGCGATGATCGCCGTCACGCCGAGGATGCCCAGCACGTTGAAGATGTTGGAGCCCACGATGTTGCCGATGGCGATTTCCGACTGCTTGCGGAACGCCGCGATGATCGAGGTCGCAAGTTCCGGCAAAGACGTGCCGACCGCCACGATGGTCAGGCCGATGAACGCCTCCGACAGGCCGAAGTCGCGGGCCACGTTGGTGGCCCCAGTCACGAGGAACCGGGCGCCGAAGATCAGCACCACGAGGCCGCCCACCACCCACAAGACCGAGACGGGGATGGATTTCGGGGCAGCATCGCCGACCTCGTCCTCCGGTGCGTCGCCCGGCTGCAGATAGGCCCATACGAGGTAGCCGATCAGAGATGCCAGCAAAAGCAGGCCGGTCAGCCGCCCGATCTGCCCGGTCATGAAGATCGGGACGAGCACGATCACCGCCGTCAGCATCACCGACAGGTCGCGCTTCAGCGTGCTGCCCGACACGCGGATCGGCCAGACGAGGCTGGTCAGACCCGCGATCAGCAGGATGTTGGCGATGTTCGACCCCACGATGTTGCCGATGGCGATGGCCGGCGATCCGGCCAGTGCCGCCTGCACCGAGACCAGCAGTTCCGGCGTCGAGGTGCCGAACCCCACCACCGTCAGGCCGATCAGCAGGGACGACATCCCCAGCCGCTTGGCGATGCCGACGCTGCCGCGCACCAGCGCCTCGCCACCCAGGAACAGGCCGATCAAACCGGCCACGATATAGACGTAATCCACGCTTCACCTCTTGTGCGGTCCGCCCGCAATGTGGCGCAGGTAGGAGGCGCGCCCGCGTTTGCCCAGCCTTTGCGGGCGACAAGCCCTGCCTGTGGCAAAAACGTGCCACAGGCAGGGCCGGGTCAGATGAGCGAAAAGCGCCCCTGTTCCGGCACGTAAGCCTCGAGCGCGCCTTCGCCGATGTCATGCCACAGCCCGTGCAGGGTCAGGGCGCCATCCTCGACCGCCGACGCGATGAAGGGGAAGGTCATCAGGTTCTGCAGGCTGACGATGACCGCTTCCTTCTCCAGCGCGCGCAGCCGCTCGGCGTCCGACCCCGCAGGCAGGCGGGCGTAGCCGGGCCGCAGGATGTCCATCCAGCGTCCGACGAAGCTCGTCTCCTCCTCCAGCTCCGGCGCGTGGCCGTCGCACATGCTCAGGCATCCCTGAACGCCGCCGCAGGACGAATGGCCCAACACGACGACATGCGCCACCTTCAGCGCTGTCACCGCGTATTCCACCGTGGCCGACGTGCCGTGTTGCTTGCCGTCCGCCGCGAACGGCGGGACCAGCGCCGCGATGTTGCGGTGGATGAAGAACTCTCCCTGATCCGCGCCGAAGATGGACGTGACGTGCACCCGGCTGTCGCAGCACGAGATCACCATCGCACGCGGATGCTGCCCGCCGTCGGCCAACCTGCGATACCAGCTGCGGTTCTCGGTATAGGTGGTCGCCCGCCAGCCGTGATAGCGCTTCACCAGATAGTCGGGCAGCGGCTTGACGTGGCAAAGGGCGTGCTGCGTGTCATCTCGCATGATGGATCGTTTCCTTCGGATTTGTCGCGATATTAGGCGGCATTTGAGCGGTCTTCGAGGGATTTCGCAGACTTGCATCAATGAAATGGTGACCACGCCGACCCTAGAAGGTCCCATCGCCAGCAGCTTTCACAGGGGCCGCCCATGAACACCGTGACCGTTCTCGAATGTATCCGCAATCCCGTGATCGATCCGGGGCCATTGTCCCAGATCTATCGCGATCTCGGTGAACGCGCCGCCGAGGAGACGATCTGCCAGGCGCTCGAGGATCTGGCGATTCGCCTGAACCGGTTGCAGGATCTGCGCAGCATCGCGGGCTTTGCCGATCTGGCGCGGCAGTCCGACCGCATGGCCGTCATCGCGCTGGGCATCGGTCTGACCGAGGTCGTGACCGCCGCCCGACACGTCGCCGACTGCGCCCGCCAGACCGACAGCGTCGCACTGGAGGCGACGCTGTCGCGTCTGGAGCGTGGCTTTGATCTGGCGATCAGCCAGATCTGGGACATCCGCACCGTCTAGCACCCACCGACCGACCCTTGCCGTCACCGACCAGACCGTTAGGCTTGCGGGGATCTAGAATGGACCCCCCGCCGACATGACCCGCCAGACACCCCCATCCCCCCACATCGCCACGTTCGCCGCCGCCGACAGTGCCGCCATTCCGCTGCACGTCATCGATGCGGACGACCTTGCCGCCATCCCCGCCGGTGCCCGGTCCTGGGCCGCGGCGTGCGGGTTCACCGCCGCCGCCGGGACCACGCTGGTCGTCCCCGGCGAGGGCGGTGGCATCGCCATGGCGCTGGTCGGGCAGGGCAGTGCCGCGCAGCGTCGGCGCAGCCGCTTCGTCGTGGCCCCCGCTGCCCGTCGCCTGCCACCCGGCACTTATGCCATTGCATCTGGGCTGACCGGACCTGCGCAGGCTGAAACGGCCCTCGGCTGGCTGATGGAAAGCTATGATTTCGCCCGCTATGGCGCGCCGCGCCCCGCAGCCGCCCGTCTGGTTGCGCCAAATGACGTCGGTGCCGCGCGCCTGCAGGCGATCGCGGACGGCGAGGCGCTGACCCGCGACCTGATAAACACGCCCACCAACGACATGGGCCCCGCCGATCTGGCCGATGCCGCACAGGCGCTGGCGCAAGCCCATGGGGCCGATTGCACGGTGACGGTGGGCGACGATCTGATCGCCGCAAACTTTCCCCTGATCCACGCGGTCGGTCGCGCCAGTGCCAGTGCGCCGCGCCTGATCGAGATGAACTGGGGCCACACCGGGCCACATCTGACGCTGGTCGGCAAGGGCGTGTGTTTCGACACCGGCGGGCTGAACATCAAGCCCGGCAGCAGCATGGGGCTGATGAAGAAGGACATGGGCGGGGCGGCCACGGTGCTGGGTCTGGCGCAGATGATCATGGCGCTGAACCTGCCCCTGCGTCTGCGCGTGCTGATCCCGGCGGTGGAAAACAGCATCTCCGCCGACGCGTTCCGTCCGCAGGATATCCTGACCAGCCGCAAGGGGCTGACGGTCGAGATCAACAACACCGACGCGGAAGGCCGCCTCGTGCTGGCCGATGCGCTGGCGCTGGCCTGCGAGGGCGACACCGACCTCGTGATCTCGATGGCGACGCTGACGGGGGCGGCGCGGGTGGCGCTGGGGCCCGACATCGCACCGTTCTTTACGGACGACGACGGCCACGCGGCGGCCCTGACCGCCGCTGCCGCCCGCGTGGCCGATCCGGTCTGGCGCCTGCCGTTCCACGACCCCTATGAGGAGATGATCGAGCCGGGGATCGCGGATCTGGACAACGCGCCCGGTGGGGGCATGGCGGGGGCGATCACGGCGGCGCTGTTCCTGCGGCGCTTCACGGACAAGCCCTACATCCATTTCGACATCTACGGCTGGACGCCGATCAGCAAACCCGCCCGGCCCAAGGGCGGGGCGGGGATCGGGGCGCGTGCGATCCTCGATGCGCTGCCCGACCTGCTGGGGCTGTCGCGGTGACGGACCGCCGGTTGACCGCTGCCAACGCCCGCGTGGCGTGGCGCGGCATGGGTGACGTGCCGGGTCTGCTGGCGGTGGACGGAGTGGAGGCCGTGCTGTCGCGGCCCGTTACCGACCTGATGACGGCACCCGCCACCGCGCCTGCCAGTCGCCGCGACAGGCAGGTGCTGCTGGGGCAGGGCGTTCTGGTGCTGGAGGACCGCGACGGCTGGGCGTTCATCCGCTGTGCCGACGGCTATGTGGGGTATGTGCCCAGTGCCGCGCTGGTCGCAGGCGTGGGGACCACGCACCGCGTCGGCACCTTTGCCACGCACGCCTACTGCGACGCGGATCTGAAATCGCCGGACGTGATGGCGCTGCCCTTTGGCGCGCGGGTGCAGGTCGTGGACGAGCGGCGGCATTTCTATCAGACGCCGCAGGGGTTCGTGCCGAAGCGGCATCTGCGGCCGCTGGACCGGCCCTTCGCCAGCCCCGCCACCGTGGCGCAGTTGCATTTCGGCGTGCCTTACCTGTGGGGCGGGAACAGCACGCGGGGGATCGATTGTTCCGGCCTGATCGCCGCGGCGCTGGGGGCCTGCGACATCGCCTGTCCGGGGGATGCGGACTTGCAGGAGGCGGCGCTGGGTGTGCCGCTGGCCCCCGATGCGCCGCTGATGCGCGGTGATCTGGTGTTCTGGCGCGGTCATGTGGGGATGATGGTGGATGCGGACACGCTGATCCACGCCAACGGTCACGCGATGGCCGTCACCTATGAACCCATCGCCACGGCGATCCTGCGGATCCGCACCACGGATGCCAGCGAGGTCACGTCGCGCCGCCGGATACCGGGGCTGGACGGCTGAGCACGGGCGGCGCGGCCGAGGGCGGGATGCGGCGTTGTATGACGGCGTCGTTGAACGGGTCCAGACGCCGCCCTTAGTCCACGGAGCGGATCAGCTTGCGGTCCAGAACCCGCAGCACGGCGGGCAGGTCGTTGCCGCGTTTCAGGATCTGGCCGTCCATCGCCACGACCGCATACTGCCCTTGTTTCAGGCGCAGCTTGGGCCGCTTTTCAATCCGGTAAATCGGGTTTTCGGCCGTCCGGCGGAACACGCTGAACACCGCGAGGTCGCGCAAGCTCGAAATGCCGTAGTCGCGCCATTCGCCCGCCGCGACCATCCGGCCATAAAGCGTCAGGATCGGCCCGAGTTCGGTCCGGTGGAACGACACGCGGTCGTCCGGGCCCGCGATGAACGGGGGTGGGGTCAGAAGTGTCATGTGACAGACTTGCGCACCGGATCGGCACAAATCAAGGGGATCAGCCGCAGGTGATGGCGGTGATGCGGTTGTCGGCCCCGATGATGAAATTGATGCGGTCCGGGATGAAATCCTGTGCGGCGATGCCACCCGGCCGCAACACCTGCACCGGCGCCATGATGAGCACCCGTTCCAGAACAGTCGCATCCTTGCCCAAAAGGCTGGCGTGTCGGCCGGCCCCGCAGGAGTTTTCGACGCCCGGACCTGTCGGCACGGTCCCTGCCGCGACGGGTTGTGCGCCCGGTGCCGCGGGCGGCGGGGACGGGACGGCAGCGCCGCAGGCGGCCAAGGCCAGCGGGGCCAGCCAGATCAGCCGCCCCCTGTGTCGTCCGGTCAGCCGCATGTCACGCTGGTGATGAGGCCCGCCTCGTCCACGCGGATGTTCAGGCGGTCGGGGGCGAAATCCATCGTCACCATGTCGCCGGGCTGTGTCACGCGCATGTTCAGGCCGACCGGCAGCGTCGTCGCTGCCAGCGAAAGGCCGACGAGGTCGGCATAATCCGCCGCACCGCAGGTATCCGGGCCACCGGGTGCGGGGATGGGGGTGGTGCCCGGTACGGGCGTGCAGGCCGCCAGCAGCGGCAGGATCAGGATAAGGTGTTTCATGCGGCGATGATTGCGCCGGGGCCGGTCGCTTGGCAAGCCACCGCCTTGCACTCGGGTCGGATTTCGCCGAACCTGCACGGGACATTTTCCCCCTCGAAAGGCGATCCCATGCGAACCCGTGCAGCCGTGGCCCTGAAGGCCGGCCAGCCCCTCGAAATCATGGAAGTGAACCTCGATGGTCCCCGCGCAGGCGAGGTGCTGGTGGAGATCAAGGCAACCGGCCTGTGCCACACCGACGCCTTCACCCTGTCCGGCGACGATCCCGAAGGCGCGTTTCCCGCGATCCTTGGTCACGAGGGCGCAGGCGTGGTGCTGGAGGTGGGCGAGGGCGTCACCAGTCTGAAGCCCGGCGATCACGTCATCCCGCTCTATACCCCCGAATGCCGCGAGTGCGAGTATTGCCTGCACCCCAAGACGAACCTGTGCCAGAAGATCCGCACGACCCAGGGCCGCGGCGTGATGCCCGACGGGACCTCGCGCTTCTCGATGCTCGATGGGACGCCGATCCTGCATTACATGGGCTGCTCGACCTTTGCCAACCACACGGTCCTGCCGGAGATCGCGCTGGCCAAGATCCGGCCCGACGCGCCGTTCGACAAGGTCTGCTACATCGGCTGCGGCGTCACGACCGGCATCGGTGCGGTGATCAACACGGCCAAGGCGGAATACGGCTGCCGCGCCATCGTGTTCGGTCTGGGCGGGATTGGCCTGAACGTCATTCAGGGTCTGCGCATGGCGGGGGCCAGCCAGATCGTGGGCGTGGACATCAACCCCGAGCGGGTGACCATGGGCAAGCGGTTCGGCATGACCGATTTCGTCAACCCCAAGGAGGTGACCGGCGATCTGGTCGGGCATCTGGTGGAACTGACGCGCGGCGGGGCGGACTATACCTTTGACGCGACGGGCAACGTGAACGTCATGCGCACGGCACTGGAATCGGCCCACAAGGGCTGGGGCGAAAGCATCATCATCGGCGTGGCCCCCGCAGGTGCCGAGATCAGCACGCGACCGTTCCAGCTTGTCACCGGGCGGTCGTGGCGCGGCACCGCGTTCGGCGGTGCCCGTGGGCGCACCGACGTGCCCAAGATCGTGGACTGGTACATGCAGGGCAAGATCGAGATCGATCCGATGATCACCCACACCATGCCGCTGGAGGACATTAACAAGGGGTTCGACCTGATGCACCACGGCGAGAGCATCCGGGGTGTGGTGATCTACTGACCGCATGCGATGCAATCCCGGGGGGCCAGCCCCCCGACCCCCGGGATATTTCCGACCAGAAGAACGGGGGACGGCGGCGACTGGGGTGTTGGGCGGCGGCGGGGCCGCGGTCGACTGGTTGGCGGTGGGGCGAGGTGGCAAGGGGCGATGTGCCGGTGGCGCAGCATTCGGAAGCTGCGGCGTCCGGGTGTTGCAGCGTCCGGCCATTGCAGGGTTTGCGGGTTGCAGCGTGCGAGGGGCCAGCCCCCGACCCCCGGAATATTTGCGTTCAGAAGAACGGGGCACGGCGGCGGGCGATGCGGGTGGATCGCCTTTGTGCGGCCATCGCCTCGTGGACCGCGCCGGGGTGGCGTGGAGGCGAGGTCTGCGGTAGAGCCGGTGAAACCGCAAAGGACACCGCCCCATGCCCGAACGTCGCCCGCTGCTGGCCGTGCTGATCGATGCCGACAACACCAGCCCCAAGTTCGCCGCCGCCATCTTCGAGGAGATCGCGAGTTTCGGCGAGGCGTCGGTGCGGCGGATCTACGGTGATTTCGCCTCGCCGCAACTGGGGGGGTGGAACCGCATCCTGCTGGAGCACGGGCTGAACCCGCAGCAGTCACCCGCCTATACCACCGGCAAGAACAGCAGCGACATAGCACTCGTGATCGACGCGATGGACCTGCTCCACACCGGGCGGTTCGCAGGCTTCGTGCTGGTCAGCTCGGACAGCGACTTCACCTCTCTGGCCAGCCGCATCCGCGAACAGGGTCTGGATGTCTATGGCATCGGGCAGAAGAAGACGCCGGACGCCTTCCGGCGGGCCTGCAAGCGGTTCATCTTCGTCGAGAACCTGGGCGGCGATCTGGTCGAGGTGGCGCCGGCCGCGCCCACGGGCGGTGCCGAGGTCGCGCCGGCACGCGCGCCGGTGGTGCCCGAGGCCAACACCAAGGAGCAGCCGAGCAAGGTGGTGCCGCTGGTGATTTCTGCCATGAACAGCATCGATCCCGACGGCGACTGGTATTCCATGGGGCAGCTGGGACAATACCTGGTCAGTGCGAACCCGGAGTTCGATCCGCGCACCTATGGCAGCGCCAAGCTGAGCGATCTGCTGCGCAAGACCGGGCGGTTTCAGGTGACGCAGCGGGCGGGCAGCAACCATCTGGACGTGCGTCGACTGGACTGACGCCACGCGGACTTGCGCAGCGGCACGAACGGCGTAACTAGGAATCATTCTAAGTCAGGAGCCGCGCCATGATTCCAGGGTTTGCAAGCCGTCGCCGCTTTGCCGATCTGTCCGAGCAGGAGGTTCTGGCGCTGGCGATCTCGTCGGAGGAGGACGATGGGCGCATCTATCGCAGCTATGCGCAGATGCTGCGCAGCGATTATCCGGCCAGTGCCGCGCTGTTCGACGGCATGGCGGTGGAGGAGGATCAGCACCGCATCCGCCTGATCGACCTGCACCGGGCGCGCTTCGGCGACGTGATCCCCCTGATCCGGCGCGAGCATGTGTCGGGCTTTTACGCGCGCAACCCCGTCTGGCTGACCGCCAATCTGGGGCTCGAGAAGATCCGCGCCGCCGCAGGCCAGATGGAGCGTGACGCGGCGCAGTTCTATCACCGCGCGGCGCAGGCCACATCGGATGCCGCCTCGCGGGCGTTGCTGGGCGATCTGGCACGGGCCGAGGCAGGTCATGTGGCCACCGCCGATGCGCTGACGGCAGGGGTGCAGGCGGCGGGAACGGGCGAAGCGGAGGCGGCGCATCGGCAGTTCGTGCTGACGTGGGTGCATCCGGGGCTGGCGGGGTTGATGGACGGATCGGTCAGCACGCTGGCGCCGATCTTTGCCACCGCATTCGCGACGCAGGACACGCACACGACGCTGCTGGTGGGGCTCGCGGCCAGCATCGGGGCGGGCATCTCGATGGGGTTCACGGAGGCGGCGTCGGACGACGGCGCGATCTCTGGCCGCGGGTCGCCGGTCAAGCGCGGCATTGCGGCCGGGGTCATGACCACGGTGGGCGGCCTTGGCCATGCGCTGCCTTATCTGATCCCGGATTTCTGGACGGCGACGGTGATCGCCATGATCGTGGTCTTCGTCGAGTTGTGGGCAATCGCGTGGATCCAGAACCGCTACATGCAGACGCCGTTCCTGCGGGCGGCGTTTCAGGTCGTGGTGGGCGGGGCGCTGGTGTTCGCGGCGGGCGCGCTGATCGGGGCCGGGTAGCGACCGTCGCGGGGCGCTGCCCCGCACCCCGGGATATTTGCGACCAGAAGAACGGGGGACCGGGGGGCGTGGCCGGGCGCTGTTCGTGGGCAGAGGTCGCCGGTGCAGGACGAGGCGGGACGACGATGGCCCGTCACGCCAGTCAGGTGGGGCGCGTCATCGTGATCGTGTGGCGGTAGCCGAAGATGTGACGCAGCGGGCCGATGGGGGTGGTCTTGACCGCGCGGAAACCAAGGCGCGCATAAAGGGCCTGCGCGCGGGGGTTGGTGTCGATCACGTCGAGGCGCAGCGCGGGATAGTGGCGGCGGTGCGCCTCTGCCGCGAGGGCTGCGATCAGGGCGGTGCCGATGCCCTGACCGCGGGCATGGGCGGCAACGGCGAGGCCGTCGGTCAGCAGGCACGTGGTTTCCGTATCGCGCGCCAGCAAATTAAGCAGCCCCGTGCGCCACAGCGCACCCGGCCAGCCATAGCTGGCGGCCATGACGGGAAGGCAGCCCGCGACGAAGGCGCTGCGGTGGGTCTTGAAGCCGATCACGCCCACGAGGCGGTCCTGCGCATCGGTGGCCGCGATCACGTGGCTGGGGTCGATGGCGGCTGCGACGAAGTCCAGCGCACGGGCGGATGGGCCGAGGACGGGGCCGAGCTTGGCACCGAACGCTTCCCAATAGAGGGCGGCGGCGGCGGCGCGTTGCGCCTCGGTCAGGCCGATGGCGATCCGGACGGTCATCGGCGGGCGAGCGCGTCGGTCAGGGTCGCGGTGTGGCCGAGGCCGAGCACCCACCCCTCGGACGAGGGGGCGATCGCAAGCAATTCTGTCCATTGGTCCTGCGTGAGGGCGGACAGGGCGCGGGCATAGAGCGAGACCTGCGCCGCGTCGCGGATCGGGTGATCGGTCAGCCACGCCTTTGGCAGCAGCGAGAAATAGGTTTCGGCCAGCACGAGGGGGGTGTCGGCGGGCTGGAACGGCCAGACGGACAGGGCGGCGCCGAAGTGGTGGCGCAGGCGCGACAGCATCGGCAGCCCCATGATGACCTGGCTGCCGACGGCTCCGGCGCCCGAAAGTTGCCAGGGCGAGAAGGCGCCCTTGGCTGCCATGTCGGTGGCGCGGTGTTCCGGCAAGCCGTGCGCAGTGCGGTCCAGCCCCTTGCGCGGCAGGTGATCCACGTCGTGATGCGGGCGGCCGTTGCCCCAGAACGGGCCGATCCCCGGAAAGCGGGCGTTGATCTGTCCGGCAAGGGCGAAACGGTTGTTGGCGGTGGGGGTGTCGGTGACCCGGGCGGCGAACCAGTCCCACAGCGCGAGGGGATCGTCGCTGCCGGTCAGTACAGTTCCGAAGCCTGAGGGATAGCCGAAGCACAGGTCGAACACCGCCAGCGTGCGGCGGCCCGCGGCCTGCTCAGTGGCGAGGGTCGCGGTGAGCCAGCCTTCGGCCACTTGCCGGTTGCGGTGATAGGCGGGTGTCTCGGCGACGCCTGCCCGCGCGATGCAGGTCCAGATCGCGTCAGGCTTGGGGGTGGGCCCCTTGTCGTTGCCACCGGACCAGTCCACCGCGATCACCGTGTCGAACGGTTGGGCGGGGGATGGTGGTACGGTCGCGGGTTGCGGACGCGGCAGATCGCCCGTTTGGAGAGGGGCCGTTTGCAGCAGGCCCGTCTGCGACAGGATGAGGTCGGCGATGGCGGCGGTGTCGTCGAGCGGCAATTGCAGCCTGTCCGTCCGCACGGGCGTGTCGCAGGCTATGGCCACGATCGTGGGATCGTCCGGTGCGATCAGGGCGTGGCCGGCGGCGCTGCGGTGCACCTCGATCTTGGGGTGGGGGTCGCGTTTGTAGCCTTCGACCAGCACCAGATCGACGGCGGCGAGCTGTGTCAGCAGCGTCGCGAGCGACGGTTCGGCGGCGCCGCGCAGTTCGGTCATCAGCGCCCACCGGGTGGGGGTGGACAGGATCACCTGCGACGCACCCGCCGCGCGGTGACGGTGGCTGTCCTTGCCGGGGTGGTCGATGTCGGCGTCGTGGTGGGCGTGCTTGACAGTCGACACGGTCAGGCCACGCGCGACGATCTCTTGCACGAGGCGTTCCATCAGGGTGGTCTTGCCCGCGTTCTTGAAGCCGGTGATGCCGAAGATCTTCATGCGGAAGACGGGCCTTGTTGGCGATGCAGGATCGGGAGGGTACGCAGCGAAAGACCGCCGCTGACAGGGGCCGATCCCGACCGAGGCATCACATGAAACCGGGTGGCGAAGTCTGTGCTGTCCGGCGCTTCGGTCGACGTGAGCCAGACAAGCGGCGCCGGTGGGCGCGACGGGGTCCACCTGTGCCGGACGAGGTGCATTGGCGTCAGGGTGGAGGGGGCGCTGCCCCCGCGGCTGCGCCGCCCCCCGGGATATTTGGGACCAGAAGAAGCCGGGGAACGTGTCGTGCGATGCTGCCGTGGGGAAGTGGCGAGGTCCTGTGTGGCGACCTGTGTCGGCTGTGGCAGCCGGGCGGGCCGCTGGTCGGGGTATGCGACGGGGGCGGGGGTCGCGATGGGGGCGGGGGTCGCGATGGGGGCGGGGGGCGCGATGGAGGCGGGGAGCGCGATGGAGGCGGGGAGCGCGATGGAGGCGGCCGTTTCGCGCGGGGCAGGGGTGCCGCGGTGGGCGTCGTCGGGGCATGAGGTGGCCAATTGTCAATCCTGTGCGCGGGGGATAGGTCAGCCGGGTCACGCCACCGAAACTAGGCCATCGCCATGCCCGCTGCCACCTCGAAATCCGTTTATTGGCAAGGTGTGCGGGCGGGTGGTCCCTTCATCCTCGTGGTCGTGCCGTTTTCGCTGCTGTTCGGCGTGGCTGCGACCGAAGCGGGGTTGACGCTGGCGCAGGCGATGGGTTTTTCCGTGCTGGTGATCGCGGGTGGATCGCAGTTCGCAGCGTTGCAGATGATGGTGGATCAGGCGGGCATCGCGCTGGTGTTGCTGGCGGCGCTTGCGGTGAACCTGCGGATGGCGATGTATTCTGCGTCTCTGGCGCCCTATCTGGGGACGGCACCGCTGTGGCAACGCGCCGTCGTGGCCTATACGCTGTTCGACCAGACCTATCTGGCCAGCATCACCGCCTATGACGCACAGCCGGCGATGAGCATCCGTGACCGGTTCGACTATTTCATGGGGGTCGCCACGCCGATCACGCCGGTGTGGTGCGCGATGACGGCGGTGGGTGCGCTGGCGGGGACCGCGATCCCGCCCGCGGCGGCGCTGGATTTCGCGCTGCCGATCACGTTCCTGGCGATGGTGGCGCCGATGCTGCGGTCGTTGCCGCATCTGGCCGCGGCGGGCACGTCTGCGGTCGTGGCATTGGTGCTGAACGGATTGCCCGCGGGCACCGGCCTGCTGATCGCGTCCGCCTGCGCCATGGCCGTGGGTGTGCTGGTGGAGAAGCGGACATGACCGGGTATGGCACGGGCGAGATCTGGGCGATCATCGCGATCCTGGCCGTCGGGACGTTTCTGATCCGGTTTTCGTTCGTCGGGCTGATCGGCAATCGCCCGATGCCCGATCTGGTGATGCGGCTGCTGCGCTATACGCCCGTGGCGGTGTTGCCGGGGCTGGTCGCGCCGCTGGTGCTGTGGCCTGCGGCCACGGGCGGTGATCCCGACGCGGTGCGCCTGATCGCGGCGGGTGTGGCGCTGGCGGTGGGCCTGTGGACGCGGGCGGTGATCTGGTCGATCGTCGCGGGGTTCATGGCCCTCTATGCCGGGCTCGGCGTCGCGGCGCTGTTGGGTTAGCGCAGCTGCTGCACTAGCGCAGCTGCATCGCGATTTCGGCCAGCGCGAGGGCCTTGTTGTCGGGATCATCCTCGCGCCAGGTGCGTTCCGTCACGCCGGGCAGGCGGCCGAAGCCGGTGGCGAGGGCATTGGGAAACAGCGTCTGCGGCACGCTGCCGAAGCCCGGCAGCTGGCGCAGCAGCCGCGATGTCGCGCGGGCGCAGAACGACTGCGCCACGGGGCCGTTGGCCAAGGCCAGGCTGGCCGCCTGTTCGGCCACCGCATCGCCGACGGTCACGGTCTGCTGGAGCACGTAGAACGTCTCGCGCGCGTGATAGCTGATGTAGTAGGCCTCGACCTCCGGCGTGACGCCGAACAGGACGTCGTTGCGTTCCGCGATGGTGGAATGGCGGAAACTGCCGGCGGGATCGAAGATGATCCGCTGGCTGGGCGCGTCGATCAGCAGGCTGCTGTGGGCGCCGCCGTCGCTGGATGTGTTGCGCATGGTGAACAGCGACAGCACCCGCGGGCCGGGGCCGGCATAGCGGTTCTGCGCAATCATCTCAGGCGGAGATGAGGTCTGCGGCGCGCTGCAGCCTGCCGCGACCAGCGGCAGACCCAGCAACACCGCGCGTCGAGAGATCATCAGGCGCCGACGAGCGCGAGGAAGATCAGGAACACGATGATGGCGATGGTGCCGCGGGACACGAACCAGATGAAGCTGTCGTAGGTCTTTTCCTGCTCCGTCGTGTCCATCTCGCCGTGGGTGTGGTGGTCTGCCATGGGGTATCCTTTCGCGCGGGCTTGGCGACCTGTTAGACCATTGCGCATGGCCTGTCACGCCCAAGCGGAGGGTGCCCGCCGTCACGTCTGCGCCAGTGCAGGGTGCGACACGGCGGCGCGCCGCGCGTCGATGCAATCCCCGTCGGATGCCGTGCAGCGGTCGCGGGGCGCGACCACATCGGCGACTGCTCCGGTCCGCGACAGGATCGCTGCCCCCCTGCCGGATGGCTGCGCAGAACGCTGCGGTCGTCGGTATCCGGCTTGCCGGGTTTGTCCTGCACCTGACCGATGACACCGCGCTTGCCCGGATCGTGGGGCGACGCCCCCGGCGCAGGCGGCGGCATTACTACACCATGCCGTCCTGCAGGTCAGGCGGCGTCACCGGATCGCCTGAAAAGTCCATGCGTTGTCCGGCCCCAGCGTGCGGGTCGCGCGGCCTGTGCGGTGAAGGTGGTTCAGGTGGGCCACCGCCTCGACCAGGGCCAGACCGTAGGTGTCGGCGCCGATGGGGCGTTTGAACAGCGGGGCAAAGCAGTCGCCGGCAGCGCGTGGCACGTCCAGGTGCAGCGCAAGCCGGTCGAGGGCTGCGTGGTGGTTGTCGATCATCTGTATCAGCCGCTGCGGCAGGCCGGTGTAAGGCAACTTGTGACCGCCTAGGATCAGCTGATCGGCACGGGCGTGGGACTGGAACCGGGTACAACTGGCGATCCAGTCGCCCACCGGGTCGGCGTCTGGTTCCGTCGGATAGACGCCGAGGTTGGGGCTAATCGACAGCAGAAGCTGATCGCCGCCGATCACCAGATCGTCGTCGCGCGACCAGAACGTGGCGTGTTCCGGCGCATGACCGTCGCCCATGCGGATGTCCCAGGTGCGCCCGCCCATGCGGATCGTGTCGCCTTCGCACAGGCGGTTAAAGCCCAGCGGCATGGGATGCACGCAGTCGGCAAAGTTGAAGGGCCGCGCGGTGCGCCGCTGGTCGAGGATGGCCGCATCCATGCCGGCGCGCTGCCAGAAGGCGATCTGGGCAGGGGTCGCCGTCGCCTGCACGTCCAGCGTCAGCATCCGGGCCATCAGCCAGGCGGTGCGCGACATCCACAGCGCGGCACCCTGTGCCACGAACCAGCCCGCCAGCCCGACGTGGTCGGGGTGGTGGTGGGTGACGATCAGCCGGGTCACCGGCCGCCCGGCCAAGGGACCCGCCAGCAGGGTCTGCCATGCCGCGCGTGTGGCGGGCGTGTCGAAGCCGGTGTCGATCAGGGTCCAGCCGCAGCCATCGTCCAGCGCATAGACGTTGACGTGGTCGAGGGCCATTGGCAGCGCCATGCGCATCCACAGCACGCCGGGGGCGACTGTCACGGCGCAACCGGGGGCGGGCGGGTCGGCGAATGGGGTGCGGATCGTCATGGGGCAGACCTGACGCAAGATCACGGGCGGGTAAAGTCATGCCTCACGTCAGGTCCGGCGCTGTCCGGCGCTGTCGGCAGCCGTGCAACCGAGGCGCCCCGCCCACCGTCCCCGGCGGTGTGCCAGCCGTTAGCGATTCGGCGATGGCGCAGCGAACTGCACGCGGTCGGCGTGGCAGGCATCCGGCAATAGATGCAAATCTGCGCCATGCAAGTGACACTCAGCCCTTTCCTTGCCACATTTCGCCATCATCTTGGGGTCATGCATCGGTTCTTAATCATTTGTTTACTAATTTCTGGATCTGCCCTTCAGGCCGAGATCCGGGGTCCGGCGCGTGTCGTCGACGGCGACACCCTGCAGATCGCCGACGTGACGATCCGCATGCACGGCATCGATGCGCCTGAATCCGCACAACTGTGCCTGACGCCACATGGCGACACCCTGGCCTGCGGCGACGTCGCCAGCGCCGCGCTGCGGGCGATGACGGACGGTCACGACTTGGCCTGCACCGCGGTCGACGTGGACCGCTATGGCCGGACCGTGGCCCAGTGCCGGACCGTGGACGGCGATCTGGGGCGGCGCATGGTGGCGGCAGGCTATGCGCTGGCCTACCGCCGCTACAGCACGGCCTATGTCGGCGAAGAGGATCGCGCACGTGCCAGCCGGGCAGGCCTGTGGGCGACCGAGATGCAGGACCCCGCCGCAGTGCGCGCAGCCGGTGCAGCGACCGACGCCACACCCGGATCATGCGCGATCAAGGGCAACATCAGCGGCAATGGCCGGATCTATCACAGTCCCGGTCAGGCCTTTTACGACGACACGCAGATCGACGTGGACCGAGGCGAGCGGTGGTTCTGCTCGCCGCAGGAGGCTGTGGCGGCAGGCTGGCGACCGGCCCGCCGCTAGGCTTTCCTGCGCCGTGCAAGCTGGCGGCTGCGCCACAGGACGACCATGATCGACGCAAGGCCCAGCACCATGCTGACCAGCATCAGCGCCTGCAGGGCCACGGTTCCGCTTTCGACATCCAGCAACGTGCCGGCGAACTGCGACAGGGCCGCACCGCCGCCGATCATCAAGGCCCCGCCCAGACCGCTGGCCGTACCCGCCAGATGGGGTCGCACGCTGAGCAGGCCCGCCGTGGCATTGGGCAGGGTCAGCCCGTTGCCAAGGCCAAGGCAGGTGCTGAAGCCGAAGAAGAGCCAGGCCGAATTGTAGCCTGCCACCGACAGGGCCAGCGACACGGCCAGCCCCGCGATGCCGATGATGCATCCCACGACGGTCATGCGGTCGATGCCGTAGCGGACCGCGTAGCGTCCGGTCAGGAAGTTGCCCAGCGCATAGCCGATCGCCGGCGCGCCCAGTGCCGCACCGGTCAGCATCGGCGACAGCCCATAGATCGTGTCGGCGACGAAGGCCGCCCCGCCGAGGAAGGCAAAAAACGACCCCGAGGCGAAGGCCGCGCACAGCGCATAGCCCCAGAACCGGGGCGCGCGCAGCAGGTCGGGATAGCCCTTGAGCTGATCCGCGAAGGTGATGCCGCCGGGCTGGCCCGTCTCGCCCTGATCGAACAGGACGAAGACGAACACCAGCGCCCCCGCCAGCGACAGGAACACGAAGGACGACTGCCAGCCGAACGCCTGATCGAGGATGCCCCCGATGGTCGGGCCGATCATCGGGATCACCGCCATGCCCATCGTGACGTAGCCGATCTTGGACGCGCTCTCGTCCGGTGGATAGATGTCGCGCACGATGGCCCGGCTTAGGACGATGCCGGTCGCCACGACAGCCTGCAGGATGCGGAAGCCGAGGAAGGCCGCGATGCTGGTGCTGAACAGCGCGCCGATGGTGGCCGCGATGAACACGACCAGCGATACCAGCATCAGACGCCTGCGCCCGAACCGGTCCGACAGCGGCCCCACGATGATCTGCAGCACCGCCGTTGCCGCGAGATAGCCGGACACGGCGAACTGCATCGTGGCATAGTCGGTCTGAAAGAAGTCCGCCATGCGCGTCAGCGACGGCAGGAAGATCGACATGTTCAGCGCCGGAATCCCCGCAAGCAGCACGAGGGTGGCGACATGCGGCGGCGTGGTGCGGTCGAAGAACCGGATCTGGGGGGCTGTTGTCATCGGCGCACGCTACGGGCCGCAGCGGCGGTGTCCATCGGCCATAATTGCCCGGTGACCTGTGCAATTTGGCACCGATCTGCCGGCAGGGGGCCCAGCGCCGCGGTTGCGCTAACGATCACCGTGCCGGCCAAGGCGCGGACAGGCTTGGAAAACTTGTTGACAAGACAGTGGGGAATTTCGCGCATTCGGCCTTCACCTGCACCGATGCCACACCTATGATCCCCGCAAAAGGCCCACCGCCGCGCGGCAGGGCACCGGGGGGAGGCACCATGAAGGATCATCTGGACGCACTGGCGGCCCGTCAGGCCGATGCGCAACTGGGCGGCGGTCAGGCACGGATCGACGCGCAGCACGCCAAGGGCAAGCTGACCGCACGCGAACGCATCGACCTGCTGCTGGACGCGGGCAGTTTCGAGGAATTCGACGCCTTCGTCACGCATCGCGCCATCGACTTCGGGATGCAGGACAGCACGCCGCTGGGCGACGGGGTGGTGACGGGCTGGGGCACCGTCAACGGTCGCATGGTCTATGTGTTTTCGCAGGATTTCACCGTGTTCGGCGGATCGCTGTCGGAAACCCACGCGCAGAAGATCTGCAAGATCATGGACATGGCGATGCAGAACGGCGCGCCTGTCATCGGCATCAACGATTCCGGCGGTGCGCGGATTCAGGAGGGCGTCGCGTCACTGGCGGGCTATGCCGAGGTGTTCCAGCGCAACATCATGGCGTCGGGCGTGGTGCCGCAGATCAGCCTGATCATGGGGCCCTGCGCGGGTGGTGCGGTCTATTCGCCCGCCATGACCGACTTCATCTTCATGGTGCGCGACACGTCCTACATGTTCGTCACGGGGCCCGACGTGGTGAAGACCGTCACGAACGAAGTCGTCACCGCCGAGGAGTTGGGCGGTGCCACCACGCACACCAGGAAATCCAGCGTGGCCGACGGCGCGTTCGACAACGACGTGGAGGCGCTGGCCGAGTGTCGCCGCCTGATCGACTTTTTGCCGCTAAACAACCGCAAGACGGTGCCGACGCGGCCCTTCTTCGACGACGTGAACCGGGTGTGCGACAGCCTCGACACGCTGATACCCGACAACGCCAACACGCCCTACGACATGAAGGAACTGATCCTGTCACTGGCGGACGAGGGCGACTTCTACGAGATTCAGGCGGATTTCGCGCGCAACATCCTGACCGGGTTCGTGCGGATGGGCGGTTCGACCGTGGGTGTCGTGGCGAACCAGCCGATGGTGCTTGCGGGCTGCCTCGACATCGAAAGCTCGCGCAAGGCCGCAAGGTTCGTGCGGTTCTGCGACGCTTTCGAGATCCCGATCCTGACGCTGGTGGATGTGCCGGGCTTCCTGCCGGGCACGTCACAGGAATACGGCGGCGTTATCAAGCATGGTGCGAAGCTGCTGTTCGCCTATGGCGAGGCGACGGTGCCGAAGGTCACGGTCATCACCCGCAAGGCTTACGGCGGGGCATACGACGTGATGGCGTCCAAGCACCTGCGCGGCGATTTCAACTATGCCTGGCCCACGGCGGAGATCGCGGTGATGGGGGCCAAGGGCGCGACCGAGATCATCCACCGCGGCAAGAGTGCCGACGACATTGCGGCGCTGACGCGGGAATACGAGGACCGTTTCGCCAATCCCTTCGTCGCGGCCAGCAAGGGGTTCATCGACGAGGTGATCCTGCCCCGCTCGACCCGCGCCCGCGTCTGTCGCGCCTTCGCAAGCCTGCGCGGCAAGTCGTTGCAGAACCCGTGGAAGAAGCATGACAACATTCCGCTGTGACGCCGCAGACCGTGCCAGGGGGCCAGCCCCCCGGAGTATTTTCGGCAAGATGATGCGGGCCTGCGCGGTGCAGGTCTTGTGCGTCATGGTTGTCGTCGGCGCTGCGGGTCCACTGGTGGCCCAGCAGATCGACGTGCCCTCCGGCCTGTCGGTTGCCTTGGACGACGTGATCCTGGAAGCGGAGGCGCAGACGGCGCGGTTCCGGTTCATCGCACCCGCGATTGCCGAAGGGCCGGACGCCGTCACATTCGGCGACGTGGTGGACGACCTGCAATATCTGTGCGACGCGGTCATCGTGCCTGCACTGCAGAGCCAAGGCTGGACCAGCGGCGACGTGGTGATGTCCCTGTCGGACCAGCCCGTCGATTTTGGCGAATACGACCCCGCGGTGACGCAGTTCTTTCAGCCATTTCGGCTGCAGGACGCCGCCTGCATCTGGGAGGATTTCTGATGGGTGACGATCAAGTGGCGGCGATCCGCCGCGTCTTCGGTGCAATCCTGCCACGCTGCGGCGCGGCACGTCGCAGCCGTCTGGCGCTGTCGGATTTCGCTGATATGCATGACGCGGGGACAATGAACCGTGCGCCCCGGCACATCATGCGGACCTGCGATCAACGCAGGCCACATCAGGCAGGCAGATCAGGCACATGTCGAACGGAATCAAGATTTTCAGCGTCCTCGCCCTCATGGCGGTCATCGCCGTCAGCGGGTCGCGCGGTCAGGCCCAACTCAACCCCACGGCCACCGATGCCGCCGGGATCGCAGCGATCCACTGACATCGCGTCAGTCATTGGGGGGGCCGCATGATGGAGAAGCATCGCGGCTTTCCGGGGCGGTTGACCGGCACCGACTATCAGTTCGTGATCCGGCACGCCCACAAGGACGGCGCCACCAAACTGGTCGCGCGCGAACGCTATGCCGACCGCAGGCCCGCAGACCGCAAGGCGGATGCGGGCTTCATGCTGGCGCTGTGGCAGCACTTCGGCGAAGAGCCCTTCGTGCGCGGCAACCTCGACGCTGGGCGGCTGAGCTGGCTGTTCGGACGCGAGGTGGTCGCGGCGGAGGATCCCTTCGATCCCGAAAGCTATGACGCGCTGCTGCGAATCGACGCCGCGCGCGCGCAGATGAGCTTTCCCGAGATCTTTGCATGACCGTCGCCCGCGGGCAGATCGCGGTCCCCGCGGGGGACCAGATCGCAGGTCGCGCGGACCGGCGCGCTGCTGCCTGCGGATGCGGACCGCTGCCCGCAGGCCGGCGTTCGACCGGGACTGCGTCTTACGGAACGGCTTTTCGCGGCATGTCGCGCCGCAGGACGGCTCTGGGTCCGGTGTTATCGGATAGCAGTCGTTTTTGCTGGAACTTTTCGGCGGCAAAGCGCCTTTTGACCTCATTCGTACTTGAGTCGTCCGATCACACAGGCGACGTAGGGTGCATCCTGAACCTCAACAAAAGGAACATCACATGTTCAAGACTTCTTGGATCCTCGCACCCGTCGCCGCTCTGGCCCTGTCCGCCTGTGCAGGCGTGGGCGACACCGATCTGGAGCGTGGCGTCATCGGCGCCGGCGGCGGTCTGGTCGCAGCAGAAGTGCTGGGTACCGATCCGACCGCGACGGCCATCGCCGGTGTGGCCGCTGGCCTGCTGTGCGACGACGCCGGCATCTGCCGCCCGGCCCGCTAAGTCACGCGGCGCCCGCCGGGCGCCAACGACCACCATCCTTCGCCGTCGGGGTCCGTCCCCGGCGGCGATTTTGCGTTCAAAGGGCTGAGCTATGTTCAAGAAGATCCTGATCGCCAACCGTGGCGAAATCGCCTGCCGCGTCATCAAGACGGCCCGCCGCATGGGGATCGCCACCGTGGCGGTCTATTCCGACGCGGACCGCAACGCCCTGCACGTGCGCATGGCGGACGAGGCGGTGCACATCGGCCCCAGCCCCGCGAACCAGTCCTATATCGTGATCGACCGCATCATGGACGCCGTGCGCCAGACGGGGGCGGAGGCGGTGCATCCGGGCTATGGCTTTCTGTCCGAGAACCCCAAGTTCGCGCAGGCGCTGGAGGCGGCGGGCGTCGCGTTCATCGGTCCGCCCGTGAAGGCGATCGAGGCGATGGGCGACAAGATCACGTCCAAGAAGCTGGCGCAGGCGGCGGGCGTCAGCACGGTGCCCGGTCACATGGGCCTGATCGCCGACGCGGACGAGGCGATCCGCATCGCGGGGCAGATCGGCTATCCGGTGATGATCAAGGCCAGCGCCGGCGGCGGCGGCAAGGGCATGCGCATCGCGTGGAAGGAGGACGAGGTCCGCGAAGGCTTCCAGTCGTCCAAGAACGAGGCGGCGGCGAGTTTCGGCGACGACCGCATCTTCATCGAGAAGTTCGTCACCCAGCCGCGCCATATCGAGATTCAGGTGCTGGCCGACGGTCACGGCAATGCGGTCTACCTGCACGAGCGGGAGTGTTCGATCCAGCGCCGCAACCAGAAGGTCATCGAAGAGGCGCCGAGCCCGTTCCTTGACGCGGCGACCCGTGCCGCCATGGGGGCGCAGTCGGTCGCGCTCGCGCAGGCGGTGGGTTACACCAGCGCGGGCACGGTCGAGTTCATCGTGGATGGTGAGCGGAACTTCTACTTCCTCGAGATGAACACCCGGTTGCAGGTGGAGCATCCGGTGACCGAGCTGATCACCGGCATCGACCTTGTGGAACAGATGATCCGTGTCGCGGCGGGCGAGAAGCTGCCGTTTGCCCAAGACGATCTGAAGATCAACGGCTGGGCCATCGAGAGCCGCTTGTATGCCGAGGACCCCTATCGCGGGTTCCTGCCGTCGATCGGGCGGCTGACCCGCTATCGTCCGCCCGTCGAGGAGGCGACGCCCACCCGCGCCGTGCGCAACGACACCGGCGTCTTCGAGGGCGGCGAGATCAGCATGTTCTATGACCCGATGATCGCCAAGCTGTGCACATGGGCGCCCACGCGGGCAGCGGCCATCGAGGAGATGCGTCTGGCGCTCGACGGGTTCGAGCTGGAGGGGATCGGGCACAACCTGCCGTTCCTCGCTGCCGTGATGGACCATCCGAAGTTCACCAGCGGCGACATGACCACCGCCTTCATCGCCGAGGAATTTCCCGACGGCTTCGACGGGGTCGCGCTGCCGCACGAGACGCTGGAGCGCATCGCCGCCGCCGCGACCGCGATGCACCGGATCAGCGAGATCCGTCGCACGCGCATCTCCGGGCGCATGGACAACCACGAACGCCATGTCGGCGCGGACTGGAACGTGGCGCTGCAGGGCCTGTCGCTGGACACGGTCGTGGCGAGCGCGGACAAGTCCTGGTCTGACGTGACCATCGGCGGGCGCACCCTGCGCGTCAGCGGCGACTGGTTGCCGGGCCAGCCGCTGGTGCGGCTGGTGGTGGACGGCGCGCCGCTGGTGTTCAAGGCCACCCGCATTCCCGGCGGCTACCGCGTGCGGCACCGGGGCGCGGACCTGAAGGTGCATGTGCGCAGCCCGCGTCAGGCGGAACTGGCGCGGCTGATGCCGGAGAAGGTGCCTGCCGATACCTCGCGGTTGCTGCTGTGTCCGATGCCGGGTCTGATCGTGCGCGTCGACGTGGCTGTGGGCGACGAGGTGCAGGAGGGGCAGACCCTGTGCACAGTCGAGGCGATGAAGATGGAGAACATCCTGCGGGCCGAACGGCGCGGCGTGGTCGCCAAGGTCAATGCCAAGGCGGGCGACAGTCTGGCCGTCGACGACGTGATCCTGGAGTTCGAGTGACCCCGACATGAGCGTATCCACACGTCGCCTGATCCTGATCTGGGCCGTGGCCTGCGTGGCGGCGGCGCTGGCGGCCTTCGCCGCGCTGACCGTGATGATCCCGGAAGGCGACATCACCTATGCCACCGCGTTGCCGCCCACGACCTATACCACGCCGATGATCGCCGTGGTGGTGTTCTGGGGCATCGTGCGCGCCTGCGGCGTGCCGCTGGACCCGATGCGGACGTTCGTGCTGGGCGCACTGGCCGTCTATACGCTGGTCTATGCTGTGGGCCGCGTGCTGGCCGTCACCGGCGTCAGTCCGTCGCTGGCGTGGATTCTGACGCTGGGCGTGCTGATGGCGATCGCCTGGGTCGCCGTCAGCGCCGCAGGCGGGCGGCGGTGACGCGGGCTAGTTGGTGCCGCGACGATCCCTGACTTCCTGGATACGCGACGGGGTCCTGTCGATCGACCGCGTCAACTCGCGCACGTCCCAGGGGCGGATCTTGCGAGCCTCGATCTGGCCGTCCTTGCCGACCAGCGCCAGCATGAAACCGCGTGGCCGCAGATCAAGGCGCACGTCGCCCGCCCCATCGGGGTCGGTGTCGAAGATCACGACGACGTCGCGTTCTGCCAGCCGGTCAGGACCGTCAGCCAGCAAGGCCATCTGTTCGATGAACAGCGGATCGCGCGGGCTGTCGGCAAACACCACGACCGGGCGGGCGACGTAGCGGAAATCGTCCAGATCCAGCCCTTCCGCCTCCAGCGGCACTGTGCGGTCGGCTTCCCACACGGCCACGATGTCGTCCGGCGCGGCGTCAGTGTCAGCGGTGGCAACGGGGGTCTGCGCCACGAGGGGCAGGGTCCAACCGAGGGTCAGGGCAAGGGCAAGGGCGAAGGTCGCGGTCGCGCGTGTGGATGTGTTCATGACCATGACATAGGCTTCGCACACGCGATTGCGAAGTGCGACACAGGCGTTCCAGGTCCGCGGCGGATCAAAAATGCGTTTAACGCGGCCTTGAGGGTCGGTGGTGCAGGCTTCGCCGTGCCGGGGCAGCAGTCGAGGTTCGGTTGCAGGGGCCCCGCTGATCGGGATGCGTCACATGGTCGAGACGATCTTTCACATCGGCGCGCATCGCTGCGCCACGACGACGTTCCAGCGTGCACTGGACCGCGCGCGACGGCCGTTGATCCGGGCGGGCCTGATGCCGTGGACGCCGTCGGTGACGCGGGAGATGATGTTCGACCATCTGGTGCGACAACCGGATGTGGTCGACGATGCGGGCGACGCCGCCGTGGCGCGGCGCATCGCCAACCGCAGGGCCAGCATCGGGCACCGGGGGATCGTCCGCCTGCTGGTCAGCGAGGAAAACATGATCGGCACGCCGCGCGACAATCTGGGGCGGGCGGTGCTCTATCCCGGTCTGGTGCCGCGCCTGACGCGGTTCGCCCGCGCCTTCGACGGGCGGGTCGATCGCATCGGACTGGTGATCCGCGACTATGCCGCGTTCTGGACCTCCTCCATCGCCTTCGCGGTGATGGCGGGGCATCCGGTCCCCGATGCCGCCGCACTGGCGCGGATCGCCGATCAGCGACGCACCTGGGCCGACGTGGTGCACGACGTGCGGCAGGTGTTCCCCGACGCACCGCTGCAGGTCTGGACGTTCGATGCATTCGCCAGCCGCCCGCGCCGCCAGCTGGGCCTGCGACCTGCGACCCGGCCATCGGCGGTGCCATGGGACGGGCGCCGGACGCCGCGCCGATCTGGGCCAACCGCAGCCGCGACGGCAATACCCTGCGGGCGCGGCTGATCCACCTTGGACGCCACGGCGAAGCGGCGGCGATCCCCGCGTCCCCGGGCCCGTGGCAGCCGTTCGACGCCGGTCAGCGGGCCCGCATGGCGGCGGTCTATGCGGACGACCTGACGCTGCTGCGGGCGCTGGACGATCCCCTTACGACCTTTGCGGACCGGGCCGCGATCACGGTGTTGCCCGCCCGCGACCGGATGCCCATTGCGGACGGCTGGCCTTTCGACAAACATGGCTGAAAACCGGGGGGACACCAATGACCGATACATCCGACTGGGCCAAGCTTGCCGCCGAGGAACTGCGGGGCCGGTCGCCGGACGATCTGACATGGCACACGCTGGAAGGGATCGCGGTCAAACCGCTTTATACCGCCGACGACGTGGCGGACCTGCCGCACATGGGAGGCATTCCCGGTGCCGCGCCCTATACGCGCGGGGTCAAGGCCACGATGTATGCAGGCCGTCCGTGGACGATCCGGCAATATGCGGGGTTTTCGACGGCAGAGGAATCCAACGCCTTCTATCGCAGCGCGCTGGCGGCGGGGCAGCAGGGGGTGTCGGTCGCCTTCGATCTGGCGACGCACCGCGGTTATGACAGCGACCACGCCCGGGTCGAGGGGGACGTGGGCAAGGCGGGCGTGGCCATCGACAGCGTCGAGGACATGAAGATCCTGTTCGATGGCATCCCGCTGGACAAGGTATCGGTGTCGATGACCATGAACGGCGCGGTCATTCCGATCCTCGCCAACTTCATCGTCACGGGAGAGGAACAGGGCCACGACCGCGCGGTGCTGTCCGGCACGATCCAGAACGACATCCTCAAGGAATTCATGGTGCGCAACACCTATGTCTATCCGCCGGAACCGTCGATGCGGATCATCTCGGACATCATCCGGTTCACGTCCGACCAGATGCCGAAGTTCAACTCGATCTCGATCTCCGGCTATCACATGCAGGAGGCGGGCGCGAACCTGGTGCAGGAGCTGGCCTATACGCTGGCGGACGGGCGCGAATACGTGCGCGCGGCGATTGCGGCGGGCATGGACGTGGACAGTTTCGCGGGGCGCCTGTCGTTCTTCTTCGCCATCGGCATGAACTTCTTCATGGAGGCGGCCAAGCTGCGCGCTGCCCGCCTGCTGTGGTCCCGCGTGATGGAGGAGTTTGCGCCATCTGACCCGAAGTCGTCCATGCTGCGCACCCATTGCCAGACCAGCGGTGTAAGTTTGCAGGAACAGGACCCCTACAACAACGTGGTGCGCACCGCCTACGAGGCGCTGAGCGCGGTTCTGGGCGGCACGCAAAGCCTGCACACCAACGCGCTGGACGAGGCGATCGCGCTGCCGTCCGACTTTGCTGCGCGCATCGCCCGCAACACCCAGTTGATCCTGCAGGAGGAGACGGGTGTCACACGCGTCATCGACCCGCTGGCGGGCAGTTATTACGTCGAGAAGCTGACCCACGATCTGGCAGAGGCTGCCTGGGCCCTGATGCAGGAGGTCGAGGAGATGGGCGGCATGACCACGGCCGTCGCCTCCGGCATGCCGAAGCTGCGGATCGAGGAGACTGCGGCCAGGCGTCAGGCGGACATCGACCGGGGCACCGACGTCATCGTGGGTGTGAACAAGTACCGGAAAGATAAGGAAGACCCCATCGACATCCGCGACATCGACAACGCCAGCGTGCGCGACAGACAGATCGCGCGGCTGGCGAAAACCCGCGCCGCCCGCGATCAGGCTGCCTGCGATGCGGCGCTGGCCGAGGTGAAGCGCTGCGCCCGCGACGGTGGCAACCTGCTGGAGGCGGCGGTCGAGGCTGCGCGGCAGCGCGCCACCGTGGGCGAAATCACGCAGGCGATGGAGGCGGTTTTTGGCCGCCACAGGGCCGAGGTGCGGACGCTGGCAGGCGTCTATGGTGCCGCCTATGACGGCGACGCAGGCTTTGCGATGATCCAGAAAGCGGTGGAGGATTTCGCCGTAGAGGAAGGGCGCCGTCCCCGCATGATGGTGGTCAAGATGGGGCAGGACGGTCACGACCGGGGCGCCAAGGTGATCGCCACCGCCTTTGCCGATATTGGGTTCGACGTGGACGTGGGCCCGCTGTTCCAGACGCCGGAAGAGGCGGCGCAGGACGCCATCGACAACGACGTGCACGTGATCGGCATCAGCTCTCAGGCCGCCGGGCACAAGACGCTGGCGCCCAAGCTGATCGCGGCGCTGGAGGCCGCGGGGGCGGGCGAGATCCTCGTGGTGTGTGGCGGGGTCATTCCGCAGCAGGATTACAAGTTCCTGACGGATGCGGGGGTGAAGGCGATCTTTGGTCCTGGCACGAACATTCCGAAGGCTGCGGCGGATATCCTCGACCTGATCCGTGCCGCGCGGATCGCCTGATCCGTGCCGCACGGACCTGATGCCGGGGGGGTGCTGATCCGGCAAGCCGCACCGGACGACGCGGCGGCGCTGGCGGATCTGTGGAACCCGGTGATCCGTGACACCACGATCACCTTCAACCCGGTGCCGAAATCGCCAGACGACGTGGCGCGGATGATCGCCGACCGGACGGCGGCGGGGCATGGGTTTCTGGTGGCCACGGTTGCGACGCAGGTGGCGGGCTTTGCGACCTATGGCCAGTTTCGCGGTGGCGACGGCTATCGCCACACGGGCGAGCATACCGTCATCCTTGGTCCTGCCGCGCGGGGGCAGGGGGTGGGGCGCGCGGTGATGGAGGCGCTGTGCGCCCATGCACGCACCGCCGGGATGCACAGTCTGTTCGCCGGGTGCAGTGCAGAAAACCCCGGCGCCATTGCGTTTCACACCGCGATCGGGTTCAGGCCGGTCGCTGTTCTGCCGCAGGTCGGGCGCAAGTTCGACCGCTGGATCGACCTACACCTGCTGCAGAAGATGCTGTAGGGTCGCGCCATGTCACTCTGGACCCGCATCGCCGACGCCATTGCCGCCCTGCGCGCGGGCGAAAGCCTGTCGGTGGTGTTCGACCTGATGCGCGGTGCACCTGACCGGTCCGTGGCGTTCACCATCGCGGTGATCGCGCTGGGCGCCAAGATGGCCAAGGCCGACGGCACCGTGCGCCGGGTCGAGGTGGCGGCGTTCCGCGAGGTGTTCCACATCCCCGCCCGCGACGAGGCCCATGCCGCGCGGCTGTTCGACATGGCCCGCACCGACATCGCCGGGTTCGAGGAATATGCCGCCCGCATCAAGCGCATGTTCGGCACCGACACGGCACCCCTGTCGGACCTGCTGGAGGGGCTCTTTCACATCGCCATGGCCGACGGACGCTATCACGCGGCAGAGGATGCGTTTCTGGGCCGCGTGGCCGACATCTTCGGCTTTGACGAGAGGAAGTTCGGCCGCATCCGGGCGCAATTCGTGCCCGATGCGGTGCGCGACCCCTATGATGTGCTGGGGGTGGACCCCGACGCGGACATGGCCACGATCCGCGCCGCATGGCGGACACAGGTGCGCGATACGCATCCCGACCGGATGCTGGCCCGCGGCGTGCCGGAAGAGGCGGTCAAGCTGGCGGAAAAGCGGCTGGTCGCGATCAACCGCGCGTGGGAGGAAATCACCGACCGGCACGCCTGAGCGGCCACTGCGCGGGCGATGGCCGGTGGATGTCCGCGTCCCTTGGCAGGGAGATGGTGCGACCCTACATCGCAAGGCATGAAACATCTCATCCTCGCCAGCCTGATCGCACTGACCGCAGCACCCGTCATGGCGCAGCTGTCCGATCCGCCGCAGGAGGTGGACCCGTCTCTGCCGGACGCCGCGCCCGGCGATGAACCCGGTATCGGGCGCAACCTGATGGAAGAGGGCGCGCGCCTGCTGCTGCGCGGTCTGCTGAGCGAAGCGGAGCCCGCCCTGCGCGAGCTGGAGAATTTCGCAGGTGATGTCGCCCCCGCGATGCGGCTGCTGGGTCAGGAAATGGGGCCGGCGCTGGCGCAGATCATGGCGCAGATCGACGATATCGGAAATTACGACGCCCCGGTTCTGCTGCCGAACGGCGACATCCTGATGCGCCGCAGCCCGGATGCGCCCCGCTTCGTGCCGCAACCGCGCGATGCGGCCCCGGCGCCGGAGTTCGACCTGTAGCGCCGCAGGGTCATCCCTTGAACCGCACCTCGAACGTCGCATTCAGGGCCTGTGCAAGCGAGGCAAGCCGCGCCTCGGCCACCTCGCCATACAGCGGCCGCGCCCCATCCACCAGCGTCAGCACCAGATGGCGCGTGCGGGCGTTCCACTTGATCTCGCCCGGCGGGGTATCGCCGTCGAGCCAGAGCATCGCGCCGAACCGCATGGCGCGGCCCAAGATGTCGGCTTCCTTCATCTGTTCGGGCGTCAGCATGGCGAACAGGGCGTCGAAGCGCCCGTCCGGCACCTTGGTGGAATAGCGCTTCATCAGCGCCAGCCCCAGCTGCACCCGCTCGGCGTGCTTCAGGCCGCCCAGATTGGCCCGCGTGGCGTTGTCGAAGGTGACTTCGGCGCGGTAATCGGGGTGCGCGCGCCAGCTGACGTCATGCAGCAGGCAGGCCGCCTTGATGATCCGCAGACGCTGCCAGTTGGCGCGCGGGAACAGCGGTTTGACGAAATCATACAGCAGGCGTCCGAAGCCGGGCAGGCGGGCGTCCTTCGCCTCGGCAAAGCGGCACGCCTCGATCAGAGGATCGCGTTCGCGCAGACTGCGCGGCATCTGTTCGTAGAGCATCCCTTCGCGGATGCCGTAAGAGGATACGGTGATGTCCTTTGGCTTGAACACGCGCACCAGTTCCTTGAGCACGAGCACCGCCAGCGGCACCAGCGACATGCGGCTGTCGGAGATGCCGCAGCGGCTGCGCAACTCCTGCAGGTCGCTGTCGGCGATGTATTTCGCCGTCTCGCCGATGCCGCGCGCGGTCATGCGGTATTCGTGCAGGACGGTCAGCGGATAGGCGCTGCGTTCCATGTCGACGCGCGCGATGGCCCGCCACGATCCGCCGACCAGAAACAGGCGCATGCCCGTCTCGTTCTTCATCTGGTCGTGTAGGTCGGCGATGATGCCCTTGATGTGGGATTTCAGTTCCTTCTTGCCGCCCTTCACCTCGCGCAGTTTCAGCGGCCCGAGGGGCGAAGTCACGCGTCGTCCGACGCGGCCATCCATCAGATCGGCCAGCTCCATGCTGGACCCGCCGATGTCGCAGACCATGCCGTAACTGCCGGGCCAGCCCAGCAAGACGCCTTGCGCGGACAGGCGGGCTTCCTCCTCGCCGTCGATGACCCACAGCTTGATACCCGTCTCGCGTTCCACCTCGGCGCGGAAATCGGCACCATCGCTGGCCTCCCGCACCGCCGCCGTCGCCACTGCGGTCAGCGGGGCGATGCCCATGCCACGTGCAAGGGCGGCAAAACGCCGGATCGCCGACAGCGCCCGGATGCGGCCCTGCGGGTTCAGCTTGCCCGTCTCGGACAGGCCGGCCCCCAGCGCGCACATGATCTTTTCGTTGTAGAAATAGGCGGGGCTGCGGGCCGCGCCATCGAAGACCACCAGACGGACCGAGTTCGACCCCACGTCGACGACGCCCACACGTCCCAGGCTTTGCGTCAGCTCGTCATTGAACAGCGGGCGACCGAACGGGCCCCAGTCGATCGTCTCGGTGGCTGGGCTCTCTGTCATGGATGGTGCGTCCCGGTCGTTGCAGTGGACCACCATGTGACACAGCGCGCGCCGCTGTCAACGGCGCGGGCCCGCGTTCAGTCGCCCGTATGGGTCAGTTGCGGCACATCCGCCGCACCGGCGGACCCGCGACCCGACAGGGACGGATTTTCCATGAAGAAGCGGTGGCAGTTGAACGCGAACTCCCCGTCGGGCCACGTCGCGCGGACGAAACTGCCGTCCGCCTGCATGATCCAGCTTTGCGCCACGTCGGCCATGTTGGCGGCCATGATCTGGCTGACGATCTGCGCCTTGACGGTGCCGTTGGTGATCTCGACCAGCGTCTCGACCCGGCGGTTCAGGTTGCGGCTCATCCAGTCGGCGGAACTGATGAACACCCGGGCCTTCTTGCCGGGCAGGCCGCTGCCGTTGCCGAAGCAGACGATGCGGCTGTGTTCCAGGAAACGGCCCACGATGGATTTCACGCGGATGTTCTCGGACAGGCCCGCCACATTGGGACGCAGGCCGCAGATGCCGCGGATGACAAGGTCGATCTTCACGCCTGCCTGGCTCGCGGCATAGAGCCCGTCGATCACGTCCTTTTCGATCAGGCTGTTCATCTTGGCCCAGATCACCGCCGGTTTGCCGTTGCGGGCGTTCTCTGCCTCTGCCGCGATCATCTCGATCAGGCGATCCTTGAGCGAGATCGGCGAAATCGCAAGGTTTTCCAACCCGTCGGGTTGGGCATATCCGGACAGGTAGTTAAACACCTTGGTCGCATCGCGGCCCAGACCCGCGTCGCAGGTGAACAGCGACACGTCGGTATAGATCCGCGCCGTGATCGGGTGATAGTTGCCGGTCCCGAAATGGGTGTAGGTCACCAGCTTCTCGCCCTCGCGTCGCACGACGGTGCTGATCTTGGCGTGTGTCTTGTAGTTCAGGAATCCGTAGACCACGTGCGCGCCGGACCGCTCGAGACGGCGGGACTGGCGGATGTTGGCAGCCTCGTCGAAACGGGCCTTCAGCTCGACCAGTGCCGTGACCGACTTGCCGTCTTCTGCCGCCTCGCACAGCGCCTCGACGATGGGGGATTTCTTCGACGTGCGGTACAGCGTCTGCTTGATCGCCACGACATCGGGATCGCGCGCCGCCTGCGTCAGGAACCGGATCACCATGTCGAACGTCTCGTAGGGGTGATGCAGCAGCATGTCCTTTTGCCGGATCGCGGCGAACATGTCGCCGTCGTGGTCCTGCACCCGTTCCGGGATGCGCGGCGTGAAACTGGGCCACAGCAGGTCGGGACGGGCGTCCAGCACCAGTTCGGACAGGTCCGAAATGCCGATCATGCCCGCGACGTTCACCACCTCTTCCTCGGTGACGTGCAGTTCCTGCATGATCATCGTGCGCAGCGCACCGGGGGCATTGTCGGAGATCTTCAGCCGCACCACTTCGCCGCGACGGCGGCGCTTCAGGGCGGTCTCGAACTCGCGCACCAGATCCTCGGCCTCGTCCTCGAGCTCCAGATCGCTGTCGCGCAGCACCTTGAAGGCGCAGTCGCCCTTGACCTTGTAGCCGGGATAGAGGCGGTTCACGAAGAGCAGAAGCAGCTGTTCCAGCGCAAGGAACCGGTGGCCGTCGCCGGGCAGCGCGATGAAGCGGCGGATCTGCGCGGGCACCGGCAGCAGGGCGCGCAGCACCCGCTTGTCGCTGCCGCGTTCCAGTTGCAGCGCCAGCGCGAAGCCTTCGTTCGGCAGGAACGGGAACGGGTGCGCCGGGTCGATCGCCAGCGGCGACAGGATCGGGAACACCTGTTCGAGAAAGAAATCACCAAGGAACGCCACGTCCGCCTCGGTCAGCGCATCGCGGTGCAGGATGGCGATGCCCACCGCCTCCATCTCGGTCGTCAGCATCCGGAACACGGCCTGCTGGCGGTCCATCAGCTCGCGCGCGCGCGCATCGATCAAAAGCAGCTGTTCCGCAGGCGTGCGACCGTCGAGGCCTTGCGTCGTGTTGCCCGCATTCGCAAGCTCGCGCAGGCCCGCGACGCGGACGGTGTAGAATTCGTCGAGGTTGGTGGCCGAGATCGACAGGAAGCGCAGACGTTCCAGCAGCGGCACGCGGACGTTCTCGGCCTCTTCCAGCACGCGCATGTTGAAACCGATCCACGACAGTTCGCGGTTCACGAAGCGGTCGGCAGAGGCGAGGTCGATGTCGAGCGTCACCGGGGCAGAGGCGCCGTGTTCCAGAAAGTCAGCATTCATCATGGGCGTGTTGTGCGCTTTCTTCATGGCAGTTTCGTGACAGTCCGGGTCGTCATGCGGCGGCGTCCAACACCGCAGCGGCCAGCCGCACGGTGACCGGGCGCTGGTCGCGCAGCGCCGCCGCATCCAGCGCCGCGACGATGCGCTGGGCCCCCACGAAGGACCTCTCGATGCGCTGCACCAGATATGCGATTACGCTGGGCTGGGGCATGATCTGACGGTCGGCGAACAGCTTCATCAACAAGGCGGTCAGCAGGGCATCGTCGGGGGCCGTGATGGCGATGGGTGTCGCGGCCTGCATACGGCTGACCAGATCGGGCAGGCGCAGGGGCCAGCGGGCGGGCGGTGTCCGGGCGGTCAGCAGCAGCGGCAGACGATGGGATGCCAGATGGTTGTGCAGGTGGAACAGCGCCTCCTCCGACGCCTGCGGCAGGCGGTCCGCATCCTCGATCACCGTGGCCGTGTCAGGATGCAGGTCCGGCGGCAGGGCGGTGGCCGACAAGACCTGCGCGGCGCTGCGGGCGGCAAAGACGCGGGCCAGATGGCTTTTGCCGGACCCTTCCGGTCCGGTCAGCACCAGCCGCGATTGCGGCCACACCTCTGGTGCCGCCAGCATCCCATAGGCGGCGCGGTTGGCATCAGAGACGAAGAAATCGCCCGCCCCCAATGCGACGCCGACCGGCCAGTCGAAGATCAGTTGCTGCGCCATGCCCTAGTCGTCGATCGTGCCGCGATAGAGCGGGCTGGCCCGGTAGCGGTCGAGCGCGAAGCGCATCAGCACGCCGATGATGGCGGCCACCGGCACCGCGACCAGCAGCCCCACGAAGCCGAAGAGCGAGCCGAACACCGACAGCGCGAACAACAGCCACACCGGATGCAGGCCGACGCTGTCACCCACCAGCTTGGGCGTCAGGATGTTGCCTTCGACGAACTGGCCCGACTGGAAGATCGCATAGACCGCGATGATCCACGGCCAGTCGCCCCAGAACTGGAACAGCGCCAGACCGATCGCCAGCCCGCCGCCCACGATCGCGCCGACATAGGGAATGAAGGTCAGCGCCCCGGCCACGGCCCCCACGACGAGGCCGAAGTTCAGGCCAATGAGCGCCATGCCCGCCGCGTAATAGACGCCGAGGATCAGGCACACGAGGCCCTGACCCCGGATGAAGCTGGCCAGCGTCTGGTCGATCTGCCGCGACAGGTCGCGGATCGTGTGGACGTGGTCGCGCGGCAGCAGTGCGTCGATGCGGCCCGTCATGCGGTCCCAGTCCAGCAGCAGGTAGATCGCCACGACCGGCACGATCACCAGCAGGACCGCCACGTTCACGAGGCCGAGGGCGGAGGACAGGAGCGTGTTCAGCACCTCTCCGCCGCGGGACTGGATCATCGTGCCGATGTTGTCGAGCTGGGTGCGGATCGTCGAGCCTTCGTCGAGGATGTCGGGGAAGCGGGCGGTCAGCCATTCCTGCAACTGATCGAGCAGGGCGGGCGCCGTGGCGATCAGCTGTGACGCCTGCGAGATCAGCGTCGGGATCACCAGCAGCACCAGAAGCACGAAGATCAGCAACGCCACCAGCGCGATGATCGCGACCGACAGCGCGCGGCTGAGGCCGAGCCGCTGCAGCCGGTCCGCGACCGGGTCCAGCACATAGGCGATGGCACCCCCCAGCAGGAACGGCATGATGACGTTGCCCAGCCCATAGAGCAGCAGCAGAAAGACCGCCGTGGCGATCCCCCAGTAAACCGTTTGTTGGCGGGTGGTCATGGGCGTGGGTCCGTTGCTGTCCTGCTGCCTCTAGATGACCTGTTGCCGCAGCTTGGGCAAGGGTCGGGTACCACACGCGCACCCATGTCCGCTTGCGTGGCGCAGGGCCGCCCACTAGAACGGCGCGGATTGCATAACGATAGGTCAACACCCATGCGGATGTCGCGCTACTTCCTCCCCGTGCTCAAGGAAACCCCGCGCGAGGCGCAGATCGTCAGCCACCGCCTGATGCTGCAGGCAGGCCTGATCAAGCAGGCCAGCGCCGGCATATATTCCTGGCTGCCCATGGGCTACAAGGTGCTGGAGCGGCTGAGCCGCATCGTGCACGAGGAACAGGCCCGCGCAGGCCACCTTGCCATGCTGATGCCCACGATCCAGTCCGCCGACCTGTGGCGCGAAAGCGGGCGCTACGACGCCTACGGCGACGAGATGCTGCGCATCAAGGACCGTGGCGGGCGCGAGATGCTGTTCACGCCGACGGCGGAGGAGCTGGTCACCGACATCTTCCGCAGCCACGTGTCCAGCTACAAGGACCTGCCGCTGACGCTGTACCAGATCCAGTGGAAGTTCCGCGACGAGACGCGGCCCCGCTTCGGCGTCATGCGCGGGCGCGAGTTCCTGATGAAGGACGGCTACAATTTCGACCTGACGGCCGAGGATGCGCTGCATTCCTATAACCGTCACCTCGTGACCTACCTGCGCACCTACGAGCGGATGGGGCTGCAGGCGATCCCGATGCGCGCGGACAGTGGCCCGATCGGCGGCGAGGATACGCACGAGTTCCTCGTGCTGGCCGAGACCGGCGAGTCCGAGGTGTTCTACGACAGCGAGATCACCGATCTGACATTCGGCGACCGCGACATCGACTTCGATGACAAGGCCGCCTGCGCCGCCGTGCTGGCCGAGTTCACCAGCCGCTATGCCCGCACCGACGAAACCCACGACGAGGCCGTCTTCGCCGAGGTGCCGGAGGCGCGCCGCCGCACCGCGCGCGGGATTGAGGTGGGGCAGATCTTCTACTTCGGCACCAAGTATTCCGACGCGATGGGGGCCACCGTGCAGGGCCCCGACGGCAAGCCCACCGCCGTCCACATGGGGTCGCACGGCATCGGCGTGTCCCGCCTGCTGGGTGCCATCATCGAGGCGCATCACGACGGCAAGGGCATTATCTGGCCGGAAGGCGTCACCCCCTTCCACGCGGGCATCGTCAACCTGCGTCAGGGCGACGCCGAGACGGACGCCGCCTGCGAGGACCTCTATGCGCAATTGCGCAAGGCGGGCCTCGATCCGCTGTACGACGACCGGGACGAGCGGGCAGGGGCCAAGTTCGGCACGATGGACCTGATCGGCCTGCCGTGGCGGATCACCGTCGGCCCGCGCGGGCTGAAGTCCGGCGTGGTCGAGCTGACCTCGCGCCGCACAGGCGAAAGCGTCGAGGTGTCGCCCGCCGACGCGGTGGCGCGCCTTGTGGCCGTCTACGACGGCATCTGACGGCTGCGGGTTGCGCGGGGGCGGTCCCGCGCAACCGCATGGACTCGTGGCACGGTTTGCGGCATCGTGGCCACAAAACAAGAAGCAGTCCGAGGCACAGAATGTCGCTGACACAACACGCGCTGACGCATGTGGACTGGCAGGCTTTGCCGCAGCCGGTCGATGACGGCGGCGCGGCCCATCTGGACGGCCTTGCGCTGCCGTCCGTGCCGCTGCCCGCCACCGATGGCCGCCACGTGGACCTGTCCAGCTTGCCGGGTCTTGCGGTGGTCTACCTCTATCCCATGACCGGGCGGCCCGACCGCCCGCTGCCGGATGGCTGGGACGCCACGCCGGGCGCGCGCGGCTGCACGCCGCAATCCTGCGCCTACCGCGACCATGCGGCTGACCTTGCGGCGCGGGGCGTGGCGCATCTGTTCGGCCTGTCGACGCAATCCACCGACTGGCAGGCCGAGGCGGCGGGCCGTCTGCACCTGCCGTACGCGCTGCTGTCCGACGCGGACCTGCGGCTTGCCCGTGCGCTGAATTTGCCGACCTTTCAGGCGGACGGCATGACCTTGCTGAAGCGCTGCACGCTGATCCTGCGCGACGGCGTGATCGTCCGCGTCCACTATCCCGTGTTCCCGCCCGATCAGGACGCCGCCCGTGTGATCGCGTGGCTCGACGATCCGGTGACGGCATGATCCGCACGCTGGCCTTGGCTGCGGGCCTCGCGGGGGCGGGGGTCACATCGCAATACCCGGAGTTCACGCAGCAATACCTGCAACGGCTCGGGGGCCAAGTGGATGCGCTGGGCATGGTGGTGGACGACTTCGACGCCTCCGCCCTGCGGTCCGGCCTGACGCGCAATCAGGCGTTGGAGGAGATGACGGGCACCGCCTTCCTCAGTGACCGGCAGGCGGACCTGCGCCGCACGTTCCGCCGCCATGCGGTGCTGTCGGACGATCTGGCCACCCTGCGGGCCGCCGGTCCCGTGGCCCGCATCGCCATGCCGCTGCGGGTCAGCGATCCCGCGACCTTCGCCGCCACGTGGGCCGACTTCCAGCCCGCCATGCCGCTGACGGTGGCGGGTATCCTGTCGGGCAGCGTCGGCTTCGTGCTGGGCTGGGGCGCGCTGCGCGCGCTGTGGGCGATCCTGCGCCGCGCCATTGCGGCCCGCGTCCAGCCCCGTCACCGACCGATCCGGTCCCCACACCGGGGCGAACCCGTTGTGGCTGCGGCGATCACGGCCAACCCATCGCCGGTCCCACGCCTGGCCGGCGTGCGCCGCCACCCCTGACACGAAGGATTGACCCCATGAAGGCCCTCATCACCTGGGGCGGCTGGCCCGGCCACCAGCCGGAGCGCACAGCCGCCCTGTTCCACGATATGCTGACCGCCGAAGGGCTGCAGGTCGACGTGACCGACACCCTCGACGCCTTCGACGATCCCGACTACCTGGCCACGCTCGACCTGATCGTGCCGGTCTGGACCATGGCCGACCTGTCGCGCGAGGCCGCCACCAATGTGTCGGAGGCGGTCGCCCGCGGCACCGGCCTTGCGGGCTGCCACGGCGGCATGTGCGATGCGTTCCGTGGCAATCCCCTGTGGCAGTTCATCACCGGGGCGAACTGGGTCGCCCATCCGGGCGGCGACGGCATCCGCCACCGCGTGACGATCACCAGCGACGACCCCCTCGTGGCGGGGCTGGCGGATTTCGAGGTCGAGACCGAGCAATACTACCTGCACACCGACCCCGCCAACCGGGTCCTCGCCACCACCCGGACCGACGTCGTCACGTGGTATCACAGCCCCAACGGCCCGGTGGACATGCCCGTCGCGTGGACCCGCGCCTGGGGCCTTGGTCGCATCTATTACAACGCGCTGGGCCATGCGCCAGACGTCATCGCCAGCGGCACCCCGCGAGAGATGCTGCGCCGTGGCCTCCTCTGGGCCGCCCAAGGCAAGGGCGCGGCACAGGGGCAGTCCATCGCGCACCTGCAGAACGCCGGCAATCACGGCTGACCTCGCAACTGCCCCC
>NZ_FOCI01000048.1 GCF_900110065.1 Loktanella fryxellensis | reverse complement strand
GAAGAATACCTCGGCATTGGCACCGTTGATCCGCCCGTGATCTCGATCGGGACAAACGTCGTAGCCTCCGTCCCGGCGACTTCTGTCACCTCAACATCTGGCGCAAATTGAGGATCGCGCAGCCACGTATGGATCAGGTTGGTGTTCATCGCATAGCGCCGCGCCACCTGCGCAACTGACACGCCCGGCGCACGCGCCTGCGTGCAGATCAGCAGCTTCTCGTCATCTGACCAGAACCGCCGCTTCTGACCCTTCTTCCCCGCCATCACTCACCACAAGATGTCCATTTATCGATGATGGACATCTAGCTGATACTCCATCCAGTCGTCAGAGCGGGACAACCGGACGGATACCGAGGGAACGTTTTGTTCTGTGTTGCAACGCAAAAAGCGCCCCGTGGGCCGCTCTGCATCGGCCTAAGCCTTTGATATCTTGTTAGAAAGTCTGGTTGCGGGAGTAGGATTTGAACCTACGACCTTCAGGTTATGAGTCGTGGCGAACGAACCATGAACAATCCCTCAGAACCGCGCTATCTTTCGCATTTTCCGTGGCTTGTCGCCCCCTGCCCCGCATCGTCTCTGCACGGATTTTCGCAACAATCCGCAGCGAACCCTTCCCTCTTGCTTCCACTGTGCTTCCGCACGGCCAAAGGATGATGTTCCGGTAGCGTTTCAATCAAAGTGAGATCGGGAGAAACCCGAGGCCTATGTCTCAGGCTCCTTCTCGACATAGGCAGACCAACTAGCGCGCGCGGCACCACGGTGGTCGATGCCTTCTCGCAAAGACATTGATGCCTGAAGAACCATTTCCTTGCGCGTCCGCTCGGTCCAACGGCGCCCGGCGCGGCTGCGGATCAGTTCGAGTTCAGCGATCATCTCCGCCCCGCCCGGCACGTCGCGGGCATAACGCTCAAAGTGCTTGATCTCACGGGAGAGATATTTCTCGGCCTCATCGCCCTCGGCGTCCCGATTGAGGAGTGCTGCGTAGCGCACGACATGGGCGTGCCAGGCGCGCGCGGCTGCCAGTGACCGCTCGACATCGCGGGTTTGGGCGCTGTTCTCGCTGCCGCGTGCAAAGGCAAGTCGGCAGTCAGTCGGGGCGGCACGAAGTCGGTCGCCGGTAGCACTGAAAATGGCCGTAGCGGAAACTCTGACTTCGAGATTGGTCGCGAGCTGACCCGAAGGGCAGATCAGCCGAACAACGGCGGTTCGCGCCAAGCCAGCGGAAAGGCCCCCCAAGGGGAGTGTCACCTGCCCAGCGGTGATTTCCGCACCCGAGATCCCCAGAGGTTCGGCACGGATCCCTGCAGGCAGGTCCAGCACCAACAGCGCGCCGTCGGCGAGCTGAGCCATGGCCTCACCGATCTCGCCAAGCAGGACGTTGCCGATCTCGTCTGTGCGCTCCGCGTCGTGAAGGCGGCCGCCACCGTTTTCGGCTATTGCCGCAAGCAGTGCCTCGTCGTACCCGTCACCGATGCCGACGGTGGATGTCACAACGCCACGCTTGCGCAGTTCGCCCGCGTGATGGGCCAGTGCCTCGACATCGGTAATGCCTTCGTTCGCCTGGCCATCACTCAGGATGACCACGCGCGGGGTCAGGCTCGCGTCGCGTTCGGCAGCTTCTGCCGCAGCGTCGGCGGCAGCAAACCAGCCGCCAGACAGGTTCGTCATGCCACGGGTGCTGAGTTCGCCGATCGCCGAGCGCGCTTTCCGCTTGCCTGCGTCATCCATCGCCGCCGCCTTCAGATGGGTTACGACATCCGAGGCGAAGGAGACGACCGTCAAACGGTCGCGGGAGTTCAAACGATCCAGCAGCCCCAGGGACGCCAGTTTTGCAGCCTCGAGCTTGCCGCCAGACATCGACCCACTTGCGTCGATGGAGAGGGCAATGTTGAGGGGGCCGCGCTCGACCCGGCTTTGCAATTCGGCAGTTTGAACCTCCAGCTTCGCCACAAGGTAGCGGACAGACCCGCCTTCGGCCCAGACAAGGTTGCGGTCAAATCCGGCTGTCAGAAAAAGTTCACTTGTCGTCATGGGAAAGTCCTCCGGTCAGAATGGCACGAATGAGATCAGCGACGCGTTCCAGCATGGCGCGGTCGCGTGGCGAAATTTCACCCCGCACCGACAGTTCAAGATCCGGCGTGATCGGGATGTGATAGCGGTTGGTGCCGCGCAGACGTTTGACCGACGGAACCCGCGCTGAAGCCTCAAGAACAGCCAGGAGCGCGTCGATCCCCGCAGCGTCGGACTGAGGTTCGGCAGCTGAACTGCCTTCAATCGGCGACGACATCCGCATTTGCGCAACTGGTTCTTCAAGCTGTTGGGGCGGCGGATCGCGCAGTTGGGCCAGATAGGACCTTGCTGAGGATGGACCCTTTAGTGCCACGCTTCTGCCGGCAGCGACGAGGCCCTGTGCCTCCTCGGCCAGTTGCCGGATATCGCGGTCATCTGCCGACAGAAGTCGGCCGCGAATTGCGGTGCGGGGCAGACCATGGATTTCCCGCAGGGCCCGGACAGCCATCGCCCGGTCTACGTTGGCACGCGGATACAGGGCTCCTCGCCCGACTTTCAATGGCGCGGACAACAGCCCATCTGCCACCCACGAGCGCAGCGTACGCCGTTCCACTCCCGTCAGGTCGCTCAGATCATCAAGGGAAATATCATCATCCATGACGCACATCTATATGCAACATGTATCAATGTCAAGATGACGCATTAATTGACTAATGAGCCGTCAGAAGCCACTTCCTGTCAGCTGCACGATCATTCTGGCCAGTCGGCGTCCGCTGCGTCACGCGAAGTGGCCCCAAAAGCCGGACTTGCGGCCATGGTCCCGGCGCAAGCGGGCGACATAGTTCGCATGAGGTTCGACCGTCCCGAAGTCCTCGATCCGGGCGGCCAGTGCATCACATTCGGCCAGGTGTCGTGCCGCATGTTGGTAGCGGCTCGATCTTCCGGCGTTCAGCGTGAAGTCGATCATCGACCGCAAGGCCAGCGAGGCGGCCAGCGGATAGCGCGCCGACAGCCCCTCGGCGGCCGGGGTCAGGATTTCGTAGCGATCACCGTCCAACTCGTCGAACCGGTGCTGGACCAACTGCGCCGCCCGGCCCAGCGCGGGCCAGTGGATCAGGAAATGCAGCGCAGAAAGGGGTTCAGGGTAGGCAACGGCATGGGCCATCGCCAGCTCCTCGGCCTCGACATCGTCGAAATCCGCGAGATGCTTCAGATAGGCGCGCAGATGATCCGCGGCGAGGCTGCGGTGATAGCACTCCAGCCGGAACGACTGCGCCTCGTCCGTCCGGCCAAGCGATTCCAGCACATCCAGCCGGGCAGCCTGCCATTCCTCGGGCACCCAAGCGCGATCGCGAAACTCGGCCCGCTCTAGAAACCCCAACGCGTCCCCTGCCCGTCCAGCGGCCAGCAACCTGGTTGCGATTTCAGCGGCGATCTTCGGCACCTTGCGCGTGGCGGGATCGTATTGGGCGATGAAGGCGTCCACGTCGCCCATCGCATCGGCAATGTCCTTCAGCGCCATTCGCACCAAGCTTTGCCGGGCGCGTTCTTCCATCTGATGCGCATAGGTGGCGCCACCGCTGCCATAGCCCACCGCCTCCCATTCACCCTTCGGCGGCACGGGAACCGGGGCCGCCGCCAGCGCCTCGATGCGCGCCTTGAGATGGGCAAGCCCCTCGGCACCCAGTGCCGGGGTAAGGATGGCGATGAGGCCGTCATACTGGCCGTAGCCATTGTCGCGCAAAGCCTCGACTGCCGCATCGGCCAACGCCTCGGGAGGCGTTCCGGCTGCAAGTGCGATCTCGCCCAGCAGCGCGCAGGCATTGTGAAACACACCAATGACGATGCCGCTGCTGTCGTCGCAGCGCTCGAACAGTGGCGTGGCAACCTGCATGAAGCGCCAGGTCAGCGCCAGCGCCTCGGTCGGATCGGTAGGTGCGATCTGCTCCTTGATCGCGCGCAACTGGCTTTCCAGATCGATGACCAGCGGCTTGCGGTTCTGCCAGGTCACAAAACTACGCGCCCGCGCGATACTGGTCAGCCGTTTGGCCACCTCGCGCCCGGCCTCCTTCGGGCTTTGCGCCCCCGCAAGTTCCAGCCGCAGCCGCCGCTTGGCCACGGCGGATCCGGTGCTGATTTCGATCAGCAGTTCGGCCAGGCGCTCTGCACCCAGCGTCTCAAGGTTCTTTGCATTCAGGGTGATCTTCGATGCCATTGGAAATCCGTGTCAATTCGGACCCACACTAGCAGCGGCCAGTTCGGAGTGAAACGCCGACGCTGATTCGATATCACTAACACTCTGGCAGTCGCGACGGGCAGCTCAACGGTCCCGCCCTCTACGAACATTTTCCTTTTATTGCGCAATTTCAATGTGTTCGTTGACTGTTCGGAGCTGATCCCCACAGTAGAGGCAAGCCATAAGCCCTTACAGGATCGCCAAATGCCGAAACTGACCAAACGCATCATCGACGCTGTCGAGCCGCAGGCGACCGAATTCTTCCTCTGGGACGAAGGGATTCCTGGCTTTGGCCTGCGCGTGATGCCCAGCGGGCGGAAAAGCTTTGTGGTGCAGTTTCGCGCCGGGCGACGTGCGCGCCGGATGAGCCTCGGGCCCAGCACGGTTCTTACCTGCGATCAGGCACGCACCCGCGCGATCACCATCATCGCTGCCGTCAAGAACGGCGATGATCCGGCCGCCGAACGCGATGCCAAGCGCAACGCTGCAACGGTTCGCGAATTGGCTGAACGCTTTGATCGAGAGCATATTGCGGTCCGTCTGAAGGCGAGTACGGCAAAGGAATATCGTGGCACCCTCAAACGCTTCATCCTGCCTGCACTGGGCCGTCTGGCGGTGCCGGAAATCACCCGCGCCGATGTGGCGAAGTTCCATCACGATTTGCGGCACATCCCCTATCAGGCAAACCGCTGCCTTGAGGTCGTGTCCAAGATGTTCGTTCTGGCCGAGATGTGGGGACTGCGACCCGACGGATCGAACCCGCGCAAGCACATCCGGAAGTACCTTGAAGAAAAGCGCGAACGGTTTCTCAGTGCTGCCGAACTGCGCCGGATCGGTGAAGTCCTGCGGGAGATGGAAAGTGAGCGCATCGAGTTGCCCTCCGCCATTCTTGCAGCGCGGCTGCTGATCCTGACTGGATGTCGACTTGGCGAAATCATGATGCTGAAATGGGACTACGTCGATTTTGACGAGTGTGCCCTTCGCCTGCCAGATTCCAAGACTGGCAAGAAAGTCGTGCATGTCGGCGCTCCGGCCGTCGAATACCTGCACTCTGCCCATCACATCGACGGCAACCCGTGGGTTATCACCGGCACTCTGCCCGGTAAGCCACTGAGTGATCTGCAACCTTTTTGGCAGCGCGTCCGCGCCCGCGCCGGGGTCAAGGATGTCCGTATCCATGACCTGCGCCACACGTTTGCGTCGGCCGCTGTCGCGTCGGGTCAGGGTCTACCCATGATCGGCAAGCTCCTCGGCCACACGCAGGTCCAGACCACGGCGCGATACGCCCATCTCGCGGCGGAACCGGTGCGGATGGCGGCAGATGCCGTGGCGCAGAACCTGCGGCAATCCTTGGGATAATTGCGCGCAACCCCTTTCCTTTTCGATTGATCCCCAATCATCGCGCGGCTACGGTCAAAGAAAGCCCAGAAATTGGGCGCGCATAATTTTAATGCGCATCGACCGATGACGGGAGAGCGTGGTGAGCAACGACAGGTCTGAGCTTCGTTGGGGGGTCGAGCAGAGGCTCAAGTTCATCGAGTTCCGCCTGTTCTGGGAGGGGCATGTGAACCGCAGCGATGTAATGGAGCAATTCGGGCTGTCGGTGAACCAGGCGTCATCGGACCTGAGCCGCTACATCGGCCTCGCTCCTCAGAACATGGACTACGACCGCAGCCTGCGGACATATGTGCGCCAAACTGGTTTTAAGCCGGTGTTCGACAAGCTCGATGCCAGTCGGTACCTCGCCCAGCTCCGATCGGTCGCAGACGGCATCCTGGATCGAGACGACTGCTGGATTGCGGAACTGCCCATCTACGATTCCGCCCCCACCCCGGCGCGTGGTGTAGATCCCGAGACCCTTCGGTCCGTGGTAGACGCAATCCGCCGATCTGAGGCTATCGAGGTACAGTATCAATCGCTGTCCAACCCGGAGCCCCGGTGGCGCTGGATCGCGCCACACGCCATCGCGTTCGACGGTTTCCGCTGGCATGCCCGGGCATTTTGCCTCTCCGACGAGCTATTCAAGGACTTCCTCTTGTCCCGGATACTCGACATTCGTGCCTCGCGAGAGAGCAAAATGCCGGCTGCCAGCGATCACGATTGGCACACGCAGGTCATGCTGGAAATCGGCCCACACCCTGCACTGTCCGAAACGCAGGCCAAGGTGATCGCCATCGACTATGAAATGCGGGGTGGCAAGGCAGAGATCAAGGTTCGACGGGCGTTGCTCTACTACGCGCTTCGACGCCTCGGGCTCGATGTAGATCCGGACGCAAGACGGCCCCAAGACGACTCTGTTGCGCAAATCAGCTGACGGACGGTTTTCCCCTTACCCCAGACGGATTTATGCCACTGCCTTTGTGACGGGGATGCCAAGGGCGGTGTAGCCATTCAGGATAGCGATGCGCACCTGGACCTCTGCGACCTGGCGGTCGAAGTCCCGAGCCATCAGCCGCTGGCCCAGCAGCTTTACACAATGCATCTTTGTCTCGACGCGGCTCCGGCGGTGGTATCCGCTCCAGTTCCGCCAGAGCGCCCGACCCAGACACTTCGATGCGCGGAGCGCATCATTCCTGGCTATGGCACCGGCGGTGGTTGGTTCCCATGGTTGGGCATTTTTG
>NZ_FOCI01000070.1 GCF_900110065.1 Loktanella fryxellensis | reverse complement strand
CCGCCATCACTCACCACAAGATGTCCATTTATCGATGATGGACATCTAGCTGATACTCCATCCAGTCGTCAGAGCGGGACAACCGGACGGATACGCTTCTGGTGGGTTGCCATGAATACGGCGCGTTCGGGGTGATCCGGTCCAAGTACAGAGGTAAACAGGCCCATCGGGATTAGAATGAGTATAAAGATACCGATAACCCAATGCGCATACCGCGAGACTCTGCCAAATACCTTTTCGGTATTGCGCATCGGCAGCACTTCGACATTGCGTCGTGCCGTTTGACTCCAAGTTGCCCAGAACAGGAAAAGGGCTGCGAAAGTCGCAATGGCTGCTTGGGCATTCAGTACGAAAGGCTTTATTCGTTCGGCCCACCCAGCACCGATAGGGATGGCGGCGAAGGTCCCGTCAAGATTGGCAAGTAGGATCGACCAAGCGATCATCATAAGTGCCAAAGCCGCCGTCAGCGTTCCCAGCGCACGTAGAATGCGATTGGAGTGATTGAGCGTGAACGCGAGGAGCACAGCCAATATGATGTAGAATTCTGTCATGTCCGTCGCCTACTTGGCATTGCGAGAAACCACCGGGTGAAAAGTAGCTAGTCTTATCGTGTCCCTACAGACGTGGCTTATCAACTGCGGCAAACTGACCGCATTTTGTCGCTTTGATAAGGTTTGCCACTGCGCGGATCGCTGCGCAGCTACATCCTACCCCGAGAAACTCACCGTTTTACGCGAAGCTCCTTCCTCTGCGCAGAGCTTCATAAGGTACGGCGCCAGATCCGTGCGTGTGACTTCGGACTTTCCGATGGTCCCGTCATAGGACGTGGTTCATGTGCCGGTCCCGGGCTTGTCGGTCAGCGCGACGGGCTGGATCAGGGTGTAGTTTGCCTCGGACGCCTTAAGGACAGCATCTTGTTTTTCTTTGTCCGCCATCTGTTCACGCAGAAAAAGCCGATAAAATATTCTGAACATCAAAGACAATTGCTCCCGGGTATTTCCGGTACCGAATGCGCCCACAACAAGAATTGGCGTCTTGCCGCCTTTTGGCAGCGCTTCAAGGATGTGATATGTGCCAACTTCGCAAACGTCGCGGGGGGTCAGCGCACCGGAGGCAGCACTACGGGCCTATGTCGGCGCGGTGCTGGTGATCAGACATGACGCGCCATTCCTGAGATCTCTCAACTTGGATAGGAGCATCCAGCTTGGAAGATGACGGCTTTGTCCGCATAGCATGCGTATTCCGGGGTCATCCGGCCACTGATTCCGAAAGTATCCGGCCACCCATTCCGATTTTATCCGGCCACTGATTCCGGAGCATCCGGCCACC
>NZ_FOCI01000014.1 GCF_900110065.1 Loktanella fryxellensis | reverse complement strand
AAAAAACAAAACGGCCAGCCGCTCCCCTAAGGGAAACGACTGGCCGTCCAGACCATCACCATATCACCCACCCGTGGTCAGAGGATCGTAATGCCCGCGGTCTTCACATCAGCCATGAACCCATCCAGCCCCTGTTGCGTCAGCATATGGTTCGCCATCGCCTTGATGACGGCGGGGGGCGCGGTGGCGACGTCGGCGCCGATCAGGGCGGCGTCCTTCATGTGGTTGGCGGTGCGGATCGATGCGGCGAGGATCTGCGTCTCGAACCCGTAGTTGTCATAGATCGTGCGGATGTCGCCGATCAGGTCCATGCCGTCGATGTTGATGTCGTCCAGACGCCCGATGAACGGGCTGATGTAGGTGGCCCCCGCCTTGGCCGCCAGCAGCGCCTGATTGGCGGAAAAGCACAGCGTCACGTTCACCATGGTGCCCGCGTCGGACAGCACCTTGCAGGTCTGCAGACCGGCCCAGGTCAGCGGCACCTTCACGGCGATGTTGGGCGCGATGGCGGCCAGCTTGCGTCCTTCTGCCAGCATGGTGTCGTGGTCCAGTGCGACGACCTCGGCCGACACGGGGCCGGGGACGATGTCGCAGATTTCCTTGATGACCTCGAGGATGTTGCGCCCGGATTTGGCGATCAGCGACGGGTTGGTGGTGACCCCGTCGACCATGCCGTAGGCCTGCAATTCCTTGATGGCGTCGATGTCTGCGGTATCCACGAAAAACTTCATGAGCCTTGTCCCTTCGGGTTGGCGTTCGGTTGGGTTGCGTTTACCTGAAATTGGGTAAAATGACAGGGGGGGAACCCTGAAAAGGCCGTTATGGACCGCTCATTCTTCGACGCAGGCGAGTTGGTGGGTGTACTGACGACGCAACCGCTGGGACGCGTCCTTGATTACAAGGCGCCGGAGGGCGGGTGCTTTGCCGGTGCCTTCGTCGAGGTGCCGCTGGGCCCGCGCCGGATCGTCGGTGTCGTCTGGGGGCCGGGGGCGGGCGATTACGACTACGACAAGGTGCGCAGCGTGGCCCGCGTTCTGGACGTGGCCCCCATGCGCGACGAGATGCGCAGCTTCCTCGCACGCGCCGCCGATTACACGCTGACGCCGCTCGATGCGATGCTGCGGCTGGCCACGCGGGCACCGGGACTGGGCGATGCGCCGGGGGTGCGGCGCGTCTACCGGCTTGGGTCCGTCGTGCCGGACCGCATGACCGATGCCCGCGCCGCCGTGCTGGCGGTCATGCACGAGTATGGCGGGCTTGCCTTCACGCTGCAGGAACTTGCCGCGATGGCGGGTGTGGGCACGTCGGTCGTGAAGGGCATGGTGAAGCTGGGTGCCGTCAGCGAAAAGGACGCCCCCCGCGACACGCCCTATCCGCGCCTCGACCCCGATCACGGCGGCAAGGATCTGACCCCGGATCAGGCGGCGGGGGCGGCTGTCCTGTCTGCCGCCGTGGCGTCTGGCGCCTATGGCACCACGCTGCTGAAGGGCGTCACCGGGTCCGGCAAGACCGAAGTGTATCTGGAGGCGGTCGCCGCCTGTCTGCGTAAGGGTCGTCAGGCGCTGGTGCTGCTGCCGGAAATCGCGCTGACGGGCGAGTTCCTCGACCGGGTGGAGGCGCGGTTCGGTCAGCGGCCCGCCGAATGGCACTCCGGCGTGACCCAGACCGAAAGGCGACGGTGCTGGCGCATGGTGGGGCAGGGCGATGCGGGGCTGGTGGTGGGCGCGCGGTCGGCGCTGTTCCTGCCGTTCCGCGATCTGGGACTGATCGTCGTGGATGAGGAACACGACACCTCCTACAAGCAGGAGGATGGCGTCCTGTATAACGCCCGCGACATGGCCGTGCTGCGCGCGGCGGGCTGCAGCGCGCAGGTGGTGCTGGCCAGTGCCACGCCGTCGCTGGAAAGCTGGGCCAACGTCGAGGCGGGCAAGTATGCGCGACTGACGCTGACCAGTCGCTTCGGCCCTGCCGTCATGCCCCGCATGGCCGCCATCGACATGCGGAGCGAGGATCTGCCCGGCGGGCGCTGGGTGTCGCCCACGCTGCGCCGCGCGATGCAGGACCGGCTGGACAAGGGGGAACAGTCCCTCGTGTTCCTGAACCGGCGCGGTTATGCGCCCGTGACCCTGTGCCGGGCCTGCGGCCATCAGATCGGCTGCGACGACTGCGACGCGCGTATGGTGGAACACCGGTTCCTGAAACGCCTGATGTGCCACCAGTGCGGGGCCACGAAACCGATGCCCACGGTCTGCCCGCACTGCAAGGTCGAAGGCAAGTTGAGTGCCGTCGGCCCGGGGGTCGAGCGGATGGGTGAGGAGGTGCAGGCGCTGTTCCCGGACGCGCGGGTGGCGGTGCTCAGCTCCGACCTCTACGGTTCCGCCCGCGCGATGAAGGCGCATATCGCCGAGATCGCGGCGGGCGGCACCGACATCATCATCGGCACGCAGCTGGTGGCCAAGGGCCACAACTTTCCCAAGCTGACGCTTGTGGGCGTGATCGACGCGGATCTGGGGCTGCAGGGGTCCGACCTGCGTGCGGCGGAACGGACGTTCCAACTGATGCGGCAGGTGGCGGGGCGGGCGGGTCGGGCCGAGGCCCCCGGCGAGGCGCTGTTGCAGACCTTCCAGCCCGACCACGCGGTGATCCGGTCCATCGTGGCGGGCGACGAGGAGGCGTTCTGGTCCGCCGAGGCGGCGGAGCGTCGGGCGGCGGGCGTGCCGCCTTACGGTCGCATGGCGGGCATCGTGCTGAGTGCGACGGACGTGCAGGCGGTCTTCGATCTGGGCACGGCGATGGCGCGGGCGGACGGGCCGCTGCGCCGGATCGGGGCGCAGGTTTACGGCCCCGCACCTGCCCCCATCGCCCGCATCCGCGGACGGCACCGGGTGCGGCTGCTGGTGAAGGCGGACAAGGCCGCACCGCTGCAGGCCGCACTTGCGGAGTGGGTCGCGCAGTTCAGGCTGCGCGGCGATCTGCGCATGGCGATCGACATCGATCCGCAGAGTTTTTACTAAGCGTCGCGAATGCCGCAAGCCTTGGGGGCTTTGCCCCCAAACCCCCAGGATATTTTTGACCAGAAGAACGGGGGACGGCAGTGCACCGTCGCGCTCGGGTCAGGCGCGGTTGGGGTCGTCGATGCGCGGCAGAAACCATGCGGCGAGGCCTGCGAGCGGCAGGATGGCGCACAGCCGGTAGACCGCTTCCACCCCGTAGCTATCGGCGGCAATGCCGAGCAGGGCTGCCGCGATGCCGCCGAGGCCGAAGTTCAGCCCATAGAACAGTCCGCCGATCAGGCCGATCCGGTCGGGCAGCAGGTCCATCGCAAAGATCAGGATCGCGGCGAAGGCGCTGGCCATGACGATGTTGATGAGCACCGTCAGCACGCCGGTCCAGAATAGGTCGGCGAAGGGCAGGATCAGGGTCAGGGGCAGCGGTCCGAGGATCGAGAACCAGATGATCCGCTGTCGCCCGATCCGGTCGCCGAGGATGCCACCCACCAGCACGCCGACCGCCGCCGAGATCAGGAACACGAACAGCATGAGTTGCGCGCTGGGGATGCTGAGGCCGAACTTCTCGATCAGGTAGAAGGTATAGAAGGACCGGAAGCTCTCGCCGTAGAGGTTCTTGGTGAACATCAGGAAGGTCAGCACGGTCATGCTGATCAGGATGGTGCGCGGGGCATGGCGCACCGGGGGGCGGCCCTTGGCGGCGCTGGCGCGCAGGGCGGCGAAGGACGCGGCAATCGTGCGCTGCTTGCTGCCGATCCACGTCAGCAGCAGCATTGCCATCAGGGCGAAGAACGCGAACCCCGCAAGGCTGGGTTGCCCCCACGGCACGAGGATCAGGGCGGCGGCGACGGGTCCGAGGGCGGCGCCGGTCTGGCCGCCGACCTGAAAGATGCCCTGCGCCAGCCCCTGACGGGCCCCGGCGGCATAGCGGGCCATGCGCGTCGCCTCCGGATGGAAGATCGAACTGCCGATCCCGATCAGTGCGACGCTGGCGAGGATCATCGGATAGGACCCCGCCAGCGACAGGCACACGAGGCCCGACAGCGTGAACATCATGCCCGCGACCGGCGAATAGGGGGCCGGATGTTTGTCCGTGACCATGCCGATCACTGGTTGCAGCAGCGCGCCCGCGACCTGGAACGTCAGTGTGATGAACCCGATCTGCGCGAAATCCAGCGCATAGGCGTCCTTCAGCAGCGGATAGGCCGCCGGAATCAGCGACTGCATCATGTCGTTGAGCAGGTGCGTCGCCCCGAGGGCGAGGAGGATCGGCAGGTGGGTGCCGCTGGCACGGGCGATGGTCATGATAGGCGTCCTGCGGACCGGAATGGGAATGCCTGCCTTTAGGTCACAGGCCGCCGGAGGCCGCAAGGGCGCGCGGGATGGCATTTCCGCAGGTCGTTCCTATATATCAGGCACACCCAAAGGAGATTTACGCATGTTCTTCATGTCCCGCGCCAAATCCGAGATGGTCAGCCCCGACGCCGCCCTGAAGGGCCGCGACCAGGCTATTGCGACCGAAAAGATGCACCACGTGCTGCACACCCCGATCCACGACGTACCCGCCGGCCACAAGGTCGCCGTGTTCGGCATGGGCTGTTTCTGGGGGGTGGAGCGGATGTTCTGGAAACTGGACGGTGTGACCACCACCGCCGCTGGCTATGCGGGCGGCTACACGCCGAACCCGACCTATGAAGAGGTCTGCAGCGGCAAGACCGGCCACAACGAGGTGGTGCGCGTGGTTTATGACCCTGCGCGGATCAGCTACGACGACCTGCTGCAGGTCTTCTGGGAAGGGCACGATCCCACGCAGGGCATGCGGCAGGGCAACGACGCGGGCACGCAGTATCGCTCTGGCATCTATGTCGCCGACGCCGACCAGCGCACAGCGGCAGAGGCGTCGCGCGATGCGTTCCAGCCTCGGCTGGGACAGGCCGGTTACGGCTCGATCACGACCGAAATCGTTGACGCGCCCGCCTTCTACTTTGCCGAAGGCTATCACCAGCAGTATCTGTCCAAGAACCCGAACGGCTACTGCGGGATCGGCGGCACCGGCGTGACCTGCCCGATCGGCACCGCCGCCTGACACCGCGGCAAGGCGGCCAAGGCGGAGGGGCGGTACCACGGGGTGTCGCCCCCTTCGCGTTGACGGACTGCGGCGCTGCGCCTATGGGGCGCAGAGCAACCGGGGGCCGCGCCATGACCACATTCACCGCCTTGACCACCACCGACGACCGCGACCGCGCCGAAGGGCTCGCCCGCGCACTCGAGGCGCTGGTGCCGGAACCCATCGGCATCGGCGTGTTCGAGGTCGAGGACGGGTCAGGCCTGTTCGAGGTCGCGGCCTATTTCGAGGAGGCACCGGACCATGCGGGCCTCGCGGTGCTGGCCGTGGTCCACGGGGCCCGCGATTTCAATGTCTCGGAGGTCCCGGACGAGGATTGGGTCGCGAAAGTGCGCCGCGACCTGCCCCCCGTGCCCGCCGGGCGGTTTTTCGTCTACGGCAGCCACGACGCGGACAAGGTGCCGGACGGTGCCGTGCCGCTGCTGATCGAGGCGGCGATGGCCTTCGGTACCGGGCACCACGGCACGACGCTGGGCTGCCTTCTGGCGTTCGACCGGATGGTGGCGGCGGGCGTCATCCCGCGAAACGTCGTGGACATCGGCTGCGGCACGGCGGTGCTGGCAATGGCAGCAGCACATGTGACGCCCAACCGTGTGCTTGCGTCCGACATCGATCCCACGGCGGTCGATGTGGCGGCGGCCAACGTCGCGGCCAACGGCCTGACGGGCCGTGTCGATTGCGTCGTGGCGGCGGGGTTCGATGCGGACGTTCTGGCGCGGGCGGCGCCCTTCGATCTGGTCTTCGCCAACATCCTCAAGGGGCCGCTGGTGGCGCTCGCCCCCGATATGGCGCGGGCCGTGGCACCGGGTGGCACGGCGATCCTGTCGGGCATCCTGAACGAGCAGGCCGATGCGGTGGTGCAGGTCTATGCGGATGCGGGGTTCGCGCTGGCGATACGCGACAGCATCGGCGACTGGACGACACTGACGCTGACGCGGGGGTGACGACCCGCCAGCTTTTGCCCGGTCACGGTCCTGAAATTGTCACAGTCGCCGGATAGGCGCGCCGCATGCATGGCATGGGCCCTGCGGAGACTGCAATGGATCGTCAACAGGCCGGATTTCACGCGCGCATCCGCCGCATCCTGCGTCACAGGCAGCGCCTTGCGCGCGGCTATCGGTTGCGGGTGGACAGGAACAACCTGATCGTGCCGCAGGTGCAGCGCGTGCGGTTGCGCTTTCCCTGGCGGTCGCTGGCCATCGTCCTGCTGGTGGGCCTCGGGTTCAAGACGTGGGTGACGGTCAGTCTGGACCCGGATGCCTATGCGGCGCGGGTGCAGATCCTGAACGACGGATCGATCCTGGACCGGGCCGTCGCGGCGGTGATGCTGCCTGATCCGGCGACACAAAACCTCGCACGGGTGATCGGGCTGATCGTCCGGGGATAGTCGCTGACTGTCCTGCAGACACACGAACGCCGCGCAACCGGATGGGGTTGGACGCGGCGCGGACTGCGGACAGACGAGGTGTGTTAGCGGCGTAGGCCGCCGTTGGCGACGGCGTCGATGTCGGCAAAGGACAGGCCGATGTCGTCGAGTTCGCGGGCCGACAGACGCTGCAGCGACTTGCGCGTGATGCGGGCGTCGTTCCATGCGTTCAAGCGGGCAAGGGACATCGTGAACAGGCTGACGCCTGCACCGGCGGTCAGGCCGGGATTGTTGTGAGTTGCGGTGAGCGTTGCCATGACTGGCTCCTGTCAGGTTTTGCTGCCGGATGCAGCGGACAATGTGATGGCCAGCAGGTAGTGAGCGCGCAAGATTCCTACCACCCCCGATTTGCGCAGGTCTCCCATGTGTTTTCAGAATGCCATAGGGATGTGCATTCCGCCTGTTTTGCGGGCATTCATCGTGGCCCCTTGGGTCTTCAAGCCGCCAATCGCGCTTGGTTTATGTTCGCGTTTTGTGCTAACGTCGGCGCAACCAGAAGAAACGAGTGGGGCGAGATGCGGGTATTGGGAATCGATCCGGGGCTGCGGAACATGGGCTGGGGTGTGGTGGATGTGCAGGGCAGCCGCATCACCCATGTGGCCAACGGCATCTGTCACGGTCTGGGCGACAACCTCGCGGAACGTTTGCTGGTGCTGTATCAGGGGCTGAGTGCCGTGATGATCGCCCATGCGCCTGACCGGGCCGCGGTGGAACAGACCTTCGTGAACAAGGACGCCGTCGGCACGTTGAAGCTTGGGCAGGCGCGCGGCATAGCACTGCTGGTCGTCGCACAGGCCGGGATCGAGGTGGGCGAATACGCCCCCAACGCGGTCAAGAAGGCGGTCGTCGGCGTGGGCCACGCGGCCAAGGCGCAGATCGACCACATGGTGCGGCTGCAACTGCCCGGCGTCCAGCTTGCTGGACCGGATGCGGCGGATGCGCTGGCCATCGCCATCTGCCATGCGCACCACCTGCAATCGGCGGGGCATTTGGACCGGGCTTTGGCCAAGGCTGCGGCCAAGGTGGCGTCGTGATCGGCCGCATCGCCGGGCGGCTGATCTACCGGGCCACCGATCACGTGCTGATCGACGTGGGCGGGGTCGGCTACCTCGTGCATGTCAGCGACCGGACACTGGCGGGTCTGCCCGGCAACGGCGAGGCGGTGGCGCTGTTCACCGACCTGCTGGTGCGCGAGGATCTGATGCAACTCTACGGCTTTCCCACGTTGGTGGAAAAGGAGTGGCATCGCCTGCTGATGACCGTGCAGGGGATCGGGGCCAAGGCGGCGCTGGCGATCCTGAGCGCGCTGGGCCCCGACGGTGTCAGCCGCGCGGTGGCGCTGGGCGACTGGAACGCGCTGGCAAAGGCCAAGGGCATAGGCCCCAAGATCGCGCAACGTGCCGCGATCGAGCTGAAGAACAAGGCCCCCGCCGTCATGGCGATGGGCGGCGGCGTGATGGGCGACACAGACGAGATCGACGACGTGGTGCTGGAAGAGACCGCTCCGACCCGCGCGCGCCGCCCCGCCAAGGCCGACCCCGCCCCCGCAGAGGCATTGTCCGCGCTGGTGAACCTCGGCTACGCGCCCGGCGATGCGGCGTCGGCGGTGGCAGAGGCGGCGACACCGGGGGCGCAGACCGGCGAGCTGATCCGTGCCGCCTTGAAACTGCTGGCGCCAAAGGGATGATTCGGTGAACCTGGACCTGCTGCTGACGGGTTGCGGGCTGGCACTGACCGATGTGGCTGTCTGCCTGCACAAGCCGGGCGCAGTCCACGTCAGGCGGGCCATCGCGATCATGGCAGAGACGGCATCGGAGCTGTTCGCCTGTTATCAGTCGACCCACTCCGCAACCGCCGAGGCAACGCTGAAACGACGACCCTTCATGGCGTCGTTCATCGCGCGCGGCGATGGTGCGCTGGTTTTCGCGGGGCTGTTCGCGCGACAGGGCTGGGGGCTGCGCACGGCTGCCGAACTGAACGGCGACCCCATGCAGCAAGCGGTTCAGGCCCGCACGGGCAACTGGACCTTTGATGGCGACGATCGGTCGGTATTCGATCTGGTGCCCCACGCCGCCCTGCACGATCTGATCGGACGTCTGGCAATCGCCGACCCCGGTGGACGCACCTATATGCGGCTGGCAGACACGACGCCCCTGCCCATCGTCGAGATTTCGCCTGTCGCACGGCTGGTGCCCGAGATGCCGTCGTGGGACCGATTGATCCTGTCGGCGGACGATATTGCGCATCTTCCGCGTGACTGGGCGCTGCGCCTGTCCGAATGGCGTGGCATCTATCTGATTGTGGATGACAGCGACGGTGCGCGGTATGTCGGGGCGGCTTACGGGATGGACAATCTGCTGGGCCGTTGGCGCGCGCATGTGGCGGGTGACGTGGGCGTGACATGTGCCCTGTCCCGGCGCAGGACTGCCGGTTTTCGCTTTTCGATCCTGCAATTGCTTGCACCGACGCTGCAGATCGCAGAGGTCACAGCGGTCGAGCAGACATGTATGGCACGGCTGCACACGAGGGACTTTGGATTGAATGCTTGAACCGGACCCCCTGATCCGCCCCGAACCCCTGCCGGAGGATGCGGACCGCGCCCTGCGCCCGCAGACGCTGGAGGCGTTCATCGGGCAGGAGGCGGCCCGCGCCAACCTCAAGGTCTTCATCGAAAGCGCTAAGATGCGCCGCGACGCGATGGATCACGTGCTGTTCCACGGACCACCCGGGCTGGGCAAGACGACGCTGGCGCAGATCATGGCACGCGAACTCGGCGTAGGCTTCCGCATGACCTCTGGTCCCGTGCTGGCGCGGGCGGGGGATCTGGCGGCGATCCTGACCAATCTGGAACCGCGCGACGTACTCTTCATCGACGAGATCCACCGCCTGAACCCGGCGGTGGAAGAGGTGCTCTATCCCGCGCTCGAGGATTTCGCGCTCGACCTGGTGATCGGCGAGGGGCCGGCGGCGCGCACGGTGCGGATCGAATTGCAGCCTTTCACGCTGGTCGGGGCCACGACCCGGATGGGCCTGCTGACCACGCCGCTGCGCGACCGGTTCGGCATCCCCGTCCGGCTGGAGTTCTATTCAGAGGCCGAATTGCACGAGATCGTCACGCGCGGCGCGCGCCTGATGGGCGCCCCCGCCACGGTCGATGGTGCTGCCGAGATCGCGCGCCGGGCGCGCGGCACGCCGCGCATCGCGGGGCGGCTGTTGCGACGGGTGGTAGATTTCGCGCTGGTCGAAGGCGACGGCACCGTGGACCGCGCCATCGCAGACCGGGCGCTGACGCGGATGGGCGTGGATGATCTGGGGCTCGACACCGCCGACCGCCGCTATCTGCGGCTGATTGCCGAAAGCTATGCGGGCGGTCCCGTGGGTGTCGAGACGCTGAGTGCGGCCCTGAGCGAGAGCCGCGACAGTCTGGAGGACGTGATCGAGCCCTACCTTCTGCAGAAGGGTCTGATCCAGCGTACCCCGCGCGGGCGGATGCTGGCGCAGGCCGCGTGGGCGCATCTGGGGCTGGATGCGCCACGGCGGGTGGGTGATCTCTTTGACTGAGGGCGGCGTCGGTTGGCGTGGCGGGCGTCGGACCCTCCGGGGGGAGTATTTGACAAAAAGCGAGGACAAGGGTGAGGGGGTGTCGTGGTCGGCGTGGACCAGGAGGGTGACGTGATGGCGGATGGTGCGACGATTGGGGCGGAGGCGGTGGCGGCGCTCTTTACGCGGGGCGACGGCAGTTATCTGTGCGCGCGCTGGGGGCGGCCCATCGTGCCGGTGGTGTTCGGCGTCGATGACGCGACGCTCGCCGTGTTCAAGGGCGCGATCGAGGCGGTGGTGGCGCTGGCCGGGCACCGCATGGCGGAAACGGACATGGAGCTGGGCGCCAACCTGATGGTGTTCTTCTGCCGCGACTGGGCAGAGCTGGAGGCGGTGCCGCATCTGGACCGGCTGGTGCCCGATCTGGCCCCGCTGGTCGCGCGGCTGCAGGCGGCAGAGGCCAACCAGTACCGCATCTTTCGCTTCGACGGCGCGGGTGCGGTGCGCGCCTGTTTCGTATTCCTGCGGATGGACGACCATCTGGTGGCGGCGGGGGCCGAGACGCTGGCGCTGTCACAGGCCGTCCAGACGATCCTGCTGTGGTCGGACCGCGCCTTCGTGGGTGCATCGCCGCTGGCGCTGATCGGCGGGGCGGCGGTGATCCGGCCAGAGGTCGCTGGCGTGATCCGTGCCGCCTATGACCCGGTGCTGCCCGCCGTGGCGCGCGACGCGAGCCATGCCCTGCGGGTCGCAGCGCGGGTGGGGGTGCTGCAATGACCGACCATGTCCTGCCGGTGCGGGTGTATTACGAGGACACCGACATGGGCGGGATCGTCTATTACGCGAACTATCTGAAGTATATCGAGCGGGGGCGGTCGGAACTGGTGGCGGACCTCGGTCTCGACCAGAACGTGATGCGGGAAAGGGACGGGATCGTGTTCGTCGTCACGCGGGTGGAGGCGGATTATCTGGCGCCTGCCCGCCTCGACGACCGGCTGACGGTGGTGACGCGGCACCGGCCCGAGGGGGCGGTGCGCTGGATGTTCGACCAGGAGGTGCGGCGCGGCGATCAGGTGCTGTTCCGGGCCGTCGTCACGGCGATCTGCATGACGCTGGCGGGGCGTCCCGTACGGCTGCCCGCGGCCCTGCGGGGCGCCTGACGGCGGGCCGATTTGGCGGGCTGGCGCGTTCGTGTGCACAATGGCGTTGGCGCGGCGGTGCTTTTTCGCTAGAATCGTGTGAAATCAGACCGCACAGGCGGCCAACGCGCAGAGCAGGCACCATGGAAACAGTTACCGACATCACGCTATGGTCGATGTTCGCCCATGCGACCATCCTCGTGAAACTCGTCATGTTCGCGCTGGTCGCCGCCAGCATCTGGTGCTGGGCGATCATCGTGGACAAGACGCTACAATATCGCCGCGCACAGGCAGCCGCCGCGCGGTTCGATCATGCGTTCTGGAGCGGCGAGCCTCTGGATCAGCTGTACGATCAGGTCGGCGATGCGCCCGCCGGGTCCGGCGAGGTGATCTTTGCCGCCGGCATGACCGAGTGGCGGCGCAGCCACCGGCAGGACGGCGACCTGATCGCCGGGGCACAGGCGCGCATCGACCGCAGCATGGACGTGGCCATCGCCAAGGAGGCGGGTCAGTTGCAAAAGGGGCTCGCGGTGCTGGCCACGACCGGGTCGGTGGCGCCCTATGTCGGTCTGTTCGGCACGGTGTTCGGGATCATGAACGCCTTCATCGAGATCGCGCAGGCGCAGAACACGAACCTTGCAGTCGTGGCCCCCGGCATCGCCGAGGCGCTGCTTGCGACAGGTCTGGGCCTGATGGCCGCCATTCCCGCCGTCATTTTCTACAACAAGCTGAGCGCGGATGCGGACCGGATCGTCGCGGGCTACGAGGCGTTCGCCGACGAGTTCAGCACCATCCTGTCGCGCCAGCTGGATTCCTGAGCGATGGCAGCCGCAGGACGCAGGCGTGGCAAGGGACGGGGCCGGGCGCAGCCCATGGCCGAGATCAACATCACGCCCTTCGTGGACGTGATGCTGGTGCTGCTCATCATCTTCATGGTGGCGGCACCCCTGATGACGGTGGGCGTGCCCGTGCAATTGCCTGAAACGGCGGCGAGTGCGCTGCCGAGCGACGAGGAAGAGCCGCTGACGGTCACGATCAAGTCCGACGGGACGCTGGCGATCCAGACGACCGACACGCCGGACGCCGACCTGATCGTGCGGTTGCAGGCCATCGCGGCGGAACGCGAAGGCAACCGCATCTTCCTGCGGGCGGACGGTGTGAACAACTGGAACCGGGTGGCCGAGGTCATGGGTGCGCTGAATGCCGCAGGGTTCACCGACATCGGGCTGGTGACGGATATCGGCGGAACGGGACTCGGCGGGGCAGGGCTTGGGCAGCCCGCGGCGACGGACGGCTGACGCATGGACCGCTTCGGCATCCAGTGGACACCGGGGGGCTATGTCTCGTCCGGGGGGCATGTCTTCCTTCTGGTCTGGCTGATCGCGGGCTGGGGGTTCGACGCAGAGCCCCTGCCGTTCGAGGTCAGCGACGTGTCGGTGGTGAGTTCCGAGGAATACGCTGCCATCGTCGAGGCGACGACGCCGGACCCGAGCGAGACCCCCCCTGACGCACCCGAGGTGCCCGTCGCCGAAAAGGCGCCCGATGTCCCCGTGCAGCAGGAGGCCGCCGCCGTTCCGACGCCGCCGGAAGCGGCCGCGCAGGACTTGCCTCCGCCCGAAGCCCCCGAGGACCCCGTACCCGTGATCGACCAGTCGCCGGCCTTGCCCGGTGCCGCGGCGGAAGAGGTCGTGGCCGCCCCGAACCTGACCGCCAGCCCGCGCCCCGTGCCGCGCCCGACGCAGCGCGTCACCGCCGAGGCGGTCGCCCCGCCGCCCGAGGATGCGACCCCCGATCCCGTGGTGCAGGACCGCGCGAGCGAGGAGGCGGCCCCTGACGCCCCCGTGGTCGAGGAGGCGCAGGAGCAGACCGCGCCAGAGGAATCGGCGACCGAGATCGTGACCGCCGACGAGACGCCGCAAGGCCAGTTGCTGGAAACGCCGCGCCCGCGCACAAGGCCGAACGTGCCGACCCCGGCCCCCGCGCCAGAGGTCGTGGCCGAAGAGACCGCGCCGCCCGAGACGCCCGAGGTCGCGGTGGACGCGGATGCGGTCGCGGCGGCACTGGAGGCGGCTGCTGCTGCTGCTGCCCCCGCGGACGTGCCGCAGGGCCCGCCGATGACCGGGTCGGAGCGTGAAGGGTTCCGTGTCGCCGTGAACGCCTGCTGGAACGTCGATCCGGGATCGCAGGCGGCGCGGGTGACGATGACCGTGGGCTTCACACTCGATCAGGGCGGGAGGGTCACCAATAGCGAAGTGCGGCAGGTCGCGGCCAGCGGCGGCGACGATGCGTCCACGCAGATCGCCTTCGATGCGGCCCGCCGCGCGATCCTGCGGTGTCAGGGGCAGAACGGCTACGACCTTCCTGCCGACAAATACAGCGAGTGGCAGGAGGTGGAGATCACCTTCGATCCGTCGGGGATGCGGCTGCGCTGACGGCGAGTTACCGCCTGTCCGGCATGGCAAGAGGCCCGCGGACTTGATAAGGTGGGCGAAACAGGCAAACGGGCGCAAAGCCCTGCGAGCGAGGACGAGAGTGATGATGAACCGGTTCATGATGGCCGCACTGGCCGCGATGCTGGCCCTTGGGTCCACGGCGCCCGTGCTGGCGCAGGGCGGTCCCTTGCGGCTGACGATCACCGACGGCGTGATCGAGCCGCTGCCGTTTGCCGTGCCGACCTTCACCGCAGAGACGGCGGGGGCCGAACAGATCGCCTCCGACATCAGCCGTCTGGTGGCGCAGGATCTGACCGGCACCGGCCTGTTCCGCGAAATCGCGCAGTCCGCTTACATCAGCCAGATGGGCGCCTTCGGCAGCCCGGTCGCCTATGAAGACTGGCGCGCCATCAACACGCAGGCGCTGATCGGTGGTGCCGTGGCCGTCAGCGGCGACCAGCTGACGGTCAAGTTCCGCCTCTATGATGTGTTCACCGGGGCAGAGCTGGGCGAAGGGCTGCAGTTCGCGGGCACCGTGACCGGCTGGCGGCGGATGGCGCACAAGGTCGCCGACGCGGCCTATAGCCGGATCACCGGCGAGGGCGGTTATTTCGACAGCCGCGTGGTCTATGTGGCCGAGGAAGGTCCGAAGGACAACCGCCAGAAGCGCCTTGCCATCATGGATTTCGACGGCGCCAACACGCAGTTTCTGACCGACAGCAGCACCATCGTGCTGGCACCGCGGTTCTCGCCCTCGGGCGACCGGGTGCTCTACACCTCCTACGAATCGGGCTTTCCGCGCATCAACCTGCTCGACGTGGGTTCCGTCACCAAACGTCAGGTGGCAACGGCGGAGGGCGAAATGGCCTTCAGCCCGCGCTTCTCTCAGGATGGGCAGCGGGTGGTCTATTCCATCGCCAACGGTGGCAACACCGACCTCTACATCTCGGACCTGAACAGCGGCGGGTCCACCCGTCTGACCAACGCGCCCAGCATCGAGACGGCCCCCAGCTTCAGCCCCGACGGCAGCGAGATCGTGTTCGAAAGCGACCGCTCTGGCGGCAGCCAGATCTACATCATGTCAGCCGGTGGCGGCGAGCCGCGCCGTGTGTCGTTCGGCGAGGGGCGTTATGGCACGCCCGTCTGGTCGCCGCGTGGCGACCTGATCGCTTTCACCAAGCAGAACGCAGGCCAGTTCCACATCGGCGTCATGCGCACCGATGGGTCGGAAGAGCGGCTGTTGACGACCTCCTTTCTTGACGAAGGCCCGACTTGGTCCCCCAATGGCCGCGTGCTGATGTTCACCCGCGAGACGCAGGGTGCGGGCGGCACGTCGGCGCTCTATTCCGTCGATATCTCGGGCCGCAATCTGCAACCGGTGCCCGTGTCCGGCGGCGCGTCCGATCCCGCATGGGGCCCGCTGCAGCCGTGATTCCAACGCCCGGCACGATGTGCTAGGGTCATGACAACATCCGATCAGACAGGACGAACCACGATGAAGATGACGACCAAGGCGATCATGGTGCTGCTGGCACTCTCGACCGCGGCCTGCACCCGCCCCGATCGCTTTGGCGGGGCCGGCGACGGCACGGGCGCTGGCGCGGGCGGTGCCCCGCTGGCGACGGGTGCAGGCACGGGCGGCGCGTCCGACCCGCGCAGTGCTGCGTATTTCCAGCAGACCGTGGGCGATCGCGTACTGTTCGTCGTGGACAGCAGCACGCTGACCCCGCAGGGGCAGGCGACACTGGACGGTCAGGCGACGTGGTTGCAGACCAACAGCGATTATCTGGCCATCATCGAAGGTCACGCGGACGAGCAGGGCACGCGGGAATACAACCTCGCCCTTGGTGCCCGCCGCGCCAACGCGGTGCGCGAGTATCTGCTGTCCAAGGGGATCTCGGACACCCGCCTGCGCACGATCAGCTACGGCAAGGAACGCCCGATCGAGGTCTGCTCGAACGAGGAATGCTACGCCAAGAACCGCCGCGCCGTGACGGTCATCAGCGTCGGATCGCTGAGCTGATGCGCGCCGTCGCGCGGACAACGGTGGCGGCCCTCGCGCTGGTGATCGGTGCGACGGGCGCGGGCGCGCAGGATACGGCGACGCTGGCGGACATCCGCGCGCAACTGGGTACATTGTATGGCGATGTGCAGGGGTTGCGGGCAGAGCTGTCGTCCAGCGGCGCGCTGAGCACTGGCGTGGCGGGGGCGACCCCGCTGGACCGGCTGAACGCGATCGAGGCGGAACTAACCCGCCTGACCGGCAAGACCGAAGAGCTGGAGTTCCGCATCAACCGGATCACCACGGACGGCACCAACCGGATCGGCGATCTGGAATTCCGTCTTTGCGAAATCGAAGAAGGCTGCGACATCGGCGCTCTGGGCGACACGCCCTCGCTCGGCGGTGCGGATTCTGCCGCCAACGTGCCGACCCCCGCCCCGGCCACGCCGGATGCACCGCAACTCGCCGTCGGCGAAAGTCAGGACTTCCAGCGGGCGCAGGAGGCGCTCGCATCCGGTGACTTTCGCGGCGCCGCTGATCTCCTTGCGACCTTTGGCACGACCTACCCGGCCTCGTCCCTGAGGCAGCAGGCGGCCCTGATGCGGGGACGTGCGCTGGACGGTCTGAACGACACGCCCAACGCCGCGCGCGCCTACCTCGAGGCGTTTTCCGGCAATCCCGAAGGCGCCGACGCGCCAGAGGCGTTGTTCCGCCTTGGCCGCGCACTGGGCGGCGTCGGGCAGGTGCAGGACGCCTGCGTCACGCTGAGCGAGGTCGGCGTGCGGTTCCCGCAATCGCCTTTCGTCGCCGAGGCGGCCAATGCGCGCGTCACGCTGGGATGCACCTGACGGCATCGCTGCCGCAGCGGTTCGCGGACCGCATGGGGCGCCTGATCGGCCCCGATTTCCCCACCGACCTCGGTGTCGCCGTTTCCGGCGGCGGCGACAGCATGGCGATGCTGCATCTGTCCGCAGGCTGGGCGCGTGTCTATGGCGTGCGCCTGTGGGTTGCGACCGTCGATCACGGGCTGCGGCCGGAGAGTGCGGCAGAGGCCGCTCTGGTGGCGGACGAGGCGCGTGGCCTCAATCTGTCGCACAGCACGCTGCGCTGGACCGGATGGGACGGTACCGGCAACCTGCAGGATGCGGCGCGTGAGGCGAGGCGCAACCTGATCGGGCGCTGGCGTGGCGTGTGCGACCATGTCCTGATGGCCCACACCCGCGACGATCAGGCGGAAACGCTCTTGATGCGGTTGGCGCGCGGGTCCGGCGTGGACGGTCTGGCGGCAATGGCCGATGTGGCGACGGTGACGCAGGACATACCGCTTGCGCCGGTCGGCGATGCCGGTGGTCCGCCCTGGCTCCCCACGCTGCCGGGCGACTGGCAGATCGTGCGGCCGCTGCTAGATGTGGACCGCGCGGAATTGCGTCATTACGTTAAAACCCTGCGCATCCCCTTCGTCGATGACCCCAGCAATGACGACACGACCTATGCCCGTGTGCGGATGCGGCGTCTGATCGGTGCCGAGGGGTTGGACACTGCCACCCTGACCGCCACCGCGCGGCGCATGGCGCGGGCACGGGTGGCCCTTGGCCGTCGGGCGCAGGACGTGGCGGCGATGGTGGTGCGACGGACGTCGGATCCGCTGCTGGACGGCTGCCTCGCGTTCGACCGCGACCGCTTCGCCGCCGTCGAAGAGGAGACGCAACTGCGCCTGCTGGCAGCCGCGATCCAGCAGGTCGCAGGTGCGACCTATAGACCGCGCACCACGGCACTGGAGGATGCGCTGGACCGTGCGCTGGGTGGTGGTGTCACGACCCTGCACGGTGCCGTCGTCGTGCCGCAGCGCGACACGCTCTTCGTCGCGCGGGAAGCGGCCCGGGCGCAGGGGCCGATCCCCGTGACGCCCGGAGGCGTCACATGGGACGGACGCTGGCGCATATCGTGCAACGATCCCAAAGGGTTGCACGTCGCGGCATTAGGCGCTGCCGGACTGGCGCAGGTCGGGGTAAAGCCACATCCGCGCCCGCATCCCCACGTCCTTGCGGCGCTGCCGGGGCTGTGGGACGGCAACCGGCTGGTGGGATGCCGCGCATTGGGGTTCGGCATCGCCCACGCGGTCATCTGCGAGCGGAGTGGTGCCGATGATCTGCTGCGACGGCTTGCGCATTGAAGATCGCCGCGAAATGTCTATTTTGCATGACAACGAACGGTCTGTTAACCGATAGCCGTTATTTCCCGATGTCAAAGGAGCCTTTCATTTGGGCAACGCGCGTAACATCGTCTTTTGGGTCGTCCTGTTCCTGCTGGTTCTGACGCTGTTCAATCTGTTCAGCGGTGGCAGCGGCGCGGGGATGAGCAACACCAAGAGCTACTCCGAATTCGTCACCGCAGTCGAAAGCGACAGCGTCCAAAGCGTGACGCTGGACGGCGAACAGGTCCGCTATCGCGGCAGCGACGGCGTGAACTACGTCACGGTGAAACCGGCGGACGCCGAAGTGACTAACCTGCTGATCGCCCAAGGCATTCCTGTCACTGCGCAAAGCCAGGAACAGTCGGCCCTGTCCAGCTTTCTGATCGGCCTGCTGCCCTTCGTGCTGCTGATCGGCGTCTGGGTCTATTTCATGAACCGGATGCAGGGCGGCGGCAAAGGCGGTGCCATGGGCTTCGGCAAGTCCAAGGCCAAACTGCTGACCGAAAAGCATGGGCGCGTCACGTTCGACGAGGTGGCCGGCATCGACGAGGCGAAGGACGAGCTGGAGGAGATTGTTGAATTCCTGCGCAATCCGCAGAAGTTCAGTCGTCTTGGCGGCAAGATCCCCAAGGGTGCGCTGCTCGTCGGTCCTCCGGGTACCGGCAAGACGCTGCTTGCGCGTGCCATCGCCGGTGAGGCGGGTGTCCCGTTCTTTACAATCTCCGGCTCCGACTTCGTCGAGATGTTCGTGGGCGTGGGTGCCAGCCGTGTGCGCGACATGTTCGAGCAGGCCAAGAAGAACGCGCCCTGCATCGTGTTCATCGACGAAATCGACGCCGTGGGCCGGTCCCGTGGGGCCGGTTATGGCGGCGGCAACGACGAGCGTGAACAGACGCTGAACCAGCTTCTGGTCGAGATGGACGGCTTCGAGGCGAACGAGGGCATCATCATCATCGCGGCCACCAACCGGCCCGACGTGCTGGACCCCGCACTGCTGCGTCCCGGTCGTTTCGACCGTCAGGTGACGGTGCCGAACCCTGACATCAAGGGCCGCGAGAAGATCCTGTCCGTTCACGCCCGCAAGGTGCCACTGGGCCCGGATGTGGACCTGCGCATCATCGCACGCGGCACGCCCGGCTTCTCTGGTGCCGATCTGGCAAACCTCGTGAACGAATCGGCACTGATGGCCGCCCGTGTGGGCCGGCGGTTCGTGACGATGATCGATTTCGAATCCGCCAGGGACAAGGTCATGATGGGTGCCGAGCGTCGGTCCATGGTCATGACCGAGGACGAGAAGAAGCTGACCGCCTATCACGAAGCCGGTCACGCGGTGGTGGGCCTGAACGTGCCGCAGCACGACCCGATCCACAAGGCGACGATCATTCCGCGCGGTCGTGCGCTGGGGTTGGTGTTGAGCCTGCCGGAACGCGACCAGCTGAGCGTCAGCTACACCAAATACACCTCCAAGATCGCCATGGCGATGGGCGGGCGTGTGGCGGAAGAGCTGGTGTTCGGTCTGGATCAGGTCACGTCGGGCGCATCGTCCGACATCCAGCAGGTCAGCAAGATCGCCCGCGCGATGGTGACGCAGTTCGGCTATGCAGAAGAGCTGGGCTTCGTCGACTATGCGAACGAGCAGAACTCGTATCTCGGCAATTATGGCGGCGGCACGAACCACTCGGCCGACACGCAGAAGATCATCGACGACAAGGTGAAGGCACTTGTGCAGGAAGGCTACGACACGGCCAAACGCATCCTGACCGAGAAGCGCGACGACCTCGAGCGTCTGGCGCAGGGTCTGCTGGAGTACGAGACACTGACCGGGAGCGAGATCACGCGCGTCATGGCAGGCGAGGCGCTGAACCGTGGCGACGATCAGGACGATACCCCGTCCGGTGGCAACACGATCCCGACCGTTCCCAAGACCCGCAAGAAGCCGCAGATCGATGGCGGCATGGAGCCTGAACCCACTGTCTGACCCCTAACGGGGCTGATACGGCTAAGTGATCACGGGTTGAACTTTCAAAGGTCCCATGCTGCAAGGCATGGGGCCTTTTACGATTTCGGGCCATGGAGGGAGAGACAGGATGCCGGCACTCGTCAAGACGCGGCACGTGGCCACGATCACATGGCTGGGCCGTGTCCCGCACCGGGATGCAGCCGACATCGTGGGCGAGGTCCGTGAGGTCATGCCCCTCGGCTTCGACGGGTTCGCGGAGGAGGTTCACGCCGGTGTCACGCGGGCATCCTGCAGCCGCGTGACGACGCAGCACCCCAAGGGCACTACCATCCGCAACGTCCGCCAGTTGAGCATCGTGAGTGCGGAAGAGCTGGCGGTGATCGCCGCGCGGCTCGACCTCGACCGGATCGACCCCGCCTGGCTTGGCGCCAGCGTCGTGGTGCAGGGCATCGCCGATTTCACCCATCTGCCGCCGTCGGCGCGGCTGCAGGGCCCCGATGGGGTGACGCTGGTGGTGGACATGCTGAACCAGCCCTGCACCCTCGTCTCGCGTACCATCGAACTGGCGCGGCCGGGGCACGGCAAGGCGTTCAAGGCCGCCGCCAAAGGCCTGCGCGGCGTCACCGCATGGGTCGAGCGCCCGGGCACCCTGCACATGGGGGACAGCCTCGTGCTGCATGTGCCCGGCCAGCGGCCCTGGATGGCGGATGCAGCAACAGCCGATCAAGCGGACCTCTTCTGACCGTCCCCGGTGCGGATCACTTGGACATCCGAGCAGCGTGATCATGCACCTTCTAAAGCAGAGTCCATCGCAGCCGCGCCCATCCTGATACCCTGCGCCACACCGGGACCGCCCTGTGCCGCGCGGGCCCCGAAACGGCTCAAGCGGAGCGCCACATTGACGGGGTGGCGCACCCCTGACACCCTCGACGCAGGACAAACCGGAGATCCCATGCGCAGTGACATCGAAATCGCCCGCGCGGCGTCGAAGCGGCCGATCCAGCAGATCGGCCAGACGTTGGGGATCGGCGCCGGCGATCTGGTGCCCTACGGCCATGACAAGGCCAAGGTCAGCCAGCCGTTCATCGACAGCCTGCAGGGCAGGCCGGATGGCAAGCTGATCCTGGTCACGGCGATCAACCCGACGCCTGCGGGCGAGGGCAAGACCACGACGACCGTGGGGCTTGGCGACGGGCTTGCCGCCATCGGCAAGAAGGTTGCCGTCTGCATCCGAGAGGCGTCGCTGGGTCCGTGTTTCGGGATGAAGGGCGGTGCCGCCGGGGGCGGACGCGCGCAGGTCATCCCGATGGAGGACATGAATCTGCATTTCACCGGGGACTTTCATGCGATCACCAGCGCCCACAATCTGCTGGCCGCGATGATCGACAATCACATCACGTGGGGCAATGCGCTCGACATCGACATCCGCCGGATCACGTGGCGGCGGGTGATGGACATGAACGACCGCGCCCTGCGCCAGATCACGACGGGGCTCGGCGGCGCCGCTAACGGCTATGCCCGCGAGACGGGGTTCGACATTACCGTGGCGTCGGAGGTCATGGCGATCCTGTGTCTGGCCCGCGATCTGGCGGATCTGCAGGACAGGGTGGGACGGGTCGTCGTCGCCGTGCGCCGCGACGGCACCCCGGTCCATGCCCGCGACCTCAAGGCGGATGGTGCCATGACCGTGCTGCTGCGCGACGCGATGCAGCCCAATCTGGTGCAGACGCTGGAACACACGCCCGCTTTCGTGCACGGCGGACCGTTCGCCAACATCGCGCACGGTTGTAATTCGGTCATCGCGACGGCCACGGCGTTGAAGCTGGCGGATTACGTGGTGACCGAAGCAGGGTTCGGCGCCGATCTGGGTGCCGAGAAGTTCATGAACATCAAGTGCCGCAAGGCAGGCCTTGCGCCCGCCTGCGTCGTGCTGGTGGCGACGGTGCGCGCGATGAAGATGAACGGCGGCGTGGCCAAGGCCGATCTGGGGGCCGAGGATGTGGCCGCCGTGACCGTGGGCTGCGCCAATCTGGGCCGCCACATGGACAACATCGCGCGCTTTGGCGTGCCGGTGATCGTGGCAATCAACCATTTCACCGGTGATACCGCAGGAGAGATTGCCGCGGTGCAGGACTTCGTCGCGGCGCGCGGCACGCGGGCGATCCTGTGCCGCCACTGGGCGGAAGGGTCTGCGGGGATCACCGATCTGGCGCAGGCCGTGGCCGAGGTCGCGGACGCGGGCGTGGCGGATTTCGCGCCGCTCTATCCCGATGCGATGGGGCTGGCGGACAAGATCGACACGGTCGCGCGGCTGATCTATGGTGCCGACCGCGCGGTGATGGACGACCGCATCCGCGACCGCTTGCTGTCGTGGGAGGCGGAGGGTTACGGCGATCTGCCGGTTTGCATGGCCAAGACACCATATTCCTTTACCACCGATCCGGGTGTAAGGGGTGCCCCGACGGGGTTCGACGTGCCCGTGCGCGAGGTGCGGCTGAGTGCAGGGGCAGGGTTCGTCGTCGCGATCTGCGGCGAGATCATGACCATGCCCGGCCTGCCCAGCGCACCCGCGGCGGAACGGATCGGTCTGAACGCGGCAGGACAGATCGAAGGTCTGTTCTAAGGCCGGTGTGCGACGCTGTCCGGTCCGCTGGCCCGCATGCGTCCCACCGTCCCGTTAAGGAGTGTGACATGACGGCTGACATCATCGACGGCAAAGCCTTTGCCGCAGGCCTGCGCAACAAGGTGGCGGGCCACGTGGCGCGGCTGGTGGCGGATCACGGCATCACGCCGGGTCTGGCGGTGGTGCTGGTCGGCGACGATCCGGCGTCCGACGTCTATGTCCGGTCCAAGGGGCGCATGACCAAGGCGGCGGGGATGCTCTCGGTCGAACATCGTCTGCCTGCGGACACGACGCAGGACGACCTGCTGGCGCTGGTGGCGCGGCTGAACGCCGATCGGGCGATCCACGGCATCCTCGTGCAACTGCCTTTGCCCAAGGGGATCGACGAGGCGCGGGTGCTGGCGACCATCCTGCCTGCCAAGGACGTGGACGGGTTCCACATCTCGAACGTCGGGCTGCTGGCTGTGGGGCAGCGGGCGATGGTGCCGTGCACGCCGCTCGGCTGCATCTTGATGCTGCGCGAGCATCTGGGCGATCTGTCGGGGCTGGACGCCGTCGTGATCGGGCGCAGCAACATCGTTGGCAAGCCGATGGCGCAACTGCTGCTAGGCGAGAATTGCACCGTCACGCTGGCCCATTCCCGCACCCGCGATCTGGCGGGCGTGGTGCGCCGGGCCGACATCGTCGTGGCCGCCGTGGGACGGCCCTGCATGGTGACGGCTGACTGGATCAAACCCGGGGCCACGGTGATCGACGTGGGCATCAACCGCACCGATGCAGGGCTGGTGGGTGATGTGGACTTCGCGGGCGTCGCCGCCGTGGCGGGGGCGATCACACCGGTCCCGGGCGGCGTCGGCCCGATGACCATCGCCTGCCTGCTGGCGAATACGGTTACCGCCTGCTGCCGGGCCAACGGCCTGCCCGAACCGATGGGGCTGACGCTGTAAGCGGCACGCAGATCGCCCGGCGTCCCGTCAGGATGGCAAGGATGCGTCCCGTGAACAGCCCGCTCAGCACAGGGTCGGTGGCCCGCAGACCCCCCGTATAGGCGCCGTAGGCGGGCAGGATCAGGCGGTTGCCGTCGGTCAGAAAGCAGGGCCGTGCCGTGCCGGTGCCGGGGATCGCATGCTTCGGGTGGTAGTGGCCCGAAATCTCGTGCGGCGTGGCACTCGCGATGTGCCGGAACGTCAACCCGCCACAGTCGTGCTGCGCCACGTGGGTGCCGCCAAGGGCCAGCGGGCCGGGATCGTGGTTCCCTTCCGCCCACAGCCAGCGTCGCCCCGCCTGCAGGCTGGTGAGCATGGCGGTGTCGGTGACGTCCAGACTGTCCGCCGCCATCAGGTCGTCGAAACTGTCGCCGAGGCACAGCACCGTGGCAGGGTCGGTCAGCGCGATGTCGGCGGCCAGCCGCGCCAGCGTCTCGCGCGTCTCGTAGGGGGGCAGCATCCGGCCCGTGCGCCGTGCGATGCGGTCGGCCTTGCCCAGATGCAGGTCCGACACGCACAAGAGCCGCCGATCGCCCCACCACAGCGCGCCGGAGGGCAGAGCGGTCAGAACCTGTTCACCAAATCGAAAGACATGCGTGTTCATGATCCGTTCCATGCCGGGATTGGAGGGCGCGTGCAAGGGTCAGAGTGTATCGAGGCCGGCTTCGGTCATCAGACGGGTGGCCGCATCCTCCATCAGCCGTTCGCGGCCGGCACCGGCAATGGGAATGCGCCCCGCCTCCAGCAGCATGGGTGCGGCCAGCGGGCTGACGCGGGGCAGGATGACGTGATCGACGCGGCCACGGGTGCGGTCCAGCATCTCCTCGATCCGCCCGAAATCCACGAGGCCGCGCAGCGCCTCCTCGCGCGTCACTTGCAGCATCAGGTGGTCGGGGTCGTATTTCGTCAGCGTGTCATAGAGAATATCGGACGAAAACGTCGCCTGCCGCCCCGACGTGCGCGCCTGCGGCAGGTTGCGCTGGATCAGCCCCGCGATGGTGGCCGACGCGCGGAACGTGCGTTTCATCACCGCATTGCCCGCCAGCCAGTCAGCAAACCCGTCGTGCAACGCGGTATCTTCGAACAGCGGCGCGGGGTCGGCCACGGGCGTCAGCCCCCAGACGAGGGTGGCATAGTCGGTGGCGACGAAGCCGAGGGGGTCGAGGCCCATCTCCTCCATCCGCTTGGTCAGCAGCAGGCCGAGGGTCTGTTGCGCGTTGCGCCCGGCGAAACCGTAGAAACAGGTCTGGTGACGACCATCGTAGACAAAGGATTCCACAAGGATGCGATCCGCCTCCGGCAGTTTCGACATCTCGCGCTGCAGGTGCAGCCATTCTGCGGTGTGTGCGGGCAGGTCGGGCCAGTCGTCTTGACGGAACATCCGCAACACCCGCTGCGAAAGTTGGGTCGAGGTGGCGAATTTGGTCCCCATGAAGGTGGCGATCTTGGGCGGCTTGTCGGCGCGGCGCGTGACCTCGACCGCCATCTCGCGCAGGCTCTCGTAACGCACGATCTCTCCGCCGATCAGGAACGTGTCGCCGGGGGTCAGGGTGGCGGCGAAGGCTTCCTCGATCTCGCCCAAGGGTTTGAAACCGCCCTTCAGCCGCACCTTCAACGTGTCGGTGTCCTGGATCGTGCCGATGTTCATGCGCAGGTCGCGGGTCGCGCGCGGATCGCGCAGGTGCCACAACCCGTCGCGCAACTGCAGCCGCTTCCAGCGGTCATAGGCCCGCAGCGCATAGCCCCCCGTCGCGCAGAAATCGAGGCAGGCGTCGAAGTCCGCCCGCGACAGGCGGCTGTAGGCGCCGACGGTGCGGATTTCCGCGAACAGGTCGTCGGCGGTGAAGGGACCCGCGCAGGCGCGGATCAGGATGTGCTGGCACAGCACGTCGCGCGGACCGGGCCCGGGCGGGTCGCCGTCGAGGTCGTGGTCCCGCGCGGCCTGCAAGGCGGCCACGCATTCCACCACCTCGAACCGGTTGGCGGGCACCAGCAGCGCCTTGCTGGGCGCGTTGTAGCGATGATTGGCGCGGCCGATGCGCTGGATCAGGCGTTTTACGTTCTTCGGCGCACCGACCTGGATCACCAGATCCACGTCGCCCCAGTCGATGCCGAGGTCGAGCGAGCCCGTGCAGACGATGGCACGCAACGACCCTGCAACCATCGCCGCCTCGACCCGCTGGCGCTGGTCGCGGTCGAGGCTGCCGTGGTGGATGCCGATCGGCAGGTCGGTGTCGTTCGCCAGCCAAAGGTTGTGGAAAAAAATTTCGGCCTGCGCGCGGGTGTTGTGAAAGATCAGCGTCGTGTTGTGCTGCTTCACCTGCTCCAGCACGGCTGGAATCGCATATTTCGCGCCGCCACCCGCCCATGGCGGGCGTTCGTCCGTCACCAGCATCGCGATGTCGGGGTCCGGGCCCGGATCGGCGAAGAGGATCTCGCACGGGTACGGATGATGGGCGAGGCCATGGGCGATGCGCGCGGGATTCTCGACCGTGGCCGACAGGCCGACACGGCGCAAATCGGGCGCCATCGCCTGCACCCGGCTCAGCGCCAGCATCAACTGGTCGCCGCGCTTGGATTCCGCCAGCGCGTGGATTTCGTCCACGATGACCCGCTGCACACCGGCGAACATGCGTGGCGCATCCTCGTAGGACACCAGCAGCGCAAGGCTTTCCGGCGTCGTCAGCAGGATATGCGGCGGGTCGGCCCGCTGGCGCCGCTTCTGTGTGGCGGACGTGTCGCCGGTCCGGTCCTCGATCCGGATGGGCAGGCCCATGGCGGCGACGGGGGTGGTCAGGTTGCGCTTGATGTCGGCGGCCAGCGCCTTCAACGGCGAGACATAGAGCGTGTGCAGACCCTGATGCGTACCGTCCGCCAACTCCGCTAGCGTCGGCAGAAAGCCCGCCAGCGTCTTGCCACCGCCCGTGGGCGCGATCAGCAGCAGGGCGGGGGCATCGCTGCGGTCCAGCATCGCCTGCTGGTGGGGGTGGACCGACCACCCTTGCGTGGCGAACCAATCGGCGATGACGGGGGGCAGTTCCATCCCCCGGATGTGGTCCGCGGGCTGGGGGTGGTCAAGACGTCAGCGGACGATCTCTTCGGACTGCACGAACATGTTGGCCCAGGCGCGGTCGATCAGGGCGGGCGACATCTGATAGGGAATGCCCTCGAACTCGCAGATCGAGACCATCTGGTCGATCAGGAAGACCGGCTGGTAATTGGCATAGACGTTGTCGATCGTCGGATAGAGGTCGTTGAGCAGGTGGATCAGCGTCGCTTCGTCCAGCGGCATCTTCTTCTTGCGCGCCACGATGGAAAAGATCTTGAGATAGTCGGCCTGGCTCGGCCCGTCGATCTTGATCTTGTAGAAGATGCGTCGCAGCGCCGCCTGATCGAAGATCGCGTTGGGGTGAAAGTTGGTGGAAAAGATCACCAGCGTGTCGAACGGTACCTCGAACTTTTCGCCCGATTGCAGGGCGAGGATGTCGCGCGATTCCTCCAGCGGCACGATCCAGCGGTTGACCAGCGCCTGCGGCGGTTCCGCCTGACGGCCAAGGTCGTCGACGATGAAGATGCCGCCGGTGGATTTCATCTGCAACGGCGCCTGATAGGTCCGTGCCACGGGGTTGTAGACGAGGTCCAGCATGGACAACGACAACTCGCCCCCGGTGATGACGGTCGGGCGTTCGCAGCGGACGTAACGGGTGTCGAACCGGCCCGTCGTGCGGCGCAAAGAGGTGGGGTCCTGCGTTTCATCCTCGGCGCTGGCATGGACGATCGGGTCGTAGACGGTGATGACCTGCCCCGCGTATTCCACGGCGCGTGGAACGTAAATCCGGTCCCCCAAGGCGTCGCGGATGCCGTTCGAAATCGACGATTTGCCGTTGCCCGGCGGGCCATACATCAGGATCGACCGCCCCGACGACACCGCCGGGCCAAGGTTCGAGATCAGCGCGGGCGGCAGGATCAGGTGCCCCATCGCCGTGGTCAGCTGATCGCGGGTGATCTGGATGTTGCGGATCGACTGGCGGGCGATCTGTTCGCGATAGACCGACAGCGGAACGGGCATCGCGCCGTAGTATTCCGACTGCCGCAAGGCGTCCTGTGCCCGCGCGCGGCCCGCATCGGTCAGTTGATAGCCCATCTCGTTGCTGCCCGTGGCGGTCAGGCTGCCCGTCGCTTCGAGCAGCAGGTGGCTGCGGGCCAGGTCGAGCAGCTCCTGCGTGACGTTCACCGGCAGGCAGACTGCGCGCGACAGGGTCGAGACGTGGTTCAGGTTCATACGGAACATCGTCTTGATCAGGATGTCGCGCATCATGGGGATGGGCAACGCCATCGCGTCGATAGACCGGGGTGGGGGCGGGGACATCACCCCGGCGGCAAGCATGTTCAAGACGGGTCATCCCTGACTATGGCCGGGGCGCTGGCCCCGCCTGCGCACAGGGATGACGGACATTTGTGGCCGAAAGAAGGACCGGGTCGTGCAGTCCCGTGGCAGATCCGGACACTTTGCCTAGACGCGGGTCGCCAGTCCCAGATAGGCGACGAGGGTCATCGCCAGCGGCACGCCCATGGGAAAGCGGCGCCCAGAGGTCCAGCTGGCCCAGTGCGGCACGCGGGCGCGCAGCGGCGACAGGCGCGCGAGGCGGTGCACGGCCCACCCCAGCAGCAGACATATGCCAAAGACATAAAGCAGGATTCCAAGGTCGCCGGTCGCCACCATGGGGGCTGCGGCGGCGGCGAACTTGGCGTCACCGGCGCCGATGCCGCCAACGGCGTTCAGGATGATGCCGATCACCAGCACGATTCCCAGATGCGCCCAACCCCACAGATAGGTGGTCATCGGCAGGGCGATCAGCCCGAGCACCGCATAAGCGGCGACCAACGTCAGGACGGCGCCATTCGTGATCTTCATCCGCGACAGGTCCGTATACGAAACCCAAAGGCCCACCGGCACGGCGGCCAGCAGGAACCACCATGCGGCGGATGCAGACAGTGCCATGGATCAGGCCTCTTCCAGCGCGCGGAGCGACCGGGCGGCTTCCTCGAAATGCTGGGGATGGGTGTCGATCGCTTCGCGCAGCAGACCCTTGCCGGTGGCCACGTCGTTCTGCTTGATCGCCGTCAGCGCCATTGTATAGAGCAGTTGCGCCCGCTCGGTCTGGGTCATCGGGACCACGGGCAGGTCGTATTTGCGCTGTGCCCCGCGCGCGAGCACGAGGTTGTTCTTGGCGGTGAACAGGCTGTTGTCCTGCCGCAGGGCATCGATGAACAGCCGTTCGGCACCGGCATGATCCCCGCGCGTCAGCTTGGAATAGCCCCAGTTGTTGATCGTGTTCGCTGGCGTCGTGGTCAGGCCGGCCGCCGTTTGATAAAAGCTGTCGGCCTTGTCCCATTGCTGCTTGCTGTCGGCGATCATCGCCTCGAGCTTGTAGCGGTCGAAGGTTTCATGGGTCGGCGGGATCGCGTTCAGGGTCGCGGCAGCGGCGTCCCACTGGTTCGAGCGGATCTGCGCATCGGCCAGATCGACGCGGTCGTCCAGATTGGATTGCGGATTGCCCACCACGGCCTGCCATGCGGTGACGGCCTCGGCCGCGCGTCCGGCCCGGATCAGCGATGCAGCAAGACCGCGCTGCAGGTCGATCCGGTCGGGTTCGGTGGCGACGGCGCCGGAGAAGTATTTCACGGACTCCTCGGGGTCGCCCACGGTCATCATCACATCGTTCAGGTTCGTCTCGTCCACGATGTCGAGGTCCTGCATCGCGCGCTGTACTTCTGCGTCACCGTTGCGCGCACCGCAGGCGGACAGTGCCAGCATCCCGGCCAGACAAATGTATACGGTGTGGCGCATGTTCCTGCGTCCTTTGCTGCTGCCTCAGAGCGGTTCGATGGTGTCCCCATCGCCCATGACGACCAGTTCAACGTCCTGGTTCTGTTGGGAGGGATCGTAGATAACCGCGTCGCGTTTGGATAGCGCCAAGCGCAGGTTCTCCCGGATCTCGTCGGAATTCCCGCTATCCGTGGCATAAGCGCGACGAAACGCTTCGGCGGCTTCGGCGAAATCGCCGTTTTCCAGCAGCAGGACACCCAGATTGTTCCATGCGGGCGGAAAGTCGGGCGCATCCTCGGTGGCGCGCCGCAGCAAGCCTTCGGCCTGTCCCAGACGTCCAAGCCGCAGGTTGGCGGACCCGAGCGCCGACAACGTGTCGACGTTCAGCCCCTGCTGGGCTGCGGCGCGGGTATAGGCGTCCAGCGCAAGTTCGTATTCACCGGCGGCCATCAGGCGGTGGCCCACCACCAGCCCGTCGGTCTTTGCGCGGCCTGCCACCCCGGGGGCATAGACGCCGTCGCCGCGGGCAAGCGGGCCGCCCGACGCGCAGGCGGCCAGCGTCAGGCACAGGATTGCCGCGGCCGCGCCGCGACGGTGATGGGTCATTGGGCTATTCTCCGGTGCCCATCATCCTCGTGATGCCGACGATCGAGGGCCCGATCAGGATCATCAAAAGCGGCGGCACCGTCAACATCATCGTGGCGAGCGTCATCTTCGTGGGCAGCTTGTTGGCCGCTTCTTCGGCCTTCATCACGCGCTTGTCACGCATTTCGCTGGCATAGACGCGCAGGGCGTCGCCGATCGAGGTGCCGAACTGCTGGCTCTGGATCAGAACGGTGCAGAAACTGGTGATGTCCTGCACGCCGCAGCGTTCGGACATGTCGCGCAGAACCGCCTCCTTGCCCTTGCCGGCCTTCATCTCCTGGCTGACGATCTCGAACTCCTGCGCAAGGTCGGGAAAGCCCGACTTCAACTCGCGGGCGACCCGCAGGATCGACTGATCCAGCGACTGACCGGCCTCGACGCAGACAAGCATCATGTCGAGGCTGTCGGGAAAGCCGTGCTCGATCGCTTCCTTGCGGCTGGCGACACGACGGGTGATCCAGTATTTCGGCAGCAGATACCCGACGCAACCTGGCGTCAGCAGCATGATCGCCATGTTCTTCTGCGTGACGGGGGCCATCTGCATTTCGAGCAGGGCATAGATGCCGCCCAGCACGAGCCCCAGGATGCCCATCGCGAACTGGGCAAAGTGGAAATAGCGGACGGCGTTCTTGCTCTTGTAGCCGGCCTGCAGCAGTTTCAGGCGCGCGGCACCGTATTCCTTTGCGTCCTGCGGTTCGAGGAAGGTGGCATAGCGCTCCAGCTTGCTCTTGCCGCTGGACGTGCGCAGGCGTTCTGTCTTGGGACCCGCTGCCCTTGCCGCGTCGGCGCGGGTCGCGGCCTTGATCCGGTCGAGCGGATCAGTGGGGCGTTTCAGGACCACCGGCAGGGTGATCAGGATCAGCAGGACGCCGAACAGTCCCAGCACCATGAGCCCGCCGAAGGGGCCGAGGACGTCGATCATGCGCGCATTGAGGGTGTCGATGATGTTCATGGATCAGACCTTGATGTTCACGAGGGCACGCATGACGATCAGGTTCGCGATCAGAAACCCGGCTACCACCAGACAGGCGGGGATGAAGATCGGATCGTCCATGATCTCGTCGAAATAGTCGGGCTGGATCATGTTGATGACGACCAGCGCGCCGATGGGAAAGCCGGACAGCAGCTTGCCGGACCACTTCGCCTCGGCGGTGATCGCCTTGACCCGCCGGAACAGGCGGAACCGCGCGCGGATTACCTTTGCCAGACCATCGAGGATTTCCGCGAGGTTGCCACCGGAGGTCTGCTGGATCGTGACGGCGACGGCAAGGAACCGCAGATCCTGCATGTCGAGGCGCTCGGCCATCGCCTTGAGCGTCTCACCCATGTCGCGGCCATAGGCGGCCTCGTCCGAGATGACGCCCATTTCCGTCCCCAGCGGGTCGGCGATTTCCTTGGCAACGATCTGGATGGCCGACGAGAATGGATGCCCCACGCGCAGCGACCGCACCAGCAGCTCGACAGCCTCCGGCAACTGCTCCTCCATCAGGGCCATGCGCTTGCCTGCCTTGACGCTGATCCAGGCATAGACGCCGCCGATGCCCATGCCGACGGCCAGGACGGCACGGGTCGGCAGGGCCACGGCCGTCATGACCGTCAGCAGGGCAAAGGCCATGACACTGACCCCCGCCATCACCATGATCAGCTGCGGCGGGGTAAACGCGATGTTGGCACGCTGCGCCTTGGCCGCAAGGATCGAATAGAGCGGGATGCTTTGCGACTGCATGTGCTGGGTCATCTCCTTGCGGAGTTGTTCCAGCACCTGTTCGCGGTTGCCGCCCTTTTCCAGCAGTTCCAGCCGCCGGTTGACCTTGCCGTTCTGCGTGATCGAACGCCCGAACAGGACCAGATACAGGCCCTGCACCAGCACGATGACGGCTGCGAAGATCGCGATGTAGATCAGCGGCTGTGAGGAAATCATGGGGCTTTACTCTGCAACGAGGGGTTCGAAGATGTGCGGCGGCAGGTCATACCCCCACAGCTTGAAGCGGTCCGAGAAGTGACTACGCACGCCGGTGGCCGTGAAGTGACCGATGATCTTGTTCTCGGGGGTCAGACCGATGCGCTGGAACTTGAAGATTTCCTGCATCGAGATCACGTCGCCTTCCATCCCCGTGATCTCGGTGATGGACGTCATGCGCCGCGATCCGTCCTGCAGGCGCGAGGCCTGCACGATCAGGTTCACAGCCGAGGAGATCTGGCTGCGCATGGCCTTGATCGGCATCTCGATGCCGGCCATCGCGATCATGTTTTCCAGGCGGCTCACGCCGTCGCGGGCCGAGTTGGCGTGGATCGTGGTCATCGACCCGTCGTGGCCGGTGTTCATCGCCTGCAGCATGTCGATGACTTCCTCGCCGCGCGTCTCGCCCACGATGATGCGGTCGGGGCGCATCCGCAGCGCGTTCTTCAGACAGTCGCGCTGGGTCACGGCGCCCTTGCCTTCGACGTTGGGCGGGCGGCTTTCCATGCGGCCGACGTGGATCTGCTGTAGTTGCAATTCGGCCGTGTCCTCGATGGTCAGCACGCGTTCGTCGTTGGCGATGAAGGACGACAGCGCGTTCAGCGTCGTCGTCTTGCCCGAACCCGTGCCGCCGGACACGATGATGTTCAGCCGGGTGGCGACGGCGGCCTGCAGATAGGCGGCCATCTCCTCTGAGAAGGCGCCGAAGCGCACCAGATCGTCGATGCCGAGCTTTTCCTTCTTGAACTTGCGGATCGACACCAGGCTGCCGTCCACGGCGATCGGGCCGACCATCGCGTTGAAACGCGATCCGTCCGCCAGTCGCGCGTCGACGTAAGGGTTGCTTTCGTCGACGCGGCGACCCACCGCGCTGACGATCTTGTCGATGATCCGCAGCAGGTGTTTTTCGTCCTTGAAGGTGACGTCGGTCAGTTCCAGCTTGCCGCCGCGTTCGACGAAGATCTGGCGCGGCCCGTTCACGAGGATGTCGTTGACACTGTCGTCCTTCAGCAGCGTCTCCAGCGGTCCCAGACCCTTGACCTCGAAGAACAGGTCCTGCGTCACCGTCGCCCGTTCCTCGCGGTTCAGGACGATGCCCATCTCCTCCAGCGTCTCGGTGGCGATGGCGTTGATTTCGTTGCGCAGGTCGGTTTCGCTTGCGTTCTCGAGGGCGGCGAGGTTCAGGTTTTCCAGCAAGGCCTTGTGCAGTTCGAGCTTGATCTCGCCCAGCCGCTCCTTGCGCTTCTTTTCGCGGTCGGCGGGGACCACTTCGGCCGCACGGGTGGGCATGACCTTCATCAGGGATGCGCGGGGCGTGATGGGGGCCTGTGCCGTGACGGGGGCCGGGGCGGCGGGTTTCAGGGCCGCGACGTTGCTTGCAGGGGCGACGTGCGCGGTGCCGGGCTTCTTGTATTTGGAAAACATGGCGATGCTCCTGTCCTCAGCCGCGGGCTTCGGCGGCGTCGGCCTGATTGACCGCATGAACCGAGGCCGCGAGTTTCACGATCTCCTTGCGCATCGGGTTCTTGGGCGCGTTCATCGCAAGCGGCGTGCCATGATCGCAGGTCTGCGCGACCTGCTTGCCGCCGTCGGGCAATTGCACCTCGATCGCGATCCCAAGGCTTTCGGCCAATCGCTTGACCCGCGCCTTGCCGGACAGATCGGTGAAACCGGGGGCCCTGTTCAGCACGAAGCGCAGCTTGTCGAAGGGCAGATCCTCTGATTGCAGGGTCCGCTTGAGCCGCAGGGTGTTCTGTGCCGACCGCATGTCGAGCTCCAGCGTCGCGAAATACACATGCGCCGCCTCGAGGACGGTCTGCGACCATTCGACCATGGTGGACGGCATGTCGATCACGACATAGTCGAAATTGGTCCGTGCCATCTCCAGCACGCGCGACACGTCGGCGGCAGTGATCAGATCCAGCGGGATCATGTCCGTGGGGGCCGTCAGCACGTGGAGTTTCTGATTGAACGGCAGCAGCGCCTGAAGAAAGGACGTGCTGTCCATCGAATCCGTGTCGGACAGCAGTTCCAGCACCGCCTCTCGCCGTGGCAGGTCGAGGTAAGTGGACGCGGTGCCGAATTGCAGGTCCAGATCCAGCAGACACACGCGCGGTGTCGCAACCTTGTCCACATGGGCCAGTTCCCACGCCAGATTGACGGCAAAGGTGGTGGCACCCGTGCCTCCGGCCATGCCGTGCACCGCGATCAGCACCCCATCGTGGCTGCCGGTGGTCTTGGGGCGCGTGGTGTCTTCGGGCGTGGCCGGCACCTCTGCGGCGGGGGCCAGGACACGTTCGATCGCGTTCGCAAGCTCCTTTTCCGGCAGCGGATAGGGCACGAACTCGTCCCCTCCCTCGCGCAGCAGCAGGTGCAGCGCCGTGGGGCTGACGTCCTCGGTGATCAGGATGACCTTGATGTCATGCGCCTTGGCGGCGGTGATGACGGCGATGACGACATCCAGTCGCTTTTCGTCGTCGGCATCCAGCGCAAGGGCCAGAAACTGCAGGTCGCTGGCATCGGGTTGGCGCAGGAATGCGACCGCGTCGTCAAAGCTGAGATCGCCCCAGCGTTCCCCCAGCGCCGCCTCCATATCCTCGATCAGCAGATCGAAGTTCTGCACGTCACGGCTGACGGTGCAGGCCACGAGGGCAGGGCTTTCGGATTTGAAAACAGCGAGACTACTCATGCGACACATCCTCTTTGCACGGGCGTGCCGGGGTGCGGAGCCGGGACCATGCCCGAAGCCGTCAGCCGGTTCTGCCGCCCGACCTGCATGACGCAGGACATGACGGGCCCGTGGAACCAGCATTGGTGGCTAATCGTGTCGAGATTGGGACAGAATTCGCGTGATTATGCGATTACTCTGAACAGCGCCGAAGGGGCGTGCCGACGTGCACCAGCGGTGTGCGCCGCATCCGGCTCATTCGGGCGCTGCACCGCCCCCGCTGGTGCTTTCACCCGACGACAGGGTGCTGGGGGGCACGGCGCTGGCGACGTATTCGCGAAAGATCACGGCGGCATACTTGCCGTTCAGCAGCATGGGCGATCCGGCGACGAAGCCAGACACCTCTGTCACGGTGCGGCGGTTCTGCTGTTCCGGCGCCTGCGTGGCGACGACGGGCCGCGTCTCGCCATAGGATACCAGCGCCTCCAGCCGGGTCGGGCTGATGCCCTGCCGCGACAGAAAGGCCACGACCGCGTTGGCCCGCGCAAGGCCGAGCGACTGGTTGTAGCTGTCGGACCCGACCAGATCGGTGTGCCCATAGACGCGGAATCGCACCTCCGGGAACTGGCGGATCCAGTTGGCCTGACGTGTCAGGGTGGCCTGCGCCGCTGCATCGAGCTGTGCCGAGTTGAAACCGAACGTCACCGTCGTGTCCACCTCGGCTGCAAAGCGGCCCCCCAGATGTGCCGTCGCTCCGGCGGCGTTGGTCATCGCGGCAGCGTTCAGAGCGGTGGCCGCACCGAAGCCTGGCGTGGCACCGGCCCCCGTGGCGGGACCGGGCTGTGGCGCGCAAGCCCCCAGCGCAAGGGCTGCAGCAAGGGCGGTGGCCGTCGGAAAAGCGTTCATGGTGCCGGTGCCCCTCATTCCATCACATATCCGTAGGACCCGCTGAAGTCCTGTCGCGCCACCTCGCCCGCGCCGCCGGCGGTCGGGCCGTCGACATTGCCGAACAGGAACATGTCGCGTTCCGACGGCGGCTGGACACGGTCGGTGGGCAGGGCCAGCGCCTGTCCGCGGGTCGGCGTGACCAGATGCGGCGTCACGATGATGACGAGCTCGGTCTGCTGGCGGCTGTATTCGACGCTGCGGAACAGCGACCCCAGTACCGGCACGTCGCCAAGCCACGGGACCTGCCCCTTGAGGTTGGTGAAATCGTCGGACAGCAGACCTGCGATGGCGAAACTCTCGCCGTCGCGCATTTCCACCGTCGTCGATGTCTCGCGCCGCTTGAAGGCGCTGATCGTGAACCCGTTGGCCGTGAACCCGTTGGCCGGGTCGATGGACGACACCGCCGCCAACAACTCGAGGTTGATGATGTCGCCGTCCACCACCCGTGGCGTGAACACCAGTTCGACGCCGAAGGGCTTGAATTCGACCGTGATCTGGCCGTCTTCCTGCGCGACGGGCACGGGATATTCACCACCGGCGAGGAATTTCGCCTCTTGCCCGGACAAGGCGGTCAGGTTGGGTTCGGCCAGCGTGCGGACCACGCCCCGGGATTCGAGCGCCTCCAGCAGAATGCCGACCTCGAGCCCGCCCGCGTTGAAGCCGAACAGGAACGCACCGTTCGAATCAGAGTTCGACGCTATTCCGCCCGATCCGCCCACCGAGGCGCCGGACGTGGCGACAGGCCCCAGTCCCGACAGGTTGCCGACACTGCTGTTGCTGCCCGCCGTCAAGGAGGAGGCAAGCGATTTGCTGACGGCGCGCTGCATTTCGGCAAAGCGGACCTTCAGCATGACCTGCTGGGTGCCGCCCACGCTCATCAGGTTGGACACGCGCTCCGGCGCATAGCGTTCCGCGAGTTCCATCGCGCGGTCCAGCCGCGCGGTGCTGCTGACGGTGCCTGACAGCACGATGCCGTTGTTGGCGGTGCGCACTTCGATGGGCTCGCCGGGCAGGATCTGTTCCAGACGCTCCTTGAACTCGGCGATGTCGGGCGTGACCTGCACCTCGACGTTGCTGATCAGGCGGCCATCGGGCCCCAGGATCGTCATCGTCGTGCGGCCCGGCTCCTTGCCCAGCAGATAGATGGTGCGGTCGGACAGCGACGAGATGTCGGCGATGCCGGGGTTCGCGATCGAGATTTCGGTGAACGGCTCGTCGCTTTCGACGACGATGGCGCGGTTCATGGGAACGGCCAGCGGCGCGGTTGCGGACCCGCGCAGCACGCGCAGGGTTTCGGCGGATGTCGTCACAGGGGCGAAGGCAACAGCCAACGCAAAGACTGTCACGACAGCCTTCGTAAATCTGTCGATGCTCATTGTGACCTGCCTCTCCGATCACGCGTCAGCGGAAATTATTTTCCGTCATTGCGACCAGCATCGCGCGTGTGTCGAAAAATAGCAATCGGCAATGGTTTGGCCGGCGCACTTGATGTGGATAACGCGCAACAGCGCGCGTTTTTCACAGCACACGGGGGGCCGCAGATGCGACCCCCCGGACCTGACTCAATCCTGTAGGGGCCACAGATCCGTGGCCCCCATCCATCAGTTGGTGCAGGCAATCTCCATGCGTGCGGTCTCGGTCCCGCGACGCACCGTGGTATAGCAGGTTTCCGGCACCGCTTCTGGGGCGGGGGCAGGGGCGTCGGCGACGATCACGGGGGCCTCCGGTGCCTCTGGCAGGGTGATGGCTTGGGCGCCGTCCGGCACGATGGTCAGGTCTGCATCCGCGCCCACCAGTGACAGTGTCAGGCGACCATCGGCCTGCGCCTGCGCCAAGCGTGCCACGTCGTCTGGGCTGACCTGCACGGTCACGGTCGACGGGACGACCTGATCGACGCTGTTGCGGTCGGTGCTCTGATCCACGGCGATCAGCTCGATCGCGCTGCCGATCAGCCATGTCTCTTCCGGTGCATCGCCGAAGGCACCCGTCCAATAGATATCGACCCGGTTACCAGGCCGCAGAAAGCCCGAGACGGCGGTGCTGGCATCGACGCGGATCGTGAAGGCGCGCATCCCTTGGCGCAGTTCCTGCGTGATGCTGGTGATTTCGCCGGGTGCCGTGACCTTGCTGGCCAGGATCACTTCGTTCACGTCCATCGGGCGCAGGATGCTGCGTGTCTGCGCCTCGCCTTCCGGAAAAAGGTCGGCGAGGGTCGGGAACGTGCCTTCCGGCAGGAAGTCGGTGGCATATTTGACGGTGACCACATCTTCCGGCGTGATGGCGTCACCGAACAGGACCGGTTTGCTGACGGCGAGAACGTCCGTGGTCGCAACGCTCGATGCAGCACGCTCGCGTTCCGCGATCAGCGCCTGTTCGGTATCGGCGACATAGCCCTTGACCATGTAGACGGCGAAGCCTGCCAAGGCCATCCCGAGGACGAGGACGAGTGAAAAGACGCTACGCATCGGAAGCTCCTGTGGCGGGGTGGGTGGGCAGGTGCGGCAAGGCCGTTGGTCATTTGCTGAGAAACGCGCCGCGTTGTGATCAGTTCGGCACCGTTGCGACGATCGTCGTGGTGATGTGGTCCGTCCTGGATTGCAGGCTGGCGGTGATGCCTATGATCACCATCAGGCCAAGGCCGACGATGGCGGCGGTCAGCACGACCCAATCGACGGTGACCGCACCATCATCGTCGCGCAAGAACGTGCAGAAGAAGTGTGTCATGACGAGGGGCTCCGATATGTCAGATTGCGTAACGCACAAACATTGCGAAACTGTGGTGAAGCTAAGGCCCTGGTTCGGTATCTGAAGAAAAGCCGCGCCGTTTTCGGGCGCGGCTTTTGTAACGTCGCGCGTGCGTCGCTTAGTTGGTGCGGGTGATGTCGGTCGCGATCGCGGTAGTCTTCGTCGTCACGGCGGTCCGCACCTGCGTGCCGACAAGCAGGCCCAGAGCCACGATGGCGGCGGTCAGCACGACCCAGTCGACGGTCACGGCACCGTCTTCGTCGTTGCGGAAGTTTTTCAGGAAGTTCAGCATTTGTAATCCCTCCTCAGGGTATCGCTCATGTGTTGCATCCCTTGCCGGATCTGTGCGTGCCGGCCTCTTGTTGGCCCGCTCCCCGTCTTGGATGAGGTGATATAGCCGTCCGATTGCGTCCGAAATTTGGCGTGTTTCGTGCTATTTCGGGATCCGTTCAGAAATCGTCAATGTGTTCATAAGGCACTGAAATTAAAAATATATTTAATCTCAGAATTCGCATTGTGAGGGGCAACCCGTTGCCGGGGTGTGCGCAATAGCATCGCCTGTCCACCATTGTTCACGGCAACGTGGAAATCAGCTGGCGGATCTGCCATGCTGTCCGCAAAACATACGTCGAGCAGGACGCACCAACATGAACCAGACGGCATGGCCCATCGCGGCCGTCCTGTGCCTGTGTAGCGCCGTGGCGCAGGGTCAGGACAGGTTGCAACCGGACTTCACCTTCAAGCGGGTGGGGGTTCCGGCGTCGGGGGGATCGCGCATCACCGTTCAGGTCGATCCCAGCGCACCGCCCGCCACCATGTTCGCCGCCCGCCCGCAGGCCATCGCGACGCCGGACGGGTCCATCGCACCCGTGCCGCAGCCGTCCGGGCTGGACTGGTTCTGGTCCACAATCTCGACCAGCATCGCCGACTCCGGTCCGGGGCGGCTGGAACAGGCGTTGCAGGTCATCGCCGAACCGCCCGCCGGACAGGCGGTGCCAGCCCCGCGCCTGCAATCGCTGCAGGATATCGCCGCCATCCACGGGGTGGAGATCCTCAAGGCGACCGTCGGCACCCGCGTCAGTCCGGCGCTGGTCCTCGCCCTCATCAGCGTGGAAAGCGCGGGGAATGCGCAGGCGGTCAGCCGCGCGGGCGCGCAGGGGCTGATGCAACTGATGCCGGATACAGCGACGCGGTTCGACGTGACCGACAGCCTGTCGCCGTCCCAGAACATCCGCGGCGGGGTGGCCTACCTCGACTGGTTGATGAACAAGTTCGACAACGATCCGATCCTCGTGCTCGCGGGCTACAACGCGGGCGAAGGGTCGGTGCGTGACAACGCAGGCGTGCCGCCGTTCCCCGAAACGCGCGGCTATGTGCCCAAGGTGCTGGCGGCTTTTGCCGTCGCACGCGGCCTGTGCCTGACCCCGCCGGAACTGGTCAGCGACGGCTGCGTGTTCGCGGTCAGCCGGTCTTAGTTCGAATCCGGCCTAGACGGCAAACACGTCCGCCCATGCGGGATGCCGCTTGCGCTGGGCATTCACGAAGGGGCACAGCGGCATGATGCGGTAACCCCGGGCGCGGGCATCGGCGATGAAGGCCTCCAGCAACGCCAGGCCCACGCCCTCGCCTTCATGCCCTGAAGCCACCGCCGTATGGTCGGCGATGACCTGTGCCGGCGACAGGATCGAATAGGTCATCTCGCTGATGCCGTCGCCGTGGTCGATGACCCAGCGCCCCTTCGATCCCGTCACCTCGTGGCGGACGTCAGGCAACGATCGTCGCCTCTGTCGCGGCGCGCAACTGGTCCTCGCTGACGCCGTCGGCACATTCGACGATGCGCAGACCGCCCTCCACCACGTCGAAGACGCCAAGGTTCGTGATGATCCGGTCCACCACGCCCGCACCCGTCAGAGGAAGTGTGCAGGATTTCAACACCTTGCTTTCACCGTGCTTGTTGGCGTGGTCCATGACGACGACGACGCGCTGCACGCCAGCCACGAGGTCCATCGCACCGCCCATGCCCTTTACCAGCTTGCCGGGGATCATCCAGTTCGCCAGATCGCCGTTCTCGGCCACTTCCATCGCGCCAAGGATCGCCATCGCGATCTTGCCGCCACGGATCATGCCGAAGGACGTGGCGGAATCGAAGAACGCGGTCTGCGGCAGCTCGGTAATCGTCTGCTTGCCCGCGTTGATCAGGTCGGCGTCCTCCTCGCCCTCGAACGGGAAGGCCCCCATGCCGAGCATTCCGTTCTCGGATTGCAGCGTCACCTCGATCCCCTCGGGGATATGGTTGCTGACCATGGTCGGAATCCCGATGCCGAGGTTCACATACCAGCCGTCCTGCAACTCTTGCGCTGCCCGTGCCGCCATCTGGTTGCGGTCCCAGCCCATCGCTTCGGCCATTATGCGGTCTCCTTCTTGCGGGTCATGCGCTGTTCGATGCGCTTTTCGTGCGTCCCCTGGATGATCCGATGCACATAGACGCCGGGCAGGTGGATCGCGTCTCCGTCAAGGCTGCCGGCCGGCACGATCTCCTCGACCTCGGCCACGCAGATCTTGCCGCACATCCCGGCGGGCGGGTTGAAGTTGCGGGCGGTCTTGCGGAACACGAGGTTGCCGGTCGCGTCCGCCTTCCACGCCTTCACGATGCTCAGATCCGCCACGATCCCGCGTTCGAGGATGTAGGTCTGCCCGTCGAAGTCCTTGTGTTCCTTGCCTTCGGCGATCTGGGTGCCGACGCCGGTCTTGGTGTAGAAGCCGGGGATGCCGCAGCCACCCGCGCGCATCCGTTCCGCCAGCGTGCCTTGGGGGTTAAACTCCACCTCCAGCTCTCCGGCGAGATACTGACGCATGAACTCCGCATTCTCGCCCACGTAGGAGGAGATCATCTTCTTCACCTGCCGCGTCTGCAGCAGTATGCCGATGCCGAAGTCGTCGACACCCGCATTGTTGGATGCGAACGTCAGACCGCTCACGCCCGATGCCTTGATCGCGTCCAGCAGCAGTTCAGGAATGCCGCACAGCCCGAACCCGCCCGCCGCGATCAGCATGTCGTCGCGCAGGAGCCCGTCCAGCGCCTCCGCGGCAGAGCCATAGACCTTCTTCATCGTGCACCCTCATCCCGTCGTTTCGGGGGTGAAGGTGCAGGCGGTCACGGGCAATGTCAACGCGAGGTGGGGCCGTTCGGCCCTACTCGAACACGTCCCCGTCGGTGTCGTCGGCCACGGCGGGTTTCGCAGCCTTCGCCGCAGGTTTCTTCACGGCAGGCGTCTTGGCCGCAGGTTTCGCAGCAGGCTTCTTCGCCGCCGGCGTCTTGCCAGCCGCAGCCTTTGCCGCCGGTTTCGCCGCCGCCTTCTTTGGTGCGGCCTTCTTTGCCGCAGCCTTCTTGCCCGCGCCCGGCTTGGGCTTGCCCGCCTTGGCGGCGCGTTCGTCCAGCAGATCGACGGCCTGCGCCAGCGTCAGATCCTCTGGCGTCACCGTGTCGGGGATCGTCGCGTTCAGCTTGTCCCACTTCACATAAGGCCCGTATTTGCCGTCATAGATGCCCACGGGACCACCGGCCAACGGGTGTTCGCCCAGCTCGCGCAGGGCGGCGACCGCCTTGCCGCGCGTACCGCGGCTGGCGACCTTTTCCGCCAGCAGCTGCACCGCGTGGTTCATGCCGACGGTCCACACGTCGTCCAGCGTCTCGAGGTTGGCATTCGTGCCGCCCCGGTCCGACGTCGTCTCCGCGTGCTTGATGTAGGGGCCATAGCGGCCAATGTTCGACCACACGTTCACCCCGTCCTCGGGGTGGGGGCCGATCAGGCGCGGCAGTTCCAACAGGCGCACGGCCTGTTCCAGTGTGACGCCTTCGGGTTCCCAGTCGGCGGGCACCGACTGGCGCAGGGGCTTCGGCACCTCTTCCGTCGCGGCACCGCGCTGGGCGAAGGGTCCGAAACGGCCCTTGAAGATGCGGATCTCGTCGTCGCCGTCGGTGCCCAGCAGCTTGCCGTCGGGCGGAATCGCCGATTTCTCGGCCTCCGGGTCCGGCGGGCCGAAGGGGCGGGTATAACGACATTCGGGATAGTTCGAGCATCCGATGAACGCACCACCGGCCCGCGCGGTGCGCATCGACAACCGGCCCTGACCGCAGTTCGGGCACAGGCGCGGATCGGTGCCGTCGCCGGGATCGGGGAACAGGTGGGGGGCCAGCACATCGTTGATCTTGTCCAGCACCTCGCCGATGCGCAGATCGGCGGTTTCCGCGATCGCGGCGGAAAAGTCGCGCCAGAACCGCGCCAGCAGCGCCTTGTAGTCGGCATTTCCCGCGCTCACCCGGTCGAGCTGATCCTCGAGGTCGGCGGTAAAGTCATACTCCACGTAGCGGTGGAAATAGTTCGACAGGAACGCCGTCACCAGACGCCCCTTGTCCTGCGGAATTAGACGGTTCTTGTCCTTTTCCACATAGCCGCGATCCTGGATCGTGGTCACGATGCTGGCATAGGTGGACGGGCGGCCGATGCCCAGCTCCTCCATCCGCTTCACCAGCGTCGCTTCGGTATAGCGGGGGGGCGGCTGGGTGAAATGCTGCTCGCTGTCCACCGACTCCTTTTTCGCGACCTCGCCTTGCGCGATCTGCGGCAGACGCTTGTCATCGTCGCCCTCCACGTCGTCGCGGCCCTCCTCGTAGACGCGCAGGAACCCGTCGAAGAGCATGACCTGACCGTTCGCACGCAGGCCCACCTGACCGTCGCGCGACCCGATCTCGACCACGGTGCGTTCCATCCGGGCCGCTTCCATCTGGCTGGCCAGCGTGCGTTTCCAGATCAGGTCATAGAGCTTGCGCTGATCCGCGTCCTTGATGTCGGCCTGTTCCACGCCCACTATCATGTCGGTGGGGCGGATGCATTCGTGCGCTTCCTGCGCGTTCTTGGCCTTGTTCTTGTAGATGCGCGGCTCCTTCGGGACATAGCTGTCGCCGAACCGCGCCTTGATCGCGTCGCGCGCACCCGTCACGGCCTCCGGCGCCATGTCGATGCCGTCTGTCCGCATGTAGGTGATGAACCCGGCCTCATACAGGCGCTGCGCCACGCCCATGCACTGTTTCGCGCCCATGCCGAACTTGCGGCTCGCCTCCTGCTGCAGAGTCGAGGTCATGAAGGGCGGGCTGGGGTTGCGGCTCGCAGGCTTCGCCTCGGTGCTGACGACGGTCAGGTCGCGGCTGTTCACCGCCTGCACGGCCATTTCCGCCTGCGTCGCATTGCCCAGATCGAACTTGTCCAACCGCTTGCCGCCCAGCGTCGTCAGACGCGCCTCGTATGTGGCACCGCGCGGGTTCTGCAGGATCGCGCGGACCGTCCAGTATTCCTGATTGCGGAACGCCTCGATCTCCATCTCGCGTTCGACGATCAGGCGCAGGCAGACAGACTGCACGCGACCAGCCGATTTCGCCCCCGGCAGCTTGCGCCACAACACCGGCGACAGGTTGAAGCCCACAAGATAATCCAGCGCCCGCCGGGCGAGGTAGGCATCAACCAGCGGCATGTCGACCTGACGCGGGTTCTTCATCGCCTCGGTCACGGCGGACTTCGTGATCGCGTTGAACACGACGCGGGATGCGCTCTCGATCTTCAACCCGCGCTTGTTGCCCAACTCCTCCTGCAGGTGCCAGCTGATCGCCTCGCCCTCGCGGTCGGGGTCGGTGGCAAGGATCAGGTTCGGATCCTCCTTCAGCGCGTCCACGATGGCCTTGATGTGCTTCTTGCTGTCGGACGCCACCTCCCAGATCATGGAAAAGTCATCGTCGGGCAGCACCGATCCGTTCTTGGCGGGCAGGTCGCGGATGTGACCGTAAGAGGCCAGCACGGTATAGTCGCTGCCCAGATACTTGTTGATCGTCTTGGCTTTCGCCGGGGATTCGACAACGACGACGGGCATGGCAAACCTTGCTGTAACGGGGGCCGGAACGCATGACCCTCTATGATCGCGCAACATGGGCGGCAAGGCCGGACGTTGTCAATCAGCGCCGGTTTCACCAGCGACGATCAGGTAATGATCTCTCAAGATACTGATAAGTTGCGATGATTTCCTTATGTGTTGCGTCCTTCAGTTGATCCGCGACAACAGACCGCCCGCACTGCGGGCGATCCGACCGTCGAGTTCGAGGTCGATCAGCGCCGGTGCGACCTGCGGGGCAGGGCGGCCCGTATCGCGGATCAGCTGATCTTCCGCCACCGGAGAGGCGCCAAGCCGATCGAGGATCAGGTTGTGCAGCGCCGCCATGTCCCGCAGGCTGCGCGGCGCTGCGGGCGGTGCCTGCGGCACAGGCGGCAGCGGCAGTTCGGGGGCTGTGACAGCAAGCGCACCGAGGGTGCCCAGCGCCTCGATCACGTCGGCGGCGGATCGCACGAGGGTCGCGCCGTCGCGGATCAGCATGTTGCAGCCGGCCGCGCGGGCATCGAACGGGTGCCCCGGCACCGCCAGTACGTCGCGGTGCTGGTCCAGCGCGTTGCGCGCCGTGATCAGGCTGCCGGATTTCGCCGCCGCCTCTACCACCACGACGGCGCGGGACAGGCCCGCGATGATGCGGTTGCGGGCCGGGAAATGCCGTGCCTGCGGCTGCAGGCCCATCGGCATTTCCGACACGCGCAGCCCCGTGGCAGCGATTTGATGCGCAAGGTCCGTGTTTTCGGTCGGATAGATCACATCGACGCCGCCCACCTGCACGGCGACGGTGCCGCCATTCAGCGCCGCCGCATGGGCGGCCGCGTCGATCCCGCGCGCAAGGCCGGACACGACGACGAATCCCGCCGCCGTCAGATCATGCGCCAACGCCCGCGCCATCCGCGTGCCCAGCGAGGATGCGTTGCGCGCGCCCACCAACGCCACCATGGGCCGTTGCAGCAGGTCGATTCGCCCCAGCGCCCACAGCAGCGGCGGCGCGTCGGTCATCTCGTCGAGGGGGGTGGGCCAGTCTGACGCGCCCTGGCGCAGCAAGCGTGCGCCAGCGGCGCGGCCCGCCTGCAATTCGGCGATCACCACGCCGGGGGGGCATACGTGATAATCGGTCATGCCCGCTGCGGCGGCGACATCGGGCAGGGCGGCAAGCGCCTCCTGCGCCGATCCATGTTCCGCGATCAGCCGACGATAGGTCGCAGGGCCGACGCGGCGCGAACGCAGAAGGCGAAGGTCATGGAACCACGGATCGTCCTGGGGGGAACTCTGGTGTGCGGACACGTTACGAACCACCGGGCCAACCTTCGCCTTGCTGCCCCTCGATCTTAGGACCGAAAGGCTTAACGAAAGCTGAACAGCCGACGCTGAAATCGCGGTGCCGGATCAGGCGGACCCGCCCACCGTCAGCCCGCCGATGAGCAGGCTGGGTTGCCCCACGCCGACCGGCACCCACTGGCCCGCCTTGCCGCAATTGCCGATGCCCGGATCGAGCGCCAGGTCGTTGCCGATGCCGCGGATCCTCTGCAGGGCCGTGGCGCCGTCGCCGATCAGGGTCGCGCCCTTGATCGGCTGGCCCACGACGCCATCCGTGACGCGGTAGGCTTCGGTGCAGGAAAACACGAACTTGCCGTTCGTGATGTCCACCTGACCGCCGCCGAACCCCACCGCATAGATGCCGTCGCGCATCTCGGTCAGCAGATCGGCGGGGGCCGCGTCGCCCGCCAGCATGTAGGTGTTCGTCATGCGCGGCATCGGCGCATGGGCATAACTCTCGCGCCGCCCGTTTCCGGTGGGCGCCACGCCCATCAGCCGCGCGTTCTGGCGGTCCTGCATGTAGCCGACCAATACACCATCCTCGATCAGCACGTTCTTGGCTGACGGCGTGCCTTCGTCGTCCACGGTGATCGACCCGCGCCGGTCGGGGATCGTGCCGTCGTCCAGCACGGTGACGCCGGGGGCCGCGATGCGCTGACCCATCAGGCCCGCGAACGCGCTCGATCCCTTGCGGTTGAAATCCCCCTCCAGCCCGTGGCCGATGGCCTCGTGCAGCAGGATGCCCGGCCAGCCGGGACCGAGGACCACGTCCATCACCCCCGCAGGGGCCGCAACGGCGTCGAGGTTCACCAGTGCGATGCGCAGCGCCTCGCGCGCGACGCCCTGCCAATGATCTGGCGCGATCAGCCCGATCAGGGACGCACGGCCACCGCCGCCCATGCTGCCGCTTTCGCGCCGCCCGCCATGTTCGACGATCACGCTGATGTTGATGCGGCTCATCGGGCGGATGTCGGTGACCAGCGCACCGTCGGGGCGCAGGATCGCCACCTCTTGCAGGGACGCGCCCAGACTGGCGCTGACCTGCACCACGCGGCTGTCCAAATCGCGGGTGAATGCGTCGATGGCGCGCAAGAGGTCGATCTTGGCGGGAAACGCGGCCTCTGCCACCGGGTCCACGTCGCTGTAGAGCCGCAGGTTCGTCCCCACCGGCCCCGGTGCCAGCGTGCCGCCGCCATCCCCCACCGCCAGCCGCGTCGTGGCCACGGCGCGCCCCACCGCAGCCTCGTCGATGGTGGTGGCATGGGCGTAGCCGGTGCGTTCGCCGCGCACGGCGCGCAGACCGAACCCTTCTGACGCATCGTAGCTGGCGGTCTTGACCCGCCCGTCGTCCAGCACGAGACTTTCGGACCGGCGGCGCTCGAGGAACAGCTCGCCATCGTCGGCCCCGCTGGTGGCGGCCTGCAGGTGACGCAGGGCCGCGTCCCGGTCCAGATGCGTCTCGAACGGGCGGAAGGGGTCATGGCTCACGGGACGATCCTTTTGATGGGGGCCTTTGGATGTTGCCCTTGCGGCTTTCGGGCGACGCGGACCCTGCGGAACGCCAGCGGGCGTCCCTTTGCCGCAATCGGGGTTCTTGAGTTGTGTGTCAGGATATGGGACATGCATCTGCGGATACAACGGGATTTCGCGACCGCACCCGCATTGGGGCCATCGTCAAATCGTCACGCCGCCGCTGACCGTCCGGCGCGGGATCAAGAGGAAGAAACATGCGAGTAAGCCATTTCGCCAAGGTAGCCCTGCTGGACATGCCGCGCAGCCTTGCCACGACGGCCTGGGTGTCGGCGGGTCTGATTCTGGCGGGTGCCGGCGCCCGTGCGCAGGACGTCAGTGGCGATCTGCCGGTGATCGGCGCGCCGACGCCCGGCGGGATCGGCTTTCAGCCGGCCGCGACCAGCATCGCTCGCGACGTGCACTGGCTGGACGGGATGCTGCTGGTCATCATCACCGCGATCACCCTGTTCGTGACCGGCCTGATGATCTGGGTCTTCATCAAGTACAACGCCAAGTCCAACCCCAAGCCCGCCGGTTTCACCCACAACTCTCCGCTGGAGATCGCGTGGACCGTGGTGCCCATCGTGATCCTAGTGTTTATCGGCGCATTCTCCCTTCCCGTGCTGTTCAACCAGCAGGAAATCCCGGAAGGCGACATCACCATCAAGGTGACCGGCTATCAGTGGTACTGGGGCTATGAGTATGTGGACGAAGGCGTCGCCTTCGAGAGCTTCATGCTGGAAGAGGAAGAGCTGGCCGACTACGGCTATGCCGACAACCTGTACAAGCTGGCGACCGATCAGGCCGTGATCGTGCCGGTGGGTGCGACCATCGTGATGCAGGTGACGGGTGCGGACGTGATCCACTCGTGGACGATCCCCGCCTTTGGCGTGAAGCAGGACGCGGTGCCCGGTCGTCTGGCGCAACTGTGGTTCAACGCCGAACAGGAAGGCGTCTATTTCGGCCAGTGTTCGGAGATCTGCGGTCAGGACCACGCCTACATGCCGATCACGGTCAAGGTCGTCAGCCCAGAGGCCTATGCCACCTGGCTGGAAGAGGCCAAGGTTCAGAACGGCGTCTGATCGCCAGTCCGATCCGATGCGAGCACGTCGCACGATCCGGCATCCGGCCGGGCCGTACAGAACTGATCCGAACCGCCGAAAGGCAGCTTGCACATGACTGACCTCAGCCTGCACGACGCGGCCCCCGAGACCGCCTACGAGGCGCAGATGGGCGATTATTTCGCCCTGCTGAAGCCGCGGGTGATGTCGCTGGTGGTGTTCACGGCGCTGGTCGGTCTGCTGGTGGCTCCCGTGCCCGTCCATCCGTTCATCGGTTTCGTGGCGATCCTGTGTATCGCCGTGGGGGCAGGGGCATCGGGTGCGCTGAACATGTGGTGGGATGCAGACATCGACGCCCGGATGCGCCGCACGGCCAAGCGTCCGATCCCCGATGGCCGCGTCGCACCGGGAGAGGCGCTGGGCCTTGGGTTGGCCCTGTCGGGCTTTTCCATCCTGCTGCTGGGTCTTGCGACCAACTGGGTCGCGACGGCGCTGCTGGCCTTCACCATCTTCTTCTATGCCGTCGTCTATTCCATGTGGCTGAAGCGGGCGACGCCGCAGAACATCGTGATCGGCGGGGCTGCTGGGGCGTTCCCGCCGATGATCGGCTGGGCGGTCGCCACGGGCGGCATCGGCATCGAATCCGTGCTGATGTTCGGGCTGATCTTCATGTGGACGCCGCCGCACTTCTGGGCGCTCGCGCTGTTCGTCAAGACCGACTACGGCGACGCCGGTGTGCCGATGCTGACAGAAACGCACGGGCGCCGCGTGACCCGCAACCACGTACTGGCCTATTGCGTGCCGCTGGTGGCCGTGGCGCTGGGGCTCGGCTTCACCTCGATCGGAGGATGGGTCTATCTGGCGGTGGCCGTGGTGTTCAACGCGTGGTTCCTGAAGGGCTGCTACGACATCTGGCGCCGGGACGAGGCGCAGGCCGAGGCGGACAAATACAAGGTCGAGATCAAGACCTTCAAGGTGTCGCTCTATTACCTTTTTGCGCATTTCGGCGCGCTTCTGATTGAGGCGGCCTTGCGCAGCAACCTTGCAGGAGGCCTTTGAATGGCAATCCAAGTCGAGCATGAGATCCACACCCGTCGCCGTGGCCGCAACACCGGCGTCGGTCTGCTGCTGGTCGGCTTCATCGGCATCGTCTTCGGCCTGACCGTGGTGAAGGTGCTTCAACTCCAGGATATCCGCGCGTTCGAGACGTTCGATCACGTCGTGCGCCCGCAGCTGCTGCCGGACGCCATCGAGGCCGCGCCAGGGGGGACGAACTGATGCTGTTTCCCAAGATCACCGGAACGAAGCGCACCCTATTCCAGACCGTTGGAACCGTGGTGCTGATGACCGGCCTCGCCTGGGCGTCTGTGCCGTTTTACTCATGGTTCTGTCGGGTGACGGGCTTCGGCGGCGCCACGAATGTGGCGTCCATGGCGCCCGATGAAATCCTTGAACAGACGATCACCGTCCGCTTCGACGCATCGCTGGACCGTGACATGCCGTGGACGTTCAAGCCCGCACAGCGGGAGATGACGTTGCGGATCGGCGAATCGGCCCTCGCATTCTACGAGGCGCACAATCCGACGGACCGTCCCGTCACAGGTCGCGCGTCCTACAACGTGACCCCCTACGAGGCGGGCGGGTTCTTCGACAAGATCGAGTGTTTCTGTTTCACCGAACAGACCCTGCAACCGGGCGAGACGGTGATGATGCCGGTGAACTTCTTCGTCGATCCGGCCATCGTGAACGACCGGGACGCGAAATACGTCCACACGATCACGCTGGGTTATACGTTCTACGAACAGGATGTCCCCGAAGAGACGGAGCAGGCCGCGGTCGACGCGAACCTTTTGACAACGCCGCCGACCCCCGCCATAGACACGAACTGACAGCGCGACCAGCAGCACGGGAAAGACGACCGCCATGGCTCACGAAAAGAACCACGATTTCCATATCCTTCCGCCGTCGATCTGGCCGTTTGCGGGGTCCGTCGGCGCGTTCATCATGCTGTTCGGCGCGGTGCTGTGGATGGGTGGCAGTGGCCCGTGGGCGTTCCTGATCGGTCTGGCGCTGGTCCTTTACGTCATGTTCGCATGGTGGTCCGACATCGTGACCGAAAGCCAGGTCGGCGATCACACACCCGTCGTGCGGATCGGCCTGCGGTACGGCTTCATCATGTTCATCATGTCCGAGGTCATGTTCTTCGCCGCATGGTTCTGGTCGTTCTTCAAGAACGCGATGTATCCCATGGGCCCGCTCAGCCCCATCGTCGACGGCGTCTGGCCGCCCGAAGGCATCGAGGTGTTCGACCCTTGGCACCTGCCGCTTATCAACACGCTCATCCTGCTGTGCTCCGGCGCGGCCGCGACCTGGGCGCACCACGCGCTGGTCCACGAGAACAACCGTCAGGACATGAAGTGGGGCCTGATGCTGGCCGTGGCGCTCGGTGCGGTGTTCACCGTGCTGCAGGCCTATGAGTACAGCCATGCCGCCTTCGGTCTGGCCGGCAACGTCTATGGCGCGAACTTCTTCATGGCGACGGGTTTCCACGGCGCACATGTCATCATCGGCACGATCTTCCTCGGCGTTTGTCTGATCCGCGTCTACAAGGGTCACTTCACCCCGGAAAAGCATGTCGGCTTCGAGGCGGCGGCCTGGTACTGGCACTTCGTCGATGTCGTGTGGTTGTTCCTGTTTGCCTCGATCTACGTCTGGGGCAGCTGAGCCACCCCGTATCACCGACCCGAGAGGCGGCCCCCCGGGCCGCCTCTTTCATGTGGCACCCGCCCTTCACCCCGCAGACCAAAGGGGATAGGACAGGCGCACCCGACCGAAGGACCCGCCCCACATGCTGCGCAAGATCCTGTTCCCCCTGTTGCTGGGCGTGGTCGGATGCGGCATTCTGATCGCGCTGGGCGTCTGGCAGGTGCAGCGTCTGACGTGGAAGACGACGATCCTCGACCGGATCGAGGCCACCATCACAGCCCCGCCCGTGGCGCTGCCTGACGCACCCGATCCCGCCACCGACACCTATCTGCCGGTCACCGTCAGCGGTGAAATCACCGGCCAGACCCTCTCGGTTCTGGTCAGCACGGAGGCGAACGGCGCAGGCTATCGCACGATCACCGGGTTCCGCACCTCTGACGGGCGCGACATCGTCGCCGACCTCGGCTTTTTGTCGCTGGACGACCGCGGTGCGCCGCTGCCCACCGGCCCCGTGACGCTGACCGGCAACCTGCTGTGGCCCGACGAGCTGGACGGCTGGACGCCCGCGCCGGACGCCGCCACCGGGATCTGGTTCGCCCGCGACCTGCCCGCGATGGCGCTGGCGCTGGGGGTCGACCCGGTGATGGTCGTCGCGCGCGACATCTCGCCCGCCAGCCCGACGGTGCCCATGCCCGTCGGCATCGCAGGCATTCCGAACGATCATCTGGGCTATGCAATCACATGGTTCATGCTGGCCGCAGGCTGGGCGCTGATGTCCGGCCTGCTGATCCGCCGCACGCTGAAGAAGGACGCCTGAGACATGCGCTACATCTCGACCCGTGGACAGGCCCCGGTGCTGTCGTTCGAGGATACGATGCTGACCGGCCTCGCCCGTGACGGCGGCCTTTATGTGCCCGAAAGCATCCCGACCCTGTCCCCCGACCAGATCGCCGCGATGGCGGGACAGAGCTATGAGGAGGTGGCCTATACCGTCATGCGCCCCTTCGTCGGCGACACGTTCACCGATGCGCAGTTCCGCGACCTGATCGCCGCCGCCTATGCGGGCTTCGGCCATGCCGCCCGTGCCCCGCTGGTGCAATTGGCCCCCAATCACTTCCTGCTGGAACTGTTCCACGGCCCCACGCTGGCGTTCAAGGATTTCGCCATGCAGCTCATCGGTCAGATGTTTCAGGCCGCACTCGCCCGGTCCGGCAACCGCGTGACCATCGTGGGCGCGACATCGGGCGACACCGGGTCCGCTGCGATTGAGGCGTTCCGTGGCCTCGCCGCCGTCGATGTGTTCATCCTCTACCCCCATGGCCGAGTGAGCGAGGTGCAGCGCCGCCAGATGACCACGCCGACCGAATCCAACGTCCACGCCATCGCGGTGGACGGCGACTTCGACGACTGTCAGGCGCTGGTCAAGGAGATGTTCAACGACTTCGCCTTCCGCGATGCGGTGCGGCTGGCGGGCGTGAACTCGATCAACTGGGGGCGTGTTCTGGCGCAGGTGGTGTATTACTTCACATCTGCCGTGTCGCTGGGTGCGCCGCACCGCCCCGTCAGCTTCACCGTGCCTACGGGCAACTTCGGCGACGTGTTCGCGGGCTTCATCGCCAAACGCATGGGCCTGCCCATCGCGCAACTGATCGTCGCCACCAACAGCAACGACATCCTGCACCGCACGCTGGAAACCGGCGCCTATATCAAGGACAGCGTGACGCCCACGATCAGCCCGTCGATGGACATCCAGGTATCGTCGAACTTCGAGCGTGCGCTGTTCTACGCCTACGGTCAGGACGGGGCTGCGGTGGCCAGCCAGATGGCCGACCTCACGCGGGGCGGCTTCACCGTCAGTCAGGGGGCCATCGACGCCCTGCGCGACACCTACGCCTCTGGCCGCGTGTCCGAGCAGGAGACGTCGGACACGATCGGCACCTATCTGGCGCAGCACGGCGAGCTTCTGTGCCCGCACACGGCGGTCGGTGCGCATGTGGCGGGGCAGCATCTGGGCACGGTCCCGATGGTGACGCTCGCCACTGCGCATCCGGCCAAGTTTCTTGCCGCGGTGGAACGGGCCACGGGCATCCACCCCCCCTTGCCCCCCCGCATGGCCGACCTGTATGACCGGACCGAACGGATCACACGCAGCGCCCGCGATCTGGGCGCCATCCAGAACATCATCAGGGACCGGATCACGTCTTGACCATTGCACTGCACACGCTCTCCAACGGTTTTCGCATCGTCACCGAACACATGCCGGGCCTCGCCAGCGCCTCGGTCGGGATCTGGGTGAATGCGGGCGGGCGGCACGAGGAAGCGGCGCAGAACGGCATCGCGCATTTTCTGGAACACATGGCGTTCAAGGGCACCGCGACCCGCACATCGTTGCAGATCGCCGAGGCGATCGAGGATGTGGGCGGCTACATCAACGCCTACACCAGCCGTGAGGCGACGGCGTACTACGCCCGCGTACTGGAATCGGACGTGGGCCTCGGCCTCGATGTCATCGCCGATATCCTGCTGAACCCGCTGTTCGAGGATCACGAGATCGAGACGGAGCGTGGCGTGATCCTGCAAGAGATCGGTCAGGCGCTGGACACCCCCGACGACATCATCTTCGACTGGCTGCAAGAGGTGGCCTATCCCGACCAGCCAATCGGCCGCACGATTCTGGGCCCGGAGGAGCGGGTCGAGAAGTTCACCCGCGACGACCTGACCGGCTTCGTCGGCACGCATTACGGGCCGAACCAGATGATCCTCGCAGCCGCAGGGGCCGTCGATCACGACGCCCTCGTGGCGCAGGCCGAGGCGCTGTTCGGCCATCTGCCCGCCCGCCCGCGCGAGGGGTTGATCGTGCCCGCCCGCTTTGTCGGCGGCGAGCGGCGCGAGTTGAAGAAGCTCGAGCAGGTGCATTTCGCGATGGCGTTCGAGGGGCCGCATTACGCCGACCCCGCGATCTACACCGCGCAGATCTATGCGACCGCCTTGGGCGGCGGCATGTCGTCCCGCCTGTTTCAGGAGATCCGCGAAAAGCGCGGCCTGTGCTATACGATCTTCGCCAATGCCGGCGCATACGAGGATACCGGCCTGACCACGATCTATGCGGGCACCAGCGCCGAAGAGATCGCCGAACTCGCCACCGTCACGATGGACGAAATGAAGCGCGCCGCCGACGACATGACGGCGGCAGAGGTGGCGCGGGCGCGGGCGCAGATGAAGGCCGGTCTGCTGATGGGGCTGGAAAGCCCCGGCAACCGCGCCGAACGGCTGGCCCGCCTGCTGGCGATCTGGGATCGCATCCCGTCGGTCGCGGAAACCGTGGAACGCATTGACGCCGTGACCACCGGCGACGTGAAGGATTTCGCGGCCCGCACGGCGCAGGCGGGGGCGGCGATGACGCTTTATGGTCCGGCAGAGGCGGCACCCACCCTCGAGGCGCTGCGCGCACGGCTGGTTGCGTAACGTGTTCGGTCGCGGGCGCGGTCTGCGGCTGGACACGGACCGCCTGATCCTGCGCCCGCCACAGCACGGCGACTTCCGCGCATGGTGCGACCTGCGTGGCCACAGCCGCGCGTTCCTGCAGCCTTGGGAGCCGACGTGGGCGCCGGACCACTTCAGCCGCAAGTCCTTTACCAACCGGGTCTATTGGTCGCAACGCTCGATCCAGAGCGGCACTGCCGTGCCGCTGTTCCTGATCCGGCGCGCGGATGACGAGCTGCTGGGGGCGATCACGCTGGACAGCATCCGGCGCGGCCCCGCACAGGCGGGCACAACGGGCTACTGGATCGGCGCACCCTTCGCGCGGCAGGGCTACATGCGCGAGGCGGTCCGCGGGCTGGTGCATTACGCTTTCACCACGCTCGACCTCAGCCGGATCGAGGCGGGCTGCCTGCCGGAAAACACGCCCTCGCGCAGCCTGCTGGAGAATTGCGGCTACAAATACGAAGGCGTGGCGCAAAGCTATCTGCAGATCGACGGGCGGTGGCGCAACCATGTCCTCTATGCCAACCTGCGCCACGACCGGCGCGGGCGCACGGATGTCGGCTGATCGGCAGTCCCCCGTCGGTGGATTCGGTCGGCAAAGAGGCCCCATGCACGGCAATGTGTGCTTGACCCTGTGCACGGCATGGGAAATCTGACCCTCATGCGGTGGTTGATCGTCCTTGTGTTCCTTGCCGGTTGCAGCCCCGCCCTGCTGCGCACCAGCGGTGCGACCGATCCCATGATTACTAGCGCCGCCAGACTGGCCGAGGCCGACAAGGTCGTGATCTTCATCCCCGGTGCGTTGTCCTCCGTCATGGTCTTCAAGGCGACCGAGGCGTGGGAGGAGGCGGGTTACGCCCGCGCCTTCTACCGTTATCCGGGCCTCGACGGTCTGCCTGTCGATCACCGGCTGGACCCGGCCACGGCGGCGCGCGACGTCGCCGCCTTTGCCAATGAGATGGAGGGGAAGACCGTCACGCTGGTCGGCTATTCGACAGGCGCGCTGATCGCGCTCGAGGCCGCCCCCCAGATCGATCCCGCCCGTCAGGTCCGCATCGCGGCCATGTCGCCCGCGGTCGAACACGGCGGCGGGCCGCGCACGCTGATCCGCGGGGCGGGCGATGCGCTGCAGGCCGTGCGCGCCACGGGCAGTCTGGACAAGAACAAGCTGTGGCCCCGGTTCTGGGCCGGCCTCCTCTTTGGACCGGAAGCGTTGGAGGATCCCGTGCCGTCCCCCGAACTGCTGGCCGCCATTGCCGAAGGGGCCAAGGTCGGCGCGCCGCTCGATACGCAGATCGCGTTTTCGCACATGCTGTCGCTGCCGGGCTGGACCTTGCCGCAGAATCTGGACCTGTCGGGCATCCCCGTCGCGTTCTTCATCGGGCTGAACGATCCGGTCTTTTCCACCCGGCAGACCACCGATTTCTCGCGCAAGCTGGGGGGCGTGCCGATCCTTGGCTATCCGGGGCAGGGGCATCTGCTGTTCCTGACCCGGCCCGACGTGTTCACCGACATGCTCGACTTCGCCGAAGGCCGCCCCTTCCGCCTGCGCTGAGCGACGGTCACCGATCCTGCCAGCCGGATTGGGCGGCCCGATCCGGCACGCGGGATCGGGCTGGACAGACGCGCCGCACCCGTTACCTGTGGGGCGCAACAGGAGCTGCCCCATGCTGACCCCCGCCACCCCCGCCACCCTGTCCGACCTGCGCGCGGCCTTGGCCGACGACACCTTCCGCGACGACACCGCACCCTATTTCCGCGAACCACGCGGGCGGTATGCGGGCACGGGGATCGTCGCAGCCCCCCGCGACACCGCGACGGTCGCCCGGATCGTGGCCTTCTGCCACGACCGCCGCATCGGCATCGTGCCCTACGGCGGCGGGACGGGTCTGGTCGGCGGTCAGGTGATGGGCGGCGACGTGCCGCCCCTGGTCGTGTCGCTGGAACGCATGACCGCGATCCGCGCGGTCTATCCCGCCGAATCCGTGCTGATCGCCGAAGGCGGCGCGATCCTGACCGACGTACAGGCGGCGGCAGAGGGGGCAGGGCGCATGTTCGCCCTGTCGCTCGCCTCGCAGGGGTCTGCGCGGATCGGCGGGCTTCTGTCCACCAATGCGGGGGGCGTGAACGTGCTGCGCTATGGCAACGCCCGCGCGCAATGTCTGGGGCTGGAGGTGGTGCGCCCGGACGGTAGCATCTGGCATGGGCTGAGCCGCTTGCGCAAGGACAACACCGGCTACGACCTGCGTGACCTGATGATCGGGGCCGAAGGCACGCTCGGCCTCATCACCGCCGCGTCGCTGCGCCTCGTGCCGCGCCCTGCTGCGGTGGGGGCCGCGATGCTGGCCGTGCCGTCGCCCCGTGCGGCGCTCGACCTACTGGGGCTGGCGCAGGACCGCCTCGGCGACGGCATCTCTGCGTTCGAGCTGATGCACCGCCAGGGCCTCGATTTCCTGCGCGAGGCCGGCTTGGCGTTCCGCGCGCCGTTTGCGGACCAGCCTGCCTGGATGGTGCTGATCGACGTGGGCTTGACCGCTGGCCAGTCGCCCGATGCGGCGCTCGAGGATCTTTTCGCCGCCGCGTCGGATGCGGGCCTCGTGACCGACGGCGTGATCGCCCGGTCCGGGCCCGACCGCGACGCGATGTGGCACATCCGCGAGACGATCCCGGAGGGTAACCGCCGCATCGGGTCCATCGTGTCGCACGACATCGCGCTGCCCTTGGGGCAGGTGCCGGATTTCATCGCACAGGCGGGGGCGCGGCTTTCGCGGATCGGCGACGTGCGGATCAACTGCTTCGGCCATCTGGGCGACGGCAACCTGCATTACAACGTGTTCCCGGCACAGGGGCAAAGCCGCGATGCCTATGCGCACCTGCGCGGCGCGATCAAGGACTGCGTCCACGACCTGACCCACGCGATGGGCGGGTCGGTCAGCGCCGAACACGGCATCGGGCGGGCCAAGGTCGGCGATCTGGTGCGCTACGGCGATCCTGCGAAACTCGCGATGATGCGGGCGATCAAGACCGCGCTCGACCCGCGCGGCATCATGAATCCCGGCGCCGTGCTGCCGGACTTAACGGATCATTAGTCATTACCGTTCAAAAGAGGACTGCGGGACGGTGCACGTCGATCCCGCACTCGGGTCAGTAGGCCTGTTGCTGCGACCCTCGAAGGGGGCATGTCGGAAAAACCGGCGCAGCGGTCGGTGATCCGTATCGCGGCGGCGCGGGCGGATCCGGTCGCGCCGCCGCGGGCCACCGGGCGGTCCGGCGATCCCCGGTCAGTGACCGTCGTAGGCGCACAGGGCGTGGACATCCATGCCCAACCCTTCCAGCTTGGCCCGCCCGCCCAACTCCGGCAGGTCGATGATGAACGCGCAGCCCACGACCTGCGCCCCCAGCCGCTCGATCAGCTTGATGCCCGCCTCGGCGGTGCCGCCGGTGGCGAGCAGGTCGTCGACCATCAGCACCCGTTCACCCGGCTGCAGCGCGTCGTCGTGGATCTCGACCACGGCCTCGCCGTATTCCAGCGTGTAAGCCTGTTCGATGGTGCGGGCGGGCAGCTTGCCCTTTTTGCGGATCGGCACGAAGCCGACCGACAGCTGGTGCGCGATGGCCCCACCCAGGATGAAACCCCGCGCCTCGAGCCCCACGACGCGGTCGATGGGCTGGCCCGCGTAGGGGTGCAGCAACTGGTCGATGGCCATGCGGAACCCGCGCGGGTCGGCGAACAGCGTGGTCACGTCGCGGAACATGATCCCCGCATGGGGAAAGTCGGGGATCGTGCGGATGTAGTCCTGAACGGTCTTCATGGGATCCTCTGGCACAGGCGGCGGTCGGCGGTCGACCGTGGGATGGGCCGGAGGCACCATGCCTCCGCAACGCGCCGTTTCTGGCCTGTGCGGCGCGGCGGCGCAACCACAGACGCTGCCGTTGACGCGACAATTCCTGCCTGCGATCACAAGGCGGCAGCGGTGGCCGGGGGCTTCACTGCCCGATAAAGCGGCACCTGCACGATTTTGGGTCGCGCAAGTCGGGTTCCCGCTGGTCAGAACGCCGCGACGCTTCGATAGTCGTCGCAACTGCATCACCTGACGGGGACCCCACCGATGTTCTACCGCATGTTCACCGCCGCCCTGCTGCTGGCCAGCACGGCGCACGCCCAGACCGACCTGCCTTTCGCGCTGGACTGGAAGTTCGAGGGGCCCGCCGCCCCCTATTTCGCCGCCATCGACAACGGCCATTTCGAAGCGGCCGGTCTGAACGTGACGCTCGAGGCGGGCAACGGCTCGCTCGAGGCGATTCCCAAGGTCGCCACCGGCGCCTTTCCGGTGGGATTCGCCGACATCAACAGTCTGATCAAGTTCCTCGACCAGAACCCCGGCGCGCCGGTGATCGCGGCCATGATGGTCTATGACAAACCGCCCTTCGCCGTCATCGGGCGCACGTCGCTGGGCATCAGCGATCCCAAGTCGCTGGAAGGCAAGGTGCTTGGCGCGCCGCCGCCCGACGGCGCATGGGCGCAGTTCCCGATCTTTGCCGCGGAAAACGACCTCGACATGGCCGCGATCACGGTCGAACCCGTGGGCTTTCCCACACGTGAGCCGATGCTGGCCGAAGGCAACGTGGCCGCGATCACCGGGTTCTCCTTCACCTCGACCCTGAACGCCGCCCGCCTCGGCGTGCCCGCCGACGATCTGGTGACGCTGCTGATGGCCGACTACGGCGTCGACCTCTATGGCAACGCGGTGATCGTGAACACGGACTATGCCGCCGAAAACCCTGAAGTCATCGAAGGCTTCCTCGCCGCCGTCGCCGCTGGCTGGAACGATGCCATCGCCGACCCCGCCGCCGTCATGCCGATGCTGATGGAACGCAACCCCGCAGCGGATGCCGCGCTGGAGCAGGAACGGCTGGAGTTGTCGATCCGCGACAACGTGAACACGGACTGGGTGCAGGCCAACGGGTTCGGCGGCATCGACGCGGACCGCATGCAGAGCAGCCTCGCGCAGATCGCCACCACCTACGAATTCGCGACACCCCCCGATGCGGCGCTCTACTTCACCGACGCCTACCTGCCAGAGGGCGGCTTCAAGCTGACGCAATGACCATGGACAGCCTGATCGACATTGCGGGGGTGCGACACAGCTACCGCACCGCCAGCGGCCCGTTGCCGGTGCTGGACGGGCTTGACGTGCAGGTGCCCGAAGGCGGCTTCGTCGCCGTCGTCGGACCCTCTGGGTGCGGGAAATCCACGCTGACCCGTCTGGTGGCGGGGCTGCTGATCCCCGACGCAGGCGAGGTCAGGGTGCACGGCAAGCGGGTCACCGCACCGCGCAGCAACGTCGGCATGGCGTTCCAGAATCCGGTGCTGCTTGAATGGCGCACCATCCTGCAGAACGTGATGCTCCCGCTGGAGATCGTGCCGACCAAGCTGTCACGCGCGCAGGGCGAGGAGCGGGCGCGCAAACTCCTCGCTCTCGTCGGCCTCGAAGGGTTCGAGGGCAAGAAGCCGTCGGAACTGTCCGGCGGCATGAAGCAGCGCGCGTCCCTGTGCCGGGCGCTGATCCACCAGCCGGAGGTGCTGATCCTCGACGAACCCTTCGGCGCGCTCGATGCCTTCACGCGAGAGGATCTGTGGCAGATCATGCACCGGGTAAAGGCGGAAGAGCCGTTCACCGGCGTCCTCATCACCCACGATCTGCGCGAATCGATCTTCCTTGCATATCAGGTCGTCGTGCTGTCGGGCCGTCCCGCGCGGACGCAGTTCGTCATGGACATCCCCGACACCGGCCTGCGCACGCTGGAAGACCTTTATACCCCCATCGCCGCCGAACGGCTGAACATCCTGCGCCACCAGATCGAAGTGGCCCAAGGGCGGGTGGCGGCATGAAGGCGCGTCAAGTTCTTGTCCCGCTGGCCGCTGTCGCCCTGTTCCTGATCGCGTGGGAGGCGCTGGTCTGGGTCATGGGCTGGCCCAACTACAAGATGGCGAGCCCCACCGACCTGATCCCGGCCTACGAGCGTTATTGGTCGCTGTTCCTGACGATGGGCTGGCAGACCCTGTGGCGCACCGTGCTGGGGCTGATGCTGGCGGTGATCTTCGGCGTGGCCCTCGGCATGGTGATGGGCTTCTCGCGCACCATGCGCGACGCGCTCTATCCGCTGCTGGTGGGCTTCAACGCGGTGCCAAAGGCGACGGTGGTGCCCATCGTGGCGCTGATGTTCGTGGGCTGGCACGATTTCAACACGGTGCTGATCGCCTTCATGATCAGCTTCTTCCCCATCGCCGTGTCGGTCAGCATCGGCCTGTCCACGCTGGAACCCGAATACCGCGACATCCTGCGCAGCCTCGGTGCGTCGCAGGCCACCATCTTCTGGAAGATCGCCCTGCCCAAGACCCTGCCGGAATTCTTCGGCGCGCTGAAGGTCAGCGTCACGCTGGCCTTCATCGGCACCAACCTGATGGAGATCGTCAGCCCCCATGGTCGCGGCCTCGGGGCGCTGTTCGACAGCGGCAAGACCAACTCGGACTATCCGCTGATGTTCGCGGTGCTGATCGCCCTCGCGGTGCTCGGGATCGTCCTCTACTACATCGTGGTCGCGCTGGAGCGGGTGTTCGCGGGCTGGGCGGACCGGACGGCTTAACGCTCGCCCGTTAACGCTCTCCGGGTCGCTTCAGGCTGAACACCTCGGTCACGGACGCGAAGTCGCGGTAGCCGAGGCGCGACACCGGGTTGAACCGCAGCACGTCGAAGATGCCGTCGTGGATGCAGTCGTCGGCCAGCCGGATGCCCGTCACCTCGCCCAAGACCATGATGTTGTGATCGCCCTTCAGCGTCACGATCTCGGTCATGCGGCATTCCAGCGTGGCGGGTGCGGCGGTGACGTAGCCGCAGTCGATGCTCTCGCACTGGCCCTTGTCGAGGCCGGTCAGCGTGAACTCGTCGGTCTCCTTCTCCCACGGGCCGGAGGAGTGGTTCATCGCGTCGGCCAGCGCATGGCTGACCACGTTCACAGCGAACACGCCCGTCTCGCGGATGTTGGTGACCGAATCCTTGGTGCCGTCGCGGTCGGGTTTGGCCCCGGTGCTGGCGAACATGACCTGCGGCGGGAAATAGCTGACGGCGTTGAAGAAGGAATAGGGCGCGAGGTTGTCGGACCCGTCCGCCCCACGCGTTGAAACCCAGCCGATCGGGCGCGGCGTGACGATCGCGTTGAACGGGTTGTGCGGCAGGCCGTGGCCAGCCCCTGTCCGTGGATCTGGTTGGTAGAACATCGGTCGTGGTCCCTTTCATCCGGTCGGTGCAACAGCTAGCTTGGCCAGACGCGCCGGACCAGACGAAAGACCGTTCCCCGATGGATATCACGACCGCACGGGAAAAGCCCGACGACTGGTGGGAGGTGGAGGCCCTGTTCGACACCTGCTTTGCGCCGGGCCGCACGGCGCTGTCGTCCTACCGCCTGCGCGACGACGTGCCCCCAATCGCGAACCTGTGCCTCGTCGCGCGCGACAGCTACGGTCAGGTCGCCGGTGCGATCCGCAACTGGCCCGTGCGGGTGGGCGGGCGGGACGCGGTGCTGCTCGGCCCCGTCGCCGTCCACCCCACCCATCAGGGCGAAGGCATCGCCGCCCTGCTGATCTGGCGCTGTCTGGAGGTGGCGGCCAAGGCCGGTCACCCCCGCATCCTTCTGGTGGGCGATGCGCCCTATTACGGCCGCTTCGGTTTCCAGCGGCTGGAGGGCGTCCAGATGCCGCCGCCGACCAATCCGGACCGGGTGCTGGGCATCGCCCTGCGCAAGGACGGCTGGGACGGTGTCGTGGGGCCGGTGACACGCGCAGCGGATTGAAAACGCCCGACGTCTGCATATGTTGAACCTGATACCAACCACAGGTCGGACCCCATGCCAGTTGATGCCAAGATCACCGACCTGACGCCGCTGACCGATGCCGACCGTGACCGGATCACGGCCCTTGCCGACCGCCAGCGGCGGGCGAACGGACTTTTGATGCGGGCGATCAACTTCGTCGGCGGTCAGGTCGAGGATACGTTGAAGATCCTGCCCAAGGCGGTCCGCACCCAGATCGACGGCGCGGCGCGGGTGGCCCTGGAAAACAGCTACGAGCTGGCGGCGAAGTCGCGCGGTGGCCCAGTGGGGCAGGCGGTCAACACCGACCGGATGCACAAGGTGATGGCGACGCTGTCCGGCGCGCTGGGCGGCCTCGGCGGCCTGCCCACGGCGCTGGCGGAACTGCCCGTCGCCACCACCATGATCTTTCGCGCGGTGCAGGGTGTTGCCGCGCAGTATGGCGAGGACCCCACCTCGTCCGAAACGCGCCTGCAGGCGCTGGCGGTGTTCGGTGCGGGTGCGCCCGTGGACGGCAAGCCCGCGGATGGGATCGACACATCCTTCATCGGGGCGCGGCTGGGCCTGTCCGGGGCGGCGGTGCATACGCTGATCGGGCGTGTGGCCCCCCGGTTTGCCACCGTGCTCACGCAGAAACTCGCGTCGCAGGCCGTACCGCTCCTTGGCGCGGCAGCGGGGGCTGGCACCAACTACGCCTTTACACAATATTACGTCGAAATGGCGCATGTGCATTTCGGCCTGCGCCAGATGGTCCGCACCCATGGCGAGGATGCGGTGCTCGATCTGTTCCACGCCCGTCTGGGCAACGCTCAGGTGGTGGCGCGCGCCACCTCGTGATTGTCCACCAGCCAGGCGTTCATCATCTCGCGGATGTCCTGTTCGCCTGACGCCAGCGCCGTCGCGACCGCCTTGCCAGCTTCGATCAGGTTCACCTGACGGATCAGATGCTTGACCGGCCCCACGGATGCGGGCCGCATGGACAGGCTGCGGAACCCGATCGCCGCCAGCACCAGCGCCTCCAGCGGACGGCCCGCATCCTCGCCGCAGAACGACAGCGGCGTGCCCGCCGTCTCGCAGCGGGCCACCACCTGCGACAGGAACGTCAAAAAGCTGCCGTTCAGCATGTCGTAACGACGTCGCACGCGCTCGTTCTCGCGGTCGGCGGCATAGAAGAACTGCTTCAGATCGTTGCCACCAACCGAGATGAAGTCGACCGCGCGAAAGAAGCTGTCTGGCGCATAGGCCAGCGACGGCGTCTCCAGCATGGCACCCACCTCCAGCTTCGATGGCACCGGGTTGCCCAATTTGCACTCGCGGTCCAGCACCTTGTCCAGCTCGGCGCGGGCGATGCTGAACTCTGCCTCCAGCGTGACGAAGGGGAACATGACCGTCAGCGGCGCGCCCTGTGCCGCGCGCACCAGCGCCTGCAACTGCATCCGCAGGATGCCCGGCTTGTCGAGGCCCACGCGCAGCGCTCGCCACCCCATCGCGGGGTTCGGCTCGTCGTTGGGCTTCATGTAGGGCAGCACCTTGTCGGACCCGATGTCCAGCGTGCGGAACGCGACCCGCTTGCCCCCCGCCGCCGCCATGACGCGTGCATAAAGCGCGGACAGTTCCAACCGCTTCGGCATCTGGCTGCGGATCAGGAACTGCAACTCCGTGCGGAACAGCCCGACACCCTCGGCCCCGGACCCCGCCAGTGATGGCAGGTCGGCCATCAGACCCGCATTCATCTGCAATGCGATGCGCGTGCCGCAGGTGCCCGTGGCGGGCAGGTCGCGCAGGCTGGCATAGCGTTCCTGCGCGCGCGTCTGCATCGCCAGCTTGTCGGCGAACGCGGCCTTGACGCTGTCGTCCGGGCGCAGATGGACCACACCCTGTTCGCCGTCGACAAGGATCGCGTCGCCGTTCAGCGCCTCGGTCGTGATTCCCTTGGCGTTGATGACCAGCGGAATGGCCCAGGCGCGCGCCACGATGGTGGCGTGGCTGCCGACGGATCCTTCTTCCAGTACGATCCCGCGCAGGGTCTTGCCGTAATCCAGCAACTCGCCGGGGCCGATGTTCTTGGCGATCAGGATCGCGTTCTCCGGCATCTCGGCGCCGGTGTTCTTGCCTTGTCCCGTCAAGATGCGCAGCAGGCGGTTCGACAGGTCGTCCAGATCGTGCAGCCGTTCGCGCATGTAGGCGTCGGGGGCCTGCCCCAGACGGGACCGCGCCAGCGACTGCTCCTTTTCCACCGCCGCCTCGGCGGTCAGGCCGGTGGCGATGTCGTCCTCCATCCGGCGCATCCAGCTGCGCGAATTGGCGAACATGCGGTACGCCTCGAATATCTCGACCTGATCCGGCGACAGCGCCTTCTGCCCGCTCAGCAGATCGTCGACCGTGCGGCGCAACGTCTCGACCGCCTCGCGCAGCCGCTCCAGCTCCCGCTCGGGATCGTCGGAGATCGGGTTCGTCACCACCACGCGCGGCTCGTGCAGATAGACGTGGCCGGAACTGGCCCCTTCCTGCGCGATGCTGCCCCGGAACAGCACGGGCCGCTGGTGACGGGCGGACAGCGCCGCCCCTTCGCCCAGAAACGCGCCCAGCTCGGTCATCTCTGCCAGCACCATGGCCACGACCTCGAGGGCATAGACCTCGTCCGGGGTAAAGGTGCGTGCATCCTTCGACTGCACGACAAGCACGCCCAGCGCGTCACCCAGCCGCTGGATCGGCACGCCGCAGAACGACGAGAAGCGCTCCTCGCCGGTTTCCGGCATGTAGCGGAACCCCTTGGCAGACGGCGCATCGGCTGCGTTGATGACACGCCGGGTGCGCGCGACACGCCCCACCAGGCCCTCGCCCAGCCGCATCCGGGTCTGGTGCACGGATTCCGCCTGCAGGCCTTCGGTCGCGCATAGCTCCAGCGTCTCGGCGTCGCGGAACAGATAGATCGAGCAGACTTCGGTCTGCATCGAGGCCGCGATCAGGGCCACGATGCGGTCCAGCCGTTCCTGTCCTGCGGTCCCCTCTGCCAGCGCCACGCGCAGGCGACCCAGCAGTTTGCGGCTTTCGCTTTCGATCCTGTCCGCCATGACACCCCCCTGTCCTGCGGGTCCAGTCCTAGGCGGTTTCGCCAGCAAAGGGGAGAGGCAATGCACCCCGCGCATGGCTGCGGACTACCGCAGGTTGCGGCCTGGGGGGATATGCATGGTCTTTGGGCAGCGTGGTCGGGTGTGACGCAAGGATCAGTCCGCCTGCGCACCGGGGTGGTCGAAAAAGCTCCACGCATCCGCCGCCAGCCGCGGCCCGATGTCGTAGAACCAGTGGTCATGGCCGGGAATGACCAGCAGATCGACGTCGTGGCCCGCCTCCGCCAGCCGCTCCGCCGCCTGCGTCACCACGTCGAGGGGGTAGGACAGGTCGTCGGTCCCGATCTGAATGCGCACCGGTATGGGTGCTGGGCCGGTGGGCTGCACCGTCCCGATATCGCCGGCGTGGACTGCGACCGCACGCCACGGACCATCCGGCGCCAGCGCCAGCGCATGGTTCGCACCCGCCGAATGGCCATACAGATATACGCGGTCCGGATCGAAGGGATGCGTCAGCGCCACATCGTCCAGCAGCGCCATCAGTGCGGCCGCAGGTTCGTCGCGCATGGACCACGCCTGCGGATCGGCCGCATCCGGGGCAATCAGCAGAATGTCGTGATCCGCGGCCATGCCTTGCCACATGTCGACCATCGCGCGCCCGTCGCGTCCCGACCCGTGCAGCAGCACGATGGCCGCCGGTCGGTCCGATTGCGGCGGCTGCGGCAGGGTGTGCCAGACCATCCCGGTCGCGGCGATGGTCCGTGTGAAACCTACGGGCGGCGCGTAGTCCGCATCACGCGCCGGAAACCGCGGTGACAGGGGGGTGCCGTCGATGCGCGTGAGCACGCCGGGTTGCTGGCCAGCTGTCAGGACACTTGCCCCGCCGGCCCGGATGTCCGGCAGGGCCGGAAGCAGCGCAAGGGCCACCAGTCCGATCCCCATTGCCAGCCCAAGGCCTGCCACCAGTCTGCGCATCGTGCCACCTGCTCCATCTGGATCCGCCGCCGGATCTCAGGTCGGCGGGGCGGAATTATGTCCTGCGGTGGATCAGCTCGCCTTGTCCAGATCGAACGCGTCGTGCAGCGCCTGCACGGCCAGTTCCATGTACTTGCGGTCGATCAGCACGCTGATCTTGATCTCGGACGTGGTGATGACCTTGATGTTCACGCCCTCGTCGCGCAGCACGGCGAACATCTTGGCCGCCACACCCGCATGGCTGCGCATGCCGATGCCGACGATGCTGACCTTGGCCACGCCCTCGTCCACCACCAGATCGTGGAAATTGATCGATGCGTCGGCCTTGGCATCCTCCATCGCCTTCTGCGCGCGCATCACCTGATCCATCGGGCAGGAGAAGGTCATGTCGGTGCGCCCCTCCTCCGAGATGTTCTGCACGATCATGTCCACGTTGACCCCGGCAGCCGCCAGGGGGCCAAAGATCGCGGCGGCGATGCCGGGCCGGTCGGCGACCGAGATCAGCGTCATCTTCGCTTCGTCACGGGAATAGGCCACACCGGCCACGACATTGCTTTCCATGATGTCCTCCTCGGCGCACACCAGCGTGCCCGCGTTGTCTGATGGTTCCTCGAACGACGACAGCACCCGCAGCTTGACGCCGAACCGCATCGCCAGCTCCACGGACCGCGTCTGCAGCACCTTGGCGCCCAATGAGGCCAGCTCCAGCATCTCCTCGAAGGCGATGCGGTCCAGCTTGCGCGCCTTGCGCACGATGCGCGGATCGGTGGTATAGACGCCATCCACGTCCGTATAGATGTCGCAGCGCTCCGCGCCGAAGGCCGCGGCGAACGCCACTGCGGTGGTGTCCGACCCGCCGCGCCCCAGCGTGGTGATGCGGCCTTCCGTGCTGACGCCCTGAAAGCCCGCGACGACAGCGACCTTCATGCCGGCGGCAAAGCGGTCCATGATGTTCTGCGTCGGGATCGCCTCGATCCGCGCGTTGGCGTGGGCGGATGTGGTCTGCACCGGAACCTGCCAGCCCTGCCAGCTGCGCGCGGGGATATCCATTTCCTGCAGGCGCAGCGCCATCAGGCCCGCCGTCACGTTCTCGCCGCTGGCGGTCACCGCATCGTATTCCCGCGCATCATACAGGGGCGAGGTTTCGTTCACCCAGCCGACCAGTTCGTTGGTCTTGCCGGACATGGCGGACACGACCACGATCACATCGTAACCGTTGGCCACCTCCAGCGCGACCCGCTTGGAGGCGCGCATGATCCGGTCGATGTTGGCCACCGACGTGCCGCCGAATTTCATCACAAGTATGGGCATGGTGGTTCCCCTGTCGCGCGTCCGCCGCCCCATACGTCACACCGCACGCAAGGGCAATCCATGCGACCTCACGGACATCGACCTGTGGCACGCGGGACCCGTCGCGCGTTCCTTCGGGGCTTCTTCTGGTCAGAAATATCCCGGGGGACGCCGCAGGCGGGGGGCTGGCCCCCTCTGCCTTCGCGTCCAGGTCCCGTCAGTGCGTCCTGCGCTTGGGCGGCATCGGCATCACGGGAATCTCGTCGGCCAGCAGATCGCGGACCTCGGCCCCCGTGGCCTCGCCCCGGATCAGGCGGGCCGGGGCGTCGCCCGCATGGATCGCCCGCGCCTCGACGGCGAAATTGCCGCCCACGTCCTCGCTCTCGGCTTCGATCCGGGCGCGCAGCCTCTCCAGCGGTGCGACGTCCGGTGCGCTCAGCGCGCCGGTCGCCGCCACGGCGGGGGCCATCACGGCCTTGGCGATCCGTGGCGATCCGCAGGTCGTGCACGACAATTGCCCCGCATCCGCCAGCGCCTGATAGGCGTCGGCGGACCGGAACCAGCTGTCGAAGCGGTGCGATGCGTCGCAGATCAGTGTGTAGCGGATCAAGATGTGTCGTCCGGTGTCAGGGCGGGGGCAGGCTCCGTCGCGCCAAGGTAGGGTCTGGCCACCCGGTTGCAATGACCTGTCGCCGGCAGGTCGGCAAGTCATGCCATGTCGGGATCGAACTGTTCCACGATGCGGCGCAGGGTGGGATTGGACAGCCGGGAAGCGGCATGTCCCTGCGGGAACCAGCGCCGCTTGCGTTCGCGCACCTCCGGCCAGATCACGGCAGCGTGGTGCACCTCCAGCGGATAGACCAGCACGACCACCGGCGTGCCGCGCCGCGACAGCGGCTTGACGTCCGCATAGACGCCAAGACAGCGGTCGCTGGGCGTGCCGCGCAAGCCCGCTTCCTCCCAGGCCTCGGTCGCGGCGGCGTCGGCGGGGGTCTGGTTGTGCATCGGCCAGCCCTTGGGCAGGATCCAGCGGCCGGACCTGCGCCCGGTGACCAGACACACCTCCACCGCGCCATCCGCATCCCTGCGCCAGCACAGCGCCGCGAACTGACCGCGCACGGCGGTCTTGCCGCCGCGCAGCTTCAGCGGCAATTGCGCGCGGGGGGGCAGCTGCTGTGTCGGCTGCTTTGTCGGCGGGGGGCTGGTGTCGTCGGTCAAGGCGCTTACATCCCACATCATGCACCCCGTGGTTCCACACCCCCCCGATCCGCGCAAGGCCGTTCGGCCCCCGCACCGCCCGGTCTTCATCGGGTCGGAAATCTATCGCCATTCCTCCTATGGTCCGTTCCACCCGCTGCGGGTGCCGCGCGTGTCCACGGTGATGGACCTGTGCCGTGCGCTGGGCTGGATCGCACCGGGACAATACCGCACCGCACCCCGCGCCAAGCCTGCCGCACTGACCGCGTTCCACACGCCCGAGTATATCGCGGCCCTCCAACGGGCCGAGGCGGTGCAGGCCGTCACGGACGCTGACCGCCTGCGCCATCACCTCGGCACCGCCAGCAATCCCGTGTTCCCCGAGATGTTCCGCCGCCCCGCCACCTCTGCCGGTGCCACCCTGCTGGCGGGCGAACTGCTGCGCGATCCGGGCACCGTGTTCACGCCCGCAGGCGGCACGCATCACGGCTTTCCCGACCGGGCGGGGGGGTTCTGCTATCTCAACGATCCGGTGCTTGGCATCCTGTCGCTACGCCGGGCGGGCGTGGCGCGGATCGCCTATCTCGACATCGACGCGCATCATTGCGACGGGGTGGACCATGCGTTCCGCGACGATCCGGACACGCTGCTGATCTCGACCCACGAGGATGGTCGCTGGCCCCGCACCGGTGCGCTGGACGATCATGGCGCGGGCAACGTGTTCAACGTGCCACTGCCGCGCGGTGCCAACGACTGCGACATGGCGCTGGCGCGCGACCGGGTGATCCTGCCCGCACTGACGGCCTTCCGCCCCGACGCCATCGTGCTGCAATGCGGCGCCGACGCGGTCGAAGAGGACCCGCAGGCCCGTCTGTCGCTGTCCAATAACGCGCACTGGGACATCCTGCGGATGATCCGCCCCCTGTCGCCGCGCCTGATAGTGCTGGGCGGCGGCGGCTACAACCCGTGGAGCGTGGGACGCCTGTGGTCCGGCAACTGGGCAATCCTGAACGACCTGCCCATCCCACAGGTTTTGCCACCGCCCGCGCAGGCGGTGCTGGCCGCCCTGCGCTGGGACGGACAGCGCCGCTATCCCACCCCGCCGCCGCACTGGATCGCGACCTTGCAGGACGCGCCGCGTCACGGCCCGGTGCACGACGCCACGCGCGCTGCCTGCGACCATCATGCGGCGCGGCTGGGCGTCTGGGTCTGATCGCGCCTTGCGGTGCTGCGACCCCCAATGGATAGTCCGCACCAAGAGGAGAATCCGATGCAGACACCACCGAAGATCGTCGTGATGGGCGTGTCCGGTTGCGGCAAGTCGACGATCGCCGAGCTGCTCGCGCGGCAGATGGCGCTGCGTTACCGCGACGGCGACGGCCTGCACCCGCCCGCCAACGTCGAGAAGATGCGCCGTGGCGACCCCCTGACCGACGCCGACCGCGCCCCCTGGCTGGATCTGGTGGGGCAGGCACTGGCGGATCAATGCGACGTGATCGCCTGTTCCGCGCTGAAACGCAGCTACCGCGACCGGATCAGGCGGCACGCGCCGGACGCGATTTTCGTCCACCTCGCGGGCGACCGGGCGGTGCTAAAGGCGCGTGTCGGCAACCGCCCCGGCCATTTCATGCCCGCCAGCCTGCTCGACAGCCAGTTGGACACGCTGGAGCAGTTGGCCCATGACGAGGCAGGCTTCATCGTCGATCTCGACCAGACGCCGGAGGCGATCGTGGAACAGGCCATCGCCCATTTGCCGCCAGCGGAGCGGTCCTGACCGCTACAGCGGAGCGGTCTTGAAGAGCGTCACCTTCAGCCCGCCGTGCGGCACGCTCAGCCGGTCGGGCAGAAAGGGCAGGGCGGTCGCCTTGGCCAGCCCCGGCTCGCTCGTCACCAGCCCCACGCGCCAGCCGCGGAACCGCTCCTTCAGCGTGGCCCCCAGCGCGCCATAAAGCGGGAACAGCAGGTTGCGGTTGCCGATCCGCGCCCCGTAGGGCGGGTTCACCATGATCAGCCCCGGCGGACCTGCGGGCCGGGCCAGATCGCTGATCGCATGGTGGGCGAATGTGGTCAGATCGCCCACACCCGCCCGCGCCGCGTTCTCCGTCGCGTTGCGCACCGCGCCCGTGTCGCGGTCCGACCCATAGAACCGCAGCGCGGTGTCCCGCCCCGGCATCGCGTCCCGCAGTCGGGCAAAGGCTGCCGCGTCATAACTCGCCAGCTGCTGGAACGCGAAATCGCGGGACCGGCCGGGGGCGAGGCCGCGCGCGATCTCCGCCGCCTCGATGACGAAGGTGCCCGACCCGCACATGGGATCGACGACGGGTTCGGTCCCGGTGTAGCCGCAGTGCGCGAGGAAGAGGGACGCCAGCGTCTCGCGCATGGGCGCCTTGCCGACCGCTTCCTTGTGGCCGCGCTTGTGCAGGCTTTCGCCGGACGTATCGACCGACAGCGTGACCGTGTTGTCGTCGATCCGCACCTTCAGCGTCAGGGGCGCGTCGGCGGCGATGGTGATGCCGGCCTCTTCGCGCAGCGCCGTCTCGATCCGCTGCTGGGCAGCACCCGCGTGATAGATCTTGGAGGCCTTCGTCGTCACCTCGACCCGCACGGGCACGTCGATCCGCAGGGTGTCGGTCCAGGAGAACTTGCGCGACCGCTTGTCCAGTTGTGCCAGATGGAACGCGAGGAAGCTGCCGAAGCGCACGAGGATGCGGCCCGCACCGCGCAACTGCAGGTTGGCGCGCCACACGTCGGGCCAGTCGCCGGGAAATGTGACGCCGCCGGGCACCGCCTGCGCGCCCGCGAACCCCGCCGCCTGTACCTGCGCCAGCAGCAGCGGTTCCAGACCCGGCGGGGCGGTGGCGAAGATTTCGAATGTGGTATCGATCATGGCGCGGGTCTAGCGGCAAACGCCGCCCGGTGCATCCGCGAAACGCAATTGTCAGACGGTGACGAACTGCGTGGCATCGTCGGCCACCGGGGCGTGGCTGAAATCGGCGGCGTCCGGGATGCGCCCGAACGCGATCTTGGCCCCAAGGTAGCCACCCGGCATCTGCGCGGGCGGACCCAGCGTGATCGCCTGCGGCCCGTGGCTGGCGCGCAGCGCGTCCATCAGGTCGCTGACCCGTTCCCAGCGGGCGCGCACCGCATCGTCCGACGCCGCCCCGTCCGCACCGGGGGCGGTGCCGAACAGGTCGGCGATCATCGCACCTTCCGCGATCAGGCCGTGCAGCATGACGCTGACGCTGCGCGGGCGGAACCGGACCTGCGCGCGCGCCGCCTCCAGCCCCTGTGCCAGCGCCAGCAGCAGGCCGTGGTCGTCGCGGGTCGGCGGCAACCCTGTCTCCCAGTGCCAGCTGTCGCCCTGCGGTCGCACCCCGCGCGCGCCCGGATGGCCGCCACCGCGCAGGCCCAGCGTCAGCCGCGTGGCGCGCATGTCGGCGCGCCGCAGTCGGCGGGCGGCGCTGGCGGTCAGCAGGCGGGCACAGATGGCGATGCGGTCCGGTGTGCGCCAGTCGCGGGGCAGCATGCGGCTGTGGCCGAACATGCCCTTTTGCGTGGTGGGCCGCTCAGAATGATGGCCGTGCAACCCGTTCCAGAACCGCTCGCCTTCCACGCTGCCCCAGATCATCCGCGCCTGCTTTGCCGCCAACCCCCACAGCCCGGTGAAATCCTGCACCCCCGCCGCCGCCAGCCGCGCCTGCATCCCCTTCGAAATGCCGGGCAGATCGCCCAGCGGCAGGTCCGCGAGCCGCTGCGGCAGATCGGCGGTGCGCAGCATCACGGTCCCGTCGGGCTTGTCCATCTCGGCAGCGATCTTGGCCAGCAGTTCCGTCGGACCGATGCCGATGGAACAGGTCAGCCCTTCGCTGAAGGCAGCCGCCAGCCGCGCCTTGATCGTGGCCGCCAGCGCCAGCGCATTCTGCGCCTCGGCGGGCAGCAGGTGGCACACCACCTCGTCGATGGACCGGACGTGGGCGATGGGGACGCAGCCGTCGATGACCGACAGGATGCGCTGGTGCAGGCGGACATAGACATCGTGGCGCGCCACCACGAAAGCCATGTCGGGGATGATTGCGCGGGCATCCTTGATCGTCATGCCGGACCGCACGCCCAGCCGCCTGGCCTGACGGCTGACGGCAATACAGCCAGTATGCGTGGCATCCAGCGGCACCACGCCCACTGGCCTGTTGCGCAGGGCGGGATTGAAGTGCTGTTCAGCGGACGCAAAGAAGCTGTCGAAGTCGAGGTAGAGGCGCGCGGCATCAACCGCCGGGTCGGTGGGTGTAGTCATGGGGGTGGCCTGTTCCGGTTTCGAACAAAATAGGAACATGGCCGATCCCCCGCAACGATTCGTCCGCCGCGCCCGTGCTTGTCGCATGATCACGGTCCCGGCAGAATGACGCCCCCCGGGACCCAGCCGGGCTGCGGCACCTAGGATTGATAGGCAGCTTCCGTTAGGATCGTCCGAAAGCAATCCAAGAAATGGACAGGCACATGCAGGCGACACGACGCATCTTTACCCTTGGCGCAATGGCAGCGGCGTTGTCCGCGTGCAGCGGCACCCGGTCGCTGGGCCGTGCCAGCGCCGCACCGCGTCCGGCCGAGACGGTGATGCAGGCGGTCCCCAATCCGGCGTGGGACGCCTGGGTGGCGTCGTTCCGGGGCCGTGCCGCCGGGCAGGGCATTTCCGACGCGACGCTGAGCCGCGCCTTTGCCGGGGCGGGGTTCCTGCCCGACGTGATCGACCGCGACCGCAACCAGACCGAGTTCACCCGCACGCTGGAGGAATACCTCGCCATCGCCGCGTCCGACGAACGCGTGGAGAAGGGGCGTGCCAACTTTGCCCGTTACCGCGACACGCTGGCCGCGATCGAGGCCCGCTACGGCGTCGAGGCGCATGTCGTCACCGCCGTCTGGGGCCTCGAGAGCATGTTCGGAGAGCGCAGGGGCAACGTGCCCGTCGTCTCTGCGCTGTCCACCCTCGCCTACGAGGGGCGCCGCGGTGCCTTCTTCGAGGCGCAGCTGTTGGCGGCGCTCCGCATCGTGCAGAACGGCGACATCACCCCGGACCGCATGACCGGCAGCTGGGCCGGGGCGATGGGGCACACCCAGTTCATCCCGACATCATACCTCGAATATGCCGTGGATTTCACCGGCGACGGTCGCCGCGACATCTGGTCCGACGATCCGACCGATGCGCTGGCCAGCACCGCGGCCTACCTGTCGCGCTCCGGCTGGCGGCGCGGCCAGCCGTGGGGTGGCGAGGCGGGATCGCCCGGTGCCGCCGCGGGCAGCACCCGGATCCAGCCGCAGGCGGGCGGCCCGGTGTTCGTGGTGGGTCCGAATTTCAACGCGATCAAGCGCTACAACAACTCCGACAGCTACGCGATCGGGGTCGGGCACCTGTCGGACCGGATCATCGGCGGCGGCCCGATCCAGGGCAGCTTTCCCCCGGACCGCTACGGCATGACCGCCGACCAGCGCAAGGCGCTGCAGCAGCGGCTGACGGCGGCGGGGTTCGACACGCAGGGGGCCGACGGCGTGCTGGGCACCAATTCCCGCGCCGCGATCAGCGCGTATCAATCCCGCAACGGCCTGCCCGTGACCGGAGAGCCGTCGCTGGACCTGCTGGCGCGGTTGCGCTGAGGGCGGGCGGGGACCGTCGCCGGTCAGGCGACGGTCATCACCGGGCAACGGGCATGGGCGGTCAACCGCGACGACACGCTGCCCATCAACAGGCCGCGCAAGGTGCCCAGACCGCGACGGCCCGCCACGATCAGATCGGCGCCGATGGCATCCGCATGTTTCAGAATCGCATCGTCCGGGGCGCCGGTCAGCAGGGTGGTCGTGACGTTGGTCGCCTCTGTCCGACCGACGATGACACGGGCCTGATGCAGCACGATCTGGGACTGCTCCTGCAGATCCTCCGCATGCGATTTGTGGATCAGCGCCTCGGCAGGTGCAAAGAACACATCCGTGTCGGCCGATGTGCTGCCCTGCGCCGCATCGGTCACGTGCACGATATGCAGCGCAGCACCATAGGTCTGCGCCAGATCGAGCGCCACCGCGAGGGCGGCAACCGAGGGGCCGGAGCCGTCGAAGGACATCAGGATGGTCTTGAACATGGTGCGCGCCTCTTGCAGTGATCAGGCCCCATCATGCCACGATCCCGGCCATGACGATGTGGTCACCGCTGTCGCACCGCACGATTGCACCGGGTTGTGACGCAATCGTCGCAAACTGTCCGGTGCATCGGGAATGGTGTGGTTTGGTGGAGCCTAGGGGGATCGAACCCCTGACCTCTTGCATGCCATGCAAGCGCTCTCCCAGCTGAGCTAAGGCCCCGAACCGTGTGACGCTGCGTGTCCGCCTGCGTCGTCGTGTGCCGCTGTCTATGCAGCGACCGGAACGAGATCAAGCGGGAAATCGCGTTCCGGTGGCATCTTTTCGTCTCGACCCGAGAGGGGGTCAGTCGTCGTCGGATTTGCCCACGTCGCCGATGTCGTCGAGGCTGACCGTGTCGTCGTCGTCGTCTTCCAGCACGTCGTCGCCCAGATCGACATCCTCGTCCTCGGCGTCGTCGTCCTCGAGGACCAGATCGTCATCCTCGTCGGCGATCTTCATCTTCTTGGTCTGCGCATCCTCGAGGTCGGCGACCATGGTCCGGGTCTTGCCGGTCTCGATGGTCACGACGCTGCCCGTGTAGGGGCTGACGATGGGCTGCTTGTTGAGGTCGTAGAAGCGTTTGCCCGTCTCGGGGCACAGGCGCTTGGTGCCCCATTCTTCTTTCGGCATGGGTTTCCCCCTCTGATATGTCGGTGCCACCCTTGCAGCGGCCTCGCGTCCCCTGCCATATGGCCGGGACACTGTCAAAGACCAATCCCGCAGCGTCGGCAAAGGATGCATATGGCCCGCGATCTGTATATTGGCAACCCCCCGATCGCGGTGGACCTGCGCCGGTCCGCACGGGCGCGGCGGCTGAGCCTGCGGGTGTCGCGGCTGGATGGCCGCGTGACGCTGACGATGCCGCCCCGCGCGCCGGAGCGCGAGGCGCTGGCCTTTTTGCAGGAGCGCGAGGACTGGCTGCGGGGGCATCTGGTCGATGTGACGCCCACGGCGGTGGCGGCCGTCGGCGGTGCCATGCTGTTCCGGGGGCAGCAGATGCGGATCGTGGCCGGGGCAGGGCGCGGCGTCCGGGTCGAGGGCGACACCCTGCTGGTGCCCGAACGCAGCGGCCCCGCGTTGCTGCGCGGCTGGTTGCGGGCGCAGGCGCGGGACGCGCTGGTCGCTGCGTCCGACGGGTACGCGGCGCGGATCGGACGCAGCTATGCGGGGATCACTCTGCGCGACACCCGCTCGCGCTGGGGATCCTGCACGTCGGCGGGGGCACTGATGTATTCCTGGCGTCTGATCATGGCGCCACCCGTGGTGCTGGACTACGTCGCCGCCCACGAGGTCGCGCATCTGGCCGAGATGAACCATTCCAGCGCCTTCTGGAACGTGGTCGCCGGGCTGGTGCCCGATTATGCCCGCCACCGTCAGTGGCTGCGCGATAACGGCGATCAGTTGCACAGGGTCCGCTTCGATGAGTGACCTTATGCCTCCGCGGGGGCGGCGGTGATCCGGCCCCGTCCCGCACCCGCACCGGGGGCGGCACACGACAGGGTGTTCAAGGCGTTGCGCACCCAGATCCTGCATGGCCAGATCGCCCCCGGTACGACCCTGACCCTGCGGGGAATCGCGCAGGATTTCGACGTTTCGATGACGCCCGCGCGCGAAGCGGTGCGACGTCTGGCGGCAGAGGGTGCGGTGATCCTGTCCGCGACCGGGCGGATCAGCACGCCGCTGCTGTCGAACGAGCGGATCGAGGAACTCGCGACGCTGCGTGCGCTGCTGGAACCGGAACTGGCGTCGCGCGCGCTGCCACGCGCGCATTTCGCGCTGATCGACCGGCTGGAGGCGATCAACCAGGGCGTTAGCCAGATGGTCGTGCGGCAGGACGCCAGCGGATACATCCGCATGAACCTCGAATTTCACCGCACGCTCTATCTGCGGGCGCAGGCGCCGGCGATCCTTGCGCTGACGGAAACGGTCTGGCTGCAGCTGGGGCCGACGATGCGTGCCCTCTATGGTCGGCTGAACCGCACCGATCCGCCGGTGCATCACCGTCTGATCCTGGCGGCGTTGAAGGCGGGGGACGAACCGGGGTTGCGACTGGCCGTGCGCGGCGACGTGACCAAGGGGTTGCGGCTGCTGAAGGCATGAGGTGCAGGGGTCGTGTCGGCGATCCCCAAAAACCGTAAAGTGTGTTGCAGGGACAGGAACCGGCGATCACGGCTGGTGGGATAGCACAAGGCGACTGCGTGCCGTTGGCCATGACCGGATCTGCCGTGAAACCGTGACGCCGAATGTCTGCACGCAGCCCGTCCGGCGTGGCGTGCGGCGGTGCGCCGGGTCCGCTTGCAAAGGTTGTCCACGCTTCTCCGCTCTAGCCGCGTCGCCCCTGAAAACGGGCTTTGCCACCGTGTTCGCAAGGACCATGCGCCGGATAAAAAAAGCGCCCACGGGGGCTTGAAGGCCCCTGATGCTTGGCGTATCCACCGCCGTGCTGATGGGGTGTAGCCAAGCGGTAAGGCATCGGTTTTTGGTACCGTGTACCGTAGGTTCGAATCCTACCACCCCAGCCAGCGTCCCCGCGAAGTGTTGATATTAATGTGAATTCCGCCGTGGAATGGCGATCTTCTCCCCAGTGCATCACATGGGTGTGCAACACGGGTGTGATACAGGCCGTCGTTCGCGCGCAAATCCGCATCTCCCGAAGATGGGAAGATGAAGATGCACGGAATCAATCATGTCCACCGCCGTGGCGCCGTCTACGTCTGGCGCCGGAGGCTACCGAAGGCGTGCGGCAAAGGTCGATTCCTACAGGTCAGTCTGAGAACCCCAAACTTTTCGTCGGCAAATCGCCTCGCAGCCATTGTAAACGAAAAATTCTTGGCATTCATCCTTGCCGTGAAAAGCGAGCGCATCTCCCACGCAGAGGCTCAGCGTTTCCTTGCGGCGGAAGTGGCCCTGGCCCTGACCCGGATCGACGAGGAACGCTACTTCGAGCCCGAAGCGACGTCACCCGAAGAGTGGCGGACCCGGTACTTTGCCGAGAAGTGCCGGTCTGTCGCCCTGCGTATCGTGGCGGCGCGCGGTGCCGGTGCTTGCCTGATCGAAGAAGATCGCCGTGATCTCGTGCAACATGGCTACACGGAAGGGCATCTTCTGACGATCTGCCAGGAGATCGATATCCTGCGGGCTGAACTCGGGTCACCAGACTTCCTTCGCGGCGTGAAGGATGCGGCAGAGACGGTCATCGGAAGGAATGACCTCTCGCAGCCCGATGTCCGTGCCACCGTGGCCCTCCGGCTGCGCGCGCAGGCCATGGCGATCGAGGCCTCGGACCGTCGCGCCAATGCCGGCCCCTTCCGCCTTCTTGATGAGAAAGCGTGCTACGAACACGTCAATCTGGGCACCGAGGCAGAGCCTCTTCAGCCGACAACTGTCGGAATGCATCAGGCTGATGTTGCACGGGTCGCCGCTATCCACGGCGGCACGCCCCGAGAGGCCAACGTCGGACGCACGGTGCAGAATGCGCGCATTGACTGTATCGCAGACCTGATCACTGCTCATCTTGCTGCCAGGGACAAGCCGACGAAGTGCGCGGGCGAGGCCAAGAAGATTGCCAAGGACGTCAGGCAGAGGAAATCAGTGCTGCGTCATTTCACCCAGGCGATTTCGGCCAGATTTCTGATCGATCTGACTCAGTCGGATCTTTCCCAATACGCCGACACCATGGACAAGATTCCGAAGATCCATGGCAAGAGCCCGACGGATCGAGATCGGACCATCCACGAATTGGTGGAACGTGCAGAGGACCTGCCGGAGGAAGAAGTTGGCCTGTCCGCGGCTCTGTTGCACAAATCCGAGAGGGATTCATGTTGTGAATCCAGTGTGGTAGCTGGCCCGCATGAGCAAACCGACATCACTTACCTACAAGACGACGAACTGGGCTGATTACAACGCGGCGCTGAAGCGCCGCGGATCACTGACGATCTGGTTCGATCCCGAGATGAACTGGGATGCCGAACCTTCCGGCAAGAGGGGCAGGTCGCGGACCTTCAGTGACGCCGCCATCCAGACGTGTCTGACCATGAAAGTGCTTTTCGGGATGGCGCTTCGGCAGACGACGGGCTTCGTCGAGAGCCTGCTGCGGCTCACGGGGCTGGACTGGGTCGTGCCTGACTTCAG
>NZ_FOCI01000015.1 GCF_900110065.1 Loktanella fryxellensis | reverse complement strand
GGGGGAGGCGGTGAATTGAAGTTTCGATTTTCTGTAAAAGTCACAGCCAGTCGACTGGAATGAGTTTTTTTGCAGTATTTCGGCACATAGTGGTCTGAACAAGTCGTCCCGGACTGTGCTACAAGTGCACCATCGTCCGTATCGCCTCAGTCTACGATGTATTTTATAAACTCCCAAAACTACTTGGGATTTCCAGGAAACTCCTTATGAGAAACAATAAGTTTGGGTATGATAGTAGTAACACGAATGGGGTCACCATCACCCCGCCACCCGCACCCCTTGAAGCACAGTATGCCGCTGATAGCATCGAGTCATTAGTTTCGAGCATTGATCAAGCTCTGGAACAAACAGGATTTACGCAGTTCGAACTTGATGAACCAATCGACAATGAAACGCCTTCTTCCATGTCAGCACCGAAAGCGCTGCATACAATCAGTCAGGCTCAGATCATAAAGTCCCTTAGAGAGGCTTTATCTTGGCTCGAGCGGGAGTTAAGCTGGGGTGTCCAACCGTCAAGCCTGCCCCACCTTACTGGCCGCATTGGGGAGCTCTATGCCGCAATGATCACGCGCGGACAAATGGCATTGGCAACAAATCAATTGGGCTACGACATAGTGACGGCTCGGGGCGAGCGTGTTTCTGTCAAAACGATTACGTCATCAACTCATGTCACCTTCAACCAGGCAACCTTTGGCTTGGTTGATCGGATCCTCGTTCTGCGCCTGAACTTCGATGGCGATGAAGCTTCCATTGAGGAGGTTCTGGATTGCTCTGCACAAGACGCCCTAAAGCTGCTTACAGTGAAGGGCGGAAAATATTATATCTCTACTTACAAGAAATCGACTGTAACGCCTAACTTTACCAAACTTATGATCGTTGCCGAGGCGAAGTACAAAAACGAGACTATCGTTCAGTATGAAAATGCGACAATCATAGTTACTCATATGGGTAAGGCTCACGCCAACACGATAGCTGCTCTGAAAAGGATTGCTTTAGAAATCGGCGTAGATGTCTTGAATAGCCAAGGAAACCCAAAGAACACACGTAGCTTGGGATCTGATATCATCAAAACTCTACAGGCGCTTTCATAAGCGGTACAAAATCTCACCAATCCTTGTTCTATATTTGGACATAACTGAGGTTGTTGCGTTCTATAAAGCTAAGCGCCTTTCGCTTTGCCATCACCCAGTTGGCTGCCTGCGCACAGCAAATCGCGATATCAAAAGGGTCTTTCGCTATCCGCTAGGGAACTGGCCTACATTGCTCTGCAGGTGACGATAGAACTCGACGCACTGGGCCGCACCAGTGAATCGAGGTCTCACGTAACCTTTGCTGCGGCTCACTCGCATAGCGGCCATTGGCGGATGCATCCCACCGCGACCAAAACGCCTCACCCGCCCCACAACCTGCGCGAAAAGGGCTGACGCGGCACCGCTACCTGCTATGCTGCCCCAAAACAAGAGCAGAGCAGCCCATGAACACCACACCCCTGATGGATGGCCCGGTCCGTGACCGGATCATCGCCGACCCCGATCTGTTGCTGGATGACCAGGACATCATGCGCGCCCTCGTGGGGGCCAACGAGAAGGCGATGGGCGGCAACATCGTCGATCTGCGCGGCATCGCGATGGAACGGCTCGAATCACGCCTCGACCGGCTGGAGGATACGCACCGCAGCGTGATCGCCGCCGCCTACGAGAACCTCGCGGGCACCAACCAGATCCACCGGGCCGTGCTGCGCCTGATGGACGCCACCCGGTTCGAGACGTTCCTGCGCGACCTGTCAGGCGACGTGGCCGACACCCTGCGCGTGGACGTGATGCGCCTGGTGCTGGAAAGCGAAGGCGACGGCGACGATCCCACTATTCGCCAGCTGGGGGCCGTGCTGAACGTGGGGCGTCCGGGCTTTTGCGACAGCTACATCACCCGCGACCGCGACATCCCGGTGCGCGTCGTCACCCTGCGGCAGGTGCAGGGCCACGGGACCGAAGTCTACGGCGAGCGTGCCGCCGACATCCGGTCGGAGGCGTGCCTGAAACTCGACCTCGGGGCAGGTCGCCTGCCCGGCATGCTGGTCATGGGGTCGGAGGATCCGCATCTGTTCACGCCCCAGCAGGGCACCGACCTGCTGACCTTCTTCGGCGGCGTGTTCGAGCGGAGCATGCGCCGGTGGCTGTCGGCGGGGGTATGATCGCACCGCAGCTGAGTGCTGCCCTGGCCGACTGGCTGGATCATTGCGCCGCGCTGAACGATGCCGCCGACCACACGATCGCCGCCTATCGCGCCGATGTGCAGGGGTTTCTGGCGTTCATGCAGTTGCACCACGGCGATGCGCTGGGCCTTGGCCCCATCGCGCGGCTGACCACCGGCGACATGCGCGCATGGATGGCGCATGAACGCGGCCGGGGCGTGGGCGCGCGGTCGCTTGCGCGCAGCCTGTCGGCGGTCAAGACCTTCTACCGCTGGCTGTCGGACCGCGAAGGGTTCGAGCCGACCGCCGTGCTGACCATTCGCAGCCCCAAGTTCACACGCAAGCTGCCCCGCCCGCTGGCGGAACCCGCAGCCCGCGACATGATCGACCGGGTGGAATGTCAGGCAGCGGAGCCTTGGGTCGCGGCCCGCGACACCGCCGTCGTCACTGTCCTCTACGGTCTGGGCCTGCGCATCTCCGAGGCGCTGTCGCTGACCACGCAACAAAGCCCCCTGCCCGCCACCCTGCGCATCACCGGCAAGGGCGGGCGGATGCGTCTGGTGCCTGTGCTGTCCGCTGCGCGCGATGCCGTCGCCACTTATGTCCGCCTGTGTCCGCACGACCTGACCGACGGCGGCCCGCTGTTCCGGGGCGTGCGCGGGGCGGCGCTGAACCCGCGGGCGATCCAGAAGGTCATGGAACAGGCCCGCCTGCAACTGGGACTGCCCGCCACCGCCACGCCACACGCCATGCGCCACAGCTTTGCCACCCACCTGCTGACCGCCGGCGGCGACCTGCGCAGCATTCAGGAGTTGCTGGGCCATGCCAGCCTGTCCACGACGCAGGCCTACACCGCCGTCGATGCCGCCCGCCTGATGGCGGTCTACGACGCGGCCCACCCCCGCGCCTGACAAGAGCCCCGCCCCGTCATCTGACCGGACAAACGCCCCCGCAGGCACCGTCCCGGCCCCGTCCCGACCGCGACCGCCGCAGCCGCCCGGGCCTGCATCATCATCTTGCCCCAAATACTCCCCCGCCGGAGGCGTCCGACCCTTACAATCCGGGCCACATCCATTCTAAGGTCGCCTTTCAGGATCAGTTCGCGAAAGCCTATGCCATGACCTTCGGAACCCTCGGCCAGAAAGCCCTCGCCGTTCATCTGCTGACCGCGACGGGCGCGGTCTTCGCCATGCTGGCCATGCTGGCCGCCGTGGATGCGGACTGGACCGAGATGTTCGTCTGGCTGATCGTCGCCTTCTTCGTGGATGGCATCGATGGGCCGCTGGCGCGCCGTTACGACGTCGACACGAACGCGCCAGAGTTCGACGGGGTGCTGCTCGATCTGATCATCGACTATCTGACCTACGTGTTCATCCCGGCCTATGCGCTTTATGGCTCTGGCCTGATGGACGGCTGGTCGGGGTGGGTCGCGATCTTTATCATCACCTTCACCTCGGCGATGTATTTCGCCGACCGGCGGATGAAGACGACGGACTATTCCTTCTCTGGCTTTCCGGGGTGCTGGAACATGCTGGTGCTGGTGCTGTTCGCGATCCAGCCTGCGTGGTGGATTTGCCTTGCCGTTGTGGCGCTGCTGGCCATCGCCATGTTCGTGCCGGTCAAGTTCGTGCATCCCGTCCGCACCCGCCGCTGGCGCGCCGTCACGCTGCCGATGGCACTGGGCTGGGTAGTGTTCGCCGGCTGGGCCGCCAGCGCCGATTTCGACACCGGAAGCTGGGCGCACTGGGGGCTGATCGTGACCAGCATCTATCTGACGCTGGCTGGTGCGGCACAGCAGATCGCCTACGGCCGCGAGGGATGAGCAACGATCAGATCCGGGTCAGGCCGACCCCCGCGACGATCAGCAGGGCGGCGGCCAGTTTCTGACGATCCAGACCCTTGCCGAAGGCAAGCCAGCCGATCAGCACCGCCACGAGGATGGACGTTTCGCGCACCGCCGCGACCAGTGCGATAGGGGCCTGCGTCATGGCCCAGACGACGAACGCATAGGCGGCGAACGAACAGGCCCCCGCCACCAGACCGATCCCCCACACGCGGCCCACGCGCGGTACGCCACCCGGCCCGCGCAAGCGAAGGATCACCGGCACATAGACCACCGCCGCCGCGATCAGGAGCCAGCCCGTTTAGGCCAGCGGGTCGCCACCGATCCGCGCGCGCATCCCGTCGGTCAGCGTATAGGCCGCCGTCGCCCCCGCAGCCCCGGCCGCCATCGGCAGCATCCGCCAGCTTTCGCCGCTGGTGAACACCTCCCGCGCCACTACGGTTAGCCCTGCACCCAGCAAAAGGATGCCCGCCACCTCGGTCCCCGTGACCGGGTCGAGCGCGAGGGCCGCACTGACGGCCAGCACGATCATCGGCGCACCGCCGCGGGCCAGCGGATAGACCCGGCTCAGGTCACCACGGTCGTAGGCGTAGGCAAGGAATAGTTGATAGGCCGTGTGGATCAGCCCGGAGGACGCGATCCAGGCCCAGACCTGACACTGCAGCAGGGGCCGCGTGGCCACCACCGCCAGCCCCGCCAGCGCATTGCCCAACGTCAGCACCAGCATCGCCGACTGCTTGTCGGCCCCGCGCCGGATCAGGGCATTTTAAACCGCATGCAGCGCCGCCGCCGCCAGCACCGCGACAAAGACGGCCAGCGTCATGCGGTGCGGCCCCGATCGGGCCCGGCGCATTCCTGTGCCCCGGTCCTGCGGGGCGGCAGGACCGGGGCGGTGGTGGTCAGCTCAACGCGGCGTCGCAGCGCGCGCAGACGCCCGGATGCGCGTGGCTGCCCACGTCGGGCAGGATCTTCCAGCAGCGCTGGCACTTCGACCCCTCGGCACGGTCAAAGACCACGGCCACGTCGGGCACCTCGTCGGACCGGAACGCTGCCTGCGGTGCCGCATCCGTCGTGATCTCGATCCCGCTGGTGATGCACAGATCGTCGAAGGACAGGGTGCGCAGGATCGCCGCCTCGGCGTCGGAGACGTAGACCAGCGGGGCCGCCTCCAGTGACGCACCGATGACCTTGTTGGTGCGCTCCACCTCCAGCGCGCCGGTGACGACGCGGCGGACGCGGCGTACCGTTGCCCATTTCGCCGCCAAGTCCGCGTCCAGCCAGTCGGCGGGCGTGTCGGCGAAGTCCTGCAGGTGGACCGACGACACCGGGCCCGGATGCCGTTCCAGCCACACCTCCTCCATCGTGAAGCACAGGATGGGGGCGAGCCACGTGGTCAGGCGGTCGAACAGCAGTTCCAGCACCGTCCGCGCCGCACGCCGCCGCGCCGTGTCGCCGTCGCAATAGAGCGCGTCCTTGCGGATGTCGAAGTAGAACGCCGACAGATCCAGCGTGGCAAAGTCGAAGATCGCCCGGAACACGCCCTGGAAATCGTAGGCCGCATAGCCCTTGCGCACGACGCCGTCGAGTTCGGCCAGCCGGTGCAGCACCCACTGTTCCAGCTCCGGCATCTGGTCGCGCCCGACCCGGTCGGCGTCGGTCACGTCCGCGAGCGACCCCAGCATGAAGCGCATGGTGTTGCGCAACCGGCGATAGCTGTCGGCGGTGCCCTTCAGGATTTCCGGCCCGATCCGCATGTCCGAGGTGTAGTCCGACTGCGCCACCCACAGGCGCAGGATGTCGGCGCCGTATTCCTTGATGACCGTCTCGGGCGCCGTGGTATTGCCGACGGATTTGGACATCTTCATGCCCTTTTCGTCCAGCGTGAAGCCATGGGTCACGACCGCCTTGTAGGGCGCGCGGCCCAGCGTGCCGCAGGCCTGCAAGAGCGAGGAGTGGAACCAGCCGCGGTGCTGGTCTGTCCCCTCCATATACACGTCGGCGATGCCGTCGGGCGCGCCGTCCGCCCGGTCGCGCAGCACGAAGGCGTGGGTGGAGCCGCTATCGAACCACACGTCGAGGATGTCGAACACCTGATCCCACTCGGTCGGGTCGTAGTCGGCGCTCAGGAAGCGGGCCTTGGCGCCCTCCTCGTACCACGCATCGGCACCCTCGACCTCGAAAGCGTCGCGGATGCGGGCGTTGACCGCGTCGTCGCGCAGCAGGAAATCCGGGTCGGTCGGCAGCGCGCCGCGCCGTGTGAAGCAGGTCAGCGGGACGCCCCAGGCGCGCTGGCGCGACAGCACCCAGTCGGGGCGCTGGCTGATCATCGCGTGCAGGCGATTGCGGCCACGCGGCGGCGTCCACGTTACCAGATCGTCGATGCTGGTCAGCGCACGCTGGCGGATCGTGGTGCCGTGCGTGTCCTGCCCGTCGCCCACGGGGCGGTCGATGGCGGCGAACCACTGCGGCGTGTTGCGATAGATCACCGGCGCCTTGGATCGCCACGAATGCGGGTAGCTGTGCTTGATCTTGCCGCGCGCGAACAGCCCGCCGACCTCGATCAGCTTGTCGATGACGGCGGTGTTGGCGTCACCTTCCCAAGACTTGTTCTTGGGCTTGTCGCGAAAGATCGCCTTGCCGCCGAAGAACGGCAGGTCGGGGCGGAATGTGCCATCCTCGGTCAAGTTGTAGGTGATGACCTGTTCCAGCATGCCCAGATCGCGGTAAAGCTCGAACTCCTCCATCCCGTGGCTGGGCGCGCAATGCACGAAACCGGTGCCTTCGTCAGCGGTGACGAAGGGGGCGGCGCGGAAGTCGCGGAGATCGTCCCATTCGCCGTAGCCGTCGTCGGCACCCGCCAGCGGATGCAGCAGTCGGATTTTCTCGAGATCGACCGGGGTCACGTCGCAGAGACGGCGATACATCGACGGCTCCAGCCGCCCCTTCTGCATCACGGTGTCGGCCAGCTTGTCCGCAATCAGGTAGCGGTCCCCGATGCTGACCCATGACTGTTCCGGACGCCCGGTGACCTCGTAGAGGCCATAGGAAATCTCCGGCCCCCAGACGACGGCCTTGTTGGAGGGCATGGTCCACGGCGTCGTCGTCCAGATCAGCACATGCGCGCCGTCCAGTGTCGCATCACCAGTGCCCGTGACCTTGAACTTCACCCAAACCGTGTGGCTTTCCTTGTCGTGATACTCGACCTCGGCCTCGGCCAGCGCCGTCTTTTCCACGGGCGACCACATCACGGGCTTGGAGCCCTGATAGAGCGTGCCGTTCATCAGGAACTTCTGGAACTCCGCCGCGATCACGGCCTCCGCGTGGAAATCCATCGTCAGATAGGGGTCGGCCCAGTTGCCGGTGATGCCGAGGCGCTTGAACTCCTCGCGCTGGATGTCGACCCAATGGGCCGCGAACTTGCGGCATTCGGCGCGGAAATCGTTGACCGGCACATCGTCCTTGTCCAACCCCTTCTCGCGGTACTGCTCCTCGATCTTCCATTCGATCGGCAGACCGTGGCAGTCCCAGCCGGGCACATAGCGCGCGTCGAACCCCATCATCTGGCGCGACCGGACGATCATGTCCTTGATCGTCTTGTTCAGCGCATGACCGATGTGCAGATGCCCGTTCGCATAAGGTGGGCCGTCGTGCAGGATGAACGGCGTGCGATTCTCCTTGCCGCGCAGCAGGTCATAGACGCCGATCTCCTCCCATCGCGCCAGCCATTCCGGCTCGCGCTTGGGCAGGCCTGCGCGCATCGGAAACTCGGTCCGGGGCAGGTTCAGGGTGTCCTTGTAATCGACGGTCGAGGCAGTCTGATCGGGGGTGTCGGCGCACATGGGTTGCGTCCTTTGGCAGGGGGCAGATGAGGGGGATGGCGGCACGAAACAGGCCCGGCGGCGCTGGCCGTCAGCGCGCCGGGGCGATAATTCGATGGCCCACCCGGATCAACATGCGCGCGTTATAGGCCCGGCACCGCATGGGGTAAAGCCAGCGCGGACGCAGGTCGCTCGCCCGGTTTCATCTGACCCGAAAACGCCCCCCGGAGGATCCGGGGTCGCGACCAGCCGCCAAGACCCCGCATCATCTTGCCGCAAATGCGCCCTCGCGGAGCGCATCCCGCGTCAGCGGCAATAGCTGCTGGATCGTCCACGCGCGGTATCGAAGTGAAAGTGATCCCGGTGCGCCGCGTTGGCGTTCGGCCCCAGCACGGTACCGAACGGGCCGCAGGCCGCCTGCCACATCGCCTTCAGCGCCTGCCCGGCAGAACCATTGTTCCAGTCGCGCAGCACGCTGATCTCTTGCCCGTTCTGCAGACGGATGGCACCGATGTCCACGGCACGGCCCATGCCGTGTTCGGACATGCGGGCGGGGCCACCCGCCCCCACGCGGTTGCGGCAGGTGTAGTGCCCCATGATCTGCAGGCTCGCCACGCCGCCGCCGGTGCCGCCTACGGCGGGCACGACCCCATTCGTGACCCAGCTGCGCAACGCCCGCGCTGTGGTGCAGTCGATGGTGGCGGCCTCGCTCAGCGGCACGCCGGCGACAGACCGGACGCGCACGGCCCCATCGACGCCACACTGGCCGGGGCCGTCGATGTCGGCGATCACCTCGCCTATGATGGCGGGATCGTCGCAGATCGACCCGCGCGCGGATTGCTGCGGCGCAGGTGCGGGGGCTGGCACGGGTGCCGCTGGCGGCGCCTCGCGCGTGGCAAATGCGGCGGGTCGCACTTCCGGGCGTTCGGTGGCGCGGGGGGCAAGCGCGCTCAGCACCGCAGAGGGTGCGATCCGGCGGGTCGTAGGTGCTGTGGCGACGCTGATGGCCGCGTCGGGCCGCAACACCGGGCGCAGGACCTCGGTGATGTCGGAGTCGATCGTGGCTGCCGGATCAGCCGCATCGGTGGCAGCAGGCGCGGCTTCCGTCACCGGGCGCGGGCTGGGGCGCAGCGTGGCGTCCGGCCCCGCGGCATGCGCCTGCCCTGCGGCCAGTGCACAGACCATGGCGAACGCCGCCCCTCTCACCGCTGGACCGGTCCGCGGCCGAAATTCGGCGCGTCGGTGTCCTGACCCGCGTCGATGATTCCGCGCCGGATCGCGCGGGTGCGGGTGAAATAGGCGTGCAGGTGATCGCCGTCGCCGGTGCGGATCGCACGCTGCAGGGCGAACAGCTCTTCGGTGAAGCGCCCGAGGATTTCCAGCGTCGCGTCCTTGTTGGTCAGGAACACGTCGCGCCACATCGTCGGATCGGAGGCCGCGATGCGGGTGAAGTCGCGGAAACCGGCGGCGGAATACTTGATGACCTCGCTGTCGGTGACGCGGCGCAGGTCGTCGGCCACGCCGACCATCGTATAGGCGATCAGGTGCGGCGTGTGACTGGTGACGGCCAGCACCAGATCGTGGTGGTCTGCGTCCATCTCGTCGAGGTTTGCACCCATGCCGCGCCACAGGTCGGACAGGCGGTCCACCGCCGCGCGGTCGGTCCCTTCGGTGGGCACGACGATGCACCAGCGGTTGTCGAAGAGGCTGGCAAAGCCCGCGCGCGGCCCCGATTGCTCGGTCCCCGCCAGCGGGTGCGCGGGCACGAAATGCACGCCCTCGGGCACATGCAGCGCGACCGCGTCGATCACAGCCCGCTTGACGGAGCCGACATCCGACACGGTCGCCCCCGGCTTCAACGCCGGTGCGATCTGCGCCATGACATCGCCCATCGCGCCCACGGGCACGCAGAGCACGACCAGATCGGCGTCTGCCACCGCCTCTGCGGCCGAGTCGAAAACCTCGCACAGCCCGATCTCGCGGGCGGTGGCGCGGGTTTCGGCCGACCGGGCATAGCCGGTGATCGTGCCCGCCAGACCGCCGCGCTGCATCGCCAGCGCCATGGACGACGCGATCAGGCCCAGCCCGATCAGCGCGACCCGGTCGTAGATCACGGTCATCGCGCGCCCTTGAACTGACCGATGGCGTGCACGACCCGGCGGCAGGCGGATTCGTCGCCCACGGTGATGCGCAGGCAATGCGGAAAGCCATAGCTGACCGGATGCCGCACGATGATCCCCTGGCTCAGCAGATGGGCGTTGCAGGCGACCGCCTCCGCCTCGGACGCGAAGCGCGCGAGGATGAAGTTCGCGGTGGAGGTGTCGGACGGCACGCCCATTTCCGCCAGCGAGGTGGACAGCCAGTCGCGCCAGCGGGCATTCTCGATCCGGCACTTTTCGGTATAGTCGGTGTCGCGCACGGCGGCCTCTGCGGCGGCGAGCGCGCCGCCCGACAAATTGAACGGCCCCCGGATGCGGTTCAGCACGTCGATGATCGGCTGCGGACCGTAGCCCCAGCCGATCCGCAAGCCGCCCAGCCCGTAGATCTTGGAAAACGTGCGCGTCATGAAGACGTTGGCGCGCCCGTCGATCAGACCGCGTCCGCCGTCATAGCCTTCGGCATACTCCGCATAGGCACCGTCGAGCACCAGCAGTGCGCGGGGTGGCAGACCTTCGGCCAGACGGGCGATTTCGGCCTGACCGATCATCGTGGCGGTCGGGTTGGCGGGGTTCGCGATATAGACCAGCCGGGTGCGGTCGGTGCAGGCAGCAAGGACCGCGTCCACGTCGATCACCCGCTCCCGCTCGGGCACGACGACGGGGGTGGCACCCGCCGCGAGCGCCACGATGCGGTAGATGGCGAAGCCGTGCTCGGTATAGATGACCTCGTCGCCCTCGTCCGCATAGGCCTGCGCCAGCAGGTGCAGGATCTCGTCCGAGCCGACGCCGCAGATGATCCGCGCGGGATCGAGGTGCCACACGTCACCGATCGCCTGCCGCAGGGCGCTGTGGTCGGTCACCGGATAGCGGTGCAGGTCGTGGACCGCGCGCAGGAAGGCGTCCTTCGCCTTTGGCGAGGCACCGAAGGGGTTCTCGTTCGACGACAGCTTCAGCACGTTCGACACGCCTTCGACGTGGGACGCACCGCCCTGATAAAGCGCGATGTCCATGATGCCGGGGCGTGGGGTGATCGTCATGGAACAGCACTTCCGTCAGATGATGGGCTCCGCGTCGTTCTAGCGACGCGGGCGGGGCCTGACCAGTGCCAAGGTGTCACCCGTGCGGGACCGGCGCGGACCAAGGGCATCGGGCAGGGCGTATTGGCCCGTCGGGGCCGGATACCCTGCGTCAGGTCGCCAGCACGTTGCGGAACTGCCAGGGATCGCTGTCGTCGATATCCTCGGGGAATTGCGCCCAGCGGTCGGTCAGGGGCGTCCAGTCGGTGTAATGCGCCTCGACCGCGCCCAGATAGGGGCGCTGCACGGCCAGACACCGGGCGTGGTCCATCTCGTCGGTCTCGACGATGCCGGCACGCGGGTTTTCCAGCGCCCAGACCATGCCCGCCAGAACGGCGGACGTGACCTGCAGCCCCGTCGCGTTCTGGTAAGGGGCCAGCGTCCGCGCCTGCGCGTTCGACAGGCGCGAGCCATACCACAGCGCGTTGCGCGCGTGGCCATAGAGCAGCACGCCGAGCTCGTCGCTGCCTTCGACGATCTCGTCCACGGTCAGGATTTCGTGCACCGCCTGCTGGCGACACGATCCGAACATCTCGTGCAGGGACAGCACCGCGTCGTCGCAGGGGTGATAGGCATAGTGGCAGGTCGGGCGATAGGCGGGTGCGGCGGGATCGCCGCCAACACCCGGCACCGTGTAGTAATCGGAAATGCCGATCGCCTCGTTATGGGTGACGAGAAAGCCGAACTGCGGGCCGGGCGTCGGGCACCAGGTGTGGACGCGGGTGATCGCACCGGGGCGGTCCATCCAGATCGCGGCCCCGCAGCCCGTCGCGTGGCGGTGGCCGTTGTCGGGAAACCACGTCTCGTGTGTCCCCCAGCCCAGTTCGGCGGGCTGGAACCCTTCGGCGATGAAGCCCTCGACGCTCCATGTGTTGACGAAGGTGCCGCGCGGACGCGGTAGGCGGCGGGCCTGCGTGTCGCGTTCGGCGATATGGATGCCCTTGACGCCGAGCGACTGCATCAGCGCGGCCCAGCCCGCCCGGCCCGGCGGCACGGGATCGTCGCGGCCCATGTCCTGCGACAAGGTCATCAACGCGTCCTTGACCAGCCACGACACCATGCCGGGGTTGGCACCGCAGCACGACACCGCCGTCGGCCCGCCCGGATGGGCCGCCGCATGGTCGCGCACCCGCTGGCGCAGGGCATAGTTCGTGCGGTCGGCGTTGTGTTCCGTGTCGAAATAGAACCCGGCCCAGGGTTCCGTCACCGTGTCGATGTAGAGCGCACCCAATTCGCGGCACAGGATCATCAGATCGAGGCTGTCGGTATCCACCGACAGGTTCACGCAGAACCCGCCCTGCCCCAGAAGGTCGGTCAGGATCGCGCGGTAGTTGTCCGGCGTCAGCGCCACCTGCAGGTGACGGTGGCCGTGCTGCGCAAGAAAGGTGTGCGTCGCGGGGTCCGGGTCGATGACGACCAGCCTGCTCGCGTCGTATTCGAAGTGCCGCTCGATGAGCGGCAGCGTGCCCTTGCCGATGGAACCGAAGCCGATGATGACGACGGCACCGTCTATGCGGCCATAAACCGGATGTGTCATGGATCTATCCCCTCAAGCAGCCCCGACGGGGTCCGGCCCCTCTAGCGCGGGGGATGCGACGGCATCAAGACAGCTGGGCCACCCGCACATGCAAAAGGCCGCCCCGAAGGGCGGCCCTGGCAGAACGAACGCGCGGGGCGCTTAGTTCTTGGCGTAGAATTCGACGACCAGATTCGGTTCCATCGTCACCGGATACGGCACGTCGCCCAGTGTCGGAGTGCGCACGAACGTTGCGACCATCTTGGAATGATCGACTTCCATGTAGTCGGGCACGTCACGCTCGGGCAGCTGGGCTGCGACCATCACGAGTTCCATCTGCTTGGACTTCTGACGGACCTCGATCACGTCGCCTTCCTTCACGCGGTAGGAGGGGATGTTCACGCGGATGCCGTTCACGGTCACGTGGCCGTGGTTCACGAACTGACGGGCAGCGAACACGGTCGGCACGAACTTCGCGCGGTAGACCACGGCGTCCAGACGACGCTCCAGCAGGCCGATCAGGTTCTCGCCCGTGTCGCCCTTGACCCGCTCGGCCTCGGTGTAGATGCGGCGGAACTGCTTTTCGGTCAGGTCGCCGTAGTAGCCCTTCAGTTTCTGCTTGGCGCGCAGCTGCAGGCCAAAGTCGGAAACCTTGCCCTTGCGGCGCTGGCCGTGCTGGCCGGGGCCGTATTCGCGGCGGTTGACCGGGGACTTCGGACGGCCCCAGATGTTTTCGCCCATGCGGCGGTCGATCTTGTACTTGGCAGACGTGCGTTTGGTCACGGCTGATCTCCTTCGGTTCGGGTCCGCGGGGGACGTGAAGGGCGTTGTCCTTTGGGCGGATGCCCCGACAGGCAATCCCCTTGCGGGGGCCACCAACACCAGTAGGGGGCGCTTAGGGGATCGGCGGGGGCGTGTCAACGGCTGGCGTGGGACGCCTCCGGCGGGGGAGTACTTTCGTAAAAAGCGAGGATCAGTCGGCACCCGCGTAGGTCAGCGTGGCCCGGACGGCGCGGGTCCACTGATGGTACTTGCGCGCCCGGTCAGCGGGGGCCATCGCGGGGGCAAAGGTCCGGTCCAGCGCCCAGCGTGCGGCGAAGCCCGCCTGATCGGGGTAGAGGCCCGCGCGCTGGCCTGCCAGCCACGCGGCCCCCAGCGCCGTGGTTTCCAGCACCCGCGGGCGGTCCACCGGGGCGTCGATGATGTCGGCGAGGAATTGCATCGCGTAATCCGACGCGCTCATGCCGCCATCGACGCGCAAGCTGGCGTCGCCCGCCTGCCCCGCCCAGTCGGCGCGCATGGCATCGAGCAGGTCGCGGGTCTGGTAGCCCACCGATTCGAGGGCGGCGCGGGCCAGCTCCTCTGGCCCCGAATTGCGCGACAGGCCATAGATCGCGCCGCGGCAGTCGGCGTTCCAGTAGGGCGCGCCGAGGCCGGTGAAGGCGGGCACGAGGATCACGGGCTGGTCTAGGTCGGAGTTTTCCGCGAGCGGCTGCGTCTCCTTGGCCTCGCGGATCATCTTGAGCCCGTCGCGCAGCCATTGCACCACGGCACCGGCGATGAAGATGGACCCTTCCAGCGCGTAGGTCGGCTTGCCGTCGAGCTGGTAGGCGATGGTCGTCAGCAGCCGCGAGGTCGAGGCCACCGGCGTGTCGCCCGTGTTCAACAGCGCAAAGCAGCCGGTACCGTAGGTCGATTTCACCATGCCGGGCTTGAAGCACGCCTGTCCCAACGTCGCCGCCTGCTGGTCGCCCGCCACGCCGAGGATCGGGATCGGCCGCCCGAACAGGTCCGGCCGCGTGATGCCGAAATCGGCGGCGCAATCGTGGACCGTCGGCAGCAGCGCCATGGGAATGTCGAGCAGCTCGCAGATCGCCTGCGACCACGCGCCGGCGTGGATGTCGTAGAGCATGGTGCGGCAGGCGTTCGTGGCGTCCGTGACGTGGGATGCGCCGCCCGTCAGGTTCCAGATCAGCCACGTGTCCACGGTGCCGAAGGCCAACTCGCCCGTCCGGGCCCGGTCGCGGGCCCCGTCCACGTGGTCGAGGATCCATTTCACCTTGGTCGCCGAGAAATAGGGGTCGAGCAGCAGGCCCGTGACAGCACTGACCATATCCGCATGGTCGGCCAGATCGCGGCAGATGTCGGCGGTCCGGCGGTCCTGCCAGACGATGGCGTTATGAATGGGCTGGCCGGTGGCACGGTCCCAGATCAGCGTCGTCTCGCGCTGGTTGGTGATACCGATGGCGGTCACGTCGGTGGCCCGCAACCCGGCCTTTTCGATGGCGGCGCGACAGGTGGCCGCCGTCGTGGACCACAGATCCGATGGATCGTGTTCGACCCAGCCCGATTGCGGAAAGACCTGTGGAAACTCTTCCTGTGCGGTGGCCACTGGCATCATGTCGGCGTCGAACAATATGGCGCGCGTCGATGTGGTGCCTTGGTCTATGGCGAGGATGTGGGTCATGTTTTGCCCTGCTGTCAGGTGATCAGGGCGCAGATGCGCTGGACGGCGGCGGCATAGCCGAAGGTGCCGAGCCCTGCGATGACGCCGTCGGCGCGGGCCGAGATGTAGGAATGATGACGGAACGCCTCGCGCCGGTGGACCTGCGTCACGTGCACCTCGATCACCGGACCGTCGAACGCATTGAGCGCATCGAGGATCGCGATGGAGCTGTGTGTCAGGGCACCCGCGTTGATCACGATGCCCGCCGCCGTCTGCCGTGCCTCGTGGATCAGGTCGATCAGCACGCCTTCGTGGTTCGACTGTTCCATGCGGATCGTCGCCGCATCGCCCGCAGCCGCCCGGCACAGGGCAGCCACGTCATCCAGCGTGTCGGCACCATAGATGTCGGGCTGCCGCTGCCCCAGCAGGTTCAGGTTCGGGCCGTTCAGGACGAGGATCGTGGGCATGGGACGCCTTTCCCGCTTAGCGGTAGTGCAGCGACTGACCGTTGTGGAAGATCTGCACTTTTTCGGGGCGGGCCGTCATGCGGACGGTCGTGCCGCGCAGGCCCTGATGGATGCCCGGCAGCTTGCCGATCACCGCGTCGTTGTCGCGGATCCGGTCGAAATAGAGCAGCGTCACCTCGCCCAGCGCTTCGGTGATGTTCACCTTACCCTCGAAGATGTAGGGCGCGCCGGGCTCCACGGAGAGAAGATCCTCTGGCCGGACGCCCACGTTGACCTTCAGCCCCATGTCGGAGGCCTGCGTCGCCACGGCGGCAGTGGCGGTGCCGCCACCGACCAGACGCACGGTGGTTTCCGGCCCGGTCGCGACGATCTCTCCAGCGAGCAGGTTCATCGCCGGGCTGCCGATGAACTGGGCCACGAACTCGTTCTGCGGCCGCTCGTAGAGTTCGAGCGGGGTGCCGACCTGTGCGATGCCCTTGTTGGCCAGCACCACGATGCGGGTGGCCAGCGTCATCGCCTCCACCTGATCGTGGGTGACATAGATCATCGTGCTGTCGGGCATCGATTCCTTGAGTTGCGCGATCTCGATCCGGGTGGCGACGCGCAGGGCCGCGTCCAGGTTCGAGAGCGGTTCGTCGAAGAGATACACCTTGGGGTCGCGCACGATGCTGCGGCCGATCGCGACCCGCTGGCGCTGGCCACCAGACAGCGCCTTGGGTAGACGGTCGAGGTAGGGTTCCAGCTGCAGGATGCGCGCGGCCTTGGACACGGCGGCGTCGATCTCGGACTTGGACTTCTTAGCCAGCTTCAGCGCGAAGGTCATGTTGTCGCGCACGGTCATGTGCGGATAGAGCGCGTAGGACTGGAACACCATCGCGATGCCGCGCTGGGCGGGCGGGATGTCGTTCACGACCTGCCCGTCGATCTGCAACTCGCCCCCGGAAATCTTTTCCAGCCCCGCGATCATGCGCAGCAGCGTGGACTTGCCGCAGCCCGACGGACCGACGAACACGATCAGCTCGCCCGTCTTGATGTCAAGGTTGATGTCCTTGAGGACGTCGATCGTGCCGCCGTAGGTTTTCTCGACTTGGGTCAGCTTGAGCGTGGCCATCGGGGGGCTCCTTTATTTCACGGACCCGGCCAGCAGGCCGCGGACGAGGAAGCGTTGCAGGGAGAAGAAGACGAGCAGCGGCACGGCGATCGACACGAAGGCGGCGGTGGCGAGGATTTCCCAGTTGCCGCCGCGGCTGCCCAGCAGCTCGACGATCTGCTTGGTCATCACGGTGGTATCGCCGGAACTGTCGATCAGGAACACCAGCGACACCAGCAGGTCGTTCCACGTCCACAGGAACTGGAAGATCGCAAAGGACGCAAGTGCGGGATAGGACAGCGGCAGGATGATCTTGACGAAGATCTGGAAATCCGTCGCACCGTCGACGCGGGCATTCTCGATGATGTCGCGCGGCAGACCGACCATGTAGTTGCGCAAGAGGTATATCGCGAGCGGTAACCCGAACCCCGTATGCGCCAGCCAGACGCCGAGGTAGCCCTTGCCGATCCCGATCTCGTTGTGCAGGCGCAACAGCGGGATCAGCGCCAGTTGCAGCGGCACCACCAGCAGACCCACGACGGCGGCGATCAACAGCGCACGGCCCGGGAAATCCATCCACGCCAGCGCGTAGGCCGCAAAGGCGGCGATCAGGATCGGGATGATCGTGGCGGGGATCGTCACGGTCAGCGTGTTGAAGAACGCCTTGGTCATCCCCTCGCGGTTGCTGGGGTCGAACAGCATGTTGTCATAGTTTTCGACCGTGAATTCGGGCGGGGTCGCGGCAGTGGTGAACACGCGCTGACCGCGCCCCTCCTGCGGGGTCGGGCTGGTCCAGACGTAGTCGCCGTTTTCCTGCACGGTGATCGCCTGACCGTCGTCCAGCGGGGCCGTGTCACCCGGCACGAACTCATCGATCGCAAGCGACCCGGTGCCCCAGGCGCTGATCGCGGCCCCGCCTTCGGTGCGACCGTCGGCCACGAAGAGGTTGCCTTCGACCACATAGACGCCGTCCACCTGCGGGATCGTTTCCAGATCGCCGGGGCGGTCGGTGCGCAGCGTCTCGTTGCGTTCCTGCGGCAGCATCGCCGTCCACCAGCCGGACCCGGCGATCTGGTCCGCGGTGCGGAACGACGACACCAGCAGGCCGACCGTCGGGAACAGCCACAGCAGCACCAGCACCACGACCGAGATGTTCACCGCCCAGGAGAGCGAGGATTTGCCGCCAGCCATGCCATCCATCAGCGCATCTCCTTGCGGGCGTTATAGACGTTCCAGATCAGGATCGGCGTCACCAGCAGCATGATGACCATCGCCGCCGCAGACCCCACACCCCAGTCGTTGGACCGGAACAGCTTGTCGTACATGTAGTTGGCCAGCACCTGCGTCTGCCACTGGCCGTTGGTCATGGCATAGACGATGTCGAAGACCTTCAGCACGACGATGGTGATCGTCGTCCAGACCACCACGATCGTGGGGGCGATCTGCGGCATCTTGATCGAAAAGAAGATCTGCAGCGGGTTGGCACCATCGATGATCGCGGCCTCGATGGTTTCCTCGGGGATGCCGCGCAGGGCGGCGGACAGGATCACCATGGCGAATCCGGTCTGGATCCAGATCAGCACGATCATCAGGAAGAAGCTGTTCCACACCGGGATCGTCAGCCACTGCTGCGGCACGCCGTAGGGATAGGTGCCGCCGACGGCGGCGAGGATGCCGCGCAGACAGGCGAGCACGACCAGCACCGACACGACACTGGCCAGCAGCCGCACGAGCGTCTCGATCAGGCCGGGGCGGCGGTGATCCGGCTTGACCACGGGGCGGATCAGGATCCACGCCAGCAGCGCCAGACCAGCCGCCATCAGGACCAGCAACAGGATCGGCAGGATGCGCAGCACGATCAGCGATCCGATGCCACCGTCGAACTGCAGCCAGACCGCGTTCAGGATGCCGATCTGTCCGGTGCCGGCCGGGCGCGCGTCGTAGACCAGCTTGAAGATCACGGCCGCGCCGACGAAGGAGATCGCCATCGGCATGAAGATGATGGATTTCGCGATGTTGCCCCAGCGGATGCGGTCGGTCAGCTGTGCCGCCAGCAGGCCGAAGGCCGTCGAGGCCGCAGGCACCACGATCAGCCACAACATGTTGTTGCGCAACGCTTCCCAGAACTTGGGATCCAGTCCCATCTGGCGATAGTTGGCAAGCCCGACGAAGGCATCGCCCTGGCTGCGATCGGTCAGCGATAGCCAGATCGTCGCCACGACCGGATACGCAAGATAGGTGCCCAGCGCAAGGATCGCGGGGGCAAGGAACAGCCACGGACGCACCTTTTCGGCGCGGTTGATGTTCCGACCGGCATGGATGCCCTTGGCCGGGAAGATCACCTTGTCCAGCAGGACGTTGGAAAAATAGAAATACGCCAGGCAGCCGCCCACACCGACGAAAATCGTGAATACGCCTAGCAAGGCCGGATTCATGGACGCTCCCCCCGTTCATGTGACTGTCTTCACCCTCGCATGCGGAGGGGTGATCGGGGCCCGGTGCAACGACCGGGCCCCGACTGTGGTTCGGCACGTCCGGGGACTGCTTACTTCAGGGCGTCCCACGACGCCTGGATCTGATCGGCGACGGTCTGCGCCTCGGCACCGCCGACGAAATCGACCATGCCGGTCCAGAACGATCCGGCACCCACGCCACCCGGCATTAGGTCGGATGCGTCAAAGCGGAAGGTTGTCGCGTTCGTCAGGATCTCGCCCTGCGCACGACGGGTGTCGTTCTCGTAGGTGTCGAGGTTGGCGGTGGTCAGCGGCGTCAGGAAACCCTGATCCGGGATCGCCATCCAGATCTCGTGTGCGATCGGCGTCTGCAGAAAGCTGATCAGCGCCTGTGCCGCCGGGCTGTCCTGGGTCACGGCGAACATGGTGCCTGCGCCCAGCACGGGCTGGCCCAGATCCTGATCGGCATAGGTCGGCGTGAAGAAGAAGTTGGCATCGCCATCTTCGCCGACCAGCGTGCCTTCGGGGAAGAACGCGGGGATGAAGGACGCCTGGTGATGCAGGTAGCACTGCGGCGGGCTGTCGAAGAGGCCCTTGGGGCTGTCACGGAAGTCGGTCGAGGCGACCGATGCCACGCCACCGGCGACATAGTCCTCGTTCTTGGCGAAGAAGCCGAATTCCTCGATGACTGCAACGACTTCGGGCGAGTTGAAGGGCAGTTCGTTCGACACCCACGCGTCGTAGTTCTCGGGCGTCTGCATGCGCAACATCAGGTCTTCGACCCAGTCGGTCGCGGGCCAGCCGGTCGCGCCGCCAGAACCCAGACCGATGCACCAGGGCTTGCCGCCGTCGGCGACGATCTGATCGCTCAGCGCCTTCATCTCTTCCATCGTGGTGGGGACTTCGTAGCCCGCATCCTCGAAGTTCTCGGGGACATACCAGACCAGCGACTTCACGTCGGCCTTGTAGGGGAAGGCATAGAAGGCCTCTGTGCCGTCGGGACCCGCATAGGTGCCCAGATCGACCCACGACTGACCGGCGGCATAGTTTTCGGCCACGAAGGCGCCCACTTCGGCCGGCAGCGGCGCGAGGAAGCCACGGGCGGCCATGTCGGACGCCAGACCAGGCTGCGGGAACACGGCGACGTTGGCGGACGATCCGGCCTCGGCGTCGATCACGACCTGCTGCTCGAAGCTGTCGGACCCGGTATAGCGCACGTCGGCGCCGGTCGCGTCGGCGAAATAGGCCAGCACCGTCTCGATCGCGGCCTGATCCGGGCCAAGCCAGGGGCCGAACACCGTGACCTGTTCACCAGACAGATCGTTGGCATCTGCAAATGCCTGCAGGCTGTCCCAGTTGAAGGCGCCCTCGCCTTTCGGGAACATCAGGTCCTGCGCGCTCGCAGAGCTTGCGGATACGGCCAAAAGCGCAAGGACGCTGACGCCGGACAATGTGCGGATCATGTGGTTGTCTCCTCCCAGAGTATGTGTGTTCGGTTTGCCCCGAAACGTTTCGGACTAAGGAACGGCGTGCCCCCTTGTGTCAACAGATATCGCGCGCGCCGAGCATCCTTTCCGAAAGGTTAAGTCAAGAATCCGGCTATGTGAAGGGCCGTCTTTGGCGGCGATGATGTCGGCAAGATGGTCCGCAAGCGCCACCCACGCTGTCGTCAGCGGGGCTATGGTGCCACCCAGCGCGGGGGTGAAGCTGTCGGGCGGACACATGTCCAGACCGTCGTCGTGGGCCAGCACCGACAGGTCATGCGGTACGCGGATGCCCCGTGCCGCAGCGGCCTGATAGACCCCCAGTGCAAGGGGGGTATTGCCCGCGATGATGGCCGTCGGCGGTTGTGGTGCGTCCAGCAGCGCAAGCGTCGCCCGTCGCCCGTTGGGCGCGATCATGGGCATCGACAGCATCAGGGCGGGGTCCGCTGCGACGCCATGTGCCGCATGCGCCGCCAGCACGCCGCGGCGGCGCTGCACGGCGAAGAACTCGCTTTCGACCCCGTTCAGGACGCCGATCCGGCGATGGCCCAGCCGCAGCAGGTGGTCCGCCATCACCTGCCCCACCGCCATGTTGTCGATGTCGACGAAGGCGTGCGATTGCGCAGGGTCGCGGCCGTGCACGATGAACGGTGCGCCAAGCTTCTTCAGCCGGGCGATGCGCGGGTCGTCCGACGCGGGCCCGATCAGCACGAAGCCGTCGATGCTGCCGCTGCGGTAGAGTTCGGCATGCAGGCGCATGGTATCGGCACCCGGTTCGGCCACGTGCAGCACGAAGGTCTGGCCGCGCGCCGAAATCTCGGCGGACAGGCCCATGACGATCTCGAACAGATGGGCATTGGATTCGGGTGTGCGCGTCCCGGCGACGACCATCGCGATTATGCCGGACCGCCCGGTCTTGAGCCCGCGGGCGATGGCATTGGGGCGATAGCCCAGCCGGTCGGCGGTGGCGCGAACGCGGTCGCGGGTATCGGGATTCACGTCCGCATGGCCACCCAGCGCGCGGCTGACCTGCGTGACCGACAATCCGATTTCGCGGCTGATATCCTTGAGAGTGACCATGGGCCATAGTCTGGGTCGAAAGCGATGGCGCTGGCAAGAGGCGCCATCCGGTGATGATCGAGGTGCCGCGACACATCGGTCGCGGCACCCCGGCCTCATGGATCGGAACGCAGACTACGTCAGATCTTGGTCGGGCTTTCGACGTCGAACCGGTCGAGATTCATCACCTTGACCCAGGCCTTGACGAAGGCCGTGACGAACCGGTGTTCCGCCGCGGGCCCCGCATAGGTTTCAGCCAACCCGCGCAGCTGGCTGTTGGACCCGAAGATCAGGTCGGTCTGCGTCGCCGTCCAGCGCAGGGCACCGCTCTTGCGGTCACGCCCCTCGAAATGCAGGTCGTCGTCGATCGCCGTCCACGCGGTTTCCATCGACAGCAGGTTGTCGAAGAAATCGTTGGTCAAATGGCCCGCGCGGTGGGTGAACACGCCGTGTTCGCTGCCGTCCCAGTTGGCGCCCAGCACCCGCAGCCCGCCGACCAGCGCCGTCATCTCTGCTGCCGTGAGGGACAGAAGCTGCGCCTTGTCGATCAGCAACTCGGCTGGCGACACGGTGTAGTCGGCCCGCTGATAGTTGCGGAACCCGTCCGAGGCAGGCTGCAGCAGGTCGACGGAGTCCACGTCAGTCTGGTCCTGCGACGCATCGGTGCGACCGGGCATGAAGTCGACGGTCAGGTCGTGCCCCGCATCCCGTGCCGCCTGTTCCACCGCCGCCGTTCCGGCCAGCACGATCAGGTCGGCCAGCGACACGCGCTTGCCGCCGGTCTGGCTGGCGTCGAACGCGTCCTTCACGTCGCGCAGCAGGCGCAGGGTGTCGGCCAGTTCGGCGGGGCGGTTCACCTCCCAGTCCTTCATCGGGGCCAGCTGGATGCGGGCGCCGTTCGCCCCGCCCCGCTTGTCGCTGTTGCGATAGGTCGAAGCGGACGCCCAGGCCACGCCCACCAGTTGCGACACGGTCAGACCGGTCTGCAGCAGATCCGCCTTCAACTGCGCCACGTCCGCATCGTCGATCAGGTCGTGGTCACGCACGGGCAGCGGGTCCTGCCACAGCAGTTCCTCTTGCGGGACCCACGGCCCGAAGTAACGGGACACGGGCCCCATGTCGCGGTGCGTCAGCTTGAACCACGCGCGGGCATAGGCATCGGCAAAGCCCGCCGGGTCCGCGTGATAGCGCATGCTGATCTCGCTGTAGGACGGATCCTCGCGCAGGGCGAGGTCGGACGTGAACATCATCGGCGCGTGACGACGCGACGGATCGTGGGCGTCCGGCACCAGATCGTCCGCGTCGCGGGTCGTGGGCCGCCACTGGTGGGCACTGGCGGGGCTTTTCGTCAGCTCCCAATCGAAGCCGAACAGCATGTCGAAATAGGCCATGTCCCAGGCGATCGGGTTCGGCGTCCATGCCCCTTCAAGGCCGGATGTGATGGTATGCACACCGCGACCCGTCTCGAACGTACTGGTCCAGCCGAAGCCCTGTTCGGCGATGGTGGACCCTTCGGGTTCGCTGCCGACATGGGCCGCATCGCCCGCGCCGTGCGCCTTGCCAAAGGTGTGGCCACCGGCGATCAGCGCCACCGTTTCCGCGTCGTCCATGCCCATCCGGCCAAAGGTGTCGCGGATGTCGCGGGCGGACAGCACCGGGTCGGGGTTGCCGTTCGGCCCCTCGGGGTTGACGTAGATCAGGCCCATCTGCACGGCGGCCAGCGGGTTCTGCAACTCGCGCTCGCCGCTATAGCGGCCATCAGCCAGCCACGTATCCTCGGCGCCCCAGTAGATGTCCTCCTCAGGCTCCCAGTGGTCGGCGCGACCGCCGCCAAAGCCGAAGGACGGCAGGCCCATCGTTTCCATGCCGACGGTGCCGGCAAGGATCATCAGGTCGCCCCAGCTGATGCTGTTGCCGTATTTCTGCTTGATCGGCCACAGCAGGCGCCGCGCCTTGTCGAGGTTGCCGTTGTCGGGCCAGCTGTTCAGCGGCGCGAAACGCTGGGTGCCGGACGACGACCCGCCGCGCCCGTCTGCGGTGCGGTAGGTGCCGGCCGAGTGCCACGCCATGCGCACGAAGAACGGACCGTAGTGGCCGTAGTCGGCGGGCCACCAATCCTGGCTGTCGGTCATCAGCGCGACCAGATCGGCGCGCAATGCCTCCAGATCCAGCGACTTGAACGCCGCCGGATAGTCGAAGAACGGCCCCAGCGGATTCGAATCCGGCAGGTTCTGCGACAGGATCTTGAGGTTCAGCTGATTCGGCCACCAGTCGCGCACGGACCGGGCGCTGTTGACGGAAGTGGGGCGGGCATGGCCCATCGGGCATTGGCCCAGCTTGGCTGCATCGCTGCCGTCCATGTCGATCTCCTCGATATCTGTCACGTTACCGGGTCGTCATAGCCGGATGACGCGATCAGTGGAACTTGTATCTTCTGATCGCGGTGATAGGTTATCCTTATGGCAGACCTGACGATCAAGCATTTGCGCTATGCGGTTGCGCTGGCAGACCACCGGCACTTTGGCCGCGCGGCCGATGCGTCGTTCGTCAGTCAGCCCGCCCTGTCCATGCAGGTCCGCGACCTCGAAGAGCGGCTGGGCCTGCCGGTGTTCGAACGCGGGCCGCGCATCGTGCGGCTGACCGATTTCGGTGAGACGCTGATCGCGCGGGCGCGCGACATCCTGCGATCGGTGGACGAGCTGGGTGACGTGGCACAGGCCGCGCGGGGCGGTCAGATCGGGCGGCTGCGTCTGGGCGTGATCCCGACCGTCGCGCCCTATCTGTTGCCGCGCCTGATCGGCGCGCTGACGCTGCAATACCCCGGTCTGGACCTGCAGGTGCGCGAAACCCTGACGCCGCGGCTGATCGAGGATCTGGGGGCGGGCCTGCTGGATGCGGCCATCGTGGCCCTGCCCGTATCGGAACCCGCGCTGACCGAAGTGCCCCTGCTGGACGAGGATTTCGTGCTGATCCGGCCAGCGGCGGATGCAGGCCGTCCGGTGCCCGATGCGGCGCAACTGCGCCAGATGCGCTTGCTGCTGCTGGAGGAGGGGCACTGCTTTCGCGATCAGGCGCTGGCGTTCTGCGGGGTGGGCACGGCGCGACCGCGTGAATGGCTGGACGGGTCTGCCTTGGCGACGCTGGTGCAGATGGTGGGTGCGGGCATCGGCGTGACGCTGATCCCTGACATGGCGGTCCCGGTGGAAACCCGCGCGGCCCCCGTGTGCGTCCAGCGCTTTGCCGGGACACCGCCGCAACGGCGGATCGGGATGGTCTGGCGACGCAACACGCCGCTGGCCCACCGCCTGACCCGGATCAGCGAGGAGGTGCGCCTGATCGCCGGCACCCTGCCACGCGGCGCGACCGCCGTAGGGCCGGTGCCGCAAGGGTGACGGCACGGCCCCTGCCCTACCAGGCGATGAATGCCAGCGTGATGGCCGGGAACGCCACGAGGATCATGACACGGATCAGGTCGGACGCCACATAGAACATCACCGCGCGGTAGGTGTCGCCGATCGGCGTCTTGCGGTCCATCGCGTTGATGATGAACAGGTTCATGCCCACGGGCGGCGTGATCAGACCGACCTCGACCACGATCAGCACGAGGATGCCGAACCAGATCGCGACCTGCTCCTCGTTGATGCGGGCCAGTGCACCGGCGTTGGCACCGCGCAGACCGATCTCTCGCATCTGATCGGCGGTCAGTTCCATCCCTTGCGCCAGCGCCGCCTGTGCCTGCGCCAGCAGGTCCGGCGCAATCACGGCCCCGCTGGCGATCAGATCGCCGAGGCGCGCCGCCTGCAGGTCGATCAGGCTGACGAAGCCGAAATCCAGACCCTGCATCACCGGCCAGAAGATCGGGATCGTCAGCAGGATCATCGACAGGCTGTCCATCAGACAACCCATCACGAGGTAGAACACCAGGATCAGCGTCAGCACCAGAAACGGCGACAGGCCCTGATCTGCGACCCAGCCCGCGATGTCCTGCGGCACCTGCGTCAGCGCGAGAAACCCGTTGTAGAACGCAGCCCCCAGCACGATGAAGAAAATCATCGCCGTGGACCGCGCCGTGACCATGAACGACTGGCCCAGCGTCGCCCGTGTCAGCCCGCCGTTGCCCCACGCGATCAGGCCGGTCCCCAGCGCCCCGACGGCCGCCCCTTCGGTCGGTGTGAACCAGCCGGCATAGATGCCGCCGACCACCAGCCCGAACACCACGACCACAGGCCAGACCGCCACCACCGCGCGCAGCCGGTCGCCCCAGATCACGCGCCGCCGGGTGCCGGCACTGCCGGGATAGAGGCGCACGTAGATCGAGATGACGATGACATAGCCCAGCGCCGCGAGGACGCCGGGGATGAAGGCCGCAAGGAACAGTTTGGCGATGTTCTGCTCGGTCAGGATCGCATAGATCACCAGCACGATGGACGGCGGGATCAGGATGCCCAGCGTGCCGCCCGCCGCCAGCGTCGCGGTCGAAAACCCGCCCGCATAGCCATAGCGCCGCAGTTCCGGCAGGGCGACGCGGCCCATGGTGGCGGCGGTCGCAAGGCTCGATCCGCAGATCGCGCCGAAGCCCGCGCAGGCCCCGATGGCCGCCATGGCGACGCCGCCCTTGCGATGACCGACAAAGCTTTCGGCGGCGCGGAACAGCGCCTGCGACATGCCGCCCAGCGTCGCGAAATGCCCCATCAGCAGGAACATTGGCACGATGGACAGCGAATAGCTGGAGAATGTGGTGAATGTCTCGGACTTCAGCCGCGCCAGCGGCACCGTGGCGTCACCGGTGACGAAGACGAGGCCGAGCAGCCCGGTCAGGAACATCGCCAGCCCGATGGGCACCCGCAGAAAGATCAGCACCAGAAGCGCGGGAAAGGACAGGATGCCGATGGCTGCGTCGCTCAATGGTCGGCCTCCAGATCGACGGGCAGGATGGTGCGGCCCGTGGCGGCTTCGCGCAGCCGTTCGACGGCGATGTAGCAGGCGACCACGGCGGCTGCGACCGCACCCGTCATCGACAGGGCGTAGGCCCACCAGACCGGCATTTCCAGCAGGAACGTGGTCTGGCCGGACGCCTTCTTGGACAGCATCCCCAGCCAGAGCTGCTGCGCCATGACCACCAGCACGGCGGCAAAGACGATGTCGGTCACCAGCCGCAGCCCGCGGCTGATCATGTCCGGGAAACGTTGAGTCAGGATATCGACCGATGCGTGGCCGCCGGTGATCTGGCACAGCGGCAGAAAGGCGAAGATCGCAAATGCGATCCCCGCCTCGACCAGTTCGAAATCACCGTTGATCGGGCCGATGCCAAGGCCCAGCACCCACGCGGCAAGGCCGGGGGCCAGCGCCTGCGCCGCGTCTGCGTGAAGCAGACCATTCGCCTCGCGCCCCAGGACGGATGCGCAGACCAGCAGGATCAGCACCAGCAGCATGGCACCGCCAAGCCACGCCATGCCGCGCGAAAGGGTCAGAAAGAACGGATACATGCTGGTCCTGTGTTCGTCGACGCGCACGCAACGGGGCGCCCACGACCTGCATGGACGCCCCGACGTGCGGCTGCAATGGTTACTGCGCGGGTACGTATTCCGCCATCAGCGTGCGGGCCCGGTCGATCAGTCCCTGCCCGTCGAGGCCCTGTTCGTCCATCTCGGCGGCCCAGGTGTCATAAATCGGCGCGACCAGCGGCATCCAGTCGGCCGCGACCGTCGCCGCGTCGATGGTGACGATGCTGTTGCCCATGTCCTCGGCGATCTGCCGGGCGGGATCGTCGGCCGCCAGTTGCACCCCTGCGGCAAGCACAGAGAAATCCAGACCAGAGTTCGCATCCACGACCGCCTTCAGATCGTCGGGCAGCGCCGCGTAGCTGTCGGGATTCATCGCGAGGATGAAGGTCAGGGTGTAAAGGCCAGCCCCTTCGAACGCGGTATGGTTCTGCACCAGTTCGGCCACGCGCACGCTGCTCGTCACCTCCCACGGCAGGGTCGCACCGTCGATGACGCCCTTCGACAGGGATTCCGACACCGCAGGCACCGGCATCCCCACGGGCGTGGCCCCCACCGCCTCGAGCATCTGGTTCACCAGACGCGACCCGCCGCGGATCTGCATGCCCTGCAGATCGGCGGGAGTATCGACGGGATCGGCGGTGTGCAGCAGGCCCGGCCCGTGGACCCATGTGCCCAGCATGTGCACGTCAGCGAACTCGGTCTGCGCCATGTCGCTTTCGTAGAGTTTCCAGAATGCATAGGCGGCGGCCTGCGGATCTTCGACGAAGAACGGCAGTTCGAAAACCTCTGTCGTCGGGAAACGCCCCGGCGTATAGCCGACGGCTGTCCAGACGATATCGGCGACCCCGTCGGTCACCTGGTCGATCAGTTCGGGCGGTGTGCCACCCAGCTGCATCGACGGATAGCGGTCGACCTTGATGCGCCCGCCGCTGTCCGCCTCGACCTTGTCGGCCCAGACGTCGAGGATCTGGGACGGCACAACGGATTGTGCGGGCAGGAACTGGTGCAGCTTCAGCGTCACCTCCTGCGCCAGGGCACCGGTCGCGGTCAGGGCCAGCAGCGCTGCGGCCGCCCCCATCAAGGTCCTGCGTGTCGTCGTCATGCGTATCCTCCTCAGATGCCAGTCCTGCGCTGATGCCAGAGTCTTGCTCAGATGCCAGTCGTGCGTGCGCTGGCGTGACAATGCAGGTCCATGCCCGCTTGTCACCGAAAAAACAAACGTGCCACACCGATTGGGTGACCGTGGTCACGGACGATTGCCGGAAACCCGCTAGTTATGCGACAGACATTACAGTTCTGCGCGGTTTCGTCCCATGGAAAGCGTGGCACCGCGATGACACATGCCCCTCAGCCCCGCCTCCCACGGGGTGCAGACAAGGACACTCGACATGCTCGATGGTTTTTCCGCAGAAATCCTGGCCCGCTTCCAGTTTGCGTTCACCGTGTCGTTCCACATCATCTTTCCGGCCTTCTCGATCGGACTGGCAAGCTTCCTTGCCGTCCTGAATGCCCTGTGGCTGTGGACCGCCGACAACACCTACCGGGTGCTGTTCGACTACTGGAAAAAGATCTTCGCCGTGGCCTTCGCCATGGGCGTCGTGTCCGGCATCGTCATGTCCTATCAGTTCGGCACCAACTGGAGCACGTTCTCGGACCGCGCCGGTCCGGTGATCGGACCGCTGATGGCCTACGAGGTGCTGAGCGCCTTCTTCCTCGAGGCGGGTTTTCTGGGCATCATGCTGTTCGGGCGTGAAAAGGTCGGCAATGGCCTGCACATGTTCGCCACGGCGATGGTCGCTGGCGGCACGCTGATGTCGGCCACATGGATCCTGAGCGTGAACAGCTGGATGCAGACGCCGGCCGGTTTCGCCATCAACGAAGTGGGCCAGTTCGTGCCCGTCGATTGGTGGGCCATCGTGTTCAACCCGTCGTTCCCCTACCGCCTCGTGCACATGGTGCTGGCGGCCTATCTGACGACCGCCTTCGTCGTGGCCGGCGTCGGTGCGTTGCACCTGCTGCAGGACCGCGACAACAAGGCGTCGCGCAAGATGTTCTCGATGGCGATGTGGATGGCCATCATCGTCACACCGCTGCAGATCGTGGCGGGCGATTTCCACGGCATCAACACGCTGGAACACCAGCCCGCCAAGGTCATGGCGATGGAAGGGCATTACGACAGCCACCCGGACGGCGCACCGCTGATCCTGTTCGGCATCCCCAACCCGGCGGAAAAGCGGATCGACTATGCGGTTCAGATCCCCAAGCTGTCGTCGCTGATCCTCAAGCACGACCTGAACGCGCCGCTGGCGGGCCTCGACACCATCCCGGACGAGGACGAGCCCCCGGTTGCCATCGTGTTCTGGAGCTTTCGCGTGATGGTGGGCATCGGGTTCGCCATGCTGGGCCTCGGCCTCTTTGGTGCCGTGCAGCGGTATCGCGGGCGGCTCTATGACAGTGCGACACTGCACCGCGCGGCCATCGCGATGGGTCCCATGGGCTTCGTCGCAGTGCTGGCGGGCTGGATCACGACGGAAGTGGGCCGTCAGCCGTTCACCGTCTATGGCCTGATGCGCACGTCCGAAAGCCTCGGCCCCGTGGCCGCACCTGCAGTCGCCGCGTCGCTGATCGCGTTCATCGTCGTGTATTTCTTCGTCTTCGGTGCCGGCACCTATTACATCATGCGCCTGATGGGCATGCGTCCGGGAACGGAACCGAAGCTGAGCGAAGGCCCGATCCGCACGGCGGGCATTACGCCCGCACAGCAGACACCGTCAGAGTAAGGGAACAGAGCCATGGAATTCGATCTTCCCTTCATCTGGGCCGGCATCATCGCCTTTGCGGTGCTGGTCTATGTCATCCTCGACGGCTTCGATCTGGGTATCGGGATCCTGTTCCCCTTTGCCCACAACAAGAAGGACCGCGACACGATGATGAACTCGGTCGCGCCCATCTGGGACGGGAACGAGACGTGGCTGGTGCTGGGCGGCGGCGGGCTGTTCGCGGTCTTTCCGCTGGCCTATGCGGTGGTGATGTCGGCGCTTTACATGCCGATCATCCTGATGCTGCTGGCGCTGGTGTTCCGGGGCGTCGCGTTCGAATACCGTTGGCGGACGGAACGCTGGAAATGGGTCTGGGACTGGGCGTTCTTCGGTGGATCGACCATGGCCGCCCTGTGTCAGGGCATCGCCCTGGGTGCGCTGGTGCAGGGGATTGAGATCACGGATCGCCAGTATTCCGGCGGCTGGTGGGATTGGCTGACGCCGTTCACCGTGCTGACCGGCGTGGCCGTCGTCGTGGGTTATGCCCTGCTGGGGGCCACGTGGATCGTGATGAAGACCGATGGCGCGGTGCACCACCGGATGCGCGATCTGGCGCGACCGCTAGCCATCGTGACACTGGTGTTCATCGCAGCCGTCAGCGTGCTGACGCCGTTTCAGGATTTTGTGTATTTCGAGCGGTGGTTCGCGATGCCGGGGGTCCTGTGGACCCTGCCGATCCCGGTGGCCCTGCTGATTGCGATCTTTGCCCTGTTCAAGGGCTTGGCCCCCGGCGGGCACGACGTGATGGCGTTTCTCGCATCGCTGTCGTTGTTCATGATCAGCTTCATCGGGATCGGGATCAGTTTCTATCCCAACATCGTCCCGCCCACCCTCACGATCTGGGAGGCCGCGGCCCCAGACGAAAGCCTGTGGTTCACCCTCGTGGGCACCGTGGTGCTGATCCCGCTGATCCTGGGCTACACCGCCTACGCCTACTACGTCTTCCGCGGCAAGCTGGACCCGGAGGCGGGATACCACTGATGGCGAACGCAGCCCCCCTGTGGCGACGGATCGCGTGGTTCGTGGCGATCTGGATCGTCAGCGTCGCGATCCTGACGGTCGTGGCCTACGCGATCAGGTCGGCCGTGCTCTAGGCCTCCAGTGCGAGGGCGAGCGCTTCGCCCCCACCGATACAGATGCTGGCGATGCCGCGTCGGGCACCCCGCGCACGCATCGCCCCCAACAGCGTGACCACGATCCGTGCCCCCGACGCGCCGATCGGGTGGCCCAGCGCACAGGCCCCGCCATGCACGTTCACCCGGTCGTGGGGCAGGTCGCAGTCGGCCATCGCCGCCATCGGCACCACGGCGAACGCCTCGTTGATCTCGAACAGGTCCACGTCGGCCAGCGACCAGCCGATCTGCGCCGCCAGCCTGCGCTGTGCATGGATCGGCGCGGTGGTGAACCACCCCGGTTCGCCCGCATAGGCCGCATGGCCCACGATCCGCGCCAGCGGTTGCACCCCAGCCGCACGCATCGCATCGCCCGACATCAACACCAGCGCCGCAGCGCCGTCGTTGATGGACGACGCGGAGGCGGCGGTAATCGTCCCGCTATCGGCAAAGGCCGCGCGCAGCGTCGGGATGCGCGCCACGTCGATGCGGTCAGGCCCCTCGTCACGGGTGACGCACTGGTCGTGCTTGCGCCCGCCCATGACCGGCGCGATTTCCCAGTCGAAATGCCCCGCCTCTGCCGCGGCGCGCGCGCGCATCACGCTGGCCGTGGCAAAGGCATCCTGCGCTGCGCGGTCAAAGCCATACTGCGCGGCACATTGCTCGCCGAAGCTGCCCATCGGGCGGCGCGCACCGGTGTCGGTGGTGGCATAGGCATCCTCCAGCCCGTCCCACATCATGTGATCCAGCATCACGTCATGCCCGATCCGCGCGCCGCCGCGCGCCTTCGGCAGCAGATAGGGGGCGTTGGTCATGCTCTCCATCCCGCCGGCTATGATGGTGGCGGCGCTACCCGCACGGATCGCGTCCATGCCCTGCGTGATCGCCTTCATCCCAGACCCGCAGACCTTGCTGACCGTTGTGCAGGGCACATGGTCGCCGATGCCCGCCCCGAGGCTGGCCTGTCGCGCGGGGGCCTGCCCCAGACCGGCGGGCAGGACGTTTCCCATCAGCACCTCACTCACCGACGCGGGATCGATGCCCGCACGGTCCACGGCGGCGCGGATCGCCACGCTGCCCAGCGCCGTGGCGGATACGGTGGAGAAGGCCCCCTGGAACGCGCCAAGCGGTGTGCGCGCAGCACCTGTCACATAGATGTCGGTCATCGCACCCTCCCCGTCCCCTGCACACACCTTTGCGCGGAGGCGGTTGCATGGCAACCGCTTGTCGGTTCGTGCGTTGCAGCTATTCTGAACCCACAACGACACACCGCCCAAGGAGGCGCCATCCATGAAATTCACCGAAGAACACCTGTGGCTGCGCGAGGAGGACGGCAACATCGTCGTCGGCGTGACGCCCTTCGGCGTGTCCGAACTGGGCGAGATCGCTTACATCGAGCTGCCGGAAGAAGGCGACACCGTCGTCAAGGACGACGAGGTGGCCGTCGTCGAAAGCGACAAGACCACGTCCGACATCCTTGCCCCCATCGGCGGCGAAATCGTCGACGTGAACACCGCATTGCTGAAGAACACGTCCCTGCTGCTGGACGATCCGGTCGGCGACGGCTGGCTGTTCACCATCGCGCCAGAGGATCTGGACGACATGGAAGACTACATGACCGAAGGCGACTACAAGAAGTTCGTCGGCTGAGCCATGCGCGGGCCGGTGTCGCCACCGGCCCGCGCCCCGTCAGGTGGTCACGTCGGGACCGCTGCGGCCCGTCCGGGCCCTGATCTGCGCAATGTCCTCGGCCGCCGCAATGATCCCCGCCAGCGCCTGCTGCGGGTCGTGGTCGAAGTTCGCGGGATCGAGTTCCAGCGCCTCCAGATACAGCCGCAAGGTGGCACCCGACGTGCCGGTCCCCGACAGGCGGATCACGAAGCGCGCACCGTCGTCGAAGATCACGCGGATGCCTTGATGTTCCGACACGGACCCGTCCACCGGGTCGTGGTAGGTGTAATCGTCGGCGGTCGCGATGGTGCGCCCCCGCACCTGCTGGCCCGGCAGATCGGGCAGTCCGGCACGCAGATCGGCGACCAGCGCGTTCGCCACCTCCGTCTCGATCGCCTCGTAATCGTGGCGAGAGTAATAGTTGCGTCCATAGGTCTGCCAGTGGTCGGCCATGATGTCCGCCACGCCCATCTTGCGCACCGCCATGATGTTGAGCCACATCAGCACGGCCCACAGCCCGTCCTTTTCGCGCACGTGGTCTGACCCGGTGCCAAAGGATTCCTCGCCGCACAGGGTCACGCGGCCATCGTCCATCAGGTTGCCGAAGAACTTCCAGCCCGTCGGCGTCTCGTAGCACGGCATCCCCAGCTTTTCCGCGACGCGGTCGGCGGCGGCGGATGTGGGCATCGACCGGGCGACACCGGCGAGGCCCTGCGTGTAACCGGGGGCCAGATGTGCGCCGGCGGCCAGCACGGCCAGGCTGTCGGACGGGCTGACGTAGATGCCGGGACCGACGATCATGTTCCGGTCCCCGTCGCCGTCGCTGGCGGCTCCGAAATCGGGCGCGCCCATACCGTTCATCGTGTCCATCAGCTCGTGCGCCCAGGTCGGGTTCGGGTCGGGGTGCATCCCGCCGAAATCGGGCAGGGGCGTGCCGTGCACAACGGTGCCGGATGCCGCACCAAGGCGGTTCTGCAGGATCGCTGTCGCGTAGGGGCCGGTGATCGCATTCATCGCGTCGAAGCTGATGCGGAACCCGTCCGCGATCATCGCGCGGATCGCGGGGAAGTCGAAGAGCGTCTCCATCAGCGCGGCGTAATCCATGACCGGATCGACGACGCTGACGGTCATGTCGCCGAGGCGGCTGTCGCCGATGGTATGCAGGTCCACATCGGGCGCGTCGATGACATGATACTGTGTGATCTCGGTGGTGCGGGCATAGATCCGGTCGGTCAGCCCTTCGGGGGCTGGGCCGCCGTTGGGGCCGTTGAACTTGATCCCGAAATCCTCGTCGAGGCCGCCGGGGTTGTGGCTGGCCGACATGATCAGGCCGCCATCGGTCTGGTTCAGGCGGATCAGGTGCGACGCGGCGGGCGTCGACAGCAGCGCCCCCTGCCCCACGATCACCCGCGCGGCCCCGTTGGCGGCGGCCATGCGCAGGATGATCTGCGCGGCGGTGTCATTGTGATAGCGCCCGTCGCCGCCCACGACAAACGTCTTGCCAGCCGCCCCGCCGATGGCGTCGAACACCGCCTGCACGAAGTTTTCGAGATAGTGCGGTTCCATGAACACCCGCGTCTTCTTGCGCAGGCCGCTGGTGCCGGGTTTCTGACCCGCGATGGGCCGTGTGGTGGTCGTGGTCATTGCGGTCCTCCTGACCGATGAAAGACGAATGGCCCGTCAGGCGGGCGTCTGGGCAAAGACGCAGACCGACTGCGCGGCCACGCGTGCGGTGGCGCCATTGATGCATTGCGGCCCTTCGTCGGGGGCTGCGGTGTCCAGAACCAGCTTCCACAAACAGCCTGCGGGCAGGTCCGGCAACACGACCGTCACCTCGTCACCCGCGTTGAAGGTCAGAAACAGCACGTCGGTGGACGCCGCATAGGCGGGCGTATCTGACGATGTGCGCACCTCGACCGACAGGGCGCGCCAGTCGGGGTTCTGCCAATCGGTCGCCGTCGGCGCGCGCCCGTCGGGCATCCGCCAGAACAGGTCCGGCTTGCCATCGGTGCGCCGCGCGCGACTGTGCAGGAACCGCGACTGCCGCAGCACCGGATGGTCCCGGCGCAGCCGGGACAGGCGTTCGACGAAGGCGAGCAGCTTCTGATCGGGCTTGTGCCAATTGACCCAGCCCTGATCGTTGTCCTGCGCATAGGTGTTGTTGTTGCCCCACTGGGAATTGCCGATCTCGTCGCCCGACAGCAGGAACGGTGTCCCCTGGGACAGGAACACGGTCGCCAGCAGGTTGCGCTTGCGCAGGGCGCGGGCAGCGCGGATCGCCGCATCGTCGGTCGGCCCTTCGTGGCCCGTGTTGTCGGAGTAGTTGTCGTCCTTGCCGTCGCGGTTCTCTTCGCCGTTGGCGGCGTTGTGCTTGACGTTGTAGCTGACGAGATCCTCGAGCACGAAGCCGTCGTGGACCGTGACGAAGTTGATCGACGACGTGGCGGCGCGGCCCGAATGGTCGAACTGTTCGGCGGACCCCACGATGCGCTTTGCCAGATCGGCGGTCAGCCCCCGGTCGCCGCGCCAGTACTTGCGCAGGTTGTCGCGGTACTTGTCGTTGAATTCCATGAACGGATGCGGCCAGTTGCCCAGCTGATAGCCGCCCGGCCCCAGATCCCAGGGTTCCGCGATCAGCTTGACGTTGCCCAGCACCGGGTCCTGCCGCAGCGCGTCAAGGAACCCGCCCTGCCGGTCGAAGCCGCTCTTTTCGCGCGCGAGGATCGTGGCAAGGTCGAAGCGGAAGCCGTCGACATGCATCACCTCGACCCAGTAACGCAAGGAATCCATGATCAGGCGTAGCACCATCGGGTGATCCGTGCGCAGGGTATTCCCGGTGCCGGTGTCGTTGACGTAGAATCGCTTGTCGGCAGCCAGACGGTAATATGACAGATTGTCGAAGCCACGGAACGACAGGGTCGGCCCCATCTCGTTGCCTTCGGCGGTGTGGTTGTAGACGACGTCCAGCACCACCTCGATCCCCGCCGAATGGAACCGCCGCACCATGGTCTGGAACTCCCAGATGCCCTGATCGGTCATGTAGCGCGGCTCCGGCGCAAAGAAGCCGATGGTGTTGTAGCCCCAGTAGTTGCGCAGCCCCTTCTGCGACAGGAAATGATCGTCGACAAAGGCCTGCACGGGCATCAGCTGCACCGTGGTGACACCGACCTTGTTCAAGTGTTCCAGCACCGGTTCGGATGACAGGCCGAGGAACCGGCCCCGCGTCATCGGCGACACGCCCGGCATCCGGGCGGTCATGCCCTTGACGTGGGTTTCGTAGATCAGGGTGTCGGACGGGCTGGTGCAGGGTGCCTTGTCGTCACCCCAGTTGAACGACGGATCGACGACCATCGACCGCGGCACCGCAAAGGCACTGTCGCGGTTATCAAAGGTCAGGTCGCCCTTGGTGCTGCCGACGCGGTAGCCCATGACCGCATCCGACCAGCGCAGTTTGCCCGAGATGCGCTTGGCATACGGGTCCAGCAGCAGCTTGTTGTAGTTGAAGCGGTGGCCGTCCTCCGGCGCATAGGGCCCCTGGACGCGGTAGCCGTATTTCGCGCCCGGCGTCAGGCCCGTGACATAGACGTGCCAAACGTCGCCGTCGCGTTCCAGCAGGGGGATGCGGGCACGCTCCTTGCGACCATCGTCGGTGAACAGGCACAGGTTGATCGCATCCGCATGTTCCGAGAACACGGCGAAGTTCACGCCCTGCCCGTCAAAGGTTGCGCCGAGTGGAAAGGGGCGACCGGCGGCCAGCGGATGGTCGCGCAGCCGTGTCGGAATTCCGTGATTCAGTGTGGCATTCACGCGGTCAAGGACTCGTACAGTTTGGCATAGGTTGATCCAGATGTATCCCATCCGAGCGCCTGCGCCATCCCGCGTTTTTGCATCAATGCCCATCCCTTTGGATCGGCATAAAGGTCGTGCAACCGTCGCAGGGCCTGTGCGAAGGCCAGCGCATCGACAGGATGGAACTGGATCCCCGTCGCCACCTGTGCCTGCACCGCCATCGGGTTGGCATCGATCACCGTGTCCGCCAGCCCGCCGGTCAGCGCGACGACGGGCACGCAGCCATACCGCAGGCCGTACATCTGCGTCAGACCGCACGGCTCGAACCGGGACGGCACCAGCACTGCGTCGCCACCCGCGAACATGCGGTGCGACAGCGCCTCGTCATATCCCAGCCGCAGCCCGATCCGGCCCGGGTGCGCCTTGACGAGATCCTTCATCGCTTCTTCCAGATGCGGCTCTCCTGCACCGAGCACGGCGAGCGTACCACCCTGTGCGACGAAATCCGCAGCACAGGCGGTCAGCAGGTCGATGCCCTTTTGGTCGGTCAGGCGACTGACCACGATGGCCAGCGGCCCGCCCGCATCGGTCAGGCCGAACTCGGCCAGCAGCGCCAGCTTGTTAGCGCGTCTGGCCGCCAGTTTCGCGCGACCGAAGGGTTTGATCGCAGGGTCGGTTTCGGGGTTCCACACCGCTTCGTCCACGCCGTTCAGAATGCCGTGCAGGTCGGCGGCGCGGTGGGCAAGCAACCCTTCCAATCCCATGCCGAATTCGTGGCGCATCAATTCGGCCGCATAGGTCGGACTGACGGTCGTGATCGCATCCGCCAGCGCCAGACCCGCCTTGAGGCTGGAGAGCTGCCCCCAGAACTCCAGTTCGTTGGCGTTGAACCCCTCGAACGGCAGGCGCAACCCGCCCAGCATCGCGGCAGGGGCCATGCCCTTGAACGCGATGTTGTGGATCGTCATGACCGATTTCACCGGGGTCTCGCCGCCATAGCGCAGATAGGCGGGGGCGAAGCCCGCCTGCCAGTCGTGGCCATGCAGCACGTCGGGCCGCCAGCCGTCGGTCAACCCCTCGCGCGCGATCCGTGACGCGACCCATGACAGGGCCGCGAACCGCTGCGGATTGTCGGGAAAGTCCTGCGGACTGCCGTAAGGCGTCCCCGCACGGTCATAGAGGTGCGGCGCATCCAGCAGCAGCACCGTCGCAGCGCCGACCATGCCACGCAGCACCTGGACCGGCCCGCCGAACAGCGCGGGATCGGACCAGACAACTTCGGTCCGCCCCACCTTTGCCGCGACTCCGGGATAGGCGGGCAGCAGCGTGACCACCTTCCACCCGTGGGGGGACAGGGCGGCGGGCAGAGCGCCCGCCACGTCCGCCAGACCGCCGGTCTTGATCAGCGGCACCATTTCCGAGGTGACGGACAGCACGCGCCCCATGCGGTCAGGTACCGCCATGGATCAGGCCTTTGCCGCGTAGGTGTCGATCATCGCCTTGGTCACCAGCACGATGCCGTTTTCCGACACGCGGAACCCGTTGGCGCGGTCGGTGTCCGCATCCTGACCCACAACCAGCCCCTGCGGGATCTGCACGCCACGGTCGATGACGCAGTTGCGCAGATCAGCATGACGCCCCACCCGCACGTCGGGCAGCGCCACCACGCGGTTGAGCTTGGCATAGGAATGCGTGCGGACGCCCGTGAACAGCAGGGATTCTGAGACTTCTGAGCCGGAAATGATGCAGTTGCCCGACACCATCGACGACACAGCATAGCCCCGGCGACCGTCCTCGTTGTGAATGAACTTCGCGGGCGGCACGCTTTCCGCATAGGTCCAGATCGGCCACGTCGTATCGTAAAGATCGAGCGGCGGCGTGAACTGGGTCAGGTCGATGTTGGCCTGCCAGAACGCGTCGATGGTCCCCACGTCGCGCCAGTAGGGCTCCGTCTCGAGGCCGGAGGTGACGCAGCTGTCCTCGAACCGGTGCGCCATGGCCTTGCCGCCCTTGACGATGGACGGGATGATGTCGTGGCCGAAATCGTGGCTGGAATTGTCGTCGGCCATGTCGGCCAGCAGACGCGTCCGCAGGAAACTCCATGTGAAAATATAGATGCCCATGGACGCCAGCGCGTGGTCCGGCTTGCCGGGGATGCTGGGCGGATCGGCGGGCTTTTCCAGGAAATCGGTGATCTGGCCGCTGGCATCGACGTGCATCACGCCAAAGGCTGTCGCCTCCATCCGGGGGACGGTCAGGCAACCGATGGTCACGTCGGCATTGGTATCGACGTGCTGCTGCAGCATCACCTCGTAATCCATCTTGTAGATGTGGTCGCCCGCGAGGATCACGATGTAGTCGATGTCGTAGCTGTCGATGATGTCGATGTTCTGCGTCACCGCATCGGCGGTGCCGAGGTACCACTTTGACTCGCCCATGCGCTGGGACGCAGGCAGGATGTCCAGAAATTCGTTCCGTTCCGCCCGCAGGAAACCCCAGCCGCGCTGGCAGTGGCGGATCAGGCTGTGCGCCTTGTATTGCGTAGCGATCGCCATCTTGCGAATGCCGGAGTTCAGGGCATTCGACAGGGCAAAATCGACGATCCGCGTCTTGCCGCCGAAATAGACGGCCGGTTTCGCGCGGTTGTCGGTCAATTCCTTCAGACGGCTGCCCCGGCCACCCGCAAGAACGAAGGCGAGGGCGCGGTTGGAGAGGCGGGTATTCGGGGTCGGCTTCATCTGGTTTCCTCCCAGGGGTGTTTTGTCAGGCGTCATCCTGAACGAGTATAACGGCGGACAGCGGTGGAATGTTCACCAGCGCAGACTGATCCTGTCCCATCCAAGGCACATTTTCTGTGGCAACCGCTCCCATGTTGCCACGTCCGCCGCCGCCATAGGCTTCTGCATCCGAATTCAGCGCCTCGCGCCAGCGACCGGCACCGGGCAGGCCGATGCGGGTGTCGGGCCGTTCCATCGGCGTCATGTTCAGCAGCACGACGACCTTGGGATCGTCCGGCCCGCCATGCCGGACGAACGCAAAGATCGACCGGTCCGAATCGCCCGCCTCGAGCCATTGAAAACCGCTGGGCCGCGTGTCGTTCAGATAGAGGCTCGGGGTCGCGCGGTAGAAGCGATTGAGATCCCGCACCCACATCTGCATCCCCTTGTGACGCCCGTCGTCGCATTCGTGCCAGTCGAGGGACTGGTTATGGTTCCACTCCTTGGACTGCGCGAACTCCTGTCCCATGAACAACAGCTTCTTGCCCGGATGGGTCCACATGAAGCCGTAGAAGGCGCGCAGGTTGGCGAACTTTTCCCACAGGTTGCCCGGCATCTTGTGCAGCATCGACCCCTTGCCGTGTACCACCTCGTCATGGCTGATCGGCAGGACGTAATTCTCGCCGAAGGCGTAGTGCAGGCTGAACGTCATCTCGTGGTGGTGATGCTTGCGATGGATCGGGTCGAGCTCCATGTACCGCAGGCTGTCGTTCATCCAGCCCATGTTCCACTTGAACCCGAAGCCCAGACCGCCATGATCCACGGGCCGCGACACGCCGGGAAATGCGGTGCTTTCCTCGGCCACGGTCATGATGCCCGGCACCTCGCCATAGGTCAGCGTGTTCATGTCGCGCAGCAGGGCGATCGCCTCGTAATTCTCGCGCCCGCCGTCGTGGTTGGGCACCCATTCGCCATGCTTGCGGGAATAGTCGCGGTAGAGCATCGAGGCGACCGCATCGACCCGCAGCCCGTCGAGGTGGTATTCCTCGAGCCAGTAGAGCGCGTTGGCGTTGTAGTAGTTCGCCACCTCGTTGCGGCCGAAGTTCGGGATCAGCGTGTTCCAGTCCTGGTGGAACCCCTCGCGCGGGTCGGCGTGTTCATACAGATGCGTGCCGTCGAACAGGCCGAGGCCGTGGGCATCGGTGGGAAAATGCCCCGGCACCCAGTCCAGCAGCACACCCAGCCCCTTGGCATGGGCCGCCTCGACCAGTGCGCGGAACTCGTCCGGCGTGCCGTGGCGGATGGTGGGGGCATACATGCCGACCGGTTGATAACCCCATGATCCGTCGAAGGGATGTTCGGAAATCGGCATCAGCTCGATATGGGTGAAGCCCATCCATGCGGCGTAATCGACCAGATCGGTGGCGAGTTCGGTATAGGACAGTGGGCGGTTGCCGGCGGCGCGTTTCCAGCTCGCTAGGTTCACTTCGTAGACGCTGATGGGCGCGTCGATGGATTGCGCGGCCCCGCGCGTCTGCATCCACGCAGCGTCGTGCCAGTCGACCCGGCGCAGGTCGCGCACGACCGAGGCGTTGCGCGGCGGGTGCTCGGACCCGTAGCCAAAGGGATCTGCCTTGAGCGGCTGTGCCGCACCGTCGGGGCCGATGATCTCGTACTTGTAGACCTCGCCTTCGGTCAAACCGGGAACGAAGATGTCCCACACGCCGCCGCCCAGACGCCGCATCGCCGTGCGCCGCCCGTCCCAGACGTTGAAGCCGCCGACCACCGACACGCGACGTGCGTTCGGCGCCCAGACGGCGAAATGCACGCCATCCACGCCCTGATGCGTCATGACATGCGCGCCAAGGACGTGCCACAGGCGGCGGTGCGTCCCTTCCCCCAGATAATACAGGTCGTCGGCGGTCAGGACCGGGTCAAAGCGGTAAGGGTCGTCGAACTCCCACGCGTGTCCCTGCGCCGAGGCCCGCAGGCGGTAGCTGGCGGGACGGTCGGCGAAGGCAGCGACGAAGAGACCCGGGTAGTCGTGCAGCGGCGTCAGCGGCACTGCGTTGTCGTCGGTCAGACAGGTCACACCCTCGGCCCCCGGCACGAAGACCGTCAGCAGCACAGCGCCGGTCCGGTCCTGCATCCCCAGTTGCGCGAACGGATCGCCGCATTGGCCGTTCAGGATCGCGCGGGCCGCATTGTGATCGAGCAGGGCCGCGGCGTCAGGTGTCTTGGTCTGTTGCATCAAAGGCCCCCTTGTGGCGGTGACGGGCGGGCCCCTCGCCGACATGTGTAACGCGCATACCATCCAATTCGATGCACGAACGCAAGCGCTCTCGGTGACGTGCCAGGCCACGCCCTGTGGCAGGGCGGCCATGGTTCTGCAGGCCCGTGGTCCAGAGAGATGGTCCGTCGACCGGCAATGGCCTAGCGTCGGTCGAACGCCCCCGCGTGGGCCTGCCACGGAGACCTGCGATGCTGCGTCCGGCTGCCATCCTGCTGCTGTTGCTGACCCTTGCCGGCGGCGGTGCCGCCGTGGCGCAGGACCGCGTCGCCATCGGCAACGGTCGGCTGTTCACCAACGATGCGCTGGGCGACGGCCACGATCGCTGGCGCACGGGCAGCTTCGTGTTCAGCCATCTGCGCAGCGCCCGGCCGTGGGACGGTCGGCCGCAACAGCCGGGGCAGATCCTCGAATACCGCTTCCGCACGGAAATCATCGCCCCCGGCAACGGCGACCGCGACCGTCCCTATGCGGGAACCGCCAGCGCGGGCCTGCATACGCACTACGGCGCAGGGCCGCTGCGCTACAACCTCGGGCTGGATCTGCTGGCCATCGGACCACAGACCGGCATCGCCCGCTTTCAAGAGGCCTTTCACGACGCCATCGGCCTGCAGCGCCCCCGCACCGAAGACCCGCTGACCGACCGGTTCGCGGCCCAGTTCACGGTCGAGGCGCGGCGCGCCGTGCCGCTGTCGCCGGGTGCGACTCTCCACCCCTTTGCAGAAGGTCTGGTCGGGGCCGAGGATCTGCTGCGCATCGGGGCCGATCTGGTGCTGGGCGCGGGCGCGCGGGACACGACGCTGATGCTGCGCGATGTGGCAACCGGGCAACTCTATCCCGGTGCAGACACCGACGCCGCAGCGGGGCTGACGTGGCGGCTGGGGGCCGATGTCGCGATGGTCGGCAACAGCATCTACCTGCCCCGTGATCAGGGCTATGTTGCGTCGGATCCGCGTGCGCGCGCCAGACTTGGTGTCACGTGGCGCGCCCGGTCGGGTCTGGCCGTGACCTATGCCGCCACGTGGCTCGGCCCCGAGTTCGAAGGGCAGCCTGAGGGACAGGTCACCGGATCGGTGCAGATCGCCCTGCGCTTCTGACCAAAACCGCCGACGGTTGCGGCGCGCGCTTGCCGCTGGGCTGCCTGCCTTGCTACGCTGAGCGCATCGATTCCGCGCGATCAACGACGTGGGACGACAGAGGCAAGGGCAACACTCATGACAACCGGTTTCACCGGCACGTTCGTCGTTGCGTGGTCGCAGACGGAGCTGGATGGCGGCTGGGCGACATCGCCGGGTCAGGTGCGGATCGGCAGCACATGGTCGTGGGACGGCCCGCTGGTGCGCGTCGATGGGCCGGGCAGCGTGCTGACGCTGGGACCGTCCCGCGCGGCGCTGGACCTGCGGCGACGTGCCGGCGGCAGCGTCCGGCGGCTGATCGGCGGTGCGCGCGGCGCGCGGCGCGTGGCGCGGACCCCAGCCACCGACCCGCTGTTCGACCACAGCTTCACCGTCACCGACGGGCGCGGCACGTGGGAGGTCGCGGTGATCCTGCGCGACGGCGGGCACGGCCCGCTTGCGCTGTTCGTGGACGGTGCACCGCCGCGGCGTACCGACCTGTGGGTCATGCGCCACGGCCTCGAATCAGATCGCACGACACGGACGACCACGGCGCGCGGCGGCGTCATCTGCTTTACACCCGGCACGATGATCCTGACGCCGGAAGGGCCGCGCGATGTCGCCAGCCTGCATGAGGGGTGCCGCGTGCAGACGCAGGACGACGGCCCCGCCGAGGTGCTGTGGATCGGGCGCCGCCGCGTCAGCGCGGCCCGGATCATGGCGACGCCGGACCTGGCCCCCGTCCGTCTGCGGAAGGGTGCGCTGGACCGCGACGTGCCGGACGCCGGTCTGCTGGTCTCGCCGGACCACCGCGTCGTGCTGCGTGGCGCACGCGCCGCTGCGCTGTTCAACACGGCAGAGGTGCTGGTCGCCGCCCGCGACCTTGTGGACGACCGCCACATCCTGCGCGACCGCAGTCGCCGCGACGTGACCTACATCCACCTGATGCTGCCGCGTCACCAGATTGTCTTCGCCAACGCCGTCGCCACCGAAAGCTTCCACCCCGCGGCAGCGGCCCTCGATGCGCTGGCATCGGAGGACCGCGACCGGTTGTTCAGTCGCATGCCCGTCCTGCGCGACGACATCGGGGCTTACGGCACGCATGCCCGCCGCTTGCTGACCCGTGGCGAGGCGGCGGTGCTTCACGCCGACATGGGGCGGCGGCGCCCGGTCTGAAAGTGTCTGCGCTGAGGGTCTCTTGGCCTAGCTGCCCTGTTCCGCGTGGGTGTTCAGAAAGAACTGCGACAGGATCGGCGTGGCTGCCGCCCCCAGCGCACGGGCGTTCGGCCCGATGCTGCCCGCCACGACCGCGGGGCAGGTCAGGCCGCGCAGATCCAGCCGCGACAGCTTGTCCGCCGTGCTGGCGACGAGCCGGTCGCGCACATCCGCCGGGAAGCCGCCGTCGATCACCACCGCCTCGAAATCGATCACCGCGCAGACCGTCAGCGACGCCAGCGCCAGTTGCTCTGCCGTGGTGTCGATCCAACCGGCCACCAGATCCTCGATGCCGGACCAGTCCTGTGGCGGCGTCCACAGCACCGACGGATCGCGCCCCGCCTGACGCACCGCGGTTTCCAGCAGATGCAGGGATGCCACGTCGATCAGCTGGATGTCGCGCCCGTCCCGCCTCCGCATCGGCAAGGATCCGAATGCCCCCGCATTGCCGGTCGGCCCGTCGAACACCGAATGGTTCAGGATCACACCGCCACCGATGAACGAACCCACGAAGAAATAAGCATAGTCGCGCCAGTTGCGCCCGCCGCCATAGGTATGCTCGGCCCGGCTGGCCGCCGTGGCGTCGTTTTCCAGAAACACCGGCAACGAGGAGAAATCCGTGATCGCGCGGGCGAAATCGAACTCCTGCCAGGCGTCCAGATCATGGGCGGGGGCGCCGACCGTCTCGGACCAGCTCCAGATTTCTGACGGGCTGGCGATGCCGATGCCGGCGATCCGGTCGGCGGCGGCAGGTCCCAGACCCACCGCAAAGGCCGCCAGTCCGTCGGCCAGAAACTGCACGATCGGTTGCGGCATCGGATAGGCATAGGTCAGCGTGCGTTCCGCGATCAGCCCGCCGATCATGTCGGTCAGCACCAGATCGGCGCTGCGCCGCCCGATCTTCAACCCGACCGCATAGGCGCCCTGCGGCGCCAGTTGCATGGGGATCGACGGCTTGCCCACGCGCCCCCGCTGCGGATCGCCCCGGTGCAGCAGCCCGTCCTGTTCCAGCCCGCGCATGATGACCGACACCGTCTGCGGCGACAGCCCCGTGCGCCGCGCGATGTCGCTCCCCGCCAGTGCGCCGTGGCGCAGCAGGGTCGTCAGGATCAGGCGTTCGTTGTGGTCGCGCAACGTCTGCTGATTGCGGCCGGAGCCGGGATCGCGTACCTCAGGATCTGTCATGTTACGTCCTCCCGGACTTACATTCGCGCGCACTGATTAATAAATCAAGTTTATTTATTTATTGACGCAAGGTCGCGAATCATGTTTAACGCATTCAGTCCCCGGCCGGGAGGGTGCGGGGCAAGGGCGGTCACACCGCCTACCACATTTGGGAGGCTACCATGAAGAAATTGCTTGCAGGAACAGCGCTTGCGCTGATCGCGATGACCGGCGCCGCCAGTGCGCAGTCCGCCGAGGGCATGACCACATGCCTGATCACCAAGACCGACACGAACCCCTTCTTCGTCAAGATGAAGGAAGGCGCCGAAGCCGCAGCCGAAGAGCTGGGCATGACCCTGAATTCATTCGCCGGCACCGTGGACGGTGACAACGAAACCCAGGTCGCCGCCATCGAAACCTGCATCGCCGACGGCGCCAAGGGCATCCTGATCGCCGCGTCCGACACCTCTGCCATCGTCGATTCGGTCCAGAAGGCCCGCGACGCCGGCATTCTGGTCATCGCGCTGGACACGCCGCTGACCCCAGCCGATGCCGCCGACGCGACCTTTGCCACCGACAACTTCGCCGCCGGTCTGCTGATCGGTCAGTGGGCCGCCGGTACGCTGGGTGATGACGCCGCCAACGCCAAGATCGCGATGCTCGACCTGGCCGTCAGCCAGCCGACCGTCGACGTGCTGCGCGACCAAGGCTTCCTGCAGGGCTTCGGCATCGAACTGGGCGATGCCAACGTGATCGGTGACGAGGAAGATCCCCGCATCGTCGGCAACGACGTGACCTCGGGCAACGAAGAAGGCGGCCGCACCGCCATGGAAAACCTGCTGGCCGTCGATCCCGAGATCAACGTGGTCTACACGATCAACGAACCCGCCGCTGCCGGTGCCTACGAGGCGCTGCGCGCCGTGGGTCGTGAAAACGACGTGCTGATCGTCAGCGTCGATGGCGGCTGCCCCGGCGTGCAGAACGTCGCCGAAGGCGTGATCGGTGCCACCAGCCAGCAGTATCCGCTGGAAATGGCCCGTCTGGGCGTGCAGGCGATCGCAGCCTTCGCCGCCGACGGCACCCTGCCCCAGCCTACCGAAGGCAAGGACTTCTTCGACACCGGGGTCAAGCTGATCACCGACGCGCCGGTTGACGGCGTCGAGTCGATCACGTCTGCTGAAGGCACGGATCTCTGCTGGGGCTGAACCAGCCCGGCCGGTAACGGCACCAGCGACGACAAGGGGGGCGGGCACGCCCGGCCCCCTTGGCAAGAAGTCCGGGGGGGCATGTGATGCCGTGACCGGCACCACATCACAACATGTATGGGGAGGGGGCGTGCGATGACATCGCAGTCAGACGATTTCGAATCCGTCGTGAAGGTCAAGCGCGAGGAGGCGATTGCAGAGTTCCACGACGATCACAAAGGCTTCGTCAAGAAGCTGCAGCACGCGCTGCACGTGACACCCTCGCTGGTGCCGCTGATCGTGCTGGTGCTGTCGATCGGCGTGTTCGGCGCGCTTCTGGGGGAAAAGTTCTTTTCCGCCTCGTCGATGACACTCGTGCTGCAACAGGTGCAGCTGGTCGGCATCGTGGCCGCAGCACAGTCGCTGATCATCCTGACCGCGGGTATCGACCTGTCGGTCGGCGCGATCATGGTCATGTCGTCGGTCGTCATGGGCCAGTTCACGTTCCGCTATGGCATCCCCGTCGAAGTATCGGTCGCTTGCGGTCTGATCGTCGGCACGGCGCTGGGCGCCGTGAACGGCTGGCTTGTCGCCAAGATGAAGCTGCCGCCCTTCATCGTCACGCTGGGCACGTGGCAGATCATCCTTGCCGCCAACTTCCTCTATTCCGCGAACGAGACCATCCGCAGTCAGGACATCCGCGACAACGCGCCCCTGCTGCAGGTCTTTGGCACCACGTTCAAGATCGGCGCAGACGAGGCGGGGCAAGGCGGGGCCACGCTGACCGTGGGCGTGATCTTCATGCTCGTGCTGGTCGCGGTGCTGGCCTACGTGCTGCGGCAGACCGCCTTTGGCCGCCACATCTATGCAGTGGGTGACGACCCAGAGGCGGCAAAGCTGTCGGGCGTGAACGTGGACCGGGTGCTGATCGCGGTCTATGCGCTGACCGGCCTGATCTGCGCCTTTGCGGGCTGGGCCCTGATCGGGCGCATCGGGTCCGTCTCTCCGACCTCGGGGCAAGAAGCGAACATCCAGTCCATCACCGCCGTGGTGATCGGTGGCATCTCGCTGTTCGGCGGACGCGGGTCGATCATGGGGGCACTTTTCGGTGCGATGATCGTGGGCGTGTTCACGCTGGGTCTGCGGCTGGCCGGGGCCGACGCGCAGTGGACCTACCTCTTCATCGGCGCACTCATCATCGCCGCCGTCGCCGTGGACCAGTGGATCAGAAAGGTGTCTGCATAATGGAACCCATCCTGAAGGGCCGCAATCTGGTCAAGCGTTACGGCAAGGTCACAGCACTGGATCATTGCGACTTCGACCTCTACCCCGGCGAGATCCTCGCCGTGATCGGCGACAACGGCGCGGGCAAGTCGTCCCTGATCAAGGCCGTCTCGGGCGCCGTGATCCCGGACGAGGGCGAGATCTACCTCGATGGCAAGCAGATCGCCTTCAAGTCGCCGATCGAAGCACGGGATGCGGGGATCGAAACGGTCTACCAGACCCTCGCCATGTCCCCCGCCCTGTCGATCGCCGACAACATGTTCATGGGGCGAGAGCTGCGCAAGCCGGGGTTCAGGGGCAAGTGGCTGCGCCAGCTCGACCGCGCCGCGATGGAAAAGTTCGCCCGCGACAAGCTGACGGAACTCGGCCTGATGACAATCCAGAACATCAACCAAGCGGTGGAAACCCTGTCCGGCGGCCAGCGTCAGGGCGTCGCCGTGGCCCGTGCGGCGGCCTTCGGGTCCAAGGTCATCATCCTGGACGAACCGACCGCCGCCCTGGGCGTCAAGGAAAGCCGCAAGGTGCTGGAACTGATCCAGGACGTGCGGTCGCGGGGCGTGCCGATCATCCTGATCAGCCACAACATGCCCCACGTGTTCGAAGTCGCGGACCGCATCCACGTCCACCGTCTGGGCAAGCGGCTGTGCGTCATCGACCCCAAGAAGCACAGCATGTCCGACGCAGTGGGCTACATGACCGGCGCCAAAGTGCCCGAACCCGATCCCGAAATGGCCTGAGACGCAGGCGGCGCGACCACCCGGTCCGCGTCGCCTTCCGCCCTACGTCCAGACCCGTCCAGCCCTTCTTCTGGTCGCAAATATCCCGGGGTCCGGGGCTGGCCCCGGCCGTCGTCCGCCTCAGCCGAACCGCTGCCGATATCCGCGCGGCGACACGCCCATCCCCTTGGCGAACACCCGCGCGAAATAGGCCGGGTCCGAGAACCCCAGATCATAGGCAATTGCCGTGACCGGCTGTCGCGTATAGGCCAGCCTGCGTGCCGCCTCGCCCAGCAGATGCGCACGCACCGCCCCCATCACCGACAGATCCGCCTGCGTCCGCACCACCCGGTTGAGCTGCGTGGCGGACGTGCCCAGATGGCGCGCATATTCCGCCACGCCCCAGCCCTGCACCGCATGCTCCCGCACCAGCGCGGTGAACCGGGCGAACAGCTGCGCCGCTGCGTCGTGGCCCGGCGGCGCATCTGCGGCCAGATCGCAGCCCAGCGCCAGCACCAGCGCCCGCAGCGCCAGATCGCGGAGCCCGTCCGCATCGGCGTGGCGGCTGGCGATGGCCGCAAACAGCGCGGTCACGCGCGGCGTGGGCACCGTCACGGCCAGACGGTCCAGCCCCTGCCCGGCCAGCGCGGCCAACACCGCCACCGGGACCGTCACGACGTGCCCCTCGGTGCCGCGCTCAAAGGTGAACCCATGCACCAGCTGCGCGGGCACGGACAGGGCGACCGGGGGCGTCAGCACGCGGTCGCCATCCGCCAGACGCAGGGTGACGTGGCCTGTCGCCACGTGAAAGAACTGATGCAGGTCGGGGTGCCTGTGGCGCGCGATTTTCCAGCCGTGACGCGGCGCGCGGTCCGTGATCGCTTCGCAGTGCAGCACGTCGGGAAAGATCCGGCCTTCGCCGAACAGGGCGAAGGCGGGGCTGCTGGGTGCTGTCGCATCACCACCCGCGTTGGTTGGATCGTCCAGCTTCCCGCTCCGATTCTGCCTGTTTCGCACATCATCCTGATCCATCCTCGCAAAAACGCCAAGGGAAAGGACAGCCATGCGCACGCAGGTCTGCATCATCGGCGGCGGCCCGTCGGGACTGCTTCTGTCGCAACTGCTGGACCGGGCGGGCATCGCCTCGGTCGTGCTGGAACGCCAGTCGCGCGACCGCGTGCTGTCGCGGATCCGCGCGGGCGTGCTGGAATATGGCTCGGTCGGGTTGCTGGAACGGGCCGGCGTCGCCGAACGCGCCCATGCGGAAGGGTTGCCGCACACGGGCACCTATCTGGCGGTGCAGAACGAAGGGTTCCGCATCGACTTCGACGCGCTGATCGGCAAGCGGGTCATGGTTTATGGCCAGACCGAGGTGACGCGCGACCTCTACGACGCCCGCGACAGGGCCGGTGGCACCGTGATCCACGGCGTGGCGGGCACCGCCTTGCACGATCTGGACACCACGGCACCCTTCGTCACCTACACGTTGGACGGCACCGGACACCGGATCGACTGCGACTTCGTCGCGGGCTGCGACGGGTTCCACGGCCCCTCGCGGCAGGCGATCCCAAAGGACGTCCTGACCGAGTATGAGCGTGTCTATCCGTTCGGCTGGCTGGGTGTGCTGTCGGAAACGCCACCGGTCAGCCACGAGCTGATCTACGCCAACCACCCGCGCGGCTTCGCGCTGGCGTCCATGCGCAACGCGAACCTGTCGCGTTACTACATCCAGGCCCCGGTGGACGATCCGCTCGACAAATGGACGGACGCCGCATTTTGGGACGAGTTGCGCCGCAGGTTGCCCCTTGATGCCGCCGACACGCTGATCACCGGGCCCAGCATCGAGAAGTCCATTGCGCCGCTCCGGTCCTACGTCGCCGACCCGATGCGCTGGGGGCGGCTGTTCCTGGTCGGCGACGCGGCCCACATCGTGCCGCCGACCGGGGCCAAGGGGCTGAACCTTGCGCTGTCGGACGTGCACTATCTGCACGCGGGCCTTGTTGCGCATTATGCGGACGGCTCCGACGCTGGCCTTGATGCCTACTCAGCCACAGCGCTGCGGCGGGTCTGGAACGCGATCCGGTTCAGCTGGTGGTTCACCACGACGATGCACCGTTTTCCGGGCCAGACGCCATTCGATCAGGCGATCCAGGATGCGGAACTGCGACACCTGCAGGGATCGTCCACAGCGCAGGCCAATTTGGCCGAAAACTATGTAGGCCTGCCGTACTGATGGCCCGCCCCCCCCCGGCGGGGGGTGGCCCGACCGGATGAAGGAGACCTCGTCACAAGGGATGATGCTTTGGGTCGATTCGGTGTCACACACGACACAGGTCCGCCACAAGAGAGCCACTTTTGTGCCGCAATCCGGCCACAATCGGCGCCCCTCGAATCCCAAAGTGCTGTATTTCCTGGCATTCCTGCCCGTACCGCCCCGGTCCGTCCACGGCACCGGACCGGCCGAAAGTCCTTCGCATTCCTTAATTTGGTCCCGGTTCGCTGGGTAAGACTCCTGCAACGCATCGCAGCAGGAGCTCACGCCCATGTTTCTTCCCAACTCGCTGACCGCCTTTCGCAACATCACCGCTGCCGGGGATTCGGCGATGCGCCGGGCCATGACGCTGGGCGCGCTGTTCGGCAGCGCCTGTCAGGGCGGCGTGCCGCTGACCCGTGCGCTGGCTGCCCTGCGTCACGAGGCCGACGCCGACGCCCTGACGCTGGTGCGGGTGCGGACCGGCGAGGCGCCCGTCATGATCGCCACGACGACGGCACAAGTCACCGGACTGGACGATGACATCGCTGGCCGTGCCGTCGCCCTGTGCGCAGAACCCGCGCTGCTGCGCGCCGGTCAGATGACCGCAGAGCCCGAGGACGCCACCACCTGCACCGTGGTCGTCGCCGCCGACGACGCCTGCGTCGACCTGTTGATCGTGCGCGGCGGCCAGCCCACCCTGCTGTGCGATTTCGCCGCCATGGCCGCACCGATCTGGTCCGCCCGCCGCGCCGGCGTGGTCGAGACCGCGATGCTGGATCTGGCCCGCATCCATGGGCCGCAGGACGAGGTGCCCGTCGTGTCCGGCAACCTGCTGGGGTCCGCCAACCCGGCCAACCTGACACGCGCCGAGCTGCGCGTCGTCACGTGCCTGCGCGACGGCCTGACGCCCGCCGTGATCGGCCAGACGCTCGACATCGCGATGCCAACGGTGCGCACACACCTGCGCAACATCTATGCCAAGACCGGGCTGCGCGGCCTGCAAGAGGTCTGCCACCGCCTGCACACCGACGCGGTCTGACCGGCAGGTCTGGCCTGCCGCGCGACATTGCGGCAGGTCAGTGGCTCGCCAGTCGGGCGCAGGGGGACGCCGTGGCGCATTGCCTGCGACACTTTGTGCATTATCTGTGCAGCCCCTGATCTGAATGGTTGCCCCCTTCCATGAAACGCTTCACCTGTCCGACCTGTGCGAACGAGGTCCATTTCCGCAACCAGTCCTGTGTCAATTGCGGCACCATGCTGGCGTTCGACGCGAATGCCCTGCAGATGCGCGCGGTGGGTGGCGACACCATCCTGTGCGCCAACAGCATCGGTGCCGGGTGCAACTGGCTGGCCATCGCGGCCCAGCCCGGCAGCTTTTGCCTCGCCTGCGCGCACAATCGCATCGTCCCCGATGCCACCATGGACGGCAACATCCTGCGTTGGCGCGAGGTCGAACTGGCCAAGCGCAAGCTGATCTACGCCCTGATCCAGTGGAATCTGCCGCGCCCCACGCGCCAGCAGAACCCCACCCTCGGGCTTGCCTTCGACTTCCTTGCCGACGCGGAAGGGCCGAACGGTGTCACCCCCGTGATGACAGGTCACGAGGACGGGCTGATCACCATCAACATCGCCGAAAGCGACGACGAGGTGCGCGTCGCCCGCCGCACCGCCATGGACGAACCCTATCGCACGCTGATCGGCCACATGCGCCACGAGGTCGGCCACTACTACTGGGCGATGCTGGTGGATGGCACGTCGCACATCGACCGCTACCGCGAGATATTCGGCGACGAGCGCGAAGATTACGGCGCGGCCCTGCAGCGCCATTACGACAACGGTGCGCCCGCAGGCTGGCCGCAGACCCACATCAGCGCCTATGCGACGTCCCACCCGTGGGAGGATTTCGCCGAAACATGGGCGCACTGGATGCACATCGCCGACGGGGTCGAGACGGCCACCGCCTACAAAATGTCGCTGGACGGGGTGGAGGTGACGCAGGATGCCTATGCCGCCACCGATGTGGAGCCTGTCGTCGAGGCGTGGGTGCCGGTCACGGTCGCGCTGAACAACATGAACCGCAGCATGGGGCAACCCGACCTGTATCCGTTCGTGCTGAACAAGCCGGTCATGGCCAAGCTGCAGTTCATCAACGACCTGATCCACAGCAGCACCTGAAGACTCCCTATGCGGATTGTCCCGTGCAATCTGACCCTTTCAGACCTGCCCGTTTTCCGGGCAGGTCCCGCGATCTGCCTGCAATCTGACACATTGCGGGTGGAGGTGCGGGTCACTTCGTGGGACATTACCTTAACTTGTCGAAAGGTTGCCCATGTCGATCCTTGCCGCGATCCGTCACCTGACCCACTACACCTATGATCGGCCGGTGACGCTGGGTCCCCAGATCATCCGCCTGCGGCCCGCCCCCCACAGCCGCACACCGGTGCTGTCGCACAGCCTCAAGGTGTCGCCCGCCAATCATTTCGTGAACTACCAGCAGGACCCTTACGGCAACTGGCAGGCCCGCTACGTCTTTCCCGATCCGGTGACCGAGCTGAAGATCGAGGTCGATCTGGTCGCGGACATGAGCGTCTACAACCCCTTCGACTTCTTCGTGGAAAAGGCGGCGGAGGAGTTTCCTTTTGAGTATCCCGACGCCATCGCGGACGATCTGTCGATCTACCGCCGCACCGATGACGAAGGCCCGCTGTTCGCCGCTTATCTGGGCCGGATCGACCGCGCGCCGCAGCGCACCATCGACTTCGTCGTCGGGCTGAACGCGCAGCTGGCCCGCGACATCGGCTATATCGTGCGGATGGAGCCGGGCGTGCAGACGCCGGAAGAGACGCTGCAACTGGCCAAGGGATCCTGCCGCGATACCGCGTGGCTGCTGGTCAACCTGATGCGGCATCTGGGACTGGCGGCGCGGTTCGTGTCCGGCTACCTCATCCAGCTGAAACCTGATTTGAAGGCCGTCAGCGGCCCGCAGGGGACCGAGACGGACTTCACCGACCTGCACGCGTGGGTCGAGGTCTATCTGCCCGGCGCGGGCTGGGTCGGTCTGGACCCGACATCGGGGCTGTTGACCGGCGAAAGCCATATCCCGCTGGCCGCGACGCCGCATTACAGCAATGCCGCCCCAATTTCCGGCATGGCAAGCTATGCGGAGGTCACGTTCGATTTCGACATGACCGTGACGCGCGTGGCCGAACACCCGCGCATCACGAAACCCTTTTCCGACGCCGCGTGGGACCGCCTGAACGCGCTGGGCCACACGGTCGATCAGGCGCTGACCGACGGCGACGTGCGCCTGACGATGGGCGGCGAGCCCACATTCGTCAGCATCGACGACTTCGAGGCGGAGGAGTGGAACACCGGTGCGGTCGGCCCCACGAAACGCATCTATGCGGACAAGCTGATCCGCCGCCTGCAGGACCGGTTCGCGCCGGGCGGGTTCCTGCATTACGGTCAGGGCAAATGGTATCCGGGCGAAACGCTGCCGCGCTGGACCTTCAGCCTGTATTGGCGGCGAGACGGCAGCCCGATCTGGTCGGACCCCGACCTGATCGCGGCAGAGGATGCGACGGGGGCCACCAAGGAACAGGCCGAAGCGGTGCTGCACAGCATGGCCGAAACGCTGGGCGTGCCGCCCGCCAACGTGTTGCCCGCGTTCGAGGATCCCGCCGACTGGTTGCTGAAGGAAGGCAACCTGCCGATCAATGTGACGCCCGAGAATAACGAGCTTGCGGATGCGGAGGCGCGGCAGCGCATGGCCCGCGTCTTTGCGCGCGGCCTGACGGAGCCGTCGGGTTACGTCCTGCCGGTGCAGAAATGGCAGGCGGCGGCGAAATCCGCGTGGCTGTCAGAGGTGTGGGACATGCGGCGCGGGCATCTGTTCCTGGTTCCCGGCGACAGTCCGGTGGGCTACCGACTGCCGCTCGGCTCGCTCGAACATATACCCGAAAGCCAGTATCCCCATGTGGGCGTCAGCGATCCGATGCAGGACCGCCCGCCCCTGCCGACCTATACCGTGGACAAGGCCGAGGAGGCCGACGAGGCGACGCGCCAGATGCGTGCATCCTTCACCGCATCCGAGCCCGTGCAGGACCGCACCGAACAGGTCATCAGCGACCTGAAGGGCCGCGTGCGCACCGCCGTCAGCGTGGAGCCCCGCGACGGGCGGCTGTGCATCTTCATGCCCCCGGTCGAGGAGGTGGAGGATTACCTCGAACTCGTCGCGGCGGCAGAGGCAGCGGCGAAGAAGCTGGGCGTCCCCGTGCATATCGAAGGCTACGGTCCCCCCGCCGATCCGCGCCTGAACGTGATCCGCGTGGCCCCCGATCCCGGCGTGATCGAGGTGAACATCCACCCCGCCCATAGCTGGGACGACTGCGTGGCGACGACCGAAGCGGTCTATGAGGAGGCGCGGCAACTGCGTCTTGGGGCCGACAAGTTCATGATCGACGGGCGGCACACCGGCACGGGCGGCGGCAACCACGTCGTGGTGGGCGGCGTCACGCCGGCCGACAGTCCGTTCCTGCGCCGCCCCGACCTGATGCGGTCGATCATCCTGCACTGGCAGCGGCACCCGTCGCTGTCCTACCTGTTCAGCGGCATGTTCATCGGCCCCACATCGCAGGCCCCCCGCATCGACGAGGCGCGGATGGACAGCCTCTACGAGCTGGAAATCGCCCTCGACCAGATCACAACCCCGGACGAAGGTCCGGTGCCCAGCCCGTGGCTGACCGACCGGCTGCTGCGCAACCTGCTGGTGGACGTGACGGGCAACACCCACCGGGCCGAGATCTGCATCGACAAGCTCTATTCCCCCGACGGGCCCACTGGGCGTCTGGGACTGGTGGAATTCCGCGGCTTCGAGATGCCGCCGAACCCGCGCATGAGCCTGGCGCAGCAATTGCTGATCCGGGCGCTGATCGCGCGGATGTGGAAGGCCCCGATCAAGGGCAACCTGACGCGCTGGGGCACGACCCTGCTCGACCGCTTCATGCTGCCCGAAATGGTCTGGCAGGATTTCCTGGAGGTGCTGGCGGATCTGAAGCAGCACGGCTTCGATCTGGACCCCGACTGGTTCAAGGCACAGGCCGAATTCCGTTTCCCCTTCTGCGGCGAGGTCGAAGTGGCCGGCGTGAAGCTGGAACTGCGTCAGGCGCTGGAACCCTGGCACGTCATGGGCGAGACAGGGGCCATCGGCGGCACCGTGCGCTATACCGACAGTTCCGTGGAACGCCTGCAGGTCAAGCTGACGGCCACCGATCCGGGCCGCTATACCGTGACCTGCAACCGGCGGACGATGCCGATGCAGCAGACGGGCCGGAACGGAGAGGCCGTCGCCGCCGTGCGGTTCAAGGCATGGCAGCCCCCGCTTGCGCTTCACCCCAAGCTGCCCGTCAACGCGCCGTTGACGTTTGACATCTATGACACGTGGACGGGGCGTGCCGTCGGCGGCTGCACCTACCACGTGGCGCACCCGGGGGGCCGCAACTATGACACCTTCCCCGTCAACGGGAATGAAGCCGAGGCGCGGCGTTTGTCACGGTTCGAACCGCACGGGCATACGGCTGGCGATTATACACCCGTCGCGGAAACACCGCATCCGTCGTGCCCCATGACGCTCGATCTGCGGCGCAAGCCGGGCCTGTGATGGCAGTTCCGGCGCCGGGGGCGTCGCTGTTCGACGGCTATTGCACCCTGCCGGGTGTCGCCGACGAATTGTGCGATGCGCAGGGGCGCATGCGCCCCGGCTGGGCGCCGCTGATCGCGCATCTGTCGGGGTTGTCGCCGTCTCAGACCGCACAGGCTTTTGCCCGTGGCGACCAGCACCTGACGGATGCGGGCGTCTATTTCCGCAAGTATGGCGACCGCACCGCAGCCACGCGCGACTGGCCCTATAGCCCCATGCCGGTCGTGATCGCGCAGGCGGACTGGGACACGATCTGTGCGGGTCTAATCCAGCGGGCGGACCTGCTGGACCAGGTTGCGTCCGATCTCTATGGCGCGAACCAGCTTGTGGCGGACGGGCACCTGCCCGCGCAACTGGTGGCGTCGAACCCCGAATGGCTGCGCCCGATGGTCGGCGTAACGCCACGTGGCGGGCATTACCTGCATTTCTGTGCCTTCGATCTGGGGCGCGGCCCAGACGGGCGCTGGTGGGTGCTGCAAGACCTGACCGATGCGCCATCGGGTGCCGGTTTCGCGCTGGAAACCCGCATCGCCACGACGCAGGTGTTCCCAGACCTCTTTGCACAGGCCAATGTCCACCGCCTTGCGGGCTTCTTTCAGCAGTTCCGCGCCGCACTTGGCGCGATGAAGGACGACCCCGCCAGCCGCGCAGCGATCCTGACCCCCGGCGCGCTGACCGACACCTATTACGAACAGGCCTACATTGCCCGCTACCTCGGACTGTCGCTGCTGGAAGGGGGGGATCTGACCGTCACCGACGGCCGCCTGCACGTCCGCACGATCAAGGGCCCGATCCCGGTCGAGGTGCTGTGGCGGCGCATGGATGGCAACTGGTCCGACCCGTTGGAGTTGCGGGGCGACAGCCGTCTGGGCACACCGGGGCTGATCGCAACGATCCGGGCGGGGCATGTCACGATGGTCAATGCGCTGGGCGTCGGCGTGCTGGAAACGCAGGCCCTGATGGCGTTCCTGCCGCGGATCAGTCAGGCGCTGACGGGCACCGACCTGATCCTGCCCAACGTGGCGACCTGGTGGTGCGGTGGGGCGGCCGAACTGGCGCATGTGCGGCGCCATGCGGCGCGCATGATGATCGGCCCGGCACTGGGCACGCGGATGCCCTATGACACGACCGACACGCACGCCATTGGCAGCACGCTCATCGGGTCCGACCGCTACGACAGCGTCGATCCCTGGCTGGCCGATCACGCCCCCGACCTGATGGCGAAAGAACTGGTGACGCTGTCGACCACGCCTGTCTGGTCCGATGGCGCGCTGGTGCCGCGTCCGATGACGCTGCGGGTGTTCCTTGCGCGTGGGCCGCAGGGCTGGCATGCGATGCCCGGCGGCTTTGCGCGGATCGGAACCGGGGCCGACACCTCGGCCGTGTCAATGCGGCGCGGCGGTGCGGTCGCCGACGTCTGGATCGTGGCAGATGGCCCCGTGCCGATGCCCAGCCTGTTGCCCCACGCCAGCGGCGAGCCGTTCCAGCGCGCGTCGCCAGAGGCACTACCGAGCCGCGCCGCCGACAACCTGTTCTGGCTGGGCCGCTATGCCGAACGCACCGAAGGGCAGTTGCGCCTGCTGCGGGCCTGGCACGGGCGGCGGTCCGAAGGGACCTCCGCCCCCTTGCTGGATGCCATCGCTGCCAGCCTCGCGTGGCACGACGTGCGGACGGGCCGGGCCATTCCGCAAGGTCTGCGCCGCACCATGCAAGGTGCGGTGCAGGCGGCGTCGCAGATCCGCGACCGTTTCAGTGTCGACGGCTGGGCCGCGCTGACGGACATGGACCACACGATGGCCCTGATGCAGACCACGACGCAACCGGGGGCGGACGCCGTGCTGGCGACCGGCGTGCTGCTGCGCAAGGCCGCGGGCCTGTCGGGGCTGACCCACGACAACATGTACCGCACCGCAGGCTGGCAGTTCCTGACCATCGGCCACGCGCTGGAACGCGCCGCCGCAACGCTGGTCCTGCTGGCGCGCCTGACGGCACCGGACGCAGCCGACGGCGCGCTGGATCTGGCGATCGAGATTGCCGACAGCGTCATCATCCACCGCCAGCGCTATGCCAACGTGACCAGCCGGGATACGGTGATCGACCTGCTGGCGCTTGATCCGCTGAACCCGCGGGCGGTACGGTTCCAGCTGGATATGCTGCTCGCCCGCGTGACGGACCTGACCGCCGACGCGCCCATCGGGCAGATGACCGATTTCGAGCGTGGCGTGCGGACCCTGCAGACCGCATTCGCGGTGCATACGGTGACGACGCTGGATACGGCGGCCCTGCACGCGGCGGCGCGCGATGTGCTGGACCTATCCGTGACGCTGAACGCCGCGTTCCTGCACTGAATTGCGGACACCATGATCTATGATATCCGGCTGACCATCGCGACCGACTATGCCGCCAGTGCGGCGACCGGACGGCACGTGGTCTGCGTGATGCCGCGCGATCTGGGGCCGGGGCAGCGGCTGATCGCGGGCCTGCTCAGCGTCGATCCGGCGACGACCCTGCGCCACGACCGTACCGATTTCTTCGGCAATCCGGTGGTCGAATTCGCCGTCGATACGCCCCATCAGGGCATTGCGGTGCAGGTGCAGGCCCGCGTCGTCCGCGCAGCGATGCCCGTGGCCTCGCATGATGCCGTGCCGCTGGACAGTCTGCGCGGCGTATTGGCCGGGTGGCGCGACATGGGGCCCGACAGCCCGTTGCACTTTACCGCAGCCACCGCCCGCGTGCCCCGCGACGCCGCCATGACCGCCTTTGCCCGCAGCCTGCTGCGCCCCGGGATGACGGCGCTGGATGCGACACTGGTCATCGGTCATGCCCTGCACGGCACGATGCGGTTCGACGCGACGGCGACCACCGTGGACACCCCCGCGCCCGAGGCGTTCGCCAAACGGCACGGCGTGTGTCAGGATTTTTCGCACATCATGATCGCCTGCCTGCGCGGCATCGGCGTGCCCGCCGCCTATGTCAGCGGTTATCTGCGAACACAGCCGCCGCCCGGCAAACGCCGGCTGGAAGGGGCTGACGCCATGCATGCGTGGGTGCGGGCGTGGTGCGGGCCGCAGGCGGGATGGGTCGATTTCGACCCCACCAACGACCGCACCTGCGACGCGTCCCACATCACCGTGGCACATGGGCGCGACTACGACGACGTGCCGCCGATCCGGGGCATCCTGCGCGGCGCGGGTGGCCAGCGCAGCCGTCAGGCAGTGGACGTGATCCCGGTCGGGGATCACGCCTGAGGGGCCGTCTGGCCCCGTTTGTCAGGCCCCGGTGACGCGCCAGACGATGTCGCCGACGTCGTCGGCCATCAGCAGCGATTTGCCGTCGGGCCCCACGGCGACGCCTACCGGGCGGCCATAGGACACCTTTTCGTCGGGCGCGAGGAAGCCCGACAGGATGTCGCGCGGCGGACCTGACGGCTTGCCGTCCGTGAACGGCACGTGGATCAGGCGATAGCCCGACAGGGTCGAGCGGTTCCACGACCCATGCTGGCCGATCGCCATGCCCGCGCCGAAACCGGGCAGCGTCCCCTCCGGCACCCAGCACAAGCCGAGCGAGGCGGTGTGACCGCCCAGCGCATAGTCCGGCGTAATCGCCCGCGCGACCAGTGCGGCATCCTGCGGCACACGGTCATCGACGATGCGGTCCCAGTAGCAGAAGGGCCAACCGTAGAACCCGCCATCCTGCACGGACGTGAGGTAGTCGGGTGGCGTTTCGTCCCCCAGACCGTCGCGTTCGTTCACGACCGTCCACAGCGCGCCCGTCGACGGCTCGAACGCCGTGCCGACCGCGTTGCGCAACCCGCTGGCAAAGACGCGCGACTGGCCGGTGGCGATGTCCAGTTCCCAGATGCAGGCGCGGCCCTCTTCCGCCTCCATCCCGTCGTCGGCGATGTTGGACAGCGATCCGACGCCGGCATAGATCTTGGTCCGGTCGGGCGAGACGATGAGGCTGCGGGTCCAGTGGCCACCCGGCTTGAAATCCACCAGCTTGCGCCCCGGCCCCTCCAGCCGCGTGGCCCCGTCGGTATAGTCGAACGCCACGATACCGTCGGTATTGCCGACGTAGAAGGTGCCGTCCACCAGCGCCATGCCAAAAGGCTGGCGCTGCCCCTCGACGAAGACGTGGCGTTCCTCGGCCACGCCGTCGCCGTCCGCATCACGCCACAGGGTGATGCGGTTGGCGCTGACGCCCATCGCACCCGCCCGCTTCATCGTGGCCTGCGTGGCACGGTCGAGCAGGTTCTTGGGTGGGCTCGCCTCTGGCTGGGCTTCGGCCACCAGCACGTCGCCTTTGGGCAGCACCTCGATCCAGCGCGGATGCTTCAACTCGCTGGCGAAGGCGTTCACGGTCAACCCCGGTGCCGCGGTGGGGCGCTGATCCTTGGCCCAGCCCTGTGCCGTCGGCATCTTCAGGGTCATCAGGGTCTGCGCGCGGGCATCGGGGATCTGCGGCGCAAGGCCCACGGCCTGCTGACCGGGGGCCTGCATCCGGCGCAGCATCACCATCGTGCCGCCGACCAGCGCCGTCGCGCGTGCCATGATATCCATGTCTGTGCCTCTGATTAGGGTCGCGCAATACAAGCGGACAAATTGCGGAACCGCAAGGTCCGGGCGGAAATGTCGCGGCGGCGGCCCGGATCGCTTGCACAACCTGTAAATCATCCCCATACCATCCACATGGATGGAGAAAGCCAGATGAACAACGTGCGGACCCTGCGCGACAAGACGCCAGACAGCGAGAAGATCACGATCAACCTCGGGTATGTGGATCTGGGGCGCATCGACCTGCTGGTGCAGGAAGGCTTCTATGCCAACCGCACGGATTTCATCCGGATGGCGATCCGCAACCAGTTGGGCACCCATACCGAGGCCGTGTCGCAATCCATCGCGCGGCACACGATGGAACTGGGGCTACGCGACTATTCCCGCGCGGATCTGGAAGCGATGCAGCGGGCGGGCGAGGTGCTGCACGTGAAGGTGGTGGGTCTGGCGCGCATCGCGTCCGACGTATCGCCGGAACTGGCGCGCGCCACCATCGGGTCGCTGACCGTTTTGGGGGCGCTGCAGGCCAGTGCCGCCGTCAAGGCGGCCCTTGCGGACCGCATCACGTAATCTACGGGCCCGCACCGGGCCCAGGAAAAGGAACCGACGATGTTCAAGTTCAACGCGGGTGCCCTGCACCCGGCGACCGGCGATGCACGCCTGTCCGCCGCACAGGATCTGGTCAGCCGCACGCTGGCGCAGCACGGGTTGTCGGGCGGTCCTATGAACGGGCAGAACGGCAGCGCGGCAACTGGCCGGATGCCTGACCTGTCCGGTCTGGTCGCCATGGCCAGCCTCATGCAGCAGCCGCACCGACCGGGTGCGACGCGGCCCGCGACGTCAGACCACGGCATGACCGCCGGCACCCATCGCTGCGCCGCAGGCCAGCGGGATTACCTGCTGCATGTGCCCGCAAGCGCACAGGACGGCGCTACGGGCCTGATCGTCATGCTGCACGGCTGCACCCAGACGGCGGCGGATTTCGCCGCGGGCACGCAGATGAATGCGCTCGCCGACCGGGACGGGTTCGTCGTACTCTATCCGCAGCAGTCGCGGGGCGACAATGCGCAGTCTTGCTGGAACTGGTTCAGCCGTGGCGACCAGCTGCGGGACAGAGGTGAGCCAGCGATCATCGCGGACCTGACGCGCAAGGTCGCAGCTGAACATGGCATGAGTCCCGACCGCACCGCCGTTGCCGGCCTGTCGGCGGGCGGCGCGATGGCGGTGATCCTCGGGCAGACCCACGCCGACGTGTTCGGCGCGGTGGGCGTTCATTCGGGCCTTCCCTACAGCGCCGCACGCGACGTGCCGTCCGCCTTTGCCGCGATGGCGGGCAACGGCGCCGACGTGGCGCTGCCGTCCGGGACGACCACGCCGCGCAGCATCGTCATCCACGGCAGTACCGATACCACGGTCGCGCCGGTCAACGGCGACCGCATCGCGCGCCACGTCAGGGCCGCAGCGGGACCGGCGACGATCGAGACGACGGCGACAGGCACGACGAATGGCCGCGCATGGACCTGCGACACCGCCGCAAAACCGGATGGGCGGATCGTGCTGGAACACTGGCGCATCGACGGGCTGGGGCATGCGTGGTCCGGCGGCAACCCGGCGGGCAGCCACACCGATGGCAGGGGGCCGGATGCGAGTGCTGCGATGGTGCGTTTCTTCTTTGGCGAGGCATGACACGCAAAGGGCCGCCGGGAGGTGATCCCGGCGGCCCATTCCGCGCGCGCGTGGCGTCGGATCAGAGGATGCGGACCTTGGTCCCGATCGGGCAAAGCTCGAACAGCTCGGCGATCTTTTCGTTGTACAGGCCGATGCATCCGTCAGACGACGGGCGACCGATCTTGCGCGTGTCGTGGGTGCCGTGGATCGCATAGGTCGGCCACGTGAGATACATGGCGTGCGTGCCCATCGGGCTGTCGGGGCCGGGGGGGATGTATTCCCAGCCGAACCGTTCGACCTGCGACTGGGTCGGGGTCCAGTCGGGGCCGACCTTCTTGCGCACGATCTCGGTGAAGCCGCGCTTGGTCAGGTCGTCCGTGCGCGGCACGGAGGTCGGATAGACGCGGTAATCGCCGCCCTGTGCGTTCCAGTAATGCAGCGACCGCGCCTGCGTGTCAGCGACCAGCATCGCCTGACCGGACAGGGCGTCGTAATGGTCACCCCAATCATAGGTGCGAAAGGCCGCCACGTTGCGGGTCACGCCACCGGCCATGGTCTGCGCCTGCACCAGTGCCGGTGCGGCCAACGTGCCGAGTGCGACACCCAGCGCGGCGCGGCGGGTCATCTTGTGCGTCATGGTCGTGTCCTGTCGAATAGGGAGCGGGACCTGCATGCAGGTGCGAGCCGGACCATACCGCGCCACACCGCGCAGGGCCTAGAGTGGCCGCTTCACATTCCTGCGACCTGTGGCTGCAAGGCGGCATCCTGGCCCCGCTGCTGCGGTATGGCTGCATCACAGACGCATAATCGTCGCCGCATGTGGCTGTCCGGGGAACCGGCGGCGACCGGAAGACCTGTTCCAAGTCACGAACCAGCTGGGGACCCCCATGACGAAGCCTGCCATCTGCGTCATCATGAACCCCGCCTCGGGCAAGAAGAAGGACGATCCCGAAACGCAGGCGCTGATCGCGCGGATGCGCGGCGACGACCGCATCGCGCTTCGTCTCGTCGATCATCCCCGCCAATTGACCCGCATGGTTGAGACGGCGGTGTCGGACGGCTTTGCCACCATCGTGGCGGCCGGTGGCGACGGCACCATCGCCGGTGTGACATCGGTGCTGGTCGATCACGACGTCACGCTGGGCGTGCTACCCATGGGCACCTTCAACTTCGTCGCCCGCGGGCTGGGCATCCCCGAGGATGCGGACAGCGCATTGGATGTCGTGCTGGCCGGTCATACGGCACCGGTGAATCTCGGCGACGTGAACGGCAAGATCTTCCTCAACAACGCGAGCCTCGGCGCCTATGCGACGATCCTCGACGTGCGCGAAGGTGTCTACAGGCAGTGGGGCCGCAGCCGTCTTGCCGCCTACTGGTCGGTCATCAAGGCGATGTTGACCCTCTACCGGCCCGAACGCATGACCGTCACCGTCGATGGCAGGGTGACACGCCTGCGCTCTCCCATGGCGTTCGTGGCGACCAGCGCCTATCAGCTGGAGCAGTACGAGTTCGAAGGGGCCGACGCGATCCGCGACGGCAAGCTGGTGCTGATCCTCGCCCCCGATGCCAACCGGGTGAGGCTGTTGCTGCGCGCGGTCAAGATCCTGATGGGCCGGATCAGCCGGGGTCACGACTACCTCATGCATGTGGGCGACGAGATCACGATCGAGACCCGGCGCAAGCGGCAACTGCTCGCCCGCGACGGCGAGAACGAGCGCATGACCGGGCCCTATGCCTTTACCATGCGGCGCGATGCGATCCGCGTTTGCGTTCCGCAAGGCGGCGATCAGGGGACGTCCTGATGCGACTGGTGCTCCTGACCGACCTGCATTTCGGACGCGCGCAGCCGGATCTGGTCCCCCCACTGCTGGCCGCCATCGCCGAGGCGGACCCCGACCTGATCCTGATCGCCGGGGATTTCGTGCAGCGCGCCCGTGCGAGCCAGTTCCGGGACGCCCGCACGTTCCTGTCGCACCTGCGGCACGACTGGATCGCGGTGCCCGGCAACCACGACATCCCCCTGTTCAACCTGACGGCCCGGTTCCTGTCGCCGCGCACGGCGTTCCGCCGCTACATCACGCGCGACACCGAACCCTTTGTCGAGACGGATCAGGCGGTGATCGTGGGGCTGGATACGGTCCACCGCTTCAGCCGGCAGCGCGGCCGGATCGGGCAGGCGCAGATCGACCGCGTCGCCGACGTGATCCGCACCCGCGGTCAGGACAAGACCGTGATCGTCATGGCGCACCACCCGTTCCATCACGCGCCCGAGGTTGAAAAAAAGGTGATGCTGGGCGCGGCACGCGCGCTGGAGACGTGGGCCGATTGCGGACCGCATGTCATCCTGTCCGGCCACCTGCATACCTGGACGTTCGAGCCGTTTCTGGCGCAGAAGAACCGCATGATGACCCTTCAGGTGCATTGCGGGACGGGCCTGTCCACGCGGCTGCGTGGTCAGCCGAACGAGTTCGCGATCCTCGATCTGGACGGTGCCGATTTTTTCGCCTGCCGCATGGCGGCCCCGGACGGCACGCGGTCCTTTGTCGCGTTGTCGCGAACGCGCTATACGCGCAGCACAACGGGGTGGCAGGCTCACGACTGAACGACGCCGTTGCACCCGGTGGCGTGATACGCTTTGACGGCAGTGAATGGCTGGCGGACAGGCACGGATGACGACGCGATTTCATTGGCATCCGACCACGCGGCTGATCGGCGACGATCCCGACATTGCGCGCCTGCGCGACCGTGTGCTGGCCGGGCACGGCGTGCAGATCGGTCCCGCGGGATTGATCGATGGGGAACAGGATCCGACCGTGCTGCTGTGCGCGACCTCCGGCTCGAGCGGCACGCCCAAGGTGATCCGCCGCAGCCCGGCGTCGTGGCAGGCCAGCTTTGTGATCAATGCCCGGCATCTGGATCTGGGGCCGGACAGCACCGTCGCCGTGGCGGGCACGCTGGCGTCGTCACTCACGCTCTATGCGGTGCTGGAGGCGGCGCATCTGGGCGCTGCAATCCTGTCGGTGCAGGGCCAGCGGCCCGACCGGCAGGCGATGGCGTTGCAGGGCGCGACCGTGCTTTATCTGACGCCGGTGCAACTGGGGGCGATCTGCGCCCATGCGGCGGGTCCGCTGACGTCGGTGCGCCACATCATGGTGGGCGGCGGACGACTGGACGACACGACGGTGCAGGCCGCCGCCCGGACCTTTCCCGCAGCCCGGCTGACGCAGTTCTATGGCGCAGCAGAGACGAGTTTCATCACCTGGACCGACGCGGACACGCCGACGGGATCGGTCGGACGATCCTATCCGGGGGTGAACCTGCACCTCGATCCGGACGGCACGATCTGGGTGCGTAGCCCCTATCTGAGCGATGGGTATGCACAGGGTGACAGCCCCCACACGCGCTGGCGCGATGGTTGGCTGACCGTGGGCGAGGTCGGCTGGCAGGACGCCGCGGGGCATCTGTTCCTGACGGGCCGGGCTGGCCGCACGGTCACGATCGCCGATCACAGCGTCAGTCTGGACGCGGTCGAAGCGGTGTTGGCCGACCTGACTGGCCAGCCCGCCGCCGTCGTGGCCCTGCCCGATCCGCAGCGCGGTGCGCGATTGGTCGCTCTGATCTGCGCGGGTGTGGGCGGGCTACGCAGCGCCTGCCGCGACCGGCTGGGACCGCAGGGCGTACCGCACCGCATCCACCGGGTCGCGGTCCTGCCCCTGCTGGCAACCGGCAAGCCCGACTATGCCGCCATCGCCGCATTGGCGCAGGCGATGGCATGAGCGTCATCGTCGCCGCACGCCGGACCGCCGTGGTGCCTGCGGGCGGGGCCTTTGCCAGCTTCGATTTCCACACTCTTGCCGCCCCCGTGATCAGGGGCTGTCTGGCGGATGCGGGGCTGTCGGGCGACGCGGTGGACGAGGTGATCGTCGGCAATGCGCTGGGGGCGGGCGGCAATCCCGCGCGGCTGTGCGCGCTGGCCGCCGGTCTGCCGGAGCGTGTCGCGGGCCTGAGCATCGACCGGCAATGCGTCAGCGGGCTGGACGCGATCCTGCTGGCGGATGCGCTGATCCGCAGCGGCATGGCCAAGGTCGTGATCGCCGGCGGGGCGGAAAGCGCATCGCGCAGGCCGCTGCGGTTGCGGACCTTTGCCGATGGTCGCCCAGCGGAGCGCTATGATCAAGCGGCGTTCACCCCGTGGCCCGACCGCGATCCCGACATGGCGCAGGCGGCGGACCGGCTGGCGCAGGATCATGGCATTGACCGGGCGGCGCAGGATGCGTGGGCGGTCCGCAGCCATGCGCTGGCCTTAAGTGCCCGCGACAGGCTGACGCGCGAGATCGTGCCGCTGGCAGGTGTGGTGCAGGATGCCTTCACCCGCCCCCTGACCCTGCGCACCTGCGCCCGCGCGCCCATCGTCGCAGGCAGCATGACGGCAGCCAACGCGGCGGTGGCCGCAGACGGCGCGGCCTTCGTGGTGGTGGTGTCGGATGCGCTGGCGGCCACCCTGCCCTGCAACGCTGTGCGCATCGTCGGTGGCCGCACGCTGGGGGCGTCGCCGGACCTGCCGGGTCTTGCCCCCGTCGCCGCCATCGCCGCAACATTGCGGGCGGCGGGTCTGCGCCCGCAGGATCTGACCGCCATCGAGATCATGGAGGCCTATGCGGTGCAGGCGCTGGCCTGCATTGCGGGGGCGGACCTCGACCCCGCGCGGGTCAACCGCCACGGCGGTGCCTTGGCGCGAGGGCATCCCATCGGCGCGTCGGGGGCGATCAACGCGGTGCGGCTGGTGCAGGACCTGTGGCAGACGGGCGGCACGGGGCTGGCCGCCATCGCGGCGGCGGGCGGCATCGGCACGGCCTTGCTGTTGCAAGGCTAGGCATCGAAGCCGCGCAACTCCGCGAACTCTTCGAATGCCGCGCGGTCGGTGCGGGTCGCGTTCACCGGGGCGTCCGCATCCGCGTGCCCCAGTGCGATGCCGCACACCACCATCCGGTCGGCGGGCAGGTCGAGTGCGGCGTGCACGAGATCGCCGTAATGCGCCAGCGCGCCGATCCCGGTGCTGGCCAGCCCCCGCGCCTCTGCCGCCAGCCACAGGGCCATCAGCGCCATGCCAAGGTCCATCCAGCAGCCCTTGCCCATGTCCCTCTCGATCGTGACGACCAGTCCCACGGGCGCGTCGAAGAAGTCGTAGTTGCGCGCGAACTGCGCCCGCCGTCCCGGCACGTCTCGGTGCGCGATGCCGAGTGCGGCATAGAGGGCAGCCCCCGCCGCCCGCTGCCGCGCCTTGAACTGCGGCGGCATGGGATCGGGGAAATAGTCGTATTCAGCCACCGGCGGGCGGTTCACGGCGATGCCTTCCGCCAAGCTCGCCTTGAGTGCCGCGAACGGCGCGCCGGTCAGGGCCAGGAAATGCCCCGGCTGCAGGTTGCCACCGCTGGGGGCGCGACGGGCGGCGGTCAGGATCGCTGCCACATCCGCCGCAGGCACCGGATCGGGCCGGTAGGCGCGGACCGAATGGCGCTGCGCCAGCAGCGCCTCCAGCGGCGTCTGCGTCATGCGCGCGACAGCACGCTGTCGGGGCGCGCGCGGGCAAGCGCCGCTGTGACCAGACCCGCCAGCACCGCCTTGATCACGTCGCCCGGCAGGAAGGCGGTGACGAGCAGAGCCGCCTCGGTCAGCGGACGGTCCAGCGCCCAGGCGAGGCCGGAGATGCCGAAGGCATAGAGGACCGCGATGCCGCCGATCACCGACGCGACACCAGCGACCAGCGCCAGCGGACCGTTGCGCCAATTCTCGACAATCAGGCCGGTGATGAAGGCCGCGAACGGAAAGCCCACGACGAAGCCGGCGGTGGGCGACGCGAACACGCCCAGACCGCCACGACCGCCCGCCAGCAGCGGCAGGCCGAGCGCCACGAGCCCCACGAACAGCAGGGCCGCCAGCGCGCCGCGTTTCGCGCCCAGCACCGTGCCGCACAGCATGACGCCAAGGCTTTGCGCCGTGACGGGCACGCCGAAGGCGAGGGTCAGTTGCGGGATCAGGCCAAGTGCCGCGATCAGGGCCGCAAACAGGGCGATCAGTGTCAGGTGTCGTTCCATCGTCGTTCCCTTTCAAGGGGTTGTACCGCCACGGGCGCGCAGCGCCTCGGCCATGTGTTCGGCGTCGTCGATCGCCAGCACGGCAAAGGGGATCACGATCCGCCACCCCGGCCTGCGGTGCGACCGCGCCCGCCACGCATCGGTCAGCGCCGTGCCCTTGTCCGTCAACACCGGGGTAAAGCGCACCACGAGCGCCATGCCAAGCGCCAAAGCGCGGGTGTTCACACCAAGGCGCGTCAGTGGTGCGGCCACGCGCATCACCACGGCGATCATTTGCGACAGGGTCGTCGTCATCGTCACCAGATTGGCCAGCAGGAACGCCGTCAGCAGGCGCAGGGCAATCACCGCACCGTCCAGCGCCGCGCCCGTCAGCCCGTGCCATAGCACCACCAGCACGACGAAGGGCCACAACCGCCACAGGGCCGACAGGGCCGCGCGGGCAAAGGTCCAGCCGCCCACCAGCGTCACGGCAAGGGTCGTGGCAGCGGCCGTCAGTTGAAACGCAAGGTCGGCGCGGGCGAACAGCACCACGGTCGCCACGCAGAGCGCCGCCAGCTTGACCCCTGCGGGCCAGCCGTGCGCCCCCGTCCTAACCGGCGAGGTGAGAGAGATCATCGCCCGCCCCCAGCGCCGTCATCCGCGCCACATAGGCGTCCAGCACGGGGGCCGCGTCCCCCTGCATCGCCACGCGCCCGCCGTCCATCCAGATCACATGATCGTAGTCGCGCACGACATCGGGGTCGTGGGTGATGTGCACGATGCCTGCGTCGATCCGGGCGAAGGCCGCCGTCAGTTGCATCCGCGTCGGCAAATCAAGGCCCGAGAACGGCTCGTCCAGCACCACGACGCGGGGTTCCATCGCAAGCACGGCCATCAGGCACACGAGCTGCTTTTGCCCGTGCGACAGCGTGTGGATCGCGGCGTCGTGCCAATGCGCCCGCCCGAAACGCGCAAGGATCGCGGTGACGGCGGCCTGCGCCTGTTCCTTGGTCCGGCCCATCTGGGTCAGGCCGAAGGCCAGCTCCTCCTCCACCGTGGGAAAGATGATCTGATGGTCGGGGTTCTGGAACAGGATGCCCACGGTGCGCAGGGCGGCGCGCCGGTCACGGGCCACATCGACACCGCCGATGCGCACGGTGCCGGTGTCGGGGGCGATCAGGCCGCAGATCAGGCGCGCCAGCGTGGTCTTGCCAGACCCGTTGCGTCCGACGATGCCGATGCGCCGCGCGTCGGTGCTCAGGTCGATGTCCTGCAACACGGGCCGTCCGCCACGGGTCAGCGACACGCCGGACAGGACGATGGCTGCGCCCGTCTCCTCCATCGCACTGACCCCCGTCCCCATCCGCATGGGCCCGGTATCGCCGCGACGAAAGGTGAGTGCAAGCTACAGCGCCAGCGCAGCCACCACGTCGTCGCGGGTGCAGTCGGCCTTTGCCATGCGTTTCCACACCGCGCCGCGTTTCATCATCACGAAACTGTCGGCGGCGCGCCATGCGAAATCGACGTTCTGTTCCACGAGGATGATCGCCATGTCACCACGGTCGCGCAGCTGCGCGATGGCGCGGCCGATCATCTGGATCACGTTGGGCTGGATGCCTTCGGTCGGTTCGTCCAGCAGCAGGACGCAAGGTTTCGTGATCAGCGCCCGCGCGATGGCGAGCTGTTGCTGCTGCCCGCCGGACAGATCGCCGCCCCGCCGGTGGCGCATTTCCTTCAGCACCGGGAACAGGTCGTCGATCCATGCGGGCACATGGCGTTCTGATCGCGGCAGGCAGGCAAACCCGGTTTCCAGGTTCTCGGCCACGGTCATCATGGGGAACACTTCGCGCCCCTGCGGCACATAGGCGATGCCCGCCCGTGCCGCCTGTGCGGCGGTGGGGTGGTCCAGCGCCTTGCCATCCAGTGCGACGGCACCGCCCGCGTAGGCGTGCCGTCCCGACAGAGCGCGCAGCAGGCTGGTCTTGCCCACGCCGTTTGTACCCATCACGGTCGTCACCTGCCCCACGGGGGCGGTCAGGGACACGCCGTTCAGGATCTGGCTTTGCCCGTATTTCAGGGTCAGGTCGGTCACATCAAGCATCGGCGCGCCCCAGATACACGTCGATCACCGTGGAATCGGCGGTGACATGGTCGAGGGTGCCTTCGGCCAGCACATGCCCCTCGTGCAGGACCGTCACCTTGCAGTTGAGGCGGCGCACGAATTCCATGTCATGTTCCACCACGACGACAGCGCGCGTCAGGGCGGCGTGGCGCAGGATGTCGGTGGTCTTCTCCCGCTCCTCCGCCGTCATGCCGGCTGCAGGTTCGTCCACCAGCAACAGCCGCGGGTCCTGCGCCAGCAGCATCCCGATTTCCAGCCACTGCTTTTGCCCGTGGCTTAGCTCGCCCGACATGCGGGAAAGTTGGTCGGTCAGCCCGATCTCTGACGCAATCTGGGAGATTCGTGCCTCGTCTTCGCCGGTCTTGCGGTGGAAGAGCACGGCAAAGGGGCCACGCTTGTTCCGCAGCGCCATGTTCAGGTTGGCCCAGACGGTCTGATCCTCGAACACGGTGGGTTTCTGAAACTTGCGGCCGATGCCCTTGTTGGCGATCGCGGCCTCCGACAGGCCCAGCAGGGATTCGTTGCGCGCACCCCACAGCACGCGGCCCGTGTCGGGCTTCGTCTTGCCGGTGACGATGTCCATGAAGGTCGTCTTGCCCGCGCCGTTGGGGCCGATGATGGCGCGCAACTCCGGCTCCGAGATCTGGATCGACAGGTCGTTGATCGCCCGGAACCCGTCGAAGGTCTTGGAGACGCCGGACACTTCGAGAAGGCTGGTCATGACGGTTTCCTGACGAGGTAATCGAACACGCCGCCGATGCCCTTGGGAAAGAACAGCGTGACGGCGACGAAGGACACGCCGAGCAGCACCAGCCACCAGTCGGTCCATTGCACGGTGTAGAAGCCGAGGTTGAGGTTCGGCGCCCCGCCCCCGGTGAACCAGCTGGAGACGAGCGAGACGAAGGCCGCACCGATCACCGCGCCGTAGAGCCGCCCGCGCCCGCCGATGGCGACCCAGACCGCAAGGTAGATCGACGCGATTGGGGCGATTTCCGCCGGGTTGATGATGCCCGCCTGCGGGTAGTAGAGCGCGCCGGCGATGCCCGCGACAACGGCCGTCAGGGTGAACACGAAGAGTTTGAACCCCTCGACCCGGTAGCCGAGGAAGCGGACCCGCGCCTCGTTGTCGCGGATGCCCTTGATGACGCTGCCCATCTTGCCCGCCACGACCCAGGCGAACAGGACGTAGCCGAGTGCGAGGGCAAGGGCCGAGGCGAGGAAGAACATCAGGCTGATCGTCGCTTGCGAGGTCTGCTCATACCCCGGGATGTTCTGCAGGCCGGACAGGCCGTTGTTGCCGCGCAGACCGGAGTCGTTCTGGAAGAGGTAGAGCGACAGGGCCAGTGTCATGGCCTGCGTCAGGATCGACAGATAGACGCCCGTGACGCGGCTGCGGAAGGCGAGCCAGCCGAACACCAGCGCCAGCAGGCCGGGCACCAGCACCACCATCAGCAGTTGCAGCGGAAGGCTGTGGGCGAAGGACCAGATCAGCGGAAACTGCGCGCTGCCCACCACGCCGAAAATCTGGCTGCCGATGGCGTCCGACACCTCTGACGGGGTCGGCGGGATGGTCTGGCCCGACAGGCTGGACAGCACGATGCCTTCGGTGCGGGCATACATCAGCCACATGCCGACGGCATAGCCGCCGATCCCGAAGAAGGCAAAGTGGCCAAGGGACAGGATGCCGCAATAGCCCCAGACCACGTCCATCGCGATGGCGACGAGGCACAGGCACAGCGTCTTGCCCAAGGTCTTGACCAGAGAGGTGGAGAACAGGCCCGCGCCAGACGCCTCCGACCCGAAGGCTACGACGGCGGTGAAGATCGCGAGGCACATCAGGAACCAGCGGACGGAGCGGTTGGTGACGAGGAAGCCCTGGGTCATGGGTGCGTGCTCTCATTGGGACGGGGCGCGTGGGGCGATGTGGTCATGGGGGCCAGCCCCCATACCCCCGGGATATTTTCGACCAGAAGAACGGGGGACGCGGTGGTTGGGGCTGGAGTTTGCATCAATCGGCGGCCGCGCGGCCCTTTTGGGCGACGATGCCCTTTGGCCGGAACTGGATGAAGAGGATGATGAACAGCACCATGTAGGTCTGGGCGGCGAGGGTGTTGGAGGGGTTCAGGAACTCGATCCCCTTTTGCAGGAAACCGATGAGCGTGGCCCCGGCCAGCGTGCCCCAGACGTTGCCGACGCCACCCACCACGACGGTCATGAAGGACTGCACGATGTAGGCGGCCCCCATTTCCGACGTGACCTGCGCGTAAAGGCCGATGGCGACGCCCGCGATTCCCGCGATGCCGGAGCCGAGGCCGAAGGTCAGCATGTTGATGCGGTCCGGGTCGATGCCCATGGAGGCTGCCATGCCGCGGTTCTGGGTGACGGCCCGCACCTCCAGCCCCAATCGCGTCCGTTTGAGCACGAAGACGATCAGCCCGAGGAACAGGAGCGCCAGCACGAAGATCGCGACGCGGATGTAGCTGATCTGGATCACGTCCGAGAAGATCAGCGCCCCGTCGAGCCAACCCGGCGAGGTCAGCGGACGCGCCTGCGTGCCGAAGATGTTCTTGGCGAGTTGCTGCAGCGCGATCGAGATGCCGAAGGTCGCGAGCAACGTCTCCAGCGGGCGGTGGTAGAGGTGGCGGATCACGAGACGCTCCATCGCGACGCCAGCGGCGAATGTGATGGCGAAGGCGAGCGGCAGGGCCACGATGATCGACACCGTGTAGTCGGGCACGAATTGTTGCACGACGAAGCCGGTGTAGGCGCCCATCATGATGAATTCGCCATGCGACATGTTGATGACGCCCATGACACCGAAGGTGATGGCAAGCCCGATGGCCGCGAGGAAGTAGATCGACGCCAGCGACAGCGCGTCCAGCGTGAGGTCCGCGAACTGGGCGGCGGCGACGCGCGTCTCTGCGCTGGTCAGGGCGGCGCGGGCGGCGTCGGTGATGGCGGCGTCACCTTCGGCGTAGATCGCAGCGAATGTGTGGGCGGCGATGGCATCCGCCTGATCCTGTGCGGTCACGAGCGGCGGCACGGTGCCGGCTGCGGCGAGGGTGGCATAGGCAGCCTCGCGCAGCGCAGGATCGCCGAGTTGCGCCGTGGGGATGCCACCGGCGCGGCCATCGACGATGTTGGCGGCAAGCGCATCCCGGATGGCATTGGGCGCGGTGGCGGGCGGGGCAAGGTCACCTGTCACGAGTAGGTCGTAGGCTGCGGCAGGCGTCAGGTCGTCGCCCACGGTCAGGATGCGGGCGACATTGCCGACTGGCGCGCCGGGGGTCGCCGTGATCCCGGTCGTCAGGATCTGGTTCAGCACCGCCCGCGCCTCGATCGAGGTATCGGTGGAGAGGCTGTCGATGGCGGCGATGCGGTCGGCGGGGTCGTCGGCGAAGGTGACGGTCAGGATGTTCGCAAGCTGGATCTTGCGCGCCTTCAGCGCAGGATCGGGTTCCTCGTCGATGGAGGCGAGGAGCGGTGCCAACTGATCCGCGTCAGGCCTGCGGGCCAGCGAATCGATGGCCGAGAGGCGGCGCGTCAGGTCCGGGTCGCTGAGCTGAAACTGCACCAGCGTCGTGCCGATGACGCGGCGGACACCGCCGTTGGGGCGCAGCTCCGTATGGCCCGTGGCGGGCACGACGGTCTCGGCGCCGGTGTCGATGTCGGTCAGCGTCAACTCTCCTCCTGCGGCTTGCCCATAGAAGAACGCACCGTCCGCATCGCGCTGCCAGACGCCTTTGTCGGACCACGCCTCGAGGAACGGCGTGACCTGCGGCAGGCCAGAGGCGACGAGCGCATCCAGCGCCGCACCCACGCTGGCGCGGGACGGGTCGGCGATCTCGTCCGCGACGGGTTGCAGGATGGATTGGAGGGTTTGAGACTGCGCGGTCGCGGGCAGCGACAGGCCGGCAAAGACGGCAAGAGCGATCAGTAGGCGCAGCATGGCGGACTTTCGGTCAGGCAGAGCGAGGCCGGGCGCGGGACCATCCCGCACCCGGCCGTATCATCAGTAGTTCGAGGTCAACTGCACGCAGGTCTGCGTTTCGGTGTTGTACATCCCGCACTTCAGATCCTTCCAGTCGGAGGTCAGCACGGCGCTTTCCGGCAGGAAATCGGTCCATGCGTCACCTTCGACCGGTTCGGTCTGGCTGATGATGTCGAACTGACCATCGGCGCGGATTTCGCCGATCAGGACGGGCTTGGTCAGGTGGTGGTTCGGCAGCATCGTGGCCATGCCGCCGGTCAGGTTCGGGAAGGTCTGGCCGATCATCGCGTCGGACACGGCGTCCACATCGGTCGTGCCTGCCGCCTCGACCGCCTGCACCCACATGTTGAAGCCGATGTAATGCGCCTCCATCGGGTCGTTGGTCACGCGGTCGGTGCTGCCGATGAAGTCCTGCCACTTGGCGATGAAGTCGGCGTTTTCGGGCGTGTCGGCGGACATGAAGTAGTTCCATGCGGCCAGATGCCCGACGAGGTTCGAGGTATCGAGACCGGAGAGCTCCTCTTCGCCCACCGAGAACGCGACCACGGGGATATCGTCGGCGCTGACGTTGGCGGCGGCGAGTTCCTTGTAGAAGCCGATGTTGGCGTCGCCGTTGATCGTGCTGATCACGCCGACCTGCATCCCGTCCTCGCCCAGGGCCACGACGTCACCCACGATGGTCGCCCAGTCGGACTGGCCGAACGGGGTGTAGTTCACGAAGATGTCCTCTTCCGCGATGCCCTTGTCCATCAGGTAAGCCTGCAGGATGTTGTTCGTCGTGCGCGGATAGACGTAGTCGGTGCCCAGCAGGGCGAACTTCTCGACCCCCAGTTCCTCGAGGAAGTAGTCGACGGCGGGGATCGCCTGCTGGTTCGGGGCGGCACCGGTGTAGAAGACGTTCTTGGACGACTCCTCGCCCTCGTACTGGACCGGATAGAACAGCAGGCCGTTCAGTTCCTCCAGCACTGGCAGCACGGATTTGCGGCTGACGCTGGTCCAGTTACCGAAGATCACGTCGACTTCGTTCACGGTCAGCAGTTCGCGCGCCTTTTCAGCGAACAGCGGCCAGTCGGAGGCGGGGTCGACGACGACCGCCTCGATCTGACAGCCGAGCAGGCCGCCGGCGGCGTTCTGCTGCTCGATCAGCATCAGCATGACGTCCTTCAAGGTTGTCTCGGAGATCGCCATGGAGCCGGAGAGCGAGTGCAGCACGCCCACCTTGATCGGGTCGGCGCAGTCCTGCGCGGTGGCAAGCGTGGTCGTCGCCAGCAGGGCGGCGATGGCGCAGCCTGCTGTCTTGAGTGTCTTGGTCATCGGTCTGTCCCCTGTGGCCTGCTGCGGTCCGTGACGCCTGAACATGCGCCCCCTCGAACCCAAACACCTTGCGGATGCAGCCGGCTGTTGTCCTTCGTCGCGCTGATGGGCCAGTCCCTGAAATGTCGTCCCTGAGATGTCATCCCTGACGTGGCCGCCCGCCCGGTGCGCGTCGGTTGACCCGGCGCGGTGCAACCAGACGATGCCGCGCGGCAGCACGGCGGCCCATCGAAATGGATGAGGCTGCGTGACCCGGTGTCACAGGTTCGTCATTTTCGCAGATAAATGAGGCGCGCTGCCTACCGATCAGGCAGCGCCCAAAGTGGACCTTGGTAAGCGCCGTCCCCGTCCCATTGATTTCCAGGGTTCCGCTGCGCTGGTGGAGGAGCGAGTTTCCTTTTGATGTTTCAGAAGGAGATTGCAGTGTCTGACGGCGGGGACGGATTTGATGGCTGCATTGAGGTTGTGCAGCGGACGCGTGGATATCGGCGTTGGCCGGATGAAGCGAAGGCCCGGATCGTGGCTGAGAGTTTTCAGCCTGGCGTGCGGGTCGTGGATATTGCCCGGCGTCACGGCTTGGTCGCACATCAGCTGTCGGATTGGCGGCGGCGAGCCCGCCTGGGGAAGTTGGTTCTGCCGGCGGATACCATGGCCGGGGCGTTGTCGGACAATTTGCCGG
>NZ_FOCI01000028.1 GCF_900110065.1 Loktanella fryxellensis | reverse complement strand
AAGCTGTCCGATTTTGGCGTGAAGTTTTTCCAGATCTCGATCAGAGACCAACGGCGCAGCTGTCATCTTGCCATCAAACGCGGCGGCCATGTTCTCTGCCGCTTTCTTCCAGCCGGTGATCATCGTCGGATGAATGTCGTATTTCTTGGCCAGCTCGGCCGTCGTCAGTTCCTCACGGATGGCTTCCAAAGCCACCTTCGCCTTGAACTCAGATGTATAGCGCTTGCGTTTCGTCATGTCGGGTCGGTCCTTCATCAGTCGCTAAAGCTTAGCAACTGGTCCGAAATCCTGCGACCACCTCTTTACCATGGGTTCGGTCTCCTTCGCCCTCAAGTCTAAACTTTAGCCAGTCAAATGTCTCACTCTTATTGGCACGGAGGGGCACGCGCTGCGGCGTGGGCACGTTTCGACCGTCAGCTTGGGGCCGAGGCAGTGTAAAAACTCGGATGGACATGGCATGCTTCGGAATAGTGCTCGCCAGTGAGCGATCTTGGGAGGTTTTTCCGATGCCATCGCCGCTATCGGCATAGTAGGGGAATCGCTCTTAGCGATCTCAGAAAATCTGTGTTTCTAGCCAGTATCGGCCGAAAATCTCGAATCTTTTGGCGTTTAGTCTTGGCGCGTAGCGCCAAGATAGGGTGCTATTGGCAGTCCCGAAAGCCACTACGGCAGGGTTCACATGCAACGCTTACGAAGGGTGCGAAACCAAGGTGCTTGCATCCGCCCCGTGTCTCGTGTGACCGCGACAATGGTGCACCGACGACCGGTATCCGCCAGCGTCTTTGCTGCGCAGATGCGGGTGCGCCGGGCAGGTACGCCTCGATCCCTTCGGACGACGGCCCGTGCCCGGCGTCACACCTCGATCCGCACCGGCGTTCCCTTGTAGGCGGGCGTTGCAGAGCGTTCTTCATGGTGCGACAGCGGCACCAGCGGATTGAGCTCCGGGTAGTAGCCTGCCACGCAGCCCGGCGGCAGGTCATACGCCGTTACCGCAAGATCGCCCACGCGCCGGTCGATCCCGTCGTCCACGGCGCAGACCAGCGTCACCTTCTGACCGTCGCGCAAGCCCAGCCGCGCGATGTCGGTGGGTGAGATCAGCACGATCTCTCGGCTGCCGGACAGGCCGCGCAGGCGGTCCGAGAAACCGTAGATCGTGGTGTTGAACTGGTCATGCGACCGCAGCGTGATGAGGGTCAGCGCGGCCCCGGCCTGCGGCAACTCCGCCTCCAGCGCCGACAGGGTGGTGGGTACTGTGAACTGGGCGCGGCCCGATGGCGTTTCCCACCGCCGGTCGCGCGCGGGGTTGCCGCGATAGAAGCCGCCGGGGGTGAACAGCCGGTCGTTGAACCGGGCGAAATACTGCGGATAGGTCAGTTCGATCAGGTTGCGGATCAGGTCGTAGTCGCCCGCCCATGCGTCCCACTTCAGCGCGGGGTTGGGGTCCAGCGTGGCGGCGGCCAGCCGGGCGACGATGGCGGTTTCCGACCAGACCTGCGGCCCCGGCGGCGGGGCCGTCCCGATGGAGCCGGAGATGTGCGACAGCGAATCCTCCATCGACACAGCCTGTTTGCCGGTCGCCTGCACGTCCTCGTCCGTGCGCCCCAGACAGGGCAGCAGATAGGCGATTTTTCCGGGGGTCAGGTGGGTGCGGTTGGGTTTTGTGGCGATGCTGACGGTCAGGCGCAGGGCGGGCCATGCGGCCTCCATCCTTTCGCGGTCGGGCAGGGCCCGCACGAGGTTGCCGCCCAGCATGACCAGACCCTTGACCCGCCCGTCCACGATGCCTTCGCACATCTGCACGGCGTTCATGCCGTCCTTCGTTGGCGGCTCGATCCCGAACAGGCTGCGCAGCTTGTCGGCGGGCATGTGCGACGACTTTTCGCCCACGCCGACGGTGCGCTGGCCCTGCACGTTGGAATGGCCCCGGACCGGAGAGATGCCGGTCCCCATCCGACCCATGTGGCCGCCCATCAGCAGCAGGTTGCACAGCATGCCGAGGTTCAGCCAGCCGTTGACGTGCTGCGTCAGGCCCATGCCATAGACGCCAATCACACGCTTCGCGCCGATCCAGATCGCCGCCGCTTCCTCTATCATCGGCTGGGTCAGGCCCGCGTTGCGGGTGATGTCGGACCACGCCAACGCGCGGACGGCGGCCACGGTGGCGTCGAACCCTTCGGTGTGTTCAGCGATGAAGGCGTGATCCAGCACCGTGCCCGGTGCCGCATCCTCGGCTGCCAGCACGCATTTCATCAGGCCCGCCATCACGGCGATGTCGCCGCCGGGGCGCAGCTGATAGTATTTCTCAGAGATGTCGGTGGCTGGCGCGACGGTCATCTGCGCGACGCTCTGCGGATCGACGAAGGAGATCAGGCCCCGTTCGCGCACCGGATTGAACGTCACGATCCGGCAGCCGCGCTGCACCGCGGCCTTCAGCGTGTGCATGAACCGCGGGCTGTTGCTGCCTGTGTTCTGCCCGAAGAAGAACATGGCGTCGGCGGACTCCAGATCCTCCATCGTGCAGGTGCCGACGGGGGTGCCCAGCATGGATTTGAGGTTCACGGACGTCGTCTCGTGGCACATGTTGGACGATTGCGGCAGGTTCTGGTGCCCCATTGCGCGCGCGAACAGGGCATAGAGATAGGCCGCCTCCAACCCCGCATGACCCGAGGCGTAGAACACCGCCTGTTCGGGGTCCATGGCGCGCAGTTCCGCCCCGATCTCTGCGATGGCGGTGTCCCATGCGACCGGCACGTAGCGGTCGGTGGCGGCGTCATAGCGCAGCGGCGTGGTCAGGCGGCCCGCCTTTTCCAGATCGTGGTCGTGCCACATCCGCAGTTCGGTCAGGCTGTGGCCCGCGAAGAAATCGGCGTCGGCGCGGTTCGGGTCCAGTTCCCACAGGGTGGCCTTGGCACCGTTGTCGCAGAACTCGAACGCATGGGGTTTCGCGGACTTGGCCCAGGCACAGGACGGGCACATCACGCCGCGCGGCTTGTTCAGGCTGCGCAGCATGGCGGCGGCGCGGGTGCCGCCCCCCTCGCGCAGCAGGCCCGCCACGCTTTGCACCGATCCCCAACCCCCTGCGGCGTGGGTGTCATGGGGCAGGGCGGGGTCCTGCCCGGTCGGATCGAAGGGTGTCGTCGCCGTGGAGGGTGTGGTCATGGGATTGTCCTGTCGCTGCATCGCACAGGTAAGCCGGTCCTGGCCCAAGTCGAGCGGGTTGTGGGCCTGCCGGGACTTTGGCTGCGCGACCCGATCGTCATGCGGTGTCCGCGACGCGGTCGGGGTGGGTGAAAATCGTGCAACCGCCGTCCCTGACGTGGGCCACCACGCACAGCGCCGCCGCGTCCGCCAGTCGCAAGGCCTGCGCCGTGGGGGACGAAACGGCGATCAGCACGGGGCAGCCCGCGACCACCGTCTTTTGCACCATGTCCACCGACACGCGGCTGGTGACGACGATCGCGCCCGTCGCCGGGTCGAGCCCCGCGCCGGCCAGCGCGCCGATCAGCTTGTCCAGCGCATTGTGGCGACCCACGTCCTCGCGCACGCAAACCAGTCCCGTGCCCGGGCGCAGGAACGCGGCCGCGTGGGTGGCGCGGGTCGCGTCATGCAGCGGCTGGTGGCGGCGCAGATCGTCCGGTGCCGTCAGCACGTCCGCCAGTGCGATGACCGGCCCGCCCAGCGGCAGGACCGGCAGCGGTCGCAACGCCTGTTCTAGGCTGTCGATCCCGCACAGCCCGCACCCGACCGGCCCCAGCATGCTGCGGCGGCGATCCGTCAGGGCGGCGGCCCGGTCCTCTGTCAGCCACAGGCGCGCCTCGATCCCGGTGCCATGCGGCACGATGTCGAGGCTTTCGATCTGGTGCAGTCCATCGACCAGCCCTTCGGTCAGGGCAAAGCCTGTCGCGAAATCCGCCAGATCCTCCGGCGTGGCCATCATCACCGCCACCGTGGTGCCGTTGCAGACGATCGCGACGGCCGTCTCCTCTGGCAGGATGCGGGTCACGGGTCCGGTTTGCGCCCCGTCGCGGGCGATCGCATGGGCAGTCCAGGGCACGCTGGCAGGGGCAGCAGCGGGTGCATCATTGTTCAGGCGTGCATCGCTGGTCAGCATGGCGTGGCGATCCCATCGTCATTTATTTCACGGCCGCAGGGTCCGTGGATCGAGGCCCATGAGCGAGGCGATCACATGAGACGTAGACCGTGCCGAAAATGATGTCGATCAAAAGCCATGTGGCGTGCGCAACACATGAGCGACATTCGCACTGATCGACAAGAAAGATGTGAGGCGCACTTTTGCCAGATGGCACCTACACGAAGGGTATGTGCTGAAAATCGCAACTTACGGTGATAGCGGCTCCGACAGTAGGGATCGGACAGTGTCGAAAAAGCCTTTCGAGTCACTGATAACTAACGAATTTCAGGATAGATCGACATCGCAATGCGACAGGAAAATGTGACGAGCAGACAGCGATGAAAAGGGTTGGCCGCGAAAATCGTATGAGCCGTTTTGCTGGTGTCCTTTAGAGGACAGGTGACCGTCGAGGCCGGTTTCGGCGTCAGGGTTGCGGCGCTGCGACTGCGGGAAAATCCTCGCCGAGACCGGTGGCTGACTGACGGGCCGTCGCGGATCGGGACGACAGAAGGTTATGGCGACCTGTCCAAGGGCAATGTCCCGCAGCATGCGACTGCCCTGATCGCTCTGTTGCTCGGCTCGGGTGATGGCCACGGCTCCCCTATCCCGGACGGACCTATCTTGCAGCGTCCCTGACGGGTAGGCCGAGGGCGCGGCAGCCGTTCAGGGCGGCGGTGCGGACCTCGACTTTGACGACCTGACGGTCGAAGTCTCGTGCCGTAAGGCGCGGGCCCGACAGTTTCCCACCAAGCACCTTCGTGTCGACGCGGCTTTGGCGTTGTTATCCGCTCCATCGTCGCCAGAGCGCACGGCCAAGATATGTGGCCGTGCCCAAGGCGTCGTTTGGCGCCGCCGCTCCGGCGGCGCGGTACTGGCTGCAGCGGCGGCGGGATCCATCACAACGATCATCGCTGACTTTCAAAGACAGGAGAGGGAAGGAGGTCAGAGCCTGATTGCTGGGCGGTCCAGCCGCCAGATCCAGAGCAGGCAGACAAGGATGACCACAGCCCCTCCGATCAGGTGGACCGAGGGGCGGTCGGCGAAGAAGATCCACCCCGCGGCTGTGGCGAACAGGATCGAACCGTAGGAAATGGGGGCGAGGACCGTCGCCTCCTGCGCGCGGTAGGCCCGCAGGAAGCAGTACTGCCCGGCTTGTCCCAAGGCACCGATCGCGATCAGGGCGGGCCAGTCCGCCGGGGTCACCGGCTGCCAGACGGCGATGGCCGGGCCCGCCGTCAGCACGGTCAGCCCGAGGGTGTAGAACAGCATCATCACCGTGGGGCTTTCGCGGCGCAGGGCGCGGGTCTGCACCACCGCCAGCGATCCGAACAGCACGGCGGCCAGCGCCGCCACCAGTCCGCCCAAGGCCACGTTGCCCGACGTGGACTGCAGGTCCGGGCCCACCGCGATGGCGACGCCGCAGACGATTCCAGCCGACCCGACCCAGCGGACGCGCGACGTCCGCTCGCTCAGCAGAACGGTGGCCACCAGCATGGTGACGATGGGGCGCAGGTAGCCGATGGCATTCGCCATGGCGAGGGGCAGCGCCGTCAGCGCCATGAAGTTCGCACTGAGCGCGATCGCGTTGCATCCGACCCGCAGGACATTGCGCCAGGGGTCGTGCATGGCCCACAGGTCCCTGCGATGGGTCCAGACCAGCGGCAGGATCAGCAGAAGCCCGACGGCAGCCCGCAGGAACACGATCTGGATCGCGGCAAGGCTGGCGCCGGTCAGCTTGACCAGCACGGTCATGCCGGTGACCAGCGTCATGTCCGCGACCAGCCACAGCACCCCGTCACGGGCCCGTGGCGCGGCGGTGCCGGTCACCGGGGCGGGCGGCATCGGATCAGGCAGGCTGTATCAGGTTGCACATCAGCCGGAACGCCCCCGGCACCAGACGGTCCATCTGGTGATGCAGCACCAGCCCGGTGTGGGTATGCCGCCCGCGACCGATGCGGCCCGACACCAGCGCGCCCTGCAGCGGCGCCTCTCCGGGATCGGACAGGGCCAGCAGCGGGACGTAGGCCTCATCCCAGCGGGCTGCGAAGTAGAGCCCGCGTTCCTTGTCCCAGCCCTCGAAATCCGCGGCGGTGATGACGTTCGGGCCGGTCAGCAGCGGATGGTCGGGGATCAGCAGGGTGACCTGGGCCGCAGCGTCCGTCACGCGCCAGCGAAGAGACGGTGTCCCGACGGTCATGGGGCGGGGCGGGGTCGCATCGGCGTCCCAGCCCTGGTCGGGTCGCTGATAGAGCGTCACCAGATGCCCGCCCCGTTCGACGAAGGCGTGCAGCCGTGCGGTGGCGGCGGCAAGATCGGGTCGGTTGCCATAGGCCACGACGCCGACCAGAACGGTGGTGAAGGCGGAGAAGTCCTCTTGCGGGGCGATGTCGTCCAGCAGTGTGACGTCCAGCCCCAGACGCTGCAGCCACCGGCCCACGCTGTCGCCGGATCCGACATAGGCGATCCGCGCGCCCTGCGGCAGTGCCAGATCCAGCGTCAGGATCTGCAGCGTGGCCGGGGTGGCATGACGCAGCGAACCGATGTGCGGATAATGCGCCGTGGCGGTGGCCTGTGCAGCGCGCCCGTCGATGTAGACGGGCAGGGTGACCAGACCCTGCGCGGTCCCGGCCGGCGGCGCGATGGTCAGGCGGGTGCCGTCCTGCGTCAGTGTCCATCCTGCGGGCACCTCGATCTCTGGCGTTCCGGTCACGTTGGCGGTCAGGTTGGCGGTATCGCCGGTGCATCGGATGAACTGGCTGGGGTGTGCGGCGAAATCCTGCGCTGGAACGACGCAGAGCGGGACCTCCGGGTCCACGGAAATGCTGATGCGCCGCCCGGCGACGGTGGCCGCCACGTCGAGCCAGCCGGACCCGTTGCCGCCCAGCGGATCGAAGCCCGCGGTGAAGGCCGGGGTGAAGGGCGCATCGACGGCCACCTGCAGGTCCAGATCCACGACGGCCCCGGCCGGCGCGACGGTCCCGCCCGTGACACCCTGCGGCAGCACCGGTGTGACCGTCACCTTCGTGGCGGTGGTGGGTGTCGGCTGGGTGACGCGCAGCCGTGCGGTGCCACCGGGCACGAGGGCCGCAGGGTATGCCGCAACGATGGGGAACAGGCCCGCCACCTCGGCAAGGGCATGGGCGATCTCGCGGCGCTTGCGCGTCAGGCGGTGACCATGGGCCGTGAGGAACTCCGGCGTCGCGGTCGAAATCGCCTTGGCCAGCGCCTCGTCCGCCTGTGCCAGCGAATCCTGCACCACGCCCCGGTCCGGACATGCCATCCGGGCCTGTGCGACCCCGTCGGCGGCGGTCAGCAGCGCGTCCCCTGCGGGACCGGCGAGGGCGGCCAGATCGGCCAGCGACCGGGGCAGGGACTGGGCCAGACGGTCCTCGGCTGCGCCACCGACCCGGTGCAGGTCCCACGTCGTCTGCGGGCTGTCGGACCAATGGCCCATCCCCTGCGAGGCATGACGCGCCCGGGACCACTGGCCGATCTCGGCGTAGGCGACCCCGGTGGCGGCGTCCTGCGGACCCGCTGTGATCCGCAGCGTGGCGGGCGGTGGCGGCAGGGCATCGTCGTAGGTGCCGCCGCCGCCAGACCATGCGGGCAGGTAATGGTGCGTGACGGTCCAGGGACCGTCCGGATGATCCGTAAGCTTTGTGGGATCGGCGGCCAACGCGATCGCCTCGGCGGCGGCGCGGGTCATCGCCCGGTGGTGGCCATGCTGGCCCGGCACGTCAAGGAAGGTCGGCAGCACCACGTCGGGGCGGTAGGTCCGATAGGCCCGTGCCAGCCGTTCGGTCACCCGCGCCGCGCCCCAGCGGGCGAAGGTGTCGTCGCCATCCTTGGAGAATCCAAAGTCATGCATCGGGTCCGCCGGACCGAAGCCAAGCCAGGCCACGTCGCAGTCCAGCACCCGGGCGGCCTCCTCCATCTCGCGGGTGCGGATCAGGCCCAGCAGACCCCCGCGTTCGGGCCCCAGCGCGTTCTGCCCGCCTTCGCCACGGGTGGAACAAGCGACGACCACCCGCATCCCCAGCCCGAAGCGCAGCCACGCAAGCAGGCCACTGTGTTCGTCGTCGGGATGCGCGCCGGTGTTCATCACGGTCTGCACCCCGTCCAGACGCGACAGCGCACGCGACAGGCGCATCAGGGCGGGGGTGGCTTCGCGGCGGGCAAGGCGGGTCTGATCGGGCGTCATGGCATTCCTCGGGGTGGCGGATCAGGGGCTGGGCTGATCCTCGGTCTGGTGGAGTTGCGGTGTGATGGCGTTGAAGAACGGCAAGGCGGCGGCGCCAAGGGCGGCGGAGTCCTCTCCGGTCTGGCCACGCTGGACCCGGGGCAGGGCCCGGCCCTTGCGGTTGGCGACGCTGGTGGGGATCGCCAGCCGGGCGATCAGGTCGTCGAGCAGCGGTTGCGGCATCTTGCCCCCCAGGATGACGGTCTGCGGATCGAAGATGTTTTCCAGCAGGCCGATCATCCACGACAGATGCGGGGCCGCCTGATCGAGCCACGCCAACAGCGCAGGATTGCGGTCGGCGTGCAGGCGCAGCAGGGCAGCCACGTCGGGGGTGACGCCGTCGCGCGTCATCGCCTCTGACAAAGCATGCAGTGAGACGTAGCGTTCGAGGCAGCCCAACTGGCCGCACTGGCAGGGCAGGCCACCGGGGGCCACGACGATATGGCCGATCTCGCCCGCGTTGCCGAAGGCACCCTGCAGCGGCTGGTCGGCGACGATGGCGCCCATGCCGACACCGGCCCCGAAATAGAGCATGCAGAACTGCGATACCGACCGGCCCTGACCGAACAGCAACTCGCCCACGGCGGCGGCGTTGGCATCGTTGTCGACGGTGACAGGCACGCCGCACCGCCGGGACAGCAGGGCTGCGATGTCGATGCCCGACCAGTCGGGCAGGGTGGTCGGACCGACGCCGGACAGGCCCTCGATCTCGAACGGGCCGGGCATCACGACGCCGATGCCCATCAGTTGCGCCCGGAACGCCCCGCGCAGCCGGGTCACGACCGTGCCGATCAGGTCCATGACCACGGTGGCGGTCATGTCGGGCAGGGCCAACCGTTCCCCGGCGCGCATATTGCCGCCCAGATCCAGCACCACTGCGGTCAGGGATCCGACCGCGATCTCGAACCCGATGGTAATCGCGCCGTCGGGATTGATCGCATACTGGATCGGCGGCAGGCCCCGCATCGTCTGCTTGCGCCCCATGTCCAGCAGCAAGTCGTCCGCCATCAGCTCGTCGATGATGTTGGTCACCGCCTGGGTCGAGATATGCGCGAGATCGGCGATGGCCTTGCGCCCCAGCGGCCCGCTGCGGCGGAGCAGTTCCAGCACCACGCGGCGGTTGTGATCGCGGCTGCGGCCGGGGTTCTTGCCCTTGGCGGTGCGCCCCGCCCGCGCGGGTGCGGTGGCGTCGGGGTCAGGGCGCTGGGCAGTGATCGGCTCGCGGGGGGCTGTGGCGGTGGAAGGGGGGGTATGCGTCATCGTCGAATCCTCGGGGTCATCTGCATGGTCCGGTCGCAAGGGTTGCATCACGGACATACGGGATTGGCACCTTTTTCCAACATGGCATGGGGAAACGCTGCCACGACATATATATTAACTCAAGTAAATTATTTTATTGACGACGCGGGTCGCCGTGGTCCAGCCTGCACGTCAAGCCCCCGCTGCGGCGTTCGGGGGAGGCGATGAGAGCGGACGGATCCGCCGGCGTCGGCACGCTGCACCACGCGACCGGTTTCAGCCCACCCAACGGAGGACGACATGCAACGCTTTACCAAGACAACCCTGCTGGCCGGAACGGTCATGGCCTCGGCCACCGCGGCCGGTGCCGTCGACATCGAATACTGGCAGTACATCTACGAGACCCGCGTCGAGGCGGTGGATCAGCTGATCGCCCAGTTCGAAGAGGCGAACCCCTACATCAACGTCGAACAGGTCACCTTTCCCTACGCCGACTATCAGACCCGCGTCGTCGCCGCGAACCTTGCCGGCAACGGCCCCGACGTGCTGCAGATGTTCTACGGCTGGACCGACGGCTTCGTGAACGGCAACGTGCTGCAGCCGCTGCCGCAGGACCTGTTTCCGGCCGCTCAGATCGAGGCCGATTTCTTTCCCATCGTCACCGCGATGAAGCGCGGCGACGACTATTACGGTCTGCCCACCGCCGTGCGGTCGCTGGCGCTGTTCTACAACAAGGATCTGTTCGCCGCCGCCGGCATCGACAACCCGCCAGAGACGCTCGATGAGCTGGTCGAGACGGCCAAGCAGCTGACCGAGAAGGACGAGGGCGGCAACTACACCACCGTCGGCCTGACGGTCGAGATGGGCGGACAGGACCACCAGTGGTGGCGCGAGGTGCTGGTGCGCCAGTTCGGCGGCGTACCCTACAGCGGGGATTTCTCGACCGTCACCTACAACGACGCGGCGGGGATCGCGGCGACCCAGTGGTACACCGACCTGACCACGGTGCACGAGGTCGGCTACACCGGGTTCATGGACGAAGGGCAGGCGGCCTTCCGTGCGGGACGTGCAGCCATGACCATCGACGGCACCTTCCGCCTGGGGTCCTTCGCGGACATCACGGATTTCGAATGGGGCGTGGCAGAGCTGCCCGCCAACGCCGACGGCCTGCGGTCGAACTACGCCTCCTACTTCGCCAACGGCATCGGTGCCGGTGCCGAGGGCGAGGAGCTGGAGGCCGCGGCCAAGTTCCTGGCCTACCTGTCCTCGCCGGAAGCGATGGCGCTGTGGCTCGAGGTGGTGGGCGAACTGCCCGCACGGCCGGAGGTCGCACTGACCGAGCAGAACCTGGCCGATCCGATCTATGCCCCCTTCCTGAAGGGTCTGGAATACGCCCAGACCACCACCTTCGTGGACGAGCAGGGCCAGCGTCAGGTGACGATGGACATGGCGAACCGGATCTTCCTGCAGGGGCAGTCGGTCGAGGACAGCGTGGCCGAGGCCGCCGCAGCCGAACAGGCCATCATCGACCGCGCCCGCTGAGGCCGCGTCAAGGGAGCAGCACCGACATGGCACCGATATGGCGATGACGCACACATCACCGCACACCGCCCCGCGCCTGTCGATGCGGACGCGCCGCGCAATCTGGGTCTGGGCCTTTCTGGCCCTGCCCGTCCTTTTCTACAGCGTGATCCGGTTCTATCCGACGATCGACGCCTTCCGGCTGTCGTTCACCGACTGGAACCTGATGTCGGAGCCCAGCTACATCGGGTTGCAGAACTACCGCGATATGTTCGCGTCGGCCGAGTTCTGGAAGGTGTTCCGCAACACCTTCGCCTACCTGATCATCGGCACGCCGATCAGCCTGATCCTGTCGTTCGTGATCGCCTACTTCCTCGACCGGGTCCGGTTCGGACACACCTTCCTGCGGGCGCTGTATTTCCTGCCCTTCATCACCACCGCCTCGGCGATGGGCTGGGTCTGGCGCTGGTTCTACCAGCCAGCACCCACGGGCGTCATCAACTCGGTGCTGGGGGCCGTCGGCATGGGGCAGCTCGACTTCCTGCGCTCGACCACCTGGGCGCTGCCGTCGATCATGGTCACGGCGATCTGGGCGGGTTTGGGATTCCAGATCATCATCTTCATGGCCGGCCTGCGGTCGATCCCGCAGACCTATTACGAGGCGGCCAAGATCGACGGGGTGGGCGACTTCGCCGTCCTGCGCAAGATCACGCTGCCGCTGCTGAAACCTACGACCGTCTTCCTCGTGGTCTTCTCCTCGATCGGGTTCCTACGGATCTTCGATCAGGTCTACAACATGACGACCAACGATCCGGGCGGGCCATTGGGCACGACCAAACCGCTGGTGCTGATGATTTATCAGACCGCCTTCAATTCATACCAGATGGGCGCCGCGGCGGCACAGACGGTCGTGCTGTTCACGATCCTGCTGGTCATCTCGCTGTTGCAACTCTGGATCCTGAGGACACGCTGATGGCCGCAACCGACACGGGCATGACCCCACCGCTGCCGATGGCGCGCATCAGACCGGGCCGCATCGTGACATGGACCGTGCTCTCCATCGGTGGCGTGCTGATGATCACGCCGATCCTGTTCATGTTCTCGACCTCACTGAAGACGGCGGGCCAGATCTACGACCTGCGCCTGATCCCGCAGAACCCGACGCTGGCCAACTACGTCGCGGTCCTGACCGAGGGTCAGTTCCCGCGCTGGTTCCTCAATTCGGCCTTCGTGGCGATCTGCGTGACCGTGTCCAACGTCTTCTTCGACAGCCTCGTGGGCTATACGCTGGCCAAGTTCCGGTTCCGCGGCCGGCAGTTCGTGTTCATCGCGATCCTGTCCACCCTGATGATCCCCACAGAGATGCTGGTGATCCCGTGGTACCTGATGGCGGCCGACCTCGGCTGGCTCGACAGCTACTGGGGCATCATGTTCCCCGGCATGATGACCGCCTTCGGCACCTTCCTGATGAAGCAGTTCTTCGAGACGGTGCCCGACGACTTCATCGAGGCGGCGCGCATGGACGGGCTGAACGAATTCACTATCTGGTGGAAGATCGCGATGCCGCTGGTCACGCCAGCGCTGTCGGCGCTCGCCATTTTTACCTTCCTGGGCAACTGGACCGCCTTCTTCTGGCCGCTGATCTCGACCACCTCGAAAGAGCTCTACACGCTGCCCGTCGGCCTCACGAGCTTTGCCGTGGAACAGGCGATCCAGTGGGAGATGATCATGACCGGTGCCGCGATCGCGACGATCCCGACGCTGCTCGTGTTCCTCGCCTTGCAACGCTACATCGTGCGCGGCGTCATGCTCGCGGGTCTGAAGGGATGACCATGACCGACCATTCGACATTTCCCGATCCCGTCTACCGGGACACCGTGCTGGCGCCGCTGTTCGACCACGCGCGCGTCGATCATGCGCACGGGTTCCGCCGCATCGACCGGGCGCATCTGGTGATGTTGGCGCGCACCGGCATCCTGCCCCCAGCCGTCGCCGCCCGCATCGCCCATGCTCTGGTCGCCATCGACCGGGACATCGACCCCGCGACCCTCGTCTATACCGGCGAGGTCGAGGATTACTTCTTTCTGCGCGAGGCGGAGCTGAAGGCGCGCATCGGGCCCGACGACGGGGGGCGACTGCATACCGCCCGGTCGCGCAACGACATCGACCATACCTTGTTCAAGATGGCGCTGAAGGACCGCCTCGACGGCCTGCTGGCCGATGCGCGGGCTCTGCTGCACGCCCTGATCGAGACGGCGGACCGCGAACGCACGACCCTTATCGTGGCCTATACCCACGGCCAGCCTGCCCAGCCCACGACCTTCGGCCACTACCTGTCCGCCGCGACCGAGGTATTGATCCGCGACATCGCCCGGCTGGAGGCGGCGCGCGCCGTGGTCGATCTGTCCTCGATGGGGGCGGCGGCGATCACCACCTCGGGCTTTCCCATCGACCGGCAGCTGATGGCCGACCTGCTGGGCTTTGCCGCACCCCAGCGCAATTCCTACAGCTGCATCGCCGCCGTCGACTACATCACCGCGACCTATGGTGCCGTGGAACTGCTGTTCCTGCATCTGGGTCGTCTGGTGCAGGACTTTCAGGTCTGGTCCAGCTTCGAGGTGGGCCAGATCCATGTGCCAAACGCCTTCGTGCAGATCTCCTCGATCATGCCGCAGAAACGCAACCCTGTCCCGATCGAGCATATGCGCCATCTGGCATCGCAGACCGTGGGGCGGGCCCGCATGGTGAAGGACATCATGCACAACACGCCCTTCACCGACATGAACGACAGCGAGGGCGAGACGCAGTCAGCGGGCTACAGCGCCTTCGACAGCGGCACCCGCGTGCTGCGCCTGCTGGCGGCGTTCGTGCCGGCGCTTCGGATCGACGGCGACCGGGTCGCGCAGACCACCGACCGCGCCTGCATCACCATCACCGAACTGGCCGACACGCTGGTGCGGCGAGAGGATCTGTCGTTCCGTCAGGCGCACGAGATCGCGGCCCAGACCGCGCGGGCCGTGGTGGCGGCTGGCGAAAGCCTTGGCACCGGCGGCCATGCCCCCTTTGCCGCGGCGTTCCGGGACACCATGGGCCGGGCTGCGGCCATGACCCCCGACGATTTCGCCACCGCCGTGTCGGCGGCCCATTTCGTCGCGGTGCGCGACCGCTTCGGCGGGCCGGGGGCCGCAGCCATGCAGGACGCGCTGGACACCTACCGCGCCGCACTGGCCGATTTCACCGCGGCGGCCCAGACCCGGGCGCAGGCTGCGGCCGATGCCGCCGCCACCCTCGACGCCGCATTCGATGCCCTGATGGAGACTGCCGATGGCGACCTTTGAACTGCGGGGGCTGATCAAGGCCTACGGCAAGACCCGCGTGATCCACGGCATCGACCTGCTGATCGCGGATGGCGAATTCGTCGTCTTCGTCGGCCCCTCGGGCTGCGGCAAGTCCACGACCCTGCGCATGATCGCGGGGCTGGAGGAGGTGACGGGGGGCGAAATCCGCATCGGCGACCGCGTCGTGAACGAGGTCGATCCCAAGGAACGCAACCTCGCCATGGTCTTCCAGAACTACGCGATCTATCCGCACATGAGCGTGCGCCAGAACATCGCCTTCGGGCTCTACACCTCGCCCCTGTCCAAGGCGGACAAGGCCCGCAAGGTCGACGAGGCGGGCGCCCTGCTGGGTCTGACGCCGTTGCTCGACCGCAGGCCCGCGGCCCTGTCGGGCGGTCAGCGCCAGCGCGTCGCCATCGGGCGGGCCATGGTGCGCGACCCGGTCGGGTTCCTGTTCGACGAACCGCTGTCGAACCTCGACGCACAGCTGCGCGCGCAGATGCGGATCGAGATCAAGGACCTGCACCGCCGTCTCGGCACCACCATCGCCTATGTCACCCACGATCAGGTCGAGGCGATGACCATGGCAGACCGCATCGTGGTGATGAAGGACGGCCACATCCTGCAGGCCGCCCCGCCGATGGAGATCTACGACAATCCCGTCGACGTGTTCACGGCCCGCTTCATCGGCACGCCGTCGATGAACATCGTGCCCGCCACCCAATCCGGCGGCGTCGTGACCCTGGCCGAGGGCGATCCGAATCTGCTGGCCGGCGTGCGCCCGCACGACCTGCTGGTGGGCAGCACCATCGCCGACCCGGGCCTGACCCTGACCGGCACCGTCACCGCCGTCGAGCCGCTGGGGCCCGAAACGCTGGTGCACTTCGACGTGGCGGGCCGGTCGATCATCGCCACGGCCCCCGCCCATGGCCCCGTGACGATCGGAGCGACGGTGACCGCGCTGGCGCCCCGCGGTCACGTGCATCTGTTCGATGCGGGCACCGAAAAGGCGATGGGCCGCGCATGAACGTGCGGCGGATGGATGCGCCCGGGTTATCGCGGCCCGATCCGCGCCCCGGCCCACTGGCCGACCGGCTGGTGGTGCAGTTACGGGGCACCGGTGCCGCGCCGCAGGCGGATCTGGCGGCGGCAGGCTGGCTGGATGACGTCGGGCGCTTCGTCGCCGGTGCGGGCTGCCTGTTCGGATCGGATGTGGGCGGTACCAAGGTGCAATCCGTCCTGACCGACCTGAACGGCGCCGTGCTGGCCGAGATGCGGGGGGACACGCCCGCCGGCGGCGGCGACGCGGTGCTGGATCTGATCTCGGCGCACTTGGCGCAGCTGACGCGCGATGTGGGCCTCACCGTCCGGGCCGCCGGCATCGGCCTGCCCGGTGCGGTGCATCCGGCCACCGGCCATCTGGACCGGGCGCCGAACCTCGGCGGCCTCGCGGGGCGGGACATGCGCGCACTTCTTCATGACCGCCTCGGCGTGCCCGTCGCGGTCGAGAACGACGTCAACCTCGCCGCCCTGGGCGAGGCGTGGCTGGGGCACGGTGTCGCCGTGGACGGGGCTGTGTCTCCCGACACGCCTGCCGGGGGCCTCGCCTTCGTGGCGCTGGGGACCGGGATCGGCATGGGACTAGTCTGGGGGGACCGCATCCTGCGCGGCGCGTCTGGTGCCGCCGGAGAGGTCGCGGCCCTGCCCATCGGTGCCGATCCCGCGGACCCCGCGAGCAAGGGCTGCGGTGCGCTGGAAAGCGTGGTGTCCGGTGTTGCGCTGGTCGCGGATTACCGCGCCACTGGCGGGCGGCAAGCGGGCGAGACGCTGCGCCAGATCAGCAGGGATGCGGGGGCCGATCCGGCCCTCGACGCAGTGATGGCGCGGCTGGCGCAGCGGACCGCACGCGCGATCCTCGCGATCGACGCCATCGTCAATCCGGCACTCTTCGTGCTGGGCGGCGGCGTCGGATCGCAACCGCTGCTGCTGGACCGGATCATGGCAGAGCTGGCGACGATCATGCCCGATGGTATGCCAGTGCCCGACTGCCGCACCAGCCAGCTTGGCAACCGCGCAGGTGCCCTTGGTGCGGCGCGCGTAGCGCGGCTTGCCTATGCGGACCAGATTGCAGCATCAAGCTGAGGGCTATGCGACGATCCAATCTATAATCCGGGCAGTCACCGTGGACACGATCATTGACTGTGACCGGCCACTCCGGTGGGTGCAAATTCTTCGATATTGCAGCGTTGTAGGTCCTATAGCCGATGCCAAAAGCCGAAGTCGCTGGGACGCTTCCGGCGCCCTGATCATCTGACCGCGATCTTCCGATCGAGACGAATATCAGTAGGTCATGGATGCAGCATTCAGGAGGCCGACCGAAAGGCTCGCCGCCGCCAGATGCATCGCGGCCGCAATCTGGCCCTGCTCGATCCGGGTTACAATATCGCGGTGGAAGACCCGAAAGACCAGAAAGCAAAGGATCTGCATGATCCCTGCCACCACGCCCCAGACCAGGACATCGACCACACTGACGGAGTTCTGGATCGCCGAGGCGATCGGCAGCACGAAACCGATCATGGCGCCGCCGTAGGAGATGGACGCTGCGGCGTTGTTGGCGCGGATCAGCGCATGCTCGTCATGGGGCGTCACCATCGCGTAGATCTTCATGAAGGCCAGAAAAAGGCCGATGGCGATCCCCATGTAAAGTAGAAAGGATGGCAGCCCCGAGAGGGAGGCGAGGAGAGCATTGTCCATGGTCATCAGTCCTTGTGTGGTGATGCCGGAACCATAAAGCATAGACTCAGGAGACAGAACTCGGTCTTTTGCGATCCGCCGAAAGACATTGCGTGTCTTGAGCATCGCGTCCGATGATCCCCGCGTCACCAGTTCCCGCCGAAATCGTTTGATCTTCTGCGATCAGTCAACTCAGCTGATCGCTTCAAGCGACAGATGCAAAATTCCGATGTCGTCTCATCCCTCGACCGGCAAGTTCGCAACAGCTGAGAAACCTTTGCCAGCGAAGGCTACGCAAATTGTTCCCGCAACGAACGCTCTTGGGCGGCACCTCTCTACCGGCAGCCGGGTGACCGCTCCCGAACGATCGGAGGGGCAAATAACAGCATCCTGCTTCGACGAAAGGACGTCATCCGCGACTGTACGATGCCGACAGGGGAATATCTGGTCGTGCGATCAGAACGGCGCTCCCTTGCAATGTGTAACAAGGGTGCGGTTATACGCCTTGACGCCCTCTAATCTGTATGACAGATTTTATTTAAGTCATACAGCATTTGCGACTTAGGCGCATGCTGACTCGTGGCGGCGGGGGAGGGGCGGACATGCGGCGTGCGGTTTTCGGGCAGGCGACGGGGATCATCGTGACCCTGCTCGGTTTGCTCATCCTGACCTTCGTCATCGGGCGCATCATGCCCGTCGATCCGGTCCGCGCCATCGTGGGCGAGGATGCCCCACGCGAGGTCTATGACCGCGTGTTCCGTCAACTGGGCCTCGACCGCCCGGTGTGGGAACAGTTCCTGCTCTATCTACGCGACGTGCTGCGGTTCGATTTCGGCACCTCGATCCGCACCGGGCAGCCGGTGCTGGAGGATATCAAACGCGTCTTGCCCGCCACCATCGAGCTTGCGACATTCGCCATCATCATCGGGGCCAGCCTTGGCATCGCGATGGGCGTCACGGCGGCGGTGAACAAGGACCGCTGGCCGGATCACGTCATCCGCATCGTGTCGCTGATGGGCCATTCGATGCCGATCTTCTGGACCGGCATGATCGGTCTGCTGATCTTCTATGCAGCACTTGGCTGGGTCGGGGGATCGGGCCGGATGAGCCAGTTCTATATCGGCATGGTGCCGGAGACGACGGGGTTCCTGCTGATCGACAGCGCCATCGCGGGCGAGTGGGACGTGTTCAAGTCCGCGCTGCGGCACCTGATCCTGCCCGCCAGCCTGCTGGGCTATTCCTCGGCCGCCTACATCACACGGATGACGCGCAGCTTCATGCTGGACCAGCTGGGGCAGGAATACGTGACCACCGCCCGCGTGAAGGGGCTGAGCAGCCGCCAGACGGTCTGGCGCCACGCCTTTGCCAACATCCGGGTGCAGCTAGTGACCATCGTGGCGCTGGCCTATGGATCGCTGCTGGAGGGCGCGGTGCTGATCGAGACGGTCTTCGCATGGCCGGGGTTCGGGCAGTATCTGACGTCGAACCTGCTGATCGGCGACATGAACGCGGTGATGACCTGCGTGCTGGTCGTGGGCGTGATCTTCATCGGTCTCAACATCCTGTCGGACCTGCTTTACCGGGTCTTCGACCCGCGCACCCGCTGAGGAGGGGGCACCCAAGGACAACACCCATTCCGCAGACCTGCCGACCGCGCGGCCCCAGCGCCAGTGGGTCCGGTCCACGGTCAACATCCTGCGGTTCCTGCTGCGCAGCCCGCCGTCGGCGTTCGGGCTGGTGATGCTGGCGGCGCTGATCGTGATCGCGGCCTTCGCGCCGCTGATCGCGACGCACGATCCCTACCTGCAGAACCTCGGCGATGCGCTTGCCAGACCGAGCGGGGCGCATGTCTTCGGCACGGACGAGCTGGGGCGGGACATCTTCTCGCGGCTGGTGCACGGCGCGCGGATCACGCTGACGATCATCTTCCTCGTGACGATCGTGGTCGGGCCCATCGGCCTTTTTGTGGGGACGGTCGCGGGGTATCACGGCGGCTGGCTGGACACGATCCTGATGCGGGTCACCGACATCTTCCTGTCGTTCCCGTCGCTGATCCTGTCGCTGGCCTTCGTCGCGGCGCTCGGGCCGAGCCTGAACAACGCGATCATCGCCATCGCGCTGACCGCGTGGCCGCCCATCGCGCGCCTTGCGCGGGCCGAGACGCTGACGTTCCGCAGCGCCGACTACATCGCCGCCGCCCGCCTGCAAGGCGCGTCGTCGTGGCGCATCATCTGGCGGTCCATCGTGCCGATGTGCATGCCGTCGCTGCTGATCCGTCTGACGCTGAACATGGCAACTGTGATCCTGACCGCGGCGGGCCTCGGGTTCCTCGGGCTGGGCGCGCAGCCGCCGCTGCCGGAATGGGGCGCGATGATCGCGACGGGGCGCCGCTACATGATCGACAGTTGGTGGCTGGTGACGTTCCCCGGTCTTGCGATCCTGTGCGTGTCGCTGGGGTTCAACCTGCTGGGCGACGGCCTGCGCGACGCCCTCGACCCCAAGCAGATGAACAAGAGGTAAGGGCCATGACGTCCACATCCCCGATCCTGCAGGTCGAGAACCTGTCCGTCCGTTACCCCGGCAGTGCCGTGCCCGCCGTGCGTAACTTGTCCTTCACCGTGGGCCGCGAACGGCTGGGCATCGTGGGCGAGAGCGGGTCCGGCAAGTCCACCGTGGGCCGTGCCATCCTGCGATTGCTGCACGGTGCTGCGCTGACGGCTGACCGCCTGCAGTTCGAGGATGTGGATCTGCTGGCCGCGACTGAGCGGCAGATGCTGTCGGTCCGTGGCCGCAGGATCACGATGATCCTGCAGGACCCGAAGTTCTCGCTCAACCCGATCCAGCGGGTCGGTGCGCAGGTGGCCGAGGCGTTCCGCACGCATTTCGCCTGCAGCAAGGCCGAAGCGCGTGCCAAGTCCATCGCCATGCTGGAGGCGGTGCAGATCCGCGACGCCGACCGCGTCTATGACCTCTATCCGCACGAGGTGTCCGGCGGCATGGGTCAGCGCGTCATGATCGCAATGATGCTGCTGACCAATCCGGATCTGGTAATCGCGGACGAGCCGACATCGGCCCTCGACGTGACGGTGCGGCTGAACGTGCTGACGATCCTCGACGATCTGGTGCGCGACAAGGGGATCGGGCTGCTGATCATCAGTCACGACCTGAACCTCGTGCGCAATTTCTGCGACCGGGTGCTGATCATGTATGCGGGGCAGGTGGTCGAGGAGCTGGCGGCGCGCGATCTGGACCGCGCCACGCATCCCTACACCCGCGGCCTGATCGCGGCGCAGCCGCGGATCGGTGGGTCGCGGCAGCCCTTGGCGGTGCTGGACCGGCAGGATGCCTGGGAAACCGACAGGGGGGCACAGCCATGACCGCATCCGTCAGCATCGACCACATGGGCATCCGGTTCGGCAAGGTGCAGGTCCTGCCGGAGGTCAGTTTCGACGTCGGACCCGGCGAATGTTTCGGCCTCGTGGGCGAAAGCGGGTCCGGCAAGTCCACGGTGCTGCGCTGCCTGTCTCTGCTGCTGGACAACTGGACCGGTGATGCGCGCGTCGGCGGCACCGCGGTCCGCGATATGGATACGATGACCCGCTGCCGGATGCTGCAGATGGTGTTTCAGGACCCCTATGGATCGCTGCATCCCCGCCGGTCCGTGCGCAGCACGCTGGCTGAACCGCTGGCCATCCACAGGCTCGACCGCCCCGACGACCGCATGGCGCAGGTCATGACCGACGTGGGCCTGCCGGTCGCGTTCCTCGACCGCTATCCGCACCAGCTGTCGGGGGGGGCAGCGACAGCGCGTTGCCATCGCCCGTGCCCTGATCCTGTCGCCGCAGGTGCTGCTGCTGGACGAGCCGACCTCGGCGCTCGACGTGTCGGTGCAGGCCGAGATCCTGAACCTGCTGCAGCGGTTGCGGGCCGAAAAGGGGTTTACCACCATCATGGTCAGCCACGATTTGGCCGTCGTGGACCACATGTGCGACCGCTTTGCCGTCATGCAGGCGGGCAACATCGTCGAGGTCCTGCCGCGCGACGCCATCGCGTCCAACGCCGCAGCCCACCCCTATGCCCACGAGCTGATCGCGGCGAGCCTGCGTTACGAGCGTGGCATCTGATCCGATCGGCGTGCTGCCGGCGTTCCTCGACCGGCGGCGGCATGCGCTGCCGGGTGATCTGGCGTGGGACGGGGTGGAGGATTTCGAGCAATGGGCGGACGTGCTGCGGCGGCGCTGGCTGGCGGGCCTGCCGCCCTGCGCGGACGCGGCAGAGGCCGTTGTTGACGGGCAGGACATCACGCTGCGCTTTGCGACGGGCGCCGAAAGCTCCGGGCGCTTCGTGCTGCCGGACGGGCCGGGGCCGCATCCGGCGGTGCTCTTGTGCCACGACCACGGCGGGCAGTTCGACATCGGTTGGCGCAAGCTGGCCGACGATCTGCTGTCAGCGGACAGCCGGGCGCGGTTCTATGACGGGATCGCGCTGATCGACGCCTGTCGTGCCGCGGGGTTCGCGGTGCTGTGCGTCGATGCGCTGGGGTGGGGCGGGCGGCAGACCGGCGGCTATGGGGGCCAACAGGCGCTGGCGGCCAATGCCATGGGGCTGGGCTGGTCGCTGGCGGGGATCGTCGCGGCCGAGGATGTGCAGGCCGCCCGCTGGCTGGCGTAGCACCCGGCGGTCGATCCCACCCGCATCGGTAGCCTCGTATTCTCGTTCGGCGGTTTCCGGGCGTGGCAGGTGGCAGCGCTGTGCGACCGGATCGCTGCGACTGCCAGCGTCGGGTGGATGGCCTGTCGGGCCGACATGATGCGCCCCGATGCGCCGCTGCTGCAGGGGCAGTCGGCGTTCTACATGTTGCATCCGTCGCTGGCCGGTCGCGTCGATTTCCCCGACATGGCGGGACTGGCGGCGAACAGACCGCTGTTCCTGCGGTCCGGGCATGGCGACCGGCACATGCCCGTGGACAGCGTCCAACGCGCCTTCGGCCGCTTGGCCAAGCTTGCAAAGGGGACAGACGGGTCGGTGGTGGACGCCGCCTTTCACGATGCGGGTCATACCATGCCCGCAGAGGTCACGCAGGCCGCGCTCCGGTTCCTGATGCATCACCTGAGATAGCAAAAGGGCGCCGCAGCAATACGGCGCCCTTCGTCATGTGTGTCTCACCGGATCACCGATCCTTTGTCACATCCTCGAACCGCATCACCCAGGGGTTCACGATCAGGCCGGAAATGTCGGCCTGATAGGCCGCGGTGACGACCCGTTCGGAGAACGGCAGGATCGAGGGCACGATTTCTTCCACCCGGTTCTGGATGTCCTGATAGGCGGCGATCTGCGCCTCGGGGTCGGTTTCCAGCAGGGCTGCTTCGATGGCGGCGTTAATCTCCGGCTCGTAGAACGAGGTGCGCCAGCCCTGATAGTTGTCGAGACCCGCTTCGTCAGAGTTGTCGGGATTGAACACCATCGCGCGCAGGTTGCTGTCCGGATGCGGCTGCTGGCCGCCGCCGCCGCGCCCGACGAGCAGTTCGAAGTTCCGCTCTCGCATGGCGCCATAGATCTGGCCACCGTCGCCGGTGATGATCTCGGCGTTGATGCCCGCCTGCGCCAGCGTGTTCTGGATCGCCGTCGCGCTGTCGAGGAATTCCTGCGTCGAGATCACGCGTAGGGTGGTGTCGAACCCGTTGGGATAGCCCGCCTCGGCCAGCAGGGCCTTGGCCCGTTCGACGTCGAAGGCATAGTCGAGATCGGGGATGATGCCGAACGCGTCGGAGTTGACCTGTAGCTGATGCTTGACCCCGAAATAGGGCATGATCGCGGAATTGATCCCGTCATAGTCGATCAGGTGGCGCAGCGCCTCGCGCACCAGCGGGTTGGCGAAGCGTTCGTCCTTCATCGACATGGACAGGTAGTAGAACCCGGCGGAGGGTACGGTTTCGACGGTGATCGCCTCATTCGCCTCCAGCGCGGCGAGGTCGGCTGCGGCGAGCGAGAAGCCCACGTCGAGGTCGCCCTGTTCAAGGGCGAGGCGCTGCGACTGGCTTTCGGGCAGGTGACGCATCAGGACGCGGTCCATCGCCGGCACGTCTTCCCAGAAGTTCTCGTTCTTCTCGAGGATGACGAAATCGTTCGAGCGCCACTGATCCAGCGTGAAGGCGCCGGATCCGGCGGCGTTGTTGGTCAGCCACGCCTGACCCATGTCGCCGTCGACCTCGTTTTCCATCACGACCTGACTGTCGAGGATCGAGCCGCGCCCAGATTCGGCCATCACCATCATCACCAGCCGGGGATCGTCAGGCTGCGGCAGCGTCAGCACGAAGGTCTGGTCGTCGGGGGCGGTGAAGGACGCCTCGACGTTCTCGGCGGTGAAGCCGCGCGACAGCAGGGGGGAGGCCTGCGCCAGACCCAGCGTCATGAAGCGGCGATAGGAATAAACCACGTCCTGTGCCGTCAGCGGGTTGCCGGAGGCGAAGACGACGCCGGGCCGCAGTTTGAAGGTGATCGACATGTTGTCGTCGGCGATTTCCCAGCTTTCCGCCAGACGCGGTTCCAGTTCCAGCGTCTGCGGGTTCAGCTGCACCAGCGTGTCATACACGTTGTTCAGGATCTGGACGGTTTCGCCGCCCGTGATCGCCGCCGGATCCATCGTCAGCACGTTGTTCATGTTGAACCCCGCGATCAATTGGTCGGGTGGCGTTTCCGCCTGCGCCGTCAGCGGCACGAGCGTGGCCCCCATGACCAGTGCGCCAAGGGCCGTCGATGTCAGCAAATGTTTCATGGTGTCCTCCCTCTGAAATGTTGCGTGTCGTGTGAGTAAGCCTGCGTTGCCGTCACCGGATCCGGTGGGCGTCGATGTGGTCGAAGTCGATGTCCTCGCCCAGTCCGGGGCGGTCGGGGACGTGGACGAAGCCGTCCGCATCCATCGGGTCCGACAGGGACTTGAGGTAGTCGAACCCGTCGTCGTATTCGAGGAACGGGTGCAGCAGCCCGCGTTCATACCAGCGGCAGTTGCGGGTCGCGGCGACCACGTGCAGGTTCATCGCGGTGTTGCCATGCACCTCGCAGGCCATGCCGAACGCCTCTGCCAGATGCATCGTCTTGAGGGCGGGTGTGATGCCGCCGACGTCATTCACGCCGGTCCGCAGGATGTCGCATGCGCCTGCCTTGATCCATTCGGCGCGATGCCAGTGCTTGCCCCCCGCACTTTCCGGTCCGATCACGGGAATGTCGAGGTTGTCGGTCAGCCACTGGTAGGAGGACATGGACTGCTCGTCCATCGGCTCCTCGATCCAATCGAAGCCGAGTTTCTCTAGCCCGCGGCCCAGTTTCAAAGCGTCGGCGCGGCTGTACCAGTGATAGGCGTCCAGCATCAGGGCGATGTCGGGGCCGACCGCCTCGCGCACGGCGGCGCAAGCCTTCAGGTCCATGCCGACATCGGGGGACCAGCTGACAGGGGGCATCCACGTGTGCAGCTTGATCCCCTTGTAGCCGCGCGCGACCAGCGTTTCGGCAAAGCGGGCGTAGTCGTCGGGGGTGGCGAGGCCGTTTTCGATCTCGTCGCCGCACATGATGGAGCCGTAGGCCGGCACTTTGTCGCGGTAGCCGCCGATCAGTTTGTACACCGGCTGGTTCAGGGTGCGGCCCGCCAGGTCCCACAGGGCGCAGTCCACAACGGCCAGCGTTCGGTCGGACAGCTGCGCCGCGGACCCGCGCTGCCAGTGGGCAAGGTCCTGCCACAGCCGTTCCCGGTCGCGGTGATCCTGACCGATCAGCACCTTGCGCACGTATTTGTCGATCACATCGGGCCGCACCACGGCAGGCGGGCAGAAGGAGTGCCCCTGTTCGCCGCTTTCGGTGGTGATCGTCAGCATGGCCTGTTCGACGGTATGCGCGGGGCCGGGGTGGGCATGGCCTGCGGCATCCGCATGGCGCCGCGTCACGTGCCCAAATACGATGACGCTGATGTCGGTGATGATCATGCGGTTTCTTCCCCTCGCAGCGCGGCGCGCCCTGTAATCTGTATGACAGGTTATGCCGAGATTGCCATTTCTGTAAACACTTATCATACTGATTTTGAGCGGGCCGGGTGCAGATCGCGCCGGGATGGTCTTTTTCCAATGGGCGTTGGCTGTTATCAATGGCGCCATGCGGATGACGACGGGGCCCGCGGGTCCGCGAGGGAGATGACGGATGATGAACTTGCCGCAGATCAAGGCACAGGCGCGGACGCTTGTCAGTCAGGTCAGCGACGATCTGCGCCGCCAGATCGAGGCGGGCGCCTTTCGCCCCGGAGAGCGTCTGCCGAGCGAGGCTGCGCTGACGCAGGTCCATTCCGTCAGCCGCACGGTCATCCGCGAGGCCATTGCCATCCTGCGGTCCGACGGGCTGGTGGAGACGCGCAAGGGCGCGGGGGTCTTCGCCCTCGATCCCGCCAAGAGCCACCGGAACGGGCCGTTCTCGGATCTGAACACAGGGCGCATCTCAGAGGCGATCGAGATGCTCGAGATGCGCAGCGCCTTCGAGATCAAGTCGGCGGGGCTGGCCGCGATGCGGCGGTCGAATGCACAGCTCGATGCCATCGTGCGGCATCACGAGGCGGTCGGTCAGTGCCTGGCCCGGGGTGAGACGACCCGCGAAAGCGATTTCCAGTTCCACTTCGCGGTCGCCGAGGCGACGCAGAACACCCGTTTTCCCCAGTTCCTGACGCTGATCCGCGAGGGGATCATGCCGCGTGCGCAACTGACCGCAACGACCGAGCGGGTGAAGCCGACGCCGAACCCCTATCTGCAGCAGGAACACGGGGCCATCGTCGGTGCGATCATGGATGGCGACGCCAAGGCCGCCGAGGCGGCCATGACGTTGCATCTGGACGGCAGCCTGCGCCGCTACCGAGAGATCCTGCGCGCCTCGCTGGAGGCGTAAGGTCAGCCGTTGCGGGCAATCAGGTCCTGCAGCATCTCGACCTCTGCGCCGGTCAGGTCGGTCAGCGGTACGCGCACCGGGCCCGCGTCGAACCCCGCAAGGCGCACACCGGCCTTGATCGCCGAGACGGCATAGCCTTTTTCCCGGCCGCGCAGGGCCATGAACGGATAGAAGAAATCCCTCAGGATCGCCTCGCACGTGGTGCGCTCACCCGCTCGCAACGCGGCATAGAACCGGTTCGCCAAGGCGGGAACGAAGTTGAACACCGCCGAAGAATAGGTGGTGAAACCGGCACCCAGATAGGCTTCTGCAAAGAGTTCGGCGGTCGGCATGCCGCCAAGGTAGGTCAGGCGGTCACCGAGCGTGGCCGTGACCTGTCGCACGGCGCCGATGTCGCCGGTGCCGTCCTTGAAGCCAATGAGGTTGGGGCACGCGTCGCACAGGCGGGCGAGCGTGTCGGTCGTCAGCACCGCGTTGTCGCGGTTGTAGACCATGACGCCGATGTCGATGCTGTCGCAGACGGCCTTCACATGCGCAAAAAGACCCGCTTGCGGGGCGTCGATCAGGTAGTGCGGCAGCAGCAGGATGCCGTCGGCGCCCGCCTTCTCTGCCGCCCGCGCGATCGACACCGCCATGGTCGTGCCATAGCCGCAGCCCGAGACGATGGCCGTGCCGGGTGCGGCCTCTTTCGCAGCGGCCACGATCTGCGGCACCTCGTTGGGCGCGAGGGAAAAGAACTCTCCTGTGCCGCCCGCGGCGAACAGGACAGGGGCGTCGAAACCGGACAGCCACGCGATGTGGCGCTGATAGCTGTCGCGGTTAAATGCGCCATCCGCGTCGAAATGGGTCACGGGAAAGGACAACAGGCCGGCACCGAGTGCCGTCTTGATTTCATCGGGAGTCATGGCGAGGCCTCTTGAGTTATGCTCCATAACCTATCATACAGCATTTTGATATTTGCAATACAGATTATTAGGATCTGGCGGAAGCGGATGCGACGTGGGGGGCGGACCGACGCCCCGCCTGCGGCCGCCGGGGACCGCCGCACCTGTTGCGACAGCGCGAAGATGGAACATAATGGAGACCGCGATACAGAACGACAGCCACTACGACCGCCTGATCCTCGGCTCTGCCGTGCCCGGTGCGGGGACGCTGACGCTGGATCACGTGCCCGAGACGGGGACGAAGACGTTCCTCGAACGTCGCGAGATGGCGGTGCTGAACGTGGGCGACGCGGGCACCGTCACCGTGGACGGCACCACGCACACCGTCGGGCGGGGCGAGGTCGTCTACATCGGCATGGGATCGGGGGCGGTGGACTTCGCCGGGGCCGGACGCTTCTATCTCCTGTCGGCCCCCGCGCACCGCACCTGTCCCACGCGCCTGATCACCCTGTCCGACGCCCGCCGGGTGGAAATGGGATCGGCAGAGACGGCGAACGAGCGCGTGATCCTGCAGTTCCTGCACCCTGAGGTGGCGGAGAGCTGTCAGCTGCTGATGGGCTATACCCAGTTCGCGCCCGGATCGGTCTGGAACACCATGCCGGCCCACACGCATGATCGGCGGATGGAGGCGTATCTCTACTTCGACATGCCCGCCGACCGGCGCGTGTTCCACATCATGGGCACCCCCGACCAGACGCGCCACATCGTCATGGCGAACGAGGAGGCGGTGATCTCTCCGCCGTGGTCGGTGCATGCGGGGGCGGGGACCGGGTCCTACACCTTCTGCTGGGCGATGGCGGGCGACAACACCGACTTCACCGACATGGACATGATCTCGATGGAGGCGCTGCGGTGAGTATGTTTTCACTGAACGGCAAGCGCGCGTTGGTGACGGGCGCCAACACGGGCATCGGTCAGGCCATCGCCGTGGGACTGGCACAGGCGGGGGCCAGCGTGGTCTGCGCCGGGCGCCGGGCCTGCGACGCGACGGTGGCGTTGATCGCGCAGGCGGGCGGCACTGCGTCGTCTGTGCTGGTGGACTTTGCCGATCCCATGGCGGGGCAGGGGCTGTTCGACGGCGCGCCCAT
>NZ_FOCI01000003.1 GCF_900110065.1 Loktanella fryxellensis | reverse complement strand
GCCCGTTCAGGGCTGAATTGATCCACTGGATCAATTCCGAGACGCCCTTCACCCCGCCGCTGCCATAGCGCCATCATCGCACACGGTGGCACTGCGATCATCCCGATCCGCAAGAACGGTCGGCCATGGAAGGAAGACTGCCCAGCCGCCCGGGCGCGCAATGAAACCCTGCGCGCCACACGTCACTATGGTCGGGCATTCTGGAAGCGGTGGACCGGATGCCACGCCCGCAGCCGCGCCGAAGCCAAGATGCGCTGCCACAAGTCCTTTGGCGAGCGCATCGCTGCAAGGGACCCCGACCACCAGACCGCCGAAATCCACATCCGCGTCGCCCGCATGAACCGCTTCAACGCGCTTGGAACAGCCGAGATCGTCCGCGTTGCCTGAACCTGAAGGGAGAAGGGGCAGTCACGCTTCAGGCAGCCTTTCTGCAACAATGCCCTGTTAATATCAAAAGATAGTCACTCTTCCGGAGGATGGGGCTCATAACCTGAAGCTCGCACGCTATGCGCGCCAACGTGCTCTTCGAGGGTATTGCCCGGCGATCTGTGGGCACTGTTCCAATGCCGTCGATCGACTCGAGATCGTAACGATGCCCTGACAGCCAGCCACAATTAATTAAAAACCAAATGGCGGATAAAATGGGGGACGAATAACCCTATTTCCGACCTAAGTCACTGTTAAGTTTTGATAATATGTGTTTTTGGCGGAGACGAAGGGATTCGAACCCTCGATACCGTTGCCGGTATGCACCCTTAGCAGGGGTGTGCCTTCGACCACTCGGCCACGTCTCCGCCGACCGGACTACCTGCGATGGCCCATGCCTGCAAGGGTCTTTTCGCCAATCTGCCGGCACAGGCCATGGATCCTGCCGGATCGGGCTTTCGGGGCGCCGGGCGGCGATGTGGTGGCTTTCCGGAAGGTCTGCGGACGACGGTCCTGCATCATTTCGCTCGAAACGAAACACGCGGCCATCGCCTTGTCTGCCCTGCTCTACACGGACTTGCTGTCCATTCAATTTGCATGCTCGCAAAGGCCGCCCCCGGAACCGCGCCGTGCGGTGAAGAGATCCTGCACATCGAACCGACTGGGACCGGTCTGTCCCTCACGGCGTGAGCCGGTAAGGTACATCGTGGCAACAGCGCAAGATCTGAAGGCCTGCTGTGGGAGCCGCAGACGCTGATCTGTGCGGTCGAAGCCGCCGGCGTGACCCTGTGGCCATGGCACGTGGATACCGATGCGCCGGCGATGGACGACAGGGCGCACGCCCTTTGTGGCATTCCGATGGACTGCGACGTCACGTTCGAGGATCTTTCGGCGTAGATCCATTCCGCCGACCGCGACCGGGTGCGCGCTGCATTCAATGCGACCCGCGCCGTCATCGGTCCCGTCGAGATCGACTTCCGCATCATGGTCGGCGACGAACGGCGCTGGGAGCCGGCGCGCGGCAAGGGCGATGATGAATGTATGGTCAGGCGGATCAGGTTCAGCGTCTTCCTTGACGTCACCGGACGCAAGCACAGCGAGGAGAGACTCGAGCTTTTTGCTGGCGAAATGAGCCACCGGGTCAAGAACCTGCTGATGATCGCGTCGGGTCTGACGGCCATCACGTCGCGGTCGGCCTCGACGACACAGGATTTGGCGCGGGAACTGACCAAGCGGTTGACGCGCCCACGACCTCATGCGGCCCTTGCCGGATCAGACGCAGGCCTCCACTGCCCTGCGCGGGGATCTGCTGACCGTGCTGCTGGCGCCCCACGACGACCTGGGGGCATTCGGCGGACGGGCCCGGACCTCGGCCCCCCGCATGGTCGTCGGCGACCTATCGACCACGATCCTGGCCCTCGTCATTCACGAGCTTGCGACGAATTCGCTGAAACACGGCACGCTGTCGCTCGGGACCGGGACACACGACGTGTCGTGCACGGCGCAGGGCGACGCGATCACCATCGTGTGGACAATGAACGGCGGCCCCGCGGTGACAATGCCCACGGCACCCGCAGGCTATGGATGCACGTTGGTGCATCGCAGCGTCACGGGTCATCACAACGGATCGGTCGACGACAACTGGGCCACGCATCGACTGGTCGTGAAACAGCGGCTAAGCCCTGACCGCGTGTCGCAATGACTGACCCTGACGCATCGCCTGCGGCCCGGTTGGACGCGGGCCGGCACTCCTTGCCTGACAGCGCCGCATGGGTGCCGCAGCCATGACTGGAGCGGGCGCCAAAACGGTGGATGCGCCGGACGAACCGGGGGTCAGCCGCCGCCCAAAGGTAAGGCGCAAAGCAACTCCGCTGGATGCGGCCGAAATGGCCCGTCCCCGATCCATCGTTACGACACCCGCCAGTGGGTGCGAATTGACGAAGGAGCGTGGGGGCAGGAGACGCTCCTCCGTCGTCAGGCCGTGGCCACCCGGATACCGTGATCGCCGTGATCGCCCAAACCCATCCGCGTGGTGATGTGGCGGGGTGCGTCGTCTGGATCACCTTCCCGGCAGGACGACACCTTTCCACCGCGCGGCGCGGTCCGCATCTTGTATTGCGGACGTTATGAACATAACATGAACATCATGGCACAGACCCTGCAAGACAAACTCGCGATCCTGTCGGACGCTGCCCGTTACGACGCCTCCTGCGCGTCCAGCGGCACCACGCGGCGCGACAGCCGCGACGGCAAGGGGCTGGGGAGCACCGAAGGGTCTGGCATCTGCCACGCCTATGCCCCGGACGGCCGCTGCATCAGTCTGCTGAAGATCCTGATGACGAACTTCTGCATCTACGACTGCGCCTATTGCGTGAATCGGGTGTCGTCGAACGTGACCCGCGCGCGGTTCAGCGTGGATGAGGTGGTGAGCCTGACGCTCGAATTCTATCGCCGCAACTATATCGAGGGGCTTTTCCTGTCGTCCGGGGTGATCCGCAATCCCGACGACACGATGGGCGACATGGTCCGCATCGCCAAGCGCCTGCGCACGGTGGAGAACTTTCGCGGCTACATCCACCTCAAGACGATTCCAGACGCCTCGCCAGAGATCATCGCCGAGGCGGGCCTGTATGCGGACCGGCTGTCGATCAACGTGGAGCTGCCGACCGACCGGTCCGTGCAGGCCTTTGCGCCCGAAAAGAACCCGGTGACGATCCGCGCCGCCATGGGCAACGTGCGCGGCCTGCGAACCGCATCCAAGGATCGCAGCCACACGGGCAAGCGGCCCCCCGTCTTTGCCCCCGCCGGGCAATCGACCCAGATGATCGTGGGGGCGGACGGGGCGACGGATGCGACGATCCTGACCCGGTCGACCATGCTCTACGACGACTACAAACTGCGCCGCGTCTATTTCTCGGCCTTTTCGCCGATCCCGGACAGCACGGCGAAACTGCCGCTGATCAAGCCGCCTCTGATGCGCGAACACCGTTTGTATCAGGCGGACTGGCTGATGCGGTTCTACGGCTTCGACCTGAAAGAGATCACGTCGGTGGCCCTCGACGGAAACCTCGATCTGGCGATCGACCCCAAGCTCGCGTGGGCGCTGTCGAACCGCCACCTGTTCCCCGTGGACGTGAACAAGGCCTCGCGCGAGATGCTGTTGCGCGTGCCGGGGTTCGGCACCAAGACCGTGAACCGCATCCTGACCACCCGCCGCCACCGCGGCCTGCGCTATGACGATCTGCTGCGTCTGGGCGCGAGCCTGAAGAAGGCGCAGGCTTTCGTGACCTGCGTGGACTGGACTCCCGGCGGGCTGACCGACAGCGCGGGGCTGCGGGCACGTTTCGCGCCGCCGCCCGAACAGCTGACCTTGTTCTGAGCATGCACACCATCCCCCTGCCCCGCATCGGCACGTGGGCCGCGTGGCGCGACGCTGCGCGCGCCCTGCTGGCCGCCCGCGTCCCGCCGGAGGATATCCTGTGGGACTGGGACGGCAGCGCGAACGAGCTCTTCGCCACCGACCTGCCGCCGCCCACGACGAAACAGGTGATCAAGGTGCCCGCCGACTTCGTCGAGATGGCCCAGTGGGTCGTCTGGCACAAGGACCCGGAGCGCTTCGCCCGCCTCTATGCGCTGTTGTGGCGGCTGCGGCTGGACAAGGCGATCATCGCCGACCGTGCGGACCCAGACCTTGCCCGTCTGCGGCAGATGGAAAAGGCGGTGCACCGCTGCAAGCACAAGATGCGCGCCTTCGTCCGGTTCCGCGACCTGCGCACGGCGGGGCCTCGCCGCAGTTTCGCCGCATGGTTCGAACCGACGCATCACACAGTGGAACCGAACGCGCCGTTCTTTGCCCGCCGGTTCGCCGACATGGACTGGATGATCGTGACACCTGACGTGACGGCCAAGTTCACCGACGGTGCCCTGACCTTTCACGAGGGGCGCGAGAAACCCGACCTGCCGGAGGATGCGGCAGAGGCGCTGTGGGGCACCTATTTCCAGAACATCTTCAACCCTGCCCGGTTGAAGGTGAACGCCATGACCAGCGAGATGCCCAAGAAATACTGGAAGAACCTGCCAGAGGCGCAATACATCCCCGACATGATCGCACAAGCGGAGGCGCGGGTGCGGACGATGGCCGAGACGGCGCCGACGCTGGAACCCGCCCGCGTCGCCCGCATCCGCGAGCAGCTGCAAGAGGTGGCGCAGCCTGCGTCGTGGAACATCCTGAACGCGGGCCTTGTCGCCTGCACCCGCTGCCCCCTGCACGGTCCCGCGACGCAGATCGTGCCCGGTGCGGGGCCGCACGATGCGCCCCTGATGATCGTTGGCGAACAGCCCGGCGATCAGGAGGATCTGGCCGGCGTGCCCTTCGTCGGGCCTGCGGGGCAACTCTTCGACCACCTCGCCGCCCGCGCCGGGCTGGACCGGGGGGCTGCCTATGTCACGAACGCGGTCAAGCATTTCAAGTTCAAGGAGGGGGCCAAGCGCCGCTTGCACGTGAATCCCAACACGTCGGAGGTGGAGCACTGCAAGTTCTGGCTGCAGACCGAGGTGCAGTTGCTGAAACCCCGCCTGATCTTGGCCCTTGGTGGGACCGCGACGGGGGCGCTGACCGGCACCGCCGCGGGCGTCATGAAGCGGCGCGGCACGGTGGAACAGACGGCCCACGGCCCGGTCCTGATCACCCTGCACCCCAGCGCGCTGCTGCGGATGCCCGACAGCGCACGGCCACAGGCCGAGGCGGACGTGATCGCGGACCTGACGCTTGCCGCGCGGATGCTGGCCGACATGGCCCTCGTCAAGGCCCCTGTGGACGCCACCGCGCGCAGCCATTAGGTTGATCCGGCACCTGTCAGGAAGGCTCCCATGACCGACACCCCCGCCTATCAGGTCCTCGCCCGCAAGTACCGGCCGGAAACATTCGCCGACCTCGTGGGTCAGGACGCGATGGTGCGCACGCTGAAGAACGCCTTTGCTGCGGACCGCATCGCGCAGGCCTTCATCATGACGGGCATCCGGGGCACCGGCAAGACGACGACCGCGCGGATCATCGCCAAGGGCATGAACTGCATCGGGCCTGACGGCAACGGCGGCCCTACGACCGACCCTTGCGGGGTATGCGAACACTGCACCGCCATCATGGAAGGCCGCCACGTCGACGTGATGGAGATGGATGCCGCATCCAACACCGGCGTGCAGAACATCCGCGACGCGATCATCGAGACGGTCAGCTACCGCGCGGTCAGCGCGCGCTACAAGATCTTCATCATCGACGAAGTCCACATGCTGTCGAAGTCGGCGTTCAACGCGCTGCTCAAGACGCTGGAGGAACCGCCCGCCCACGTGAAGTTCATCTTCGCCACGACGGAAATCCGGCAGGTGCCCGTCACGGTCCTGTCGCGCTGTCAGCGCTTCGACCTGCGCCGGATCGAGCCGGAGGTGATGATCGCCCTGCTGCAAAAGATCGCCACGTCCGAAGGGGCCGAGATCAGCGACGACGCCCTCGCCCTGATCACCCGGGCCGCGGAAGGGTCCGCGCGTGATGCCACATCCCTGCTCGATCAGGCGATCAGCCACGGCGCGGGGGAAACCACCGCCGATCAGGTCCGCGCGATGCTGGGTCTGGCGGACCGTGGCCGCGTCCTCGACCTCTTCGACATGATCCTGCGCGGCGAGGCGGCGGCGGCGCTGACCGAGCTTTCGACGCAATATGCCGACGGTGCCGACCCCATGGCGGTGCTGCGCGATCTGGCCGAGGTCACGCACTGGGTCAGCGTCATCAAGATCACGCCGGACGCCGCCGCAGACCCCACCATCGGCCCGGACGAGCGGACGCGAGGGGCCGCCATGGCGCAGGCCCTGCCCATGCGGGTGCTGACGCGCATGTGGCAGATGCTGCTCAAGGCGCTGGAGGAGGTCGCGGCCTCGCCCAACGCGATGATGGCAGCCGAGATGGCGGTGATCCGCCTGACCCACGTGGCCGACCTGCCCACGCCGGAGGATCTGGTGCGCAAACTGCACGACAGCGCGCCGCCCCCGGCCCCCGGCGGCGGTGGCGGGCCGCGCATGGCCCCCGCCGCCGGTGCCGTCACGCAAGCGGTCGGGCGCACGCCCGTGCCCACGCACAGCGGACCGTCGGGCCCCTCTGCCGCCGTGGCACAGCAGCTCAGCGCCGAGGCGCTGCACCACTATCCGCAGTTCACCGACGTGGTGGCCCTGATCCGCGCGCACCGCGACATCAAGCTGCTGACCGAGGTGGAAGGCGACCTGCACCTCGTCAGCTACCGCCCCGGCCAGATCGAGGTGCGGCCCGGCCCCCGCGCCGCGCCCGACCTGACCCAACGCCTGGGCGCACGGCTGCAGGCGTGGACCGGCAACCGCTGGGCCGTGATCGTCAGCAATGCCACAGGCGAGCCGACCCTGGCCGAGGTCCGCAACGCGGCCGCCACCGCGCTGGAGGCGGAGGCCACCGCCCACCCCCTCGTGCAGGCGGTGCTGGCAAAGTTCCCCAAGGCCCGGATCACCGACATCCGCACCCCCGCCGCCCTCGCCCAGGATGCGGCGACCGACGCCCTCGCCGAGGTCGAGGATGAATGGGATCCGTTCGAGGATGGCTGACGCCCTTGCCCTCGCCATCCGGCCGACCCATGTCAGTGACGACACATAATCCACGGAGAGATACGATGTTCAAAGGTTTGGGCGGACTTGGCGACATGGCCAAGATGATGAAATCCGCGCAGGACATGCAGGCCAAGATGGCCGAGATGCAGGACAACCTCGACCGGATCACCGTGACCGGCGAGGCGGGCGCGGGCCTTGTCAAGGCGACGGCGACCGCCAAGGGGGAGTTGACCGGCCTCGACATCGACCCCAGCATCTTCAACGGGTCCGACAAGGAAGTGGTCGAGGACCTGATCCTCGCCGCCATCAAGGACGCGCAGTCGCGCGCCGCGGAACGCGCGCAGCAGGAAATGGCGGCCATCGCCGAAAGCCTCGGCCTGCCTGCCGGCATGAAGCTGCCGTTCTGACCGCCATCCGCCACGCGTCGGTGCATCATCGTGCCCAAAATACTCCCCCCGGAGGGTTCAACATGTGCCGCAGCCGATGACGCCCGTGCCGGATGACGACGCCGACCGCGCGGCGCTGGACGACCTGATCGCCCTGCTGGCCAAGCTGCCGGGGCTCGGGCCACGCTCGGCCCGGCGCGCAGTGCTGCATCTGGTCAAGAAGCGCGGACAACTGCTGCTGCCGCTGGCTGCCGCCATGACGCGCGTCGGCGATACGGTGCGCGAATGCCTGAACTGCGGCAACATCGCCACCGGTGACATCTGCGCCATCTGCGCCGACGACCGCCGCGCCAACGGCGAGATCTGCGTCGTGGAGGATGTGGCCGACCTGTGGGCCATGGAACGCAGCCGCCAGTTCAAGGGGCGCTACCACGTGCTTGGCGGCACGCTGTCGGCGCTGGATGCGATCGGCCCCGAAACCCTGCGCATCCCCCGCCTGCTGGACCGCATCACGGGCGAAGGTGTGTCGGAAGTCATCCTCGCGCTTGGGGCCACCATCGACGGGCAGACAACGGCCCATTACATCGCCGACCAGTTGACCGGCGTCACCGTCACGTCGCTGGCGCAGGGTGTGCCGGTGGGCGGAGAGCTGGATTACCTCGACGAGGGCACGATCACGGCGGCGCTGCGGGCGCGGCGGGCGTTGTAGGGTGCGGCGGGCGTTGTAGGGTGCGGCGGGCGTTGTAGGGTGCGACCCAAAGGCCGCAATGGGGGCGCTGCCCCATACCCCCGGGATATTTTCAACCAGAAGAAAGGGACGGCGGCGGCCACCCTTACCCTTCGAGCTTCGCATTGCGCACGCTGCGGGCATTGTAAGGCGCGGCCCAAAGGCCGCAGTGGGGACGCTGCTCGCCGCCGGCGGGTCCTCGGACCAGTTGCGCACCATCCGTCGCCCCCCGGGATATTTCAACCAGAAGACAGAGACAGCGGCGGCCGCCCTTACCCTTTTAGATTAGCGTTAAATGCGTAAGGCCGTGATCGCTCTGACCACGGCCCCGACAATTTCGCTGAACGAAGCGTTCAGCGGCGGCGACGGTCGCCGTCGGTCTCGTCCTCGTCCTCGTCCTCGTCGTCGTTGGTCGCATCGACGTCGTCGGGCAGGTTGAAGAAGCTGTCGGCGTCGCGGATGTCGCGCTTGTCCTCGACCTCTTCCTCCTCGACCGGTGCGTTGTCACCCGACAGGCTGAACGTCTCCAGCCCGGCCATCGACGACGGCATCCGGGGCTCCGGCGCCATGCCGAGGCTGCTTTCCGTGGACACCAGCTTGCGGCGTTCGTCGTCGGTCATCGCGGTGCCTTCGCGGGCGCGCTTGGCGTTCGCCTTCTGCACGGCGGCATCCAGCTCGGACTGCTTGCACAGGCCCAGTGCCACCGGGTCGATGGGGTCGAGGTTGTTGATGTTCCAGTGCGTCCGCTCGCGGATCGCGAGGATCGTGGGCTTGGTCGTGCCGACCAGCTTGGCGATCTGGCTGTCTTCCAGCTCCGGGTGGAACTTCACCAGCCAATAGATCGAGGCGGGCCGGTCCTGACGCTTGGAAAGCGGGGTATAGCGCGGACCACGGCGCTTTTCCTCGCCCTGGGCTGCGGCGTTGAACTTCAGCTTCAGTTTGTGCTGAGGATTCGTCTGGGCCCGGTCCAGTTCGTCCTGCGTCAGCTGATTGTTGGCGATCGGATCGAAGCCCTTCACGCCCGTCGCCACGTCACCGTCAGCGATGCCCTGCACTTCGAGCGGGTGCATGCCGCAGAAATCGGCGATCTGCTGAAAGGTCAACGTAGTGTTGTCGCACAGCCAGACGGCGGTGGCCTTGGCCATGATCGGTTTGTCGGACATCGTCTTCTCCTCGGTGTTGAACGACAAGCCATCCTCGGGCCCTTGCAGGGGCTGACCGCGTGGGCCGGGTTCGCATTGTCGGGGAACTTCGCATCAGTATAGTGAAAGCGTGACAGATTGGGAAGATCCGAAACGTGAAAGCCGTCCTGACCGCCATCGCCCTGACACTCGCCCTGCCCGCCACGGCGCAGGACCGGGCGGGCGATTTCGATTACTACGTCATGGCCCTGTCGTGGTCGCCCAACTGGTGCGACCAGACCGGACGCAACCGCGGGTCGCCCCAATGCGCGGACGGTGCGGATTTCGGCTGGGTGCTGCACGGGTTGTGGCCGCAGTTCGAGGCGGGTTGGCCGCAAGACTGCCGCACACCCCATGCCCCGCCCAGCCGCGCGATGACCGAAGGGATGGCCGACATCATGGGCACGGACGGGCTGGCGTGGTATCAGTGGAACAAGCACGGCACCTGCTCTGGCCTGACCGCGCGGGCGTATTTCGAGACGGCGCGCGCGGCCTATGACGGCATCCGCATCCCGCAGGCCTTTGCCGCGCTGACCCGCGACGTGACCCTGCCCGCCTCGCTGATCGAGGATGCTTTCGTCGATGCGAACCCGGACCTGCCCCGCGACGGCGTCACCGTCACCTGCAAGGACGGCGCGATCCAGGAGGCGCGGATCTGCCTGACCAAGGACCTCGAGCCGCGCAACTGCGGGGCCGACACCCGCCGCGACTGCACGCTGACCAGCGCGGCCTTCGGCGCCATCGACTGACGGGGTGAGCGGCGCTTTGCCGCTTGCACCGGCGCGCGGTGCTGGCACAAGGGGCACCGACCCATTCTGCCCGATCGGACGCCGCCCATGACCCATTTCGCCCTGACCGTGACCTGCCCCTCGACCAAGGGCATCGTGGCCGCCATCGCCACCTACATGGTCGAGAACGACTGCAACATCAGCGACTCGTCCCAGTTTGACGATCCGGAGACGGGCCGCTTCTTCATGCGGATCAGCTTCGAGAACGAGGGCAGCGGCGATCTAGCAACGTTGCAGGCCGGATTCGACGGCATCGCGCAACGGTTCGGGATGGAGTTCGCGTTCCACGACGAGAGCGTGAAGATGAAGGTCGTCATCATGGTCAGCCGGTTCGGCCATTGCCTGAACGACCTGCTCTACCGCTGGCGGATCGGCGCGCTGCCGATCGACATCGTGGCGGTGATCTCGAACCACCTCGACTATCAGAAGGTCGTGGTGAACCACGACATCCCGTTCCACTGCATCAAGGTCACGCCGCAGAACAAGGCGCAGGCCGAGGCGCAGATCATGGCCGTGGTGGAGGATGCGGGTGCCGACCTGATCGTGCTCGCCCGCTACATGCAGATCCTGTCGGACCAGATGTGCCGCGAGATGTCGGGGCGGATCATCAACATCCATCACTCGTTCCTGCCCAGCTTCAAGGGGGCCAACCCCTACAAGCAGGCGTTCGAGCGGGGGGTGAAGCTGATCGGCGCGACATCGCACTATGTCACCGCGCATCTGGACGAGGGGCCGATCATCGAACAGGACACGGTGCGCGTGACCCATGCGCAGTCGGCGGCGGATTACGTCAGCCTCGGCCGCGACGTGGAGGCGCAGGTGCTGGCGCGCGCGATCCACGCGCACATCCATCGCCGGGTCTTCGTGAACGGCAACAAGACGGTGGTGTTCCCCGCGTCGCCGGGGTCCTACGCCTCGGAACGCATGGGCTGAGGGGCGGCGGCTGTCGGGTGCGGCGGCAGGGGTGCGCGTGAGGTTCAGCGTGTGGCCGACCGGATCGTGGGCGGCTGTCGCTTACCGCTTGCGGCGCCCTGCAAAGCAAACATGATCGGCACCCTCTGACGCGTCAGCTTGGCGAACGTGTCGCCCGCCCGTCGGGGTAGTCGGCGGGCCCCTTGATCTCCAGCGTGTTGCCGAACGGGTCGCGGATGTAGAACGAATGGCCCATGCCGCGTGCGCCGCCATGGACGGCCTCGCGCAGGATGGTGACGCCATGGCGTGCCAGATGTGCGCGCAGGGCATCCGGGTCGAAGGGCGAGGTGGCGACGCAAACGTGATCCACGTTGCGCCCGCCCGCGACGGAGGGCACGGCCACGTCGGCACCGGGATGCGTGGTGTCCCACAGCACGATCAGCGCGGCCCCTGCCCACACCTGTTCCATCCCCATCGCCGGATAGGAATAGCCCGGCGCACAGCCCAGCACGTCGCGGTAGAACGCGAGCGCGCGCGGCATGTCGTCGATCAGGAACACCACGTGGTCGATGCCGACGAGGGCGAAGGGGATGGTGCGGTGCGGCATCGTCAAACTCTCGTCTCAGGCTGTGGCGCTGCGTCGATCACGGCGACAGGCGCTCCCAACACAAGAGCCGAACGCTACGACCCGCGCAAGGGATGGTATCCCCCCGCCCGTCCCTACAGCACGAACGGGCCGGGGTCGAAGCCGCGCAGGGCGGCGCCCGCGTCCTGCGGCCTGCCACCTGCGCGCTGCAGGCGGGTGACGGTTACGGCACCGCTACCACAGGCGATGGTCAGTGCGGCGGGGTCGGGCAGGACCTGACCCGGCTCTCCTGCAGCGTCGGTCAGGTGACTGGCGAGGAGTTTCACCCGCTCTCCCGCGATTTCGCACCAGGCACCGGGCACGGGGGACAGGCCACGGATCTGGCGGTCCACGGTGATGGCGGGCTGGGTCCAGTCGATGCGGGCCTCGGCCTTGTCGATCTTGGCGGCATAGGTGACGCCATCCTCGGGCTGGATCTGTGGCGCGAGGGTCGCGAGGTCGGCCAGCGCCTGCACGATCAGGTCGGCCCCCATCGCGGACAGGCGGTCGTGCAGGTGGCCCGTCGTGTCGTCCGGCGCGATGTCGGTCGCCTGCCGCAGCAGGACCGGGCCGGTGTCCAGCCCCGCCTCCATCCGCATGATGCACACGCCGGTCTTTGCATCGCCCGCCATGATCGCGCGGTGGATCGGTGCCGCCCCGCGCCAGCGCGGCAGTAGGCTGGCATGAATGTTGAGGCACCCCAGACGCGGCGCGTCCAGTACGGCCTGCGGCAGGATCAGGCCGTAAGCCACGACCACGGCAACGTCTGCCTGCAACGCCGCAAACTCGGCCTGCGGCACAGGCTGGCGCAGCGACACGGGATGCCGCACATCCAGCCCGAGCGCCGCAGCCCGCGCATGCACCGCACCGGGGCGGTCCTGCTTGCCGCGCCCGGCAGGACGCGGCGGCTGGGTATAGACGGCAGCGACGTCATGCCCTGCGGCGATCACCGCATCCAGCACCGGAACAGAGAATGCCGGCGTTCCCATGAAGACGATGCGCATCTGTGTACCCCGGTCCCTGTCGTCGCGTGTCGGGTCCGCAGATACCGCGATGCCAGCCCGGATGCCAGCCGCACGACACTGGACCGGACGTTGCAGTGCGCCGTCAGCAGCTGCGCGCGACGACCAGGACCCAGTTCGGTCCCTTGGCCCCGTTGGTGACGCCGACGCCCATTTCCGTCACGCGCGGGTGCAGCATGTTGGACCGGTGCCCGGCCGAACCCATCCACAGGCTTGCCACCTGCGCCCCGGACGGAAAGCCCCACGCGACGTTTTCGGCCACCGTGCAGTCGCGGTAGCCGACGGCGCGGACCCGCCCCTGCGAATTGCTGCCGTCGCTGCCCGCATGACCCGTCAGGCCGTTCATCGCCATGTCGCAGGCATGGGTCATTGCCGCGCGACCCAGAACCGGATTGTAGGCCAGTGGCCGCAGGCCGTTGGCCTGACGGTTGGCGTTGACGCCCGACAGGACCGCTTGCGCCTGTTGCGAGGCGTCCGGCGGCAAGGAACAAGCGTTGGAGGCCGCGGCGGATTGGGCGAACAGCGACAGAAACAGCGCCGCGCAAATGTGTCTCAGCATTGGGAACCTCTGGGTGCATGGGCAGTTGATGCATCACCGTTTCTCAACATTATGACAATGGCAGGGCAGAATCAGGGCGCGGACCCGCCGATTGCCCACAGTTTTCCGCCGACGGCGCTCAGCGCGAACAGCACAAGCGCCGCCACGACGATGGATGGGCCGGTCGGCGTATCCAACTGCAGCGACAACGCGACACCCCCCAGCGCCGCCGTCACGCCCAGCGTGCCCGCCAACAGCGCCATCCCCTCTGGCGATGCGACGATGCGCCGCGCACCAGCGGCCGGGATCACCAGCAGCGCAGTGATCAGCAGCGCCCCCACCACCTTGATCGCCACCGCCACGACACCGGCCAGCAACAGGATCAGGATCAGATTCTCGCGCCGCGGGTCGATGCCCGACGCGGTCGCCAGATCGGGGCTGAGCGTGGCGGTCAGCAGTGCGGACCAATGCACCCACAACACCGCAAGCACCACGCCCGCCCCGCCCCAGATGATCGCCAGATCCAGCCGCGACACGGTCAGCACGTCGCCGAACAGATACGCCTCCAGATCGATGCGCGCGGCGGGGATCAGCGTGACCGCGACCAGCCCCAACGCCAGCGACCCATGGGCCAGCACGCCAAGGATCGTGTCGGTGCCCTGCGCGCGGTCCGAGAGGCGATGGATCAGCAACGCCACTACCAGTGCGACCAGCGCCACACCCGCAAAGACCGAGATGTTCAACGCCAGCGCCACCGCCACCCCGAGGATCGCCGCGTGGGCGGTGGCATCGCCGAAATAGGCCATCCTGCGCCAGACGACGAAACACCCCAGCACCGAGGCCGCCAGTGCCGTGCCCACAGCCGCCAGCGCGGCCCGGATCAGGAAATCGTCAAGCATGATCCTGCGTCTTGGCGTGATGTGCGTGGTGATGCTGATGGTGGTGCCCGTGGTCGTGCCCATGGTCGTGGCTGTGGCCCTGCCCGTGGTCGTGGCGGTAAAGCGCCAGCGCACCCCCCGTCCCGGTGCCGAACAGCTCGCGATAGGCGGGGGCGGCGGACACCACCTCCGGCGTGCCTTCGCAGCAGATATGGCCGTTCAGGCAGATCACCCGGTCGGAGGCGGCCATGACCACGTGCAATTCGTGGCTGACCATCAGGACGGCGCAGTTCAGATCGCGGCGCACCGCCTCGATCTGGCGATAGAACCGGGCGGCACCGGGCTGGTCCAGCCCCTGCGTCGCCTCGTCGAGGATCAGCAGATCGGGCCTGCGCAGGATCGCGCGGGCCAGCAGCACGCGCTGGAACTGACCGCCCGACAGGTCGGCCATCTGACGACGCGCCACGTCGGCCACGCCGGCCGCGTCCAGTGCCGCGCGGGCCGCCGCCTCCGGCACGCGGTCCGGCAGGTCGAGGAACCGGCGCGCGGTCAGCGGCAGGGTCGCGTCGATGCTCAGTTTCTGCGGGACGTAACCCAGCCGCAGGCCCGGCTGGCGCGTGACCGTGCCGCGATCAGGCTGCAGCGCGCCGATCAGCACCCGCAGCAATGTCGACTTGCCGGACCCGTTGGGGCCTACGATGGTCACGATCTCTCCTGCCGCGATGCGCAGCCCCACGTCTTGCAGGATCGTCGTCCCGTTGCGGACGACGCCGATCCCCTGCCCCTGCAACAGCGTCATGCGCTGGCCTGCCCCGGTGTCGCGGCCTGCTGACAGGCGGGGCACAGGCCCTGCGCCTCCATCACCGTGCGCTCGATCGCAAAGCCGTTCTGCGCGGCCATGCGGCCCATCGGGGCCTCGGCCTCCGTCTCGGCGACGGTGTGGCAGGCCCGGCAGATCAGGAACGCAGGCGCATGATCGGCCCCCGGATGGGCGCAGGCGATGAAGGCGTTCAGCGCCTCGATCCGGTGGGCGAACCCGTTGTCGACGAGGAAACCCAGCGCGCGGTAGGCGACGGGCGGCTTCGACCCCAGCCCTTCCGCATCGAGCCGCGCCAGAACATCATAGGCGCCCAGCGCCGCGTGACTCTCGAGCAGGATCTCCAGCGTGCGGCGGCGCACGGGGGTCAGGCGCAAGTCAGCGGTCGCGCAGACCGCCTCGGCGCTGCGCAGGGCGTCTGACACGCAATGGGCGTGGTCGTGCGCGTGAAATCCGCTGGCGCTCATGGTCTAGGCCTTGTTATGTTATAACATCCCATTTATAGCCGCCGCACCCTGATCCCGCAAGAGGCCATCCATGACCCGCACCCTTTGCACCGCAGCGCTGCTGAGCGCCTTCGCAAGCGCCGCACACGCCGACGCGCCCCGCGTGGTGGCCGACATCGCGCCGATCCACAGCCTGACGGCGCAGGTGATGGACGGCATCGCCACCCCGGACCTGATCGTGCCCCCGGGGGCCGACGCCCACCACATGGCCCTGCGCCCGTCGGACGCCCGCGTGATCGCAGGTGCCGACGTCGTGATCTGGGTCGGACCAGAGATGACGCCCTGGCTGGACGAGCCCCTGACCGCCCTTGCACCGGAGGCCGCCAGTCTGGTCCTGATGCGGACCCCCGGCTGGACCCCGCGCGAGGTTGCGGCGGACGATGACCACGGCGACGGCGCCCACGCGGGCCACCACCACGCCACCGATCCGCACGCCTGGCTCGACCCGGAGGTGGCGGCGATCTGGGTCGCGGCGATCCGCGACACGCTGACGGCGGCGGACCCGGACAACGCGGCGACCTATGCGGCGAATGCCGACCGCGCCATCGCCGACCTGACCCGGCTGCGCGGCACCATCGCGGCGACGCTGTCGGGCGTGCCCGCCGGCAGCTGGGCCGCGCCCCACGCGGCGTTCGGCTATTTCGAGGACCGCTTCATGCTGGCGAGCGCCGGCGCGATCAGCGACAGCGACGACATCGACCCGGGCCCCGCGCATCTGGCGACCCTGCGCGACCGCGTGGCAGGTGGCGAGATCACCTGCGTGCTGTCGCAGACGGGCGCCACCACCGATTACGTCACCGTCCTGACCGAAGGGACTGCCGCCCGCACCGGCACAATCGACGACACCGGGATCGGCCTGACACCGGGGCCAGCGCTTCACGCCGCATTGCTGACGGGCATCGCGGCGACGCTCAAGGACTGCATCGCGCCGCAGGGATAATGGCCGCGGCGTGCGTCCACTGGAGGGGTGCGCACCCGGTCCCTAGTCGGCCCGTCCCCCGCCGCCGCCGAACAATCCGGTCAGGGCCCGCTGCACCGTGCCCGTCACCGACGGGCGCGGCAGCGCGTTGAAGGGAAGCGGGCGGCATACCTCGATCGCGGCGATTCCGACACGGGCCGTCAGGGCCCCGTTCACCACCCCCTCGCCGAACCGGCGGCTGACCTTTGACAGGATGCCGCCACCGGCGACGGACTGGATCAGGTCGTCGCCCACCGCCACGGCGCCCGTCGCCACCAGATGCCCCACAACCGTCCGCACCAGCCGCAGGCTGCCCAGCGTGCCGGAGCGTCCGCCGTAGATTTCCGCGATCTGGCGGATCATCCGCAGGTTCGACGCCAGCGCCGTCGCCACATCCGCCAGCGCCAGCGGCACCACTGCCGTCACCACCGCCACCTGCCGCGCCGCCGCCTGCACCTGCAGCACCGCGCGCGCATCGAGCGGGACCAGCAGGCTGCGTTCCGCGAGATCGAGCAGGCCGTCCGCGTCCATCACCTCGGCCTCACGCTCGGCCAGCGCCTTGCGACCCGATTCGGTATCGGCGCGCCCAGCGTAAAGCCGCGTCAGTTGCGCCACCACATCGCGCGCCAGCACCAGATCGCCGCCTGCGTGTGCCGTGGCCGCGTCCACCTGCACCCGGTCGATGCGGTGCAGGCGGCTGAACGCCTGCAGTTCCCTGACTGCGATCGCCAGCAGGACGCAGCAGAACAGCACCAGCAGGGCGGCGAACACGAGGCCCAGCACCGGGTTCTGCGCGATCAGGCCATTGACGAAGTTCCACGCCGACAGCGACACGACGAAGCCGATGATCGTCACCAAGAGCGACCAGAACCACTTGGCCAAGGGCGAGGCGCGGCGCGTCGCAAGCGCCGCCACGGTCTGCATCGCGGCCCCGGTCGGTGCGTCGTCGGTCAGCATCGGGGCGGTGGCGGGCGTCACCGTCGCGGCCTCCTCCATGTCGATCAGCACGGGACGTTTCACAGCCGGTCTCCGATCAGGAATTCCGCGGCCTTGTCCAGCCGGATATGGGGCGGCCCCTCGCCGGGGCGCAGGGTCATGGGGGCGGGCGCGAAGCGCATCACCTGATAGTCGCGGTCTGGCCCCCAGTCCGCATCGCCGGCCCGCGCGGGGGCGAGCAGCTGTTGCGGATCGTCCGGCAGGACGCCCGGATGGAACGCGGCCTGACGGCCCGTATCCAGCAGGCGCCCGCGCACCACGTTCAGGGGGCCGTCGCGGTGTTCCACCGTCTCCTCGACCGTGGTGCGCAGGGCGGCGATGGACATGGCGGCGGTCTTGGCGCCCGCATAATCCGCACGGTCCCGCGCCTCTCGCAGCAGGGCCTGCGTGATCGCGGTCAGTTGCGGGTGTTGCGTGTGGTGCAGATGGTCGGCCTTGGTCGCGGCGAACAGGATTTTGTCCACGCGCTGGCCCTGCAGCAGGCGGTTCAGCCAGCCGTTGCCGCCGGGGTTGAAGGCGGTCAGGATCTCGGCCATCGCGGTGCGCAGGTCATCGACCGCGCGCGGCCCCGCATGGATCGCGCCCAGCACGTCGACCAGCACGACCTGTCGGTCAATTCTGGCAAAATGGTCCCGAAAGAACGGCTGGACGACGTTTTTCTTGTAGGATTCGAACCTGCGCGCCATTTCGCGCCCCAACGACCCGCGCGGATGGTCGCCGTCCGGCAGCGGGGCGAAGGTCAGGACCGGCGATCCCGCCAGATCGCCCGGCAGCAGGAACCGCCCCGGCGTGCAGTCCGACCATCCCGCCGCCCGCGCTGCGTTCAGGTGCGCGGTATACCCCGCGGCGAGGGCCCGCGCCGTGGGCTCCTCCAACGCGGCGGCGGGATAGACGGCGGTCACCTGCGACAGGTAGGCATCGCCCAGCGGCCGCCCCTGCGCCCGCTTCAACGCGCCCGCCGACCATTGGGCATAGGTCTGCCCCAGCAGGCCAAGGTCCAGCAGCCATTCGCCGGGGTAGTCCACGATGTCCAGATGCACCGTCTGCAGCCCCTGCAGGCCCGCCATCATGCCCGACGGCGCCACCTTCAGCGACAGCCGCAGTTCCGAGATCTGGCGCGTGCCGTCCGGCCAGACCGGATCGCTGGCGGTCAATTGCGCGAGGTAGGTCTCGTAATCGAAGCGCGGCAGCGTGTCGTCGGGCTGCGGTTGCAGATAGGCGGTGCGGATCGCACCACTCGCCGCCGCGCGCAGTTGCGGCATCCGACCCCGGTCCATCAGGTTGGCGACGAGCGACGTGATGAACACCGTCTTGCCCGCGCGGGACAGCCCGGTGACGCCCAGCCGGATCACCGGATCGGTGAAGGGCGCGGTCAGTGGCCGCGTCATGGCCCCCGCCACGTTGCCCGTGATCTGGCCCATGTCGCGCAGCAGCCCCGTCGTCTTGTCCAGCAGGCCCACGGGCGCATCCCTTCGTCATCGTCCTGCGACAGATAGGCTGTGTGCCCCACCTTTGGTAGGGATTGATTTGACCGCCCCCACGGCCTAAGCGACGCCATGCCCCGCTATGCCCTGAAGATCGAATACGACGGCGCCCCCTTTGCCGGGTGGCAGCGCCAGTCGCACCAGCAGTCCGTGCAGGGCACGATCGAGGCGGCGCTGGCCCGGCTGGAACCGGGCGATCACACCATCGCCGCCGCAGGGCGCACGGATTCCGGCGTCCATGCCACGGCGCAGGTGGCGCATTGCGACATGGCGACCGACTGGGACCCGTTCCGGCTGTCGGAGGCGCTGAATTACCACCTGAAGCCCCTGCCCGTCGCCGTGATCGCCTGCGCCCCCGTGGCCCCGGACTGGCACGCGCGGTTCGACGCGCTGGAACGGCGCTATCTGTTCCGCATCACTGCGCGCCGCGCGCCGCTGGTGCTGGATGCGGGCCGGGCGTGGCAGGTCAAGACGCCGCTCGATGCGAAAGCGATGCAGGCGGGGGCGGACCACCTGCTGGGGCGGCACGATTTCACCACGTTCCGCGCGACCCATTGTCAGGCGGACAGCCCGATCCGCACGCTGGATGCGGTCAGCGTGGCCAGCGTGCCGTCACCGCTGGGCCAGCAGGTGACGATCCGCGTGCGCGCCCGGTCGTTCCTGCACAATCAGGTGCGCAGCATCGTGGGCACCTTGGAACGGGTGGGCTGCGGGGCGTGGCAGCCGGACGACGTGGCCACCGCGCTGGCCGCCCGCGACCGCACCGCCTGCGGTCCGGTCTGCCCGGCGCATGGCCTCTATCTGGACGGTGTGCGCTATCCGGTCGATCCGTTTGCCTGATCTGTCGCAGCCTGTGACCCAAAGGTCCCGGCCCGCGCAAAACCGCTGACGCCGCAGGCGGATACGCCCCGGCGTCGTTTGCCTTCGTATCCCGTTCCGCTAAAGTCCGTTTCGACAGTGACGAGGGGCCGAGGGTGAAGTTAAAGCAGTTTGGTGGGGCCGCGGTCCTGATGATGACGACGGCCACGCTGGCGCTGGCGCAGACCGTCACGCTGGACGCACCCGGCGCGGACGAGGATCTGGTGACGCTGCTGCAGGACGCGGCCCTGTCCCGCAGCCTCGGGTCAGACGAAGCCGCCGATCCACCCGTCCCGCAGGATTACGTAGCCGCCGCCCGCGCCGATTACCGCCGCCTGCTGACCGCGCTCTATGCCGCTGGCTACTACGGCGGCACCATCAGCATCCGCGTCAACGGGACAGAGGCGTCGGGCCTTGCCCCGCTGGCTGCCCCCGACCGCATCGACACGGTGGCGATCACCGTGAATCCCGGCCCGCTGTTCTCGTTCGGCCAGGCGTCGGTCGCCCCCCTCGCCCCCGGCACGGACCTGCCGGAAGGGTTCGCCACCGGCGAACCCGCGTTGGCCGACACGATCCGGCAGGCCGCAGGGGCCGCACGGGACACGTGGCGCAATCAGGGCTACGCCCTTGTCACGGTGGCCGATCAAAGCATCGTCGCCCGCCAGACCGAAGATGTGCTGGACGCCAGCGTGACCATCGCACCGGGGCGGCAACTGACCTTCGGCGCGCTGCGCGTGGTGGGCAACGCCGCCGTGCGGACGGACGCGATCACGCGCATCGCGGGCCTGCCGGTGGGCGAGATCTACAGCCCAGACGACCTGACGCAATCCGCGCGTCGTTTGCGCGAAACCGGGGCCTTCGACAGCGTGTCCCTGACCGAGGCAGAGGTGGCCGGTCCCGGCGACACCCTGCCCATCACCGCGACCATCGCGGAATCCCTGCCCCGCCGGATCGGGGCTGGCGTGGAGTATTCCACCGTCGAAGGCGTGCGCCTGAACGGGTACTGGATGCACCGCAACATCTTTGGCGGGGCGGAAAACCTGCGCTTCGACGCCACCATCGCGGGGCTTGGCGGCGGGACCGGCGGCACCGACTACAGCCTTGGCACGTCGCTGCGCATCCCCGCGATCTATGGCGCGGACACCGACCTGACCGGCACCGCGGAAATCGCGCGAGAGGACGAGCCCGACTACCTGATCGACCGTTTCAGCGCGGAAGTGCTGGCGACCCGCCGGTTGAGCGACGCGCTGGAGGTGCAGGCCGGCATAGGCCTGCTGACCGCGCGCGAGGAGACGGCGCTGGGGCGGCGCAACTACACGCTGCTGACGGCGCCGCTCGCCGCGACCTACGATCGGCGCGACAGCGACACCAATGCCAAGCGCGGCTACTACATCGACGCGCAGGCGACGCCGTTTTTGTCGGTGGATGGCGGCGCCAGCGGCGCGCGCGCCTATCTGGACGGGCGCATCTACTACAGCGCGGGGGCAACCGACCGCTTTACCGTGGCCGCGCGCGGTCAGGTCGGCAGCGTCATCGGGGCCGACCTGACCGAAGCGCCCGCCGATTTCCTCTACTACTCCGGCGGGTCCGGCAGCGTGCGCGGTCAGGCCTACAAATCGCTGGGTATCGATCAGACCGTGGACGGCATCACGCTGAAGACGGGCGGCGCGTCCTTTGCGGGTGTGCAGCTCGAGGCGCGGGTGGGTGTCACCGACGCGATCAGCGTCGTGGGGTTCTACGACTACGGCTATGTCGCGCGGACCGAGACGCCGCTGACGGACGGCGCGTCGCAGGACGGCGTGGGGCTGGGCGTGCGCTATGACACGGGCATCGGCCCGATCCGTCTGGACGTGGGCACGCCCGCCACGGGCGACGAACAGTTCAAGAGTGTCGAAGTGTATATCGGGATCGGACAAGCGTTTTGAGATATTTCCTGTGCCTGCTGGTCCTGCTGACCCTGCCCTTTGCCCTGTTGGCGCAGGACGAACCCGCCCCGGATGACGACGGCGAAGGCTATCTCACGCGGCTGTTGCAGGACAACCTGACCGGCGATGACCGCATCGTGGACATCGTGGGCTTTCAGGGTGCCTTGTCGTCGCGCGCGAGCGTAGAGCGGATCACCGTCGCCGACAGCGAAGGCGTCTGGCTGGAACTGAACGACATGGTGCTGGACTGGAACCGTGCCGCCCTGCTGCGCGGCCGCATTGACGTGCAGGAACTGACCGCCGCTCTGATCCGCGTCGAACGCGCCCCCGTTCCCGGTGCCGACCTGCCCTCGCCCGAGGCGCAGCCGTTCTCGCTGCCCAACCTGCCGGTGGGCATCAACCTCGACACCCTGAACGTCGCCCGGATCGAGCTGGGCGAGAGTTTCCTTGGCGAACCCGTGGCCCTGACCGTTGCCGGCACCGCGATGCTGGCGGGCGGCGAAGGCAGCGCCAACGTCACCGCCAACCGGCTGGACGGCCAGAGCGGCCTTTTCGTGATCGATGGCGCCTACGACAACGATACCGGCGTGCTGGGCCTGACCCTGAACGTGGAAGAGGCAGAGGACGGCATCGCCGCCCGCCTGCTGAACCTGCCGGACCGTCCCTCCGTGCGTCTGACCATCGCCGGTGAAGCGCCGATTTCCGAATATGCCGCCGACATCACGCTGGCCACGGGGGGGCAGGACCGCATCAGCGGCGATTTCGCGCTGAACACCATCGACGGCCAGACCGGGTTCGCTCTGAACATCGGCGGCGACCTGACACCGTTGCTGGCGGCGGATTACGCCGATTTCTTCGGCCCGGACGTGACGCTGGTCGCCGCCGGCAGCGCGGGCAGCGGCGGTTTCGCCCTGACCACGCTGGACCTGAGCGCGCAAAGCATCGCGCTGAACGGTCAGGTCCTGATCGGGCCGAACGGCTGGCCCGAGCGCATCGCGCTGACCGGCAACGTGCGCGACGCTGGCGGCGCGCCCGTGCTGCTGCCCATCGGCGGACCCAAGACCTATGTGGACAACGTGGCCCTCGCGCTGAACTACGACCAGTCCGCAGGCGACGACTGGACGGCGGATTTCGACATCACGAACTTCGACCGCCCCGGTCTGGGGATCGCCGCGATCACCCTTGGCGGTGGCGGCGTGATCGAGGATGGCAACGGCCCGGCCACAGGCCGGTTCACCGCCGATCTGGACTATGCCGCGACTGGCGTGGCGCTGGACGACGCCGGTGCCGCACAGGCGTTCGGCGACACGCTGGAAGGGCGTCTGTCCCTGACGAGGGTCGAGAATGCGCCGACCGAAGTCACCGCATTCACCCTGACCGGCCCCGGCGTGGAATTGAACGCGCAGGCCACCATCGCGGGCCCCACCGACGGGTTCATGACGCAGGCCGACGTGACCGTGGCGGCAGAGGCGATCGAGCGGTTCTCGACCCTCGTCGGGCGCAATCTGGGTGGTGCGGCACAGGCCGAGCTGACCGTGACCGCGACACCGCTGGACGGGCTGTTCGACATCGGGCTGGACGCCACGACGCAGGATCTTGCGGTGGACATCCCGCAGCTCGACCCGGTGCTGACCGGGACCGGTACGGTGGTCCTGCGCGCCGTGCGCGACACCGCAGGCACGCGGCTGGAGGATCTGACGATCACGACGCCGGAGGCGACCGTGACGGCGGATGCGGACATCACGAGCGTGGACAGCGACGCGCGCTTTGCCGTCACCGTGCGCAATGTGGCCCTGATCGCGCCGGGGGTGGAAGGGCCAGCGTCCATCACCGGCACCGCGACGCGCAACGCCACAGGCAACATCGTGTTCGACGTGGACGGCACCGCGCCCGCCACGACACTGACCGCCACAGGCGCCGTCGATCCGGCGGAAGGCGGCCAGACCGCGAATGCGACGGTGACCGCCGCCGTCACGGATCTGAGCGTCTATTCGCAGGTCAGTGGTCAGGACCTGTCCGGGGCCGCCGACGTGACCGTCAACGCAACCCTGCTGTCGGACATGACGCGGTTCACCGCCCAGATCGACGCGGCCACCACGGACCTGCAGACGGGCCTTGCCCAGATCGACCCGCTGCTGACCGGCGCGGGCACCATCAGAGGAGAGGTCGGCCTGATCGGCACCGACCGCTATCTGGTGCGCAACTTGGTGGTGCAGACGCCGGAGTTGTCGCTGACCGCCGATGCGGATGGCGGGCTGACCGGACCGCTCAGCGTCGATGCCGACCTGCGCGTGTCCGAGATCGGCCTGATCGCAGACGGCCTGACCGGACCGCTGGCGGTGACGCTGGACGCCACGCGCGACGACGCGGGCCTCACGCAGGCGACGCTTCGCGCGGACGGTCCCGGCACCGCGATCGCCGCCGACGTGGCCGTGGCCGCACCGACCGAAAAGTACCGCATCACCGGAAACATCGACGCCGCCGTGGCCGATCTTGCGCCCTATGCGGCACTGGCCGGGCAGGATATCGCAGGTGGCATCGACATGGCGGTGCAGGGCAGCCTGCTGCCGGACCTGAGCCTGTTCGACGTGACACTGGACGGCACGACCCGCGATCTGGCGACCGGCATCGCACAGGCCGACGCGCTGCTGGCAGGCGACGGGCGCGTCCGTGCCAGCGTGGCGCGGACCGGGCCGGATGCCTTTGCGCTGACCGACCTGAACGTCGCAACGCCGCAACTGATGCTGCAGGGCGACGCCGCAGGTGGGCTAACCGGGCCACTGGATGCCGACATCCGCGGGCGGCTGGACAATGCGGGGGCGTTGGCGCAAGGCCTCGACGGTCCGGTGGACATCGCGCTGACCGCCAGCCGCGATGCGACGGGCACGGCGCAGGTCGACCTGACGGCGCAGGGCGTCGCCACCGACGTGACGCTGGACGCCGAGGTCGCTTCGCAAGAGGACGACTATCGCATCACCGGCACGCTGGACGCGGTGCTGGGCGATCTGTCGCAGTTCGCCACGCTGGCGGGCCTGCCCCTGTCGGGCGGCGTAACGGTGCAGGCGGACGGCACGCTGTTGCCGGATCTGAGCCAGCTTGACGCGCAGGTGAACGCCAGCACCAGCGACCTAGGGATAGGCAATGCGACGGTGGACCAGCTGCTGGCGGGTCAGGGTCGCATCGCGCTCGATGCGGCCAAGGCGGGGGCGGACATCACCATGCGGTCCTTCGACGTGGCGTTCCCGCAGGTCAGCGCATCGGGTAACCTGACCGCAGGGGACGGCGGTGCGGCATCGGGCACCGTCGTTGCACGCCTTGCCGACATCGGACTGTTCACCGACGCCCTGTCGGGGCCGGTGACGGCGCAGGGCGACGTCGGTCGCACGGCGGCGGGCGGCTATACGCTGGACATCGACGCGACCGGACCGGGCGGCATCAGTGCCACGGCGCAGGGTGCGGTGGGGGCCGACGGGACGCTGGACCTCGACATCAACGGCAACGCGCCGCTGGGGCTCGCGAACCCCTTCCTCGATCCGCGGCGGTTGGAGGGGGTGGCGGATTTCGCCATCGCCGCCAACGGCCCCCCTGCCCTGTCGTCGGTCACCGGCACCATCAGCACCACCGGCGCGCGGCTGGCCGATCCCGGTCTTGCGCAGGCGCTGGAAGGGATCGACGCCACGATCAAGTTGAACGGTGGACAGGCGCAGGTCGCGCTGACCGGCGACGTGCAGTCGGGCGGCAGCATCGCGATCAACGGCCCCGTGACGCTCGCGTCTCCGTTCGACGGCAGCCTGACGCTGGACGTGAACGCGGTCGAGCTGCGGGACCCCAACCTCTATGAGACCGTCGTGAACGGCCAGATCACCGTGAGCGGGCCGCTGGCTGGCGGCGCCGCCATTGCGGGCCAATTGGCACTGGGCGAGACGAACGTCCGCGTGCCGTCGTCGGGCATCGGCGCCTTGGGCGAGTTGCCGGACGTCACGCACATCAACCCCAGCCCCGAGGTCGTGCAGACCCTGAACCGGGCAGAGGTCGCCGTCGACGGCGGTGCCGCCGCAGCGGCGGAAGCATCCGGCGGCGGCGGCCCCGCCTATCCGCTGAACGTGACCGTGAACGCGCCCAACCGCATCTTCATCCGGGGTCGCGGCGTCGATGCGGAACTGGGCGGCAGCCTGCAACTGGGCGGGACCACGGCCAACATCGTCCCCGTGGGCCAGTTCGACCTGCAGCGCGGGCGCATCAGCATCCTGCAGCAGCGCTTCGACCTGACCGAAGGGTCGGCGTCGCTGCAGGGCGACTTCATCCCCTACATCCGCCTTGTCGCCACGACACAGGCGGACACCGGGACCACCATCAATATCGTCGTCGAAGGCCCCGCCAACGACCCGGAGGTGACGTTCCAGTCGGTCCCAGACCTACCGCAGGACGAGGTGCTGTCGCAGCTGATCTTCGGGCGCGACATCTCCGAGATCAGCCCCCTGCAGGCGGTGCAGCTGGCCGCCGCCGTGGGCGAGCTGGCCGGTCGCGGGGGTGGCGGGCTGATCGAGGGGTTCCGGTCCGGCATCGGTCTGGACGACTTCGACGTGACCACGGATGCCGAAGGCAACGCCGCCGTGCGGGCTGGCAAGTATCTGAGCGACAACCTTTATACCGACGTGACCATCGGCAGCGACGGGTCGACCGAGATCAACCTGAACCTCGACATCACGGACGAGATCACGGCCAAGGGGACGGCGGGTGCAGACGGCGACACCAGCATCGGCGTGTTCTTCGAACGGGACTACTGAGACAGGCCCGCACCGCACATACGCTGTGCGGTGCGGGCGATGGACAGGGGGGCTGTGCAGCGGCTAACCCTGCCCTGCCCCGTGCAAAGGATGCCGCCGATGACCGACCTGACGCTGGAACACCGCGACGGCCTGCCAGACGCGCTGCGCGTGTTGCTGGACGCCTATCCGCGGCAGGGCTGGACCCAGCACACGCAGTTCGACGGACTGATCTCTTTTTGGCTGGACCGCCACCTGATGTTCCGCCGCCTGCTGAGCGAGATGCAGTCCAACACCGAGGCGCTGCTGGACCGCAAGATCGAGGTGGCGTCCTTTGCCAACAAGATCTCGCGCTATGGCGGACAGTTGGTGAACGGGCTGCACGACCACCACACGATCGAGGATACCTATTACTTCCCGAAACTGCAGGCCCGCGACACCCGCATCGCGCGCGGGTTCGACATCCTCGACGCGGATCACCATGCGCTGGACGGGCACCTGTCCGCCTTTGTCGCAGGCGCGAACGGCTTGCTCACGCGGCTGGACGATCGGGGCGTGGTGCAGGACAACGCCGCGACGTTCAAGGCGGCACTGAACGACATGGACCGCCTGCTGAACCGCCACCTGACCGACGAGGAGGATCTGGTCGTGCCGGTGATGCTGAAATACGGCAGCAGCGATCTGGGCGGCTAAGGGCGCAGGCCCGTCCTGCCCGTCGATCCCCACAGGCCGAGGATCAGCAGGATCGCCGCCAGCGGGAGCGAGAACAGGAAGCCCACCAGACCGTAACCCACGGCCCCCGCCACGCCGCCCACCACGAAGGCGGTGACGAGCTGCAGCAGGATCGCCAGCTTCATCCGGTCGGGCATCACGGTGCCGTCGCGCCAGATGCGGGCATGGACGGCGCGGCCGACCTCGATCCCGATGTCCGTGACCATGCCGGTGGCGTGGGTCGTGCGGATGCGCGCGCCGGAAATCTTGGTGATCATCGCGTTCTGCATCCCCATGATGAAGCACAGCAGCACCAGCGCCGCGATGCGCCACGCCGGGCCATCCAGCACGGCACCCAGCGCGAACGACCCCAGCAGGACGCCTTGCGCACACAGCGGCCAGGCATATTGGTGCCAGTGCGACACCCGTCTGGCCCACGTGATGAGGAGCGTGCAGGTCGCGGCCCCCGCCACGAGCGCCACGATGGCCAGCGTGCTGAGCAGCACGATCCGCCATTGCAGCGTCGCCACGTTGTCCGCCACCAGCGACAGGTAGCCGGTCATGTGAGAGGTGTATTGCCCGACCGCAAAGAACCCGCCCGCATTGGCCGCACCCGCGATGGCGGCCAGCAGCGTCCCCAGCACGCGGTCGCTGCCGCTGGTGCGGCGTGGGGCCAGCAGGACACGGGCCGACCGGACCGGACGCAGGACACGCCGCACCACCTTTGCCCGCATCATCGGCGCGTGTGCCGCGACCGTGCCGAACTGCGCTGCGCCATGTGGGTCCATCGTCCTGCGAGGGGTGTGGCGGTCCGGGGGCGCAGGCCGTTGCCGCACCGCCGCCACCACGCGCCAGCCTTGCGCCGCACGGGGTCGCAAGGCAAGCGGCATCGGGGCAGGCCCGGTCAGGGCCCGCCCCGATGCCGTTCCCGTCAGACCCGGTTCATCCGGTTGGCGATCAGATCGTCCACCACCTCGGGCTCGGCCAGGGTCGAGGTGTCGCCCAGCGCACCGAAGTCGTTTTCCGCGATCTTGCGCAGGATGCGGCGCATGATCTTGCCGGACCGGGTCTTGGGCAGGCCCGGCGCGAACTGGATCAGGTCGGGTTTCGCGATGGGACCGATCTCGCCGCGCACGAACTCCGACAGCTCCTTTCGCAGCGCCTCGGTCGGCGCCTCACCGGCCATCAGGCTGACGTAGGCGTAAATGCCCTGCCCCTTGATGTCGTGCGGATAGCCGACGACTGCCGCCTCGTTCACCGCGCGGTGCGCGACGAGGGCGCTTTCGACCTCTGCCGTGCCCATCCGGTGGCCGGAGACGTTGATGACGTCGTCCACGCGGCCCGTGATCCAGTAGTAGCCGTCCGCATCCCGCCGGCAGCCGTCACCGGAAAAGAACATGCCCGGATACTGGGTGAAATAGGTCTGCTCGAACCGGTCGTGATCGCCCCAGATGGTGCGCATCTGGCCGGGCCAGCTGTCGGTGATGCAGAGCACGCCTTCGGCTTCCGTCGTGGCGATCTCTCGCCCCGTCTCGGGTTCCAGCACGACGGGCGTGATGCCGAAGAACGGCAGCGTCGCCGATCCGGGCTTGGTCGTGGTCGCCCCCGGCAGCGGCGTCAGCAGGTGCCCGCCGGTCTCGGTCTGCCACCATGTATCGACGATGGGCACGCGACCAAGGCCCACCACGTCGTTGTACCAGTGCCACGCCTCGGGGTTGATGGGCTCGCCCACGGTGCCCAGCACCTTCAGCGCGGACAGGTCGTGACCGGCGACAAAGCCTTCGCCCTTGCCCATCAACGCGCGGATCGCGGTGGGCGCGGTATAGAACTGGTTGACCTTGTGCTTGGCGCAGACCTGCCAGAACCGGCCCGCGTCGGGCCATGTCGGCACGCCTTCGAACATGACCGTGGTGGCCCCGTTCGCCAGCGGGCCATAGACGATATAGCTGTGCCCCGTGACCCAGCCCACGTCCGCCGTGCACCAGAACACGTCGCCGTCGTGGTAGTCGAACGTGTATTGATGCGTCATCGCCGCATACACCAGATAGCCGCCCGTGCAGTGCACCACGCCCTTTGGCTGCCCGGTGGAGCCGGAGGTGTAGAGGATGAAGAGCGGATCCTCGGCGTTCATCGGCTCCGGCGGGCAATCGTTCCCGACCTGCCCTTCCATCTCGTGCAGCCAGTGGTCACGGCCGTCCTTCATCGCGACGGCCCCGCCGGTGCGGCGCACGACCAGCATTGCCGTGTCGGTCGTGATCTTGTCGAAAGCCTTGTCGGCATTGATCTTCAACGGCGTATTCTTGCCGCCGCGCGGTGCTTCGTCGGCGGTGATGACGACCTTCGCCGCCGACCCGTTGACGCGGGCGGCAAGGGCGTCGGCGCTGAAGCCCGCGAAGACGACCGAATGGATCGCACCGATCCGCGCACAGGCGAGCATGGCATAGGCCGCCTGCGGGATCATCGGCAGATAGATCACGACGCGGTCGCCGCGACCCACGCCCATCGCCTTCAGCACGTTGGCAAAGCACGACACGTCCGCGTGCAACTGCCGATAGGTGATGTGTTCGGCACCCTGATTGGGATCGTCCGGTTCCCAGATGATCGCGGTCTGGTCGCCCCGCGTTGCCAGATGCCGGTCGATGCAGTTGGCCGCGACGTTCAGCGTGCCATCCTCGAACCAGCGGATGTCGATGTTTCCGGCGGCAAAGCTGGTGTTCTTGACGCGGGTATAGGGCGTGATCCAGTCCAGCCGCTGCCCCTCGTCCCGCCAGAAGCCGTCGGGGTCGGCGATGGAGTGGGCATACATCGCGTCATACGTCACCTTGTCCGCATGGGCGGTCGCAGCCATCGCATCGGTCGGTGGATAGGTCTTGTCGGTCATGGCGGTGCGCCCTCCCCTGCGTCACATCCTGCGACGCCCTGCTGCGCCGCCGTGGCCGGACCTTGCGGGCGGCCACCTCCTCGAGCGTCATATGATCCGATCGGGGACCGGAATGCCAAGGCTGCATCCGGCGAAATCGAGCCCGGCAGTCAATTATTTCCAGGACGACGACAGGGGCGCGTTCAGAAATTGACAAACGCAACCGGTTTCATGTCACCGCGTCAGGCCCTAGATCACTGCGATGGATGCCATCCTGATCCTCGGGGCCGCGGTCTGGCCCGACGGCCCGTCGCCCACCCTGCGCCGCCGCGCCCTGCACGGGGCGGCCCTGTGGCACGCGGGCGTAGCGCCGGTCGTGATCGGCTGCGGCGGACTGGGCCGCCATCCCCCGACCGAGGCCGCGATGATCGCCAGCCTGCTGCTGGACGCGGGCGTGCACGCCACGGCGATCCTGCAGGAGGGGCGCAGCACCACCACGATCGAGAACATCCGCTTTGCCCTGCCCCTGCTGCGCAGCATCGGCGCCACGCGCGTGGTGATCGTCACCGATGCCACCCACGGCCCGCGTGCGGCCCGCGTCGCGCGGCATTACCGCCTGCGTGCCCGGGTCAGCGCCACGGCCCTGCGCGGCAGCCATCCGCCCACTGTGATGCGACAGGCGGTGCGGGAGCTGTTCGCCTATCCTCTTTATGCCGCGCGGCTGTGGCGGATGCCGCGCGACGACTGACGCCGTGACCGGTGCGGGTTAACCTGCCGTTAAGCATGACCGCGCCACAGTCGGAGGACATCGCAGCGGATCCTGACATGCGTCGCTTTCTCACCATCCTGTTGTTGCTGTGCTGCGCCTGCCGCGCGCAGGCCGGCGCGTGGTCGCGCGCGGATGGCGAGCTGTTCATCGCGGCGGGCGGCAACGTCCTGCTGTCGGACGGCGCGCAACTGCCGGTGCATTACGATCCCACGGTCTATGCGGAATACGGGCTCACCGACCGGGTGACGCTGGGCCTCGACCTTTACACCGCGGACAAGGGGCGGATCGTGCAGGCCTTCGGGTTCGCGGGCCTTCCCATCGGGGACACCTCCGGCACGTATCGCACCGCCGCGTCGCTGGGCTATGGTCTGCGTCGCAATCCCGACACCACGTCCGAGGCGCTGATGCGCCTTGGCCTGTCGTTCGGGCGCGGGCTGGACAGCGGCTGGCTGGCGGTGGACGCCAGTGCCACCTACGGCACCCGCGACACGGTCTGGCGGCCCAAGGCAGACTTCACCTGGGGGCAGGCCTGGTCAGACCGCTGGACGACGACACTGCAACTGCAGACGGGACAGGGCTATTACGACGACTACTACGCCAAGGTCAGCCCCACGGTGATCCTGACGGTGACGGACCGGTTCAGGATCAACCTTGGCGCAGTCAAGGCGATGACCGGCGACGGCGGCAGCGCGCTGAAGCTGGAGACGTGGATCACGTTCTGATCCGGCCCATCCGGCCCATCCGCGCGGGAACGGGCAAGGTCCCGCGCAGGGCAAGACAGTGTGTGCGGCTGGGCGCGGATCGCCGCCATCCTGATCGCACCCCTGAGAACGGGACGCGCTAGATCGGATTGTCCATCCGCACCGTATAACGGATCGTCCCCTTCAGCGCCTGATCGAAGACGAAGCGCACGTCACGCTGATCGGCACTGTAGAGGTTATCGGCCCATGGCATCTGGTTCACCATGGCGCCACCCGCCGTGGTCAGCGGACCGTCCGCCACGACCGCATCGACGAACCGTGCCCGCCCTAGGAACGGCAGATAGGGGTCGGTGCGCGCCACCCAGCTGGTCGCCGCCGTCGCCTGCGTGTGGGTCAGCACTGCGGGATTGGCCGTCATGGTGGTGACGCCATGGAACACGTTGCCCGCAAAACTGACCTGCCGCATCCTGCCCCGGTCGAGGTCGGCAAAGGTGGTGTCCACAGTCTCGACCCGGTCTATGTTGCCTTCGAACGTGCGGAACACGTTGCCCGTCACCGACAGGCCCTGCACCGCGTGACCGGGTCCGTAAGGTTTCACCACGATGAAGGTGAATGCAGAGCTCACGTCGATGCACACGAAATGGTTGCCCGTCACGGTCAGCCCACCGAACGTCAGGCCGCTGACATAAGCTGGGTTCGCATCCGATTCGTTGGTCCATTCGATGAAGCAGTTGTCGATGTAGTTGCCCGTCACGGCCGCGCGGCAGTTGGGTTGCGTGAACACCAGCCCGCCCCGCCGCACACCGTCGTTCTGGGTGTCGCCGTGGAACCAGTGATTGCCGGTGATCAGCGCACCGCCCCCCGCCAGCACGGCGAAGTGGCGGAACAGCACGATCCGGTTGTCGCGGATCTTGGCGTCGTTGGTGTTGCTGTTCAGCGCGGTGGTCGTCCGGTCCTGCACCCGCAACGACTGTTCGTTCGACAGGAACTGGCAGCGGTCGACCATCATGCCCTGACACCCGGTCCCCGGGCTGGTGACACCGCGATCCTTGGGTCTGTTGACGAAGCTGTCGCGCAGATGGAACGTCAGGCCGTCCGGGGCCAGCAGGATGCCGCTGGCCAGCCCGGCGCATTGAAATTCCATGTCGGCCAGGATGAACTGCGACAGGCTCGCGTAGCCCGAGAAATCCAGCAGATACTTGAACCGGCGAAAGGTGAACGTCTGCGTCCCCGCCGCGTCGTAAAGCGCACCGCTCAGCCGGACCGTGCGCGCGGCGACGTTCGTGGATGTCACATAGACCTCCCGCCCCACGCCAGCCCCCAGCACCAGCGCCCCGACCGCGATATTGGCGACGTTGATCACGTTGGTCAGGGTCGCCGCATTGCCGGCGCTGTAGGTGGCCTGCGACGTCACGCTTACGGTGTCCCAGCCCGCACCCGCCGCCGCCTCGATCTGGCCGTTGCGGATGACCCGCCGGGTGGCGAAGGTGGTGCGCAGGGGATCGCAGGCCTGCATGTCGATGGGGGCGGTCAGTGTGATCCGCCGCCCGTTGAGGTCCAGCGATTCGTGATCGGCAAAGTTCAGCAGCGCCTGATAGGCCTTGCGGAATGCCTCGACCTCGTTGCCGAAGGCATCGACATAGGTCTGATAGTCGAAATCCTTTTGCAGGATGAACCGCTTGTCCGCCTGTTGCGTGACACGCCCCTGAAACCGGATGCGGTTCTGGATCGTCACGTCCTGCGCCAATCGATAGACGCCTGCAGGCACGAGGATCTCGCGCCCGGCGGCTGCCGCATCCGCCGCCTCGAAGGCTGCGGAATCGTCCGCCACGTTGTCACCCTTTGCGCCATAGTCGCGCACGTCGACCATCGCCATCATGTCGCGCTGGAACGCGACGGTCACATCCTCGATCACGATGTCGTCGATCCGCACCAGCCCGCCGCTGGGCCCCGTCAGATCGACGCCGAAGTGACCATAGGCCGCCGCCCCCCAGACCAGATCGACGCCGGTGCGGTCGCCGGAACCGACGATGGCGCTGACCTCGACCACCGCGCCATAGGTGGACAGCTGGGTCTGCGGCCCGACGCTGACCGGCACGACGGCTGCCCCGCCGCCGTTGCGACCGGCCCAGCCCGCGATGCGCACCGAGGGCAGCGGCCCCGCCACCGCCTTCACCCGCGCCGTGATCCGCAGGTAGCAGCCGCGCAGGATCGGCGTCTCGCCCATGTAGCGCAGCTTCTGCACGGTCGCGGTTTTCTGCACCTCCAGCGCGCCGCCAAAATCCTGATCCGCCGGCACGAAGACGCCGGTGCCGCTGGTGGCATAGGTGTCGCTGCCGGGCGTGCCGTCGCCGCTGGACCACACGCCCAACCCCGCCGCGAACGGCAGCGGCTGAAACACGATTCCGTCGGTAATGGCCTTGTTCATCGCGCATCCCCTGTGCAGCGGGCGGCGACGGCGCGCAGCCCTGTTGGCGTGGACGGGCCGATCGGCCTGTCATCGCACAGGGGGATAGGGTGCGGTGGTTAAGGGGGTCCGCCCCCACCGTCACGCAGGGTGCGGGTTGCGCGCAACGCCGTCAGACACCCACATCCGGTTGCGGCAGGAGTGCGACGCCGTCGATGCGCCAGCCCGCGTCGGTCTGGATCATCGCGTATTCCAGCAGATGCAGCACGCCCTGCGCATCCTCGATCATCACCTGTTGCAGGACGTAGGCGTCCAGCTGACGCTGGCTGATGAACCGCGCGTTCGCATTGTCCCAGACCATGGGATAGGCCTGCTGCACCATGCTGCCAAATTGCTGCGGATTGCCGAACAGGCGCTGGATGTTGGCACTGGCCGCACCCCATGCCCCGTCCACGTCCCGCGCCTTGAAGTCTGCCAATTGCCCGTCGATCAAGGCCGCGATGGCGGCGCTGGCGTCCTCGTCCGTCCCTGGCACAGGCGCCGCGGTCGGGGCGGGCGGCGTGGTGACCTGCTGGGCCTGCAGCGGCAGCGCAGACAGCAGCATCAGCATGATCATTCCGGCAATACGCATGGCGAACGCTCCCTCTGGCGACTGGATTACATGACCATGCACGCAACCAATCGCCAAAGGGTTTCGCGCATCAGGCGGCGGCCGAGCCTTGCGCCAGATCGCCGCGCAGGGCGGCCTCGATCAGGGCGACCGTCTCGTCCACGCCGTAAAGCGCGATGAACCCACCGAATCGCGGCCCCTGGCTGGCACCCAAAAGCACCTCGTAGAGCGCCGTGAACCAGTCGCGCAGCGGCTCGAACCCGTGGGCGGTACCTGTGGCGAACACCTCGGTCTGCAACGCCTCCGCGTCCAGACCGCCGGTCCAGGCCCGCAGACGGCCTGCCAGATCCTCCAGCGCCGCCCGTTCGCGCACGTCGGGGGCGCGGAAGGTGCGCTCCGGCTTCACGAAGTCGTTGAAGTAGCGCACCGCGAATCCTGCCGCCTGATCCAGTTGCGGGTTCGCCGCGGGCGAGGCATCGGGCGCGTAGCGGCGGATGAAGCCCCACAGCTTGTCCTTGCTCTCGGCGCTCGACACGGCGGCAAGGTTCAGCAGCATGGCGAACGGCACGACCATATCGGACGCGGGCACGTCCGATCCGTGAATGTGGAACACCGGGTTGTTCAGCTGCGCCGCCATGTCCTGCGTCGCGTAGGCGCGCAGTTGCTGGTGGTATTCGTCAACGGCCTTTGGGATCACGTCGAAATGCATCCGCTTGGCCGTCTTGGGCTTGAGATACATGAAATAGCTCAGCGATTCCGTCGACGCATAGGTCAGCCATTCGTCGATGGTCAGACCGTTGCCGCTGGTCTTGCTGATCTTGTGACCGTCAGCGTCCAGGAACAGCTCATAGGTGAAATGTTCCGGCGGACGTCCGCCCAGCACCCTGCAGATGCCGTCATAGATCGGCGTGTTGGTGGCGTGATCCTTGCCATACATCTCGAAATCCACGTCGAGCGCGGCCCAGCGCGCGCCGAAGTCGGGCTTCCACTGCAGCTTGCAGTTGCCGCCCGTCACCGGCAGCGTGATTTCCGTCCCGTCCTCGTCGTCGAAGGTGATCATGCCGTCGGGCGTGACCTTTTTCATCGGCACATACAGGACGCGGCCCGTGCGCGGGCTGATCGGCAGGAAGCACGAATAGGTCGCCCGCCGCTCCTCGCGCAGGGACTTCAGCATGATTTCCATGATCGCGTCGTAGTTCGCGGCGGCCTTCAGCAGGATCGTGTCCATCTTGCCGCTGTTGTAGTATTCGGTGGCGCTGGCGAATTCATATTCGAAACCAAAGGTATCGAGGAAGTTCTTCAACCGCGCGTTCATGTGGTCGCCAAAGCTGCCGTGGGTGCCGAACGGGTCCGGCACCGCCGTCAGCGGGCGCTGCATGTAGGGCTGCAGGGCGGCAGGGTCCGGCACGTTGCCGGGGATCTTGCGCATCCCGTCCATGTCGTCGGAAAAACACAGCAGTCGCGTCGGGATGTCGCTGATGATCTCGAACGCGCGGCGGATCATCGTAGTGCGACCCACCTCGCCGAAGGTGCCGATATGCGGCAGGCCGGACGGGCCGTAGCCTGTCTCGAACAGCACGTAACCCTTTTCGGGATCCTTGCCGTCGTAGCGTTTCAGCACGCGGCGCGCCTCTTCGAACGGCCAGGCCTTCGATGTCATCGCAGCGTCGCGCAGGGTGCTCATGGTGGTCATCGCCTTTACGGGGGCGGGCCGCCATGGCCCAGCCTGCCGCATCCCTATTGCGGCAGGCCGGGGGCGTCAATAAACCGGACCCATCCCACACACCGCAGGAGAGTGTCGCGATGGTTCAGGATTCGATGACCGCACAGGACGCGCTGGCCGCCCTGATGATCGCCGTCGCCATTTCCGCCGCCGGTCCCGCAGGCGAGATCCGCACGTCGGAGCTGATCAAGATCAATTCCGCCCTCAACAACCTGCCGGTCTTTGCGGGCTACGATTCGGACCGCCTGCCCCGCGTCACGGCGATGGTGCTGGATCTGTTCGATCAGGACGACGGGATCGCGGCCCTGTTCGGCCTGATCCGTGACACCCTGCCCGACCGGTTGTACGAGACGGCCTATGCCCTGTCCTGCGACGTGGCCGCCGCCGACGGGCGGATCGGGATGACCGAAGGGCGCATGCTGGAGGAGATCCGCGACGAACTCGACCTCGACCGGCTGCACGCCGCCGCGATCGAACGCGGGTCGCGCGCGCGTCACATTTCGTTGACGCCGCCTAGCGTGTGACCGTCACGGCGGTGGCGCTTGCCTGCCGCTGACCCGCGATGCCCGCCAGCACGGCCCAGCGCTGCAAAAGGTCCTGCTGCAACCGCTTGGCACGGCCGTTGAACGCCGCAGCGCCCGCAGGCTGCTCGTCCAGCGACGCGCGCGATGCGGCCCGCGCCTCTGGATCGTAGGCGAAGAACGCGAACGTAAGGTTGCGTCCGCTGTCCGTCGCCACATAGCCCGCAAGGGCCGAGACGAAGTTCAGCGTCCCGGTCTTGGCCCGCACGTCGGCGGGAAAGTCGGCAATCGCCTGCCGCTGGTCGTCCAGCATCACGACGGGCCGCATCACCGGCACCAGCACCTCCTGCACGCCGTCCGCATCCAGAAGCGCCACCATGTCGGCGGCCGAAATCGCGTTGTTTCCGTCCAGCCCCGAATGATCGAACAGCACCGGTGCGAAGCCCGCGCGGGCCGTGATCCAGGCCTCCATGTCTGCCGCCGACGCCCGCATCGGCAGCGCCGCGTCCTGCCGCTCCGCCGTGGTGGTCATGCCCACGACCTCTGCGGTCAGGTTGGTGGAATAGCGCATCATGTCGGTGACGACCTCGCGCAGCGGCGCGCTCTCGAACCGGGACAGTTCGGTGGTGGTGGCAGGCAACACGCCGATCGCGGCTGCGGCAGGCAACGTCACACCCGCCTCGCGCGCCAGTGTGCGGAACACGTCGGCGGCATAAAGGTCGGGGAACCGCACCGGCAGCCAACGCGACCCAGCCTCGCCCAGCGCGCTGCGCGCCACGGACCATTCGTCGACGTCAGCCCCCGCCGCATAGGTATAGACGGGCCCCGTCCGGTCCGCGACGGTCACGCGCGCGGTCTGCACCGGCGGTTGCCGCGTCGCGCTGCGCGCATCCATCGTGACCGCATAATCGCCGCCCTGCCGCGCCCAGCTGAAATAGACGGTGTTGAAGTTCAGGTTCAGCCCGCCCAGCGACGGATTGTAGCCCAACTGATCGAGTTGCCCCGGCTCGATCTCTTTCTCCTCCGGCAGGGCCGCGCCCCAGACCTGAAAATCCCCGGTTGCGCCAGTGACGCCCGCGTCGACCATTTGCTGCACCAGCACCGCCAGATCGTCGGTATCGAGCAGCGGATCGCCCCCGCCCGCAAGGATCAGGTCGCCCTGCACCACGCCGCCCGTGACGGGACCGGTCGCCAGCACCCGCGTGACGAAGCGATAGTCGTCGCCCAGCGTCTCCAGCCCATAGAGCGCCGTCAGCGCCTTGGTCACGCTGGCGGGCGGGCGCGGCGCGCTGCCGTCCACGCGTTCGAGCACTTCGCCCGTATCGGCGTCGGCGATGACGAAGCCGACCTGCCCGTCCAGCCCGGCGGCGCGGATCATGTCCACGGCGGTCGTGCGCGCCACGGGACGGGCGTCCGCGGGCACCCGCGCGGCCAGCGGCACGCGCACGGTGCCCGCGTCGGTCACGACGGGGGCCACGATGGGCGGTGCCGCCGTCTGGGCGACGGCTGCGCGCGCAACGGGACGGAGGGTTGTCTGCGGTGCGGCCTGGGCGCCGGTGACGGCACAGGCCAGCATCACGCTCAGCAGGCCGCGGATCGGCGGGCGGGGTCGGGTCAACAGGGTCATGGGATCGACCTTACCGCGTCGCCCGGCCCGAGGACAGTAGGGGTGCCATCACGCTTGCGCCATGCCCCGCTGGCCCTGATGGCACTCGACGACTGACCGCTCAGCGGCAGATCGACGAAACACCACGCCGGCGCGGCACGCCGGCCCAGCGACCTTGACGCTGCCGCAGGCACCTGCGCGTGACGATAGACCTGTGCGGCCATGCTCAGCCGCGCGCGCAACCGGTCACCGGGCCGCGCGAGAACGCCGACGGCCACGTGGTCCATGATCCACCGCCAGTCCTGCCAGTGGTGCAGTTGCGTCATGTTGTCGGCCCCCATCAGCCAGACGAACCGCACACCCGGATAGCGGGCCTGCAACAGGCGCAGCGTCCGCGCGGTATGGCGTGTGTGCAAGGTCGCCTCGATATCGGTCACCGTGACGCGCGGATGCCGCATGACCCGGCGCGCCGCGGCCATCCGGTCGGCCAGGGGTGCCGGCCCCTGCGCCTTCAGCGGGTTGCCAGGACTGACCATCCACCACACGCGGTCCAGTGCGAAACGGCGCAACGCCGCGTGCGTGATCAGCACATGCCCCGGATGCGCCGGATCGAAGGACCCGCCAAGCAGACCGATCACCTGCCCCGTCCGCGCTTGCGGCCATCCCTGCATTCCGTCGCCCTCCTTCGGCTTGGCGCAAAAGGCGCCGATCCCGGCACGGGAGTAAAGCCCCGATCGCAGCCGGCATGGCGATCTTAAGCAAAAGCTAAGCTCTGGGGGCCATGTTGACGGCAACCCGTCCCGGATTCCCAGAAAGGTCGCGATGTCACCCGCCAGCCCGTTGCCCCTGTTGATTGCGGTTCTGGTCTGCGGGTGGGTGGCGGCGCTGCTGGTCCGGTCGCGGCAGCGCGCGCGTCGCAGGACGCCACCGGATTTCACGGCGATGGCTTGCACCAGCACCAATGACGGGATCGTCGTACAGACGCTGGACGGCATCATCCTGTGGGCCAATCCGGCCTATCTGCGCCTGATGCGCCTGCCGATGGACCGCGTCGTGGGTCGCAATCCGCTGTCGTTCTGCCTGCCGGACGCCGACCGCATGACGCGCGCGCAGATTGCCGGGTTCCGCTACGATCCGGACGATCCGGCGTGGCGCAAACTGGTCGTCGTGCGCAACAGACGCAGCGACGGCAGCCTTTTCTGGAACCAGCTCAACGCCAGCTTCCATCTCGCTTCTGATGGCCGGACGCTCGCGACGCTGGTCTGCCGGGATGTGTCCGAACAGGTCGAACAGGACCGCATCCTGCGTGACACGACGGCGACGCTGGCACATCTTGCGACCCACGACAGCCTGACCGGCACCGCGAACCGTGCCCATCTTTCGACCTTCGTGGCCGACCGGATGGCTTTGGCCCCCGCCATACGGCCGGGACTCGGCCTGCTCCACATCGACATGGACGGGTTCAAGGCGATCAACGACCGCCACGGCCATGCCGCCGGCGATGCGGCCTTGAAACACGTGGCACGCACCATCGGGCACCACCTGCGCCCCACCGATCTGCTGGCACGCGTGGGCGGTGACGAATTCGTGGCCGTCTGCACGGATGTCGCCTGCGACGCCGAACTGCTGGGCATCGGTCAGACCCTGTGCGACGCGGTCCGCACGCCATTTCGCCACGACCGCATGGAATTGGCCCTGTCGGTCAGCGTGGGTGCGGTCCGTGCCGGTCCCGACGACGCCGACACGGACCGCCTGCTGCAGAAATCGGACTTCGCTCTCTATGCGGTAAAGCGGGCGGGACGCGGTGCCGTGGCCGTCTATGATTCGGCCCTGCATGCTGAGGCGCAGAGCCGCGATCTGTTTGCCGCGCAGTTGCAGCACTGCATCGCCGACGGGGGCCTGACGTTCTACATGCAGCCGACGGTCGATCTGGTCACCGGGCACGTCCGCGGGTTCGAGGCGCTGGCCCGCTGGCAGCATCCGACGCGGGGTTTGCTGCATCCGGCGACATTCTTGCCCCTGGCGCGCGAGTTGAACCTGCTTGCGGGCGTCGACCTTGCCGCGATCGATGCTGCAGCCGATCTGCATGCCCGGCTGCGTGCCACTGGCCACGATGGGATCCGGGTTAGCATCAACGGCTCTCATGTCCTGCTGTCGGACCGGGCCCATGCGGAAAGGTTGCCGGCGCGGCTCTCGGCCCGCGGGCTGAAACCGCAGGACATACACATCGAACTGGCCGAGCGTGACGTGTTCGGGTCGGTCGATCCGGGGGCCCACAGGTTCATGGGCATCTCGCATCTGGTGGGTCTGGGCTTCAACGTTCTGATCGACGGGTTCGGCGCGGGCTATGCGGGACTGCTGCACGTGGACCGGCTGGCAGTGGCAGGCTTCAAGGTGGAAAAGGCGCTGATCCGCCACCTCGCCGCCGCACCCGCCTGCGAAAAGATCACCGCGATGCTGTTGCAGTTCGGGCGTGACAAGGACCTCTATTGCACCGCATCCGGCATCGAGACGGCCGAACAGGCCGCGATCGTGCGCAGCCTTGGCGGCAGCGTCGGACAGGGCAACCATTTCGCCCGCGCCATGCCGGCCGAGGACGTGATCGGCTGGCTGCGCGCGCGCAGCAGCTGCCAAGAGCTGCGCCACACCGGCTAGTGCCCGATTGCCCCACGCGACCGCGACCGTTAAGGAAGGCGCCAGACCCATCCCCAGCGAGGCTTTTCCATGGCCAGTTACCAATACGTCTATTTCATGGACGGCGTGTCCAAGACCTATCCCGGCGGCAAGAAGGTGTTCGAGAACATCCGCTTGAACTTCCTGCCCGGCGTCAAGATCGGCGTGGTCGGCGTCAACGGCACCGGCAAATCCACACTGATGCGGATCATGGCCGGTCAGGACAAGGATTTCGCCGGAGAGGCGTGGGCGGCCGAAGGCGCGCGCGTCGGCTACCTGCCGCAGGAACCCGAACTCGACCCGACGCTGAGCGTGCGCGAAAACGTGATGCTGGGCGTGGCCGACAAGAAGGCCGTCCTCGACCGCTACAACGAAGTGGCGATGAACTATTCCGACGAGACGGCGGACGAGATGGCCCGCCTTCAGGACGAGATCGACGCCCAGAACCTGTGGGATCTGGATGCGCAGATCGACGTCAGCATGGAGGCGCTGCGCTGCCCCCCCGACGACGCCGATGTGACCACCCTGTCGGGTGGCGAGAAACGCCGCGTCGCCTTGTGCAAGCTGCTGCTCGAAGCGCCGGACATGCTGCTGCTGGACGAGCCGACCAACCACCTCGATGCGGAAACCATCGCGTGGCTGCAGCAGCACCTCGTGGACTACAAGGGCACCATCCTGATCGTCACGCACGACCGCTACTTCCTCGACGCGATCACCGGCTGGATCCTCGAGCTCGACCGCGGGTCGGGCATCCCGCACGAAGGCAACTATTCCAGCTGGCTGGAGGCGAAAGCCAAGCGGCTGGAGAAGGAAGCGAAGGAGGACAAGTCCAAGCAGCGGACGCTGGAGCGCGAGCTGGAATGGATGCGTCAGGGTGCCAAGGCGCGGCAGGCCAAGTCCAAGGCGCGGATCAGCGCCTACAACGATCTGGCCAACCAGTCGGAAAAGGAAAAGCTGGGCCGCGCGCAGATCATCATCCCCAACGGCCCGCGTCTGGGGTCCAAGGTGATCGAGGTCACTGACCTCAAGAAGGCGATGGGCGACAAGTTGCTGGTGGAAAACCTGTCCTTCGACCTGCCGCCCGGCGGCATCGTCGGCGTGATCGGCCCCAACGGCGCGGGCAAGTCCACGCTTTTTTCCATGCTGACCGGTCAGGCCCAGCCCGACGAGGGCAGCGTGGAATACGGCGACACGGTGAAGCTGTCCTATGTGGACCAGTCGCGCGACGCGCTCGCCCCCGATGCGACCGTGTGGGAGGAGATCACCGGCGGCGCCGAGGTCATCGAACTGGGCGACGCGGCGATGAACTCCCGCGCCTACTGCTCGGCCTTCAACTTCAAGGGCGGCGACCAGCAGAAGAAGGTGGGCTCTTTGTCGGGCGGTGAGCGCAACCGCGTACACATGGCCAAGCTGCTGAAATCCGGCGGAAACGTCCTGCTGCTGGACGAGCCGACAAACGATCTGGACGTGGAAACGCTGCGTGCGCTGGAAGACGCGCTGACCTCCTTTGCAGGCTGCGCCGTGGTCATCAGCCACGACCGCTTCTTCCTCGACCGGATCTGCACCCACATCCTCGCCTTCGAAGGCGATGCCCATGTCGAATGGTTCCAAGGCAACTTCGAGGACTACGAAGAGGACAAGAAGCGTCGCCTCGGGGCGGATGCGCTGGAACCCAAGCGGTTGAAGCACAAAAAGTTCGTGCGCTGACGGTACCATTTAAAACGGTCGTGGTGCCTGTTGCGGGCGGGCACCACGACAGTGGTGCCACCCCAATGTGACGCAACATTATGTCACGTTTTTAACATTTTTTGAAACTATCCCATGTTATTGAGTGGACTAACTCTGCTGACGGCTGTCAAATCGTCGGAGGAGAGGGAGGATCGCTTATGCGTTGGGGCATTTACGGCATCGGGATCGCATCGGTCACCACGATGATCGGGGCATGCGTGCCGGGAATATCGCTTGTGGAATGCGTCGCAATCTATGCGATCGTGGGCCCGTTCAGTGCGCTGCTTGGTGCGGTGATCTACACCGACATCAATACCGTTCTGCCACCGGACACCTGGACGACGGGGCGCCGGTGATGATGGATGCGGCGGCGGGCGTGCACGCCGGCGGTGTGCGACCCGGTCAGCAGTTCACGTCGCACGCCTTCCCGGATCAGGGGACAGGTCCGGTGTCATCGGGGTTGCATTTGCACCGCAGATCGGTTAGCCAGTGTTTGCGACCGTTATCTATCTCGACCCACTGTGTTCCTTTCTAGGCAGCAGCGCTCGACATTGCACTGACGAAGCCGGGCCACCGCAATCTCGTGGGTGGCAAGACTAAAAGGATTAACACGATGGCTACTGGCACCGTGAAATGGTTCAACGCAACCAAAGGCTTCGGCTTCATTGCTCCCGATGGCGGCTCCAAGGATGTGTTCGTGCACATCTCCGCAGTTGAGCGTTCGGGTCTGACCGGCCTGGCCGACAACCAGAAAGTCACCTTCGACATCGAATCCGGCCGTGACGGTCGTGAGTCGGCTGTGAACCTGTCGCTGGCATAAGCCGCGATTTGCAAGACTTGGGTGCGCGGTTTCGCGCATCCTCCCCCACCCTCTCTTCGCTCGAGCGACGCTCGCGAAATTAGGCGCAATACAGCCACATCATCATCGACATATAACGATCGGCACTGTGATGGTGCGCGGTCTGAACGGCTTCGCCCTGTGAATCACCTCATGCAATCGTTTCAAACACCAGATGGCATCGCAGCGCCATCCGGCTTTCAATACACTGCCGTTCCGGTGGCCCCGCTTGCGCGGATCAGCCTTCGGGCAGGTTCTCTATGAACGCCAGTAAGGCGGGGCCCATGGCATCGACGATCAGTGACACGCCTTCGGCGTTGGGGTGTACGCCGTCGTCCTGCAGGTAGGTGCGCAGATCGCCCTCGCGCAGCGGCCCGAACCAGTCGGGATAGACCGGCACGTCGTAGGCTGCGCCGAGTTCCGCATACATTCCGTTGAAGGCCTGCGTGAAATCGGCGCCATAGTTGGTGCCCGCCTCCAACCCGACAAGCAGCGCAGGCACCTCCGCTGTCTGCGCCTTGGCGAGGATGGCATCGAGGTTGTCGCGGCTGACGACCGGGTCCAGACCGCGCAGATAATCGTTGCCCCCCAGCGCCACGATCACGCCGTCCACGTCCGGCGTCAGGGTCCAGTCCATGCGCGACAACCCGCCCGCCGTCGTGTCGCCGGACACACCGGCGTTCAGCAGGACCACATCGGCACCCTGTGCGTCGAGCCAGGCCTGCATCTGTGGGACGAATCCGTCGGCAGTCGGCAGGCCATACCCCGCCGTCAGACTGTCGCCCAGTGCCGCAACCGTGACCTGCGCCGCGGCGGGTGCGGCCAGCGCCACTGTGGCGAAAACACACAAGCCGACACGGTTGCGCAGCATGCCTGCTGCCCCATATGCAAGCGTGAGCAATGCAAAGGTTTTTCCCATGTCAGATCCCGTTCCGGCCCCCGTGCTGTCCTTGCGCGACGTGGCGCTATCCCTCGATGGCAACGCGGGTAAGGTGGACATCCTGCACGGCATAACGCTGGACGTGGCGGCGGGGGAAACCGTGGGGCTGGTCGGGCCGAGTGGATCTGGCAAGTCATCTCTCCTGATGCTGATGGGCGGGCTGGAAACGGCGACCGCCGGGCGGATCACCGCCATGGGGCAGGACCTGACCGCGATGGACGAGGACCAGCTGGCCCGCTTTCGCCGCTCTTATATGGGGGTGGTGTTCCAGTCTTTCCACCTGATCCCCACCATGACCGCGCTCGAGAACGTGGCGACGCCACTGGAACTGGCCGGTGTGGACGATGCGTTCGAGCGGGCGCGCGACGAATTGCAGGCGGTGGGACTGGGGGCGCGGACCGACCATTACCCCAACCAGATGTCGGGCGGCGAACAGCAGCGCACGGCGCTGGCCCGCGCATCCGCCCCGCGCCCGCGCCTGTTGCTGGCGGATGAACCCACCGGCAACCTCGACGCCACGAACGGGGCCGCGATCATCGACCTGCTGTTCGGCCTGCGCGACCGGCATGGATCGACCCTCATCATGGTGACGCACGCGCCCAACCTTGCCGCGCGTTGCAGCCGCGTCATCGGATTGCGCGACGGTCGGCTGGACGCCGCATGACCCTGCGCCTCGCTGCCACATTCGCACGCCGTGAACTCCGCGGTGGCCTGCGCGGGTTCCGCGTTTTCCTCGCCTGCCTCGCCCTTGGGGTGGCCGCCATCGCCGCCGTGGGCACCGTCCGGGCGGCCATTACGGCAGGGTTGGCCGAACAGGGCAGTGCACTTCTGGGGGGCGACGCGCAGGCGACGCTGACCTACCGCTATGCCACGCGGGAGGAGCTGGCCTTCATGGAGGAGGTGTCGACCACCCTGTCGGAAACCGTAGACTTCCGGTCGATGGTCACCGTCGGGGACGAACGTGCCCTGACGCAGGTCCGCGCGGTGGACGGGGCCTATCCGCTGGTCGGCAGCGTCACGCTCGACCCGCCCATGTCGCTGCCCGATGCGCTCGCCGGTGACGGCACCCGCCCCGGCGGCGTGATGGAGCGTGTGATGGCCGACCGCCTCGGCCTGACGCCCGGCGACAGTTTCTTCATGGGCACGCAGGAGTTCGTGTTCACCGCCGTCCTCGACGCCTATCCCGACAATGCGGCGGCGGGTTTTTCGCTCGGGCCGCGCAGCATCGTTCTGGCCGCCGATCTGGCCGATGCGGGGCTGTTGTCCGAAGGCACGCTGTTCGACACCGATTATCGCATGCTGCTGCCTCCCGGCGTCGACCTGCAGGCGTTGGAGGATCGCGCCGACGCGGCGTTCCGCGACAGCGGCATGCGCTGGCGCGACAGCCGCGAAGGGGCCGGTGGCACCGCCCGCTTCGTCGAGCGCATGGGCGCGTTCCTGATCCTCGTGGGCCTGTCGGGTCTTGCGGTGGGCGGCGTCGGCGTCAGCGCCGCCGTGCGCGCCTATCTGGGCGGCAAGACCGAGACCATCGCGATCCTCAAGACCCTCGGGGCCACGCGCGGCACGATCTTTGCCACCTATGCCATCCAGATCGGTGCGCTGACCGCCCTCGGCGTCACGCTGGGCCTGATCCTCGGCGCGGGCATCCCGCTGGCGCTTGCGCCAGTGATCGAGGCGCAACTGCCGATCCCCGCCGACTTCACCCTTGCCCCTGCCCCGCTGGCAGAGGCCGCGATCTATGGCCTGCTGGCGGCGGCGATCTTTACCCTCTGGCCCCTGGCGCGGACCGAACAGATCAAGGCGGCGACCCTGTTCCGCGATGCTTTTGCCGGTGGCGACGCGCTGCCGCGCCCCTTCTATCTGGTCCTGACGGCGGGACTGATCGCGGTGCTGCTGGGCCTTGCGATCTGGTTTTCCGGCACTGTGTTCCTGACCCTGTGGACCGCTGGCGGCATCGCGGGGGCGCTGCTGATCCTCGTGCTGGCCGCCAGCCTGATCCGGCTGATCGCCCGACGCCTGCGGCCCGGCGTGCGGGGTCGCCCCGCCCTGCGGCTGGCGCTGGCCAGCATCGGCGCGCGTGGTGGCGAATCAACCTCCGTCGTGTTGTCGCTGGGCCTCGGCCTTGCGGTGCTGGCGGCCATCGGCCAGATCGACGGCAACCTGCGCCGTGCGTTCACGGCGGAACTGCCGGAACGTGCGCCAAGCTACTTCTTCGTCGACATCCAGCCCGACCAGATCGCAGGGTATCGCCAGATCCTCGCCGACGATCCCGCCGTCAGCGCCGTCGAGACCGCGCCCATGCTGCGGGGCATCATCACGCGGATCAACGATCAGGATGCGGATACGGTCGCGGGCGGCCACTGGGTCGTGCAGGGCGACCGCGGCATCACCTATGCCGACGCCCTGCCAGACGGCGACACCCTGACCGCAGGCGAATGGTGGGGCGAAGGCTATACCGGCGAGCCGCAGATCAGCTTCGCCGCAGAGGAAGCGGCAGAGATCGGTCTGGTGCTGGGCGATACGCTGACCGTCAACGTGCTGGGCCGCGACATCACCGGCACGATCACCAGCTTTCGGCAGGTGAACTGGGACAGCGCCGGTCTGGGCTTCGTGCTGACGTTCAACAGCGCCGCGCTGGCCGGTGCGCCGCACAGCTGGATCTCGACCGTCTATGCGGACGAGGCGGCAGAGGCGGGCATCCTGCGCGAGGTCGCGACCGCCTATCCCAACGTGACCGCCATCCGCATCCGCGACGCCATCGACCGCGTCGCCGTGCTGGTGGAGGGGATCACCGCCGCCACCCGCTATGGCGCGCTGGCAACGCTGGTGACGGGATTCCTCGTGCTGATCGGGGCTGCGGCGGCGGGCGAGCGTGCGCGCACGTTCGAAGCGGCGGTGCTGAAGACCATCGGCGCCACGCGCGGCATGATCGTGGCGAGCTTCGCCCTGCGTGCGGCGCTGCTGGGGCTGGCGGCGGGTGTGGTGGCGCTGACGGCAGGCATCGCGGGCGGCTGGGCCGTGCAGACCTTTATCATGGAGGATGACTACCAGATCATCTGGGGCAACGCGCTGTGGATCGTCGGCGGCGGCATCATGGTGTCGCTGCTGGCGGGTCTGGCATTCGCGGTCAGGCCGCTGCAGGCCGCGCCCGCGCAAGTGCTGCGCGCCCGCGACTGACGGCGGCACGTGAAAATAGCGCGGCAGGTGTCCCCTGCCGCGCCATCAATGTCCGCCCAGTCCAAGCCTTACAGCGTCGGTTTGCGCTGCAGCAGCGGCATGACCTGCGCCATCTCCGGCCCGCTCGCCTGCCCGGTCACGGCCAGCCGCAGCGGCATGAACAGACCCTTGCCCTTGCGGCCCGTCGCGTCCTTGACCGCACCCGTCCACTCGGACCACGTCGCGTCCGTATAGGGTGCGTCGCCCAGCAGGCCGAAGGCCTGTGTCACGAAATCCCGGTCCTCGTCCGCCACGACCGCCGTACCGCCATCGCGGAACATCGCCCACCACGGCGCGACATCGTCCAGCGTCGCAATGTTATCGCGCACCGCGGCCCAGAACGGGGCGCGCAGCTCGGCGGGCACTCCAGCCGCATCCAGCGTCGGTGCGACGGCGTCCGCATCCGCCTCCAACCGCGCCAGATGCCGCGCGGTCAGGGGGCGCAGATCCTCCACGTCGAACTTGGTCGGTGCCGATCCGAAGGTGCCGATGTCGAAGCCCGCGATCACGTCCGCGATGCCGTCGACCAGCACGACGGGCTGCGACGACCCCAGCCGCGCCATCAGGCTCAGCACCGCCTCCGGTGCGATTCCCTGTTCGCGCAGATCGCGCAGCGCCAGCGTACCAAGGCGCTTTGACAGCGCCTCGCCCTGCGGGCCGGTCAGCAGGCTGTGGTGGGCAAAGCGCGGCACGGTCCCGCCCAATGCGCGCATCATCTGGATCTGCGTCGCGGTGTTGGTCACGTGATCGGACCCGCGCACGATGTCGGTGATCCCCATGTCCACGTCATCGACCGGCGACGCAAAGGTATAAAGGACCTGCCCCGTTTCCTTCACGATGACCGGGTCGCTGACAGAGCCGCAATCGATGCTGATCGGCCCCATGATGCCGTCGTCCCATTCGACCCGCTCAAGATCCAGCAGGAAGCGCCAGTGGGACTTGCGTCCCTCGTCGCGGTACGCCTGCTTTTGCGCGTCGGTCAGCTGCAGGGCGGCGCGGTCATAGACCGGCGGCTTGCCCATGTTCAGCTGTTTCTTGCGCTTCAGGTCCAACTCCACCGGCGTCTCGAAGCACTCGTAGATGCGGCCCGCGTCCAGCAGTTGCTGGCGGGCTTGCTCATACCGCTCCATCCGGTCGGACTGCTTGCGCATGTCGTCCCAGGTGATGCCGAGCCAGGTCAGCACGTCGCGGATGCCGTCCTCGTATTCCGGCTTGCTCCGTTCCTGATCCGTGTCGTCGATCCGCAGGATGAAGGTGCCGCCGTTCTGGCGCGCAATGGCATGGTTGAACAGCGCGGCGCGCAGGTTGCCGATATGCATCCAGCCGGTCGGCGACGGGGCGAAACGGGTGATCGTGGTCATGTGCGGCATCCCTTGTGATTGCCCGATCCTGTGTCACGCAGGCGGCGACTTGTCCAGTTTTGCGGCCCGTTGCGGTGCCGGCAGCCGCCACACGGCAGCGGCGAGCAGCAGGAACGACGCGGTCGAGAACCACAGCGCCATGCGCAACCCGTCCGAATAGACCGACACGGGATCGCCGCCCGCCTGCAATCCTGCGGCCAAATGAGCAAAGAACAGCTGTCCCATGACCGCCAGTCCCAGCGCGCCGCCCAATTGCTGGAACGACTGCAACGCCCCCGACGCGGACCCGGTATCCGCGTCCTTCACCTGCCCCAGCACCGTGTTGAACAGCGGTGAGATTGCGGTGCCCAGCCCCAGCCCACCCAGGAACAGCGGCAGCATGAAGGCACTCCGGCTGATCTCGCCCGCCGCCTGCGGGGTGACGAAGGGCAGCAGGATCATGCAGACAGCCAGCAGCAGCCCGCCGGTGCTGATGCGCGGGCGCAGCCAGCGGTTGCCCATCCGGCCCGCCGCCAGCGACGCGGTCAGCACGCCGATACTGAACGGCACCGTCGTCAGCCCCGACTGCAACGGCGTGAACCCATTGCCCACCTGCAGAAGGATCGCGAGCACGAGGAAGAACCCCGGAATGCCAGCGAACAGCAGCATCACGATGCCCGTGCCCACGACGAAATTGCGGTTGCGGAACAGCGCCACCGGCAGCAGTTGCGCACGCCCCAGCGCTGCCTGCCGCCGTTGCCACCAGACGAAGGCCGCCAGCATCGGCAACGCGCAGGCCATCATCGCCCAAATCCAGAAAGGCCAGCCGACCTGACGCCCCTCGATCAGCGGGAACATCACCAGCAGCGTCGCAGCGGCGGCCAGCGTGATGCCCACGCCGTCGATCGCCAGACCCGGCTTTGCCGGCAGGCGCGGCACATAGCGCATGGCGCCGATCACCGCGACCACGCCCACGGGGATGTTCACCAGAAAGATCGGCCGCCAGTCCAGACCCCACAGATCCGCCCCGATCAGCACACCACCCAGGATCGGACCGGTGACGCTTGCCAGCCCCGCCGACAGGCCGAACAGGGCAAAGGCCAGACCGCGTTCCTTGGGCGCGAACAGGGCCGGCACGATGGCCAGCGTCTGCGGCGTCATCATCGCGCCGCCGATGCCCTGCACCACGCGCGCGGCGACCAGTCCCCAGATCGACGGTGCAAGGCCACACAGGGCCGAGCCGATGGTGAATACCGTCACACCCGCGATGAACATGCGCCGCCGCCCCACCACATCGCCCAGCCGCCCCATCGGCAGCAGGAACAGCGCGAAGGTCAGGATGTAGATGGCCACGACCCATTCGATCTGGCTGTCGGTCGCGCCGAACGCCTGTTGCAGCGACGGGATCGCCACGTTCACGATGGTCACGTCGATCAGGTTTATGAACCCGGCGACCAGCAGGGCGGCCATGGCGATCCAGCGCCCTGCAAGGGGCGCGTCGGTGTCGGTGCGGTTCATGTCATGGTATCCTGATGCGGGCTTTGCCGTGACCTAGGGTGTGTTACCGGCGCGTCACGGGGTCAAGTCCCGATCCGCACCAAGCCCTGCGAAGCCACTGACGGGCCACATCGTGGCCAGATCCCGCAGACCGGCCCGGATCAGCGTCGCCAGCACGTCGATGTCCACCTGCGTCAGCCGCGTGATATGGATGCAGGCCTTGCCCGCCTTCCACTTGCCCAGATCGGCAAGGATTGGGCGCATGTCCGTCGCGCCCGGCATGACATAGAGGACCTGCTGCGCCTTGCGCGGGGCAAAGCCGGTGGCGAACCAGCGCCCCGGCTTGCCGCTGCGATAGGTGTAGTCGTAGTGGCCATAGCCGATCATGTCGCCCGCCCACAGCAGCGGCGCGGCCCCGGTCACGGCGCGGAACAGCGTGTCCAGCATCGCCGCATCCGCCCGCCGCACCGGGTCGGCGATTGTCGCCGCGAACCGCGCGACGGCAGAGGGATCGGGATCCGGTGCGTGCATGGACATGATGCCGCATCATGGCGATGTCCGTGCCCGCTGTCACCCGGTCTTGGGAAGGTGGCCCGGCCCCCGCGCATAGGGGACCGGGCCGGGTCCGCGTCAGCGGATCACGCGCACGATCGTGCTGTCGGCCGCATTGACCAGCACCGGCAGGCCGTTGACGTTCAGGTAACGGTACTCGGCCTGCGGCACCTCATAGGTGGTCACTTCGGCGGGCACGACGGCACCGACGACGACTTCGCCGTCCAGATAGACCGTCTCGACCGGGTTGGTGGTGACGAAGGTCAGCGTCTCCTCGGTCGGCTCGACGGCGGCGGCACCCACGGCGGTGCCAGCGACACCGGCGGCGACGATGGCGCCCACTGGGCCGCCCAGTGCCACTGCGGTCAGGGCTCCCAGCGTGCCGGTGGTCAGGGCGGCGGCGTTCTGGTCGCCCTGCGTCACGGTGTCATCGGCAACCGTGCCCTCGGCGGGCGTCTGGGTGATGATCGTCAGTGCCTCGGGGTTGCCAGCCATGTCGATCAGCGTGACCGCATCGGCACCTTCCGAGACATAGAGGTACTGACCCGATGCCCAGCCCGTCATCTCGCCGGACGAGATCTGGCACCAGCTCACGTCTTCGAGGCAGCCTTCGATGGTGACCTCCTGATCGACGGCCAGCACGCCCATCACGCTGCCAAAAGGGCTCGGCTCGCCGCGCACGGTCAGTTCGGTGCCCGCCTTGGCGGTGGTCGTCTGTGCCAATGCAGGCAGGGCCGCAGTCAGCGCGATCAGCGAGGCGGTGGTGAGTGTCATCAGTTTCATGGTGCATCCTCTGCCGCGTCAGGGTACCGGTGATCGGCACCGCTGCGATCACGGCGATGACACTCAGATAACGCAGTGACCGCCCGCCGCAGGGGGGCATCGCACCGTCGCTGCACCAATCCGCCGACATGGCGGCGCCCCTTGGGCGGCTTTCGCAAGGCCGCGTCGGTTGCCCCTGTCCGCCCGCGTGCCGCGCCCTAAGCGCGGTCGCGCCAGCGGTTCGCAATGGGATACCGGCGGTCCAGCCAGAACGCGCGGGCCGACAGGCGCGTGCCGGGGGCCGCCTGGAACCGCTTGTATTCGCTGATATAGACCAGATGCTCGACCTTGATGACCGTGTCGCGGTCATAACCCGCCGCCACGCAGTCGGCGACGCTCGCCTCCTCGTCCACAAGCAGCGTCAGGATGCCGTCAAGGATGTCGTAAGGCGGCAGGCTGTCGTCGTCGCGCTGGTCGGGGCGCAATTCCGCGCTGGGCGGCTTGTCGATGATCGCCACGGGGATCACCGTGCCGGCGGGGGCCTTCATCCACGGGCGGTGCTGTGCATTGCGCCAGCGGCAGATGTCGAACACCCGCGTCTTGTACAGATCCTTGATCGGGTTGTAGCCGCCCGCCATGTCGCCATAGATCGTGGCATAGCCGACCGCGACCTCGGATTTGTTGCCGGTGGTCAACAGCATCTCGCCGAACTTGTTGGACTGCGCCATCAGCAGCAGTCCGCGCATCCGGCTCTGGATGTTTTCCTCTGTCAGGTCGGGGGAGCGGCCCGTGAACAGGGCCGACAGCGCATCGCCCACCGCATCCACCGGACCCGAGATCGCCACCGTGTCGAACGCACAACCCAGCGCGTCGACCACACCCTGCGCATCGTCGAGCGAGCCTTGCGAGGTATAGCGGCTGGGCAGCATGACGCAGCGCACGTTTTCGGGCCCCAGCGCATCGGCGGCGATCACCGCGACGATGGCGCTGTCGATGCCGCCCGATAGGCCCAGAAGCACCTTTTTGAAGCCCGTCTTGCGGCAATAGTCGCGCAGGGATTCGACCATCGCGCGGTAGTCCTGCTCCAGACTGTCGGGGCGCGCAGCGCGTGCCCCCTCCTCCGCCCGCCAGCCGCCTGCGTCGCGCACCAGATCGAGGTGCGCCACCGCAGCCTCCATCACCGGCATCTGCAGCGCCAAGGCACCGCCGGGGTTCAGCACGAAGGACCCGCCGTCGAACATCTGGTCGTCCTGACCGCCGACCATGTTCAGATAGATCAGCGGCACGCGGTTCTCGACCACGCGGGCGATCATGGTCTGCAGGCGCACCTCGAACTTGTCGCGGTGATAGGGGCTGCCGTTGGGCACCAGCAGCACCTCGGCCCCGCTTTCGACCTGCGCCTCGGCCACGTCCGGATACCAGGCATCCTCGCAGATCGGCGTACCGATGCGCGGGCCGGTGGTGCCGAAGGGGCCGTGGATCTGTCCCGGTGCGAACAGCCGCACCTCGTCGAAGACGTTGTAGTTGGGCAGGCACACCTTGTCGGCCCGCCCCGCGATCGCGCCGTCCTTCAGCATGTAGTAGCTGTTGTGCAGCACCCCGCCCACCAGCGCAGGCCCGCCGATCACCAGCACGGGTCCGTCCGCGCAGTCGGCGGCCAGGCCTGCGATCGTGCGTTCCGCATGCGCGACGAAGGCCGCCCGCCGCACCAGATCCTGCGTCTGGTAGCCGGTCACGAACATCTCTGGCAGGGCGACCATCTGCGCGCCCGCATCCCGCCCCTGCCGCCACGCGTCCAGCGCCTGTGCTGCATTGCCCGCCAGATCGCCCACCGTGGGGTTCAGTTGCGCCAGCGTGATGCGGTAACGGTCGGACATGGGCCACCTCTCCGGTTTGTGACGCAGATAACAGATCCGGGGCCGAGGGAAACCCGCTGCCACGCCCGCGGCCCCGTTGTCAGGGGCCCGCGATGGCTTTACCACCCTGACCAACGGCACTGGACAGGATCACCCCCATGACGCGCACCATCCCGGCGGCACTTCTGGCCTTCGCACTCGTCGGCACCCAGCCCCTGCCCCTGCTGGCGCAGGACGTGCAGACCAAGCAGTACGAGGATGGCGGCGTCTATGAAGGGGCGTTCCTGAACGGGCGCCAGCACGGTCAGGGTACCTACACCCTGCCCAACGGTTATACCTACACCGGCAACTGGGTGAACGGAGAGATCAGCGGCCAAGGCACCGCGACCTTTCCGAACGGATCCGTCTATGTGGGCACATTTGCCGCAGGCAAGCCGGACGGCACCGGCAGGATCACCTTCGCCGACGGCGGCACCTACGAGGGTGACTGGCTGGCAGGAGAGATCACCGGGCGCGGCACCGCCGCCTATGCCAACGGCGTGACCTATGAGGGCGAGTTCCGCAACGCCATGCACCACGGCACCGGCACCATGCGCGGTGCGGACGGCTATGAATACACCGGCCCGTGGATCAACGGCGTCAAGGAAGGCATGGGCCGCGTGACCTACCCCGACGGCGCGATCTACGAGGGTGTGCTGGAGGCGGGCGAACGCGACGGCACCGGCACACTGACCATGCCGGACGGCTTGATCTACGATGGTACCTGGGTCGCGGGCCAGATCGAGGGGCAAGGCACCCTGACGCAACCCAACGGCGACATCTACATGGGCGCGCTGAAGGCGGGCAAGCGCGAGGGGACCGGCAAGGTCACCTATGCCAACGGCGACGTCTACGAAGGCGAGTACATCGCCGACCAGCGCAACGGCACCGGCATCTTCACCGGCACCGATGGCTACCGCTATACGGGCACGTGGGTGGACGGCCAGATCGACGGCACCGGCGAGGTCACCTATCCGGACGGTGCGATATACACCGGCCAGTTCAACGCGGACCTTGCCAACGGGACGGGGCGCATCGTCTATCCCGACGGCTCCAGCTATGATGGGGCATGGGTCGACGGCGTGATTTCCGGGCGCGGCGTCGCCCGCTATGCCAACGGCACCGTCTATGAGGGCGACTTCGTCGATGCCCGCAATCAGGGTCAGGGCACGATGACCTATCCCGATGGCTACACCTATACGGGCGGCTGGTCGGATGGTGCGCGCGACGGGACCGGCACCGCGACCTATGCGGACGGCACCGTCTATACCGGCGACTTCGTGAACGGTCAGCGGCACGGCATCGGCACGATCACCCTGCCCGACGGCTTCACCTATACCGGCGACTGGGAGATGGGCGAAATCTCCGGCACCGGCACCGCGACCTATGCCAACGGCGACATCTACGAGGGCACCTTCGTCGCGGGCCGCCGCGAAGGTCCCGGCACGATGCGCTATGCCACCGGCGAGGCGAGCACGGGCACATGGGCCGACGGCGCGCTGCTGACCCCCGCACCCGTCGCAGTTCCACCTGCCGCCGCCGCATCGCCCGCACCCGCGGCACCTGCGCAGGTCACGACGCCAGCCGCATCCGGCGCGGCCCCCGACCCGGCGGCCCCGGTCGCAGACCCGGCGCCCACGGCAGCGACGGCGCCGGACGCGGTCGCGGATGATGCGCCGGATGCGGCGCCCGCACCCGTGCCCGCTGGCACCGACTGAAGCCCCCAGCCCCATCGGGCGCGGCCAGCAGCCGCGCCCGATGGGGCGTTCAGCGCAGCCGCGCCTTCAGCGCGAGCAGATCCGTCCAGGCCGCGCGCTTGGCCGCAGGGTGACCCAGCAGCATCTGGGGCGGATACATCGGCAGCAGCGGCCGCCCGAGGACCGTGTCCCACTGCCCGCGCATCCGGCTGACGCCGGACCGCCCCAGCAGCGCCTGACAGGGCGCGTTGCCCATGCAGACCACAACGTCGGGCTGCACCAGCGCGATATGCCGCAGCAGGAACGGCGTCATCATCGCCAGATCGGCAGGCTCCGGCAGGGCGGCCCCGGCCCCGCCCGCCGCCGCCGTCCGCCATGGCAACACGTGCATCACGTGCACCGCCCGCGCGGGGTCGGCGGCAGTCCTGTCCAAACCGATGGCCGCCAGCATCCGGTCCAGCAGCACCCCGTGCGGGCCCACGAAGGGACGCCCCGCCTGATCTTCGGCACGGCCTGGCGCGTCGCCGACGATCATCACCCGCGCCCGCGAATCGCCCTCCGCGCCGACATAGGACCGCGCACCGCGCTTCAGCGTACACAACCCGAAACCTTCCTGCGCCGCCCGCAGGGCCGCCAGATCGCCAGCCGCCGCAGCCGCCTCCGCCGCCAGCGCGGGTGCGTCGAAATCAGCGGCCGCGGGAATGGGCGGCGGCGGACGCCGCTGGCCGGCGTCCGGCACGGCCGTCACCACCGGTGCTGCCACCTTCGGCGGCACCGGGTCCAGGGCATAGCGGTCCACCGGCACGTCGCCGATCGCCTCGTCGGCCCCCAGCGCCACCTGCCAGTCGAGCAGTGCCACGTCGGCCCAGTATGTCGCATCCGATTCCATGACCGACACCCTAGCCTGCCCGGCCGCCCGATGGCAGTCCCCCTGCCGCGCCCTGCCGCCCGTTGCCGCAACCCGGCACCGGACCGACCGGCACGCGGTTGCGGCAGCACGACCCGCTCCCGTCCCCATCATCTTGCCGCAAATACTCCGGGGGGCGGCGCAGCCGGGGGGCTGGCCCCCCTGCCACGGCGCGCCTATAACGCCCCCACCCCGTCAGGAGAGAGCCGCCCATGTCCTTCCGCGCCCGTCACCTCCTCGGCATCGAACCCCTCGCGCCGGACGAGATCACGACACTCCTCGACCTCGCCCAGACCTATGCCGAGGATAACCGCGCGGGCCGCACCCACCGGGACGTGCTGGCGGACATGACGCAGATCAACATGTACTTCGAAAACTCCACCCGCACGCAGGCCAGCTTCGAGCTGGCGGGGAAAAAGCTCGGTGCGGACGTCATGTCGATTGCGATGCAGTCGTCCAGCGTAAAGAAGGGCGAGACGCTGATCGACACGGCGCTGACGCTGAACGCCATGCATCCCGACCTGCTGGTGGTGCGGCACCCGTCGTCGGGCGCGGTGGATCTGCTGGCGCAGAAGGTCAACGCCGCCGTCCTGAACGCAGGCGACGGGCGGCACGAACACCCGACGCAGGCGCTGCTCGACGCCCTCACCATCCGCCGCGCCAAGGGGCGCATCCACCGCCTGTCGGTCGCGATCTGCGGCGACATCGCCCACAGCCGGGTCGCGCGGTCCAACATCATGCTGCTGGGCAAGATGGAGAACCGCGTCCGTCTGATCGGCCCGCCCACCCTGATGCCCGCTGGCATCGCCGAGTTCGGGGTCGAGGTCTTCGACAACATGGAAAAGGGCCTCGAGGGTGTGGACGTGGTGATGATGCTGCGCCTGCAGAAGGAGCGGATGGACGGCGGCTTCATCCCGTCGGAACGCGAGTATTTCCACCGCTACGGCCTCGACCGGGACAAGCTGGCGCGGGCCAAGCCCGACGCCATCGTCATGCACCCCGGCCCGATGAACCGCGGGGTCGAGATCGACGGCACCATCGCCGACGACATCAACCGTAGCGTGATCCAGACGCAGGTGGAAATGGGCGTCGCCGTGCGCATGGCGGCGATGGACCTGCTGGCGCAGAACCTGCGTGCCGCGCGTGCGCAGACCGCAGTGGCCGCAGGAACCCGCTGACACCGACCGCCGTTCACCCCGGCACAGCCAGAAGGGCCAACCATGACACAGACCCTGACCATCCCCGCCACCGACCACGGCCTGATCCGGCTGTTCAAGGTGACACCCCCCGCCCCCGCCGAGTTGGAGGAGCGGACGCCCGCCGCCCTGACCGCGCTGTTCGGCACCGACGCGCTGGATGCCACCTATGTCGACGTGGTGGACACGACGCAGCTCGCGGGGCTGACGCTGCTCGACTATCTGCATCAGGGCTACGACATTCCGGCACAGGACGCCGCGGACCCCGCGATCCGCAACCTGCGCGGCCTCGTGGTGATCGTCATGTCGCGCGCGGCACGCGGTCAGGCGGTGACGCTGACCCTCGCACCCGGGGTCACGCACGTCACCACAACCGGCGATCCGGCGCGGCTGCGGGCACCTGCCGCACCGCTGGCGTCCAAGGCGGCCGAGGGTCGTCTGACGGGCAGCGGCAAACCCGCGCCGTCCAGCGCCGCCATGTCGGGCCGCGTGGCGACCGTCGCCCTGCTGGTGCTGTTCGCGCTGGTGGCCCTGATGATCTGGGTCGCAAGCTGACGCTGCAAGCGGTGTTCGTGCGGCAAGGAACCCGTCGCGCATCGCAGGCCACCGCGGCCCTGCCGCCAGCGATTGACCCCGCATCCCCCGCTGCCTACACCGATGCGACCCCACCCGGCAGGACCGCATGACGCAGCTTCACTTCATCAATGCCCGGCTGATCGACCCGGTCGCACTTACCGACCTGCCCGGCAGCCTGACGGTGCAGGACGGCGTCGTCACAGCACAGGACGGTCCCGCCCCCAAAGGGGCCAAGGTGATCGACTGCGGGGGCGCCTGCCTCGCCCCCGGCCTGATCGACGTGGGCGTCAAGGTGTCGGAGCCCGGCGAGCGGCACAAGGAATCCTTCCGCAGTGCAGGGGCCGCCGCCGCCGCCGGTGGCGTCACGACGATGGTCACGCGCCCGGACACGTCGCCGCCCATCGACACGCCGGAAGCGCTGGAATTCGTGCGCCGCCGCGCCAGCGCCGAAAGCATCGTCCGCGTCCTGCCCATGGCGGCCCTGACCAAGGGACGGCTGGGCCATGAGATGACCGAAATCGGCTTTCTGCGCGATGCGGGGGCCGTGGCCTTTACCGACGGCGACCACGTCGTCACCGACACCAAGGTGCTGTCCCGCGCCCTGACCTATGCCCGCAGCCTTGGCGCGCTGGTCATCGGCCACCCGCAGGATCCCGGCCTGTCGGCGGGGGCCTGCGTCACCACGGGCAAGTTCGCCACCCTGCGCGGCCTGCCGGGCGTGTCGCCCATGGCCGAGCGCATGGCGCTGGACCGCGACATCGCCCTGATCGAGATGACGGGCGTGCGCTATCACGCCGACCAGATCACCACCGCCCGCGCACTGCCCGCGCTGGAACGCGCGAAACGCAACGGGCTGGCGATCACGGCGGGCATCGGTATCCACCACCTGACCCTGAACGACATGGACGTGGCCGACTACCGCACCTTCTTCAAGCTGACGCCGCCGCTGCGGTCCGAAGACGACCGGCAGGCGGTGATCGACGCGGTGGCCACCGGCCTGATCGACATCATCTGCTCCATGCACACGCCGCAGGACGAGGAATCCAAGCGTCTGCCGTTCGAGGATGCGGCCAGCGGGGCCGTGGGCCTGCAGACCCTGCTGCCTGCGGCGCTGCGCCTGTATCACGACGACCGGATCGACCTGCCGCGCCTGTTCCGCGCGCTGTCGCTGAACCCGGCACACCTTCTGGACCTGCCCAGCGGCCGCCTGTCCGAGGGGGCACCCGCCGATCTGGTGCTGTTCGATCCGGATGCGCCCTTCGTGCTGGACCGCTCCACCCTTTTGTCGAAATCCCGCAATACCCCCTTCGACGGGGCCCGCCTTCAGGGCCGCGTGATCGGTACATGGGTGGGCGGCACCCGCGTTTTCGAAAGGCAAATGGCATGACCGATCCCATCACCCTCCTGATCCTCTGGGCCGTCATCGGCTATCTGCTCGGGTCGATCCCCACCGGCGTGATCGTGGCCCGCGCGATGGGTCTGGGCGACCTGCGCCAGATCGGGTCCGGCAACATCGGGGCCACCAACGTGCTGCGCACCGGCAACAAGCAGGCCGCCGCCCTGACCCTGATCGGCGATGCGGCCAAAGGGGCCGCAGCCGTCCTGCTGGCCCGGCAGTTCGCCACGCCGGACGCGGTGCAGATCGCGGCCCTAGGTGCGATGGTCGGGCACTGCTTTCCTGTCTGGCTGGGGTTCCGGGGCGGCAAGGGGGTCGCCACGTTCCTCGGCATCATGCTGGCCCTGATGCCGCTGGCCGGTCTCGCGGCCTGCGCCATCTGGGCGCTGACCGCCAAGCTCGGCAAGATCTCGTCGCTGGCGGCGCTGCTGGCGGCCGGATGGACGCCGGTCGTCCTCGTGATGCTGGGGCGAGGCGACCTGTTTCCATTGGCCGTCGGGCTGGCGGTGCTGGTTTATGGCCGCCACTGGGGCAACATCAGCCGCCTGCGCGCCGGAACGGAACCGCGCATCGGTGCGTCGAAGTCACCCGTCAACGGCGGCTGACGCCGCGCCAGACCAGCCGCAGCGCCACCATTGCCAACCATAGCGGCCAGCCCAGCAGCTGACCGAGACTGACCACACGCAGCGCCAGTGCCACCGGCAGGACCACGGCCAGACCGACGAGGGCACCCAAGACGGCGGCCAGCCCCGCCTGCGGCGGCAGACCGATCAAGAGCGGACCGAAAATCAGCAGCCCGGGCGCGAGCCGCGAGAAGACAAGCCTGAGGATCATGCGATGCGTGCCGTCACGCGGATGGTGCCTGCCCCGAGCCGAGTCAGTACGTCACAGGGCATTTGCAGCCTTGGCTTGCACCGAACGACGGCCATGGTCAGCCCCGATCCCATCCCCATCACCGACTACCGGTCAGACGCGCGGCTGACCGGCCATACGCTCCGTCGCTTCGGCGGTGCGACGCGTGTTTTGATAGATGCCGAGTCCCAGATACAGGAACCCGGCTGTGAACGACACGTACAGTCCGCCACCGATCAGGATGAACAGGAACCCCAGGATGCCGCCACCGCCCGGCCCCATCGTGCCCGGCGACACCAGCGCGGCGACGGCGGCGATCACGATGGCAATGCCCATCAGGACGACGAACACGGTAATCAGCTTGTCCAAAACACCGATGAAAAAATCGCGCACGGAATATCTCCTTCATTCCCTGCGCGAGCATAGTCAGTAGGCGTACTCGCGGTAAATCCGCCCCAGATCGCCGGCCCATTCCCCGTGATACTTCGACAACAACTCGTCAGCCGGGGTGATCCCCGTCTCGACGCTGTCCTGCAGCGCATCGAGGAAATGCGTCTCGTCCGGCACCAGACCGCCGGCGCCGGGTCTCGCACGCGCCGTCAGCCCCGCCCGCGCGATGTCCACGCAGGACCGCGCCAGCGTCGCCATGTCGATGCCGTCGACCTTCGCCTGCAATCCGTCCACGGATGCCGCCACCAGCAGCGCCTGACGCTGCTCGGCCGTCCAGTCGCGGCACAGGTCCCATGCGGCGTCCAGCGCGGTCTGGTCGTACATCAGCCCGACCCAGAACGCGGGCAGCGCGCACAGGCGGCGCCACGGGCCGCCATCGGCGCCGCGCATCTCGATGTATTGCTTGATCCGCGCCTCCGGAAACACGGTGGTCAGGTGATCGGCCCAGTCGCTCAGCAGCGGCTTCTGCCCCGGCAGGGCGGGCAGTTCGCCCTTTAGGAAATCGCGGAACGACTGGCCCAGCGCGTCGATGTACTTGCCGTCGCGATAGACGAAGTACATCGGCACATCGAGCACCCAGTCCACCCAGCGCTCGAACCCCATGCCGTCCTCGAACACCCACGGCAGCATACCCGTCCGGCTGTCGTCGAGGCCCCGCCACACCCGTGCCCGCCACGACTTGTGAGCGTTGGGCTTGCCTTCGAAGAAGGGCGAATTGGCGAAGAGCGCCGTCGCGACCGGCTGCAGCGCGATCGCGGTGCGCAGCTTTTGCACCATGTCCGCTTCCGACCCGAAGTCGAGGTTCACCTGCACCGTGCAGGTGCGGCGCATCATCTGCGTACCGTGGGTGCCGACGGTGCCCATGTAGGCGTCCATCAGCTTGTACCGCCCTTTGGGCATCAGCGGCATCTGGTCGTGCGTCCACACGGGTGCCGCCCCAAGGCCGATGAAGCCCGCGCCGATCTCGTCCGCGATCTCCTTCACCTGTGCAAGGTGCGCATTCACCTCGTCGCAGGTCTGGTGGATCGTCTCCAGCGGTGCGCCGGACAGTTCCAGTTGCCCGCCCGGTTCCAGGCTGATGTTGGCACCGTCGCGGGTCAGACCGATGATGGTGCCACCCTCCTCGACCCGGTCCCAGCCGAAGCGCTGTTCCATCCCCTCCAGCATGGCGCGGATGCCGATGGGCCCCTCGTAGGGCAGCGGCGCGTGCGTCGCGGTGACGAAGCCGAACTTCTCGTGCTCGGTGCCGATGCGCCACTGATCCTTGGGCTTGCAGCCGCTCGCCAGCAGTTCGGCCAGTTGCGCGTGGTTTTCGATGGGACCGCCACCGGATTGGGGAATGGACATGGGATCGGGCCTTTGTTCAGCGGTCGGTGTTGCGGGAGTATCTGGCGTGACCCGGTGCAGCCGTCAATGCAAGAGGGTGCGTCGCTTTTCCCAGACCGTCACGCGCGACCCCGGTGTGCGTTCCAGCACAGCCAGCAGTTCGCCGCTGCGGATCCCCGGCAGGGCGGCGAAGACGTCGAACAGGACCTCGGCCCCGTCGGCATTGACCGGAATGGCCAGCCCCTGCCCGCCCACGCCCGTCAGCACCCAGTGCGCGGGCCGTGCGGCGGGATCGAGGTCCAGCCGTGTCAGATCGGCCACATCCATCGCGCCCCCGGTCAGCGGTCCCATATAGACGAGGCGGCGTTCATCGAGGCTGACGACCCCCGGCCCCTGCCCGTCCTGCCGGAACCGCGCCCGCTGCACGCCGGCCGCGCCAAGGCCCGCCGCCGCGACGACCAGCACGACCCCCAGCCAACGCACCACGCCAAAGCTGTTCAACCCCCACCACAGGCCGAGGGTTGCGACGGCCAGCGCCGCCAGCACCTCGCGCCAGCGCCACAGGGCGGCGCGGGCGGCGGGTCGCATGAAGTCAGACATGGTGGGTCGCGCCTTTGACGGATGACGGGGACCGCGATAGCGGGGGCGTTGCAAAGGGCATGCCGATTGCCCGGGTCACGACATTGGCCTTCCACGCCGCGCAGGCGCGACGGTGTGATGGCCCGACGGCCACGCGGTGCGTCGACACATCCACAGCCTTACGCATGCCCGCCCCGCCAATCGCCCAGCGCCACCTGCCACAGGGTCAGCGCCGCCACGGCCGCCGTGTCGGCGCGCAGGATGCGCGGCCCGAGGCTGACCGCCTGCGCCTGCGGCATCGCCTGCAACCGCGCCCGCTCGGCGGGAGAGAATCCGCCTTCCGGCCCGATCAGCACCGCCCAAGGTCCCGGCGCCAGCCCGGACAGATCGGCGGGCTGGCCCACCAACCCCTCGTCGCAGAACAGGATGCGCCGCTCTGTCGTGTCAGCGCCCGTCCCCCAGCCGTCCAGCACGGCAGCCAGCCGCGCGACGGGGTCCACTGGCGGCACAAAGGTGCCACCGCATTGCTCCGCCGCCTCGACCGCGTGGGCCTGCAGCTTGTCCTGACGGGCGCGTTCGTTGGTGTAGTCGGTGACGACCGGCAGGATGCGGGACGCCCCCATCTCGACCGCCTTTTCGACGATAAAATCGGTGCGGGCCTTCTTGATCGGGGCGAACATCAGCCACAGGTCGGGCGGCGTGACCTGCGGGGCGGTCTGCGCGTCCACCGCCAGCACGCCGCCGCGCTTCGACGCCTCGGCCACCAGCGCCGACCATGCCCCGTCGCGCCCGTTGATCAGGGTCAGACGGTCCCCCACCCCCAGCCGCATCACGGCGAACAGATACAGCGCCCGGTCCCGGTCGAGGGGAACCGTTTGCCCTGCCCCCAGCGGGTGATCTACATACAGGCGAACGTCGGATGACATGAGCTGAACATATGCCCCCACCCCCCGGATCACCAGAGGCCCCGGCGCACCCTTGGCGCCAGGTGTCGTGGCACTGGCGCCGAGGCGCTCCGCTCCCGCACTCCGACACCCGCGGCGACGCGCCCGCGGACGCTGCAGCCGTCGCACGCAAGGCACCAGCGGGCGACCCGTCCTCAGCCTGCCGCCCGTTAAGACACTGACCCTCGATACACCTTACCGCGCGCCACCGATGCCCCTGATCTGCCTGTCAAGCCATCGACCCTCATGACCGGCCCGTCAGGCCAACCCGACCGGGGCATACCCCGCACCGCCGCCACCCTGCCACCACACCTGCCCCCGCCGCCTCCCTCTGCCCAGCCACAAGGCCCCATCATGCCGCCAGTCCCACCGCCGCACCCTGCCCCCCCAGCCGCACCCCGCGTCGCCGACAGCGCGGGCAACTGGGTCGATACCGCAGCCCCCGCGCGGTGGCAGCCCTATCTGCGCCTGTCGCGGCTGGACCGGCCCATCGGGACGTGGCTGCTGCTGCTGCCCTGCTGGTGGGCCATCGCCCTCGCGGCACTTGCGACCGACAGCGCGGGCATCTTCGATGCGTGGCTGATCGCGGGGTCCGCCATGGGCGCGGCGCTGATGCGCGGCGCGGGCTGCACCTGGAACGACATCACCGACCGCCACATCGACGGCTCCGTCGCCCGCACCCGGTCGCGGCCGATTCCCAGCGGGCAGGTCAGCGTGCGGCAGGCTCTGATCTGGGCCGTGGTGCAATGCCTCGTATCGCTGGCGATTCTTCTGACTTTTCCGGCCCCTGCCATCGCGTTGGGATTCGCAGCCCTGATCCCCGTCGCCATCTATCCCTTTGCCAAGCGGTTCACGTGGTGGCCGCAGGTGTTCCTGGGCCTTGCGTTCAACTGGGGCGCGTTGCTGCTGTGGACGGCGCACACGGGCACGCTGGGTGGGCCTGCGGTGGTCCTGTATCTGGCAGGGATCGCGTGGACCCTGTTCTATGACACCATCTACGCCCATCAGGACACGACCGACGATGCGCTGATCGGGGTGAAATCCACCGCCCGCCTGTTCGGCGACGCCAGTCCGCGCTGGCTGACGGGCTTTGCGGCGATCACGTTCGTGTTGTTCGTCATCGCCGTGCTGTGGGCTTGCGCCGACCGCTCCACCCTGTCGCAGATCATCGCGCTGGGTGGTCCGGTGGCGCTGCGGGTCCATCTGGCATGGCAGTTGCGCCGCTTCAACCCTGCCGACGGACAGGGTCTGCTGCGTCTGTTCCGGTCCAACCGCGATGCCGGTCTGCTGCCCCTGCCGTTTTTCGCCATTGCGCTGCTGGTCTGATTGCCACCCGGCCCATGTGGGCCTAGACACGAGGCCACGCCAACGACCGGGAGTGTCCCCTTGCGTCTGTCCCATCTGTTCATGCGGCTCGGCGTCTTTGCCGGGGCCGCCGTCGCCTGCACCCTCGCCGCGCGCGCCACCGTCGCCGTGGTCGAGGACGTGTCGGTCATGGCCGTACAGGAGGCCGTGGTGGATGCGGACCTGCCATGGGCCGCCGTCATGGGCGACGGGTTGCAGATCGTGATCGAAGGGCAGGCCCCGACCGAGGCGGCGCGGTTCCGCGCCATGTCGGCGGCGGGCAGCGCGGTGGATGCGGCCCGCGTGATCGACAACATGAGCGTGGCCGACAGCGGTGCCATCGCCGCCCCCGACTTTGCGGTTGAAATCCTGCGCGGCGACACCGGCGTGTCGATCATCGGCCTGATCCCCGCCAGCACCGACCAGGAGGCACTGGACGCCCGGATCGCGGCCATCGCCGATGGCGCGCCGGTCACCGACCTGCTGGAAGCCGCGGATTACCCAACGCCCGCCACGTGGCCCGCCGCGATGGACTATGCGCTGAACGCCCTCGACCAGTTGCCGCGGGCCAAGATTTCGGTCAGTGCCGACCGGGTGACGGTCAGCGCCATCGCCGACAGCACAGCACAAAAGTCGCAGATGGAAGCAGCATTGGCCCGCAATGCGCCGCAAGGGCTGCGGCGGATCGTGAACATCACGGCGCCGCGTCCGGTGATCTCGCCCTTCACCACGCGCTTCGTGCTGCAGGACGGCGCCGCGGGATTCGACGCCTGCGCGGTGGACACGCCGGACACGCAGGCCCGGATCATCGCCGCCGCGACCGCCGCAGGCTTCGACGGTGACGCCACCTGCGTCGAGGCGCTGGGCGTGCCGTCGCGCAACTGGGGCGAGGCGGTGGCCCTTGGGATCGGGGCCGTCGCGGATATCGGCGGCGGCACCGTGACCCTGGCCAACACGGACGTGACCTTCGTCGGGTTGGAAAGCACCGATCAGGCGACCTTCGACCGCGTCGCCGGCGTGCTGGAAAACGCCCTGCCGGATGAATTCGCCCTGACTGTGGAATTGCCCCGCGCCCCCGATGCGACGACGGCGGGGCCGCCCACCTTCACCGCCAGCCTGTCGGAGGACGGCGCGGTGCAGCTTGGCGGCCGGTTGAGCGACGATCTGGCCACGATGACGGTCGAGAACTTTGCCGCAGCGAAGTTCGGCGCCGCCGACGTCACCCTCGGCACCCGCCTGTCGGCGGATCTGCCGCAGGACTGGTCCGTGCGCGTGCTGGCCGGCCTCGAGGCACTGGCGCAACTGTCCGACGGGCGCGTCGTGGTGACGCCCGATCAGGTGACCGTCACGGGCCGCACCGGCAGCAAGACCGCCGCCAGCACCGTGACCAGCCTGCTGCTGGACAAGCTGGGGCAGACCGCCGAGGCCGATCTCGACATCGTCTATGTCGAGGAACTGGACCCCGTGGCGGGCCTGCCGACACCACAGGAGTGCATCGCGTCCGTGACGACCGTCACCGAGGCGCAGAAGATCCTGTTCGATCCCGGCTCTGCCACGGTATCGTCGGGCTCTCAGCCGATCCTGGACGAGATCGCCGACCTGCTGGAGCGATGCCCCGACATTCCCATGCGCATCGCGGGCTATACCGACAGCCAGGGCGGCGAGGAGATGAACCAGTCCCTGTCGCAATCGCGCGCCGAAGCGGTCCTTGATGCGCTGCGCATCCGCCGCGTGCCGATCGCGAGCTTCGAAGCGATCGGCTATGGCGAAGCCGATCCGATCGCCGACAACGGCACCGAGGAAGGCCGCGAGGCCAATCGCCGCATCGCGTTCTCACTGGTCTCCGACACCGCGGAGGAGGCCGCGGACGCCGACGCCGACGCCGACGCCGAAGAAGTCGATTCTGCGGAAACCGACGCGACAGATACCGAAACCGACGCCACCGAATGACGCCAACCGACAGGACATCGCCGTGAACCGCACCGAATTCATCGCCGCCACAGCGATCATCCTCTTTGCCGCCTTTGCCATGGGCTGGTTCGCCAGTTGGCTGGTCAACCGCGCAACCCGCGTGACGAAGGCCGAGATCGGCGAGCTGGACCGCATGGCGCAGGCCCTGCACGAGGCGGAGGAAACCCGCGACGAGGCGATCGTCTATCTGCAGCAGCGCGAGGCCGAGATCAGCAACCAGCTGTCCCAGACCGAGGCCGAGCTGCGCGCCGCGATGGAAGGCCTGCGTGACGCCCGCCGCGAGGCGGAGGAATACCGCACCTGGATCGAGCGTCAGAACGCAGGCTGACGGCGTCACGACGACCGGTTGCCGCCCGCGCCGGGACCACTGCCCGCCGCCGCCGCGACGGCCGGTGGAACAATCGGGCCGCTGATGGCTTTTACAGGCGACGCGGCCGGCCACATGGGCTGCCGCCTTCCCTGACAGAAAGCACCCGATCATGAACATCCTGATGGTTCTCACCTCTCACGACCAGCTGGGCGATACCGGCGAAAAGACGGGCTTCTGGCTCGAGGAGTTTGCGGCCCCCTATTACGTGTTCAAGGATGCGGGTGCGACGGTCACGCTGGCCTCGCCCAAGGGCGGCCAGCCGCCGCTGGACCCCAAGTCCGACGCAGCAGACGCCCAGACCGAGGCGACCGACCGCTTCAAGGACGATCCGGAAGCGCAGGCGGCGTTGGCCGAGACGGTGCAGCTGTCCGAAATCGTCGGTCGCGATTACGACGCGGTCTTCTATCCGGGCGGTCACGGCCCGTTGTGGGATCTGGCGACCGACGCCCATAGCATCGCACTGATCGAGGCGACGGTCGCCGCCGACCGCCCCTTCGGCGCGGTCTGCCATGCGCCTGCGATCTTCAAGGACACCAAGGCCGCGGACGGCACGCCACTGGTGTCGGGCCGCAATGTCACGGGTTTCACCAATACCGAAGAAAACGGCGTCGGCCTGACCGACGTGGTGCCCTTTCTGGTCGAGGACATGCTGAAGGCGAACGGCGGTCTTTATGCCAAGGGGCCGGACTGGGGGTCCTTCGTGGTGACGGACGGCAAGCTGGTCACGGGTCAGAACCCCGCGTCGTCGGAAGCAGCGGCCAAGGCATTGCTGGACGTGATGTAAGTCAAGAGTGTCGGCGCGGCAGAACCGCGCCGACCGGCCGGGGGGCTAGCCCCCCGGACCCCCCAGGATATTTCCAACCAGAAGAAGGGGACGGCCATCGCCTGACCTTCTGGTCAGCCCGGATTGCGTGGGGCGGCAGCCCGGCGCAGGCGGTCGTTGATCGCGGCCCCTAGCCCCGCGTCGGGAACGGGTGCCACGGCGATGGCTGCAGCCCACATGTCGTCAAGCCGGTGAAGTGCATCGAACAGTGTGGCGGCTGCCTCTGTCAGGTCGCCGCTCGCGGACAGGGTCAGGTCGCCGGTGACGGCGCCGAAGCCGAGCAGCACCTCGCCGGGTTCGGCATGGGTGGCGTTCAGCCGGACCGCACCGCGTGGGGCGTAGTGACTGGCCAATTGACCCGGAGCGACGGGGGCGTCGGTCACGGACGTGGCGGGGACAGCCAGCGGTGCGCCGAGAACGGCCGACAGCGACTCCGCCGACACGCCGCCTGCCCGCAGCAGGGTGGGGTCACCGGTCATGTCGAGGATCGTCGATTCGACCCCGACCGTGCAGGCCCCCCCATCGACCACCGCCGCGATGCGACCCGCCAGCCCCGCCAGCACATGCGCCGCCGTCGTGGGCGAAATGCGCCCGGAAGGGTTTGCGCTGGGTGCAGCCACCGGACCGCCGAACGCATGCAGCAACGCCTGCGCCACCGGGTGGGCCGGCACCCGCACCGCCAGCGTGTCCAATCCTGCCGTCACGAGCGTGGATATGCCCGCACCCGCCCGCAGAGGCAGCACCAGTGTCAGGGGCCCCGGCCAGAACGCCTGCGCCAATGTCAGCGCCTGCGGCGTGAAATGCACCAGCGCCTGCGCCTGCGCGAGGTCTGCCACATGCACGATCAGCGGATTGAAGCTGGGCCGCCCCTTGGCCGCATAGATGCCCGCCACTGCCTCCGACTGTCGCGCGTCGGCACCGAGGCCGTAGACCGTCTCTGTCGGAAACGCGACCTGCGCCCCGTCGCCCAGCAGGCGGGCCGCCCGCGCCAGACTTGCAGCGTCGGGGGCAAGCCGCAGTGTCGCGACCGTCGCAGGCGAAGCTTCCGACGTGGCCCCGCCTTCTGACGTGGCGTTGTGATTGCGCGGTTTCACGGGGCGGATACTTTCGGGAACAACGGGGGGTGCATACCGCCACCGCACCGCCTTGCCAAGCATCGCTCAGGAGGAGCCCCCATGCCCTACCGCGCCCCCGTCGCCGATTTCCGGTTCCTGCTGGACCACGTTACCGACTTTGCCGCCATCGCCGCGACCGACACCTTTGCCGAGGCCACGCCGGAGACCGTCGAGGCGATCCTGACGGAAGCGGGCCGCATGTCCGAGGACGTGCTGGCCCCCCTGAACCGCAGCGGCGACAAACACCCGGCCCGGCTGGAAAATGGCGTGGTCCGCACGTCCCCCGGTTTTGCCGACGGTTACCGCGCGATCGCGGAAGGCGGCTGGATCGGCATGTCGGCGGATCCGGCGAACGGCGGGATGGGCCTGCCGATGACGCTGACCACGGCGGTCAACGACATGATGTCGGCGGCGTGCCTCGCGCTGCAGTTGAACCCGCTGATGACCCAAGGCCAGATCGAGGCGCTGGAGCATCATGCGGATGCCGGCTTGCGCGACCTCTACATCCCCAAGCTGATCTCCGGCGAATGGTGCGGCACCATGAACCTGACCGAACCGCAGGCGGGGTCCGACGTGGGTGCGCTGCGCAGCAAGGCCACGCCGAACGGCGACGGCACCTATGCGATCAGCGGGCAGAAAATCTACATCTCTTGGGCGGACAACGATTTCACTGCCAACGTGTGCCATCTGGTTCTGGCGCGCCTGCCGGACGGCGTGCCGGGGACCAAGGGCATCAGCCTGTTCCTGGTGCCCAAGTTCATTCCAGATGCGGACGGCAATCCGGGCAAGTCCAACAGCCTGCGCGTCGTCAGTCTGGAGCACAAGCTGGGCCTGCACGGCAGCCCCACGGCGGTGATGGAATACGACGACGCTGTCGGCTGGATGGTCGGACCCGAGAACGGCGGCATGGCGGCGATGTTCACGATGATGAACAACGCGCGCCTTGGCGTGGGCACGCAGGGTATCGGCATCGCCGATGCGGCCTATCAGCATGCGCTGGCCTATGCGCAGGACCGCAAGCAGGGCCGCGTCGGCGGCACCGGCAGCATCATCGAACATGCCGACGTGCGCCGGATGCTGGCCGAGATGAAGGCCGACATCTTTGCCGCGCGCGCCATCGCGATGATGTGCGCAGGCGCCATCGACATGGCACGGGCCACGAACGATGCGGGCTGGACGGCACGTGCGGCGTTCCTGACGCCGATCGCCAAGGCTTTTGGCACAGATACCGGCATCAAGGTGGCGTCACTGGGCGTGCAGGTCCATGGCGGCATGGGGTTCGTCGAGGAGACCGGGGCCGCGCAATACCTGCGCGACGTGCGCGTGACCGCGATCTATGAGGGCACCAACGGCATTCAGGCGATGGATCTGGTGGCCCGCAAGCTGATGGACGGCGGCGAGGCCGCGCGCCTGCTGATCGAAGCGGTCCAGACCGGTGCGGAAGCCGCCCGCAACGGCGAGACGGATCTGGCGGAAGCGGTCTGGCAGGCCGCAGAGGATCTGCGCGAGACGACGGACTGGCTGGTGGCGCAGGGCGATCTGCAGCAGCGGTTCGCGGGGGCGGTACCCTATCTGGCCGCCTTCGCCCGCGTGCTGGGGGGCCATGCGCATCTGGCTGCGGCGATCCACGGCGATCCGGCCCGCGCGCGGCTGGCACGGTTCTATGTCAAGCGGTTGCTGCCGGAGGTGACGGGGCTGCTCGCGCATGTGCGTGAAGGGTCCGACGATCTGCTGGCGATCACGCCGGACGATCTGGCGGCCTGACGCATCGGTGTTGCGGCCCGCTGGGCCGCAGCGCGCCGCGCGGGAGTATGTCGGACAAGATGATAGGCTGGCAGTGGGAGGATCAGCCCGCGGCGCGCAGCGTGCCCAGCAGTTTCAGTGCAATCGCAGAGGCATCCGTGTCCGGTGCGGCCAACGCCTGACGGATGTAGAGACCGTCGATCAGCGCCGCCAGCAGGTCGGCGGCGGCGGCGGGATCCGCCAACTGCCCGCGCAGGGCGTGGGTCAGGTTCGACCGCAGGCGGCGCTGATAGATACCCAGCAGATGGCTGGCCTGCGGGTTTCCCTGCGCCTGCACGTAGAACGTCATCCACGCACTGACCGTATCGGGATCGAAGAATGTGGGCGCAAAGCTGGCGGTGACGATGGCCGCGGCCCGGTCCGTGGCCCCCGACAGGGCTGCCACAACGGTGACGCGGTAGTCGCGCAGGATCTGCCGCATGGCCGCGTTCAGGATCTGATCCTTGCCGCCGAAGTAGTGATGCGCGAGCGCCGACGACACGCCTGCACGGGCCGCGATGCGACCGACCGTGACGTCAAGCGACGCGGCCTGCCCGACTTCGACGATTGTGGCTTTCACGAGGGCGGCACGCCGTATAGGTTCCATCCCGAGCCGGGGCATCGCGCAGAATCCTTACATGTCCCTCTAGTAAACCAGTTCTTGATTGACTGGTCAATCAAAATAAACGCCGCGTTGGAGAATTCGATGACCCTCAAAACCTCCCTATCCGTATTGGCCCTTATCGCCGCGACCCCTGCACTGGCGCAGGACACCTGCGACAGCGTCACGTTCGCCGATGTGGGCTGGACCGACATCACCGCCACCACCGCCGCCACCACCGCCGTGTTGGAGGCGCTGGGATACGAGACGGAAACGACACTGCTGAGCGTGCCGGTCACCTATGTCAGCCTGGCCAAAGGCGACGTGGATGTGTTCTTGGGCAACTGGATGCCCACGATGGAGGCTGACCTCGCCCCCTATCTGGAGGCCGGAACCGTCGAAAGCGTGCGCGCCAATCTGGAGGGCGCGAAATACACGCTGGCCGTGAACCGCGCCGCCGCCGATCTGGGCATCGCCACCTTCGCCGACATCGTCACCCACGCCGATGCGCTGGACGGCGAGATCTATGGCATCGAGCCGGGCAACGACGGCAACCGCCTGATCCTCGACATGATCACGGCGGATGCGTTCGGACTGAGCGCGTTCGAGGTGGTCGAATCGTCCGAACAGGGGATGCTGGCGCAGGTCGCGCGTGCGGATGGCAGCGACACCCCCATCGTGTTCCTCGGCTGGGAGCCGCATCCGATGAACGCCCGCTTCGACATGACGTACCTAGAGGGGGGCGACGACTGGTTCGGCCCGAACCTCGGCGGTGCCACGGTGCATACCAATACGACCGCAGGCTTTGGTGCGGCCTGCCCGAACGTCGGCAAGCTGCTGGAGAACCTCGTCTTCAGTCTCGAGATGGAGAACGAGATCATGGGGGCGATCCTGAACGACGGCACCGACCCAGCAGAGGCCGCGACGACGTGGCTGGCCGCCAACCCGGACGCATGGGCAGGCTGGCTGGACGGTGTGACCACGCTGGACGGCGGCGACGCCGTGGCCGCCGTCACCAACGCGCTGGCAAGCTGATTCGGGTCAGCTGATTCTGGCAATCTGATCCCGGTTGAGGGCCACGCCGGCCCGCGCCACCCCCTGTTGAGAGCACCCGCATGGACTGGCTAACACGATACAAGATCCCCGTCGGGGACTGGGCCAGTGCGGGTTTCGACGCGCTGAACGCCCGGGCGGGGGCGGTGATCGACACCTTCGCGGATGCGCTGAAGGACGGCTTCGACGGGCTGACCGACGGCCTGCTGGCGCTGCCGCCGCTCCTGATCATCGCGGTCTTCGCCGCCGTCGCATGGGCGATCCAGCGCCGCTGGCAGGCGCCCATGCTGGTGCTGGCGGGCTTCGCCTTCATCCTCAACCAAGGCTATTGGGAGGAGACGGTGCAGTCCCTGACCCTCGTGGTCATGGCCTGCACCGTCTGCATGGTCGTTGGTGTGCCGCTGGGCATCGCCGGGGCGCATCATCCCCGCCTCTGGCGGGCGGTGGGGCCGGTGCTGGACCTGATGCAGACGCTGCCCACCTTCGTCTATCTGATCCCCACGGTGGTGCTGTTCGGCATCGGCATCGTGCCGGGGCTGATCGCCACTGTGATCTTCGTGCTGCCCGCGCCCATCCGGCTGACGCAGCTGGGTATCAGCGGCACGCCGTTGGGGCTGGTCGAGGCGGCGCAGGCCTTTGGTGCCACCCGCCGCCAGCTGCTGTGGAAGGTGGAACTGCCCTCCGCCCTGCCGCAGATCATGGCGGGGCTCAATCAGGCGATCATGCTGTCGCTGTCGATGGTCGTCATCGCGGGGCTGGTGGGCGCGGACGGGCTGGGCGTGCCGGTGGTGCGGGCGCTGAACACCGTCAACACCGGGCTGGGGTTCGAGGCGGGTCTCGTCATCGTCGTCGTGGCGATCATGCTGGACCGCACCCTGCGGATGCGCCCGCGATGAGCGTGCATCGCGGATCATGCCATTGCGGCGCCGTGACGTTCACCGTGACGCTGACCGACGGTCTGGCGACGGCGCGGCGCTGCACTTGCTCGCTGTGCGCACGGCGCGGTGCGGTCGCGGTCAGCGCGCAACTGGATGGCCTGCGCCTGCTGACCGGGGCCGAGGTGCTGAGAACCTACCGCTTCAACACCGGGGCGGCGGCGCATCACTTCTGCAGCACCTGCGGCATCTATACCCACCACACGCGGCAATCGAACCCGCACCAGATCGGCGTGAACCTCGCCTGTCTGGACGGACAATCGCCGTTCCTGTCCGCCGTCCTGGACGGACAGAACCACCCGACCGACACCGGTCAGGTGCGCACGGTGGGCACGCTGCATTTCATCCCGGCCGAGGATACGCCATGACCGCCGCCGTCACATTCGAGAACGTCAGCATCGTGTTCGGCGACGATCCCGCAACTGCGTTGCCACACATGGACAGCGGCCTGTCGCGAGCCGAGGTTCAGGCCGCCTGCGGGCAAGTGCCCGGCGTCCACGACTGTTCGCTGCAAGTGCAGACGGGCGAAATCCTCGTGCTGATGGGCCTGTCAGGGTCAGGCAAGTCGACGCTGCTACGGGCCGTGAACGGCCTGAACCCGCTGGTGCGCGGCGACGTGCGGATCACCACGGCCAACGGCACGCAGTCCGTCACACGGGCCGACGCCCGCACCCTGCGCGATCTGCGACTGCATGATGTCGCGATGGTGTTCCAGCAGTTCGGCCTGCTGCCATGGCGCAGCGTGCGCGACAACGTAGGGCTAGGGCTGGAACTGGCGCGGCAATCCGCCAAACAGCGCCGCGCGCGGGTGGAGGAGGAGTTGGCGCTGGTCGGCCTGTCCGACCGCGCCGACGCGCTGGTGGGCGAGCTGTCGGGCGGCATGCAGCAGCGCGTCGGCCTTGCCCGCGCCTTTGCCACCGATGCGCCGATCCTGCTGATGGACGAGCCGTTCAGCGCCCTTGATCCGCTGATCCGCACGCGGCTGCAGGACGAGTTGCTGAACCTGCAGGCGCGGCGTGGGCGCACCATTGTCTTCGTCAGCCACGATCTGGACGAGGCGTTCAAACTGGGCAACCGCATCGCCATCATGGAAGGCGGCCGCATCGTGCAGACCGGCACCCCGCGCGAGATCTTCGCGCGACCGGCGAACGGGTATGTGGCGGATTTCGTGGCCCACATGAACCCGCTGGGCGTGCTGTGCGCGCGGGACGTGATGGGTCCGGGTGCGGGCAATGGGGCCGCCGTCGATGCCGAAACGCCCGTGCAGCGGATCATCGACCGCATCACCACGGACGGGCCGCTGACCGTGACCGCCGACGGCCAGCCCATCGGGCAGATCACGGCGCAATCGCTGCTCGACCGCCTCGCCGCCCGTCACCGTCCGCAGGCCACCACGGCCCCCTGAACGCAATGGGGGCGGCGCCGCAGCACCGCCCCCATTGCATCGCACCGCAGACCGATCAGCTGCCCGCGTAGGCCGCCATCACCGCGTCGGATGCCTCGACGTTGGTGGTGACCGACTGCACGTCGTCGTCATCCTCCAGCGTCTCGACCAGCTTCATCAGCTTCGTCAGACCGTCGAGGTCGAGTTCGGTCTGCATGTTGGGCAGCCACACCAGCTTGGTGCTCTCGGCCTCGCCCAGCGCCTTTTCCAGCGCGGTGGACACGTCGTTCAGGTCGGTCGCGGCGCAATAGACCACATGCGCGCCCTCGTCGGACTGCACGTCCTCGGCCCCCGCCTCCAACGCGGCCATCATCACGGTGTCCTCGTCGCCGACCGATGCGGGATAGACGATCTGGCCCTTGCGGTCGAACATGAACCCGACGCTGCCCGTTTCGCCCAGATTGCCGCCGTTCTTGGTAAAGGTAGAGCGGACGTTGGACGCGGTGCGGTTGCGGTTGTCGGTCATCGCCTCCACGATGATGGCGACGCCGTTGGGGCCGTAGCCCTCATACCGGATCTCGTCATAGCTTTCGGCGTCGCCGCCCACGGCCTTGTTGATCGCGCGCTCGATCACTTCCTTGGGGACGGAGTTCTGCTTGGCTTCCTTGACGGCCAAGCGCAGGCGCGGGTTCTTGTCCACGTCCGGGTCGCCCATCTTGGCGGCCACGGTGATTTCCTTGCTCATCTTGCTGAACAGCTTGGCGCGCAGCTTGTCCTGACGCCCCTTGCGGTGCTGGATGTTCGCCCATTTGGAATGTCCGGCCATGGCGCTTGCCCCTTTGCTCCGACGCTGACTGCGGGCCGCTATAGCGCAGGCCCCGCCCCCACCGCAAGCCTCGCAAGCCTGCGGTCAGAGCGGATAGAGGATCGGAATCGCGATGGAACAGATCACCGCCAGCGATACGTTCAGCGGGATGCCGATGCGGAAGAAGTCGGTAAAGCGGTAGCCGCCCGGACCATAGACCAGCGTGTTGGTCTGATAGCCGATGGGTGTCGCGAAACTGGCCGAGGCCGCCATCATCACCGCGATCACCAGCGGGCGCGGATCGACGCCCAGTGCTTGTGCCAGACCGATGGCGATGGGCGTCATCACCACCCCCACCGCGTTGTTGGACACCAATTCGGTCAGCACCGTCGACAGCGTATAGACCGCAAGGATCACAAAGAACGGCGGCAGCGTTTGCATCCACGGCGCCAGCGTTCCCGCGATCCGCTCTACCCCGCCGGATGCCTCCAGCGCGGCGCCGACCGCCAGCATGCCAAAGATCAGTGCCAGCAGGTGTCCGTCGATGGACCCGAACGCTTCGTCGGTGTCGATGCAGCCGGTCACCAGCACCGTCACCGCGCCGACGAAAGACAGCTGCAGGATCGGTGCCACATCGAAGGCGGCAAGGATCACCACCGCCAGCATCACGCCGATGGCGATGGGCGCATGTGTCCGGCGATACGCGCGAGCCGAGGGTTTGGACACATCGGCAAGATTCATGTCCACCGCAAGGCGCTGGATGTCGGCAGGTGCCCCTTCCAGCAGCAGGGTATCGCCGACCTTGACGATCAGTTCGTCCAGCTGCCGCCCGATGTTGCGGTCGCGACGATGGACGGCCAGCGTATAGACACCGTAGCGGCGCCGCAGGCGCAGGTCGCCCAGATTGCGGCCCACCATGCGGCATTCGGGCGAGATCAGCACCTCGACGGTCGAGGTTTCCACCGCCGACACCTGATCGACGCGGCGCAATTCCTTGGTCTTCTGCAGCGACAGCAGTTCCGTGATCGCGGTGCGCAGCACGACGCGGTCGCCCACTTGCAGGGTGACATTCTCCAGATCGCGGCGCAGGGACGCGTCGCCGCGGATCACGTCGATCAGGCGTACGCCCTCGCGCTTGAACAGCTGCACCCCCAGCACCGCGCGCCCGATCAGGTTGCTGTCCGGGGGGATCACCGCCTCGGTGAAGAAGCGCATCTTGGTGCGGTCCGACAGCATCACCGCCATGCTGTCCCGGTCCGGCAGCAGGCGATTGCCGAACAGCGCGAGATAGCCAAGCGTCCAGATCGCGATGACGATTCCGATGGGCGTGATCTCGAAGATGCCGAACGGGTCCATCCCTGACTGGCGGGCGACACCGTCCACGACGAGGTTCGTCGACGTGCCGATCAGCGTCAGCGTGCCGCCGACGATGGACCCGTAGGACAGCGGGATCAGCAGCTTGGAGGCCGACACCTTCAGCGTACGGGCCATCTGCACGAACACGGGCAGCATCACCACGACGACGGGGGTGTTGTTGACGAACGCCGATGCGGCAACGACGAAGCCCATGACGCCGCCCACTGCCTGCCTTGGGTTGCGGCGGGCCGCCGCCTCGGCCATCTGGGTGACGTAGTTCAGCGCGCCGGTGCGCACCAGCGCACCCATGATGATGAACATGAACGCGATGGTCCACGGCGCCGCGTTCGACAGCACCGCCACCGCCTGATCGAATGGCAGGATGCCGGTGATCAGCAGGAAGGCCGCCCCGCCCATCGCCACGACTTCCGTGGGAAAGGTTTCTCGCAGGAACAGCAGGAACATCACGGCCAGCACCGCGAATGTCACGATGGCCTGATGTTCGATCAGAAAGGCGATTTCGATCATGGCGCGACCCCGTAGATTCGTCACGCCGTTGTTACGCCAAGCCGCCGCCTGCGCAATGGCGATCAGGCTGGCCCGTCAGGACATGGGGCCGGATTGCGACAGCCGCCCGCCCTGACGCACCATGCAGCACATGACAGCCTTGCCCGTGCGGTCGTCGGTTTCCACATAGAGGCCCGACAGCGTCGCTTCGCCTTCGGCAGGCACGAAGCGTCCCTTCGGCATGCCGGTGATGAAGCGGCGCAGCGGCTCGTCAGGCTCCATCCCGATGACGGACTGGTAATCGCCGCACATCCCCGCATCCGACTGATAGGCGGTGCCACCGGGCAGGACCATCGCGTCGGCGGTCGGCACATGGGTGTGCGTGCCCACCACGATGCTGGCGCGCCCGTCGCAGAAATGGCCGACGGCCATCTTCTCGCTCGTGGCCTCGCAGTGGATGTCGATCAGCGTGGCCTGCACCTGACCGCCCATCGGGTACTGCCGCAGCACCGCGTCGAGGGCCGAGAACGGATCGTCGAAGGGCCGTTTCATGAACACCTGCCCCAGCGCCTGCGCCACCAGAACCTTGCGCCCGCGGGCATCGCTGAACACCCGCGCACCGACGCCGGGTGCCGCCTTGGAATAGTTCAGGGGCCGGATGATGCGCGGCTCCTTGGCGATGTGGGTCAGCATGTCCTTTTGGTCGAAGGCGTGATCGCCCAGCGTCACCACGTCGGCCCCGGCGTCGAAGATCGCCTTGGCATGATCCGGCGACAGGCCTGCGCCGTTCGTCGCGTTTTCGCCGTTCACCACGACGAAATCGAGGGACCAGTCCCGGCGCAGGCGCGGCAGGTGGTCGGTGATGGCCCTGCGGCCCGCGCGTCCCATGACGTCGCCCAGAAACATGATCTTCATGGCGCAACGGTTACGGTGTGCGGCGACCCGATGCCACCGGATTTTGGCGTGATGCGGCGCTCTCGCGGGGGAATGTCCGCACGTCACGGTCCGTCACCACCATGTCGAGGGGCTGATCCGTGGCATCCAGCGGCACCGCGTCCACCTCTTGCGCCGCATAGGCGTAGCCGATGGCCAGCACCGGCCCCGCCTGCCGCAGCACGGCCAGCGTGCGGTCATAGAAGCCGCCGCCATAACCCAGCCGCCCGCCGGCTGCGTCGAAGGCCAGCAGCGGCACGATCAGGATGCGCGGGGTCAGCGGCACAGCCTGCGCGGGGATGCGGGTCCCGAACCCGCCGGGCACCAGCGGCGCATCGGGCGACCAGCGGGCAAAGCCCAGCGCCAGCCCCGGCCCCGCGATCACCGGCACGCCGACCGGGCCGTGCAGCGCCGCCTCTGCCATGGCGGGCAACGGGTCGATTTCCGACCGCATCGGCAAATAGCCCGCCAGCGGGGTGCCGCGATGTCCCGTCAGCACCGCGCGCAGATGATCGGCCACCGCCGCATCCCCCGGCCGGTGCGCCAGCGCCCGCCGGGCCATGGCGGCGGCGCGGGCCGCCGCCTTTGCCGCGGCTAGAGCAGCCACAGCGCCGCCAGTCCGAGGAAGGCGAAGAAACCCACGATGTCCGTCACCGTGGTGACGAACGCGCCCGACGCCAGCGCCGGATCGACGCCCATGCGTTCCAGCACGATGGGCACCCCCGTCCCCGCCAGCCCCGCCACCACCATGTTGATGATCATGGCGACGGCGATCACTGCCCCCAGCATGGGCGAACCGAACCACACCACGCCGACGATGCCCATCACCACCGCGAACAGCATCCCGTTGATCAGGCCCACCAGGACCTCTCGCCTGATGACGCGCCACACGTTCGATCCGGTCAGATCGCGGGTCGCCAGCGCGCGCACCGCGACCGTCAGCGACTGGGTGCCCGCATTGCCGCCCATCGACGCCACGATGGGCATCAGGACGGCCAGCGCCACCAGCGACGAGATCGTCGCCTCGAACAGCGAGATGACAAGCGACGCCATGATCGCGGTGAACAGGTTGACCGCCAGCCACGGCAGGCGCTGCTTCGTCGTCTCCAGCACACGGTCCGACAGACTGCCCTCGCCCACACCGGCAAGCCGCAACAGATCCTCCTCGGCCTCCTGTTCCAGAAAGGCCATGGCGTCGTCGATGGTGATGACGCCCACCACCCGGTCGTCGTCGTCGACCACGGGGGCGGTGATCATGTGATAGTGGTTGATCGCCTGCGCCACCTCCTCCACGTCCTGTGCGACGTGGAAGGTGCGGAAAGAATCCTCCATCAGGTCGGTCAGTTTCGTCTGGGGTGCAGCACTCAGGATGCGGCCCAGCGTAACGTAGCCCATGGCCTTCAGCCGGGGATCGACGACGATCAGGTGATAGAACTGATCCGGCAGCACCACGTCCGACCGCAGATGCGCGATGGCGTCGCCCACGGTCCAGTGCTGTGGCGCGCGCACCAGCTCGACCTGCATGTGGCGGCCCGCCGATTCCTCGGGGTAGGACAGCGACTGTTCGACGGCCACCCGGTCGCCGGGTTCCAGCGCGTCCAGCACCGCCTCTTGCTGGTCCTCGTCGAGGTATTCGACAAGGTCCACCACGTCGTCGCTGTCCAGATCGCGGACGGCGTCGGCCAGCTCCTGTGGGGCAAGGGACGCGATGATCTCCTCGCGCAGACGCTCGTCCAGTTCCGACAGGATGTCGCCGTCGAGGCCGCCCTTCCACAGGGTCAGCAGCTCGCGGCGCTGGCGGGCGTCGATCAGCTCGATCAGGTGGGCGATGTCGGCGGGATGCAGCGGGTCGAGCAGCGCCTCCACATCCTCGACGTTGCGGGCGTCGATCGCGTCCAGCACGTCGGCCACGACACGGTCGGTGATTCCGAAGGCTTCGTCATGGTCGTGATCGAGGTCCGTCCTGATCTGCTCGTCGGTCATGGCGGCCCCCTGCATGGCGTGTCGCGCACCATAGCCGGTCGCGCACCGGCCACAACCGCGCCGCGCGCGATTGTGGCCGCCCGCCCGTCATTCTAAGGTCATGGGATGAAGAAACATCTCCTCCTCGGCCAGACGCTGGCCTTCGACGGCCCGGCGCTGACCGATTGGCAGGCGGCCACCCGCCACGACAGCGCCGGTGGCGTGCTGATCGCAGGCGACCGGATCGCCGCCGTAGGCCACGGTGCCACCCTGCGCGCCGCCCATCCGGACGCCACCGTCACCGACTATGGCGACGCACTCATGAGCGCGGGGTTCGTGGATGCGCACATGCACTATCCGCAGACCCCCATCGTCGCCAGCTGGGGCAAGCAGCTGATCGACTGGCTGAACACCTATACCTTTCCGCAGGAAATGCGGCTGGCCGTTCCCGCCTATGCCCGCGACGTGGCGGACACGACGCTGGATCTGGCGCTGGCACATGGCACCACGACGCTGTGCAGCTATTGCACGATCCATCCCGGCAGCGTGGATGCGTGGTTCGACGCCGCAGCCGCCCGCGGCATGGCGGTCGTCGGCGGCAAGACCTGCATGGACCGCAACGCCCCCGACGGCCTGCGCGACACGGCGCAGTCGGCCTATGACGACAGCAAGGCGGCTCTGGACCGCTGGCACGGCACGGGTCGCGCCACCTATGCGATCACGCCACGCTTCTCGCCCACCTCGACGCCGAAGCAGCTCGGCGCCCTCGGGGCCTTGTGGTCGGAACGGCCCAACGCGCTGATGCAGACGCATCTGAGCGAGCAGCTGCCCGAAATCGCATGGGTCCGCGACCTGTTTCCGCAGGCCCGCGATTACCTCGATACCTACGAGGCGTTCGGTCTGCTGGGGGCGCGCGGCCTCTATGGTCACGCGATCCATCTGGAGCCGCGCGAGATCGACCGCCTGACCGAGGTGGGGGCCGCCGTTGTGCACTGCCCCACGTCCAACACCTTCATCGGGTCGGGGCTGTTCGATCTGGCGGGGCTGGCGGCGCGGGGCCTGCGCATCGGGCTGGCGACGGACACGGGCGGCGGGTCGAGCTTTTCCATGCTGCGTACCATGGCCGCCGCATACGAGATCGCGCAACTGCGCGGAACTGCGCTGCATCCGGCGCAACTGATGTGGCTGGCCACCGAAGGGTCCGCCCGCAGCCTGCACATGGGCGGCACGGTGGGCCATCTGGGGGCCGGGGCGATGGCCGACATCGTGGTGCTCGACCTCGCCTCCACCCCGGCCATCGCCCAGCGCGCCGCGCGGGCGGCGGATCTGTGGGAGGCACTGTTTCCCACGATCATGATGGGCGACGACCGGGCCGTGCGGGCCACGTGGGTCGCGGGTCGGCCGGTCACGCGCTGAGGAACGCACGCGGGGCGCCATCAGCGCGGACGCCCAATCCGGCGCAGCGGCAGGATCGCAAAGGACGGTAACGCCCCGCACACGCAGTGGCAGCATACGACACGTCGCGCCGACGCTCATCGCCTGAGAGAGTGGTCACGCGGCGCGTGTCACCCCCTGCGCCGCCGGATCAGCAAGGCATCAGCAGCACGACGACCCACACATCCGCGCCGCGCCCCGCGCGGTCGGCGGCGGTGCCAAGGCCATAGTTCGCATATTGCCCGCCAAGCAGGACGCGGCGCTGGCGCGGCTCCGACAGGAACGCACCCAAAGCGGCACCGGCGCTGGGATAACCTTGCGCGATCACCTCGCCCGCCGTGCAATTCGACACACCGGCAGCCCGCAGGCGCGCACCGGCATCGGCCCCGGTCGGCAGGCCCATCATCAGCTTGTCACCCTGCGCCAGTTCCGCCGCGTACTGATCGGCGACCCGGTCCAGCGCCGCATTCGACACCAGCGCGCGGCGCCCCTCGGCGGCGCGGGCGCTGTTCAGGGCCTGATCGACGGCTGCGGACCGGGGGGGCGTCCCGGCCAGCGCCTGTGCAGGCGCACCGGTTGCGGCGGCCCCGCCCAACGGCACGACGACGGGGATCGGCACCGCGACGCAGGCCGACAGCAGGGTGGCAAGGGCGATGGACAGGGTCTGGCGCAACATGGCGATACTTTCTGGCGACGGGGCGGTGTACGACCATAGACGCGCCAGCGTGAAGCCCGTGTCAACAGGCGACGGTCGGCCGTCCACGGTATCTTGCGCCAGTTAACCCGCCAGCGCCTGTGCCAGCCTGCGCTGCCGCGCGATCACCGCGTCCTGATCGACGGTCGCCATGCGGCCACCGGCCACCACCTGCCGCCCTTCGACGAACAGGTCGCGGACCCGTGTGGGCCCCGCAAGCACCAGCGCTGCGGCGTCCCATGTTCCCGCACTCTCGATCCCCGACACGTCCCAGACCGCCAGATCGGCGCGGTAGCCGGGCGCGATGCGGCCCAGATCGGGGCGGTTCAGCACGGCGGCACCGCCGCGCGTGGCCAGCCACAGCGCCTCGCGCGCGCTCATGGCATCGGCGCCGTTTGCGACCCGTTGCAGCAGCATCGCCTGTCGCGCCTCACCGATCAGGTTGCCAGCGTCGTTGCTGGCGGACCCGTCCACGCCAAGGCCCACGTTCACCCCCGCATCCCGCATCGCCCGCACGGGCGCGATACCGGACCCGAGGCGGCAGTTCGAACAGGGACAGTGCGCGACCCCGGTGCCGGTGCGCGCGAACAGGTCGATTTCGCTGGGATCGAGTTTCACGCAATGGGCGTGCCACACGTCGGGGCCGGTCCAGCCCAGTTCCTCGGCGTATTGCCCCGGACGACAGCCGAAGCGGTCGAGCGAGAACGCCACATCCTCGGCGTTCTCGGCCAGATGGGTGTGCAGCATCACGCCCTTGTCGCGGGCCAGAAGTGCGGCGTCGCGCATCAGCTCTCGGCTGACCGAAAACGGCGAACAGGGCGCCACGCCGACGCGGACCATCGCGCCGGGGCGCGGGTCGTGGAAGGCGTCGATGACCCGGATGCAGTCGGTCAGGATCGCGTCCTCACGCTCCACCAGCGTATCGGGGGGCAGGCCGCCGTCGCTGATCCCGATGCTCATCGACCCGCGCGTGGGATGGAACCGCAGGCCGACTTCGGCGGCGGCGGCGATGGTGTCGTCCAGCCGCGCACCGCCCGGAAACAGATAGAGGTGATCGGACGACAGGGTGCAGCCGGACAGCGCCAGCTCTACCAGCCCGGTCTGTGCAGAGGCGAACATCTCGTCCGGACCAAAACGGGACCAGATCGGATAGAGGGTGCGCAGCCAGCCGAACAGCAGCGCGTCCTGTCCGCCGGGGACGGCGCGGGTCAGCGACTGGAACAGGTGGTGGTGGGTGTTGATCAGGCCGGGCGTCACCACGCAACCTGCCATGCGCAGGGTCCGCCCCGTTGTCCGCAGCCCCTGCCCCACGGCGGCGATCACCCCGTCGCGGATCAGGATGTCGGCGGTCCGCCATTCGCGTGCCGTCGCGGGGCCGTCGCCGTCAATGGTGACGACGACATCGGCCCCCTGCAACAGCGTTTCGGTCACGCCAGCGACGCCTGCAACAGCGCCAGTGCGGCGGCGTGGATGCGTGGGTTGGCGGCGGCGATGACGCGGCCACCCCCATGCGCGGGGCCGCCCTGCCAGTCGGTGACGATGCCGCCCGCCGCCTGCACGACGCAGATCGGCGCGTGCACGTCGTAGGGTTGCAGACCCGCCTCGATCACCAGATCCACCTGCCCTGCCGCCAGCAGCGCATAGGCATAGCAATCCATGCCATAGCGGGTCAGCTGCGCCGCCTGCGACACGGCGCGAAAGGCGCGGCCCTCGGCTTCGGTCCCGACCTCCGGGAAGGTGGTCAGCACGATGGCATCCGACAGGTGGCGCGCGGGCCGTGTCGCGAGTGGGTGCGTGCCGTGCGGTCCGTCGACGCTGGCCTGCCCAAAGCCGCCGACGAATCGCTCACCGATGAAGGGCTGGTCGATCACGCCGAACAGCGGACCGCTCGCATCCGCGACGCTGACCAGCACCCCCCACGTGGGCGTCCCGCACAGATAGCCGCGCGTGCCGTCGATCGGGTCGAGCACCCATGTCAGCCCGCTGGTGCCGGTGGTGGTGCCCATTTCCTCGCCAAGGATGCCGTCGTGCGGGCGTTCCCGCGCGATCACAGCCCGCATCGCGGCCTCTGCGGCGCGGTCGGCGGCGGTGACGGGATCGTAGCGGCCCATGCCGCCCGGGGCCGCCCCCTTGTCATCGGCAGCAAGGCCGGTGCTGCGGAACAGGCGAAGGGTTTCCGGGCGCGCCGCGTCGGCGACCGTGTGTGCGACGCGGATCAGGTCCGCCTTCAGCGTCTCGTCCAAGCCCTGCCCAACCCCGTGATCCGATGACCGACCGGTTCGGCACATCCCGGGGTCCGTCCTAGCAGGGGCCGGGCATCTTGCAAACGGCCCTGCAGCGCAGGGAACCGGCAAACACCGCTGCGGAGCGAGGCTTGCACCCCCCCTGCGGAGCGAGGCTTGCCCCCCGCTGGTCGGAAAGCTTGCAAGAGGCCCTGCTGGGCGGGGCGCGGTCAGGGGCCGCCGTTCCCTCCCGCCGCCGGTCCTCAGGCCGGCGGGTGCGCCGCCGCGCCGTCTGCCCCGGTCGCCATCGCGCGGGCAAGGTCGATCAGGCGCCGGCGCTGGACATCGGGCACCGCCGACAGCGCCCGCAGCAGCAGCATGACCTCCTTGTCTTGCCCGGTGCCGTCCTGTGGCGATGATCCGGCGCCGTCCAGCCCCTCGAAGAAGAAGCCGACCGGCACGCCCAGCGCCTGTGCCACGTCCCACAGCCGCGACGCGCTGACCCGGTTCGCGCCCGTCTCGTATTTCTGGATCTGCTGGAACTTGATGCCGACCGCGTCGGCCAGCTGCTGCTGCGTGATGCCGGTGACCCAGCGGCGCTGCCTGATACGTTGCCCGACGTGAAGGTCCACCGGATGCGGCATACCCTGTTCTTTCCTGTTACGTAGCGTTACCCTGTGCATGGGGGCACCTCAGGAGGTGTCGGCGCGCCTTGCTTCGCGCAAGGTTTGTGTCGCCCAGCCTTACCTTTTCGACAGGATGTTGCGGCACAACTTGGCCAAAAGGCCAAGTGGACGGTGGATTCGCCCAGGTGCCGAGCGGACTTGACTTCACACCCCGTTCGCGGCGCCATGCACGGGTCCCCGATCTCGTCCGAAAGCGACACCCCATGTCTGACGCACACACCATGCAGGCCTTTCAGGTCCACGCCTTCGACGCACCGCCGGCGTTGACCGACGTGCCCGTCCCCCGGCCCGGCCCGGGCGAGGTCGCGCTGCGCATCGCGGCCTGCGGCGTCAACTTTGCCGACATGCTGATGGCGCAGGGCAAGTATCAGGACACCCCTGCCCTGCCCTTCACCCTCGGGATGGAGGTGTGCGGCACCGTCGCGGCGCTGGGTCCGGGCGTCACCGCGCCCGCCATCGGCACCCGCGTCAGCGTGTTCGGCGGTCAGGGTGGCATGGCACAGGTCGCGGTCTATGACGCCGCCCGCTGCCGTCCGGTGCCGGACGCGATGCCCGACACGGTGGCGGCAGGGTTTCAGGTGGCCTATGGCACGTCGCATCTGGCGCTCTCGCACCGCGCCCGCCTGCAACCGGGGGATACGCTGCTGGTGCTGGGGGCCGCCGGCGGCGTCGGCCTGACGGCGGTGGAAATCGGCCACGCGATGGGCGCGCGCGTCATCGCGGTCGCGCGCGGGGCGGACAAGCTGGCGGTGGCCCGGGCGGCCGGGGCCGACCATATGCTGGATTCAGATGCGGGCGACCTGAAGGCGCAGTTGAAGGCCCTGTGCGCCGACATCGGCGGCGTCGATGTGGTCTATGATCCGGTCGGCGGGGATGCCTTCAAGGCGGCCCTGTCGGTCTGCAACCGCGAAGCGCGGGTCGTGATCATCGGATTCGCCAGCGGCGAGGTGCCGCAGATTTTGGCGAACCTGCTGCTGGTCAAGAACATCACCGTCATCGGCTTCTACTGGGGCGGCTATCTGACGTTCGCGCCGCAGGTGCTGTCCGACAGTCTGGCCGAACTGATGGACTGGTATGCACAGGGCCGACTGCGGCCCCATATCGGGGCCGTCCTGCCGCTGGACCGGGCGAATGAGGCGCTGGCACATCTGGCGGACCGGACAGCGACCGGCAAGATCGTCATCGTGCCCTGACGGCGTGGGGTTGGCCAGGTGCTGGCGGAAACGTGAAAACGTGCGCAGACAGGCCGTTTCGCCGCTTTCGCCCTGTTGCGACGGACTTGCAAAAAGGGCGCCGGGCCCCAATATGCACTGCAGGCGCCTGATCGCGGCGCAACATCAACAACGGAGGTCTCGATGGCTGAATATCAAACGATCCGGACCGCGGGCACAATCCGTGGTGCGGCGATCGACGAAGGGCTGCGCGCCCACATGAACAAGGTCTACGGCATCATGTCGATCGGCATGCTGATCACGGCGGCTGCCGCATGGGCCATTTCCGGTCTGGCGATTTCCGACGTGCCGACTGCCGCCCAGATCGGTGCCGACCGCTATCTGACCGACCTTGGCGTGGCGATCTATGCCAGCCCGCTGAAGTGGCTGATCATGTTCGCACCGCTGATCGTGGTGTTCGCGTTCAGCGCGACGATCAACCGGATGTCCGTCGCCACCGCCACCACGGTGTTCTATGCCTTCGCCGCCCTGATGGGCCTGTCGCTGTCGTCGATCTTCCTGATCTACACCGGCATGTCGATCATTCAGGTGTTCCTGACCACCGCCGTCGCGTTCGCGGGTCTGTCGCTGTATGGCTACACGACCAAGCGTGACATCAGCGGCTGGGGCGCCTTCCTGATGATGGGCGTGATCGGCCTGATCGTGGCGTCGATCGTGAACATCTTCCTCGGCTCCGGTGTGGTCCAATTGGCCATCGCGGTGATCGGCGTGCTGATCTTCGCAGGCCTGACCGCCTACGACACGCAGAAGATCAAGACCGACTACATCGCGCACGCCGCACAGGGCGACGCGGAGTGGTTGGGCAAGTCGGCGATCATGGGTGCGCTGAACCTGTACCTCGACTTCATCAACATGTTCATGTTCATGCTGCAGATCTTCGGCAACCGCGAGTAATCCGGTTTCCCTCGCAATTGACGGAAGGCCGGCCCCTCGGGGTCGGCCTTTTTCGTTTGAGGCAAAGATATCGACCTGAAGGCCGAGCGCGCCGCGCGGAAGTATTCCGGGCAAGATGATGGGGTCCGGGGGGAGAGGACAGTGGCCAGTCCGCGGTGCCGTGCTGCCGGGATGATGTGCAGCATGCACCGGCCGACGCCCCTGCGGCGGTGACGTGTCCGGCAACCGGCGCGCGGCGACTGGATGGGCGCAGAATGCAAAAGGCCCCGCGCGAGCAGGGCCTTGGGCGATACGTCAGGTGGCAGGACCAGTTACTTGATCTTGCCTTCCTTGTATTCGACGTGCTTGCGCACGACGGGGTCGTATTTCTTGATGACCATCTTTTCGGTCATGGTGCGCGCGTTCTTCTTGGTGACGTAGAAGTGGCCCGTTCCCGCGCTGGAGTTCAGGCGGATCTTGATGGTGGTTGGCTTCGCCATGTGTCTTCTCCTGTGCGCGGCGCGAAATGGGGTGCGCGCCGGTCATATCTCTTGAAGCCTGCCTTCTAAACGCAGGCGGCCCCGAGTCAACAGCAAAAGGGCTGATCGCCGTCCGGGCGCGGGTTTGGTCATGTGCGGATGGCCTGTAAGCCGGATTCTGTCCCCCGCCCTGCGGCGGTTGGACGATCATTCATCTGAGGCCGCCGTTACCGGCGACCCTCTAGCTGCCAACCCGGGCCTCTCGGGTCGGGCGTCCCTGCCGCGCTTGCCCATCGCTGGGGTCACACAGGCGCGAGGCCCCTATTTGGCATTGCTCCCGGTGGGGCTTGCCGTGCCGCTTCTGTTGCCAGTCGCGCGGTGGGCTCTTACCCCACCGTTTCACCGTGACCCCGAGGGCTGCATCGCTGCCGCATCATGGATGCGATCGGGGCCGTCTCTTCTCTGTGGCGCTGTCCCTGAGGTTACCCCCGCCGGGCGTTACCCGGCACCGTTGCCGTCATGGAGTCCGGACTTTCCTCGAAAGGCTTGCACCCCCCGCGACCGTCCAGCCATCCGCACGGGGGACGCCCTAAGCCCGCGGGGCGGATGCGTCAACGGGAAAGCGTGCTGCAAGGTCGGCGATCAGGACCATGTCGGCGGGCGACAGCGGCCCGGTCGCGCGGGGCCTGAACCGCAGGCGGAACGCGGCCAGCAGCGTGGCGTCGTCCGCATCGGCGGTATAGCCAATGCGCGTCAGGAGCGGGCGGAACGCGGTGGCAGGCGGGGTGACGCCTGCGGGTTGCGGCCAGACCGACAGGCCCAGCCACGCCAACCTGCGCCAGTCGAAGCTGGGTCCGGGGTCGATCTTGCGCCCCGGGGCCATGTCGGAATGGCCGATGACACGCGCAGGCGGGATGGCCCAACGGGCCATGATGCCGGGCAGCAGATGGCACAGGGCATCCATCTGGGCGGCGGCAAAGGGACCTGCGCCCGGATGCGCCAGCTCGATCCCGATGGACCGGCTGTTCACGTCCGTAACGTCGCCCCAGGCCCCTGCGCCGGCGTGCCACGCGCGGGCCGCCTCTGGCACGAGTGACCACACGGTGCCATCCTCGCAGATCAGGTAATGTGCGGACACCTGCCGCGCGGGGTCGCACAACGCGGCACAGGCGGCATCCGCGCTGCGCATGGCGGTATAGTGCAGGACGACCAGATCGGGCCGCGCGCCGTCGCGGCGCGGGCCCTGGTTGGGTGACGGGCGATCCGTGCGGATCAGTTGCCGCCCGCCGCCAGCAGGAACGGCGCCGGGTCCCAGCCGCAGGCGAACCCGTCACCGTCGGGGTCGAGGCCGCGCGGGTCGCGGTCCGGCCCGCCACGGGCGAGGAAATCGCGCTGTGCGGCGTCCGGCGAGGTATAGGTGGCGCAGTTGCGCCTAAACTTGCCCTGCCCCGAGAAGATCGAGCGCGAATACCACTCCTGCCCTTTGCGGTTCGGGGCATCGAGGGCGTATTGCACGATGTTCGGCCCCGTGTCGGCGGGCCGCTGCGGCAACGCGCTGGGCATCACCACCTGCAGGGCGGCGGCCTGTTGCGCGCGGCGCCGGGCGTCACTCTCGATCGTTTCGCGGTTGGACACCGCCTCGAACGACTGCTCGTCCGACAGGCCGGTATTGTTGGACGGGGCGGCTGGTGCGACGGGCAGCGGTTGCTGCTGGGCGATATCCTGCGCCAATCCCACCGGACCGCCGCCAATGCCAAGGGCGGCGAGTTCAGACGCATTCACGACCCCGCTACTGGCCGGCATGCTGGCCAGCGGGGCGGCGGCCACCGGTGCAGGCGGGGCAAAGGTCGTGACGGCTGCGGCGGGGGCCGCCACCTGCGCACGCGCGGCAGCGCCGCTGTCCGGCACGGCGGGTGCGCCGCAGGCGGCAAGGGTCATCAGGCTGAGGACGACAACGGGTCGGATCACGGCAGGGCCCCTTTGGATGGACAGCGGATGGTGGCGCGCAAGCGTCCTACCACCACCGGTCCGGTTTTGCGACGAAACCTGCCGCACGTTCCAGTGAATACGCGACGTTCAGCAGATCGCCTTCCTCCCACGGGCGGCCGATCAGCTGCAGCCCCAGCGGCAGGCCCTGCGCGTCGAGGCCCGCTGGCACGCTGATCCCCGGCAGACCGGCGAGGTTCACAGTCACGGTGAACACGTCGTTGAGGTACATCTTGATCGGGTCCGCATCCGCCATCTCGCCCAGCCCGAATGCGGCGGACGGTGTGGCCGGCGTCAGGATCGCATCGACGCCGTCGGCGAAGACCGTGTCGAAGTCCCGCTTGATCAGCGCGCGGACGCGGCGGGCCCGGTTGTAGTAGGCGTCGTAGAAGCCTGCGGACAGCACGTAGGTGCCGACCATGATGCGGCGCTGCACCTCTGCGCCGAAGCCTTCGGCGCGGGTCTTCTCGTACATCTCGGTGATGCCGTCGCCGGGGGCCAGCGTCGCGCGGTGGCCGAACCGGACACCGTCATAGCGCGCGAGGTTGCTCGACGCCTCGGCGGGGGCGATGACATAGTATGCGGGCAGCGCGTATTGCGTGTGCGGCAGGCTGATGTCGCGGATCTCGGCGCCCGCGTCGCGCAGCATGGCGGTGCCGTCGTCCCACAGCTTGCCGATTTCGGCGGGCATGCCGTCCATGCGGTATTCGCGGGGGATGCCGATGACCTTGCCACGGATGTCGCCGGTCAGCGCCGCCTCGAAATCGGGCACGGGCAGGTCGGCGCTGGTGCTGTCCTTGGGATCGAAGCCTGACATCGCGCGCAGCATGATCGCCGCATCGCGCACGTCACGCGTCATCGGCCCCGCCTGATCGAGGCTGGAGGCGAAGGCGACCACGCCCCAGCGGCTGACGCGGCCATAGGTCGGCTTGATCCCCGTGATGCCGGTAAATGCGGCGGGCTGGCGGATCGACCCGCCCGTGTCGGTGCCGGTGGCCCCAAGGCACAGGCCGGCAGCTACTGCGGCGGCGGACCCGCCGGAGGAGCCACCCGGCGTCAGCTTGCGGTCGTCCACGCGCCACGGGTTCACCGCATCGCCGTAGACCGAGGTTTCGTTGGACGAGCCCATGGCGAATTCATCCATGTTCAGCTTGCCCAGCATCACGGCGCCCGCGTCGAACAGTTGCGTCGTCACGGTGGATTCGTATTCCGGCAAGAACCCTTCGAGGATGCGGCTGGCGGCCTGCGACGGCACGCCCTTGGTGCAGAACAGGTCCTTGATGCCCAAGGGGATCCCGCACAAATCAGGCGCATTGCCTGCCTTCAGGCGCTGATCCGCGGCCTCAGCTTGGCTTTTTGCGATCTCCGGCGTCTTGTGGACGAAGGCATTCAGCGCATCGGCCGCGTCGATGGCGGTCAGATAGGTCTGGGTCAGCTCGGCGCTGGTCAGGTCGCCGCGACGCAGGGCGTCGCGTGCACCGGCGATCGTCAGGTTGGTCGTGTCGGTCATCATTCCACCACCTTCGGCACGGCAAAGAATCCCTCGCGGGCGTCGGGCGCATTGGCCAGCACGGCGGCCTGCCGGTCGCCGTCGGTCACCACGTCGTCGCGGCGGAACAGCCGCTGCGGCGTGACGCTGGTCATCGGCTCCACCCCGTCCACGTCCACCGCGTTCAGCTGCTCGATGAACCCCAGGATCGCGCTGAATTCTGCGGCCAGCGCCGGCAGGGCATCATCCTCGACCCGGATGCGGGCCAGTTTCGCCACGCGGCGGGCGGTTTCCGTGTCGATGGCCATGCACAACTCCGTTCCGATTGCGGGTCCGTTGGGGGTCCGTTGGGCCAAGCGTTTAACGCGACCCCGCGCCCGCCACAACCGCCTGACCACCGATCACGGGTGCATCGGCTTGCCGCACCGCCGCGATGGGCTAACTTCGAGACAGTAACGCATCCGTGATGGACTGCGGCAAAACCAAAGGATCTGTCCATGGGACTGTGGGATTTCGTAAAGAACGCTGGCAAAAAACTGACCGGACAGGACGACGATGGCCTCTCGGCCGAGGCGCTGCAGAAAGAGGTCAGCGATCTGGGTCTGGACGCCAAGGACGTGGACATCGCGGTCGAGGGCGACAAGGTGACGGTCACGTCAAAGGGCAAGGCGCTGACGCAAGAGGCGCGTGAAAAACTGATCCTCGCCGTCGGCAACGTCAACGGCGTCGCCCGTGTCGAAGATGCCGTCGAGACCGAAGCCACCGTCGAGCCTGTGTTCTACACGGTCAAGTCCGGCGACACCCTGTCGGAAATCGCGCAAGCGACCATGGGCAAGGCCAGCGCCTATCAGGCGATCTTCGAGGCGAACAAGCCGATGCTGTCGCACCCGGACAAGATCTATCCGGGCCAGATGCTGCGGATCCCGCAGGACGCCTGAAGCGACACGGCCGGGATGACCCCGGTTCACATTTTGCCGGGGCGGGCCGTGATGGCCCGCCCCGATCATGTCGAGAAAGGGCAAACATGAAGATCATCTGGCTGGGCCACGCCAGCTTCCGCATCGAGATCGAGGACGCCGTGCTGCTGGTCGACCCGTGGCTGGAAGGCAATCCATCCTTTCCCGCAGACAGCCGCGCTGCGGCGATTAAAGGCGCCACCCATATCCTGCTGACCCACGGCCACGGCGACCACACCGCAAGCGCCAAGGCGCTGAGCAGCGAAACCGGTGCGCCGGTCGTCGGCATCCCCGAGGTCTGCGCGCTGGTCGGCGGCGATGATGCCATCGGCTTCAACAAGGGCGGCACGGTCGATCTGAACGGCGCGCAGGTCACGATGGTGAACGCCACCCATTCGTCGTCGATCGGGACGGACGACGGTCCGTGCTATGCCGGTCACGAGGCGGGCTACATGATCGCGGGCGAAGGCCACACGATCTATCTAAGCGGCGACACGGACATCATGGCCGACATGGACTGGATGGGCGATTTGCACAAACCCGACATCGGCATCCTGAGCGCCGGTGGCCATTACACCATGGACATGGCCCGCGCCGCCTATGCCGCGAAACGGTATTTCGATTTCGCAACCGTGATCCCCTGCCACTACAAGACGTTCCCGGCGCTGGCGCAGGATGCACAGGTGCTGATCGACGCACTTCCGGGCGTCGATGTGAAGACGCCCGAAGTTATGGAAACGCTGACGTTCTGAGCGGTCAGCGGCGCTGTGCGAAGAAGTCCCGCAGCAGCGTCGCGGACGCGTCGGCGTCGATGGCGTCATAGACCTGCGGGGCGTGGTGGCACTGGGGATGCGCGAACACCCGTGCGCCCTGCGCCACGCCGCCGGACTTCGGATCGGCGGCCCCGTAATACAGCCGCCCGATCCGGGCATGAGAGATCGCGGCAGCGCACATCGCGCAGGGTTCCAGCGTCACCCACAGATCGCATCCCGTCAGCCGGTCCTGCCCCAACACCGCACAGGCGGCACGGATCGCAAGCACCTCGGCATGGGCTGTGGGGTCGTTGTCGGTGCGGGTGCGGTTGCCCGCTTGGGCGATCACACCCTCCGGCCCCACGACGACGGCACCGACCGGCACCTCGCCACGGGCGGCGGCCAGACGCGCCTGCTCCAGCGCCAGATGCATGTAGCTGCGGAACGTCATGACCCCGTTCTGCCCCTGCCCCGCCGCGGGCACAAGTCCCGCACTGGTCGGGGCGCGTGAAACGGTCTATGGCAAGGGAATGACCGATACCCCCCCAGACGGCGATCGAATCGCCAAGGTGTTGTCGCGCGCGGGCACAGCCTCGCGCCGCGATGCGGAACGCATGATCGCCGAAGGCCGCGTGTCGGTGAACGGCAAGACCATCACCAGCCCCGCGCTTAACGTCACCGCCCGCGACCGGATCGTGGTCGATGGCAAGCCGGTGGGCCAGCCCGAGGCCGCGCGCCTGTGGCTCTATCACAAGCCTGCGGGCCTCGTGACCTCGGCCCGCGACGAAAAGGACCGCGAGACGGTCTTCGACGCGATGCCCGACGACATGCCGCGCGTGATGAGCGTCGGACGCCTCGACATCAACTCCGAAGGGTTGCTGCTGCTGACCAACGACGGCGGCATCAAGCGGCGTCTGGAACTGCCCAGCACCGGCTGGCTGCGCCGCTACCGGGTGCGGATCAACGGGTCCGTGTCGGAAGCGCGGCTGGACGAATTGCGCCGCGGCATCACCGTCGACGGGATCGCGTATCAGCCGATGATGGTCACGTTCGACCGCCAGCAGGGCGCCAACGCCTGGCTGACGATCAGCATCCGCGAAGGCAAGAACCGCGAGATCCGCCGCGCGATGGAGGCGGTGAACACCACCGTCAACCGCCTGATCCGCGTGAGCTACGGCCCCTTTCAGCTCGGCAACCTCGCGCCGGGTGCGGTGGAGGAGGTCAAGGGCCGCGTGCTGCGCGAACAGCTCGGGATGGAGACGCCGGAGGCACCGACCAACCAGAAGGCCCGCCCCCGCAAGCCCCTGTCGCGGAGCGACACTGGCAAAAGTGGGCCGCGGAGCGACACTGCGAAAAGCGCGCCGCGGAGCGACATTGCGAAAAGTGGGCCGCGCAGCGACACTGGCAAAAGCGTGTCGCGGAGCGACTGTGCCAAGGCCGCGCCGCGTGGCGATGGTGCAAGGAGCGGTCCGCGCAGCGAAGCCGCCAAGGCGCCGTTCCGCGCCGCAGCTGCAGGCAAACCCGCGGACCGGGCCGCAGCCCCGCGCGGCGGCAAGCCTGCGGGTGCCGGAAGCAACGCCGACAAGCCCGGTGGCAAGACGTTCGCGACGAAGTCCTTCGGCACGAAACCTGCCGGTTCAAAACCCGCCGGTGCCAAATTCGGCGCGAAACCAGCCGGTGCCAGATCCGGTACGGCCAAAACCGGAACGGACACCGCCTCCGCCGGCAGGTCGTTCGGCGCAAAGCCTGCATCGAAAACCGGTGCCCGCCGCGATGGCCCCGCATCGCCGCGTCCGCCATCCACCCGCAAACCATCGCGCTAGGCGCTGTTTCCCGCGTCAATCGCGGGACCTGCACGCCGCATCCTGCGTTGACCCCTCGCAAATCGGCTGCACGCCGCTTACCTCTGGGGTGCGACAACTGAACGTGAGGCAGCAGGCATGGCACGACTGGTTCTGGTGACGATGATCCTTGGCGCGGTCTGCGTCGCGGCGTTCGGTGCGGCCGTGGCCTTGCGTGGCGCACGGGGTGCGACGACGGGTGCCGCCGCGGATGCGACCCTGCCTGCGACTGTGCGGACCATCTCTTATGCCGTGCTGCTGGTGCTGACCATCGGGGCGAGCCTCGGTTGGTTGGGGGCAAGCTGATGGGGCAGCGATTCGGCGGCAAGTTCAGCCCGCAGGGCAGCACGACCGATGTCCCGCAGGCGGGTCAGCGCAACGCCGTCAGGCCGCAGCGCGATCCCGTGGGGGCGCGGGCAAACCTGATGTTCGTGGCCCCGGCGATCCTGCTGGTGCGGTCACTGGGCGGCGGGCCTGTCGATCTGGCGGCGGGGCTGGCCGGTGCCGTCGCGCTGGCGCTTGGGGCGTGGCTGCTGCGCGGCGGTCTGCGGGCCGAGGCGGCCTATCATCAGCGCGCCGTGGCTAGCCGCCCGGCCCTGCCGCGCAAGATCCTCGCCGCCGTGCTGACGGGCGCGGGCGTGGGGCTGGCGACGGTGACGGGCGATGCGGGTGTCCTCGGTGCCGCGATCTACGGCACCGTGGCGCTGATCGCGCATGTCGCGGCCTTCGGCATCGACCCGCTGGCGCACAAGCGGCTGGCGGGCGTGGATACATTCCAGCAGGACCGCGTCGCCCGCGTCGTGGCCGAGGCGGAGGCGCATCTGGCGACCATCGCCGCCCGCATTTCCGCATTGGCCGACCGTCCCCTGACGATCCGGGTGAATGCCTTTCTCGACACCGCGCGCAGCATGATCCGCACGGTCGAGGAGGACCCCCGCGACCTGACCGGCGCGCGCAAGTTCCTGAGCGTCTATCTGCAAGGGACCGCCGACGCGACGGCCAAGTTCGCCGACCTGACCCAGCGCCGGCCCGACACGGATGCCCGCACCGATTACCTGTCTCTGCTGGACGATCTGGATCAGACATTCGCCGCGCGCAACGCGCGTTTGTTACGCGACGAACGCAGTGATATGGATATCGAAATCAAGGTGCTTCGCGACCGGTTGGCCCGCGACGGCATCACCGACACATAGGAAACCCCTCATGTCAGACACCACCCGCACCCGCGCACAGGCGACGCTCGCCGATGTGGAACGCATGACGGCCGTGGTCCTGCCGGACGCGCCTGCGGACACCCCGTCGCTGGCCGACGCCGACCGCCCGACAAGCGAGGCGATCACGCGTCGCATGGCGGAAATCGACCTGACCGACAGCAATTCGATCATGGCGTTCGGCACGGCGGCGCAGGCGGGATTGCAGCAGATCTCTCAGGACATGCTGTCCGGCGTGCGCAACAAGGACGTGGGGCCTGCGGGCGACAGCCTGCGCAGCATCGTCAGCACGATCCGTGGCTTTTCCACGCAGGAACTGGACCCCAACCGCAAGCAGGGCTGGTTCGACAAGCTTCTGGGCCGCGCCACGCCCCTGTCGAAGTTCGTCGCCCGCTACGAGGACGTGCAGACCCAGATCGACCGCATCACCGACGACCTGCTGGGGCATGAGACCACGCTGATGAAGGACATCGAAAGCCTCGACCGGCTCTATGCCAAGACGCTGGCGTTCTACGACGAACTCGGCCTCTACATCGTCGCCGGTGAAGCCCGTCTGGCCCGCATCGAAGCCGAGGAGATCCCCGCCAAGGAACGCGAGGTCGCGGCCAGCCCGGAGACCGACAGCGTGATGGAGGCGCAGGAGCTGCGCGACCTGCGCACCGCCCGCGACGATCTGGACCGCCGCGTCCACGATCTGAAGCTGACGCGGCAGGTCACGATGCAGTCGCTGCCCTCGATCCGGCTGGTGCAGGAGAACGACAAGAGCCTTGTCGCCAAGATCAACTCCACCCTGCTGAACACCGTGCCGCTGTGGGAAACGCAACTGGCGCAGGCGGTGACCATCCAGCGGTCCGCAGAGGCGGCGGGTGCCGTGCGCGAGGCGACGGACCTGACCAATGACCTGCTGCGCGCCAACGCCAAGAACCTGCGCGATGCCAACACCGCGATCCGCACCGAGGTAGAGCGTGGCGTGTTCGACATCGCCGCCGTGCAGGCCGCCAACACCGACCTGATCGCCACCATCGACGAAAGCCTTGCCATCGCCGACGAAGGCAAGCGCAAGCGCGCGAGCGCCGAAATCGAGCTGCAGAAGATGGAGACCGAGTTGAAGGCCGCCCTGTCCTCTGCACGGTCGCGCACCGGCACCGCCACCACGCCCGCGCGGGGCGCCTAGGTGGCAGGCAGACGATCCCGCACATTCGGCCCCCTGCTGGGGCTGGGGCTGCTTGCGGCCTGCGCCACACCGGTGCCGGTTGCGGCCCCCGTGGCCCCGGTCGCCGTGCCACGGCCGGTGACGGCCGATCCCCCCGCCCCCGTCGCACCCCCCGTCGCAAGTGCGGAAAGCGAGGCGTTGCGCCGCTATTACAGTCGGTTGCAGAACGACCTGCAAAGCCAGGGCCTGCTGCGCACGGACGGCGGCGGGGCCGATACGCCCTTTACCGACACGATGCTGGCCCGCAACTTCATCCGCATCGCGCTGTTCGACGAATACGTCAGCGACGGCGATTTCCTGCGGGCGGAGGCGACGGAATCGACCCTGCGCCGTTGGGACACACCGGTCCGCATGGCGGTGGAATTCGGCCCCTCGGTGCCCGATGCCCAGCGCAGTATCGACCGTGGCATCGTCAGCGCCTATGCGGCGCGGTTGTCGCGCGTGACCGGCCTGCCGATCGCCATGACCGACGGGGCAGAGGCCAATTTCCACGTGCTGTTCCTGTCCGAGGACGACCGCGCCGGTTACGTCGACCGCATCCGGCAGATCGTGCCGGGGATCGGTGGCAGCAGCCTGCGGGCCATCACCAACCTGCCGCGCGATCAGCTGTGCGTGGTCATCGCATTCTCGCAGGGCGGGTCGAGCAGCTATGCCAAGGCAGTCGCGGTGATCCGTGCCGAACACCCCGACCTGCTGAGCACATCCTGCATCCACGAGGAACTGGCGCAGGGACTGGGGCTGGCGAACGACAGCCTGCAGGCCCGCCCCTCGATCTTCAACGACGACGAAGAGTTCGGCCTTCTGACCCGCCACGACGAGTTGCTGCTGAAGATGCTCTACGACCGCCGTTTCCGCACCGGCATGACCGCCGCCGAAGCAACGCCGATTGCCGCCGAAATCGCGGCAGAGCTGATCGGCGGCGGCAGTTAGCCCGCGAAGGCGGTGACGTCGGCGCGGCGGATGGCGAACCGCTTGCCGAGCCTGATGAATGGCCGTTCGACATAGATGTGCCCCACAAAGGCAAAACCGGTCACGACAATCCCGATCAACGGAACGCAAAGCCAGATCACCGGCCCGTCGAGATCGCGCAACCAGCCCAGGTCGGCGAACACCAGCGTCAGCACGAGGCCATGGGTCAGGTAGATGCTATAGCTCAGTTCGCCCAGGATCCGGCTGGACCTTTGGGCGAGGATGCCGAAATAGGTGTTCCCCGCCAGCACCGGCAGAAAGAACGCCGCGAGCAGAAGCGACGGGACGAGGTGGAAGCTCGTCTCGAAGACGTAGATGCATACCCCAAGCGCAACCACGCCGACCAGCGCCGCCTGTTTCGACCGCAGCAGCGGACCGAACAGGCGTGCCAGTTCGACGCTCAGCATGCCCAGAACGAACAGGTTCAGATACAAAAAGGCCATGACATCGAAGACGATCGCAATGATGGCAACCGGGATGTAGATGGCGGACAATGCGACGATCCGCGATGCGCTGCGCGGCAGCAGTCGCTGTGCTGCGACCATCACGGGCAGCCCGAGATAGAAGATCCACTCCCAGTACAACGACCAGGTCACACCTGAAATGACCACGCCGGTGATGGTGCCGTCCATCAGATCAGGCAGGCCAAGGGTCAGCATCCATGTCAGCAGCGACGGCACATCGCCGGGGCCGAACGTTCCGCCCCTGCTCACACCAAGCAAAAGAGCCAGCCCCACGATGACCCACAGCAGCGGAAACAGCCTGAAGATTCGCGAAATGTAGATCTTCTTCCATTCCGATGCGGGAAACCGGCGATCCAGCATCGTATAGAACAATCCGCCGCTGATCAGGAAAAAGATCACGACGGCAGCAGGCCCGATGGCGGCAAACAGCGTGATGCCTGATCCAGCCCAAGGCAATCCGTTGCGATAATCGACCCAGATCGCGAAATGATGCACCAGCACCCCCGCCGCGAGATAACCGCGCAGGCCGTCGATTTCGCCCAGCCGCGCCGTCGCGGAAAGGTCCGGTTGCAACGTGGCCGACCACAGGAATCGGGCGGTCGCGACCATAACGAATAGCGTCAGGACAACGATCCCGCTGTAAAAAATTATCATTGTTGTGGATCCGGTCTATCGATAAAAATATGACGGTGGCACTATTTCCACCGATCTGCGCTGTCAATCTGATCGACGCACGCGCGGTATATTCACTGGCAGGAGCCGCCCCCATGAGCATCTTTGACTTCCTCTCCGGCCAGTTCATCGACGTCATCGCCTGGACCGACGACACCCGCGACACGATGGTCTGGCGGTTCGACCGGCAGGGTCACGAGATCAAGTATGGCGCCAAGCTGACCGTGCGCGAGGGGCAGGCCGCCGTGTTCGTGCACGAAGGGCAGCTAGCGGACGTGTTCAGCCCTGGCCTCTACATGCTCGAGACGAACAACATGCCGATCATGACGTCGCTGCAGCACTGGGACCACGGCTTTCAGAGCCCGTTCAAGTCCGAGATCTATTTCATCAACACCACCCGTTTCACCGACCAGAAATGGGGCACCAAGAACCCGATCATGCTGCGCGACCCGGAGTTCGGACCCCTGCGGCTGCGCGCCTTCGGCAGCTATGCGATCAAGGTCAGCGATCCCGCCGTCTTCATGCGCGAGATCGTGGGCACCGATGGCGAGTTCACGTCGGCCGAAGTCTCGTCCCAGATCCGCAACGTGATCGTGCAGGAGTTCAGCCGCGCGCTGGCTGCGTCCGGTATCCCGGCGCTCGACATGGCGGCGAACACCAAGGAACTGGGCGATCTGGTGGCCAAGGCCATCGACCCCGTGATGACCAGCTACGGCCTGACCATCCCCGAGCTTTACGTCGAGAACATCAGCCTGCCGGACGCCGTGGAAAAGGCGCTGGACGACCGCACCAGCCGCGGCATGGCAGGCAATCTGGACGAGCACATGAAATACAAGGCCGCAGAGGCGATGGCCCAGCCCGGCAGCGCCGCAGGGCAAGCGATGGGTCTGGGCATGGGGGCCGGTCTGGGTGGCAGCCTTGGCATGCAGATGGGCCACATGGCGCAGGCGGGACCGTGGGGTCAGACCGGCGGCCCGGCCGCACCGCAGGCGGCCCACCCCGCCGCAGCGCCCCCGCCCCCGCCCCCGCCTCCTGCGACCGATCAGCTGTGGCACATCGCCAAGGCAGGCGAGGTGACCGGCCCGTTTTCCCGCGCGGCGATGGGGCGGATGGTGACGGATGGCAGTCTGGCACGCGACAGCATGGTATGGACCGATGGTCAGGACGGCTGGAAAACGGCGATGGACACCGCGCTTGCGCAACTTTTCACCGTCACGCCGCCGCCACCGCCGCCCGCCTGAGTATTTGCGTGCGGCACGGATGCCGATGTGTACGGTGAGGGCTGGAGTTCCTCTTGTTGCGCAAAGGTTGCCGTCATGGTTGCATCGTCCCGTTATTCCCGCCTGCAGATCGGTTTGCACTGGCTGATCGCCGTCCTCATCCTGGCCACGTGGTGGCTGGGCGACGGCATGGGCCGTGCCCTGCGCGACCGGGCCGAAGCCGGTGAGACGGGCATCACCGGCGACACATGGCACGTGTGGCTGGGGGGCGCCGTCCTGCTGCTGGTGATCGTGCGGCTGATCCTGCGCCTGCGCACCGGCGTGCCCGACCCGCTGGCGGGTACCCCTGCCCCGCTGCAGTTGGCGGGCACATGGGGGCACCGCGCGCTCTATCTGCTGATGATCGTGGCCCCGACGATGGGGGCGCTGGCATGGTATGCCGGCCTGCGGCAGCTGGGCGACCCGCATGTGCTGGTCGCCAACACGCTGATGATCCTTGCACTCGGTTATGCGGTGATGGGCCTTTACCACCACTACATCCGCAAGGATGGCACACTGACGCGCATGACGCGCGGAACCTGACGACCGCGTCGCGGCGCTGGCCCGTCAAGGCGCTGGACCCGTCGACAGGGCCGCGCTAGGCCTGTCGCAGCAGCGTTTCCATGCCCGAGGGGCCGATGACCACCGATCAGACCGACACCGCCCCCCCGCGGCCCGACACCGACACCCACCGCTTTCCCTGTGGCGCCTGCGGGTCCGATCTGCGGTTCGACCCGACCCAGCGCGCGCTGATCTGCGACCACTGCGGCAACGTCGAGGGCATGGGGGCCGGTGCCGGCCCCTTCGCCATGATTTCCGAGCTGGATTTCCAGCAGGCCCTGAACGCCACCCTGCCACAGGCCGAGATCGAGGAAACGCGGGTCCAGTCCTGTCCCAACTGCGGCGCGCAGTTCGAACTGGCGAACGACACACACGCCGACGCCTGCCCGTTCTGCGCCACGCCCGTGGTCACCGACACCGGCACCCACCGCCACATCAAGCCGCGCGGATTGCTGCCCTTCGCCCTTGATCAGGCCCGCGCGAAGGACGCGATGACCGACTGGCTGGGCGGGCTGTGGTTCGCCCCCAACGGGCTGACCGAATACGCCCGCAAGGGGCGCAGCATGGACGGCATCTACGTCCCCTACTGGACCTTCGATGCGCAGACCGAGAGCCGCTATCAGGGCCAGCGCGGCACGCATTACTACACCAGCCGCACCGTCATGCAGGACGGTAAACCGCGCACGGTGCAGCAGCGGCACACCCGCTGGTCCGCCGCCTCGGGTCGGGTCGCGCGGTTCTTCGACGATGTGCTCGTCCTCGCCTCCACCAGCCTGCCCAAGCAATATACCGACGGGCTGGAGCCGTGGGACCTGTCGGAGCTGAAGCCCTACCAGCCCGAATACCTCGCAGGGTTCCGCGCCGAAGGGTATCAGGTGCCCATCGAAGAGGGGTTCGGCCAGGCCCGCGCCTATATGGACCGGATGATCCTGCGCGACGTGCAGTTCGACATCGGCGGCGACGAGCAGCGCGTCACCGACGTGCAGACCCAGATCAGCGCCGTCACCTTCAAGCACATCCTGCTGCCCGTGTGGCTGGCCGCCTATAAATACAACGGCCAGACCTATCGCTTCGTCGTCAACGGTCGCACCGGGCGGGTGCAGGGCGAGCGGCCCTATTCCAAGTGGAAGATCGCATTCGCCGTGCTCCTTGGGCTGGTGATTGCGCTAACGGTCGGCTATTTCTATGCCATGAGCCGTTAAGGGAGTTGCGCGCATGATCATCTGCTGTGGCGAGGCGCTGATCGACATGCTGCCCCGCACCACCCCCGCGAACGAGAGCGCCTTCGCCCCCTATGCGGGCGGTGCGGTGTTCAACACGGCCATCGCCTTGGGCCGTCTGGGCACGCCTGTGCAGTTCATCTCCGGCCTGTCGTCCGATCTGTTCGGCGACGTGCTGCGCGACGTGCTGGCCCAGTCCCATGTCGACACCACACCCTGCCATGTCAGCGACCGGCCCACCACGCTGGCCTTCGTGCGGCTGACCGACGGCCACGCCAGCTACGCCTTCTATGACGAAAACACCGCCGGTCGCATGCTGACGCCCGCCGATCTGCCCGCTGTCTCAGCGGACGCGCTGTTCTTCGGCGGAATCAGCCTCGTGGTGGAACCGTGCGGCGAGGCCTACAAGGCGCTGATGCTGCGCGAGGCGCCGCAGCGGTTGACCATGATCGACCCCAACATCCGGCCCGGCTTCATCACCGATGAGGCAGCCTACCGCGACCGGCTGGCCGCCATGCTGGCCGTCGCGGACATCGTCAAGATCTCGGACGAGGATCTGTCGTGGCTGACCGGGGGCTGCGATCCCACCGCCCTGCTGGGTGACAGCGCGACACAGGTCGTGCTGCTGACGCGCGGCGCGGACGGCGTCACCGTGGCCACCCGGCACAGCCGGTTCGACGTCGGTGCCACCCGTGCAACCGTGGTGGACACGGTAGGCGCCGGCGACACGTTCAACGCGGGATTCCTTGCTGGTCTGGATCAGGCGGGTCTGCTGACCAAGGCGGGCGTCACGGCGGCGACCGACGATCAGTTGCGCGCCGCGGCCAGCCTTGGCGCGCGCGCCGCCGCGATCACCGTGGCCCGCGCCGGGGCCAATCCGCCATGGGCGCACGAACTGGGCTGAACGGCGCGACCATTGCAAGCCCTCGGGCGACCGGGCAATGTCGCCCCACGCCAGCCGCACAAGGACCGCCATGCCCGTCATCACGACCATCGACGACCTGAAGCAGATGCACCGCCGCCGCGCGCCGAAGATGTTCTTCGACTACTGCGAAAGTGGCAGCTGGACCGAACAGACCTTCCGCGAGAATACGTCCGACTTCGACAAGCTGCGCCTGCGCCAGCGCATTGCCGTGGACATGTCGGACCGCACCCTGCGCAGCACGATGATCGGTCAGGACGTGACGATGCCCGTGGCCCTGGCCCCCGTGGGCATGACCGGGATGCAGTGCGCGGATGGAGAGATCAAGGCCGCCCGCGCGGCCCGCGATTTCGGCGTGCCTTACACCCTGTCCACCATGTCGATCTGCTCGATCGAGGATGTGGCACGGGCGACCAAGGCGCCGTTCTGGTTCCAGCTCTACGTGATGCGGGACGCGGAGTTCGTGGACAACATCATCCGGCGCGCCAAACATGCGGGCTGCGATGCGCTGGTGCTGACGCTGGATCTGCAACTGCTGGGCCAACGGCACAAGGACCTGCGCAACGGCCTGTCCGCCCCGCCCAAGCTGACGCCCCGAACAGTCCTGAACCTCGCCACCAAATGGCGCTGGGGGCTGGAGATGCTGCAGACGAAAAACCGCAGCTTCGGCAACATCGTGGGCCATGCCAGATCAGCCAGCGACATGAGCTCCCTGTCCTCCTGGACCGCGGAACAGTTCGAACCCAAGCTCGACTGGGACATGGTCGCACGGCTGAAGGAGAAATGGGGCGGTCGCCTGATCCTGAAAGGCATCCTCGACCCGGAGGATGCGGTCCGCGCCGCCGATCTGGGCTGCGATGCCATCGTGGTGTCCAACCACGGTGGGCGGCAGCTGGACGGGGCGCTGTCGGCGATCCGCATGCTGCCCGCCATCGTCGCCGCCGTCGGCGACCGGGTCGAGGTGCTGATGGATTCAGGCATCCGCTCCGGTCAGGACATCCTCAAGGCGCGGGCATTGGGGGCGCACGGCGTGATGATCGGACGCGCCTACATCTATGGCCTCGGCGCGATGGGTCAGGCGGGCGTCACCAAGGCCCTTCAGATCCTTTACAAGGAGATGGACCTGACCATGGCCCTGTGCGGCAAACGCGATGTGGCCGACGTGGACCGCGACATCCTGCTGATCCCAAAGGACTTTTCCGGCGACTGGCAGTAACGCCCACCCGTCATCTTGCCGCAGATACTCCCCCGCGGGAGGCGTCCCTGATCACCCCACGCGCAGCCGTCCAGAATGAGCACCGCCATGTCCGATCCCATCACCGATACCGACCTGTTCGACCTGCGCTGGGACCGGGGCCGCCGCGATCTGGCCGGTCCCATCGCGCGGCTCTATGCCCGCCACATGGACCCTGCGGATTTCCTCTCGCGGTTGAAAGCGGTGTTGCAGCGGCATTGGGCGGACAGGCCCGCGGACCTGAAACGTCTGGACCTGCGGCGCGATCTGGACCCGGACTGGTTCCTGTCCGAACGCATGGTCGCCTATGTGTTCTACATCGACAACTTCGCGGGCACGCTGGCCGCGCTACCGGACCGCATCCCCTATCTGCAGTCGCTGGGCGTGACCTATGCCCACATGATGCCCTGCCTGATGCCGCGACCGGGTGCGAACGACGGCGGCTATGCGGTGATGGACTACACCCGGATCGACCCGCGCCTTGGCGACATGGACGATTTCCGCGCCGCCTGTGCGGCGTTCCGGGCGGCGGGGATCAGCCCGGTCATCGACCTCGTGCTGAACCACACCGCACAGGAACATGACTGGGCGCAGCGCGCGCAGGCGGGCGATCGGTTCTATCAGGCCTTCTATCGCCTGTTCGACGACGACACCCTGCCCCGCCAGTATGAAAAAACGCTGGTCGAGATCTTTCCCGCACAGGCGCCCGGCAACTTCACCTACGACCCCGCGATGCAGAAATGGGTCTGGACGACCTTCAACACGTATCAGTGGGACCTGAACTGGGAAAACCCGCATGTCTTCCTCGCCATGCTGGACACGGTGCTGCAGCTGGCAAATCAGGGGGTGGAGTGTTTCCGCCTCGACGCAGTCGCGTTCATGTGGAAACGCATGGGGACCGGCTGCCAGAATCTGCCAGAAGTGCATGACCTTTTGCAACTTCTGACGCAGGCGACCCGCATCGCAGCCCCCGCCGTCATCCACAAGGCCGAGGCCATCGTGGGCCCCTCGGATCTTGTCCCCTACCTCGGCACCGGGACGCATGCGGGCAAGGTGAGCCAACTGGCTTACCATAACAACCTGATGGTGCAGTTCTGGTCCACGCTGGCCTCCGGCGATACCCGGCTGATGAATCACGTGCTGAAATCGCACTTTCCGGAAACGTTCCGCCGCGCGTCGTTCGCGCCCTACCTGCGCTGCCACGACGACATCGGCTGGGCCATCACGCCAGAGGATACCGCCCACATCCCGCATATGGAGGCGAAGGATCACCGCAACTACTTGTCCGATTTCTACAACGGCAGCTTTCCGGGGTCGTGGGCGCGTGGCGCGGATTTTCAGGTGAACGAGGAAACCGGCGACCGCCGCACCAACGGCAGCCTCGCCAGCCTTGCGGGGCTGGAACAGGCGGTGGAGGCGGGTGACCCCGCCTTGATCGATGCGGCCATCGCCCGCATCCGGCTGGGCCATGCGCTGATCGCATCCTATGGCGGCATCCCCCTGATCTACATGGGGGACGAGGTCGGCCTGACCAACGACCACAGCTATCTGGCGGACCCCGCGCGTGCCGACGACGGGCGCTGGATGCAGCGGCCCGCGATGGACTGGGGCCGCGCCGTGGCGACCACCGGCCCCGCCGCGCGTATCCGCGCCGATCTGGTGCACATCATGGCTGTGCGCAAATCCGTGCCGCAACTGGCGGGCGACGTGCCGACACGCGTCTGCCCGACCGACAACACGGCGCTGTTCGTCTGGCAGCGCCTTGGCGACGACCGGACGCTGACGGGTGTGGCGAACTTCACCGACCAGCCGCAGACCCTGTCGGCGGACGGGCTGCTGACCGACGATCCGGTCGATCTGCTGACGAACAGCCCGGCCCCCCTCGCGGACGGCAGCCTGACGGTTCCGCCCTATGGTTGCCTCTGGCTACGCTAGCGGTCGTGCAGGCCCCGCCCGGCGATGATGCGGTCGCGGGCGTTTGCGATGCGGGCCACCTGTGTGTCCGCCCCCTTGGCCCCGGACACATGCAGCGCCCAGCCCCGCTGGCGACCAGGCGTCAGTGCGGCAAAGGCGGCGGCAAGCGCCGGGTCGCCGTCCAGCGCCATCACCAATGCGTCCGGCAGATCGGGCGCCTCGGCCACGCGCGGTGCAGGGCGACGGCCCGCCGCCGCGTGATCCATCAGCTCGGCCAACACCGCACGGATCGTGTCGGCGTGTCGTGCCACATCTACAGCATTGATGAGCCGCAGGGTATCCGCGCTGCGGCTGTTCGGCCCGGCGGGCTGCAGAAGGGGACAAGGCTGTGACAGCAGATCGACGTCCATGAGTGACAGATGGAACGCCCCCCGCGTGGCCCCGATCAACGCGATGTTGCGGCCGGCATGGGCATAGCAGGGGTGCCCCCACTTCAGCGTCTCGTCCAGTCCCGCCGCCCTGCACAGATCGCGCAGCGCCGCGATGCCGTCACGCCAGATCATCGCCGCGCAATCGGGGGTCCCAAACCGCGCGCAGCGCCCGCATCCGGCTGTGAAGTAATCCTCGACCCGGCCGATCACCGCCGCTCTCCTGCTGCCACCGCCGCAGCCTCGGCCAGCGCAGGGGACCGATCAAGGCCCTTTCTGGCGGTATGCGCCCCGAAAACCGCCAAACGCCGGCTGTTCCCCCTTTCCTAACCGTCACGCCAGCCCTATAGGGGCGACTTCATCGGACCGCACACCCTTGGAGGGCGGTCACAACATCAACTGGAGATACCCAATGGCTGACAAGATCCCTGATCTGCACGCCGAGGTCCGCGCGGGGACAGGCAAGGGGGCCGCCCGCACAGCTCGTCGTAACGGAATGGTACCCGGAGTCGTCTATGGTGGCGGGGCCGATCCGGTCGCGCTGCAGCTCGACTTCAACAAACTGCTGACGCGCCTGCGCAAGGGCCGCTTCATGTCCACGCTGTTCAACCTGAAGGTCGAAGGCCATGACGACGTCCGCGTCATCTGCCGCGGCGTCCAGCGCCACGTGGTCAAGGACCTGCCGACGCACATCGACCTGCTGCGCCTGAAGCGGACAAGCCGCGTCAACATCTTCATCCCCGTCGAGTTCATCAACGAGGACGAATGCAAGGCGCTGAAGACCGGTGGTGCCATCCTGACCGTCGTGCGCAACGAAGTCGAGATGAACGTGCTGGCCGGTGACATCCCAGACCACATCACCGTCGATCTGACGGGCCGTACGATGGGCGACGTGATCCACATCAGCGACGTGACGCTGCCCAACGGCGCCACTCCGGTGATCGCGGACCGCGATTTCGTCATCGCCAACATCGCCGCACCCAAGGTGCTGGCCGCCGACGATGAAGACGACGAGGCCGCCGAGGTCGAAGCGGACGCCGTGCCGACCACGGACGACGCCGAAGGCGACAAGGCGTAAGCCATTGCGACAAGACGACCGGAACGGGGCCCTGCGGGGCCCCTTTTCACGTCCGCCGGTCCCCTTTCGCCGGGCGGCCCGACCGGGTATGGAGGGGACATGAAACTTCTCGTTGGCCTTGGCAATCCCGGCGCGCAATATGCGGGCCACCGTCACAACATCGGCTTCATGGCGCTGGACCGGATCGCGGGCGATCACGGCTTTGCCCCGTGGCGGGCCAAGTTCCAGGGCGAAGTGTCCGAAGGGCGGCTGGGACCCGACAAGGTGCTGTTGCTGAAACCCGGCACCTTCATGAACGAATCGGGGCGTGCCGTCCAGGCCGCCTGCGCCTTTCACAAGATCGCGCCCGCCGACGTGATCGTGTTCCACGATGAAATCGACCTTGCCCCCGCCAAGGTGCGGGTCAAGACCGGCGGCGGTCATGCGGGGCACAACGGGTTGCGATCGATCCATGCGCATATCGGCGCGGATTACGACCGGGTGCGGCTGGGCGTGGGGCATCCGGGGCACAAGGACCGGGTGCCGGGCTATGTGCTGCACGACTTCGCCAAGGCCGATCAGGACTGGCTGGACGACCTGTTGCGCGGCCTGTCCGACGGGGTGGCGGCGCTTATGGCGGGGCAGCCGGACAGGTTCCTGAATGCCATTGCCCTGCGGGTGGCTCCGCCGCGATCCTCGACCGGCAAGGCGGCCGCGACGCCTGCTGCCTCCCTGCCCGCAGCGCCGGACGTGCCCGACACGCGGGGCCCGCTGGAGCGGTTGAAGGACCGCTTTCGCTGACGGCACACATCGGCTGCGACGACCCCGCCCTTTCCACCGGCACCGCGCGGGGTTAGGATGAGACATGGAAAAAGATCCCTCCTTCAATGTCCTCGGCAGCACGCTTGCCACCTGTTCGACCGCGCCCATGACCGGCTATTTCCGCAACGGGGTCTGCGATACCTGCGCGCAGGATCGCGGCAGCCACACGGTCTGCGCGGTGATGACGGCCGAATTCCTCGCATTCTCGAAATACGTCGGCAACGACCTGTCCACGCCGCAGCCCGACTATGGATTTCCGGGCTTGAAGCCCGGCGACGGGTGGTGCCTGTGCGCGGGCCGCTTCATGCAGGCCCACGACGAAGGCTGCGCGCCGTTGGTCAACCTGCACGCCACCCATGTCCGCGCGCTGGAGATCGTGCCCATCGACATCCTGCGCCGCTACGCGGTGCCGGAGTGAGGCGAGCGACGCTGGCCGCGACGGCCCTTTTGGTCGTCGCCTGCACAGCGTCCGCACAGGACGCAGCTTCCGTTACCACGCCAGCCACCGATCCACCGCGTGCCGCCACCGGACCGATCCGCGCCGCCGATGCACCGCGTCTGGCCGGGGTTGAGGCGACGGTAGGTCGCGCGTTGCTGCGCGCCATGGCGGGCGGCACACGCGGCGACGTGGATCTGCTGCAGGACGCGCTGGCGGGCACGCCGGTGTCGCCGATCCAGACCAGTCTGCCCGGCGACTGGACCTGCCGCACGCTGAAACTGGGGGGCCTGACGGATCTGACGGTCTATGCGCCGTTCGCCTGCACGATCACGGCAGACGGCACCGGGTTCGTGATCGACAAAACGACCGGATCGCAACGGTTGACGGGCCGCATCGACCTGATCGAGGGTGCGATGATCCTGACGGCGACAGGCTTTGTCGCCGATGCGACACCCCTGCCCTATGCCGAGCTTCCGCCGGAAAACGAGAGCGACGGCACCCTGTGGCCCATCGTCGGCGTCGTAACGCAGGCGGAGCCTGACCACGTCCGCATCCTGATGCCACAGCCGCTGCTGGAATCCGACCTCGACATCCTCGATCTGCGGCGTGTCGCTGACGATCAGTCGCGCGGTGCAACAGGTCAGGCAGCGCCGCTGGAGGGTGGTGCGGCGACAGTCGACGGCACACCGGATGCCGCGACCGCAGCCGACACACCGGTCCCGTCGGCAAGCGACGGGACGTCCGACACCACCGGGGCCACCACGCCAGCCGACTGAGCGGCAGTCGGCAGCACCATCAGATCGTCGAGGAACAGGCTGAGCAACTGCCCACGCCCGCTGACCCCCGCCTTGCGGTAGATCGCGTTGCTCTGCGCCTTGACGGTGCCTTCGCTCACGCCGCGCAGGGCGGCGATCTCTGCCCCCGACAGACCCTTGATCGCGAACAGGGCCACATCACGTTCCGCGGGCGTCAGTTGCCATTCGTCGAACCGGGCGTAGAGCCCCGCCATGAATGCGCCCGACGCGCGTTGCAGACGGCTTTCCATCAGGTCGGACCGCGCCAGCGTGCGGCGCAACACGACGATGCCGACGATCACCCCCAGCAGCAGGCCAAAGGCGGCACCCAGTTCGATGAGCTCGCTGACCTGCCAACTGATCGGGGCAAGGCCCAGGACCGACATCAGGATGTTTGCCACGAAAAACACTGCGCACAGGATCTGAACGGCCACGACGACCATCACGCCCATGCGGCTGCGATCCGGCCTGCGCATCAGTCGTCGTCTCCGTCGTCATCGTCGTCGTCATCGTCGTCATCGTCGTCGTCGTCATCGTCGTCGTCGTCATCGTCATCGCCGCCAGACGCCCCGCTGCCGCCCCCTGAACCGGAGCCGGAACCCGAACCCGAACCGGAGCCGGAGCCAGAACCCGAACCGGACGACCGACGGGGGCCGTCGTCATCGTCGTTGCCCGGGACCATGACACGCGGGGCGGCAAAATCGTCGCTGCCGATCTCGTCCCAATAGTCGCGCAGGATCTCTCCCGTCGTGGGGTTGAAGACCAGTTCACGGTCCAGTTCCGCGCTGCGGGCCCGCACGACGACGCGCCCCAGCAGCGTGCGGCTGACCTCGATCTGGCCGAAGCCCTGGTCGCGCAACTGCGCGATGATCGATTCCTGCACGGATTGCGCAGAGGCTGCGGCGGGCATCAGCAGCAGGAAGGCCAGAATCAGGCGCAAGGCGGACATCGTCATCCCTTTGAAAAGCGGCCTCCCGTCCACAAGACGGGAGGCCAACGGCACGCTTGGCATCGTCGTCGATGGCAGCGTATCAGTCGTCGTCGCCGTCGTCGTCATCGTTGTCGTCGTCATCGTCGCGATCATCGTCGCGGTCGTCGTCATCGTCGTCGCGATCATCGTCGCGGTCGTCGTCACGGTCGTCGTCGCGGTCGTCGTCATCGTCGCGATCATCATCGCGGTCGTCGTCCCGGTCGTCGTCGCGGTCGTCGTCCCGGTCATCATCGCGATCATCGTCGCGGTCGTCATCGTCATCGTCGAGGTCACGGCCGCCACGGAAGAAGTCGCGATCGCTGGTGTCGCGCTCGATCCCCGGACGTGTATCGTCATCGGCACCGACCGCAGAGGTCTCGGACTTCAGCACGGCACCGGTGCGGGCATCGTAGATCACTTCCAGTTCGCGGTTGCCACGGATGGCTTCCACCTTGACCTGGTTGGGGCCGGTGTCGACTTCGATCCGGCTGTAACCCTCGGCGGTCAGCTGGCTGATGACCTGATCGGCGATGGACTGGGCCGACGCGGCCGTGACGGTCAGACCGGCCATGACGGTGGTTGCAAGGAACAGGTGCTTCATCGGGTATCCTTTCGTGATGCCACCGACCCTGTGCCGGCTGCTGCGGCATGAATTGCACCCAGACAGCCAGCCTGTCTGTCGACCAGAGGTTGAAATGCCCCGCCGTCAAACCTGCGATACAGGCGTCTAAACCTTGGTTTAGATCTTCATATCGAAGCCGAGGTGCTTGGCCACGGTGAAGATGTCCTTGTCACCACGCCCGCACATGTTCATCACCAGCAGGTGATCTGCAGGCAGCGTCGGCGCGATCTTCATCACGTGGGCCAGCGCGTGGGACGGTTCCAGCGCGGGAATGATTCCCTCCAGCGCGCAGCACAACTGGAACGCCTCCAGCGCCTCGACGTCGGTGATGCTGACGTATTGCGCCCGCCCGATGTCGTGCAGCCACGCATGTTCCGGCCCGATCCCCGGATAGTCGAGGCCGGCGCTGATGCTGAACCCTTCGAGGATCTGGCCGTCGTCGTCCTGCAGCAGATAGGTGCGGTTGCCGTGCAGCACGCCGGGACGCCCGCCGGTCAATGACGCACAATGCTCCATCTTCTCGTTCACGCCCTTGCCGCCCGCCTCGACCCCGATGATGTTCACGGTCTTGTCGTCGAGGAACGGGTGGAACAGGCCCATCGCGTTCGATCCGCCACCGATGGCGGCGATCAGCGTGTCGGGCAGACGACCTTCGGCGGCCTGCATCTGTTCGCGGACCTCCTTGCCGATGATCGACTGGAAATCGCGGACCATCGCGGGATAAGGGTGCGGACCCGCCACGGTGCCGATGCAATAGAAGGTGTCGCGCACGTTCGTCACCCAGTCGCGAAGGGCGTCGTTCATCGCATCCTTCAGCGTGCCGCGACCCGAGGTGACGGGAATCACCTCTGCCCCCAGCAGGCGCATGCGGAACACGTTGGGGGCCTGACGTTCGACGTCGTGCGCACCCATGTAGACGACGCATTGCAGGCCGAACTTGGCACAGACGGTGGCGGTCGCCACGCCGTGCTGCCCGGCACCGGTTTCCGCGATGATGCGGCTCTTGCCCATGCGACGGGCGAGGATGATCTGCCCAAGCACGTTGTTGATCTTGTGCGCGCCGGTGTGGTTCAGCTCGTCGCGCTTCATGTAGACCTTGGCGCCGCCCAGATGGTCGGTCAGCCGTTCGGCGAAGTAAAGCGGACTGGGACGGCCGACGTAATGCGTCCACAGGTCATGCATCTCGGCCCAGAAGCTGTCGTCGGTCTTGGCCTTCTCGTACTCCGCCTCGAGGCTGAGGATCAGCGGCATCAGCGTCTCGGACACGAAGCGCCCGCCGTAGTCGCCGAAGCGGCCCTTGTCGTCGGGACCGTTCATGAAGCTGTTGAAAAGATCGTCAGGCATGGCGGTTTCCCTACTTTGGTGTGGCGACAGACCTACTCCTGCAGGCGTGCGGGGTAAAGCGGTCAGCGTGCCACAAGGCGGCTGCGGTCAACCTGTGTCAGGCGCTGCGAACCGCGGCGCAGAAATCGGCGATCAGCGTGGCATCCTTGACGCCCTGCGCGGATTCCACGCCGGACGACACATCGACCCCCGGCGCACCGGTCAGCCGGATCGCCTCTGCCACGTTGTCGGGGCGCAGGCCCCCGGCCAGCATCCACGGCACCGGCCACGTCCGCCCCACCAGCAACCGCCAGTCAAAGGACAGCCCGTTGCCGCCCGGAAGGTCGCCGTCCGCGGGCGGCTTCGCATCGACCAGAACCGCATCCGATACCGCCATGTAGGCGGAAAGGGCATCCAGATCGGCGACGGATGCGATCCCAACCGCCTTCATCACGGGCACACCATGCGCCGCACGGATGGCGGCGACCCGCGCTGTCGATTCGTGCCCGTGCAATTGCAGCAGATCGACTGGCACCGCCTGCAGCAAGGCGGTCAGATCATCATCAGTCGGATCAACGGTCAGCGCGACACGGCGAATGCCCGGCGGCGCTGCTGCGGCCACAGCGGCTGCTGCGGCGAATGACAGGTGGCGCGGTGATTTGGGAAAGAATACCAGCCCGATGTCGGTGGCGCCGTTGACGGCCGCCGCCCGCGCATCGTCGGGCGTGCGCAGGCCGCAGATCTTGATGCGGATGGACAAGGCTCAGGCGATCTGGCGCTTGGGTGCATCCAGCAGCGCGATGATGTCGTCGCCGGTCTTGGGACTGGCACTGACGGCACGCAACTCGGCGATCTCGCGGCGCAGGCTGGCGATTTCCTTGGCACGGGCGCGGTTTTCGGCGCGTTCGGGGTATTCGCGGATCCATTCCCAGATCAGGCCCAGCAACAGGCCCATGCCGATGGCAAAGAAGATCACGATGAACAGCGGCAGCGTCACCTGCGGCGAAATGCCGAACAGATCCGCAAACGCCTGCGGCATCGCCTGCAGCGTAACCGGGTCGCGGTTCACGAGGCCGATGACAACGAGAACGAGGGCAAACGCGCCCCAGAACAGATACTTGAGTGTTTTCACGACGGCAGGTGTCCTTGTTGTTGGCAGCAGACCCGGATCACGCGCCGTTCAGACGGTCGCGCAGCAGTTTGCCGGTCTTGAAGAACGGCACATGCTTCTCCTCGACCTCAACCGCCTCACCGGTGCGCGGGTTCCGTCCGACGCGCCCGTCGCGCTTCTTGACGGAAAACGCGCCGAAACCGCGCAGTTCGACGCGCTCGCCCCGCACCAATGCACCGGTGATCTCGTCAAAGATGGTCGCCACGATCCGCTCCACGTCACGCTGGAACAGGTGCGGGTTATCTTCGGCGATCTTCTGGATCAGTTCGGAACGAATCATCGGCGACCCCGCAGGCTGTCTCGGCACATGGCCCATCGGCGCGACTATAGGGGGTAACTGCGGATCACGAAATAGCGTGTTTGTGCAGGCCCTGCCGAAAGATACCGCGCTTTCCTGTGGATAGGTCGGAACCAATCGGCCCGGCCAGCGTGCCGCAAGGAGTTGACAGGCCCGTCCCCGCGCCGATGAAAAAGCCCCGCCGGATCGCTCCGGCGGGGCCAAGGTCGGTCACAGACGACGTCAGGGATCAGTTGTCGCCCTTCAGCGCCGCACCCAGGATGTCGCCAAGCGATGCACCCGAGTCGGACGAGCCGTACTGGTCGATCGCTTCTTTCTCTTCGGCGATCTCGCGGGCCTTGATCGACAGACCCAGCTTGCGGGTCTTGCTGTCGATGTTGGTCACGCGCACGTCGACCTTGTCGCCCACGCCGAAACGCTCGGGGCGCTGTTCGGCCCGGTCGCGCGACAGATCAGAGCGGCGGATGAAGGACTTCATGCCCTCATATTCCACTTCGATGCCGCCATCCTCGATCTTGGTCACTTCGACAGTGATGATCGAACCGCGCTTCACGCCACCGATGGCATCAGCGAAGGGATCGGAATCCAGCGCCTTGATCGAGAGCGAGATGCGCTCCTTCTCGACATCCACTTCGGAGACCTTGGCCTTGACCATGTCGCCCTTGCGGAAGTCGCCGATCACGTCCTCGCCACGGCCATCCCAGGTCAGGTCCGACAGGTGGACCATGCCGTCGATGTCGCCGTCGAGGCCGATGAACAGACCGAATTCGGTGATGTTCTTCACTTCGCCTTCGACTTCGGTACCCTCGGGGTGCGTTTCGGCAAACACTTCCCACGGATTGCGCTGCGTCTGCTTCAGGCCGAGCGACACGCGACGCTTGGCGCTGTCGATCTCCAGCACCATCACTTCGACTTCCTGAGAGGTCGAGACGATCTTGCCGGGGTGGACGTTCTTCTTGGTCCAGGACATCTCGGAGACGTGAACCAGACCTTCGACGCCCGGCTCCAGCTCCACGAATGCGCCGTAGTCCGTGATGTTGGTCACGCGGCCCGTGTGGGTGGATTCGAGGCTGTACTTCTGTTCCACGGCATCCCACGGATCGGCCTGCAGCTGCTTCATGCCAAGGCTGATGCGGTGGGTTTCCTTGTTGATCTTGATGACCTGCACCTTGATCGTCTCGCCGATGGACAGGATCTCGCTCGGGTGGTTGACCCGGCGCCAGGCCATGTCGGTGACGTGCAGCAGACCATCGACGCCACCCAGATCGACGAAGGCGCCGTATTCGGTGATGTTCTTGACCACGCCGTCGATGTCCTGACCTTCGGTCAGGTTACCGATGACTTCGGCACGCTGTTCGGCACGGGATTCTTCCAGGATCGCGCGGCGCGAGACCACGATGTTGCCCCGGCGACGGTCCATCTTGAGGATCTGGAACGGCTGCTTCAGGCCCATCAGCGGGCCGGCATCGCGCACCGGGCGCACATCGACCTGAGAGCCGGGCAGGAACGCCACGGCGCCGCCCAGATCCACGGTGAAGCCACCCTTCACGCGGCCGAAGATCGCGCCATCGACACGGTCCTCGTCGGCATAGGCCTTCTCCAGACGGTCCCACGCTTCTTCGCGGCGGGCCATTTCACGCGAAATGACGGCTTCGCCACGGGCGTTTTCCACCTGACGCAGGAACACTTCGACTTCGTCACCGACCTTGATGTTCGGTTCTTCGCCGGGTTCTGCAAATTCCTTGAGGTCGATGCGGCCTTCCATCTTGTAGCCGACGTCGATGATCGCCTGACCGGCCTCGATCGCGATGACGCGACCTTTGACGACCGAGCCCTCTGCGGGCGTATCGATCTCGAAGCTCTCGTTCAGAAGGGCTTCGAATTCTTCCATGCTTGTGTTGCTTGCCATGTGGCGCTGATTTCCTAATCTTGCGTTTTATACGGGCCGTGCGGTTGTCTCCGCCGGTCTTTGAATTGCGGTTTGGCCGAACGTCCGAGCCGCACATAAAACAACAGGGCCGGTATGATACCGACCCTGCTCGAGTCTCATGCGCGCACCTGTCTCGATGCTTCAGCCCCCGCGTTATAGTCCAACGGGCCGCGGATCGCAAGCCTTGGCGCGCGCGGGCCGTCAGTCGATGCGGGTGAACAGCTGCGACGGATCGCGGCGCACCTTGACCTGACCGGCCAGCCAGTCGCCTTCGGACGCACGGTAGCCCAGCGGCATGACGACGACAGACTTCAGACCCTTGTCCGCCAGACCGAGGACCGCATCGACCTGTGCGGGATCGAACCCTTCCATCGGAGTGGCATCGACCTTTTGCTCGGCTGCGGCAACGAGCGCCACACCCAGTGCGATATAGACCTGACGGGCGGCGTGCTCGAAATCCTCGGCGGGCGTCTGGCCCAGCAGACGGTCCTTGAGACCCTGATAGTATTCCTTGACCTGATCGGTGACGCCACCGCGGGCCGCACCGGTCTCGTCCCGGACCATGTCGACGCGCGCTTCGGTATAGTTGTCCCATGCCGCAAAGACGAGGACATGGCTGCCGTCGGTCAGTTGGCTCTGGCCATAGGCGGCGGCGGTCAGCTTGGCGCGCGTGTCGGCGTCGGTCACGACGAACACTTCGAACGGCTGCAGACCGCTCGATGTCGGGGCCAGACGCAGCGCGTCGAGGATGGCCGCGACCTTGCCTTCGGGCACGGGCTGGGCGGGGTCCATCTTTTTCGTGGCATAACGCCAGTTCAGGTCGTCGATCAGCATGGGGTGTATCCTCGGCGGGTTAAACTGGTTCGGATATAACTGGTGGCAGCGCAGCCGCGAGGGGGGTTCGGCGCACATGCCCTGTGCAATGGGTCAGTCCAGCAGGGGCGTCACCGCATCGGTGATCTGCCGACCCATCGGATCGGCAGGCGATCCCCATGTGCCGACCACAGCCCCCTGCCCGTCCAGCAGGATCTTGTTGAAGTTCCAGCCCGGCTCGAACCCCGTCTCGGCCCTGACGCGCCGGTAGAACGGGTGCGCCTCGGCCCCCGTCACGGGCGTGATGTCGGTCATCGGCAGGTCGATGCCATACTGCAGCTCGCAGTAATCCTTCACCTCTGCCCCGGTCGCCAGTTCCTGATTGAAGTCGTCCGAGGGGACGGCAAGCACCATAAGACCCTCGTCCTTGTAGGTGTCGTAAAGGGTCTGCAGGGCCGTCAATTGCGGCGCATAGGCACACAGCGATGCGGTGTTGACCACCAGCACCGGCTGCCCCGCCCAGTCGTCCAGCGACAGCGTGCCGCCGTCGATGGAGGCGAAGGTGGTGGCATTGGGTGGCGCGGTCTGCGCTGTCGCAGGCGCGGCGAGGGTGAGGGCGAGGAGGACGAGGTAGCGCATGGGCAGGCTCCTGCGGGGTATGCCGAAGATAGGGTGTGCAGGCGGCGCGGCGACAGGCATCCGCGTGGCAGGGTGCCGCAGGGGCCAAGGTGACACGTGGCAAGACCGGGGGTTTCACACCCCCGGACCCCCGTGGGATATTTTCAACCAGAAGAAGGGGACGGCCGGGGCTGCGCCTCAGGCCGGGCGGCGCGCCTCGACCACGGCGATGGCACGGGACAGCGCCTGCGCGGGGGTCAGGTCGGTCGTGTCGATCAGCGTGGCGTCGGAGGCGGTCACCAGCGGGGCAGTGCTGCGGTCGGCGTCGCGGCGGTCGCGGGCGATGACCTCTGCCAGGATCACGGCGGGGTCGGCGGGTTGGCCTGCGTCCAGCAGCTCGCGCATGCGGCGGTCGGCGCGAACCTCGGCGCTGGCGGTGACGAAAAGCTTCACCTCGGCCTGCGGGCAGATCACCGTGCCGATGTCGCGGCCATCGAGGACGGCCCCCTGCCCCGCACGGGCGAAATCCTGCTGGAACGCCACGAGGGCTACGCGCACGGCGGGCAGGACGGCGACCTGACTGGCGGCCTCTGCGACCGTCTGCGTGCGCAGGATGGTGGGATCGAGGTCGGCGGGATCGAGGCTGCGGGCGGCGGCGGCTGGTTCGTCGCCCGCCAGCATCCGCGCGCCCACGGCGCGGTAGAGCAGCCCGGTGTCGAGATAGGCATACCCGTAATGCGCGGCGAGTGCGCGCGCGAGGGTGCCCTTGCCGGCGGCGGCCGGGCCGTCGATGGCGATGGTAAAGCTCATGCCGGCGACGGGCCGATGTTGGCACCGAGCGCGGTCATCAGCGGGCCGAAGATCGGGAAGGACGTGGTGATCGGGCTGCCGTCGTCGACCTGCATCGGTCCTTGCGTGGCCAGCCCCATCACCATGAACGCCATCGCGATCCGGTGGTCGAGGCGGCTGGCCACCGTGGCGCCGCCCGGCACGTTGCCGCTGCCCAAGCCCGTGACGCGCCACCAGTCGTCGCCTTCGTCCACCGTGACGCCTGCGGCGCGCAGACCCTGTGCCATGGCGTCGATGCGGTCGCTTTCCTTGACCCGCAACTCCTTCACGCCCTGCATGTCGGTGACGCCGCTGGCAAAGGCCGCGACGACGGACAGCACCGGGTATTCGTCGATCATGCTGGCGGCGCGGGCCGGTGGCACGCTGATGCCCTGCATATCAGGCGAATAGCGCGCCCGCAGGTCGGCGACAGGTTCGCCGCCTTCCTCGCGCATGTTCTCGAACCTCAGATCTGCGCCCATCTCCTGCAAGGTGGTGAACAGGCCCGCACGGGTGGGGTTCAGGCCAATGCCCGGCACCAGCACGTCGGAGCCCGGCACGATCAGCGCGGCACAGACCGGAAACGCCGCGCTGGACGGGTCGCGCGGCACGGCGATGCTCTGGGCCTGCAGCTCTGGCCGCCCGCGCAGGGTGATGACGCGCCCCTCGTCGGTCTGCTCGACGCTGATGTCGGCGCCGAAACCCGCCAGCATCCGTTCCGTATGGTCGCGGGTCGCCTCGCGTTCGATCACCACCGTCTCGCCGTGAGCGTTGAGGCCTGCCAGCAGCACGGCGGATTTCACCTGCGCGGACGGCACGGGCACGGTGTAGCGCACGGGCAGCGGGTCGTCCGCCCCTCGAATCGTCATCGGCAGACGGCCACCGGCGCGGCCCACGGCGCGGGTGCCGAACAGCGCCAGCGGGTCGGTGACGCGGCCCATCGGGCGGCCGCACAGGCTGGCGTCGCCGGTGAAGGTCGCGGTAATCCCCGTCGTCGCCATCGCCCCCATGATCAGCCGCACGCCGGTCCCGGAATTGCCACAGTCGATCACGCCCGCGGGTTCGGCGAAACCGCCCACGCCCACGCCCTGCACGCTCCACGTGCCGCCGCCGTGGTCGGTCACGGTCGCACCGAAGGCGCGCATCGCGCGGGCGGTGTCGAGCACGTCGTCGCCCAGCAGAAGGCCGGTGATCCGCGTCTCTCCGACGCTGAGCGCACCAAGGATCAGCGCGCGGTGCGAGATCGACTTGTCGCCGGGCACGCAGGCTTCGCCTTTCAGCGGGCCAGAGGCGCGGGCGGTCATCGGAACGGGGGTGCCATGGGCGGACATGCGGGCTTCCTTCGTGCTGGTCACGCAGCCTTAGCCCAGCGCAGGACCCGGTGCCAGAGGGGTGGCATCAAGGAACGGCGGGCGAGACGTCCTGACCGCTGTCGCGGGCGACAGCGCCGGACCCGTCCCGGATCAGCCGGGCTTGCGGAAGGTCAGGTAATGGGGATACCGCCCCTCGCGCAGGGCCTTTTGTTCATAGCGGGTGCGCACCCAGTCGTCCCACGGCTCAGCCATGCCGGTGGGCAACGGCGTTTCCAGCACAAAGCCCGCCTTCGGCACTTCGGCCAGCGTCTGGCGCACGTAATCGGGGATGTCGGTGGCGACGCGAAACTCCGCCCCCGGTGCCAGCACGCGGAACAGCGGTATCAGGTGTTCCTGCGTGACGAAGCGGCGACGGTGGTGCCGGTTCTTGAACCACGGGTCGGGATAGTTCAGGAACGCCTTGTGCACGCAACCATCCGGCAGCACGTCGAACAGATCGCGCGCGTCGCCCGGATGCACCGCGAGGTTCGCGACACCTGCGCGCCGGATCTTGCCCAGCAGCATCGCCACACCGTTGATGAAGGGCTCGCAGCCGACGATGCCGACCTCGGGATAGCGCTGCGCCATGCCGATCAGGTGTTCGCCGCCGCCGAACCCGATCTCGAGCCAGACCGGCTTGCCGCCAAAGATCGCCGCTGGGTCGAGGGCTTTGCGGTCCGGGTTCACGTCCCAGCCGACCGGGCCGGGCGACAGGGCGTCCAGATCGTTCTCCAGATAGTCCTGCTGGCTGGCGCGGATCGTCTTGCCGCGGAAGCGGCCATAGAAATTGCGCCACGGCGCGCCGGAGGGATGGCGGTCGTCGGTGTCGGCGGTCTGGTCGGGATCATCCTGCATGGCGGCGCTTTAGCGCCTCGTGTCCGCGGTCGCAACCCGGCGGCACCTTTGCGGCAATGCCGCACCGGCGGCACCACAACCGGCGTGCGGTCTGGGCGGCACTCCGTTCAGGATGCCGCCGAGGCCGTCGTCAGAACGTGTCTGACAGGAACGTCTGCAGCCCGGCCCAGGATGCCTGATCCGCGTTCAGATCGTAGTCGTCGGAGCCATAGACGGTAAAGCTGTGCAGCGCACCGCCATAGACCTGCGCGTTCGCGGTCTTGCCGGCCTCGGCCAGCCCGCTCATCAGTGCGCCAAAAGCGGTCATGTCTGACACCGGATCGGCGCTGCCGTGGAACACCATGACGGGGGCCGCGACACCGCTGTAATCCTGCCCTTCGGGCAGGTCGAGGCCGCCGTGAAAGCTGACGAACCCGTCCAGTTCGGCCCCGGCACGGGCGGCTTCCAGCGCCGCGGCACCGCCGAAGCAATAGCCCATCATCACCATGTTCTCGGTGGCGCCGGTGATGTTCGCGGCCTCGGCGATCGATCCCATCAGCCGTTCGCGGAACAGGTCGCGGTCCTGATACAGGGCACCGGACAGCGCCTGATACTCCTCCATCCCCTGCGGGTCGGCGTCGGCACCATAGACGTCGATGGCAAAGGCGGTATAGCCGAGTGCGGCCAGCATGTCGGCGCGGCGTTCCTCGTATTCGGTCATGCCGTCCCAGTCGTGCACGATCAGCACGGTGCCGCGCGGCGTTTCCAGATCGGTGTTGGTGGCGACGTAGCCTTCGAACGTGGTGTCGTCCACGGTGTAGGAATGGTATTCCCCCACGATTTCGGCGCTGGCGGCGGTGGCCAGCAGACCGGCGAGGGTGACGGGGATGGCGGCAAGCGTCAGGGCGGTGCGCATGGGCGTCATGTCCTTGATGTGATGAGTGAAGTCCACAGATAGCGCCCGGCCGCACCGGGACCACCGCAGGGTCCGTGCAGACGTGGACAGGGGGGCGCGACAGCCTGTCACGCCCCCCCTGTCCATGGTGTTCGACCGATCAGACGGCGCGGGTCAGCGCATCGGTCAGGTCCGTGCGTTCCCAGCTGAATCCGCCGTCGTCCATCGGCGCACGGCCGAAGTGGCCATAGGCCGCCGTGCGCGCATAGATCGGACGGTTCAGGCCCAGATGGGTGCGGATGCCCTGTGGCGTCAGGTCCATGGTCGCGCGGATCGCCCGTTCCACGGCAGCCTCGTCGACCTGACCGGTGTCGTGCAGATCGACATAGACCGACAGGGGCTGGGCGATGCCGATGGCATAGGACAGCTGCAACGTGCACTTGTCCGCCATGCCGGAGGCCACGATGTTCTTGGCCAGATACCGCGCCGCATAGGCGGCAGACCGGTCCACCTTGGTCGGATCCTTGCCCGAAAACGCGCCGCCGCCGTGGGGCGCCGCACCGCCATAGGTGTCCACGATGATCTTGCGCCCGGTCAGGCCCGCATCGCCGTCGGGTCCACCGATGACGAAGGTGCCCGTGGGGTTCACCCACCACGCGGTGTCGTTGGTGATGAACCCTTCCGGCAGGACCTCGCGGATGTAGGGTTCCACGATGGCGCGGATGTCGGCGCTGGTCTGGCGTTCGTCGCTGTGCTGGGTGGACAGCACGATGGACGTGACCTCGACGGGCTTGCCGTCCACATAGCGCAGGCTGATCTGGCTTTTCGCATCCGGGCGCAGCGTGGGCTGCTCGCCCGATTTACGGACCTCGGCCAGACGCCGCAGGATGGCGTGGGCATACTGGATGGGTGCCGGCATCAGCTCCGGCGTCTCGCGCGTGGCGAAACCGAACATGATCCCCTGATCGCCCGCACCCTCTGGCTTGTCGCCGCTGGCATCGACGCCCTGCTTGATATGCGCGGACTGCTCGTGCAGCAGGTTCGTGATCTCGCAGGTGGCGTGGTGGAACTTGTCCTGTTCGTAGCCGATGTCGGCGATCGCGGCGCGGGCGATGCTGTCGACCTTTGCCAGAAGCTCTTGCGTGGCGGCTTCGGTCCCGAGGCCGACTTCGCCGCCGATCACCACGCGGTTGGTGGTGGCAAAGGTTTCGCAGGCGACGCGCGCCTCCGGTTCTTCGGCCAGAAAGGCGTCGAGGATGCTGTCGGAAATGCGGTCGCAGACCTTGTCAGGGTGCCCCTCCGACACGGATTCAGAGGTGAAGATGTAGTCTTGGCGTGCCATGGGGACGTGCTCCGGTATGTACAATCCCGCCACGTCAGGAAGCCGTTGTGGCGGGTCAGCCGCGTGGTTACGCAGGCCGCCCCGCATGGTCAATGGCTAACGCCGCCACCGCCGCCGCGCAGCAAGCGCCGCAAGACCGGTCAGCACCAGCGCCAGCACCGGCCAGTCGCCCCACCTGACGTAGGCCGTGGGCCCAAGCGCTGCAGGCAGCGCCGCATCGACGTACCCCGCCTGATCCAGCGGGATCATCGCGCGGATGCGGCCATGGGCGTCGATCATCGCGCTGATGCCAGTGTTGGCCGACCGCACCATCGGCAGTCCCTGTTCGATCGACCGCAACCGCGCCTGCATCAGGTGCTGCGCGGGCCCGGCGCCCTTGCCGAACCACGCGTCGTTGGTGATCATCATCAGCAGACGCGGGCGTTCGGGGGTCGCGATTTCCTCTGCGAAAATCCCTTCATAGCAGATCAGCGCGCGGGCAGCCCCGATGCCCGGCAGATCGATCAGCGGTTGCGGCACCGGCCCCTTGGCGAACCCGCCGCCCTGCGACGTGGCCAGCCCCTGCACGCCAAGGCGCAACAGCACCTCGCCAAAGGGGACGTATTCGCCGAAGGGCACCAGATGCGCCTTGTCATAGGTCTGGGTGACCTGCCCCCCCGCCCCCACCACGACGAGGGAGTTGTAATAAAGGCCATCCTGACTGCGGTTCACCCCGGTGACCAGCGGCACGCCAGCCGCCGCTGCGGCGATCTGCCCCAGTTCGGGCTGCGCATAGTCCAGCAGCACCGGCACGGCGGTTTCCGGCCAGACGATGGCGGCGGGGCGCGGCGCGGCCTGCGAATAGGCGATCATGCGCTGGAAAAAGATCAGGTTCTGCGCCGGGTCCCATTTCTGGTCCTGCGGCGCATTGGGCTGCACGATGCGGATCACCGGGGCTGCGGGGTCACCCGGCACCGGCGGCGGCACCAGCAACGGGGCCATGCCCACGGCAGCGATCAGCGGAACAAAGCCCGCCCAGCGCCGCCCGGCCGCCATGACCAGCCCCGCCGCCACCGTCAGCACCAGCAGCGTCAGCAGATGCGGCCCGCCATGGGCCGCAAGCTGCGCCCACGGCGTCGGGATCAGGACGTGCCCGATGAGGCCCCATGGAAACCCGGTGAACAGATAGCCGCGCAACGCCTCGGCCAGCGTCAGCGACAGGACCAGCGCCATTAGCCGCGCGGTCCCCGGCGCGGGTGTCAGCCAGCGGGCCAGCAGTGTGCCCGCGACCCAGAACAGCGTCTCTCGCAATGCCATCAGGCTGACCGCCAGGGGTGCGGCCCAGCCCCATGTCGCGGCATCGATCAGGAACGGCTCGATCAACCAGCGCAGGGTGAAGCCGAAATATCCCAATCCCACAAACAGCGCGGCGAACCCCGCGGCGCGCAGTCCCGGTGCGCCTGCCAGCACGGCCAGCACCACGCCCCAGGCGGGGACGGCGACGATCCACCAGTCCAGCGGGGCCATGCCCAGTGCCACGAGGATGCCCAGCAGCACCAGAGCCGCCGCGCGCGGCCATCGTCCCAGACGCCACAACCGATCCGTCGGCAGAGCCCGGTGGCGGTCCAAATCCTGCGGGGTGCGTGTCATGGCGGTGCGGTCCCGTGCTGTGGCCACGGCGCGGCGACCGTCAGGCGCGGTATGGATCGTCCAGACCCATCTGCGCAAGTATCCGCGTCTCCAGCCCCTCCATCAGGGTGGCGTCGCTGTCATCCTCGTGATCGAAGCCCAGCAGGTGCAGGGTCGCGTGGACGATCAGATGCGTAACGTGATCCGCCAGCGGCTTGTCCGCCGCCAGCGCCTCTGCCGCGCAGGTGTCATAGGCGATGGCGATGTCGCCCAGTTCGGGATCGTCCGCATCCGGCGGGTCCGGCATGTCGCCCGCCACCTCAGCCCCACGCTCGTCGGACGGCCATGACAGCACGTTGGTGGCCGTCGGCTTGTCGCGGAAATCGGCATTCAGCACGGTGATGCGGGCGTCGTCGCAGCCAAGCAGACTGATCTCCCACTCATCCGGGTCCAGATCCAGCGCGCGCAGGGCGGCGTCGCTGGCCGTCACCGCCAGCGCCTCCAGCCCCAGCGCATCCCAGCGCGGGTCCTCTGTCAGGCAATCGACGGTCATGGCCCTACGCCTGCTTTTCCGCGTCCGCCTCATAGGCTTCGATGATGCGCGCGACCAGCGGGTGACGCACCACGTCCTTGGAGGTGAAGTAGCTGAAGTTGATCTTGGGGATGTTCTTCAGCAGACGCTCCGCCTCCCACAGACCGGACGTTACGCCGCGCGGCAGGTCGATCTGGGTGCGGTCGCCGGTGATCGCCATGCGCGACCCTTCGCCCAGACGGGTCAGGAACATCTTCATCTGCATGGTCGTGGCGTTCTGCGCCTCGTCCAGCACGACGGCGGCCCCGGCCAGCGTCCGACCCCGCATGAAGGCGAGCGGGGCGATCTCGATCCGCTTCTCCTCGATCAGCTTCTGCACCTGTTTGGAGGGGAAGAAATCGTTCAGCGCGTCATAGAGCGGCTGCATGTAGGGGTCGATCTTGTCCTTCATGTCGCCGGGCAGATAGCCCAGCTTTTCGCCCGCCTCGACGGCGGGGCGCGACAGGATGATCCGGTCCACGTTGCCGCTGATGAAATGGTTCACCGCGACGGCCACGGCGAGGTAGGTCTTGCCCGTCCCCGCAGGCCCGATGCCGAAACACAGCTCGTTCTCGAACAATGCGCGCACGTACGCCTTTTGTGCGTCGGTGCGCGGTTCCACCAGCTTCTTGCGGGTCTTGATCTCGACCCGGTCGGCCAGCTCGCCCTTGAACAGTTCGCGCTGATCGCCGGGTGTCAGCGACAGGTCCGGGTGGGCGCGCAGTTCGCGGTCGATGTCGCCAGGTTCCAACGTCTTGCCGGACTCAAGCCGCTCGTAAAGCGACTTGAGGATGTCCAGCGCGTCCTTGCGGGCACCCTCCGGGCCCACGACCTCGAGCCGGTTGCCGCGCCGCAGGACCTGAACGCCCATCGCACTCTCGATCGCGGTCAGGTTGCGGTCGTAGGGGCCGCACAGGTCGATCAGCAGAAAGTTGTCGGGAAACTCCAGCACCGATTCGGATACGGTTTCGGCGGTCGGGGTCAGGGCACCAATGGACAAGCGGATCTCCGGGATCAAAGGGCTATGGGTTCAACGTGGCGCTGCGGGGGTGCAAAGACAAGCCCGCAGGTTCACATGACCGGCATGATCTGCGACCCGATGCACCGGTGCCCGGCAAACGGGCGGCACGCAAAAGGCCACGGACGCAGGGTCCGTGGCCTTTGTGATGCATGGCGCAGCGATCAGCGGAAGTTTGCGGCCCTGACCGGATCGGGAATGGACGATCCGGCCTTGAACGGGCCGACAGCAGTGTTCGGCGGGGCTACGCCGGAGCAGACAGGGCGTCCATCGGGGGTCATCCGCTCCGACATGTAACCTTCGATGCCGTCGTCGATGATCCAATGGTCGCAGCCGTTCGGATCGACCCAGATGCCAGCGACCAGCGTCGACAGGCTGTGCGAATTGATGCCGCGATCAAAGCCCTTGTTGGGACCCACGGCCTGATCCGCGCAGGCCGACAGCGCCAGGCCAGCGACCAGAAGTCCCGCAATTTTCAATGTGTTCACGGTCATGCTCCTAGCGCACGCAATAGATTTCGACGCGGCGGTTCTGCTGCATCCCGGCGGCTGTGTTGTTGTCGGCAATCGGTGTCCGCTCGCCGAACCCCTTGACATCCACGATCCGCTTGCCGGTCGCCTGCGCGATGTTGGCCACGGCAAAGGCCCGGTTGTTGGACAGGCTGATGTTGTATTCGTCGGACGCCCGGCTGTCGGTGTGACCATAGATCATGAAGCCGAACGCATTGGCCGTGTTGAAAAAATTCTGCAGCGTCACCCGACCGGCGGGGCTGATGTCGTAGCGGTCGGTGGCGAACAGCGTGTCGGTCGGGATCACGCCGCAGATCTCGGACCGGTGGCACACCGGGCGACCGTCGCGCGTGCGGTGCGGCGACATAAAGCCTTCGGCCCCATCGTCGAGCGCCCAATGTTCGCAGCCGTCCGGGTCGATCCAGATCGCGGGTTCATAGATCTCGCCCCGCGCCGATTGCTGGGCTGTGGCACTCGTGCCGGCGATGGCGGTCAGCGCGAGCAATCCCGCCAGTGCGGTCTTCGCGATACGGGACGGGCTGGAAACCACGACGGACACCTCTTGATTGGACTGGCACACCAGCAGCGGTATGCTTTGGCGGGCATAACACATTATGTTCACCATGTTGGCAAGTATTGGCCGATGATTTGGTGAAAAACCGGCGTTTTGACGCCGCCGGTTGGACAATGCCGGATTGCCGTGCGGATTGAATGACAACCGCGAACGGATCAGCCGCTCAACCCGCCAGCACACCGCCCAGCGAGTTCGGTCCGGAGGTGGTGATTCTGACCGGGCGCACCTGACCGATCACATCCGCCGGGGCGTCCGCATAGACGGCATGCAGATAGTCGGACTTGCCGATCATCTGCCCCGCGATGCGGCCCGGCTTCTCGAACAGCACGCCCACGGTGCGACCCACCATGGACTGCTGCACCGCCCGCTGCTGCTGCGTCAGCAGGGCCTGCAGCCGTGCCAGACGGTCGGCCATCACCTCCTCGGGCAGTTGCGGTTTTTCGGCCGCAGGCGTGCCGGGGCGGGTGGAATACTTAAACGAATAGGCCTGCCCGAAGGCGACTTCGCGGATCAGGTCCAGCGTCGCCTCGAAATCCGCCTCGGTCTCTCCCGGAAAGCCCACGATGAAATCGGACGACAGCATCAGATCGGGCCGGGACGCCTTGATCCGCTCGACCAACCGCAGATAGTGGTCGGCAGTATGCTTGCGGTTCATCGCCTTGAGGATGCGGTCGGACCCGGACTGCACCGGCAGGTGCAGATAGGGCATCAGCTTGTCGCAGTCGCCATGCGCCGAGATCAGGGCCGCGTCCATGTCGTTGGGGTGGCTGGTGGTATATCGGATGCGCTGCAACCCGTCGATCGCGGCCAGATCGCGCACCAGCCCCGCCAGCCCGCCCGGATGCCCGTGATAGGCATTCACGTTCTGCCCCAGCAGTGTCAGCTCGGCGACACCGGCAGCGACCAGATCGCGCGCCTCCGTCAGCACCTTGGCGGCCGGGCGGCTGACCTCTGCCCCGCGGGTATAGGGGACCACGCAAAAGGCGCAGAACTTGTCGCAGCCTTCCTGCACCGTCAGAAAGGCTGCCGGCGCACGGCGGGCCTTGGGGCGGGCCTTCAGCGTGTCGAACTTGTCATCCGCCGGAAAATCGGTGTCGAGCGCCTTGGCGCCGCCCCGCACGGCGCGGTCCATGGCGGGCAGGCGGTGATAGCTTTGCGGTCCGACCACCAGATCGACCACGGGGGCGCGGCGCATGATCTCCTCGCCCTCGGCCTGTGCCACGCATCCGGCGATGCCGATCTTCAGGTCGGGGTTCGCATCCTTCAGGACCCGCAGGCGGCCCAGTTCGGAATAGACCTTTTCAGCGGCCTTTTCGCGGATGTGGCAGGTGTTCAGCAGGATCATGTCCGCGTCGTCGGGCCTGTCGGTCGTGACGTATCCTTCGCTACCCAGCGCCTCGGCCATGCGCTCTGAATCGTACACGTTCATCTGGCACCCGTAGGTCTTGATGAACAGCTTGCGTGGCTGGGACGGGGATGACGCTGACATGGGTGTTACCTGACGGGCGGGGGACGCGGACCCGCCGTGCATATCGCCGCCGGGCCGGGCTTGCAATGCAAGGCGATTTCGCCGACCGTTGCCTGCGCCGCAGACGGACCCAGCCCCCATGATCCATACCAGCCTCAACGCCTTTCTGACCCAAGGGCGCGATGTCCTGTCCAAGGGCCCGATCGCCCTGATCCTGATGGAAGACGCGGTCGAGGTGGACAGCACCCTGCGCCACCACATCGACGCTGGCTTTCGCGTCGTGGTGGCTGTCGGCGCGGCACAGATCGCCGTGGACCACGCGCTGGAGGAGCACATCATCCGCGTGCACCACGACATGCTGTCGCCGGATGCGCTGACGACGGTGGTCAACGGCGTGATCGACGCAGCACCGGGGCAATGGATCTTCTACGGCTACAATACCGAATACCTGTTCTATCCCTTCTGCGAGACGCGCACCGTGGGAGAGATGCTGGCCTTCTCGACCGAGGAGCGGCGCGACAGTCTTCTGACCTATGTCGTCGATCTGTATGCGGGCGACCTGTCCGCCCATCCGACGGCGGTCAGCCGCCCGGACGCCCATCTGGACAGGTCGGGTTATTACGCCTTGGCGCGCAAGGATCGGGACGGCGAATTCTGCGAACGGCAGCTGGATTTCTTCGGGGGGTTGCGCTGGCGGTTCGAGGAACACGTGCCCGCCCCGCGCAGGCGCATCGACCGGGTGTCGCTGTTCCGGGCGCGGCCCGGGCTGCGCCTGACTGCGTCGCACACCTTCAACGACCCGGAATACAACACCTATGCCTGTCCGTGGCACAACAGTCTGACGGCGGCCCTATGTTCGTTCCGCACCGCCAAGGCGCTGCGCCGCAATGCCGGATCGGCACCCCATATCCACAGTTTTCGCTGGCACAATTCGGAACCGTTCCGGTGGGAATCGCGTCAGTTGCTTGATCTGGGCCTGATGGAGCCCGGTCAGTGGTTCTGACGCGGCGCGGCCTGCCTCAGCAGCGGCGCAGACGGATCACGACATCGACCGCGACCACTTCTGCCCCTGCGGGCGCCTGCGGCAGGCGACGGATTTCCAGCGCCTCGCGCGGGGCATCCGTCAATTCGGCTGTATCTTCCCAATAGAAATGTGGGTGATCGCCCATGTCGGTATCGAAATAGCTTTTCGCGCCGTCCACCGTGATTTCCCGCAACACCCCGGCGGCACAGAACGCGCGCAGGGTGTTGTAGACCGTCGCAAGTGACACGCGTCCGTCGCACCCGGCGGCGGCGGCGAACAGACCCTCTGCGGTGGCATGGCGATCGGCCCCGTCGCCCACCAGCAGTGCGGCCAGCGTCACGCGCTGGCGCGTCGGGCGCAGACCGGCCGTTGCCAGCCACGCGCTCGCCCTGTCGGTCGTCATGTCGGTCAAAGTCGCGAATTCGCTCATACGGGATGTATATGGCGTGGAAAGCAGCCAGATCAACGCCTTTCGCCGCGACGTGGTATCGCGGCGGCGCGGGTTGCCGGACTTGCCAGCGTTCTGCACAGGGTGCTAACACGCCCGGACGCCACGACGCCCGTCACGATACCCGTCACGACACCTGTCCGGACGGCCCACAACGTCAGGCCCTGCGCCGAAAGGATCGACATGACCCAGTTCCCGACCACCTTCGACAAGGACGCCCTGTTGGCCTGCGCCCGTGGCGAGCTCTTCGGTCCGGGCAACGCGCAGCTGCCCGCACCGCCGATGCTGATGATGGACCGGATCACCGACATCTCTGGCGACCGCGGCGCGCATGGCAAGGGTCACGTCGTGGCCGAGTTCGACATCACGCCGGACCTGTGGTTCTTCGACTGTCACTTTCCGGGCAACCCGATCATGCCTGGCTGCCTCGGCCTCGACGGGTTGTGGCAGCTGACGGGCTTCAACCTCGGCTGGCGGGGCTGGCAGGGGCGCGGCTATGCGTTGGGTGTGGGCGAGGTGAAACTGACCGGCATGGTCCGCCCGGACCGCAGGCGGCTGACCTACAAGATCGACTTCACCAAGGCGATCCAGACCCGCCGCCTGACGATGGGCGTCGCCGACGGCATCGTCGAGGCGGACGGCGACGTGATCTATCAGGTCAACGACATGAAGGTGGCACTCAGCGAGAGCTGACCGCACCACCCGGCCCTCACGTTCCGCTCTCGAAATCAAGCGCCGGCGGCAGCATCCGCAGCCCAGACAATACGACGGCCCCTGCCCCCGCCGCGCGGGTCGCCCGCTTCGCCATCCGGCTCCGCTCCTCGCGTTTTTGCAATTACTCCGGGGGGAGTCCGCTGGCGGACGGGGGGCTGGCCCCCGTGCATCGCGTGCGGCACGGCACGATGCCTGCGGCATTGTGGTTGCGGCCCGTGACCCGAGTGGCCTAAACAGGCCGGGTCATCTGAGGAGAGCGCCCATGCGACGCGTCGTCATCACCGGCCTGGGGATCGTGTCCCCGATCGGCAACACAGCAACCGAGGTCATGGCTGCACTGAAGGCCGGAACCAGCGGCATCGAGGCTTCGCCCGAGATGGCCGAACACGGCTTTCGCAGCCGTGTCGCGGGCACGATCAAACTGGACGTGGCCGACCACGTGGACAAGCGCACCCTGCGTTTCATGGGGCCAGGCGCCGCCTACGCCCATATCGCGATGCAGCAGGCCATCGCCGACGCGGGGTTGAGTGACGCACAGGTCGTCAACCCAATGACCGGCGTGATCGCAGGCTCCGGCGGGCCGTCCACATCCGCGATGTTCGCAGCCCACCAGTCGGTGCTGGCGACGGGTGCCACCAAACGGATCGGGCCGTTCGCGGTGCCCAAGACGATGGCTTCCACCGTCAGCGCCAACCTTGCGACGGCGTTCCACATCAAGGGCATGAACTTTTCCATCACCTCCGCCTGCTCCACGTCGCTGCACTGCATCGGCATGGCGGCACAGCAGGTCGCACTGGGCACGCAGGACATCATGTTCGCGGGTGGCGGCGAGGAGCTGGACTGGACGCTGTCGTGCCTCTTCGACGCGATGGGCGCGATGAGCAGCAAGTACAACGACACGCCGACGAAAGCCTCGCGCGCGTTCGACGCGGGCCGCGACGGGTTCGTGATCGCGGGCGGCGGCGGCATCGTCGTGCTGGAAACGCTGGAGGCGGCGCAGGCGCGTGGCGCCAGGATCTATGCAGAAGTCACCGGTTTCGCCGCGACGTCCGACGGGGCCGACATGGTGGCGCCGTCCGGCGAAGGCGGCGAACGGGCGATGCGGCTGGCCCTGCAGACCCTGCCCGAGGGCCGCAAGATCAGCTACATCAACGCGCACGGCACCAGCACCCCCGTCGGCGACGTGGGCGAGGTCGAGGCGGTCCGCCGCGTCTTCGGCCGGGGCAGCACCCCACCCATCAGCTCGACCAAGTCGATGACCGGCCACAGCCAAGGCGCGACAGGCGTGCAGGAGGCGGTCTATTGCCTGCTGATGCTGCAGGACGACTTCATCGCCCCCTCGATCAACGTCGAAACGCTGGACCCCGCCCTCGATCCGGCCGAGATTGCCACCACGCGGGTCGACGACGCCGGGCTGGACACGATCATGACCAATTCGTTCGGGTTCGGCGGCACCAACGGGTCGATGCTGCTGTCGCGCTTCAGGGAGTAAAGAGTGATGATCGGATTGCAGGGGAAACGCGGCCTCGTCATGGGGGTCGCGAACGAACGGTCCATCGCCTGGGGCATCGCCAAGGCCATGTCGGAGGCCGGGGCCGAACTGGCCTTCACCTATCAGGGCGAAGCGTTCGGCAAGCGGCTGGCGCCTCTGGCGGCCAGCGTCGGGTCGGACATCATGATCGACGTGGACGTGACCGACGATGCCAGCATGGATGCGGCGTTCGCCTCGTTGAAGGACCGCTGGGGCACCATCGACTTCGTCGTCCATGCCATCGCCTTTGCGGACAAGTCCGAACTGGCGGGGCGGTTCAGCAACACCAGCCGCGCCAACTTCCAGACCGCGCTGACCATCTCGTGCTATTCGCTGATCGACGTGGCGCGGCGCGCCGCAGAGCTGATGCCGGATGGCGGCACGATCCTGACCCTCACCTATCAGGGCAGCAACCGCGTCACGCCGTTCTACAACGTGATGGGCGTGGCCAAGGCCGCGCTGGAAAGCGCCGTGCGCTATCTGGCCAACGACCTTGGCCCGCAGGGCATCCGCGTGAACGCGATCAGCCCCGGCCCGATGAAGACGCTGGCAGGCTCTGCCATCACCGGCGCGCGCCGCACCTTCCGCCACACGGAAATGAACACCCCCGCGCGGTCCAATGCCACGCTGGAGGCAGTGGGCGGCACGGCGGTCTACCTCGCGTCCGACGCGGGCGCCTATACCAACGGCGAGATCATCCGCGTGGACGGCGGATTCCATGTGCTGGGCATGCCGCAGGCCGACAACCTCTGACCCTTGTGTGCGGTGGCCGGTGTCGCTGGGGGGCCAGCCCCCCGTCCGCTGCGCGGCCACCCCCCGGGATATTTTTGACCAGAAGAACGGGGGACCCGGGCGCGGCGTTCGCTGTGACGACGGGGCGATGTCTGTGGGGGCGGGTGTGGTCCACGCCAAGGCGGCACGGGCGGTCGGTGCGGCGCCTCGCCTGATGGTGCGATGTGTATGCTGCGCGGTGAGCGTTTTCTGGAATGTGGCGTGCGGCCGGTACGGCGCGCGGGTGGACGCGTCATCACGTCTTGAGGGCGGCGGTGACGCAGCCGGAGGCGACCGTGCCGGGGCCACCTGCCCTTTCCCCCACCCCGCACCCGTGCCACTGTTCGCCCGACCGCACGAAGGGAGCCGCCATGGCCATCACCACCTGCATCTTCGACGCCTACGGCACCCTGTTCGACGTGAACTCCGCCGCCCGGCGCGTGGCGGCTGAGCCGGGACAGGACCGGCTGGCCGCGGTCTGGCCGCAGCTTGCCAGCGACTGGCGGCGCAAGCAGCTGGAATACAGCTGGCTGCGCACCATCGCCGACCGGCACTGCGATTTCTGGCAGGTGACGCAGGACGCCCTCGACTGGGCGATGGCGGTGGCGGGGCTGGACGATCCGGCGCTGCGGCCCCGCCTGCTGGCGCTGTACTGGGAGATCGAGGCCTATCCGGAGGTGCCCGCCATGCTGCGCGCGCTGAAGGCGAAGGGGATGAACACCGCGATCCTGTCCAATGGCGCACCGGACATGCTGCGTGCTGCCGTGACGCTGGCGGGTTTGACCGACCTGCTGGACGACGTCCTGTCGGTCGAGACGGTGCAGATGTTCAAGCCGCACGAGCGGGTCTATGACCTTGTGGGCGACCGGTTCCATTGCAGGCGGGATGCGGTGCTGTTCGCCTCGTCCAATGGCTGGGACGCGGCAGGGGCGGCGGGTTACGGGTTCCGCACCGTCTGGGTGAACCGTGACGGCGCGCCGATGGACCGCCTCTATGCCACGCCGCAGCATGTGATGCCCGACCTGTCACCCGTGCCGGAGCTGATCTGATGCCTGATTTCATCGCCTCCGACGGCACGCGCCTGCACTACGACGACACGGGCACCGGCCTGCCCGTGCTGGCGCTGGCGGGCCTGACGCGCAACGGCGCGGATTTCGACCATGTGGCGCCGCATCTGGCCTGCCGTCTGATCCGCCTCGATTATCGCGGGCGGGGGCGGTCGGACTGGGCGGATCCAGCGACCTATACAGTGCCTGTCGAGGCGCAGGATGCGCTGGCGCTGCTGGATCATCTGGGGCTGGACCGCGTGGCGATCCTCGGCACGTCGCGCGGGGGGCTGATCGGCATGATGCTGGCCGCGACCGCCCACGACCGTCTGTCGGGGCTGGCGCTGAACGACATCGGCCCGGTGATCGACCCGCACGGACTGGCGGTCATCACGGGCTATGTGGGTCGCAACCCGGCGCAGAAGACCCATGCGGATGCGGCAGCGTTCCGCGCCGCGCACTGGGCCGCATTCAAGGGTGTCCCGATGGACCGCTGGCTGGCCGAGGTGGCGCAGCATTACGACCAGACGGCGGAGGGGCTGGTGATCCGCTACGACCCGGCACTGGCGCAGACGCTGGGCGACGGCAAGACCGGGATGCCGGACCTGTGGCCGATCTATGATGCGACCGCGGGCCTGCCGCTGGCAGCGATCCGGGGGGCGAACAGCGACCTGCTGTCGGTCGCCACGTGGGAGGAGATGCAGCGCCGCCGTCCCGACGGGATCTTCACCACGGTGCCCGACCGGGGGCATGTCCCGTTCCTCGACGAGCCCGCGGCGCTGGACGCCCTGCACCGCTGGCTGGGGCAGATGGCATGAACATCGACATGATCCGCGCGGCGGCGCTGCGGGCACGAGGGCACGTCCGCCAGACGCCGCTGCTGAGCTCGCCCGCCCTCGACGCGCTGGCGGGGCGGCGGGTGCTGGTCAAGGCGGAGTGTCTGCAGCACACCGGCAGCTTCAAGTTCCGGGGCGGCTGGGCGGCGGTGTCGGCGCTGACGGACGCGCAGCGCGGGGCGGGCGTCATCGCCTACTCCTCCGGCAACCACGCGCAGGGGGTGGCACTGGCGGCGCGGACGCTGGGTGCGCCTGCGGTCATCGTGATGCCCGCCAACGCGCCCGCCGTGAAGATCGCGAACACCCGCGCGCTGGGGGCCGAGGTGATCCTTTACGACCGCGCGACCGAGGACCGCGACGCCATCGGGCAGGCGCAGGCGCAGGCGCGCGGGCTGACGCTGATCAAGCCCTATGACGAGCCGGAGGTGATCGCGGGCCAAGGCACCTGCGGTCTGGAGATCGCCGCGCAGGCGGCGGAGGAGGGTATCACGCAGGCCGACGTCCTGATCTGCTGCGGCGGCGGCGGGCTGACCGGCGGCATCGCCCTCGCGCTGCAGGACGGCGCACCGGGTCTGCGGGCGCGGCCGTGCGAGCCTGCGGGCTTCGACGACGTGACGCGGTCGCTGGCAGCGGGCACGATCCAGCGCAATGCGCAGGCGGAAGGGTCGATCTGCGACGCCATCGTGACGCCGCAGCCGGGCGATCTGACGTTTCCGATCATGCGCGACCGGTGCGGGCCGGGGATCGTGGTCACGGACGACGACTGCCTGCGGGCGATGGCGCTGGCGTTCCATCACCTGCGGATCGTGGTCGAACCGGGCGGCGCGGTGGCCCTTGCGGCGGCGCTGTTCCACCCGCACACCGTGCAGGGCGATGCGGTGATCGCCGTCGCCACGGGCGGCAACGTGGACCCCGCCCTGTTCGCACGGGTCATCGGCACATATCCCGGCCTGTGAACGGGCATTTGCGGGCACCGCGCGGCCCCGCTATCACGGACCGCAAGAGGAGAGCCGCCATGACCGAGCACCGCATCACCCGTGACGGGATCACGCTGCACGCCCGCGTCGACGGCCCTGCCGATCGTGCGACGCCCACGGTCGTCTTCGCCAATTCGCTGGGCACCACGCTGCACCTGTGGGACCCGGTCATGGACCTGCTGCCTGCGGGCATCCGCTACGTCCGCTGGGACACGCGGGGGCATGGGCAATCGGATGCGCCGATTGGGCCCTACAGCATGGGCCAGCTCATCGCCGATGCCGAGGCGGTCTGCGACCAGCTGGCAGTGCGCAATGCCGTCTATGTCGGCCTCAGCGTCGGCGGCATGATCGCGCAGGGGCTGGCGGTCAAGCGGATGGACATCGTGCGGGCACTGGTGCTGTCGAACACCGCCGCCCGCATCGGCAATCCGACGCTGTGGGCCGACCGCATCGCCGCAATCGAGGCGCATGGCATCGCGTCCCTGTCCGACACGGTCATGCAGCGCTGGTTCGGGCGCGACTTCTACGGCACGCCTGCCATGAATCATTGGCAACGGATGCTCGAGGATACGCCCCGGCAGGGCTATACCGGCGTCTGCGCCGCCATCGCCGGCACCGATTTCATGACGCCGACCAGCGGGCTGCGCCTGCCGACGCTGGGTATCGCGGGGTCGGAAGATGGCTCCACCCCGCCCGATCTGGTGCGGGAAACCCTATATCTGATCCCGGGGGCCAGCTTTCACATCATCCGCCGGGCAGGCCACCTGCCCTGCGTCGAACAGCCGGACGCCTATGCCCGCATCCTGACCGATTTCCTGATCCGGACCGGAACGGTCGCGGATGCGACGGCGGCTGACTGACCATGCCGCTGCCCGTCGTCTTTATCCTGATCACCGTGATGATCGACGCCATGGGGATCGGTCTGATCCTGCCGGTGATGCCGGACCTCATCCAGTCGGTCGAGGGGGGCACACTGGCCAATGCGGCGGTGTGGGGCGGCGTGCTGGCGACGGTCTTTGCAGTCATGCAGTTCCTCTGCGGGCCGACCGTAGGCGCGATCTCGGACCGCTGGGGCCGCCGCCCGGTGCTGCTGGTGGCGCTGACGGTGATGGCGCTGGATTATCTGATGATGGCCGTGGCGCACACCATCTGGCTTCTGGTGCTGGGCCGGGTGATCGGCGGCATCACGGCGGCGACCCAGGGCACCGCGACCGCCTACATGGCGGACATATCGAAGCCAGAGGAGAAAGCCGCCAATTTCGGCCTGATCGGCGCGGCCTTCGGCGTCGGCTTCGTGGTGGGGCCGCTGATCGGCGGCGCGCTGGGGGTCTGGGGCGAACGTGCGCCGTTCTATGCGGCGGCGGCGCTGGCGGCGCTCAACGTGGCCTTCGGTTACTTCGTGCTGCCGGAAACCGTGACGGACCGCATCCGGCGCCCCTTCCAGTGGCGGCGCGCCAATCCGCTGGGCGCGCTGCGCCACATCGGGGCGCTGCCGGGGCTGGGGCGGCTGCTCGCCGTCGTCTTCATCTATTCCATCGCCTTCGTGGTCTATCCGTCGGTCTGGGCGTTCTACGGTCAGGCGCAGTTCGGCTGGGGGCCGGGGACCATCGGGCTGTCGCTGGCAGTCTTCGGCATCGGCATCGCGGTGGTGCAGGGTCTGCTGATCAAGCCGATCATCGCCCGGTTGGGAGAGAGGCGGACGGTGATCCTCGGCCTGTCGATCGACGTGGCGGCGTTTGTCATGCTGGCCTTCGTGCAGCAGGGTTGGCTGGCGCTGGTGCTGACGCCGCTGACGGCACTGGGGTCCATCGCGGGACCTGCCCTGCAGGGGATCATGTCGCGCACCGCCGCCGACGACCAGCAGGGCGAATTGCAGGGCGTGCTGACCAGCGTGAACGCGGTCGCCACGATCATAGCACCCCTTCTGATGACGCAGACGTTCTGGCTGTTCACCACCGACCGCGCAGGCATCCACCTGCCGGGTGCGCCGTTCCTGCTGGCTGCCATGCTGGTGACGGGCAGCATCGTGGTGTTCGCGACGATGCGGATGGCGAAACGCTAGGGGTTGCGGCTGGCCCTGCCCCGCCGCACCCTGCGGAAAAACATCGGGACCAGTTCATGACCACCCAGATCAAGGCGGCCGTCAGCCACGCCCACGGCACCCCCCTGCGGATCGAGACCGTCACCCTGCGCGCACCCCTGTCCGGCGAGGTCGAGGTGACCTTGCGCGCCTGCGCCGTCTGCCATTCCGACATCTCCTATGCCGACGGGGCGTGGGGCGGGCGGTTGCCGGTGGTCTATGGCCACGAGGCGGCGGGGCATGTCAGCGCCGCCGGAGACGGCGTGCGCGGCATGAGCGTGGGCGATCCGGTCGTGGTCACGCTGATCCGCGCCTGCGGGTCCTGCGTCACCTGTGCCACCGGGCGCCCCGTCCTGTGCACCACGCCAGCCCCCCATCCCGGCCCGCTGACCGCCAGCGACGGCAGCGCAATTGCACAGGGCCTCGACGTGGGCGGTTTCGCGGAACGGGTGGTCGTGATGGCGACGCAGGTCGTGCGCTTGCCAGCAGGCATGGATCTGGTCGCAGCTTCGCTGCTGGCCTGCGGCGTCATCACCGGCGTGGGCGCGGTGGTGAACACCGCGGGTCTGCGCGCCGGGCAGGACGTGGTGGTGATCGGCGCGGGCGGCGTCGGGCTGAACGCGATCCAGGGCGCGCGCATCGCAGGCGCGCGCCGCATCGTCGCCGTCGACATGACCGAGGAGAAGCTGGCCATCGCCCGCAACTTTGGCGCCACCGACGGCGTGCTGGCAACCGATGAGCGTCCGTGGCGCGCGGCAAAGGCGGCGATGGGCCGCGGCGCGGATGCGGTGATCGTCACCGTGGGCGCGGTGGCAGCGTACGAGAGCGCGGCGCAATACCTCGGCATGGGGGGCCGCGTCGTGATGGTCGGCATGCCGCATTCCGGGGCCATGGCGGCGATCGAGCCGGTGAAGGTCGCGGCATCGGGTCAGGCATTGATCGGGTCCAAGATGGGCGACGTGGTGATCGCGCGCGACATCCCGTGGCTGGTGGACCTGCACGCGCAAGGCCGGTTAAGGCTGGACGAGCTGATCAGCCGCACCTGGCCGCTGGAGGAGATCAACGCCGCCATCGCCGATACCCGCACCGGGTCGGCAAAGCGGAACGTGATCGTCTTCGACTAACCGGCCCGGTCAGGTCGCGGGGCCCGCGTAATCGTCGCCGCTGACCGCCTGCCCCCATGTCACGGCGCTGCCATCAACCGCCTCATGCACGGCAATGTGGCTCATCGCGTGATCCGGGGTGGCCCCGTGCCAATGGTTTTCACCGGGGGCAAAGCGCACCACGTCGCCCGCGCGTATCACCCGCACCGGGCCGCCCATCGTCTGCACGCGCCCCACCCCTTCGGTCACGATCAGCACCTGTCCCAGCGGATGCGTGTGCCAGTGCGTCCGCGCGCCGGGGGCGAAGCGGACCAAAGCACCCGCCACCCGGCTGGGTGCTGCGTCGCCGAACAGCGGCGTCATCGTCACGTCGCCGGTGAACCAGTCGGGCGATCCTGCACGGCTGGGGCGGTCGGTCAGGGGGGTGATCTGCATGGATTGGCCTTTCGGACGGGGGTCCATAGTCGGCCTGCGCACGCCCTCGTGTAAAGCCCAAGTCATCACCGGGCATGAAAAAACCGGCCCCGCGATGGGGGCCGGTTTCGTGTCGCATGCAGTAGGTCAGCAGACCTTGACGGCGGCGCGGCGCGCCTCGGGGATGTCGAAACGGTCGAGCATCATGACCTTGTGCCACGCCTTGACGAAGTCGCGGACCAGCCGCGCATGGCCGTCGGCTGCGGCATAGACCTCTGCCACCTGACGCAGTTGCGCGTTGGCGCCGAACACCAGATCGCAGCGCGTCGCGGTATACCGGGTCTCGCCGCCGTTCCGCGTGACCAGATCGAAGGTCTGCTCACGGCTGTCCTGCGGCTTCACCTCGTACTCCATGCTGGTCAGCACGGTGAAGAAGTCGTTGGTCAGCACACCGGGGCGGTCGGTGAACACGCCATGCGCCGATCCGTCGTAGGTGCCCGCGATGACCTTCAATCCGCCAGTCAGGGCGGTCCATTCCGGTGCCGTCAGTTCCAGCAGATGCGCGCGGTCAAGGAACAGATGCTCCGCTGCCACGTGATAGCCCACGTCCGGGTTGGTGTAGTTGCGGAAACCGTCGACGACCGGCTGCAGCCAGTTGGTCATCTCGATGTCCGTCCACTCCTGCGTGGTGTCCATGCGGCCGCCGACGAAGGGCACGTCGACCGCCACGCCCGCGTCACGGGCCGCCTTTTCCACGCCGGCGCAACCCGCCAGCACGATCAGATCGGCCATGCTGACGCGGCCGAAGTCGGCCTTCACGCCCGCCAGCACGTCCAGCACGCGCGACAGGTTGGCGGGGTTGTTCACCGCCCACGACCGTTGCGGTTCCAGCTGGATGCGCGCGCCGTTGGCACCGCCCCGCTTGTCCGACTTGCGATAGGTCGACGCAGAGGCCCATGCCGTGCCCACCATGTCCTGCACCGACAGGCCGGTGGCATGGATCATGTCCTTCAGCCGGGCCACATCCGCATCCGACAGCGCATAGCCGTCGTTGGCGGGGATCGGGTCCTGCCAGATGAAGTCGCGGGCGGGAACTTCCTTGCCGAGGTAGCGGTCCTTCGGCCCCATGTCGCGGTGGATCAGCTTGAACCACGCCTCGGAGAAGGCAGTGGTGAAAGCATAGAAATCCGCGAGGAAATGCTCGCAGACGGCGCGGTAGGCCGGATCGACCTTCAGCGCGATGTCGGTCGTCATCATCATCAGCGGGTTCATCTGACCGGGGATGTGCGCGTCGGGCGTCTTGGGCGCGTCAGGATCGACGGGTGTCCACTGCAACGCACCGGCGGGCGACTTGGTCTGCTGCCACTCGAACTTGAACAGGTTCGTCAGATAGTCGTTGTCCCACATCGTCGGATTCGGAGTCCAAGACCCTTCGATGCCGTTGGTCATCGTGTCCGCACCGTTGCCGGTGCCGCGCGGGTTGTGCCAGCCAAAGCCCATCGCCTGCAGGGGGGCCGCCTCGGGTGCGGCACCGATCTGGGTCGGCGGCGTCATGCCGTGCGATTTGCCAAAGGCATGGCCACCGGCGATCAGCGCCACGGTTTCCATGTCGTTCATGCCCATGCGGGCGAACGTCTCGCGGATGTCGCGGGCGCTGTCCATCGGTACGCCGTTGCCGTTCGGACCTTCGGGATCGACGTAGATCAGCGACTGGTTCGACGCCGCCAGCGGGTTTTCAAGGTCGTAGTGATCCTCGCCCGGCTGGCCTTCCCATCGCAGGGTGCGCGTGACCATCTGCTCGGGCTGGCCGATGCCGCCACCGGCGGGCGTTTCGGTCGGCCGCTTGCCGTGCCAGCCTTCGGGACCCCAGTAGGTCGCCTTGTCGGCCTCCCACGCGTCCTCTCGGCCACCGGCAAAGCCCGTGGTCGGGAAATCCATGATCTCCAGCGCGCAGTTGCCGGTCAGCACCATCAGATCGGCCCAGGACAGGGTGGCGCCGTACTTGGCCTTGATCGGTGCGACAAGGCGGCGCGACTTGTCGATGTTGCCGTTGTCCCACCACGAGCTTGTCGGCGCGAAACGCTGCATCCCCTGCCCCGCGCCACCGCGCCCGTCGGCGATGCGGTAGGTACCGGCGGAATGCCATGCCATGCGGATCATCTGCGGACCGTAGTTGCCGTAATCCGACGGCCACCATTCCACGGACGTGGTCAGGAACGCCTTGATGTCGGCCTTGACCGCGTCGAGGTCGAGTTTCGCGAATTCCGCGGCATAGTCGAAGTCGTGGCCCAGCGGGTTGGCATGCGGTGGGTCCTGATGCAGCAGCTCGACCTTGAGCCGGTTCGGCCACCAATGATCCAGTTGCGGCTCGGACCCGATGGCGCCGCCGATGCGGGTGCCACGGAACGGGCACGCGCCCTGTGTGGCTGCGTGTTCCTTGGAAGTGTCGTCTTTCATGGCGTGGCCTTTCTGGGAGGAGCGGTCTTTGTGCGCAAGATAGCGCGCAGCACATGGCGGGCCACTTCTGACGGCACACACCACAGCGTCACCCTGTCGCAGGTGCCGCCCCGGTCAGCACATGCCGTTTGCCCCCTCGATCCGCAGGGCGGGCCCGTCGCGCATCGCCGCCCGCAGCCGCCGCGACAGGGTGTCCACCAGCAGCGTCAGCAGCACGCAGACCGCCAGCAGCGCCATCACCCGGTCCATCCGCAGGGTGGCCACGTTGCTTTGCACATAGAACCCAAGCGTGCCGATCCCCAGCAGGCCCATGATCGCGCTGTCGCGCAGGATGATCTCCCAGCGATAGAGGCACAGCGCCCAGAATGCGCCTGACAGGCGCGGGAACAGGTCCCACGCCCACAGGGTCAGACCCTGCGGCGCATCTGTCCGCTGCGGCAGGGCATCCGCCTGACGGCCCAGCAGATGCGCCACGATCGCCCCGTTGTGCAGCGCCAGCGCCAGCACGGCGGGCAGCATCGACGGGCCAAGGATCTGCAGCAGCACGAACGCCAGCATGTAGTCTGGAATCGACCGCAGCACGACCAGTACGCCATGCCCCAGTGCCGCCCCCACGCGCCCCACCACGCGGCGCACGATCAGCGGGAACAGGGCAGCGGCCAGAACCGCAGCACCCGCCAGCGCGATCTGGCTGACCACCAGCGTCGCCACCGACCCCGGCAGCGCCTGCGCCACGAACACCGTGTCCAGCCAGACGCCCCAGTCGGCACCCGTGCGCAAGGGCGCGGGCACGATGCCGGTCAGGAACCGCCCCACCGCCCCCGCGCCCATCGGCGGCGTCGGCACCAGCGCCAGCGCGGCAATGGACGCCGCCAGATACAGCGGCACCAGCCGCCAGATCACCCAGTGCCGCAGTGGCAGGATCAGGGCGAGGATCAGCAGCAGCACCGCCACCGCCTCGCCATACAAGCCCTGACGGAAGGCGGTCTCCAACTGATAGCCCAGCGTCGGCAGGCCGATAAAGCCAAGGACGGCGGATGACCGCAACCCGCATTCCAGCCGGTAGAGCGTATAGGTCCGCATCATCGGCAGCGCCTGCGGCAGGCGCACCCACAGCAGTTGCACGACGAACGGCACGCCGCGCGGCAGCGGTGCCGTGCCGGGCGCTTCCTCCAGATACTCGGCAAAGACCTTGGCGAAGATGCCCGCATAGGGCACGCCGATGGCCAGCACGCCGGTCAGCGGCGACAGCCCCGTGATGCCCAGCAGCAGCAGCGCCCAGAACAGTTCGTGCACCGCGCGGATGGTGATGCAGAACAGCGGCACGGGGGTGCGGTGATAGAGGGGGGCCATCAGCAGCCCCGCAACAGCGCCCAGCGCCACGCCGCAGACGGCGAAGGCGACGGTCAGCCCGGTCGCGCGCGCAAGGCCCCAAGGATCGCCGAAATCCGGCGACAGCAGCCCCGCGCCGATGGCCCGCAGCGTCAGCCACGGATCGGGCCGCGCGGCACCCAGATCGGCAAAGGCCACCGCCAGCAGCGTCAGCGCAGCAAAGCCTGCAAGGACATGGCGTCTGCGGATCACCGGTAGAGCGCCAGCAGATCGACCGCGGTCAGGTCGGCGGCTGGCGCGTCCAGCACGATGCCGCCTCCGCGCAGGCCGACGATGCGGGTGGCCGTCCGCAACGCCTGATCGATATCATGCAGCGCCAGCACCGCCGTCGGAAACTGCGTCACAAGATGCGTCAGCAGCAACGCCCCCTGCGACGGGTCCAGCGCCGTGACAGGCTCGTCGCCAAGCACCACGTCGCCACGGCGCAGCAGGGCCCGTGCCAGCGCCACGCGCTGCCGCTGGCCGCCGGACAGACGGCCCACCGTGCGGCGGCCAAGGGTGCCCAGACCCACGACCTCCAGCACCGCCTCCACCCGCGCGCGCTGCGCCTTGGCAGGCCAGACCAGCGTGCGCAGATTAGACGCCGTGCCGTGGTCGTCCAGCACGCCCATCCAGACGTTGTGAAACACGCTGAGGCTTCCGACCAGCCCGTGGTCCTGCGGCACCAAGGCGACGCGGGCCGCGATGCCGCCCTGCAGGGCGGCCAGCAGCGTGCTCTTGCCCACGCCGCTGCGCCCCAGCAGCACCACACGTTCGCCAGCGCTCAGCGAAAGATCGATGCCGCGCAGGACCGCCTGACCACCCCAGCCCAATGTCTGGTCCTGCAACCCGACCAGTGGCGCGGTCATCAGTCGATCAGGTCCAGCTCGCGCGCGACGTCGACGATGGGCTGATACATCGCATCGTCGGCGACGATTAAGGCCTTGCGCGGGAACAGGTCCAGCAGCGCGGGATCGTCCATGCCGATCAGCGCCGCCTGCACGCGGTCGCCAAAGCCTTCGCCGAACCGCGCATCCACATCGCCACGGATCGTCCAGTTGTAGTCGGGATAGGGTGGCGTCTGCCAGATGACCTTGGCGGTCTCGACCTCGGCAGCACCCTCGGCCACCGCCGTGTCATAGACGGTGTAGTTCAGGGCACCGACTTCGAACGCACCGGACGCCACCAGCCGCAGGGTCTGGCCGTGGTCGCCGGAATAGCCGACCTCGGAAAACAGGTCGGTGGGGGCCTGTCCGGTCTCTTCGCGGATGTGGAACTCCGGCATCAGGCGGCCCGAGGTGGAGGTTTCAGCACCGAAGGTGAAACGGCGGCCCGCCAGATCGGGGAAGGCGTCAGACTGTGTCAGGCCCGTTTCGGTGTTGGCGATGAAATACGTGACGAAGGTCTGATCCTCGTCGCCTTGCGCAATCGCGCGGCTGTCGGGCACCGCGATGCGCGCCTGCACGCCCGACAGACCACCGAACCAGCCCAGCTGGATCTGGTCATTGGTGAATGCGGTGACGGCTGCGGCATAGCTCTTGACGGGCACGTATTCGACCTCGACCCCAAGCTCGGTCGACAGATAATCGGCGACGGCGCCAAAGCGTTCGGTCAGGCGGGTCTCGTCGTCGTCGGGGATGGCCGAGAAATAGAGGGTCTGTGCAGCCAGCGGCGAGGCGGACAGCAGCAGCAGCGATATCAGAATGCGTTTCATCGAGGGGGTCCCTTGGGTGGTGGAGGCTGCGCGGGTTTAATCCCGATCCGCCCCCACCGCTACGGGGTATTCACTCAGGCGTCCTGCGTGACCTGCACCGACTGGGTCTGCATCGTGACGGGACCGAAGCTGGAGAAGAATGCCACTTCTGCCGCATCGAGACCGACGCCGATGCGGGCGATCTGGTTGGCGGCGGCCATGCCAGTCGCATCGACCAGATGCCACGTGCCGTCCAGATACACCTCCGCCACCGCATGGAAATCCTGCGGCGTGACATGTGGCGCATAGACCGACGCGAACCGTGCCGGAATCGCCGATGCACGGGCGAGCGCGATCAGCACATGGGCGAAATCGCGGCACACGCCCTTGCGCTGCACGAAGGTATCGAGTGCGGTGGTCTGCGCATTGCTCGACCCCGGCACATAAGCGAACCGCTCGAAGATCCAGTCGCGCAGCTTGGCGATGCGCGCGCCGCCCTCGCTGTCGCCGAACTCGGCCAGCACGAAGCTTTGCAACTCGTCGGACTGGCAATAGCGCGAGGGCATCAGATAACGCACCGCATCGCCGGGCAGTTGGTGCGGCGGCGTGGCGGGCAGCAGGGCGATGTCCAGCGCGGGACGGTCGATCTCGACCTTGGCGGCATAGTTGCACTCGAAATCCTGATCGACGCGCAGCAGGGTGCGTTCGCCCATGCCCTCCTCGGCCGCGACGGTGGCGCGGTGCATGGTCTCGCCAAAGGCGATCTCTTCGGTGATGACGCGCTGATCGGCAAAGCTGGGGACGGCGATCTGCAGGATGATGTCGGTGGGCGCGGCGATGGAATAGTGCATCTGCACGCCGATCTGGAGGATCATGGGATGTGGTTCCTTGGGACGGGCCGCTATCCGGCCACGCTGCTGCTGTCGCAACACGGCACGGACGCTCCGGTTCCCTCAGACCGCGCCAAAACCCCCGCCACCCGGCGTGTGCATGACGAACACGTCGCCGGGCTGCATCAGTGCAGCGTCGTTGCCCTGCAACGTCTCGACCGTGCCATCCCCACGTTCGACCAAGTTCACACCCGGTTGCCCGTCGCCGCCGCCGGCCATGCCCGCTGGCCGCGTGATGCGATGCGACGACAAAACGGTGGCGGTCATCGGTTCCAGAAAGCGCAGCCGACGGGTCACGCCATCACCGCCCCGGAAGGCGCCGTCGCCGCCAGACCCCTGCCTGATCGCGAACGCCTCCAGCCGGACCGGAAAGCGGGTTTCCAGCACCTCGGGGTCGGTCATGCGGGTATTCGTCATGTGGCTGTGCACCGCACTGGCCCCGTCGAACCCCCGTCCCGCCCCGGTGCCGCCGCAGATGGTTTCATAGTTCTGATGGCGGTCGTTGCCCCAGGTGAAGTTGTTCATCGTGCCCTGCGATCCCGCCACGACGCCAAGTGCGCCGAACAGCGCGTCGGCGATGGACTGGCTGACCTCGGTATTCCCCGCGATCACCGCCGCCGGATGGGCGGGGTTGATCATGCTGCCGGCGGGCACCTGCAGGGTCAGCGGCTTCAGGCAGCCTTCGTTCATCGGGATGTCGGCCCCCACCAGCGTGCGAAAGACATAGAGGACCACCGCCCGGCAGATCGCCAAAGGCGCGTTGTAGTTCAGCGCGTCCTGCGCCGAGGTGCCGGTGAAGTCGATCACCGCCTGCCGTGCCGCGCGGTCCACGGTGACCGACACCGCGATCTGCGCGCCGCTGTCCATGGGATAGGTAAAGGCGCAATCCGCCAGCCCGTCCAGCACGCGGCGCACGCTTTCCTCTGCATTGTCCTGCACGTGACCCATATAGGCCTGCACCACGTCCAGCCCGAACTGGTCCACCACGCCGCGCAGCGCCGCCACGCCGGTGGTGTTGGCCGCGATCTGCGCGCGCAGGTCGGCCATGTTCTGGTCGATGTTGCGGCAGGGCCAGTCGCCGGATGCCAGCAGGTCTCGGGCGGCATCCTCCTGCAAAGTGCCTTCCCTCACGAGGCGCAGGTTGTGGATCACCACCCCCTCTTCACTGATGCGGCGGCTGTCGGGCGGGGCCGATCCGGGGGTGGTCCCGCCGATGTCGGCATGGTGCCCACGGCTGGCAACGGTCATCACGATGCGCTCGCCGCCCGCGTCGAAGACCGGGGTGATGACGGTCACGTCCGGCAGGTGCGTGCCGCCGTCGTAGGGATCGTTGGTCATGAACACGTCGCCGGGGCGGATCGTGCCCGCCCCTTCACGCAGGATCATGCGCACGGAATCGGCCATCGACCCCAGATGCACCGGCACATGCGGCGCGTTCGCCACCAGATCGCCCGCCGCGTCGAAGATCGCGCAAGAGAAATCATAGCGTTCCTTGATGTTCACCGAATAGGCGGTGTTGGCCAGCGTCGCGCCCATCTGTTCGGCGATCGACATGAAGAGGTTGTTGAACACCTCGAGCATCACCGGATCGACGCGGGTGCCGATGGCGATGCCCCGCGCCTGCGCCACCACGCGCCGCAGGATCAGGTCGCCCCCCGTCTGTGCGGTCGCCTGCCAGCCACAGCCCACCAGATTGGTGCCGGTGGGTTCCACGATGATCGCAGGCCCCGCGACCGTCTGGCCCGGCACCAGCCCGGCCCGGTCGACCAGCGGCACATCGCGCCACGCACCCGCCAGATACAGCGGCGCGGTGGTGGCCGGGATGGCGGTGGTGGTGGCGGGCGGCGTGATGGCCACGTCCTGCCCGGTGGCCCCCACCCCTTCCGCCGTCAACTGATCGAGGATCAGCGCATCCGTCGCGGGCGCGAACCCGAACCGCTGGCGGTGGGCTGCGACGAAGGCTTCAGCGATCGCCTCGACGGTACCGAACGGCACGATCAGCGTCTGCTGCGCCCCCTCGGCGCGAACATGGACGCTCCGCTGCACGGTGATCGCGCTTGGTGCGATGCCCTGCGCCGCGACCTCCGCCCGCACCGCATCGGACAGCCTGTCCAGCACCGCACCGGCCTCTGCCACCTGGGCCAAGGGCCGCGCGAACTGATACTCGCGGATCGCCCGGACATCGGCCAGACCCATGCCGAATGCGGACAGCACCCCGGCGAAAGGATGCAGATAGATCGTCGTCATGCCCAGCACGTCGGCGACCTGACAGGCGTGCTGCCCGCCCGCCCCGCCAAAGCAGTTCATCGCATAGCCTGTCACGTCGTAACCGCGCTGCACGCTGATCTTCTTGATCGCGTTCGCCATGTTCTCGACCGCGATGCGCAGGAATCCTTCGGCCAGATCCTCGGGGCTGCGCGGTGCCTGCCCGGTGTCGGCGGCAATCACCTGCGCCATGTCGGCAAAGGCCGCGCGTGCCGCGTCCGCATCCAGCGGCGCGTCGCCGTCGGGGCCGAAGACCGCGGGAAAGCGGTCCGGCACGATCCGGCCCAGCACCACGTTGCAGTCGGTCACGGTCAGCGGCCCGCCCCGGCGGTAGCAGGCGGGGCCGGGATCGGCACCGGCGCTGGCCGGTCCCGCCTGCATCCGGCCGTTCGCATAGCTCAGGATCGACCCGCCACCCGCCGCGACCGTGTGGATCGCCATCATCGGCGCGCGCATCCTGACGCCAGCCACCTCGGTCTCGAACGACCGCTCATACGCGCCCGCGAAATGGCAAACGTCGGTGGATGTGCCGCCCATGTCGAAGCCGATCACCTTGTCGAACCCCGCCGCCTGCGCGCTGCGCACCATGCCGACGACACCGCCCGCCGGCCCCGACAGGATCGCATCCTTGCCCTGAAAGCGCGCCGCATCGGTCAATCCGCCGTGCGACTGCATGAACATGAGCTGCCCTTCGCCGCCCAGCGCGGTGCTGACCTGCGCCACGTAACGGCGCAGGATCGGCGACAGGTAGGCATCGACGACCGTGGTATCGCCGCGCGACACCAGCTTGATCAGCGGCGAGACCTGATGCGACAGGGAGATCTGGGTGAAGCCCGCCTCCTCGGCCAACCGCCCGATGGCCACCTCGTCCTGTGGCGCGCGGTAGCCGTGCATCAGTGCCACCGCGACGGACCGCAGGCCGCCCTCATGGGCCGCGCGCAGCAGATGTCGCACCTGCCCCGCGTCCAGCGGTGTCACGACGCCGCCGTCCGCCGCGCGGCGCACGTCCACCTCGGCCACCTGCGCGGGCAACTGATCAGGCAGGACGATGTGCAGGTCGAACAGGCGCGGGCGGTTCTGCGTGCCGATGCGCAAAAGGTCCCCGAACCCGCGGTTGATGACCAGCAGCGTGGGCGCTCCCTTGCGCTCCAGCAACGCATTCGTGGCGACCGTGGTGCCCATGCGGACGGCACCGATCACACCCTTGGGCACCGGGTCGCCGGGCTGCAGCCCCAGCAGGTCGCGGATGCCCTGCACGGCGGCGTCGGCATAGCGTTCCGGTGCCTCGGACAGCAGTTTGTGGGTGTGCAGGGTGCCTGCGGGATCACGCGCCACGATGTCCGTGAACGTGCCGCCGCGATCCACCCAGAACTGCCACATGATGCGCCCCCTGCCGTCAGTGGCTCATTGGTGCGGCGAATGGCGGGAGATGACAAGGACCGCGCCGCTTGCAACCCCCCGCCGCCACCCACAGATTGAACCCAACCGAAGAAGAGGACCGCCATGACCCGCCCCCTGCCCGCCCCGCCCGGCGCACCGCAAGCCGCCCGCCGCCCGGTGACGACCACCGTGCACGGCGTCGATCTGCACGACGACTACGGCTGGCTGCGCGCCGGGAACTGGCAGGACGCGATGCGCGACCCCACCGTGCTGCCCGCCGACATCGCGGACTACCTGCGGGCCGAGAATGCCTATTACGACACCGCCATGGCCCCCACCGCCGCCCTGCAGGACAGGCTGATCGCCGAGATGCGCGGCCGCATTCAGGAGGACGACAGCAGCGTGCCGCGCGTCCACGGCGACCATGCCTACAGCGTGCGCTTTGCCGCCGGGGCGGAATATCCGCTGATCCTGCGCACGCCCGCTGCGGGTGGCGCAGAGACGGTCCTGCTCGACGTGACGGCAGAAGCTGCGGCGCAGGCGTATTTCTCGCTCGGCCAGACGCAGGTCAGCCCGGATCACGCCACGCTCGCATGGGCGGCGGACGTGAACGGGTCGGAGTTCTATCAACTGAACCTGCGCGACATCGGCACCGGGCGCGACCTGCCCTATCACATCGCCGACGTGGCATCCGTCGCGTGGGCGGATGCGCGGACGCTGTTCTATGTCCGCGTCGATGCGCGTCACCATCCGAACCGGGTCTATCGCCACACCCTGCACAGCGATCCCGCCACCGACGCGCTGGTCTATGAGGAATCCGACACCCGCTATCACGTCAGCGTCGGTCGCCAGCGGTCGGGCGCCTATGTTACGATCAACACCGGCATGAACGACGAGAACGAGGTTCACCTGATCCCGACCGTGGATCCCACCGTCGCACCCATGCTGATCGAGGCGCGCACCACCGGGCTGGAATACGAGGTCGAGCATCAGGGCGACCACCTGCTGATCCTGACCAACGCCAACGGGGCGGTGGATTTCAAGGTGATGACGACGCCAGTCGCCACACCGTCCCGGAGCCACTGGACCGACCTGATCCCGGCCGAGGACGGTCGCATGATCGTGAGCCTGTCGGCTTACCGTGACTGGACGATCTGGATGGAGCGGCGCAATGCCCTGCCACGCATCTGCTATGTGGCACGCGGCGCGCCCATCGACACCGCGCAGGTGATCGGGTTCGCAGAGGATGCCTACGCGCTGGGCAGCGACCCGAGCCCCGATTATGCCACCGACGGTTTCAGGTTCACCTATTCCTCGCCCACGACGCCAAGCCAGGTCTACGACTTTGACCTGTCCACGGGCCTGCGCACCCTGCGCAAGACGGCGGTGATCCCGTCGGGGCACGATCCTGCGGATTACGTCACGGTGCGCACCACGGCCCCGTCACACGACGGCGCACCGGTGCCCGTCACGCTGCTGTTCCACCGCGACACGCCCCGCGACGGCACCGCACCCTGCCTGCTCTATGGCTACGGGTCCTATGGGGCCAGCATGCCAGCAGGCTTCTCGGCCAACCGCCTGTCGCTGGTGAACCGCGGTTTCGTCTATGCCATCGCCCATGTGCGCGGCGGAGAGGAGCGTGGCCGCGCGTGGTACGAAGCCGCCAAGGGGGCAGGCAAACCCAACACCTTCCACGACTTCATCGCGGCCGCCCGGCACCTGATTGCCGAAGGGTACACCGCGCAGGGCCGCATCGTCATCAACGGCGGCTCTGCGGGCGGGCTGCTGGTCGGCGCGGTGCTGAACATGGCGCCGCAGCTCTGGGCCGGGGCCGTGGCCGACGTGCCCTTCGTCGATGTGCTGTCGACCATCCTCGACGACACGCTGCCGCTGACGCCGGGCGAGTGGTCGCAGTGGGGCAACCCGATCACCGACCGCGCGGCGTTCGACACCATCCGCAGCTACTCGCCCTATGACAACGTGACCGCTCAGGCCTATCCGCCGATGCTGGTGACCGCTGGCGTATCCGACCCGCGCGTGACCTATTGGGAGCCTGCGAAATGGGTCGCCCACCTGCGCGTGATCAAGACCGACGACGCCGTGCTGCTGCTGCGGACGAACATGACCTCCGGCCACTTCGGCCAGACTGGGCGGTTCGCGGCGTTGGCGGACGCGGCGCGGACCTATGCCTTTGCGCTGGCCGTGACCGGGGCCGACCTGTCGCCCCCCTCCGGCTGAGGCGGGGTGACGCGCGCGCGCTGGGCGGATGCACTCGCCCGGCGCGCCGCCTCGGCGACTACGGCGGCGGCGTAGCACAGCAACACGCCCACGGGCGGCAGACCCCACGGCAGCCACGCCTGACCGGCGAACACGTCCATGATGATCTGCCCGATCAGCGACAGGATCGTGCCAAGACCGAACACCAGCAGCCCGTGCCCGCCCATCAGCCGCAGGGGTGCCGCGATGGGATGGGCGCACAGGCGCGTGACCAGCGGCAGGCATGACAGCACATAGGCCAGTGCCAGGATGTGCAGGAACCGTGGAAACGCGAGGATCGTCTTGTTATGGGTCGTGATATTCGACGGCGCACCAAGCCAGCTGAGTTGCGCCATCTTGTGGTTCATGATCGGCGCCAGCCCCGGCAGGTGCCGCCACGCAAAGATGAACACCAGCAACGCAACCGCCCCCCAGAACAGACCGCGATGCACGGGCACCAGCCGCTGGTCCTGCCGGTGGCGGATGCCGATGACCAGACCGATCACGAAGATTGCCTGCCACTGATACGGGCTCAGGAACCAGCCACCGCCGCCGGGATGATTGGGAATATTCCAACCCTGCGCCCCGGCGATGAACCACAGCACAAGACTGGCCGCCACCGTCAGCCACGGCGCACGCACCCCGGCCATCAGCACGAAGGGGGCCGCGATCAGCAGCACGATATAGCTGGGCAGGATGTTCACATAGCCGATCTGATAGCCGAGCGTCCCAAGTCCCACCAATGCAGGTCCGGTCTGTTCGTAGATCAGCGCAAGGTTGTGCATGTCGCGGAATTCGGCCCGCACGAAGGTGCTGGCCGCCCAGCCGAACAGCGCCAGCGCCAGCACGGTCAGCAGGATCTGCACGACATAAAGCTGCCATGCCCGCCGCCACATCGGTGCCATCGCGGGCCACAGGCTGCCTGCGCCGTTCAACCAGCGCGCGATACCCGGCGAATAGGCGATCCCCGCCGCGATGCCGGACATGATGAAGAACGCCTCTGCCGCGTCGGAAAAGCCGATGTTGCGCACCGTGATCTCTTCCCACGGATTGCCGGGCATGTGGTCGATCACGATCATCATCAACGCCAGACCGCGGAATGCGTCGATGCGCGGGTCGCGCGGGCGCGACGGTGCGACGACACCCTGCCGGATCGGGACAAGCTTGGCGTCAGGCCGAACGGGTGTTTGGGCCATGCGGCAGTCCTTCCGGCTCGATCATCCGCGACAGGCGGCTGCGATAGGCTGCCACGACGGGAGAGGTCAGTCTTTCCTGCGGCACGACGAACAGGCTGCGCCCGATGCCCCACGACGTCAGGGTGATCAGCACCGGTGCCAGCGTCATCGGCACGGTCACGGGCATCAGCCACCAGATCAGCCCCGGCGTCAGCCACAGCACAAAGACCATGGCCCCCGCCCCCCAGGCGGCGATCCAGCGGCCCGCGATCCAGCCTTCGGTCAGGGTCAGGCGGCCTTCGCCGCGCGCTGTAGATGGCCAGCCGCCATCGCGGCCCGACAGCACCTCGACGACGGCACGGGTCTGGTACATCAGCATGATGGGCGCAATCAGAGAGGTCAGCAGCGTCTCGCACGTCACTGAAAAGAACGACCGGACCGTGCCACCGAAGCCGCCTGTCCGCCGCGACAGCACGGATTCAAAGAAGATCGCCAGCTTCGGCAGGACCAGCAGACCGCCGATGCCCACGGCCAGTGCGATGATCTGGAACGTGCGGTCGTCGGGAAACACGGGGAACAACTGGTAGGCGTCGGGAAAATAATCCGGGTTGCGCGACGTGGCGGCGGCCAGCAGCGACACGATCAGGAACGCGCCCCACAGGACCGACACCAGATAGGACATGATGCCCTGCACGAAGACGAACCTGCTCCACCCGCGCAGGCCGGGCGCGCGCAACAGGCGCACATGCTGCAGGTTGCCCTGACACCAGCGCCGGTCGCGGCGGGCGAAGGCCAGCAGGTTCTCCGGCCCCTCCTCGAAGCTGCCTTCGATGCGGGGGTCCATCTCGACCCGCCAGCCGCCACGCACCAGCAGGGCCGCTTCGACGTAATCGTGGCTCAGGATCGTGCCGCCGAAGGGCGGCGGTCCCGACAGTTCGGGCAGACCGCAGCACTGTGCCAGCGCGTCCACGCGGGCGATGGCGTTGTGGCCCCAGAACGGACCGGCATAGCCCTGCATCCGGGCCAGCCCGCGCGCGAAGACGGGCGAATGGAAACTGGCAGAGAATTGCATCGCGCGCCCGAACAGGGCGCTGGCACCGACGATCTTGGGCAGCGTCTGCAGCAGGCCGATGCCCGGCTCCGCCTCCATCCGGGCCACGAGGTGGCGGATCGTCTCGCCTTCCATCAGGCTGTCGGCGTCCAGCAACACCGCATAGGTATAGGCGCCGCCGCTGGTGCGGATGAAATCCTCGACATTGCCGGCCTTGCGGCCGCGACGGTCCTTGCGAACGCGGTAATAGACCGGGTTCGGACCGTCGTTGTCGTTGAAGAGGGGGGCCAGTGCCGCCGCTTCGGCCAGCAGCGCTTGGGGATCGGATGTATCGGACAGGACGGCAAAATGCGCAGGCACACCGGCCTGCGCCAGCGACTGCCGCATGGCGGCGATCCGCGCACAGACCTCGACCGGGTTCTCGTTGCAGATGGGAACCAGGATCGCCGTCGGGGGAAACGCGCCACCGGACAATGCGGGATCCGGCATCGGGCCAAGGTCGGGCAGGCCCATCATGGCCTGTCCGGCACCCCAAGCAAGCCAACCGGTGGTCAGCGCGATCAGCCCGACCGCAGCCGCATCCCACGGATCGAAACCGGTGTTCAGCCCGGCCTGTGCTAGGGTGGCAGCAGCCGCCGCCGCGCAGAAAAACGCGAACAGCAGTCCGACCGTGCGGCACAACCGGGCCTGTGACCGCCGCAGATGGCCCTGCACGTCAGGCGCTGCGCGGCCACAGGCGCGCGACCATGTCGATCATGCCCTGAAGGGCGCCTGCCTCTTCCTGTTGCTCGAGGACCTGCCGCGGCAGGTCCAGCGGTGCGACACGGGGTGCCACGTCCGCAGGCGCGAACGATTGGTGGATCGTGGGGGCCTCATTCGACTTGCGTGACACTTGGGTCATTCTCTCAACCACTGATAAATCCAGGCTTCGGTCAGTTGCGTCTCACCCGCAATCAAACTGGCCGACATTTCCACACCTGCATCGCCTTCACCTCTGACGTCGATGATCAGCCGCCACATCCGGTCTTCGCCATCGACCCGTTGCAACACTTCGCCAACCACCTCGCCACCGGAAACATTGATACGCGCCTCAACCGGGAACTCGGGATTAGGTTCCATCAGCGTATCGCCGACGAAGTCGATGACGAATTTGCGCAGGTCCGTGCGCGGTGCGATGCCGGCGACGCCGCCATGTCCGGTCAGCGTCCGTGACACCTGCGCCAGTTGCGACACCGCACCCGGCGGGTTCGATCCCCAGTGCAGGCGATACCCGATGCTCAGCGCCGACCCGGCCACGAAATCACCTTCCGGCACCCAGAAGGCGACGATGTTGTCGTTCGCCTCGAGGTCGGACGGAATCTCGATCAGACGGATGGCGCCATTGCCCCAGTCGCCCAAAGGCTCCACCATGAGGGAGGGCCTGCGTTCATACTGCGCACCGGCGTCGAGGAAGTCCTCGAAGTCACGGTGCCGCTGCACAAGGCCGAAGGACTTTGGCGACTGGGCGCTGAAATAGGAATTGGCCAGCCGCGGCGGGTTGTTCAGCGGGCGGAACAGCGGCACCGCGCCGGAATTGACGATCAGCGCCTCGCTGTCATGGACCCGCTCGCGGTAGTCGTCGAAGGCGACGCGGTCGTTGGAGCCGAAGAGGTACATCGAGGTCAGCGGCGCGATGCCAAGCTGTTCCACGTCACGGCGGAAGAACAGCTCGGTCGTGACGTCCATCGTCGTCGTCTCGCCGGGGCGGAGCACGAAGCGGTAGGCACCCGTGACCGACTCGCTGTCGAGCAGGGCATAGAACGTCAGCATCGTGGCGCCCACGACCGGGCGTTCCAGCCAGAAGGCGCTGAAGCGGGGAAACTCCTCTGCCTCGGACGTGGCGGTGTTCACGGCAAGGCCGCGCGCCGACAGGCCGTAGTGGTTGCCCGCCCCCAGCGCGCGGAAATAGCTGGCCCCGAGGAAGGACACGGCCTCGTCAAAGCGGTCCGGCGCGTTCAGCGGCACGTTCAGACGGAAGCCGGCCACGCCCGGCAGCTGCGTGCCGGCCGCAATGTCGGTCGCAATGTCGGTCGCCGTGTCGCCGAAATAGTTGAAATCCTCGGCGGTGAAGGTCAGCGGGCGGGCCTGACCGTCGACGATCTCGGACAGGGACACGGTGCTGTCGAACAGCCAGCCCGGATGATAGGCCTGCAGGATCGCGGCCGCGTCAACACCCGCCCAGCGGGCGCGGTTGTCGCGAAACTGGATGTTGCGATAATCGTCGTAGTCGAGATCCGTGAACGGCGGACCAAGGGCTTGCGGTGCCGCATATTCCGTCGCCGCCGCCGCGCGTGCGCGCTCCACCAGCGTCTCGAACGTGAAGGGTGCCTGCGCCGGAACCGATTCGGCCTGTGCGGTCGCACGCCCCGGCAAACCGAGTGTCACGACGCCCACGGCCAGGGCGGAACTGCCCAAGCAAAGAAGGGCGCGGCGTGTCAGGTGGGGCAAGATGTTCTGGGTCATAGGGTCGCGATCATCCATCCTCTGCCGCAGTGCAGAATGCTCCGGTTAAGACCGGTTCTGCAATATGTCGATGATTTTCTGCGCAACTTTTCTTCATCGGCGTCGGTGCAGGTGCTGCTGTGGCGGACAAGGTCGGCACCCCCGGGCGGCTGCGGCGCGAATGCCGAAGATTCAGGCAGACCGCGAAACGCGGCGACCATGCCGGGTCACCGCGAAACGCGGCGACCATGCCGGGTCGCACAACCGAAGCCGGAGCCGTGCGCGGATGGACCGACGGGGCGGGGCAGCCATGGGCGCGGTCCGGCGCAAGCGCTGGCATCTGGCGGGGTCTGCCCGGGCGCCGGACCCGGTGGCTGATCAGCCGGACGGCGTGTCGGCGCGGTCAGCACGGGGGCCCATGCACATACCACCGCCACCCCCTGCCCCGCCGCCACCGCCACCGCCGCCGCGACCGGCACCGTCGCCCTTGCCACCGCGTCCGCCGCTGCCCTGCGGGCGCGTCGGGCCCTGCAACGGGATCGCCACGCCGTCTGGGATCGGGTCGAGGTCGAGCGCCTCGCGGATGAAGTCGCGCAGACTGATCACCAGATCCGCGGTGTGGATCGGCCGGCCTGCGGCCATGTCGCGCGCGGCCTGTCCCGCCAGCCGGACATGCTCCTCGGTGCCCAGCAACAGGATGTCCGCCAAGGCCGCCTCGACCGCATCGCGGATGCGGCGCGGGCGGTCGGGTGGGGCGTCGGCGGGCGGTGCACTGCCGGTCGTGGCGTCGGGTACTGCGGCTGCCGTGCGCAGGTCGCGCAAATGGGCGGGATCGACGGTCAGCTCGCCGGTGAACGACCCGCCCAGCGTGCGATAGGCCGCCATCAACGTGCGCAGCCGTTCGTTGATCTGCCGGTTCATGCGCTGCTGGCGTTGCTGGATGGTCAGCATCATCAGCACGCGGATACCCACACCGATCAGCGCGATCAGCGCGACACCCAGCAGGGTCGTCAGGATGCTCTGCCAAGAGCTGAAGTCCATGAACCGCACGTGTGCCCCCTTGCCTGCGTCAGATCAGCCGCACAGGCACGACCGCATCATTCCGCAGCCATTGACGGCGCATCGCCCTGCTGCGGGACATAATTCAGGATCGGCCCCAGCCAGCGTTCGACCTCTGCCACGGGCATCCCCTTGCGGGCGGCGTAATCGTGGACCTGATCCAATTCGACCTTGGCCACGCCGAAGTAATACGCATCCGGGTGCCCGAGATAGAGGCCGGAAACAGATGATCCCGGCCACATCGCCATGCTTTCGGTCAGGCGCACGCCCGTTGCATTTTCGGCATCCAGCAAGCTGAACAGCGTCGTCTTTTCGGTGTGGTCGGGCTGCGCCGGATAGCCCGGTGCGGGGCGGATACCGCGATAGGGCTCACCGATCAGATCGGTCGGCTCCAGCGCCTCGTCCGGGGCATAGCCCCACAGCTCTCGCCGGACCAACTCGTGCATGCGCTCGGCAAAGGCTTCGGCGAACCGGTCGGCCAGCGCCTTCACGAGGATCGCGTTGAAGTCGTCGCCCGCAGTCTCGAACCGTTCGGAGATCGCGATTTCACCGATACCAGCCGTGACGACGAAGCTGCCGACGTAATCCGGCGTGCCGACCGGGGCCACGAAATCCGCCAGCGCCAGATTGGGCCGCGCGTCACGCTTGCTGACCTGCTGGCGCAGGGTGTGCAGCGTGGCCAGATCGGTGTCGCGCCCCTCGTCGGTGAACAGGCGGATGTCGTCGCCCACGGCATTCGCGGGCCAGAACCCGACCACGGCGCGGGGCGTGAACCACTTCTCGTCGATGATCTGCGCCAGCATCGCCTGCGCATCGGCGAACAGGGCGCGTGCCGCCTCGCCTTGGCGTTCGTCGTCGAGGATCTTGGGATAGACGCCCTTCAGTTCCCACGTCTGAAAGAACGGCGTCCAGTCGATGTAGCGCGCGAGGTCCGCCAGATCCCAGTCCTGATAGACGCGGGTGCCGAGGAACGATGGCGCAGGGACACGGTAGTCGGACCAGTCGATCTTCATCGCGTTGGCACGCGCGGCGGCCAGCGGCAGGCGCGTCTTGGCGCGTTCGGCGCGGGCGTGGGCCTCTGCCACCTGCACGTATTCGGCGCGGATGCCGTCGAGGTAGGCACCCTTCTGCTCGGGCGACAGCAGGGCCGACACAACACCGACGGCGCGGCTGGCATCGGTGACATAGACGGTCTGACCACGGTTGTATTTCGGGTCGATCTTGACCGCCGTGTGCACGCGGCTAGTGGTCGCCCCACCGATCATCAGCGGAATGTCGAAGCCCTCGCGCTCCATCTCGGCGGCGACATGCACCATCTCGTCCAAGGACGGCGTGATCAGACCCGACAGGCCGATGATGTCCACCTTGCGCTCGCGCGCAACCTCGAGGATCTTGGCCGCCGGCACCATCACGCCAAGGTCGATGATGTCGTAGTTGTTGCACGCCAGCACGACGCCTACGATGTTCTTGCCGATATCGTGCACGTCGCCCTTCACGGTCGCCATCAACACGGTGCCCGCACTTTCGCGCCCGGTGCCGCCGTTCAGGCGCTTTTCCTCTTCCATGTAGGGCAGCAGGACGGCGACGGCCTGCTTCATCACGCGGGCGGATTTCACCACCTGCGGCAGGAACATCTTGCCCGCACCGAACAGGTCGCCGACCACGTTCATGCCCGCCATCAGCGGCCCTTCGATGACGTGCAACGGACGTTCGGCAGTCAGCCGCGCCTCCTCGGTGTCCGCGTCGATGAACTCGGTGATGCCGTTCACCAGGGCATGTTCCAGACGCTTTTCCACGGTCCAGTCGCGCCACGCCAGATCGCGGACGCGCGCCTCTCTCGCGCCGGTGGATTTGAAGCGTTCGGCGATCTCCAGCATCTGTTCAGTCGCCGCAGGCGTGCGGTTCAGGACCACGTCCTCGCACGCGGCGCTCAGGTCGGGGTCGATGCTGTCATAGACCGCCAGCTGCCCCGCGTTGACGATGCCCATATCCATGCCCGCCTGAATGGCATGATACAGGAACACGGCGTGCATCGCCTCTCGCACCGGATCGTTGCCGCGAAAGCTGAACGACAGGTTCGACACCCCGCCAGAGATGTGAACGTGCGGCAGGTCCGCCCGGATGCGGCGCGTGGCGTTGATGAAATCGACGCCGTAGTTGTCATGCTCTTCGATGCCCGTCGCCACGGCGAAGACGTTGGGGTCGAAGATGATGTCTTCAGGCGGAAAGCCCACCTGATCGACAAGCAGTCGGTAAGCGCGCGTGCAGATCTCGACCTTGCGATCTTCGGTATCCGCCTGACCCTGCTCGTCGAAGGCCATGACGACCACGGCAGCGCCATAGGCGCGGCACAGGCGGGCGTGGTGCAGGAAGGCCTCTTCGCCTTCCTTCATGCTGATCGAATTGACGATGGGCTTGCCCTGCACACATTGCAGGCCCGCCTCGATCACCTCCCATTTGGAGCTGTCGATCATGACGGGCACGCGGGCGATGTCGGGTTCGGCGGCGATCAGGTTCAGGAACTCGATCATCGCCTGTCTGCTGTCGATCAGCCCTTCGTCCATGTTGATGTCGATGATCTGGGCACCATTCTCCACCTGCTCGCGTGCCACGTCGAGGGCGGCGGCATAGTCGCGGTTGGTGATCAGCTTGCGGAACTTGGCGGACCCGGTGACGTTCGTACGCTCGCCCACGTTGACGAAGCGGATGTCGGGGGTCAGCGTATAGGGCTCCAGCCCCGACAGCTTCATCTGCGGCACATGGGTCGGGATCGCGCGGGGGGCGTGACCCGCCACGGCGGCGGCGATGGCGCGGATGTGGTCGGGTGTCGATCCGCAGCAGCCGCCAACGATGTTCACCAACCCGTCGCGGGCGAACTCGGCGATCTGCGACGCCATGAAATCGGGGGATTCGTCGTATTCTCCGAACTCGTTGGGCAGGCCTGCGTTCGGATAGGCGCAGATCAGCGTGTCGGCAGCCACTGACAGCTCTGCCAGATGCGCGCGCATCTCTGCCGCACCCAAGGCACAGTTCAGGCCGATGGTCAGCGGGTCCGCATGGCGCACCGCGTGCCAGAACGCCGTCGGCGTCTGCCCCGACAGGGTGCGCCCCGACCGGTCGGTGATCGTGCCGGAAATCATCACGGGCAACCGGATGCCGCGTTCCGCGAACGCCTCTTCGCAGGCGAAAATCGCGGCCTTGGCGTTCAGCGTGTCGAAGATCGTCTCGATCAGGATCAGGTCGGCACCGCCGTCGATCAGGCCGCGCAACTGCTCTGCATAGGCCACGCGCAGCTGATCGAAGGTGACCGCGCGGTAGCCGGGGTTGTTCACGTCGGGCGACATGGACGCCGTGCGGTTGGTCGGCCCAAGCGCGCCTGCGACGAAGCGCTCGCGCCCATCCTGCGCCGTCGCCCGGTCCAGCGCCTGCCGCACGAGGCGGGCCCCGTGATAGTTCAGGTCATAGACCAGATGCTCCAGCCCGTAGTCGGCCTGCGCGATGGTGGTGGACGAAAAGGTGTTCGTCTCGACGATGTCCGCGCCCGCCATGGCGTAGGCATAGTGGATATCCTCGATCGCCTGCGGCTGCGTCAGGATCAGCAGGTCGTTGTTGCCCTGCTGCGGATGCGGCGCGTCGCCGAACATCGGCGGATGGCACGCGCAGCCCGCACCATGCGCCGTGAACTCGTCCTCGCCAAAGCCCAGCGCCTGTATCTGCGTGCCCATGGCCCCGTCGAGGATCAGGATGCGCTCGGCGGCAGCCGCGCGGATGCGCGCAAAAGCGGTCGATGGCGTGGGGGCAGCGGTCATGGCGGGGCTCCGATCAAACGACGACGGGCACCAGAAGTGCCTCTCCGTCAGATAGGACGATGCGTGCCGATAAGCAAACTCATGATCTGCACAAAGATCATGCGGAACATTCATACTATATATGCCGGCGCGGGCCGCAACCGCCCGTTGCGCCCCCCGCCGAGCGTCGGACGCTCAGCCCTGCAGCCGCAGCAACAGCGCCACACCTGCCCACGCGCAGAACCCGGTCAAAACCGCGCCCCACAGCGTGTCGGTCGCGACCATCTGCCACGACCACGCCTTCATGATCGACATGGAGGTGAATTCGTAGGTGCCATAGGCCATCGCGCCGATGATCGCGCCATGCAAGGCCGCCCGACCGGGTGCCGCATCGCGCAGTGCCGGAACCGAAACGAGAAAGACCAGTCCCGCCACGTAGGCCAGATAGAACAGGCCCGCCGGCGCCAGCATCGGGCTGTCGCGCATCGCGTCGCCCAGATGGCGGGTGAACAGCGGTTTCATGACCAGCGACAGCATGATCGCGTCGATCACGAGGAAGAGGGCGGCGGTAACGAGATAGAGGATCATGGCGCTGTCCTTTTGTTGCGTGTCCTGGACGACATAGCACGATGATCCGAATGGCGAAGGATCGCCGCCGTCGTGGCCGTCCGGGATCGGGATCGTGACAGGACTGGCTGCCGGACGGGCAACCGTGGCTGTTTTGTATCGAAAGTGCACAAGGTGCTGTCGCAGGTCCCAGCGGACGCAAGCATGGGCCGACATGCAATGTCTGGACCATGACATATAAACATGCATTGATACGTCAGAAGTGAGGAGAACCGGATGCCACATGCCGATCACGACGCACATGCGCATGCGCATGGCGACCAGCACGGTCACAGCCACGCACCCACCGTGTCCGATGCGAACGCACGCAAGGTACTGGTGTCGTTCTGCCTGATCTTCGCTTTCATGCTGGTCGAGGTCGTGGGCGGCCTCATGTCGGGCTCACTCGCGCTGTTGGCGGATGCGGGCCATATGCTGACCGATGCGGCCGCGCTGTCACTGGCCTATGCGGCGTTCGTCATGGGGCGCAGACAGGCGGACGGACGGCGCACCTACGGCTATCTGCGGTTCGAGGTGATCGCGGGTTTCGTCAACGCGCTTAGCCTGTTCGCGATCGTGGGCTGGATCCTGGTCGAGGCGGTCGCCCGCCTGCGCGACCCCGGCCCGGTGCTGGCAGGCCCGATGATGCTGGTCGCCGTCGGCGGCCTGATCGTCAATCTGGTCGTGCTTTGGATCATGACGCGCGGCGACACCGATCACGTCAACATCAGGGGTGCGATCCTGCATGTGGCGGGCGACCTGCTGGGGTCGGTCGGTGCCATCGCGGCGGCGGTGGTGATCCTGCTGACGGGCTGGGCGCCGATCGACCCGATCCTGTCGGTACTGGTGTCGCTGCTGATCCTGCGCAGCGCATGGGGCCTGCTGGCCAGCACGTTGCATATCCTGCTGGAAGGCGCGCCGCACGGTGCGGACCCCGCCATCATCACACGACACCTGCTGGCGACCGTGCCGGATCTGGCGGGGGTGGGGCACGTCCACGTCTGGCAGATCACCAGCGGGCGGACCATGGCGACGCTGCGCGTGCGGCCCCGGACCGATGCGGCGGCCCGCGCCGTCGCGCGCGCGGTCGAGGCGGTCCTTGCGTCGACCTTCGGGATCGAGCATCCGACCGTCGCCATCGACTGGAACGACGGCCCCGACGGGCACTGCAGCCTGCTGGGGGCCCAGCACGACGACGCGCACGCAGCCGCCTTGGCCGGGCACCGGGCGTGACGGTGATCCCGGCCCTGACACCGGATCAGCTGTCGCTGCTGGCCGATGCCTTTCGCCTGCTGGGCGATCCGACGCGGTTGCGGATCGTGATGCATTGCATGGACGGCCCCCGGTCGGTCGGGGCCATCGCCTGCGAACTGGGCCTGTCGCAACCGCTGGTCAGCCACCACCTGCGCCTGCTGCGCACCGCGCGGCTGCTGCGCGCCGTACGGCAGGCGCGGCATGTGTTCTATACGGTGTCGGACCACCACATCAGCCACATGATCGCCGATCTGGCCGCCCACATGGCCGAGAAGACGACGGACCAAGACGCGGCACAGCATCCCTGAGGCTGCATCTGCCTGACCGCCCCCGCCTAGCCCGGGGCGCGCGCCAGATCGACCGGCGACACCAGTGGACGGTTCGCGAAGTGCGCGTCGAGGTTGTCCACCGCCATCTGCGCCATGGCGTCCCGCGACGTGGCCGTGCCGGATGCGTGATGCGGATAGAGCGTGACGTTGTCCAAGGCGGTCAGGCGCGGATCGACATGTGGCTCGCTCGCGAAGACATCCAGCGCCGCGTGGCCCAGGGTGCCGTCCGACAGCGCCGCGATCAGCGCCGCCTCGTCCACGACGGATCCCCGCGCCACGTTGACCAGCAGGCCCTGCGGGCCCAGCGCCGCGATGACGGCTGCGTCGATCAGGTCCTGCGTGCCCGCGCCGCCTGCCACGATCACGATCAGCGCGTCGCACTGTCGCGCAAGGTCCGTCAGGTCGTCGACGCGGGTCCACGCCACGTCGCGCGCACTGCGGTTCCAATAGCGCACGTCCTGCCCCATCGCCGCAGCGCGCGTGGCGATGGCCTGCCCGATGGTGCCCATGCCGACGACCCCCAGCACGCGCCCGGACAGGCTGGTCTGCAACGGAAACGCGCCCTTGGCACCCCAGTCGCCTGACTTCACATGGGCGTGGGCGGGGATCAGACCGCGCCGTGCGGCCAGCAGCAGCATGATCGCCGTGTCCGCCACGTCGTCGCACAGCGCGGGCGAGGCATTGGTCAGCGCGATCCCGCGCCGCGCCAGCGCCGCCACGTCGAAGGTGTCGTAGCCCGCCGAGGCACAGGACACGATTTCCAGCGCCGGCAGGGCGTCGATCATGGCCGCATCCAGCGGTGCATGGCCGTAACCCACTGCCGCGCGGCACAGCGGCCCAGCCTCAGCCAGAAACGCGGGCTTGTCCGCCGCCTCGTCCCAGCGGTGCAGGGTATAGCGGTCGCGCAACTGCGCCATGGCGGCGTCGCGCAGGGGATGCAGCATCAACACGTCGGGTTTCGTCATGAGTCGTCCTCTCAGGGTCGGGATTCGCGCCTGTCCGGTGGCAAACCGGCTTGCCAGACGGGCAAGGCCGGCGCGTGCCTCACGGGTTTGTCGCAGACGCCGGGGCAGGATACCAGCAGGCCACCCCGTTCCGAGGACCGCACGTCCGCGTCCCGCCCGGTCTTTCGCCCGACGGGCCACTATCGCGGTTGCCGGCAATGCGCGAAAGGCATATGTTATGTTATATCATAACGCAGGCACACTGCCGTCGCTCGTTCCAAAGGATGACACCATGACACGTCTCGGTCTGGCCATGATGGCCGCCCTTACCGCCGCCCCCGCCCTTGCGCAGGACACGCGCGAACTGGACGCCCATGTCCATGGCACCAGCACGCTGGATCTGGCCGTCGACGGTGGGATTGTGACCATGGATCTGACGGCCCCCGGCATGGACATCGTCGGGTTTGAGTATCCCGCCAGCACGGGCGCGGACAAGGATGCGGTCGCCACGGCCATCGCGGCGCTCCTGCAGGCGGATCGCATCGCGGCCCTGCCAGAGGAGGCCGGGTGCCGATTGACGGAAGCCGCCGCGCATCTGGACGGCGGCGACCATGACCATGACCATGATGCGGATCACGCAACCGAGACATCGGATGCGCACGACCATGCCGAGGACGCTGCCAACGCGCATGACCACGATCATGCTGACGACCACGCGGCGGAGGGCGACGGCCACACCGCGTTCCACGCGACCTACGCCTTTGACTGCGACGCACCGGATGCGCTGGACACCATCACCTTCCCGTTCTTCGACACGTTTGCGGGTGCCATGCAGATCGAAGCGCAGTATGTGACCGCCACCGGCGCCGGCAGCGCCGCGATCACCCGCGACGCCGCAACACTGACGCTGAACTGACGCACGGACCCGCCTGATGACCGACCCCGCCCCATGACAGACCCCGCCCTCGCCCTGACAGACCTGCGCTTTGCGTGGCCGGGCCGCGACGGCTTTGCGCTGCGCTGCCCGGACTTCGCCCTTGGTCAGGGCGAGACGGTCCTGCTGCTGGGCGAGAGCGGGTCCGGCAAGTCCACGCTGCTGTCGCTGATCTGCGGCATCGTGGCGGCGGGGCCCGGTCAGGTGCGCATCGGTGGCACCGATCTGGGTGCGTTGCGCGCCGGGGCCCGCGACCGGTTCCGCGCCGAAGGCATCGGCGTGATCTTTCAGCAGTTCAACCTGCTGCCCTATGCCAGCGTCGCCGACAACATCCTGCTGCCCCTGCGGTTCGCCCCGCAGCGCCGCGCGCGGGCCGCCAAGGGCGGCTGCGTCATGGCCGAGGTGCAGCGCCTGTGCGCCGCCATCGGCCTGCCCGACGACATCGTGACCCGCCCCGCAGGCCGCCTGAGCGTGGGCCAGCAACAGCGCGTCGCCGTCGTGCGCGCGCTGATCGGGCAGCCGCCGCTGATCGTGGCGGACGAGCCGACCAGCGCGCTGGACGCCGCCACGCAGGACGCCTTTCTTGCGCTGCTGTTCGGCCAGTTGCGCGCGGCAGGCGCGGCCCTGCTGATGGTCAGCCACGACGAACGCCTTGCACCCCGCTTCGACCGCACCGTGCATCTGCGCGACATCGTGACGACGCCACGGGTGGCCGCATGATCCTGCGTCTGGCCACACGGTCGCTGATGGCACGCGCGCTGACGGTGGGACTGACGGTGCTGGCCATCGCCCTGTCGGTGGCCCTGTTCCTCGGCATCGAAAAGGTGCGCACGGGCGCGCGCGCCAGTTTCGCCGACACCATATCGGGCACCGACCTGATCGTGGGGGCGCGGTCGGGGTCGGTGCAACTGCTGCTCTATTCCGTGTTCCGCATCGGCAACGCCACCAACAATGTCACATGGGACAGCTATCAGGACATCGCCGCCCGGCCGGAGGTGGACTGGATCGTCCCCATCTCGCTCGGCGACAGTCACCGGCAGTTCCGGGTGATGGGCACGACGCCCGCATTCTTCGACCGCTACAAGTATCGCGGCGACCGCGATCTGGTCATCGGTGAGGGTGCGGGCCTGAACGACCTTTATGACGCGGTGATCGGCGCGGACGTGGCGCAGGCCCTGGGCTATGCGGTGGGCGATGCCATCGTGGTGTCGCATGGCGTGGCGTCCTTTACCGATCACGACGACCAGCCGTTCCGCGTCGCAGGCATCGTGGAAAAGACCGGCACGCCGGTCGACCGGACGGTGATCGTCAGCCTCGAGGCGATCGAGGCGATCCACGTGGACTGGCAGCAGGGCGGCGTGGCGCTGGGCGGGCCCGCGGGGCCCGCCACCCCGGTCGAGACGATCCGGGCGATGGACCTGACGCCGTCCGCAATCACGGCGGCCCTTGTCGGCGTGGATCAGCGCACGCAGATCTTCGGCCTGCAGCGCTGGGTCAACGACTATTCGCAGGAACCGCTGCTGGCGGTGCTGCCGGGCGTCGCCCTGCAGGAATTGTGGCAGATCGTCGGCGTGGCCGAAACGGCGCTGGTCGCCGTATCCGGCATGGTCGTCGTCACCGCCCTGTTGGGCATGATGGCGATGATCCTGTCCAGCCTGAACGAACGCCGCCGCGAAATGGCGATATGGCGTGCGATGGGCGCCCGCCCGGCCACGATCCTGAGCCTGCTCGTGCTGGAGGCTGTCGTGATGGCCGCCCTTGGCGCGATCCTCGGGTTCATGCTGCTCTATGCCGGGTTGTGGATCGCGCAGCCGCTGTTTGATGCGGCGTTCGGGCTGTGGCTGCCCATCGCGGCCCCGCATGCGCAAGAGTTCGCCGTACTGGGCGCGGTGGTGCTGGCCGCGGCGGTGGCCAGCCTTGTGCCGGCCCTGCGCGCCTATAGATTGTCGTTGGCCGATGGAATGATGGTGAAGATATGATCCCCAAGACGACCCTGACGCGCCGGCAGTTCGGTCTGGGGCTGGCCGGCAGCGGGCTTTTGCTGCCCGCGATGGCCCGCGCGCAGACCGCGCCAGAGGATTACACCGAGATCACATGGGACGATCTGGTGCCCCCCGGCGTCCCCTTTGCCGAGATCATCGGCGAGGGCGAGATGGACGAGGCCAACGACACATGGGCGCCCATCTTTGACGAGAACGGGGTCAAGCTGAATACGGCGCTGGACGGCAAGCAGATCAGGATGCCGGGCTATATCACGCCGTTGCAGATCGGCGCGGACGGCATGACCGAGTTCCTGCTGGTGCCCTACCTTGGGGCCTGCATCCACGTGCCGCCACCGCCGCCGAACCAGCTGGTGTTCGTGACCACGCAGACGCCGTGGCCCGGCGACGACATCTGGGACGCGATCTGGGTCTATGGCACGCTGAACGCCCAGCTACAGACGACCACGCTGGCCGAGATCGGCTATAACCTGATTGCCGACAAGATCGAGCTCTACAGCTGGACCTGACAGCAGCGCGGACGCCCGGCCAAGGCCGCGTCATCGCGCTGCCGTCCGCCATCGCGGAAATAGGCGCGGCACCGGGTTCGTGCCCGCCATAGCGCCCCGCCGCGCGCAACTGGCACTTGCCCCATGCGCAGACGCCCGCATACCCTGCGACATGGGGCGTGCGACCCCCGCGACACGGGTGACGCCACGATGCAGCAGCAGACACGGCTGACAGAGGAAGGGCTGCTGAAGCTGTCGATCGCTGCGACCATAGCGATCGCCGGTTTCGGCATCGCCGTGGGCCTGATCACCCGGTCGTTCGCGATCACCTTCGACGGCATCTATGCGCTGCTCGACGCGGTGATGAGCGGCGTGGCGCTGATCGTCGTCGGCCTGATCAAATCCCATGCCGCAGCGACCATGGCGAACAAGCGGCTGGAGCGGCGGTTCAGCTATGGCTTCTGGCATCTGGAGCCGATGGTGCTGGGCCTGAACGGCATCCTGCTGGTCGGCGTCGCGGCGTACGGCCTGATGAATGCGGTGATCGTGTTGCGCGACGGGGGCCGGATGCTGTCCTTCGACGTGGCGCTGATCTATGCGCTGGTGGCGACGGTCGTGTGCTTCTGTGTCGCCGCGATCGGCGCACGGGCCAATCGCACCATCCGCTCGGCCTTCGTCGCATTGGATGTCAGGGGCTGGGTCATGTCGGGCGGTATCAGCGCGGCGCTTGTGGTGGCCTTTGGCGCGGCGATGGCGGTGGAAGGCACGGCGCTGGCGTGGATCCTTCCTTTCGTCGATCCCGCAGCCCTGGCCATCGTCTGCCTGATCGTGATCCCGCTGCCGTTTCCAACGATCCGTCAGGCGTTCTCGGACATCCTGCTGATCACGCCGGACACGCTGCGGGCCGACGTCGACCGGGTCGCCGCCGCAATCGCCGCCGCCGAAGGCTTTACCGGTTTTCGCACCTACGTGGCCCGGATCGGGCGCGCGCGGCAGATCGAGATCTATTTCATCGTGCCCACCGGCCGCCCCGCCGTGCCGCTGGAACAGTGGGACGCCCTGCGCGACAGGATCGGGCATCAGATCGGCGAGGAGGGCCCCGACCGCTGGCTGAGCATCATCTTTACCACCGACCCGGAATGGACGGCCTGACCGCGTGTCAGGGCGCGCCGATCCGCAGTCGTCCGCCGCAACCCGTCATGCTCTTGCCACGGAAAGGAGCATTCGGTGCACGGTAGAGCGAGCGGAAGCGGCTTCGTGCGGCTTGGTGCGGGATCAGCAACACTCCACGCTCTTGACGTGTTAGGCCTCCGCCGACGCTGCCTTTCCCACACTCCGTCTTGACGATCCCCTCTCCCCGATGGTCGCCAGTGTCACGGCCCTGCCGTTTTGCACGGGCGATGCAGGGCACCCGCCACCCCTCCATGCGTACCGGCACGGCGATGCTCCGTCCAAAGCGCGTCGCGCCGTCATGCGGGATGGCGGCTTCGCTTGCGATGTCGGGCCAGACCGCCAATGCGGCACCACGGCCCGCGCCGTGGACGTTCGGTCCGGCCGTTGCCCGGGCCACAGAATCAGTGGCAGACGTGCCAACCCTGTGACGGTCCAGCGGCTGCGGGTGGCGGACATGGCGGCGCCGGCCATGCAGGCAGCGCCGCGGCAGGATCAGGGTCACCGATCCGCGGTGCCAGCGAACCGTCTGACGGACTGCCTGTCGGTCTGGTCCACGGCGATGTTGAGCTCTTCGACGATCACGCTGTTCCGACAGATGCCAGCGACGGTGGTGTCCGCGCCGGGTCGGTTCCGATCTGCGTCGCCCTGCCCCGCGTCCATCATGCCGCGGCATCGCTTCGCAAGGGCTTCGATCATGCGATGGCGTTCGGCTTGTCGGTCAGGTTTCGGGGCATCCTTCACACGTAATGGGGGGTCTGGGATGGCCGCAGCGGGATCGTCATCACGACCGCAGAGCGCCTCGATACGGGCAGTCGGTCCGGCGTCGGGACGTGATGATGGCGGTCCGGGTTTTCATTCGCAGTCAAAGGGTCCGCTATGGCCCGATCGGCAGGCAGCTGCGCGTGCCCGGCCTGTCGCGGCCCGTTCGTCCGTAGGCCGCACAGCAATGCGGGGACTTCGCATGGGGCGGCCAATGCGAAGTCTGTACAGCGAGCTCGCTCAGCGCGAACGGACCGAAATCGTCACCGGGTGACGGCAAAGGCTGGCGCAGCGCGCGCCGACCAGCTCAATTCAAGGGCTGTGACGAAGGTCGTCGAGGATATGACAGTTCAGACTGTATGATGCACCCGAGAGAGTATGGTAAACAGCTCACCGGGTGCTTCAATCGCACTCCGCCACCCCCCAACGTGTCCGTTCAGGGCGAGTCGCTCGCGTACCGCAGCTTACGCCGCGCGTCTGCGTTATCAGGAAGTTAAATGGCGGACTGGGGAGGATTCGAACCCCCGACCCCTTGATTCGTAGTCAAGTACTCTATCCAACTGAGCTACCAATCCGCGTAGGGGCCGTTTAGCCAAGCCGCGGGAGGGGCGCAAGCCTGAAACGCAAAAATCGTCAGGCTGCCGCAGGGGCAAGGGCAAAGTCCGCCTTTGGCATCTCGATGATGAAGGTCGTCCCCGCATCGCCGGTGTCCTGCAGGGTCAGCCGCCCGCCGTGGCCGCGCACCAGATCGCCCGAGATCACCAGCCCCAGCCCTGCCCCGCCCTTGCGCACGCCGCCCTGAAACGGCTGAAATAGGTGCTCGCGCGCCTTGGGCGGCAGGCCGGGTCCGGTGTCGGTGACGGTGATGCGCCAGACGGTGTCGTCCTCCTCGCCGTGCAGGCAGATTTCGCCGGGCTTGCCCGTCGCCATGATGGCCTGACGGGCATTGCGCACGAGGTTGGACAGCACGCGGAAGATCTGCTCGCCGTCCGCGCGAAGGGTCATGGTGGCTGGGATGTCCTCGGCAAAAGACAGCGCATAGTCGCCTGCGGCCAGACGCTCGCCCTCGACCACGTCGTCGACGATCTGGGACAGGGACACGCGCGCAAGGCGGGGGGCCGGTTCGTCCGCGCGGCCGAAGGCCAGCGTGCTTTCGCACAGGTGCACCGCGCGGGTGATGGATCCCACCAGCTTGGGCGCCATCCGCTTGACCAGCGGATCGTCGGACCCTTCGATGCGGTCGGTAAAGAGCTGGGCCGAGGTCAGGATGTTGCGCAGGTCGTGACTGACCTTGGCGACGGCCCCGCCCAGTTGGGCCAACCGATCCTTTTGCTTCAAGGCGCCGGTCAGCTGCGTCTGCATGGTCTGCAGGGCCACCTCGGCGTCGCGCAACTCGCGCACACCCGCACGGGGTTCGATGATGCGGCGGGCATCCTCTGGCGCTTCGGCATAGCTCAGGACCTGCCCGATCACCGCCTTGATGGGGCGCACGAGGAACGCCTGCACCGCGAGGAACAGCAGCAGCGCCGTGATGACCGAGATGACGGCGGAGAGCAGCAGCACGTTCAGGCCGTATTCGAGCATCGCCGTGCGCAACGGCATCTGCATCATCGTGACCTCGATCTGCACACCGGCCCCCTGCACCGGGTTGCCGATCACGCGGATGATGCGCGGGTCCGCATCCAGCAGCGTCGCCATGGCATCGCGGATCAGCACCGGACCGGACGGGTCGCGCATGTCGTAGGTCGCGGCGATCTCGTCCGGGATCGGCGAGGACAGCGCCAGTTGCCGCATGTCGTCACGGCGCAACACCACGTTGAACACGCCCGCGTTCTTCAGCAGCTCGCGTTCCAGATCGGGCGAGATCATGTCTGATGCCTCGACCGCCAATGACGCGATCTGCGCCCGCTCCAGCCGGTCGAGCAGGTAGTCCTGCCTGAACCGCGCGACGGATGGCACGAAGATGAACACCTCTGCTAGCATCACGAAGATGACGGTCAGGATCAGGAAGCGGCCCGACAGTGTGTTCAGCATCGACCCTCCGACCTCAGGGCAGCCAGCGCTGCACCAGCCCCACCACACGTTTCACCGTCGCACTCTCGAACAGCTTGGGACTGAAATACGCGCCAGCGGCCCGTTTGTTCAATTCCATATAGGTCGGATAGGGCAGAACGGTATTGCTGATCGCGGTCATCTTCAGCTTGTTGGCGATGGCCATGGCCCACATGCCGATCAGCTCGCCCGCCAGATGGCCGACGATGGACGCGCCCACCGGGCGACCGCCCACCACCATGACCTTGATCAGGCCCGTGGTGCGGCCTTCGGTATTGGCGCGGTCGTTGTGGGCGTATTCCGACCGGACCACGGTCAGCTTGTCGCCGTGACGCTTGCGGGCCTCAGCCTCTGTCAGGCCGACGTGGGCCAGTTCGGGGTCGGTGTAGGTGGCCCAGGGGATGTGGTCGGTGCGGGCGCGTGCCGGCAGGCCGAACATCAGCGCCCGCACGAGCTGTCCGCCGTGGTAGCCCGCGACATGGGTGAATTGCAGGCCGCCCGCCACGTCACCTGCCGCATAGACCGCCTTGTTGCTGACCGACCGCAAGTTGGCGTCCACCGTGATGCCCTTGCGGTCGTGATCCACGCCCGCGACGTCCAGACCCATGCCATCCACCTTGACCGCGCGGCCGACGGCGACCAGCAGGTGCGTGCCGGTCACGCGGCCTTTGCTGGTGTGGACGGTGATTGCACCACCCTCGCCGCCGCTGACGCGCTCGGCCTTGGCATCCTCCATGATCGCGACACCCTCACCCCGCAGGCGGTCCAGCACGATGGCGGCGAGTTCGGGGTCGTCCTTGCCCATCGCCTTGGCGCCCTCGATCACAGTGACGGCGCAGCCGAGGCGGCGGTGCGCCTGTGCCATCTCCATCCCGATGGGGCCGCCGCCGATGATGATGAGGTGGTCGGGCTTGTCGCGCAGATCGAAGATCGTCTCGTTCGTGTGGACCATCACGCCGTCCAGACCGGGTATCGGCGGCACGAAGGGGCCGGACCCGGTGGCGATTACGAATCGCCGGGCGGTGATGATGGTGTCCCCCGCCTGCACCTCTGTCCGGCTGACAAAGCGGGCATCGGCGCGGATCACGGTGCAACCCAGCCCCTCGAACCGCTCCTGACTATCGACGGGGGCAATGGTGTCGATCACGCGGCGGACGTGATCCTTGACGGCGGCGAAATCGACCTGCGGGGTGGTATCTTCGACGCCGAACGCCGCGCCGTGCTGCGGTTGATAGGCATGTTTCGCGGCGGCGATCAGCGCCTTGGACGGGATGCAGCCCGCGTTCAGGCAGTCGCCCCCCATCTCGGCCCGTTCGATCAGCACGACGGAGGCCCCCATCTGGGCCGCGCCCGCGGCGACCGACAGACCGGCGGACCCCGCCCCGATGATGCACAGATCGACCTTGAGATGCGTCATGTCACAGACCTTTTCAACTTACAGACCTTTTTGGCCGCGCACGGCCTTCAGCACCAGCGGCAGCGCCGCCAGCAGACACAGGCCCAGGATCGGCAACAGGATCGCAGGCTGAAAGATGATTCCCAGATCCGGCGTCTCGCCACGCGCGAAAACCTCGCCCAGACCGGCACCGACCGAGGTATAGACGACCGCCCCCGGCATGATGCCGAAGAACGTGCTGACCGCAAAGCGATGGAGCGGGACGCCGACCAGCGCGGGCACGAGGTTTGCCACGAAGAACGGCACGGCGGGCACGAGGCGGATCAGGAACAGCATGGACCACTGGTTGCCCTCGTCGTCGATGCCGTCCTTGATCCGCTTCACCACGCCGTCGCTGGCATCCATGCGCGTGGCCAGCGCCTGCCCCAGTCCCCAGCGGGCCGCCAGGAACAGCAGGATCGCCCCCGTGGTGGCCCCCGCCACGTTGAACAGCGCGCCGGGCAGCACCGGAAAGGCTGTGGGCCAGGTGCCGAACAGGAACCCGCCGGTCAGCGTGGCGATGGTCGCCCCCGGCAGGCTGAAGGCGACGATGGCGGCATAGGCGGCCATGAATCCCAGCGCGCACAGCAGATAGTTCGCATCGCGGAAGGCGATCAGCGCCTCTCGGTTGCGGGCCAGCGCGTCGAAGGACAGATAGTCGCGCAGCGCCCATGCCCCCACCAGCGCCACCACGACGATGGCGATCAGCGGCAGGCGCCGCACAAGGGGGGTCGCGGTGGTGGTCTGGGTCATGGGATCGCTTTCGATGCGGCAATGCGGCGTGATGTAGCATAGATGGGGCATGGTCCCCAGCCTGACGCCCCGGATCACGCGCCCTTGATCGGCGGGGGCGGTACCGGCCCGCTTTCGTGCGATCGGTCCCGCGATCTGTAACACGGGCGCGCCCTTAAATCGCGTCGCTGACACATCTTGTGGTCCGCTGCGGCGTTGACAGGGCCAGATGGGCCGCCTAAAGGGCAGGTCTGAATGAATGACGGGCCTCGAATCCATCCCGGATTTGGCCCCCGAACCGGAGGACACGCGATGAAGCGCACGTTCCAACCCAGCAACCGCGTCCGCAAGAACCGTCACGGTTTCCGTGCCCGCATGGCCACCCCCTCGGGCCGCAAGATCATCAACGCCCGCCGCGCCAAGGGCCGGGCCAAGCTGAGCGCATAAGCGCCGCCTTGGACGTGACCGACATGCTGCCGCCGGACCAGCCCGATGATGCGGGCACACCGGCGGCTTTGTCATGTCCACAGCCTGCGATGGCAAGTCCAGCGATGCCGGGTCCCGTCATGCCCGTGACCCTGACGCAGCGTCGCGATTTCGTCGCGGCCAGCCACGGGCGCAGGCAGGGCACGGCGGGAATCCACCTCCAAGGCCGCCCCCGCACCGACGCAGACGGGCCGATGCGGGTGGGATATACGTGCTCCAAGAAGGTCGGCAACGCGGTGGCCCGCAACCGGGCCAAGCGCCGCCTGCGCGAAATCGCGCGGCTGGTGCTGCCGCTGCATGGGCGCGCGGGCTGGGACTATGTCCTTGTCGGGCGGCCACAGACCACGGCCACCCTGCCCTTTGGCCAATTGCAGACCGACCTGATCCGCGCATTGGAGCGGGTGCACGGATGACGCCGCTGGCGCATCTTGTCGCCCTGCCGATCCGCGCTTACCGCCTGCTGCTGTCGCCTTGGGTGGGACACGGCTGTCGGTTCCATCCCACATGTTCCGCCTATGCGCTGGAGGCTTTGCAGCGCCATGGTGCCATGCGCGGTACGTGGCTGACGCTACGCCGGTTGGGGCGCTGTCACCCGTGGGGCGGGTCCGGCATCGACAACGTGCCGGACTGAGGTCTAGTCCAGCTTCTCGAACGAAATGCTGACGTCGCCGATGTCCACGCCATAGCGCTTGACGTAGGCGCGGTTGAACAGGCGGGTGTCGGTCTGCAGCCACATCCAGTCGTCGAAGGTGACGCGCATCGTCTCGCTCGTGCCGTCCGCGGACGGGACGGCCAAGTCGATCTCGTATTTCCAGTTGAACCGGTTGTCCTGTTCCTGCCCCGTGGCGGTCCCGATCACGCCGGGGGCGGTGCCGGTCCACGACTCCGGCCCGGTCTTGGTCAGCGACCAGATCCGCTGTTCGGTGCTGCCGTCCTCGTAGACGAAATCCTCGGTCAAGGTCAGCACCTGACCGTCCCAGTCGCCCGTGATGTTCACCACGAAGCTGCGCCGCACGGTGCCGAGGATGTCCTGAAACTGACCGTAGGCCACCAGCTCTCCATCGAAGAACTCCTCGATGTCGAGCTTCTTGTCCGACAGCGTGGCGTCGTCGAACGACGGCTTGCCGGTGCAGGCGGCCATCAGGGCCAAACCGCCGAGGATCGCGAAACGCATGAGGGGTGCCTCCTTCTTGTGCGCAGGAACCTAGCGTGCCGCCCACGGCGGGCGAGTGCAATTCGGCTAGCGTTTTTGCCACCGCCGCAGTAGGGACGCGCCATGCTGGACGAAACCGACATCCATCCCCTGTTCAACGGCGCGCCGGATTCGGTCGCGTTCAAGAAGCTGCGCAAGCGGCTGGTCCGCGACACGCGCGAGGCGATCGACCGTTACGGCATGATCGCACCGGGCGGCAAATGGCTGGTCTGCCTGTCTGGCGGCAAGGACAGCTACACCCTGCTGGCTGTGCTCTATGAATTGCAATGGCGCGGCCTGCTGCCGGTCGATTTGCTGGCGTGCAACCTCGATCAGGGACAGCCCGGTTTTCCGGCGACCGTCCTGCCGGAGTTTCTGGCCCGCATGGGCGTGCCGCACCGCATCGATTACCGCGACACCTATTCCGTCGTGATGGACAAGACGCCCGTCGGCCGCACGCTGTGCACCATGTGTTCGCGCCTGCGCCGCGCGAACCTGTACCGCATTGCGCGCGAGGAAGGCTGCACCGCTGTCGTGCTGGGCCATCACCGCGACGACATCCTCGAGACGTTCTTCCTCAACCTGTTCCACGGCGGAAAGCTGGCCACGATGCCGCCCAAGCTGAAGAACGACGACGGCGATCTGTTCCTCTACCGCCCCCTTGCCCATGTGGCAGAGGCGGACTGCGACGCCTTTGCCCGCGCAATGAACTATCCCATCATCCCCTGCGACCTGTGCGGCAGTCAGGACGGATTGCAGCGCCAGCAGATCAAGCGTCTGCTCGACGGGTGGGAGGCGAACAGTCCCGGCCGGCGCGGCAAGATATTCAGCGCGCTGATGAATGCGCGGCCCAGTCACCTTCTGGATCTGGGCCTTTTCGATTTCGCCGGGCTGACGCTGGACCCCACGGCCGCCCCGGCCGCTGATCACAATACCACGGACACCCCTTGACCTTTGGGGGTCGCAGGGATTGAACCAACCAACCCACCCTTCTGACAGACGGACGTTGCGACCCATGCAAGATCAAAACAAGAACCTGATCCTCGCGCTCGTGCTTTCCACGGTCGTGATCATCGTCTGGACATTCCTGTTCCCGCCAGAGGTGCAGGCCCCCGCCACGCTGGAGGAGGTGCAGGCCCAACAGGACGCAGGTACCCTCGCCGTGCCCGGTGCCGATGCGGCGACGACCGATGCCACCGCGCTGGCCGCCCCCACCGAAGAGACCGAGGCGCTGGCCGAGGCCCCGCGCATCCCCGTACAGACCCCCGAACTCGACGGGTCGATCTCTCTGCTTGGCGGTCGCATCGATGATCTGCGCCTGACGCAATACCGCGAGACGACGGACGACGGCTCTCCCACCGTCACGCTGCTGTCGCCCAGCGGCACGCCGGACGCCTATTTCGCCAGCTTCGGCTGGACCGGGGTCGACGGCGTGGCCGCCGACGCCGTGCCCGGCCCGGATACCCTGTGGACGCTGGAGGATGGGACCACCCTGACCCCCGACACCCCCGTCACGCTGGCGTGGGACAACGGCGCGGGCCAGATCTTCCGGAACGCGATCTCGGTCGACGACCGCTACATGTTCAGCGTGGCCCAAAGCGTCGAGAACACCACCGATGCCCCCGTCAGCCTGCGGCCCTACGGTCTGCTGCGGCAGGAAGGCACGCCGTCCGACCTGCAGAACTTCTTCATCCTGCACGAGGGTCTGGTCCGCATGACCGACGGCACGCTGGAGGAAGTGAAATACAAGAACATGGTGGATTTCGAGGTCGACGACCGCGAAGGCACCAATGCCGAACGGTTCGACGTCACGCAAAGCGGCTGGATCGGCTATACCGACCACTACTGGATGACGACGCTGATCCCCGATCAGACCGCCGCCTTCCGGTCCACCGCCAAGTACTTCCCCAGCCGCGACATCTTTCAGGCCGAAGCGGTCCGTGAACCGCAGACCGTCGCCGCCGGTGCCACGACCACGATCACCACCCAGCTGTTCGCCGGTGCCAAGGAATGGGAGGCGATCCGCGACTATCAGCAGTCGGGCGTCACCGGGTTCATCGACAGCATCGACTGGGGCTGGTTCTTTTTCCTGACCAAGCCGATCTTCTGGGTGCTGCATCACCTGAACCTGCTGATCGGCAACATGGGCTGGTCGATCATCGCCCTGACTTTCCTGCTGAAACTGCTCGTGCTGCCGCTGGCCTACAAATCCTACGTCAGCATGGCGCGGATGAAGGAACTGCAGCCCGAGATGGAAAAGCTGAAGGAGCGGACCGGCGACGACAAGGCCGCCCTGCAGCAGGGGATGATGAAGCTCTACAAGGACAACAAGGTGAACCCGGCCGCCGGGTGCCTGCCGATCCTGATCCAGATCCCGATCTTTTTCTCGCTCTACAAGGTGATCTTCGTCACGCTGGAACTGCGGCACGCACCGTGGTTCGGCTGGATCAACGACCTGTCCGCGCCCGATCCGTCCTCCATCCTGAACCTGTTCGGCCTGCTGCCGTGGGCCACGCCGGAACCGGGCAGCATCTTCTTCATCCTGTCGCTGGGCGTACTGCCGATCCTGCTGGGCATTTCCATGTGGCTGCAGCAGAAACTGAACCCGGCCCCCACCGATCCCACGCAGCAGATGATCTTTGCGTGGATGCCATGGGTGTTCATGTTCATGCTGGGCAGCTTCGCCAGCGGCCTCGTGATCTACTGGATCGCGAACAACACGATCACCTTCGCGCAGCAATACCTCATCATGCGCAGCCACGGGGCCAGACCCGACGTGTTCGGCAACATCAAGTCCACGTTCAACCGCCGCAAGACGGCGGCGGCGGCGGCCAACGCCAACACCAACAAGAAGCCCAAGTAGGCGACACGACATGACGACGACGACGGGGGGCGGGATCACCGCCCCCTTCCCCATTTTCGGGACGATCCTGCGTCCCCCGCGAAAGGCCCCGCCCATGGAAATGCGTTTCCCCCCCGTCGAGCTTCCGGACGCCGAGGCGCTGGAAAAGGGCCGCCTGCTGTTCGCGGGCCAGACCGACTTCGTCAAGGGCGTGGTCGCGATGGACGGCCTGCCCCCCGCAGACCGGCTGGAGGTCTGCTTTGCCGGGCGGTCCAACGTGGGCAAGTCGTCGCTCATCAATGCCCTCACGGGGCGCAAGGGGTTGGCGCGGGCCTCCAATACGCCGGGCCGCACGCAGGAGATCAACTTCTTCACCGCAGGCGATCTCTATGTCGTCGACCTTCCGGGCTACGGCTTTGCCAACGCGCCCGTGGCCGTCGTCGCCAAATGGCAGGCGCTGTTGAAAAGCTATCTGCAGGGCCGCCCCACCCTGCGCCGGGTGTTCGTTCTGATCGACGCGCGCCACGGCGCCAAGGCAGTGGACGAAGAGATCATGACGCTGCTCGATCGGTCCGCCGTCACATTCCAGGCGGTGATGACCAAGACCGACAAGGTCAAGGGCGACGCGCTGGATGCGGCGATGGCCGCGACACGCACGGCCCTCGCCCGCCACCCCGCCGCCTATCCGGAGCTGATCCTCACCAGTTCCGAAAAAGGCGAAGGGATCGAGACGCTCCGTGCCGTGATTGCCACCATCGAGGCCTGATCACCCGCGAACGTCCCTCGTCCTCCGACAACATCCTGCCCTTAGCCCAAGGGCGCGTCATCCCCGCTTGAGGGGGTGACGCGCCTCCGCTATCCCTTGGCCGAACCAACCCCGGAGGGGCGACCATGAGGACGCAGGACATGAACCGAGACTGGATCGCCACGGCCCGCACCCTGTCGGAGGCCCTGCCCTATCTGCAGCGCTACTCCGGCGCGGTGGTTGTGGTGAAGTTCGGCGGTAACGCCATGGGCGACGCGGATGCAATGGCCGAATTCGCCCGCGACATCGTGCTGATGAAACAGGTCGGCATGAACCCGGTCGTGGTCCACGGTGGCGGCCCGATGATCAACGAGATGCTCGACAGGCTTGGCATCAAATCGACCTTCATCCGCGGCAAGCGCGTCACCGATCAGGCCACCGTCGAAGTGGTCGAGATGGTGCTGACCGGCCTTGTGAACAAACGCATCGTGCAGGCGATCATGGACGAAGGCGGCCGTGCCGTGGGTCTCTCCGGCAAGGACGATGACCTGATGGTCGCCGAGGCGGACGACCCGGAACTGGGCTTCGTCGGCCGCCCGGTCGAGATGAACGTGCAGGTGCTGCGCGACCTCTATGGCGCCGGGATCATCCCCGTCGTGGCCCCGGTGGCGACCGGCATGGACTTCCTCGAGACATTCAACGTGAACGGCGACACCGCGGCGGGCGCCATCGCGGGGGCGCTGAAGGCCGACCGCCTGCTGCTGCTGACCGACGTTCCGGGGGTCAAGGATGCGGACGGCAAGGTGCTGACGCAGCTCAACCCAGACCAGATCCGCGCCATGATCGCCGACGGCACCATCGCGGGCGGCATGATCCCCAAGGTCGAAACCGCGCTGAAGGCGATCGAGGACGGCGTGCGCGCGGTCGTGATCCTCGACGGTCGGCTACCGAACGCATCCTTGCTGGAACTGTTCACCGAACACGGGGCCGGGTCGATCATCAGATCCACCGAATCCCGCCTGAAATCGCGTCAGGACTAACCCCGTGACGCTGACCCTGATCCTGCTGCGTCATGCGAAATCCGGCTGGGACGACCCCACGCTGGCCGACCACGACCGCACGCTGAACGCGCGGGGCCGCAGGGATGCGCCCGCTTTGGGACACTGGCTGGCGGCGCAAGGTCACCTGCCGGACCTGATCCTGTGTTCCGATGCGGAGCGCACGACGCAGACCGTCGACCTGATGCTGACGGGTGCTCGCGCCGACGTGCCCGTGCGGCACCTGCCGCAATTCTACAACGCAAGCCCCGATATGCTGCTGCGCCATATCCGCAAACAAGGCGACACCGCCACCCTGCTGGTCTGCGCCCACAACCCGGGCATCGGAGAGTTGGCGCACCATCTGGTCACGACCGCGCCCGACCACGCCCGCTTTGCCGACTACCCGACGGCGGCCACAACGGTCATCACGTTCAACGTGGCATCATGGGCCGACATCGCACAGGGGGATTGCACCGCCTTCGTCATTCCTGCGGACCTCTCGGACTGACGCAAGGGTCCCTGCCCTTCTTCTGGTTGGAAATATCCCGGGGGCGCGGGGGCTGGCCCCCGCAGCCGCCCCCGCCCCACACGCCGCCGTCGGCTCAGTGACCCAGAATCTGGCTCAGGAACAGCTTGGTCCGCTCGGACTGCGGGTTGTTGAAGAACGCCTTCGGCTCGTTCTGCTCCACGATCTGGCCCTGGTCCATGAAGATCACGCGGTTCGCCACGGCCTGCGCAAAGCCCATCTCGTGCGTCACGCACAGCATGGTCATGCCCTCTTCAGCGAGCTCGATCATCGTGTCCAGAACCTCCTTGATCATCTCGGGGTCCAGTGCCGATGTCGGCTCGTCGAACAGCATGATGCGCGGCTTCATGCACAGGCTGCGGGCGATGGCCACACGCTGCTGCTGACCACCGGACAGCTGGCCCGGATACTTGTGCGCCTGCTCGGGGATCTTCACCTTCTTGAGGAAGTGCATCGCCGTTTCCTCGGCGTCCTTCTTGGGCGTCTTGCGCACCCAGATCGGCGCGAGCGTGCAGTTTTCCAGGATCGTCAGATGCGGGAACAGGTTGAAGTGCTGAAAGCACATCCCCACTTCCGACCGGATCTTGTCGATGTTCTTGAGGTCTGAGGACAGCTCCGTCCCGTCCACGATGATGCGGCCCGACTGGTGTTCCTCCAGCCGATTGATGCAGCGGATCAGCGTGGACTTCCCCGACCCGGACGGCCCGCAGATGACGATGCGCTCGCCCCGGTTCACCGTCAGGTTGATGTCGCGCAGCACGTGGAACGTGCCGTACCACTTGTTCATCGCAGAGATTTCGATAGCAACCTCGTCGGTGACCTGCATGGCGGCGCGGTTGACGTTGCGGTCCTGTTGTGCGGCGTCTGACATGGTCATGCCCTTCCCTTAACGGTTTTCACGTTGAAGCTTGCGCTCCAGATACATCGAATAACGGCCCATGCTGTAGCAGACGACGAAGAACAGCACGCCGATGAAGATGAAGAGTTCCCAATAGATGCCGTTCCAGTCGGTGCTGGCGCGGATCGCGTTGGTCAGGCCCAGCGGATCGAGCAGGCCGATGAACAGCACCAGCGTCGTGTCCTTGAACAACCCGATGAAGGTGTTGACGATGCCGGGGATCGAGATCTTCAGCGCCTGCGGCAGCACGATCAGCTGCATCGACTGCCAATAGGACAGGCCCAGACTGTCGGCCCCTTCGTATTGTCCCTTCGGCACGGCCGCCAGACCGCCACGCACCACCTCGGCGATGTAGGCGGCGGAGAACAGCGTCACCATGATGATCACCCGCAGCGTCAGATCAAAGCTAGTGCCCGGCGGCAGGAAGTAGTTCAACAGCAGGGACGCGGTGAACAGCCACACGATCAGCGGCACGCCGCGCACGATCTCGATGAAGGCGATGCTGATCTTGTTCACGATGAACAGATCGGACGCACGCCCCAGCGCCAGCAGGATGCCAAGCGGCAGCGACAGCACGATGGCCGCCACGCCGATCACCACCGACAACAGGAAGCCGCCGAGTTGGTTCGAACGCACCGGGTCCAGCCCGATAGGCAGCGCATCCGACAGCACCGCGGTCAGCGGACCGACCAGGAACAGCCAGAACAGTATCGGCAGCACGATCCCGGCAAAGGTCGCCAGAATGGCGTTGCGCTTGACCAGACCCCGAAACGCCACGACGGCGATGACCAGCCCCAGCGCCACGACGATGGGCACCCAGATCGTGCCGCCCCAGATCAGCGTGAAGATGATGAACGGGGACGCCAGCGCGAACGCCATGAACCACCGTGGGAAGCCGCCGAAGAGCACCGGTGCGAGGCCTGCGAGCAGGACGAACAGCGCCACCGTGGGTCGCCAGTACAACTCGGCGGGGTAGAAGCCGAACATCAACTGGCGCCAGCGGTCGTTGATCACGCCCCAGCAGGCCTGATGCGTCGATTGCCCCAGTTCGGTGAACAGCGCGCGGCAGGCGGACAGCGACGGCTGGTCCCACGTCGGGCTGATGAACCACGGCAGCAGGCCCGACACGATGCGGTAGATCACGTAGATGGCGATCAGCGTCATGATCCCGTTGATCCAGTTCGGGAACAGGTTGTCGCGCATCCAGCGCAGCGGACCCGATGCGGTCGCTGGCGGGGGTTGTTGTGGCAGGACCGCGTCGCGGACGAAGGCGGTGGTGTGGGCGTGTGTCTCGCTCATCTCAGCGCTCCTTCAGTTTCATCGACGCATTGAACAGGTTCATGACGAAGGAAATCGCCAGCGACAGGGCCAGATACAGCAGACCCAGCATCAACATGCATTCCAGCGCACGCCCGGTCTGGTTCAGGCTGATGCCGCCCAGCGTGGCGCGCACGTCCGCATACCCCACCGCGATGGCCAGCGACGAGTTCTTGGTCAGGTTCAGGTATTGCGAGGTCAGCGGCGGAATGATGACGCGCATCGCCTGCGGCAGGATCACGAGGTTCATGGTGCGGTTGGGGCGCATTCCCAACGCGGACGCCGCTTCGGTCTGGCCCTTGGACACCGACAGGATGCCGGCGCGCACGATCTCGGTGATGAAGGCCCCTGTATAGAGTGACAGCGCCAGCCACAGGGCCAGCAGCGCATTGTCCACCCGCAGACCACCGCTGAAGTTGAATCCGGCAAGCTCGGGGTAGGACAGCGACACCGGCTGCCCAAGGACGAAGTAGGCGGCGATCACCGGCAGCAGCGCGATGACGACCATCGGCCAGAGCATCGGCAACATCCGCCCTGTGTCGAACAGCACCTTGCGCGCATAGCGGCGATAGAGGACCGCCGCGACGACCGACGCGACGAAGACCGCGACAAGCACGCCGGACCCGGGGCCCCAAACCGGCGCGGGCATGTAAAAGCCGCGGTTGGTGGCGGCAAAGGCGCCCCAGGTCATGCTCGCAGCAGACACGGCGCCCTCGACCTCGCGGAAATCGCGAGGCTGCGGCAAGGCCTCCGAGAAGATGGAATAGATCAGCAGGATCCACAGCAGCAGGGGGACGTTGCGGAACCCCTCGACATAGACGGCCATCATGCGGCTGACCAGCCAGTTGCGCGACAGGCGCAGCACACCGGCGATCACACCGAGGACCGTCGCAAGGATGATGCCCAGAAACGCGACGAGGAGCGTGTTATAGACGCCGACCAGCGCCGCGTCCCAATGGGTGGCCGCACTGGTATAGCCCGTGATCCACGTGCCGATGCTGGGCGTGATGTCGTAACCCGCGCGCGAGTTCAAAAAGGCGAAGTTCGGTTGCAGTCCCAGGGACGCAAGGTTGGTCAGCAGGTTCTGACCCAGCCAGTAGATCCCGATACACACGAGGACCAGCGTGAACACCTGGATCGTCAGCGACCGATAGCGCGTGTCATAGATCAACTGGCTCAGGCGAAAGCTTTCGCGTGGCGGACTGTCCGTCATCGATGACATGAATATAATCTCCCCGGGCATCGCCAGACTTGCTTGAGGTTGCTCCGGTTGGCCCGGATGCACCACGCGCTGGCAGGCGTTTCTTGATCGCGTCGCAGAAAACGACGAAAGGCCCGGCGCAAACCGGGCCTTTCGCCTGTTATTTTAGCGGAACGGAGGCGTGTAGAGCAGGCCGCCGTCGGTCCACTGGGCGTTCAGGCCACGGGCCAGGCCGATCGGAGTGTTCTCGCCGATGTTGCGCTCGAAGATCTCGCCATAGTTGCCACCCGCCGAAATCGCGGCCACGGCCCAGTTCGGCTCGAGGCCCAGCATGGCGCCATACTCGCCTTCGGTGCCCAGGATGCGGTTCACTTCGGGGTTGTTGGTCGGCGCTGCGGCCATTTCGGCGACGTTGGCCGAGGTTATTCCCAGCTCTTCGGCGGCGATCAGGGCGTTCAGAACCCAGCGGTTCAGGTCGGCCCAGTCGCTGTCACCGTGACGGACCAGCGGGCCCAGCGGCTCTTTCGAGATGATCTCGGGCAGCAGTACGTGATCGTCGGGCGCCTCGAACGTCGCGCGCGTCGCAGCCAGACCCGATGCGTCGGTCGTGTAGGCGTCGCAGGCGCCGGCCAGATACTGCTGCTGGCCTTCGGCGTTGGTCTGCACGGCGACCGGCTGATAGGTGATGTTGTTGGCACGGAAGAAGTCCGCGAGGTTCAGCTCGGTCGAGGTGCCGGTCTGGATGCAGACGGTCGCGCCGTCCAGATCCTTGGCCGAGGTGACGCCCAGAGCGGTCGGCACGAGGAAGCCCTGACCGTCGTAGTAGTTCACGCCGATGAAGTCGAACTTCAGTTCCACATCGCGCGAGAAGGTCCAGGTCGTGTTGCGGGCCAGCAGGTCGATCTCGCCGGACGACAGCGCGGTGAAGCGGGTCTCGCCGGTGGTCGGCACGAATTCGACGGCATTCTCGTCGCCGAAGATCGCGGCAGCGACCGCACGGCACACGTCGACGTCGAAGCCTTCCCAGACACCGTTGGCGTCGGGTGCACCGAATCCAGCGAGGCCGGTCACGACGCCGCAGTTCAGATTGCCGCGTGCCTTGACGTCATCCAGCGTCGCAGCCGAAGCCGCGGCGGCAGAGAGACCGGCCATCGCCAGCGTTCCAAAAAGTACGGAGTTTTTCATTCTTACCTCTTCCTGAGTTTCCGCCCGCCAAGGGACGGCCAATTATTCCACCCATCCGGGCGGTTGCGTCATGACGGGTCGCCCCTTCAATCCGCCTAGAGTGAGCGATTTGTTGCGCAGAGGTCAAGAGCCACAGCCAACTGGACCGGACTCGATTGCACAAGCCGCATGCATTTCATGGAAAAGTGCTTTTTATCAGGCAGCGCTGTCGGTGACCTGATCGCCGTGTCAGTCGGCGCTGCTCATCCGCACGAAGGTTTCCGCATGCAGGAACGCCTGCCGCTTCAACGCCGCCACCGCGGCGGCGTCGTCGTCGTCGCCCCACTGGCTGATCTGGAAATCCTCGTCGATGCGGCTGATGTCCCACGCCTGCGCTGCAGGCAGCTTGCCAGCGATCACCGCCAGCGCCAGCACGAGAGAGCCGGAAAGCTGCACCAGGTCGTAGAATCCCGTCATGGCAAAGTTGTCCAATTGCCGCACGCGCACGTGCAACCGGTCGAGCGACGCCTGCGGCTGATCCACCGGCATGATGCCCGATGTCACATGCAGCGGCGCATCCAGCGCCTGCGCAGACCACGCCAGCCACGGGTCCCACGCCGCGTTCTGCCGCGCGATCAGCGCGTCGGGCTGCGTGGCACGGTAGCACAGCAGATCACTCTCGCCATAGGCGGCCAGCAAGGCCGCCACGTCGTCGCGCTGCGGGGCGACCTTGTCGATGGCCGAGTTTGTGGCGCGGGTGACGGGCATGGTGCCGGGGTCGATCCGCTCGCCCTGTGCCTGCCATTCGGCGGCAATGGCGTCGGCCATGGCGCGGGACGGCACGATCAGGGCCGACTTGTAGGGGGTCTTGACGGCGCGTCCGTCCAGATCGACGGCCCAGCCGCCATCGCGGGGCACGCTCGCGGCCAGTGTCCAGAATCGGCGGGGAGCCCAGTCGTTCATGCGATCACTCCTGACCTGTCACGGATGGCTGCCGCCATCAGTCGGGCATGTTGAACGGATCGACGGGGGCGTGGCTGACGTGCCAGCCCACGAAATCCCACGTCCGCTGCATGTGGTCCGGCAGCGGCGCCGTCAGATGCAGGATCGCGCCCGTTTCGGGGTGTTCGATGGTCAGCGACCGTGCGTGCAGGTGCATCTTGCGGCTGATGTCGCCGCCCATGCCGGCGCCCCAGCCATCGCCGAGGTTTTCCTGATCGGTGCCGCCATACTTGCCGTCGCCGATGATCGGGTGACCGATTTCGGCCATATGGGCGCGCAGCTGGTGCGTCCGGCCCGTGATCGGCACGAGGGCGACCCATGAGGCACGTTTGGCCAGCGTATCGAGGACGGCGTAATCGGTCGTGGCGCGCTTCGCACCTTCGGTGCTGTCCACCTCCTTGGGGTGGATGCAGCGCATCTTTTCGTTCTCGCCGCCGCTGCCGTGGCCGGGGGCCTTGATCAGCCCGTATTTGATCGTCGCCGCACGCGGATGCGGCACGCCGGCGACGGCGGCCCAATAGATCTTGCGCGTGGCGTGGTGTTTCAGGTTGTCGGTCAACTGCTTGGCCGCCATCCGGGTCCGCGCAAGGATCAGGACGCCGGAGGTGTCCTTGTCCAGACGGTGCACCAGACGCGGCTTTTCGTCATAGCCGAACATCAGCGCCTCGCTCATCGCGTCGACGTGGCGGGTGGTGTTGGTGCCACCTTGGGTCGCCAGACCCGCAGGTTTGTTGATGACGATCATGTGGTCGTCGCGGTAGATCACGCAGGACTGGATCAGGGCCGCATCCGCCTTGGTCACGCCCTGCTTCAGCAGGCTGCGCTCTGCCTCCACCTGCGCCTCGGTCGGCAGGGGCGGGATGCGGATGCTTTGGCCCACGTCGAGGCGGGTGTTCGATTTGACGCGCCCACCATCGACGCGGATGTCGCCCTTGCGGCACATCTTTTCGATGCGGCCCTGCGTCAGGTGCGGGAACAGCCGCCGCAGATAGCGGTCGAGCCGCTGGTCGCCGTCGTCCGGGCCGATCACCCGCGTCTGCACACCGCCACTGCTCATATCACCATCCGCGTCAAAGTCATGCCAAGCACCAGCGCCGCCAGCCCGATCAGAACCGTGCCGCCAGCGTTGGCCACCGCCAGCATATACTGTCCCCGTTCCACCAGCGCCACCGTATCCAGCGTGAATGCAGAAAACGTGGTGAAGCCGCCTAGAACGCCCGTCATCAGGAACGGTGCGGCGCGCTGGCCACCCCGTTCGGCCAGCACCACGACCAGCACACCCATCAGGAAAGAGCCGAGGACGTTCACCGTGACCGTCCCCCACGGAAACCCCGGCCCGATCAGCCGCAACGCCGCCTGCCCGGTCAGCCAGCGCAAGGTCGATCCGATCGCGCCGCCAAGGGCCACGGCCAGTGCGGTGCCGATCAATTCGTCGTCCCTTTGCGCTTTGCCCGCAAACCCGCAAAGAAATCGAGGCGCTTCTTCAACTCCCGCTCGAACCCGCGATCCACGGGAAGGTAATAGATGCCGCGCTTCATCGTTTCGGGGAAATAGTCCTGACCGGAAAACGCATCCTCCGCGTCGTGGTCATAGGCATAGCCCGACCCGAACCCCTGTTCCTTCATCAGCCGCGTCGGCGCGTTCAGGATGTGGCGCGGCGGCGGTTCCGACCCGGTCTGCTTCGCCGCCTGCATCGCCGCCTTGAACGCGACGTAGCCCGCGTTCGATTTCGGCGCGAGTGCGAGGTAGGTCACCGCCTGCCCCAGCGCCAATTCCCCCTCCGGGGAGCCCAGGCGTTCGTAGGTTTCCCACGCCTGCTGGCACACATGCTGCGCCTGCGGGTCGGCCAGTCCGATATCCTCGATCGCCATGCGCAGGATGCGCCGCGCGAGGTAGCGGGGGTCCTCGCCCCCGGTCAGCATCCGCGCCAGCCAGTAGAGCGCCGCATCCGGGTCCGATCCCCGGACGGATTTGTGCAGGGCGGAGATCAGGTTGTAGTGTTCATCCCCGGACTTGTCGTATTTCGCCGCCCGCTTCATCAGGCGGCGGGTCAGCGCGTCGGGGCCCAGCGGGTCGGTCACGCGCCACGCCGCCACCTGCTCGATCAGGTTGAGCAGCGCGCGGCCGTCGCCATCGGCCATGTTCACCAATTGTACCCGTGCGGCGGCGTCCAGCGGCAGCGGACGGCCCAGATCGCCCTCGGCCCGCTGGATCAGGCGTTCCAGATCGTCGTCGGTCAGCCGCGTCAGGATCAGCACCTGTGCCCGGGACAAAAGTGCTGCATTCAGCTCGAAACTGGGATTTTCCGTGGTCGCGCCGACCAGAAGGATCGTCCCATCCTCCATGTGCGGCAGGAAACCGTCCTGCTGCGCCTTGTTGAAGCGATGGATCTCATCCACGAAGAGCAGCGTCCCCCGCCCCTGCTGGCGGCGCAGGCGGGCTGCATCGAACACGCGGCGCAGGTCCGGCACGCCGGTGAAGATCGCGCTGATCTGTTCGAAATGCAGATCCGTCTCGGCGGCCAGAAGGCGGGCGATGGTGGTCTTGCCCACGCCGGGCGGCCCCCACAGCACCAGCGACGACAGCGACCCGGACGCCAGCATGATGCCCAGCGGCGCGTCTGGTCCCAGCACCTGTTCCTGACCGATGACTTCGGCCAGCGTCTGCGGCCGCAGACGGTCGGCCAGCGGTCGGGGGCCGGAACCGGGGCCGGGGCTGGGTGTTGCGGGGGTGTTGGTGTCGAACAGGTCGGCCATGCCCCTGTGGTAGTGTGCCGGCGGCCGTTTTGAAAGCCCGCGCCGCTAGAGCAGGCCTGCGATCCGCGCGCGTTGCACCGCCTCTGCCGTGGTGCGGGCCTGCAGGGCGCGGCGCGCATTGGCCAGTCGCGCCTTGAAGGCGCTGCGGGAAATCCCCAGCCGTTCGGCCCCGGTCCCCTGCCGTTCACCATCCGCGATCAGGCGCAGCGCCGCGACCTGACCGGGCGACAGCAGGCGATTGCGGTGAGTCTGCGCGTGAAGGCGAGTGAAATGCCCTGACAGCGTCGCTATTTCGGCGTCCGTGAACTCTCGGTCGGGACGTGACACCGCGCCGATCGACCGGCTCACCACCGGCCCCGCGGCAAAGCTGACGCCGAATATCAGCCCCTGCTGCCGGGCAAGGCCCACGATGTTCCACGGATCGGCCAGCGTCGGGTCGGACCAGCGGATCGCGTCACCCTGCGCGGCAAAGGCCCAGGCCAGGATCGGATCGCGCAGCGCCAGCGACTGCTGGTGATACAGGGTGAGCCACCGTTCGGGAAAGGTCTGCACCGTCATGAGGGGGACGGAGGCGCGGATATGCATCGCCAGCATGATGCCCAACGGCGACATGTCAGCGATCTGCTGGATCGTGCCGTCGATCGTGGTCCGGGGCGTCATGCGGTGTGACCTGCGAGTTGGAATGGATCGCTGTGGTCTAGGCGGACGGCACCTGACACCCGATTAAGGGGCCAGCCGTTGAGATAAATGCAAGGCAAAAAGAGACCGGATAAAGCAAGGGGAAACGGGACACTGATGAACGGCAGGCCATGACACGGCCCGGGATACACGAAAAGGCCCAGTGCATGACCGGGCCTTTCATTATCGGATTGCACGGTAAGGCTTACGCCTCTTCGTCGATCTCGATCATGCGGGCCTTGTCGGCGGCACCCTTGGCGTCGCGGTCGCGGTCCACCAGTTCGATGATCGCCATCGGCGCCATGTCACCGTAACGGAAACCGGCCTTCATCACGCGGCAGTAGCCGCCCTGACGTTCCGCATAGCGCGGGCCGAGGATTTCGAACAGCTTGGCCGTGTGGATGTCCTGCTTCAACTGGCTGTCGGCCTGACGACGGGCGTGCAGATCGCCGCGCTTGCCCAGCGTGATCAGTTTGTCGATGATCCGCTTCAGTTCCTTGGCCTTGGGCAGGGTCGTCTTGATCTGCTCGTGCTCGATCAGGGACCCGGCCATGTTGGCGAACATCGCCTTGCGGTGTTCGTGGGTCCGGTTCAGTTTGCGATAGCCGCTTGCGTGACGCATTTGGTCAACTCCGTCTTATACTTTGTCCAGCGGTCTGATGCGTGTCAGCCGCATTATTGGGGCACCATTGCCCGGATGTTCCCCGCCATGTGCGGGCATTGTCGTGAACGGGGGCGGATCGTTGTCCGCCCCCTTTTGTCTTCAGAACTGGTCTTCGAACTTCTTGGCCAGATCCTCGATGTTGTCTGGCGGCCAGTCCTCGACGTCCATGCCAAGGTGCAGACCCATGCCCGACAGCACTTCCTTGATCTCGTTCAGGGACTTGCGGCCAAAGTTCGGGGTGCGCAGCATCTCGGCTTCGGTCTTCTGGATCAGGTCGCCGATATAGACGATGTTGTCGTTCTTCAGGCAGTTGGCCGAACGGACGGACAGTTCCAGCTCGTCCACCTTCTTCAGCAGCAACGGGTTGAATTCCAGCCCGTCGTCGTCGCCACCGGCGTTCGCGCTCTCCGGTTCGTCGAAGTTGACGAAGATCTGCAACTGGTCCTGCAGGATGCGCGAGGCATAGGCCACGGCATCGTCGGGGGTCAGCGAGCCGTCGGTCTCGATCTTCATTGTCAGCTTATCATAGTCCAGCACCTGCCCCTCGCGGGTGGGCTGCACGTCGTAGCTGACCTTCTTGACCGGCGAATAGATCGCGTCGATGGCAATCATGCCGATGGGCGCGTCTTCCGGCTTGTTCTTGTCGGCCGAGACATAGCCCTTGCCGGTGTTGACCGTCAGTTCCATGTAGAGCTCTGCACCGTCGTCGAGGTGGCAGATCACGTGGTCCTTGTTCAGGATCTCGATTCCGGCAGTTTCCGAGATGTCGCCGGCCGTGACGATGCCCGGACCCTTGGCCTGCACGCTCAGACGCTTCGGACCTTCAACGTCCATGCGGATCGCCACGCCCTTGAGGTTCAGGACGATGTCGGTGACATCCTCGCGCACGCCGGTGACGGACGAGAATTCGTGCAGCACGTTGTCGATCTGCACGGCGGTGATGGCGGCCCCCTGCAGCGACGACATCAGGATGCGGCGCAGCGCGTTGCCCAGCGTCAGGCCGAAGCCCCGCTCCAGCGGTTCGGCGATCAGTGTCGCCTGACGTTGCGGGTCGTTGCCCGGCTTCACGTCCAGCTGTGTCGGCTTGATCAGCTCAGCCCAGTTCTTGTGGATCATAGTCCCTCCATCCTTGTCCGCCTTCATGTCCAGAAAGGCCGACGCTCGAGGTTTCAAAACGGCAGACAGGGGCCGTGCAACGCAGCACGGCCCCCGGCTTCAAATGGTGGGGTCAGACCCGGCGACGCTTCGGCGGGCGGCAGCCGTTGTGCGCCATCGGGGTCACGTCACGGATCGACGTGATGTTGAAGCCTGCGGCAGCCAGCGCGCGCAGCGCGGACTCGCGGCCCGAACCGGGGCCCTGCACTTCGACTTCCAGCGTCTTCACGCCGTGTTCCTGCGCCTTCTTACCCACATCCTCTGCGGCCATCTGGGCTGCATAGGGCGTGGATTTCCGCGACCCCTTGAAGCCCATGGTGCCGGCTGACGACCATGCAATCGCGTTGCCCTGCACGTCCGAGATCAGGATCTTGGTGTTGTTGAAGGAAGAGTTCACATGCGCAACGCCAGCTGCGATGTTCTTGGAGACCTTTTTCTTGCCGGTCCGGCGGGTATCTCGTGCCATGACGGGGACTCCTTATTTCTTCTTGCCGGCGATGGCCTTTGCGGGGCCCTTGCGCGTGCGTGCGTTGGTGTGCGTGCGCTGACCGCGGACGGGTAGGCCACGACGGTGACGCAGGCCGCGGTAGCAACCCAGGTCCATCAGACGCTTGATGTTCATCTGGGTCTCGCGGCGCAGGTCGCCTTCGACCGTCACATGCTCGTCGATGTATTCGCGGATCTTCAACACTTCGGCGTCGGACAGATCGTTGACACGACGCTGCATGTCGATGCCGGTTGCTTCGCAGATCTGTACGGCGATGGTGTTGCCGATACCGGCAATGTAGGTGAGGGCGATCGGAACCCGCTTTGCAGAGGGGATGTTGACGCCGGCAATACGTGCCACGTGTGTCTTCCTTTTCGTTGCGGGTCCGTGATACCAGACCCTTTTTTCACAACGCAGACCCGACCGATGAACGGCGGGCCCAAGTCGTATGAGGTAGTCCATGATGCAGGCAGACTGCGCCCGGTCATGTGCCGTGATTCCCGTGAAGGATGGGGGTATCTAGGGGGATGGCCCGGTCGGGTCAACCCCCTGCTGTCAAGCCTTAACCCAGCGCCGTGCGGATCGCCGCGGACACGTCGTCCATGCTGGCCAGCCCGTCCACCGTCGTCAGGTCGCCGCGTGCATAATAGTAGCCGACCAGCGGACTGGTCTGCTTGTAATAGGCCATCAGCCGCGTCTTGAGCGCGTCAGCGTTGTCGTCGGCGCGCCGCAGGAAGTCGGCCTTCTGACCGCATTTGGTGCAGACATGGTCGGCGGGGATCGGCGCGGTCTCGTCGTTGTAGACCTCGCCGCAGTTGGAACAGGTGCTGCGCGCGCTGATGCGGCCCACCAGCACCTCGTCATCGACCTTCATCTCAATCACGCGGTCCAGGTTTTCACCCAGCTCGGTCAGCAGGTTGCCCAGCGCGTCCGCCTGCCCCAGCGTGCGGGGAAAGCCGTCAAAGATGTAGCCCGCGGCGCGGGTGTCGCCGGTCAGTTGTTCGCGGATCAGGCCGATCACGATCTCGTCCGTGACCAACTCTCCCCGGTCCATCACGTCGGCCACGCGGCGGCCCATCTCGGTGCCCGACGTACGGGCGGCGCGCAGCATGTCGCCCGTGCTCAGCTGCAACATCTGCCGTTCGTCGGCCAGCCGTCGTGCCTGCGTGCCCTTGCCGGCACCGGGTGGTCCCAAAAGTATGATGTTCATCTGCGTGCCGGTCCCCTCCGCTTGGTCGTGCTGCGCTTGCCGCGCAGTTGCGATTTCTCGATCAGCCCCTCGTACTGGTGCGCCAGCAGGTGCGACTGAATCTGCTGGATCGTGTCCATCCCCACGGACACGATGATCAGCACCGACGTGCCGCCGAAGTAGAACGGGATCGCGAACTGGCTGCGGATGATCTCGGGCAGCAGGGCCACCAGCACCAGATAGGCGGAGCCCAGCACGAGGATGCGATTCACCACATAGTCGAGGTAGTCCTGCGTCTTCTTGCCCGGCCGGATGCCCGGCACGAAGCCGTTCTGGTTCTTGAGGTTCTCGGCGACCTCCTCGGTCTTGAACGCGACCTCGCGGGTATAGAAGTAGGTGAAGAACACGATCATCACCGTGAAGAACAGCAGGTAGAGCGGCTGCCCCGGTCCGAAATACGCGAGGACCGTGGACATCACAGGACCGGACGACCCGCCCGAGAACGTGCTGATCGTGGTCGGCAGTAACAGAAGGGCGCTGGCGAAGATCGCCGGGATCACGCCCGCCGGGTTCACTTTGATCGGCAGGTGGCTGCTGGACGCGTCGTAGACCTTCATGCCGCGCTGCTGGCGGGGATACTGGATGTGGATCTTGCGCAGCGACCGTTCCATGAACACGACGAAGGCGAAGGTGGCGATCACCATTAGGATCACGCCGACGATCACGAAGGGGCTGATTGCACCCGACCGGCCCTGGCTCAGGAACTGTGCAAGCGCCGCAGGCACCTCGGCGATGATGCCGACGAAGATGATCAGCGAGATGCCGTTGCCGATGCCGCGCGCGGTGATCTGTTCACCCACCCACATCAGGAACATGGTGCCGCCGACGATGGTGATGACGCAGGCCGCGGTAAAGAACAGACCCGGATCGGACGCGAGGCCACCGGCCTCCAGCGATTTGGCAAGGCCATAGGCTTGCGCCGTGGCCAGCAGGACCGTGCCGTAACGGGTATACTGGTTCAGCTTGCGCCGCCCCTGCTCGCCCTCTTTCTTGAGGTTCTTCAGCGGCTCCCACATGGCACCCAGAAGCTGCACGATGATCGAGGCCGAGATGTAGGGCATGATGCCCAGCGCGAAGATGCCCATGCGCGACAGCGCGCCGCCGGTGAACATCGACAGGATACCGCCGATCCCCGCCGCCGCTTCGTCCATGAAGGCCCGCAACTGCACGCCGTCGATGCCCGGCACGGGAATGTAGGTGCCCAGCCGGTAGACCATCAGCATGCCGATGGTGAAGAGGATGCGGCTGCGCAGCTCTGTCGCCTTGCCGAAGGCGCCCCAGCTCATGTTCGCGGCCATCTGTTCTGCTGCGGATGCCATGCACGTCTCACATATGATGAAGAAACGCCGCCACGCGGGTATCCCGATGGCGGCGTCTGGGAAAACTCAGGCTCTGTCTAGGCGACTGTGCAGTCGCCCGCAAGCGATCACGCAGCCTCGGCTGCGACCTTCGGCTTGGCGGTGACGGTGACGCTGCCACCGGCCTTTTCGATGGCCTCGATCGCACCCTGCGACGCGCCGTGCACGTGCAGCTTGATGGCGCTGGTGATCTCACCCTTGGCCAGCACGCGGATGCCGTCCTTCAGACGACGCACCAGACCGGACGCGATCAGCGCATCCTCGGTCAGGTCGGCGGTCGCGTCGATCTTGCCCGCGTCGATGAACTTCTGGATCAGACCCAGGTTCACGACCGAGTAGGTCTTGGCGTTGATGTTGTTGAAACCGCGCTTGGGCAGACGCTGGTACAGCGGCATCTGGCCGCCCTCGTAGCCCTTGATCGCCACGCCCGAGCGGGACTTCTGACCCTTGATACCACGGCCACCGGTCTTGCCCTTGCCCGAACCCGGGCCACGGCCGACGCGCTTGCGGCGGTGGGTTGCGCCTTCGTTGTCGGACAGCTCATTCAGCTTGAACATCGTCGCTTCTCCTGTCAGCCGGAGGACCCCGTCCAGCGACGGAAATGGGGCACACGGCATTGCATTGAGTCGGCACCACACGGCGCGGACTGGCGGCGTATAGCGGGGAGGACAAGACACGTCAACCGGAAGGAAGACTGTGTGCAGTTGGGACAGGCGACCCCTTAAGGAACATCTGATCAACGCTGTCGGCTGCGCCGCAATTACCGCCTGAGCGCTGCGGGGGCGGATTTAGGAGCCGAAAGCGGCATTGGTCATGCGTTTTGTGCCGCTGTTGCGGCCTGTCACCTGTTTCCAGGCGGACTCGTCCTCATGCCATCAGCTTTCGGCGCACGAGGAAGAGGTTGCCGAGGGCGAACAGCGTGAAGAGCTGGGCACGGTTCTTGGCGAGGCCGCGGTAGCGGGTCTTCACATAGCCAAACTGGCATTTGATGACACGGAAGGGATGCTCGACCTTGGCACGCACTTTGGCGATGATGCGGTTTGTTGTTTCCTCAATGGGGT
>NZ_FOCI01000009.1 GCF_900110065.1 Loktanella fryxellensis | reverse complement strand
CATGGTCCGCATCAGCGACGCGCGCATGTCCGGCACCGCCTATGGCACCGTCGTGCTGCATACCGCGCCGGAGGCGGCGGCGGGCGGACCGCTGGCCGTGGTGCGCACCGGCGACATGATCGAACTCGACGTGGCCGCCCGGCGCATCCATCTGGACATCAGTGACGCCGAACTGGCCGCCCGTCTGGCCGCATGGCAGCCGGCGGCACCGATGTTCGCCAGCGGCTACTCCAAGCTCTTCGTGGACATGGTCGAGGGGGCCGATACCGGGGCCGACTTCGGCATCCTCAAGGGCTGCCGTGGACGCGAGGTGCCCCGTGACAGTCATTAAAGAGGCAGGCATGAGGGGCGCAGGCGCGGGCGCCGCACATGTGGATGCGGCGATGCGCGCGATCTGACGCGCGGGGCTCCGTCCGTCAGGTCGCGGCCATCGCCCGTGCGTCCGCAAGGATCATCTCGGCCGCCTTGTGGCCGATCATCATGGTCGGCGCGTTCGTGTTGCCCGAGGTGATCGTCGGCATGATCGACGCATCGGCGATCCGCAGCCCCGACAGACCGCGCAGGCGCAGGCGCGCATCCACGACGCTGTCAGGATCGCTGCCCATGCGGCAGGTGCCGACGGGGTGGAAGATCGTCGTGCCGATCTCTCCTGCCGCGCGCTGCAGGTCTTCTTCCGACTGATAGGCGGGGCCGGGACGGTATTCCTCGGGGTGGTATTTCGCGAATGCGGGCTGCGCCGCGATCTGGCGCGTCAGGCGGATCGCCTGCGCCGCCACGCGGCGGTCGCCGTCGGTGGACAGGTAGTTGGGCGCGATCAGCGGGGCATCGGCGGCATGCGGGCTGGACAGGTGCACCGACCCGCGGCTTTCGGGACGCAGATTGCACACGCTGGCGGTCATGGCGGGGAACGGATGGACCGCGTCGCCGAACTTGTCCAGCGACACGGGCTGGACGTGGTATTCCAGATCCGCCGTTTCCTTTTCCGGCCCCGACCGGGTGAAGATGCCGAGCTGGCTCGGTGCCATCGACATCGGGCCGGAGCGTTTCAGCGCGTATTCCAGCGCGATGCCTGCCTTGCCCCAGAGCGTGCTGGCCTGTTCGTTCAGCGTCCGCACACCCGTGACCTTGTAGATCAGCCGCAGTTGCAGGTGATCCTGCAGGTTCTCTCCTACATCGCGGCGATCCACGACGGGTGTCACGCCCGCCGCCTGCAACCGATCCCCCTGCCCGATGCCGGAGCGTTCAAGGATGTGCGGCGACCCGATGGCCCCGGCGGACAGGATCGTTTCGCGCGCGGCCTGCACCGCCTTGCGCTGTCCCTGATGGTCGAACGCGACACCCGTCACGCGACCGTCCGCGATCGTCAGATGCGCCACCTGCGCACCAGTCAGCACCCGCAGGTTGGGCCGTTTCATCGCGGGACGGAGAAAGGCGCGCACCGCGCTCCACCGCAACCCGTTGCGCTGGGTGACCTCGAAATAGCCACCGCCCTCGTTGTCGCCGCCGTTGAAGTCACCCGTGCGCGGGATGCCCTGCTGCACGGCGGCCTCCATGAACGCATCGAGCACGTCCCAGCGCACCCGCGCCTGTTCGACCCGAAGGCCGCCGCCTGTGCCGTGCATGTCGGTATCGCCGAGGTGATGGTTTTCCTGCGCCCGGAACGAGGGCAGCACGTCGTCCCAGCCCCAGCCGGTGCAGCCCATCTGGCGCCAGCCGTCGTAATCGCGGGCCTGACCGCGCATGTAGATCATGCCGTTGATCGACGAACAGCCGCCCAGGACCTTGCCGCGCGGATACATCAGGCTGCGCCCGCCCAGACCCGCCTCTGGCTGTGTGTTGTACAGCCAGTCGGTGCGCGGGTTGCCGATGCAATAGAGGTAGCCGACCGGGATATGCACCCAATGATAGTTGTCGTTGCCCCCCGCCTCGAGCAGGAGGACCCGGTTGGCCGGATCCTCCGACAGGCGATTGGCCAGCACGCAACCGGCGCTGCCAGCGCCGATGACGATGTAATCGTAGGTTTCCATGACGTGCCTTGTCGGTTCGGTTCCGTCCCGGCCCTTACTGTTCGGGCCGGAACCCCAGCTTGCGCCCCAGACGCGAGGCATAGAATTCACCCACCAGACCGCGCCGAAACAGCAGCACGCAGGCCATGAACACCAGCCCCGTGATGATCGTCACCGGAAAGTCCGAGGTGGCGAGTTCGTTCTGCAGTGTGACGATGATGCCGGCGCCCACGACGGGGCCGATCATCGTGCCGATGCCGCCCAGCAGGGTCATCAGGATGACTTCGCCCGACATCTGCCACGTCACGTCCGTCAGCGTGGCGAACCCGAACACCAGCGACTTCAGCCCGCCCGCCAAGCCTGCGAGGGCCGCGGACATCACGAAGGCCCCCAGCTTGTAACGGTCCACCGCATAGCCCAGCGACACGGTGCGCTGCTCGTTCTCGCGGATCGACTTGAGGATCATGCCGAAGGGCGAATTCACGAAGCGGTAGATGATCGCCACGCCGATCAGAAACACGGCGAGGACGAAGTAATACATGTTCGTCGTGTTGCTGAGGTCGATCAGGCCGAACAGGTGACCGCGCGGAACCGACTGGATGCCGTCTTCGCCCTTGGTCCAGCCCGACTGCACGCAGTAGAAGAAGAACATCTGCGACAGCGCCAAGGTGATCATGGCGAAGTAGATGCCCTGTCTCCGGATCGCGATCAGGCCCATGACAAGGCCCAGAGCCGCCGCACCGACGACACCGATCAGGATCCCGATTTCCGGCGATACGCCCCATTCCTTCACCGTGTAGGCGGTGAAATAGGACGCGCCGCCGAAGAAGGTGGCATGGCCGAACGACAGGAAGCCGGTGTAGCCCAGCAGCAGGTTGAACGCCGCCGCGAACAGGGCGAAGCACAGCAGCTTCATCACGAAGATGGGGTAGAGGAAAAAGGGTGCCGCCAGCAGGAGCCCGAGGATGACCACCATCATGACGATGCGGAGCGCGCCCGCATTGCCGAAGGTGGTCGTCTGTGCCGCAGCCGGTGTGTGTGTTGCGCCGCTCATGTCAGGCATCCTTTCCGAACAGGCCCGCGGGACGCAGGATCAGCACGATGGCCATGATGACGAAGATCACGATGTTCGACGCCTCGGGATAGATGACCTTGGTCAACCCCTCTGCGATGCCCAGCATGTAGCCGGTGATGATCGCACCCAGGATGGACCCCATCCCGCCGACGACGACCACGGCGAACACGATGATGATGATGTTCGTCCCCATCAGCGGCGACACCTGATAGATCGGTGCGGCCAGCACGCCAGCCAGCCCCGCCAGACCCGCGCCTAGCGCATAGGTCAGCGTCAGCAGCAGGGGCACGTTCACCCCGAAACTTTGCACCAGCACCGGATTTTCAGTCGAGGCGCGCAGGTAGCTGCCGAGCTTCGTCTTTTCGATCAGCAGCCAGACCGCAAGGCAGGCGATGAGCGAGGCGATGATGACCCAGCCGCGATAGATCGGCAGGAACATGAAGCCGAGGTTCACGCCACCCGACAGGGCCGCAGGCACCGGATAGGGTTGGCCGGACGCGCCAAAGAGATAACGGAACGTCCCTTCGATCAGCAGCGCGAGGCCGAAGGTGAACAGCAGCCCATAGAGGTGGTCGAGCTTGTAGAGCCGCGACAGCATGGTGCGTTCCACGATGGCACCGCCGAGTGCCACGACCAGCGGCGCGACGAAGAGCGCGACCCAGTAGTTCAAACCCAGATACGTCGCCATCAGCAGGGCGACGAACGCGCCCAGCATGTACATGGCACCATGGGCAAAGTTGATGACCCGCAGCAGGCCGAAGATCACCGCAAGGCCCAGCGACAGCATCGCATAGAACGAGCCGTTGATGAGGCCCAGCAGCAGCTGGCCCATCCACACGACAAGGGGATAGCCGAAAATCGTCGTCATCGTCAGACCCCCAGTGTTTCGTTGAGCATGGCCATCCGGTTCGGCAGATCCGCCACCGGAAACTCTGCGACCATCGTGCCGTGGTCCATGACATAGAAGCGGTCGGCGACCTTGGAGGCAAAGCGGAAGTTCTGTTCCACCAGCACCACGGTCATGCCGCGCGCCTTGAGCGTGCGCAGCACGTCACCGATCGCCTGGATGATGACCGGGGCGAGGCCCTCGGTCGGCTCGTCCAGCAGCAGGCATTTCGCGCCGGTGCGCAGGATGCGGGCCATCGCCAGCATCTGCTGTTCACCCCCCGACAGCTTGGTGCCCGGCGAATTGCGGCGTTCCTTCAGGTTCGGGAACAGCGTATAGATTTCGTCCACGCTCATGCCGCCTTCGGCGACCTTGGGCGGCAGCATCAGGTTTTCCTGCACCGACAGCGTGGCGAAGATGCCCCGTTCCTCTGGCACGAAACCCACGCCCGCCTTGGCGGTGTTGTGCAGCGACGTCTTCATCAGGTCGGTGCCGTCAAAGGTGATCGTGCCGGTGCGCTTCGACAGGATGCCCATGATCGACCGCAGCGTGGTCGTCTTGCCCATGCCGTTACGGCCAAGGATGCAGATCGTCTCGCCCGCGTTCACGTGCAGGTCGACGCCGTGCAGGATGTGGCTTTCGCCATACCAGGCCTGCAGCCCGGCAACATTCAATAGGGGGGCCATTCAGTCCTCCGTACCCATATAGGCGGTGCGGACGGCGGGGTTCTGCGACACGGTCGCGTAATCGCCCGTCGCCAGGATTTCGCCCCGTTGCAACACGGTGACGTGGTGGCAGATGTCGGCCACGACGGACAGGTTGTGTTCCACCATCAGGACGGCGCGGGTCTTGGCGACCTCGCTGATGATGCCCGCCACGACGGCCACATCCTCGCCGCCCATGCCGGCCATCGGTTCGTCCAGCAGCAGCACCTTGGGGTCCAGCGCCAGCGTCGTGGCGATCTCCAGCACGCGCTTGCGGCCATAGGACAGGTCCGTGGCACGCGTGTCGCGGTATTGGGTCAGGCCCAGATCGGCGATCAGCTCCTCGGCGCGACCGTTCAGGCGGTCCAGCGACGACAGCGGCAGCCAGAACTGCGTTGCCAGCCCGCTGGGCCGTTGCAGCGCGACGCGGACGTTTTCCAGCACCGTCAGATGCGGAAACACCGCAGAGATCTGGAACGACCGCACGAGGCCCATGCGGGCGATCTTGTCGGCCTTCACGTTGGTGATGTCCTGATCCAGCAGCATAATCTTGCCACGGGTCGGCGGCAGGAACTTGGTCAGCAGGTTGAAGACAGTGGTCTTGCCAGCACCGTTGGGGCCGATCAGCGCGTGGATCCGCGCATGTTCGACGTCAAGGTCCACACTATTCACGGCGGTGAACCCGGAGAAATCCTTGCCGAGGCCGCGGGCGGATAGAACCACCCGCGGCTGGTCCTGTAATGTCACAGGCATGGCTTGCACGGAACCGCTCCGCTCAACCCTGAACGAGCGGGCAACCGCTCTCGGCCGGGTCGAGGTAGGCTTCGGCACCGGGGATCGTCTGCAGCACGTTGTAATAGTCCCATGCGATGTCGCTTTCGCCCGGGGCCTTGACCTGCATCAGATACACGTCCTTGATCAGGCGCCCGTTAGCACCCACGGTGCCGCCCTGCGCGAAGACGTCATCGACGGGCAATTCCTTCAGCTTGGCCGACACGGCGGATGCCTCGTCGGTGCCGGCGGCCTCGATCGCCTTCAGATACGACAGCACGGCGGAATAGGTGCCGGCGTGGACCATGTTCGGCATGACGCCAGTCCGCTCGAAGAAGCGGTTGCCGAATTCAGCCGATGCCTCGTCGCGGTTCCAGTAGAAGGATTCCGTCAGGCTCAGGCCCTGTGCGGCCTCGAGGCCGAGACCATGCACTTCGGACAGGGTGAACAGCAGCGCCGCCAGTTGCTGGCCGCCCTGCGTGATGCCGAACTCGGCGGCCTGCTTGATCGCGTTCTGGGTATCCAGACCGGCGTTCGCCAGACCGATGACCTTGGCGCCCGACGCCTGCGCCTGCAGCAGGAAGCTGGAGAAGTCGGGGTTCGTTAGCGGGTGACGGACGGACCCTGCGACGGTGCCGCCCTGGCTGGTGACGAACGCGGACGTCTGCTCTTCCAGCGAATAGCCAAAGGCGTAGTCGGCGGTCAGGAAGAACCAGCTGTCGCCGCCCTGTTCGACCAGTGCACCGCCGGTGCCGACGGCCAGCGCGTGGGTGTCGTAGGCCCAGTGAAAGCTGTTGGGGGCGCACTGCGCGCCGGTCAGCTCGGTCGTGGCGGCACCCGTGGTGATCGTGACCTTGCCGGCTTCGTTCGACAGCGCCTGCACGGCCAGCGCGACGGAGGATGTCGTCAGCTCCATGATGCTGTCCACCTGTTCGGTGTCGTACCACTGGCGGGCGATGTTGGACGCGATGTCGGCCTTGTTCTGGTGGTCGGCGGTGATGACCTCGACCGGCATGTCCAGCACGGTGCCGCCGAAATCCTCGACCGCCATCAGTGCGGCCTCGTAGGACGACAGGCCGCCGAAGTCGGCATAGACGCCGGACTGGTCGTTCAAGATGCCGATCTTCACCACATCGTCCGACACCTGCGCGAATGCGGGGGCGGCGCCTGCGGCGACCAGCGCCGTTGTCATGATCAGTTTGTTCATGTCTCTCTCTCCCTGTTGGTGGATCCCGTCACGCCGCTTTGGGCGCTGCCGCACATCGCCAAAGGCGATCTGCGGGACGTGACCTGCTGTTCTGAAACGTCAGACCCTCTCCTCAGCGGGCCTGCCTGCGGGGAACGTCGCAGGAAAAGCAGTTTGACACAAGCGTTCAGAACTCATTAATTCCGTACAGCATGTGTCCATTTTCGTTCAGACAGGGGTGTTACCGCAAACATGGCTGATTTCACGTGGGACGACCTGCGGTTCTTCCTTGCGGTTGCCCGCAGCGGTCAGCTGTCAGAGGCGGCGCGCCATTTGCGCACCAGCCACGTCACCGTGTCGCGGCGCATCGACCGGCTGGAACAGGCGCTGGCCCTGCGCCTGTTCGAGCGCAATCCAAAGGGCTACGCCCTGACGAGCCACGGGCGCGCCCTGATCGCATCGGCGCAGGGCATGGCCGCACAGGCGGACCAGTTGCGCGCCGATCTGGCGGGTGAAGCACCCCTGCGCCAAAGCCTGATGCGCATCGCGGCCCCCGAGGGCTTCGGCAGCTATTTCAGCAACTGCATCCTGCCCGCCTTCATGCAGCAGTTTCCGGGGATCGCGCTGGAACTGATCGCCCTGCCGCAGATCATGTCGCTGTCACGCCGCGAGACGGAGGTGTCGATCACACTCGACCCGATCAAGGTCAGCACCTACGTCAGCGAAAAGCTGACCGACTACACGCTGGGCGTGTTCGGTGCCCCGTCGTATCTTGCAAAGGCCCCGCCGATCCGCACCCGCAACGACCTGCTGGATCACCCCTTCGGCGGCTATATCGAGGACATGATCTTCGCGCCCGGCCTCGACTATCTGGGGGACGTTCATCCGCAGATCAGGCCTGTGTTCAAGAGTTCGACCATCTTCAACCAGCAGGCCGCGGCGCGCGAAGGTCTGGTGCTGTGCGTGCTGCCCCATTTCCTCGGCGACCGCGATCCGGCGCTGGAGCCGGTGCTGGGCGACACGGTCCTGCTGCGGCGCCACTACTGGCTGAATTGCCACCGCGACGTCCACATGGCCCCCCGCGAACAGGCCGTGCGGCGGTTCCTGTTCGCCCAGATGCAGGTCCACGCGCCAACGCTGCAGGCAAAGCCGTGACCGAAGGCGGTGATTAAATCTCGGAGGGGGTTCTGGTGCCGCACGAGGGATTCGAACCCCCGACCCCATCATTACGAATGATGTGCTCTACCGACTGAGCTAGTGCGGCGCCATGGGGGCAGGCATTAGCACCCCCGCGACCGGTCGAAAAGTGCTATTTTGCGTTACGGGATGGATCGCTGTCCGGATCGTCATAGCGACCGATGGCCATCGGCGGGTCCAGCACGTCGGCGTCACTGACCTGCACCGCCGGTGGCGTGCGACCCATCAGCAGCGGCATCATGTCGGTGCCGTCGGGCATGGCGACTTCGCTGACCGGCGGCCGCTTCCAGCTGAGCGTGTCGAAGGCCTGACAGTTGTTGCAGACCGGCGTCCACGTGGCATGGATATGCTGGCAATTGTCGCAGATCCATTGCGGCCCCCGCGGCGCGGACAGGGCACGGGTCAGCCAGCCGCGCACGACATCCTCGTCCGCACCGGCACCGCGTTCGATGGCAGCCATCAGCGACAGGCTCCGCGCGGTCGGATCCTCGGCGATCAGGCTGGTCAGACTACGCCGTGCCTCCGGGAAATCCTCGACCGCGATGTGCAGTTCGGCCAGCAGCATCCGCGTCTCGGGGTGGTTGCCGTTCTGCGTCGTCAGCTTGCGGAACCGTTTGAGGCGCTCTGCGGGCGTCTCGTTCGGCGCGATGTCCGCGAAGGCTGCGGCGATGTCCGGGTGCGGGTTGACGCCCCAGGTCTTGGACAGAATGCGGCTGGCGTTCTTGACGTTGCCTTCCTCGACCATCGCGCGGGCGGCCATGACGGTCGCGGGCACCAGATCGGGCGACAGCCTGTTCGCCTCGATGGCGGCTTCGCGCGCCTCGACCGACTTGCCGGTGTCGAGGATGTCCTTCGCCTCCGACAGCGCCAGAACGGCGTCACGACGCTTGTGGACGTCGCGCGGCAGTGACCCCGACTTCAGCTTGGCACCCAGCGTCACGCGGGCGCCGGACCAGTCGGCCTTCTCGGCCTGCAGCCGCAGCAGCGTATTCTGGATCGCCTCGTCCTTCGGCCTGATCTCGAACGCCTTGCGGGCAAGGCCCAGCGCGGTATCCGTGTCACCGACCGCCAGCTTTTGCTGCATCAGGCCCTTGACCGCGACGAACCGCGTTTCGGGTTTCTCCAGCAGCTTGCGATAGCTCGCCTCGGCGGTGCGTGTGTCGCCGGTCATCTCGGCGGCCTGTGCGGTCAGCAGCGTGGTCAGGTCGGGGCGGTTCAGATACTTGTCCGCCCGGCGCGCCTTGGTCATCGCCAGATGACCGTCACCGCTGGCCAGCGCGAACAACCCGTCCGACAGCGCCACATACCCCTTGCGTTCGCGGTTGCGGTCGAAATGCCGCGACAGCGCGGTTTCATCCCCATTCAGGAACCGGAATACGGCGACGAGCAGACCCAACAGCTTCAGCGTCAGCCAGACGATGCCGATCAACAGGACGAAGGCGAAGACCAGTTGCAACGCATCCAGCGTGATCTCGTATCCCGCGACGCTGATACTGGCGCCGCCACGCGTATCCAGCAGTTGCACCGCACCCCATGTCAGGCCGGTGACGACCGCGACGAAGGCCAGGATCTTGAGGAATGTCGTGAACATGGGTGCGGCCTTCAGTTGGCGGTCAGGGTGGCAGAGAGCTGGTCGGCCGCGTCGATGGCCGCGGCGCGGCCCTCGGCCAGTGCGATCCAGTCGGCCATGGCGGTGCGGGCCGTCTGTGGCAAGGTGGCGATTTCGGCCAGTGCGTCGTTCAGTCGACCGGTGCGCAACGCGTCCTCGGCCCGGCTCATGACCGCGTCGGCGCTGGTGCCGTCACGCGGGGCTGTGGACCTGACGTTCAGCTGGTTGCGCAAAAAGGCTCCGACGCCCGTCGCATTGTCACCTGCCTCGCCGGCGGTCCGCGCCGCGGCAAGACCAGCACGAGAGGCGTCGGGATAGGCGTCCTGCAGGGCGGCCAGCGTCGGCGCGCCCTCTGCCACGGCGGTCAGCGCAGCGGGAACCGGATCGCTCAGGGCACCGCCCAGATCGTCCAGCGCCTCTTGCAGCGGCGCACCGGTTTCAAGCCCGCCCTGCACCCGGGCCAGCGCAGCGCGTACCGTCTCGTCACGGGCGGCGTCCACCGCCTGCGCCTGAATCGCCTCGGCTTCGGCGCGGGTGGCTGCGATCTGCTCCTCCAGCGCGGCGCGCTGCACATCAAGGTCCGCCTGCTGTGCCGCGATCTGATCGGACAGTTGCGACACGGCGGCATCGGCCACGTTGCTGTCCATCACCGGGGCCTGCGCCGCAAGATCGGCGATCTGCGCCTCAAAAGCGGCCAAACGGTCGTCCACGCGACCATCCAGAACCTCCAGCCGCGCCGACAGGTCGGTCACGACACCCTCGATCTGGGCGGTATCGGTTTGCGGCATGTTGGCCACATCGCTTTGCAATGCGCCCAGTTGATCCTGAATCCCCGTCAGATCGACGGTCTCGCGCGGGCCGAACTGAACATAGGCGGTACCGTAGCCGACGCCGCCGGCAACAAGGCCACCCAGCAGCAGGGGCAGGAAGACGCTGCGCTGCTTGGCAGGTGCCGCCTGTAGGGTTGGCGCGGGCCGGGTCGCCTCGGACGTGACTTTCGCAGGCTCGCTCGCCTTGACGGGTTCCGCTTCACCCAGCGTCGTTGACTCAACGGGCTGCGGTGGCACGGCCGGTGAAGGGGTTGCGGTGGCGTGTGGCAGGGTGGGCGGCGGCATCGCGGTGACGGCTGCAATCGCATCGTCCGATTGCGGTGTCGTCACGGGGCCGCCTTGCTCTGCCGGTTCATTTGCCACGAGGTCCACCATCCTGTCTTATCCGGGCACGCCGACCCACCGTTGTCGCAAGACGTTAGACCGCGTGCGCCCCACCCTCAAGTGTCGAGAGGCCCCACAGGGTGGCCCGCGTCATCTGCACCATGTGATCTGCGTCAGGATGCGCCACCGTCAAGAGCCGCGCCGGTGCCAGCGCCGCAAAGGCATCCGCCACGACCGCACTGATCGCCACGACGTGCAGGGGTGCACGCCAGTCGAGCGCCAGCACCCCGCCCGCAGAGCGGAGCGAGAACACGGGAGCGACGACGGGCGTGTCGCCACTCGCCGCCTCGCGCAGCAGGTCGCCCTCAGGCAGGCGCATCTGGTCGTAAACCACGACCGTGGTGCAGGGCACGCCGGCTGCGGTCAGTCGTTCGGCGATGGCCCCGCGCCGGTGCCGCCCCCCCAGATGCACCAGCGGGCCGGGCGGGCGGTGCTGCAGGATCAGCGCGACGAGCGCATCCGCGTCACCGGCGGCGTTCATGACCGAATAGCCACGCGCTGTGGCCGCCGCACTGGTGGCATCGCCCACGCAAAAGGCCCTGAGCCCGGCGCCCATCGGCGCCAGCGACACGGCGCGGGCCGAGGTAAAGATCACGCCCGCCGCATCCGGCATCCGGTAGTCCAGCGGCGTGATCTGCAACGCTGGTGCATGCAGGACCCGGTGCGGCACGTCCAGCCCCGCCGCGACCGTCGCCGCGAACTGCACCCCGGCGGGGGCCGGGCGGGTGATGAGGAGGATCGGTTCCATCGCGGCCCGTGTTGTGTGGACAGGCGGGCAGTGTTACCTGCGACGTGTCCCGGCGCAACAGGGGGATCCCATGATCCGCACCATTCTCGGTATCGAAAGCAGTTGCGACGATACCGCTGCCGCGGTCGTGCGGCAGACACCGGACGGCACGACGATCCTGTCGTCGGTCGTCCACGGGCAAGGCGCGCTGCATGCGGCCTTCGGCGGCGTCGTGCCGGAAATCGCGGCGCGCGCGCATGCGGAAAAGGTCGATGTCTGCGTGGAACAGGCTCTGTTGCAGGCGCATGTGGCCTTGCGGGACTGCGATGCCATCGCGGTGACTGCCGGTCCCGGCCTGATCGGCGGCGTGCTGTCCGGCGTGATGTGCGCCAAGGGGCTGGCGGCTGCGACGGGTCTGCCGCTTATCGGGGTGAACCATCTGGCGGGGCATGCACTAACGCCGGTACTGACCGATGGGGTGGCGTTCCCCTATCTGATGCTGCTGGTGTCTGGCGGGCATTGCCAGTTTCTGATCGTCCACGACGCTGACCGTTTCCAGCGCATCGGCGGCACCATCGACGACGCCCCCGGCGAGGCGTTCGACAAGACCGCCCGCCTGCTTGGGCTGCCGCAGCCGGGCGGACCTGCGGTGGAACAGGCGGCGGCACACGGCGATCCGAAGCGCTTTGCCCTGCCCCGCCCGCTGCTGGACCGCGCCGATTGCGACATGAGTTTCTCGGGGTTGAAGACCGCGCTGCTGCGGGCACGGGACGGGGCGATGGGGCCTGATCAGACCCTGACGCAGGCCGATCAGGCGGATCTGGCCGCAGGATTTCAGGCCGCGATGACCGACGTCTTGCGGATCAAGACGGCCCGTGCGCTGGACCTGTATCTGGCGCTGGACCCCGCCGCACCCGTGCTGGCCGTCGCCGGTGGCGTCGCCGCCAATGCCCCGATCCGCACGGCACTGGCCGGGCTGTGCGAGGAACGCGGCGTCCGGTTCACGGCCCCCCCGCTGGCGTTGTGCACCGACAACGCCGCGATGATCGCCCATGCGGCGTTCCACCGACTGGCTCGCGGCGACGTGGACGACATGACCCTGTCCGCCCGCCCCCGCTGGCCGCTGGACGGCACCGCCACCGCGATGCTGGGGTCCGGCCGGAAAGGAGCCAAGGCGTGATCGGCGTCGTCGGTGCCGGTGCCTTCGGCACGGCGCTGGCCGTCGCCCTCGCGCGGGATGGGCGGGGCGTGACGTTGTGGGCACGGGACACGCACGATCTGGCGACGACCCGGCGCAGCCGTCATCTGCCCGGTGTCGCCCTGCCCGACGGCATCGTGGTGACGGACGACATTGCGGATCTGACGCAGGCGGATGCGATCCTGTTGGCCGTGCCGGCGCAGACCCTGCGCAAGGTGCTGACGATCCATGCGAACACGCTGCATGACAGGGTGCTGGTTGCCTGTTGCAAGGGGATCGACCTGCACACCCTGACCGGGCCGGTGGCGACGATCCGTGCGACGCTGCCCGATGCCATGCCTGCAATCCTGACGGGGCCGTCGTTCGCCGCCGACATCGCACGCGGCCTGCCGACCGCACTGACGCTTGCCTGTGCCGACGACCGTGCCGGAATGGCCCTGCAACAAGGCCTGTCCACATCCACCCTGCGCCTGTATCGCACGACCGATACCACTGGCGCGGAACTGGGCGGCGCGTTGAAGAACGTCATCGCCATCGCCTGCGGCGTGGCCATCGGCGCGGGGCTGGGCGACAGTGCGCGGGCGGCGTTGATGACGCGGGGCTTTGCGGAAATGCAGCGCCTGGCGCAGGCATTGGGGGCCGATCCGCAAACGCTGAACGGTTTGTCCGGGCTGGGCGATCTGGCGCTGACCTGCACGTCCGACCTGTCGCGGAATTACCGCTTTGGTCTGGCGCGGGGGGCCGGCGCTGCCGCCGATCCCACACAGACCGTCGAAGGCGCCGCCACATCCCGCGCCGTCACGCTGCTGGGCGCGGATCGCGGCATCGACCTGCCGATCTGCGCCGTCGTCGCCGCCCTGTCCGAGGGGCTGATCAGTGTCGAAACCGCATTGCAGAGCCTGCTTGCCCGTCCGTTGAAAGAGGAATGACATGGCCCATTGGTTGTTCAAGTCAGAGCCGGAGGTGTTCGGATGGGATCATCTGGTGGCCAAGGGCGTGTCGGAATGGGACGGCGTGCGCAACTATCAGGCCCGCAATTTCATGCGCGACATGGCCGTGGGCGACACCGGGTTCTTCTATCACTCGCGCACGGGGCTAGAGATCGTCGGCATCATGACCGTGATGGCGACCGCCCACCCCGACAGCACGGCGGACGATGACAAATGGGTCTGCGTCGACGTGAAGGCAGACCGCCCCCTGCCCCGCCCGGTCACGCTGGATGCGATCAAGGCGGAGCCTGCCTTGTCCGACATGGTGCTGGTGCGCAACAGCCGCCTGTCGGTGCAGCCGGTAACGCCCGCTGAATGGGCGCAGGTGCTGCGGATGGGCGGGCTGACCTAGCCGTAGACGGACTGTTTGCCGAAATGCGTGGTCAGCAGATAATAGACCACGGCGCGATATTTGCTGCGGTTCGACCGACCGTAGGTCTCGATCACCGCATCCACACCGGCCATCAGGTCGGGCCCGTCGGGCAGGCCAAGCTTCTTATTCAGGAAACCGTCGACGATGCGCTGCAATTCTGCCTTGTCGCTGCCTGCCACGGTGCTGGCGTCGTCGCTGTAGATCACAGGACCGCAGCCGATGGTGACCTTGGTCAGCAGGTCCATGTCGGCGGTCACACCGAACTTGTCGCGCAGATCGGCGGCATAGGTTGCGATCAGATCGTCTCTCTTGCCCATATCACACACTCTCCGGGCGGCAGGGTGCCGCAGCGTAAACCTAGGCGTGAAACCTGCTTTGGGACAAGAAAAAACCGCCCCTGCGGATGCAGGGGCGGCTTTCGTGGAAATCCGCCTCAGTAGCGGTAGTGTTCCGGCTTGAACGGGCCATCGACGGTGACGCCGATGTAATCCGCCTGATCCTTCTTCAGCTCGGTCAGCTTCACGCCGATCCGCGCAAGGTGCAGGCGGGCCACCTTCTCGTCCAGTTTCTTGGGCAGGATGTAGACGCCGGGCTGGTATTCGTCGCCCTTTGTCCAGAGTTCGATCTGCGCCAGCACCTGATTGGTGAACGACGCGGACATGACGAATGACGGGTGACCCGTGGCATTGCCGAGGTTCAGCAGTCGACCTTCGGACAGCAGGATGATGCGAGAGCCCGACGGCATCTCGATCATGTCCACCTGTTCCTTGATGTTCGTCCACTTGTGGTTCTTCAGCGCGGCGACCTGAATCTCGTTGTCGAAGTGGCCGATGTTGCCGACGATCGCCATGTCCTTCATCTCGCGCATATGCTCGATGCGGATGATGTCCTTGTTGCCCGTCGTGGTGATAAAGATGTCGGCTGACCCGACCACATCCTCCAGCAGCACGACCTCGAACCCGTCCATCGCCGCCTGCAGGGCGCAGATCGGATCGACCTCGGTCACCTTCACGCGGGCACCGGCACCGGCGAGAGAGGCGGCGGATCCCTTGCCCACGTCACCGTAACCGCAGACGACGGCGACCTTGCCGGCCATCATGGTGTCGGTGGCGCGGCGGATGCCGTCGACCAGCGACTCCTTGCAGCCATACTTGTTGTCGAACTTCGACTTGGTCACTGAATCGTTCACGTTGATCGCAGGGAACGGCAGTTGGCCGTTCTTGTGCAGATCATACAGGCGATGCACGCCGGTCGTGGTTTCCTCGGACACACCCTTGATCGCGTCGCGGACCTTCGTGAACCAGCCGGGCGACTGCGCCAGGCGTTTGGCGATCTGCTTCTTGATCACCTCTTCTTCTTCGGACTGGGGGACCGGGATGATCTCCTCTCCCGCCTCGGCGCGCGCGCCAAGCAGGACGTAGAGCGTCGCATCGCCGCCATCGTCGAGGATCATGTTCGGTCCGTCCGCGAACTGGAAGGACTTGTCGAGGTAGTCCCAATGCTCTTCCAGGCTCTGACCCTTGATCGCGAAGACGGGCACGCCCGCCTCTGCGATGGCGGCGGCGGCATGGTCCTGCGTCGAAAAGATGTTGCATGACGCCCAGCGCACGTCGGCACCGAGGGCGGTCAGCGTTTCGATCAGCACCGCAGTCTGGATCGTCATGTGCAGGGAGCCCACGATGCGGGCACCGGCCAGCGGCTTCGTCGTGCCGAATTCGTCGCGGCAGGCCATCAGGCCCGGCATCTCTGTTTCGGCGATGTCCAGTTCCTTGCGGCCAAAGGCGGCGAGGGCGATATCCTTGACGATGTAATCCGTGGTCATCCGCTTGTGCTCCTTGCACTTCATCTTTGGCGCGGGCGATAGCATAGTGGGCCCAGTGAAACAACGAACGACCTGTCGCAGCGGAATGGCACCATGAAACAACCCCGTGCCTGGCAAAGGATGCTGTCAGGGCGCCGCCTCGACCTGCTGGACCCCACGCCGATGGATGTCGAAATCGCGGACATCGCGCACGGCCTTGCCTTTGTTGCGCGGTGGAACGGGCAGACGCTGGGCGACTATGCATACTCTGTGGCAGAGCATTCGTTGCTGGTGGAACAGATCTTCGCCCGCCAGAACCCCGGCGTGTCGGATCGCTGGCGGCTGGCGGCGCTGCTGCACGATGCGCCGGAATATGTGATCGGCGACATGATCTCGCCGGTCAAGGCGGCGATCGGACCGGCCTACAAGGATCTGGACGCCCGCCTGACCGCCGCGATCCACCTACGCTTCGGCCTGCCCGCGGTGCTGCCGGACAAGGTGAAACGCCGGATAAAGGCCGCCGACAGCGTGTCCGCATGGCTGGAGGCGGTGCAGATCGCCGGTTTCTCAGAACCCGAGGCCGACCGGTTCTTTGGCCGTCAGGACGCGGCACTGATCGCCACGCTGTCGATTGCGTTGCGACCGCCCGTGCAGGTCCGCACCGATTTCACCGCACGCCATGCGGCGCTGCTGGCCGGCATCTGAAAACAGACCCTAGCGCGGGCTGCGTTTCGCCAGGATGCGCTGCAGGGTGCGACGGTGCATCGACAAACGACGGGCGGTTTCGCTGACGTTGCGGTCGCACAGCTCGTAGACGCGCTGGATGTGCTCCCACCGCACGCGGTCGGCGCTCATCGGATTGTCGGGGGGCGGCGGCAGCTCGTCCTTGCGGGCCAGCAGGGCGCTTGTCACGTCCGTGGCATCGGCAGGTTTCGCAAGATAGTCGATCGCGCCGATCTTGACCGCCGCCACGGCTGTGGCGATGGCACCGTAACCGGTCAGCACGACGATGCGCGAATCCGGCCGGCGTTCGCGCAGCAACTCGACCACGTCAAGACCGTTGCCATCCTCCAGTCGCAGGTCGACGACCGCATAGGCAGGCGGTCGTTGGGTGACGATGCTGCGACCATCCGCCACGCTCTCGGCGGTCTCGACCTCGAAGCCACGCTTCTCCATCGCCTTGGCCAGCCGCTTGACGAAAGCCTCGTCGTCATCGACGAGCAACAGCGTCCTGTCGGGCCCGAGGTCCAGCGCGTCTTGTTCCATATCCCATGATCCTTGGTGTTTGAACTGATTTAGGTTTCTGACGGACGTAATCAACCGGCCTCAGGCAGCTTCGATGGCGCAGGCCACCTGTGCGGCGACCTGCTCCGGCGTCTCGTCACGGCGAAAGAACGTGGCGAACCCGGTCTCGGGCATCATCAGATAGGTGAACACCGAATGGTTCACGAGGTAGAAGTCCGGATCCGCGTCGGCACGGGAATAGGACACCCGATAGGCGTCCGCCGCCGCCTTGACCTGTTCGGGGCTGCCCGACAGGCCGATCATCTTGTCCGAAAAGTTCTGCACATAGGCGCCCACCACCTCTGGCGTGTCGCGTTCGGGATCGACGGTGACGAATACCGGCGTGGCGCTGTAGCCGTCCTCGGCCAGCAGATCGACGGCCTGCGCGTTGCGCGCATTGTCGATCGGGCACACGTCGGGACAAAAGCTGTAGCCGAAATAGATCAGCGTGGGTTCAGTGATGACGTCCGCATCGGTCACCGTGACCTCCGTGCCATCGACCAGCGTGAACGGCCCGCCGATGTCGGCACCCGCGACGGTGCTGGTGAAACAGCTGGTCGCGTCCGCCCGACCCATCGTCAGCGCATAGGTACCGCCCAGAAGCGCCAAAAGCGCGGTTCCCGCCAGCAAGGCTGTCGTGCGTGTCATCGTGATCCCTTTCCCAAAGCGCCGCATTGATCGCGCATCGCGGGCTTCGTAACAATGGGACAATCGCGCACAATTCCTTGACGCAGGGCGGCCCATGATTTCCGACGACCTCGACGCGCTTCAGGACCGCGAGCGCAGCAACTGGGTGCGGCTGCGCACGCTCCTCATCCTGCGATGGTTCGCCATCGGCGGCCAGATCGTGGCCATCCTCGTGGCGACGCGGCTTTACGGCCTGAACGTGGATGCCGGCCCGCCCGCCATGACCATCGGTGCGGCCATCCTCGTCAACCTCGTCAGCAGTTTCGTCTATCCCGAGAACAAGCGCCTGTCAGAGCGCGAAGCGAGCGCCATGATGGCCTTCGACATCGTGCAGCTGTCGCTGCTGCTGTATCTGACGGGTGGTTTGAACAATCCCTTCGCCCTGCTGATCCTCGCCCCCGTGACGATCGCGGCCACGGTGCTGCATCTGACCAGCTTCCTTGCGCTCGCCGCACTCGCGATCGCCATGATCTCGGTCATCGGGGCCGTGTCGGTGCCGTTGCAGATGCAGGACGGCACCGTCCTGCTCTTGCCGCCGATGTTCCACTTCGGCTTCTGGGTGTCGCTGGTCATCGGCGTCGTATTCCTCGGGATCTACGCCCGCCAGATCACGACCGAGATGAACGCCATGGGCGATGCGCTTCTGGCGACGCAGCTGGCGCTGGCGCGCGAACAGAAGCTGACGGATCTGGGCGGCGTCGTCGCAGCCGCCGCCCACGAACTCGGCACGCCGCTGGCCACGATCAAGCTGGTCAGCGCAGAGTTGCTGGACGAACTGGCGGACCACCCCGAGTTGCGCGACGACGTGGAACTGATCCGCAGTCAGGCGGACCGGTGCCGCGACATCCTGCATTCCATGGGCCGCGCCGGCAAGGACGACCTGCACCTGCGCACCGCCCTGCTGGAAACCGTCGTGCGCGAATCCGCGGAACCCCATCTGCGGCGAGGCCGCGACGTGCTGTTCGACATTACCGCAGAGCCCGGGTCGGATCGCCCGCAGCCCGTGATTTCCCGCCGGCCAGAGATCGTCCACGGCCTGCGCAACCTGATCCAGAACGCCGTCGACTTTTCCGAAAGCCGGGTCGAAATCGACGTGAACTGGACCGATACGCAGGTCTTCGTGCGGATCACCGACGACGGGTTCGGTTTTCCACAATCGGTGATCGGACGCATCGGCGACCCTTTCGTGCGGCGCAGGCGTGGCGGGCTGGATGGTCTGCGGCGGCCCGGTTACGAGGGCATGGGGCTGGGGCTGTTCATCGCCAAGACCCTGCTGGAACGGTCCGGCGCGCAACTGACCTTTGCCAACGGGCCGCGCCAGAAACCCGACGACGACATGGACGGCATCGCGGCGGGTGCCATCGTTACCGTCATGTGGCCCATGCGCGCCCTGTCGCGCAGCGCGCCCGGACTGCATCCCGTCCTGGGGCAGAACCAGCCGATCCTGCCGTGACGCCGTCCCAGCCCTGTCGCCTGATCGAGGGTTAAGCGGCTGTTAACCTCGGCGTGGCAAGAGTCCGTGGGTTGGCAGCGCGGGGATTCGGACAATGGATACGATGGCGCAGATGCTGCGTTACGCTGCAGCCGTCACTTTGATCGGTGTCGGGCTGTTCGGTCTTGTGCAGTCGCTGCGCCTGCTGACACGCGGTGCACCGGCGATTGCGACGCGCTTGCCCATCAGCGCGACACCCGTTTTCCTGTTCGACGGTGCGACGCTTGTGGATGCCTCGCCCACGGGGGCGGCGCTGATCGCGCAGACGGCGGAAACCATGACCGATCAGGCCGCCCTGTTCCACGTGCTGCAGGGGCCGTTCCCGACCCTGCAGCACGTGTGCGCCACCCTCGGCGTGGGCGCGCGGGTCGTGCTGCACGGCGCGCGGGACCCGAACCTGTGCCTGACGGTGCAGGCGGTCGATGGCCTGACGCGCATCAGCCTGTCGGCCGGCGACACGGCTGCGACCAGCCGCATGGCCGATCTCGAACGGGCCAGCCTGATGGACGAGTTGAACCTGCTGCGCCTGATCGCGCGCGAAACGCCGCAACTGATCTGGCGAGAGGATGCGACAGGCGCACTGAACTGGGCCAACGCCGCCTATCTGTCCTATGCAGACAGGATGCGGCCGCAGGGCGCACAGACCATGGCACATCACGGACGGGTCTGGCCAGGCGAGCGGCTGTTTGCGGACGTGCAGCCACCGGACCCGGGCGATCCCCGCACCACGGGCGGGCGTCATGCGCTGCAACTGTCCGGTGAAAAGGCGGAACACTGGTTCGAGGTGACGGCGCTGCCGCACGACGGATCGGTGATCTATTACGCCAGCGACGCCAATGCGACGGTCCGCGCCGAACAGGCCCAGCGCGATTTCCAGCAGATCCTGTCCAAGACCTTTGCGCACCTGTCCACCGGCCTCGCCATCTTCAACCGCAAGCGGCAATTGGTGATCTTCAACCCCGCGCTGTTGGAGATGACGGGGCTGCCGTTCGGTTTCCTGTCCGCCCGACCCAGTCTCGACATGGTGCTGGACCGCTTGCGCGAGATGCGGAAGCTGCCGGAACCCAAACATTATCCGACGTGGCGCGAACAGTTCTCGGCCCTCGAAGCGGCGGCGCATGACGGCACCTATGCCGAACGCTGGGACCTGACGGACGGGCAGACCTTTCGCGTGACGGGACGCCCGCACCCAGACGGCGCGCTGGCCTTCCTGTTCGAGGACATCAGTGCAGAAGTGTCGCTGACCCGCCGCTTCCGGTCGGAGATCGAGACGTCGCAAGCCGTCATGAATGCGCTGCCAGACGCGGTGGCCGTGTTTTCGGCCAGCAATACCCTGATGCTGACGAATGCGGCCTACGACAGGATCTGGCAGACCGACAGCGACTTGCAGATGACCGTGCACGACCTGCGGGGCGCCCTGCGGATCTGGAAGATGCGCGCCGCCCCCAGCCCGCTGTGGCGCGACATCGAGGATTTCGGCCGCCTGCGCCACGACCGGCCGGTTCTGACGGATCGCCTGATCCTGACGACGGGTCGCCGCATCGACTGCGAGGTCAGCGCGATCGGTGGCGGAATGACACTGGTGCGATTCACGCTGCCGGTCGATCGCATGACCGACACGGCGCGACCCGTGGTGCTGATCGGCGATGCCGGGCGCGCGGCGGCAAGCTGACGCGACCGGACGGTCATCACACTGTGACCCGGATCGCGCCCCGGCCCCGCCAGCCCGACTGCGCAATCTGATCGCCATGCCTGATCAACTTACCAAAGGATGATTTGCCTTGCGGCGCATGGCTGCTGGTCTAGGCTGGCGACATGCCCACCCTGCGCCTGACCCTTGCCAATGCCGATGCGACGGCAACCCTTGCCGGCCGGATCGCGCCGCTGCTGAAGGCCGGCGACACCCTGCTGCTGGAGGGTGACATCGGCGCCGGCAAGACCACATTCGCGCGCGCGCTGATCCGCGCGCGGCTCGGCAATCCGGCCGAGGATGTGCCGTCACCCACGTTCACGCTGGTGCAAACCTATGATGCGGCGGATGCGACGATCTGGCACTGCGACCTCTATCGCCTGACCCACGAACAGGAGGTGCTGGAACTTGGTCTGGCAGAAGCGTTCCGCGACGCGATCTGCCTGATCGAATGGCCGGATCGTCTGGGTCAGGATACGCCGGTCGATGCCCTGACCTGCCGCTTTGCCGCCGCCCCGGACCACCACACGCTTGACCTGACGCCCGGGCCCGACGACGACGCACGCTGGCAACCGATCCTCGCCGCCATCGCCCGGACAGGGACGTAGCGTGCCCTGCATCGCCGTGTGCACATCGTCGCAGGCCCGCGTGTTCGGATGCATCCGGCTGCGATGCACGGCCCCCACCCACCATGGCCCGCGCCGCGACCCCGCCGCGACACGCGGCTGCCGCACACCATGACGTCCGATCCCACGACATTCCTGACGGGCACCCGGTGGCAGGACTGGCAGACCGACGCATTGGCCGGGGACGCATCGTCCCGCACCTATGCGCGTCTGACGGCCCCCGACGGCGAGACCGCGATCCTGATGGACGCCCGCGCCGAGGCACCGATGGGCATGACGCAGTTCGTGAACATCGCCCGCTGGCTGACCGCGCACGGCCTGTCGGCACCGCGTATCCTGCGACAGGGTGAGGGGCTGCTGCTGCTCGAAGATCTGGGTCCGCAGACCCTCGCCGTCGCCGCCACGCACGAGACCGAGGATGCGCTCTACGACGCCGCGGTGAATGTGCTGATCGCGCTCGACCGTCTTGCCCCGCCAGACGGGCTGGGCGCGATGACGCCGGATGTCGGCGCGCAGATGGTCGCGATCGCGGCAGAGGTCTATCACCCCTGCGACCCGGCCCCCCTGACCGCAGCCGTCGGCGCGGCGCTGACCGCCCACGCGCCACGGGCCGACCGCCTCGCCCTGCGCGACTACCATGCCGAGAACCTGATCTGGCGACCCGCGCGCCGCGGTCTGGACCACATCGGATTGCTGGATTTTCAGGATGCCTTTGTGGCTCCCCGTGGCTACGACCTTGCCTCGTTGCTGCGCGACATCCGCAGGCCGGTGACGGCTGCACAGGTGACGCGCCAGACCGCCCGTTTCGCCGATGCGACCGGGGCCGATCCTGCGGCGCTGGGCGCACAGCTCGCGGTGTTGGGTGCGCAACGCAACCTGCGGATTCTGGGCGTCTTCGCCCGCCTCGCACAACGGGGCAAGCCGTCGTACGCGGCACTGTTGCCAGCGGTCTGGGACGCGCTGCTGCGCGATCTGGCGCATCCGGCGCTGCACGATCTGGCGCGTGTCGTGCTGGCAACGCTGCCGCCCCCACACGCCCGCGCATGACCGCGCCGTTTCCCATCATGCTGTTCGCCGCAGGCCTTGGCACGCGGATGGCACCGCTGACCGACCGGATGCCGAAACCGCTGATCCCGGTGGCGGGTCGCACCCTGCTGGATCATGCGCTGGCCCTGACGGACCTGCCGGGCATCGGGCCCCGCGTAGTGAACGTGCATTACCGCGCCGACATGATCCGCGCCCATCTGACGGGGCGCGACGTGATCCTGTCGCCGGAGGACCCCCTGCTGGAAACCGGCGGCGGTCTGCGCCATGCCCTGCCGCTGCTGGGAGATGGCCCCGTGATGACGTTGAACACGGATGCGATCTGGCGCGGGCCGAACCCGCTGGCGCAACTGGCCACCGCCTGGGCACCGGAAATGGAGGCGTTGCTGCTGTTGGTCCCGCAGAACCGCGTGCAGGGCTACAGCGGTGCCGGTGATTTCGTGCCGGATGCGGCGGGTCGGCTGACGCGCGGGCCGGGGCTGATCTATACCGGCGCGCAGATCCTGCGCACCTCGACGCTGCAGGATGTAGCCGCGGATGCGTTCTCGCTCAACCTCGTCTGGGACGCCATGATCGCGCGCGGCGGGCTGTTCGGTCTGGTCTATCCGGGGCGCTGGTGCGACGTTGGTCGTCCTGCCAGCATCCCGCTGGCCGAGGCGCTGCTGGCGGAACCTGACGATGTTTGACCCCACGGACCGCCCCCGCGTCTTTGGCCTGCCGCCGGGTGCCGATTTCGCGGCACAGTTCGTCGCCGGATTGACCGCCCGCCACGACGACCTGTCCCGCGTGCGCATTTTCGTCAACGCGCCGCGCATGGCCCGCCAGATCAACGCGGCCTTCGACGCGGGCCCGCCGCGGCTGTTGCCGCGTGTGGAACTGGTGACGGACCTGTCACTGGAAGGGGCCATCGCGGGTCTGGCCGCCCCCGTGTCCCCTCTGCGGCGGAGGCTGGAGCTGAGCCGTGCCGTGGCAGCGCTGATGGCGCAGGCACCCGATCTGGCCCCACGCGCGGCGCTTTACGACCTGTCCGACTCCCTCGCGCTGCTGATGGACGAGATGCACGGCGAAGGGGTCGATCCCGCGCGGCTGTCCGCGCTCGACGTCGGCGAACAGTCCGGGCACTGGCAAAGGTCGCTGCAGTTCCTGACGTTGCTGCAGCCCTATTTCGCCACGGGCCGCGACGATCCCGATGTGGCGGCGCGACAGCGGATGGTGGTGGAAGACCTGATCGGGCGCTGGCAGATTGATCCGCCGCGTGATCCGGTCATCGTCGCCGGATCCACCGGATCGCGCGGGGCGACGGCGCTGCTGATGCAGGCGGTGGCGCGGTTGCCGCAGGGCGCGCTCGTGCTGCCGGGGTTCGATCACGACATGCCGCAGGCTGTCTGGGATGGCATGGACGACGCGCTCGCGCACGAGGATCACCCCCAGTTCCGCTATGTCCGCCTGTTGCAGGCGCTGGACCTGCGCGCGGGCGATGTGGCCCCTTGGACCGACGCGCAGGCACCTGCCCCAGCACGCAACCGCTTGATATCCCTGTCGTTGCGCCCTGCCCCGGTGACGGACCAGTGGCGGGCCGACGGGGCGACGTTGGGCGATCTGCGCGATGCCACCGCCGCCGTGACGCTGGTGGAAACCGACAGCCCGCGGGCCGAGGCCGAGGTGATTGCCCTGCGCCTGCGGCAGGCGGCGGCAGAGGGGCGCACGGCCGCCCTCATCACGCCCGACCGGATGTTGACGCGGCAGGTGGCGGCGGCGCTTGACCGTTGGCAGATCAGGGCCGACGACAGCGCGGGCCTGCCGCTGGCGTTGTCGGCACCGGGCCGTCTGCTGACCCATGTGGTCGAGGCGATGGGGGGCGCGCTGACCGCCGAGGCGCTGCTCGTGCTTCTGAAACATCCGCTGACACATACCGGCAGCGGCAAGGACCGGAATCAGCACCTGCTGTGGACGCGCGATCTGGAATTGCGGCTGCGTCGCCATGGCCCGCCCTTCATCACGCCCGATACGGTCCCGGCATGGGTCTCTGGACTGCGGACACCGCAACCGGGTCAGGCGGCGTGGGCCGCATGGGTTGCAGAGGTCGTCCGCCTGCTGGCGCATGACGGCACCCTGCCCATCGCGGATCACCTGACGGCGCATCGCACCGCCGTCGAAACCATTGCGCGTGGCCCTGCCGGCACTGACACCGGCGAGTTGTGGAAACAGGCCCCCGGCAAGGCCGCGCTGGGTGTCTGCAACGCGCTTGCCCGCGATGCGGATGCGGGCGGCGACATGGACCTGCGCGATTTTGCGGCCCTGTCCACCGCATTGCTGGCGGGCGGTCAGGTGCGCGATCCCGTCGCCGCCGACCCGCGCATCCTGATCTGGGGCACGCTCGAGGCGCGGGTCGGCGGCGCGGATCTGGTGATCCTCGGCGGGTTGAACGACGGCGTCTGGCCCGGTGCGCCAAAGGCCGATCCGTGGCTGAACCGGGCCTTGCGCAAGCAGGCGGGGCTGTTGCTGCCGGAACGCCAGATCGGGCTGTCGGCCCATGATTTTCAACAGGGCGCAGGTGCGGCAGAGGTCTGGATCACCCGCGCACGCCGCAACGCAGAGGCCGAAACGGTGCCGTCGCGCTGGGTCAACCGGCTGACCAACCTGATGGCGGGCCTGCCGGAGCAGCATGGGCCGGAGGCACTGGCGTCGATGCGCGCGCGGGGCGACGGCTGGATCAGGCGGGCCGTGGCCATCTCTGCCCCGGCTGCGACCGTGCCGCGTGCCGTGCGTCCCGCCCCCTGCCCGCCCACGGCGGCGCGGCCGAAGGAGATTTCCGTCACGCAGATCAAGACGCTCTACCGCGATCCCTATGCGATCTATGCGCAAAAGGTGCTGCGCCTGCGCGCACTGAACCCGCTGCGCATGGATGCGGACGCGCCGTTGAAGGGCACGGTCTATCATACCGTGCTGGAACGACTGATGGCGGCCCGGCCCGATGCCACCGACCCCGCCACGCTGGCGTTGTTCATGGACACCGCCCGCGCCGTTCTGGCTGTGGAATGCCCGTGGCCTACCGTGCGCCTGCAGTGGCTGACGCAGCTCGCGTCGCTCGCCCCGCCGTTCCTGCGGGACGAGGCGGCGCGGCAGGCGGAAGGCGCCGTGCTGCAGCTGGAGGCGTGGGGCGACATCACCGTGCCCGGACCCGACATGCGGCTGACCTGCAAGGCCGACCGCATCGACGCCACGCCGGATGGGGACGCGCTGATCTACGATTACAAGACAGGGACCGTGCCCACCGACAAGCAGCAGGCGAAGTTCGACAAGCAGCTCCTGCTGGAGGCGGCGATGGTGGAACGCGGCGCGTTCGCAACGGTTGGACCGCGTCCCGTGGTGGGTGCCGCCTTCCTCGGCTTCAACGCGGCAATGAGGGTGGTGGCGGCCCCGCTGGAGAAGCATCCCGCAGACATCGTCTGGGCCGAACTCATCACGTTCCTGACCCGGACGCAGGCCCGCGACTGGGGCTATGTCGCGCGGCGGGCACCGGCGTTGTCCAGCTATGACAGCGACTACGACCACCTGTCGCGGTTCGGGGAATGGACGGATGCGGATTACGCCGTCCCGCTGGTGCTGACATGACGCGCGATGCGGCGACGCAAAATCAGGTCACGGCGGCGGACCCGACCGTGTCCACCTGGCTGTCGGCCAATGCGGGATCGGGCAAGACCCGCGTGCTGACCGACCGCGTGGCACGGCTGCTGCTGGAAAACGTCTCGCCACAGAACATCCTGTGTCTCACCTATACCAAGGCGGCGGCCGCCGAGATGCAGAACCGCCTGTTCAAGCGCCTCGGCGGCTGGGCCATGCTGGACGATGCCAGCCTGCGCCGCGATCTGGCGACATTGGGCGTCGAAGGGACGATCCCGCCCGATACGCTGGCCGCCGCCCGCCGTCTGTTCGCCCGCGCGATCGAGACGCCGGGCGGGCTGAAGATTCAGACGATCCATTCGTTCTGCGCCAGCGTCCTGCGGCGTTTCCCGCTGGAGGCGCAGATCAGCCCCGGTTTTCGCGAGATCGAGGACCGCACAGCCGCCATCCTGCGGGCAGAGGTGCTGGACGACATGGCGGGCGGCGACGCGGCACATCTGCTGACGGGCGTGCTGCGCCATCTGGGCGGCAGCGATCTGGACAGCCTCGTGCGCGACATCACAGGGCAGGCCCCGCTGTTCGCCCGGCCCGTGGACGAGGATGCGTTGCGCGATGCGCTCGACATCGCGCCGGGGCGCACGCTGGCGGCACTGCTGACCGAGGTGTTCAACGAGGACACGCGAGAGATCGTCCGCGACCTGATCGTGGCGTGTCGGACGGGCGGCACGATGGACAACAAAGCCGCAGGCAAGCTGGCCGACGTCAATCTGACCGTGCCGACCGCAAGTGACCTGATCGCGCTGGAAGGGGTCTTCTTGTTCGGCGAAACCGCCAAGGCACCGTTCGGCCCAAAGACCGACAGCTTTCCGACCAAGGCCGTCCGTGCCGCCCATCCCGACCTGACCGACGCGCTGGTGGGGCTGATGGAAACGGTGGCCGACCTGCGCAGCGAACGCCTGTCGCTGATGGCGCTGGACCGCAGTACAACCCTGCACCGTTTCGCGCACGACTTTCTGACGCGGTATGCGGCGGCAAAGGCGGCGCGTGGCGTGCTCGACTTCGACGACCTGATCGCCAAGGCGCGGGGGCTGTTGTCGGACAAGTCGGTGGCGGCATGGGTTCTGTTCCGCCTCGACGGCGGCATCGACCACCTGCTGGTGGACGAGGCGCAGGATACGTCCCCCGCGCAATGGGCCGTGGTGCAGCACCTGACGCGCGAATTCGTCAGCGGGGACAGCGCACGCGACGTGCGGCGCACCGTGTTCGTCGTGGGCGACAAGAAGCAGTCGATCTATTCGTTCCAGGGGGCCGACCCGGCAGAGTTCGACCGGATGCGCGCCTATTTCGACCGTGCGCTGGGCGAAATCGACGATCCGCTGCAGAGCCGGACGCTGGCCCATTCGTTCCGGTCGTCGCTCGCGATCCTGCGGGTGGTGGACGCCACGTTCCAGCGCGAACGGGCCGCGGGTCTTGGCGATGCGTCGCAGCACATCCCGTTCTTCGACGCCATGCCGGGCCGCGTCGATCTGTGGCCGGTGATCGACGCGGACACCACCAAGGAGGACCCCGACGCGAACTGGCTGTCGCCGGTGGACGAGGTGAGTGCCACCCATCATCTGGTGCAGCTCGCCGACCGCGTGGCCGCGCAGATCACCCGCATGATCCGGCACGAGACCTTGCCGGTGCACACGAAAGATGGCTGGGCGCGGCGGCCCGTGCGGGCTGGCGACCTGCTGATCCTTGTCCAGGGGCGGCAGACGCTGCTGTTTCCGGAACTGATCCGCGCGTGCAAGGCGGCGGGCCTGCCCATCGCCGGGGCCGACGTGCTGCGTGTGGGCGGCGAGCTTGCGGTGCGCGACATCGCGGCGCTGCTGCGGTTCCTGGCGCTGCCAGAGGATGACCTGTCGCTGGCCGCCGCCCTGCGGTCGCCGCTGTTCGGGTGGAGCGAGCAGGACCTGTTCACGCTGGCGCATCACCGCGCCGACGGGGCGTTTCTGTGGTCCGCCCTGCGCGAGAGTGCTGCCCACGCCGACACCATGGCGGTGATCGACGATCTGCTGTCGCAGGCGGACTTCCTGCGCCCCTACGACCTGATCGCGCGCCTGCTGGTGCGCCACGGCGGGCGGCAGCGGCTGCTGGCGCGGCTGGGGTCAGAGGCCGAGGATGGGATCGACGCGCTGCTGGCGCAGGCGCTGGCCTATGAAAGCGACAACGTGCCCAGCCTGACGGGATTCCTCGCGTGGATGGACACCGACGATCTGACGGTGAAGCGTCAGATGGATGCCCAAGGCGACCGCATCCGGGTGATGACCGTCCACGGCGCCAAGGGGCTGGAAGCGCCCATCGTCATCCTGCCCGACGCCGCCGAACGCGCCAATCTGGTGCGTGCGCAGGTGCTGCCGGGCGATCCGCCGCTATGGAAATCCGCCAAGGCCGACCAGCCGCCTGCGATGGCCGCCCGCGTCGATGCCATGGTCGCCGCACAGGCGCGCGAACGTCTGCGGCTGCTCTATGTCGCGATGACGCGGGCGGAACGTTGGCTGATCGTGGCGGCGGCGGGCGAGGTCGGCACATCCGGCACCGCGTGGCACGACATCGTGCGCGAGGGGATGGAGCATGCGGCGATGGTCGATGCGATGTCCGGTGATCTAAGCGTGCAGCGAGTCGAGCATGGTGAGTGGGATGCCGGCGCGGTGCTTGCGCACGTGTCAGCCCCGCATGTGCCACAGGTGGCAGAGGTGTTGGACCCCCTGCCCCCGATCGTCGCACCGCGCACCGTCTCGCCCTCCGACCTTGGCGGGGCCAAGGTGGTGCCCGGCGGCGTCGAGGACGACGACAATACCGCCCGGCTGCGCGGCACGCTGTTCCACATGCTGCTGGAACACCTGCCCGCCCTGCCCCACGACCAGCGCGCCCCCGTCGCAGCGCGCCTGATTGCCGCCAAGCCCGAGGCGGACGGCATCCCGACCGCCGACCTGATCGCCGATGCGCTGGCGCTGATAGACGCGCCGCATCTGGCCGCACTCTATTCAACAGACACGCTGGGCGAGGTCGGGATCACCGCCGACCTGCCCTGCCTTGGCCGGATGAATGGCAGCATCGACCGGTTGATCGTGACACCCGACCGCGTGACGGCGGTGGATTTCAAGACCAACCGCCTGACCCCTGACACCCCCGAACAGGTGCCAGACGGGCTGTTGCGCCAGATGGGGGCCTATGCGGCGGCGCTGGCGCAGGTCTATCCCGACCGTCAGATCGCCACGGCGATCCTGTGGACGCGCAGCGCGGTGCTGATGGACCTGCCCCCTGCGCTGACGACCGCGGCGCTGGACCGCGCGCGGCAGGATCCCATCGTGCAACAGCTGCATGACCGTCCTGCGTCACCGCGCCTTGACGATGCCGACCCCGGTTCATAGGTTCGCTGCCTAGACATCAAGCCTTATTGGAGAAGTCCCATGGCCACCGTTGCCGTCACAGATGCCACCTTCGACGCCGAAGTGCGCCAGTCCGACATTCCCGTCGTGGTCGATTTCTGGGCCGAATGGTGCGGCCCGTGCAAGCAGATCGGCCCGGCTCTGGAAGAACTCTCCGAGGAAATGGCCGGCAAGGTCAAGATCGTGAAGGTCAACGTGGACGACAACCCGAACTCGCCCGCCCAGATGGGCGTGCGCGGCATCCCGGCGCTGTTCGTGTTCAAGAACGGCGAAGTCGTGTCCAACAAGGCCGGTGCCGCCCCCAAGGCCGCGTTGAAGGGCTGGATCGAAGGCGCGATCTAAGGCGATCCGACTTGTGCTGCGAAAGGAAGGCGTCCTGCGGGGCGCCTTTTTTCATGCTGCAACGTGAATCCTATTTGATAATCAATACATCATCGAAAGGACGGTAAGTCAGAGTATGTGCTGTGATATGTATTTTGAGATTTCAACGATATTCGTTTTGCCAGTGAACTCAAACTTAACAAGGCCAAGCGTCGAGAAATAAACCTCTAATTCGGAATCAAGATCGAAAGTCCCAGATGTTTCAACGGAATAAGCAACAATACTTTTATACGGAAGTGATGAAAAATCCTTTTTGCTACCTGTAAAACCTTGGACGTTTACCGCGATTATTCTCTTACTAGTAAATACAACGCCGTCTCTCATAGACTTATACGATGCTATAACATTCTCATCAGGCATTAGAAGTTCTGAGACAATGTTAGAGTATGTTGGATCAGACTTCATCTTGAAGAAGCCCTTATTCTTGAAATCTATCATTCTTTTTTCCTAAAATATATGCTGCTTTTATCCTACATTTTAATCCGAAAAGTTAAATTTTTAGTAAGGTGCCTTTAGCATTTGTTAAAATATGTGGTAGAATAATCACCTTGGGAAGAATTTGAAGCGAGATCTGTGAATCTTATCCTCCCGTCAGACCGGCCAGCCATGCCGCCGCAGGATGCCTGCGATCTTGGCCTGCACCTCTTCTGCCGGGCGGCCCGCATTGATCGACATGTGCTGCAGGAACCACCAGATGTAGGCGTCATAGGGCTTGGGTGCCTGCCAGTCCGCGAATGCCCTGTCCGCGCCGAACCGCGATACATTGCCGGCAATGTGGTGGAAATCCACCTGCGCGAACAGCACCGCCGGTCTGTGAAAGATGTATCCCGCAAATGCGACGGACGAGTTTTCCGTCACGACCAGACGGCAGGCATTCAGGCAATCCACCATGTCGCGATCCACGACGGCGACGTTGGCATGCGCCCGCGTCAGCGCCTGCAGGGCGCGGTGGTCGGCGGCGTCGTAGTCCTCCTTCGGATGCAGGGTCACGACGATGTCGTTTTCCGCGAACCGTGCTGCCGTCTGGGCAATCATGTCGACCGGGCTGGCGGACTGGAACGACCGATGTTTGCGCAGGCGGCCCTGCAACGGAATATAGACGGGGCCATCGGGGTTGGGCGCGGTCGATGCCGTCGGAAACAACCGCTTGCGCCAGTAGTTGGCGAACCGCTTCGCCTCTGCCTCGTCGACGGCGGCGGGATCGAAATCGGCCAGCGCCACGTCCCATTCCCATCGCTTTGCCGATGCCGCGATCTGCCAGAACGGATAGAAATACGACCGCCGCATCGTCAGTGCGCGGGGATGGGCCGGATCGTCCATGTTGAACAGCGCATAGCCCGGACGGGCGGCAGAGCCGCGGCGCGCCGCCTCGGTATTTTCGGCAAAGAACACGCGCAGCCCGGCATCCGTCAGTGTCCGCGCCACGAGGCCGATGAAATTATGCTGTCCTGCCCGCGCACTCGCCAGCAGGGAGGGGTCGAGGTAGAACGTCACGTGATGCGGCTGATCCATGGCCGCGACCCTAGGCGGCGGTCCGGGGGCAATCAAGGGCGCGACCTTGTTCCAAGGCACGCCACGGGCCATATGTGCCCTGCAACACGACAGGAGGCAGGCGACATGACCCGCGACGATTTCCCCGGCTGGCACGGCACGACGATCATCGGCGTGCGCAAGGGCGGCACCGTCGTGATCGCCGGCGACGGTCAGGTCAGCCTTGGCCAGACGGTGATCAAGGGCACGGCCCGCAAGGTGCGGCGACTGGCGGTCAAGGGCAGCGACGTGGTCTGCGGGTTCGCCGGATCGACCGCCGATGCCTTTGCCTTGCTGGAGCGGCTGGAGGCGAAGCTGGAAGCGACACCCGGCCAGTTGCAGCGCGCCTGCGTGGAACTGGCCAAGGACTGGCGCACCGACAAATATCTGCAAAAGCTGGAGGCGATGCTGATCGTCAGTGATGGCACGCAGTTGCTGGTCATCACCGGCGCGGGCGACGTGCTGGAGCCGGAACACGATGTGACGGCCATCGGGTCGGGCGGGAACTATGCGCTGGCCGCCGCGCGCGCGTTGATGGACACCGATCTGGACGCGGAAGCCATCGCCCGCAAGGCGATGGGCATCGCGTCCGACATCTGCGTCTACACGAACGGCAACCTGACGGTCGAAACGATCCGCCCATGATCGACCGCGACGATCTGCGCGCCGCCACAGGTGCTGGCATCATATCAGAGGCGCAGGCAGCGACGCTTGCCGCCCTTGCCGACAGCAGGCGCGGAGCGCGCACGGACCTGGCCGAAGGCGACGAGCCGTTCGAGCTGTTCAAGGGCTTTAACGAGGTCTTCATCGTCGTGGGGCTTGTGATCCTCGCCTTCGGCTGGGTCGGGGTCGCGGCGCTGTTCGTGGATCTGGGCCAAAGGTCACAGGGCGCCGTTCTTGGCATCGTCACGGGCCTGATCGCGTGGTTGTTGTCCGAATACTTCGTCCGTCGCCGGCGCATGGTCGCGCCCGCGATGACGCTGGCCGTCATGTTCGCGCTGACGGCGCTGGGCACGTTTGCGGTCTGGTTCGCGCAGCCGTTCATGGTGGCGCAACAGGATTACAGCAGCCTGCCGTGGCCCGCGATCGCCGCGACGGCTGCGGTGCTGGTCTATTGGGCGCGGTTCCGCGTGCCCTTTGCGCTGGCCATCGTTGCCATCGGGCTGTTCATCGCGGCGATCCTGCTGGCTGCCACCGCGCGCGGCACACCGGCCACCTTCGTGGAACTGTTCCGCCTGTCCGCCGACGGGCCGTTCGCGTGGATCACGCTGGTGCTGGGGGTCGCAGTGTTCGCCGTCGCCATGTGGTTCGACATGTCGGACCCGCACCGGGTGACGCGGCGGGCCGCCAACGGGTTCTGGCTGCACGTCGTCGCCGCCCCTGCCCTCGTGAACACGGTCGCGCTGTCGCTGCTCGACCGGAACTCCGGCACCGCGAACCTGATCCTTCTGGTGGTCCTGCTGGGCTTTGCCATCGTCGCCATCGTCATCGACCGGCGGTCGTTCCTGATCGCCGCCATCGGCTATATCGTCGTGCTGTCGGCGACCGTGTTCGACGGCGACGGTGCCGCCATTCCCGTGCTGCTGTTGGGGGTCGGTCTGCTGATCCTCGGCGCTTTCTGGCAGCGCATCCGCAGCGCGTTGCTGCGCCCGCTGGCCGGTGTGCTGCCACTGCACCGCCTGCCCCCCGCCGACATCTGACAGATAGGACGCCCCATGACCGACCTGACCCCGCGCGAGATCGTGTCCGAACTGGACCGCCACATCATCGGGCAGCATGACGCGAAACGCGCCGTGGCCGTGGCCCTGCGCAACCGCTGGCGGCGGAGCCGTCTGAACGACGATCTGCGCAACGAGGTCTATCCGAAGAACATCCTGATGATCGGGCCCACTGGCGTCGGCAAGACGGAGATTTCGCGCCGTCTGGCCAAGCTGGCCCGTGCGCCGTTCATCAAGGTCGAGGCGACGAAGTTCACCGAGGTCGGCTATGTCGGCCGCGATGTGGAACAGATCATCCGCGACCTGATGGAAAGCGCCATCGTGGAAACCCGCGACTACATGCGCGAGGACGTGAAGGCCAAGGCCGTGGAATCCGCGATGGAGCGTGTCGTCACCGCCGTCGCCGGAAAAGACGCCCGCGAAGGCACGCGCGAGTTGTTCCGCAAGAAGCTGCGCGATGGCCTGCTGGACGATACGGTGATCGAGCTGGAGCTGAAGGATACCTCCAACCCCTTGGGTAACTTCGAAATTCCGGGGCAGCAACCGGGGATGATGAACATTGCCGACATGTTCAGCAAGATGGCGGGCCAGCGCACGGTGAAAAAGCGGATGACCGTCGCCGAAAGCTATGACGCGCTGATCGCGGACGAGGCGGACAAGCTGCTTGACGACGAAACCGTGACCAAGGCGGCGCTGGAGGCGGTCGAGCAATCCGGCATCGTGTTCCTGGACGAGATCGACAAGGTCTGCGCGCGGGCGGATGCACGTGGCGCGGATGTCAGCCGCGAGGGGGTGCAGCGCGATCTGCTGCCGCTGATCGAAGGCACAACCGTCACCACGAAACACGGACCGATCAAGACTGACCACATCCTTTTCATCGCGTCGGGCGCGTTCCACGTGGCGAAACCGTCGGACCTGCTGCCGGAACTGCAGGGCCGTCTGCCGATCCGGGTGGAGCTGCGGCCCCTGACCGAAGGCGATTTCGTCCGCATCCTGACCGAGACGGACAATGCGCTGACCCTGCAGTATTCAGCCCTGATGCAGACCGAAGGCGTCACCGTGACCTTCGCGACCGACGGCATCGCGGAACTTGCCAAGATCGCGGCGCAGGTGAACGAAAGCGTGGAAAACATCGGCGCGCGCAGGCTTTATACCGTGATCGAGCGGGTGTTCGAAGAGCTGTCATTCACCGCCCCCGACCGGGGTGGAGAGACGGTCGTCGTCGATGCGGCCTTCGTCGAAAAGCATCTGGGCGAAATGGCCCGCAGCACGGACCTGTCGCGCTACGTGCTGTAGGGCATATGGCACCGCCCGCGCGGAGGGGTGCGCCCCTACGAGGCGGTTACTTGCGACGGCGCAGATAGACGTAATAGGCCCCGTCGCCGCCATGCTTCAGATGGGCGGGACGCACCTCCATCACCGCCTGCGCCAGTGGGGCCAGCTGCAGCCATTGCGGCACCAGACGGCGCAGCACGCCGCGCCCGTCCGGTGCCCAACCGTCACCAAGACGGCCCTTGCCGGTGATGACCAGCACCAGACGCTTGCCGGCACCCTGCGCCTTGAGGATGAAGGCGATCAGTTCAGGATAGGCCTCGTCCTGATACATGCCATGCAGGTCGATCCGCCCTTCGGGCTTCAGCTTGCCCGCCTTCATCCGCAGGAAACTCTTGGTGTCCATCGCGATGGGCGCGCTGCGCAGCCGGTCGCGCAGGGGCGGCAGAATGTCGTGCGGGCGGGCAATCTCGGCGCGGGCACCCACCGCAAAGGACGGCAACGGCGGGGCGGGGTCCGGCATCGGGCGCGGCGGTGTGGGTTTCACATCGGACGCGGGCGCTTCGCGGCGTTCGGCGTGCAACGGCTGCACGCGGGCGCGCACCATGTCCCACACCGCCTTGTCATCGGGCGACAGATGCCGGGGCCGCCGCATCAGTACGCCAGCGGGTCGCGCAGTTTCGACAGGGCATATTCGACCGGCATCAACACGACCATGCGGCCGCCATCCTTGACGTTCCCGGCGGCCACACCGGCGGCATCGCCCGTGCCATAGTACACGTCGGCACGCTGTGCGCCCTTGATGGCGGACCCGGTATCCTGCGCCACCATCAGCCGCCGCAGAGGATCGTCACCGTCCTTTTCGATCCACACGGGCGCACCCAGCAGGGTGATCGCCGGATCGACGGCGATGCTGCGCAGCGGCGTGATGGAGCGGTTCATCGCACCCAGCGGCCCCAGTTCCGGCGGCACCTCGTTCACCATGCGGAAATAGACATAGGAGTCGTTCTGCCACAGCAACGCCTGACCCTGTTCGGGGTTGTCGCGCACCCATTGACGGATCACGGGGGCCGATACCTGATCGGCGGTGAACACACCGCGATCCACCAGCGCCATCCCGATCGACGTGTAATCACGCCCGTTCTTGCCCGCATAACCCACGCGGATCATGTGGTTGCCGGGCATGCGGATGCGACCGGATCCCTGCACCTGCAGAAAGAACAGATCGACCGGGTCCGCCAGCCAAGCGATTTCCAGATCGAGGCCGCGGAACGGTTGATCTTCCTCGATTTCGCGCCGGCTGTAGGTGCCGGCGGTGCCGTCGGGCGGCAGCGCGTAGATCGGATGGCGATAGGTCTCGTCCGGGATCAGGCTGCCCGTGATCTCCGGCTCGTAATAGCCGGTGAACAGCATGGGCGTGCCATCCTCGATCAAGACGGGCAGAAAGAACGTCTCGAAGAAGTCGCGGGCAGCGGGGCCGTCCTTGGCATGGGCACACAGGCGGGCCCAGTCGGGGCGGGCGATGTCACCGCAGGTCTGCGTAAAGACGGCAAGGGCCGCCGCATGGTCATCGGCAGCCCAACCGTCCAGATCGTCGTAACCCAGAATGGTGTATGTCGGTGCGGCCATCGTGGCGGTTCCCGTCAATGACAGCGCAACAAGGGCCGCGCGTCCGATCATTCGCCGGTGGCAACCAGACGCCAGTTCGGATCCGTGCTGTCCATCACGCGGGCAAAGGTCCAGACGTCCTTCTGTCGCTTGATCGCATTCGGATCGCCGTCGACGATCTCTCCCGCCATGTCGCGCACGACGTAGTTCATCTCTCCCGTGAACCGCACGGTCATCTCGGCCTCTTTCGTCTGCGGATCGAAGGTCGCTTCCTTCAGGCTCAGATCGCTGATGCCGACGAAGACGGCCTTGACGGTCAGGCCCTGGTTGGCGCGCTGATGGACGACTTGCTCGAACGCGTCGTGCACTTCCGGCGAGATAAAATCCCTGACGGTTTCCAGATCGCCATGCTCGAACGCAATCAGGATCATTTCATAGGCGGACCGCGCACCTGTCAGGAACTTCGTCACGTTGAACGACGGGTCCACGCGTTTCATCGCGGTCAGGGCCTGTGCGGTGTCGCTGCCGTCCGTCGCATGATCGGTGATGTCGCGGTCGGGGCCGCCCTCGATCACTTCGAAATCGCGTCGCGCCAGTGCAGTGTTGGTCTTTTCCACGGGAACCTGCGGTTTTTCGAACCCTTCGCGGGTGCCCAGAACGCCGCGCAACCGCAGGATCAGGAAAATGGCAATTCCTGCAAGGACGAGCAGTTGGATGATGGGTGCGTTCATGGGATCCTCTTTCCGGGCGGCTGGTAACCGTCGCTGTCCTTTCCTATCTAGGGTCGGTGGGGCGCCAAGTCCACACGTGCGCCCGACCCCGTGACCAAAGGACCCGGAACATGCCGTTACTGCTGGCCTTCATCGCCGTGCCACTGATCGAGATCGCCCTGTTCATTCAGATCGGCGGGCTGATCGGCTTGTGGTCGACACTGCTGATCGTCCTGGCAACGGCGGTGCTGGGCACCTGGCTGGTCCGCACGCAAGGCGCCGCAGAGCTGGGCCGCCTGCGGCAGTCGTTTGCCACGTTGCAGGACCCGTCAGAGCCGCTGGCCAATGGCGCGATGGTGCTGTTCGCCGGTATGCTGCTGCTGACGCCGGGGTTCTTTACCGATGCCTGCGGTCTGCTGTTGCTGATCCCGGCCGTGCGCGCCCGCGTGTTCCGCGCCGTCAAGGCCCGCGTCCGGTTCGCGCAGTTCCAGATGGGACCGCAGCCAACACAGACACGACCCGCACACCCCGACGACCGCGTGATCGACGGCGATTTCGAAACGCTCGACGCCGACAAGCGGCCGACGCACGGCCCGTCGCAGGGGCCATCCGGCTGGACCCGGCATTGAGAAGGCCCACTGCGCCTGATATGCACCGCCTCAAACCCGTGTGAGGAGACATCAGATGGCCGAAAACGACACCACCGACGCGCCCGACGCCCCCGTGACCAACGGCGAGGCGACGCCGGAGGCGAAACCAGCACAACCCGTACAGGTCACCAACCGCATCATCGCGCAATACGTCCGCGATATGTCGTTCGAGAACATTCTTGCGCAAAAGGGTGTGACGGGCGATCCAGCCGCCGACATCCAGGCCCGAGTCGATGTGGATGCCCGCAAACGTGGCGGCGACGACCAGTTCGAGGTGATCACCAAGCTGAACATCACCAGCAAGACCCGCGACAAGGGCGAGATGCTGTTCGTGCTGGAAATCGATTATGCTGGCGTGTTTCAGATCAAGGGCGTGCCGGACGAACAGATGGGTCCCTATCTGATGATCGAATGCCCGCGGCTGGTGTTCCCCTATATCCGCAAGCTGGTGGCCGACATGACGCGCGAGGGCGGTTTCCAGTCGCTGAGCCTCGATCAGTTCGACTACGTCGCCCTGTATCGCGCGAAACTCGCCGCGCAGATCGAGGCGCAGAAGCGGGCGCAGGCCGATCAGCCGCTGAACTAGGCCAGCTTCTTCCACACCGCGTCGTCGCCCAGTTTCGCCACGAAGGCATCATGGGCGGCGGCTTCCTCTGCCGTAAGACGCGGGGGCAGGGGCTTCTCGCGCGGTTTGGCGCGCCATTTTGCGTTCGTGGTGGTCGATGCCGCCTGCTGGCCTTGCGTCGCAAGGCCGAAATCGGGCTGACGACCGCCGATCAGCTCCAGATACACTTCGGCCAGGATCTCGGAATCGAGAAGCGCGCCGTGCAGCGTCCGCGCATCGTTGTTGATCCCGAACCGCCGACACAGCGCATCCAGCGATGCGGGCGAGCCGGGAAACTGCCTGCGCGCGATGGCAAGCGTATCGAGCGCGCGGTCGGCGGCGATCAGCGGCTTTTTCGCCCAGCCGAGTTCTGCATTCAGAAACTTCATGTCGAAGGCGGCGTTGTGGATCACCAGCCGCGCGTCGGCCCCGATGAAATCGAGGAAATCCTGTGCGACGGCCGCGAACACCGGCTTGTCGCGCAGGAAATCGTCACCAAGACCGTGCACCTCGAACGCGCCTTGCGGCATGGTGCGTTGGGGATTGATGTATTGGTGATAGGTGCGGCCCGTCGGCATGTGGTTGATCAGTTCGACCGCACCGATTTCGACGATGCGGTCGCCGTCTTCAGGCTCGAATCCGGTGGTTTCAGTGTCGAGAACGATTTCACGCATGGCTTCGGCCTGTGATTGTGTGGATCAGGGCATGCACCGCATCGCGCGTGCCGTCCAGCGTCAGTGTGTCAATCACCACATCGGCGCGGGCGCGCTTGTCGGCGTCGGGCATCTGCCGCGACAGAATGAGGGCGAAGGTCTCGTCCGTCATGCCGGGCCGGGCCATGACGCGTTGCCGCTGCACATCCGCCGGTGCACTGACCACCAGCACGGTATCGAGCCACACATCCGCGCCCGTCTCGAACAACAGGGGAATGTCGAACACCGCCAGCGGTCCGGTCTGCGCCGCGATGAACGCATCGCGGTCGGCGGCGACGAGGGGATGCACGATGGATTCAAGGCGGGGCAGGGCGCCGGGGTCGCCCGACAGGATGCGGTTCAAGGTCGGGCGCGACACGGCACCGTCCGCGATGGCACTGGGAAACACTGCACCGATGGGCTGAACGGCGGCACCGCCCACGTCGTACAGGCGATGAACGGTCGCATCCGCATCCCAGACGGGGATGCCCGCGTCACGGAACATGGTCGCGGTCGTGCTCTTGCCCATGCCGATGGACCCGGTCAGGCCCAGCAGGTGCGTCACACCAGCACGGCGGCGCGCAGTGCGTCGTCCACCTCTGGCCGCCGACCAAACCAATGTTCGAATCCCGGCACACCCTGATGCAGCAGCATCCCCAACCCGTCGACCGTGACGCAGCCCCGCGCGGCGGCCGCCGACAGCAGCGGCGTCTGTAGCGGCGCATAGACGATATCGGTGACGGTGGCATGGGGCTGCAAGGTATCGAGGTCGATGTGCAGCGGCGGCTGACCCGTCATCCCGAGCGACGTGGTATTGATCAGCAGGTTCGCCTGCGGCAACGCCACGGATACCTCGGTCCAGTCAACGACCTTGATGTGGTCACCGAATTCGGCGCGCAGCCCATCGGCCTTGTTGCGGGTGCGGTTGGCCAGAAAGATCTGCGGCACCCCCGCATCGGCCAGCGCCACGAGAATGGCCCGCGCAGCACCGCCGGCACCCAGCACGACGGCAGGGCCCCCACGCGGATCCCAGTCCGGCGCACCGGCACGCAGATTGGCCATGAAACCGTAGCCGTCCGTGTTGTCCGCATGGATCGATCCGTCATCCCGAAAGATCAGCGTATTCGCCGCCCCGATCGCTGCCGCCCGGTCGGAGACATGGTCCGCGATGCGCAGCACGGCGGTCTTGTGCGGGATCGTCACGTTCGCGCCGACGAAACCCATACGGGGCAGGGCGCGGATCACCGCGTCCAGATCGCCCTCTCGCACTTGCAGCGGGACGTAATCCCCGCGCAGGCCATAGCGTTGCAGCCAGTGCTTGTGCATCAAGGGCGACCGGGACTGGCCGATGGGGTTTCCGATGACCCCGGCAAGGGGCACGGCGGGGCGTGTGGTGGCTGCGTCGGTCATCCGGCGAGTGTCCCGCGCAACGTCAGATATGACAAGAGCTCCAGCAGGGGGAGACCAAGGACATTGAAGTAATCCCCTTCGATCCGGGTGAACAACCGCACGCCTTCGGCCTCGAGTTGATAACTGCCGACGCACTGCCGGATCTCGTCCCAGTTCCGGGCGACGTAATCGGCCAGATAGGCGTCGCTTGCGTCGCGCATGTGCAGGCGGACCACACCGACATGACGCCATTGCGGTCGGCCTTCGGCATAGATGACGGCGGCGGACAGCAGCTGATGCGACCGTCCGCGCAAGGCTGTCAGCTGTGCTGTGGCCTCGGCGGGTGAGGTGGGTTTCGACAGGATGTCCGACCCCAGCGCCAGCACCTGATCGCACCCGATGACGATGGCGTCGGGGTGGCGCGCAGCGACGCGGGAGGCCTTCATCTCGGCCAGGGTGTCGGCCACATCGCGGGGCGTGGCCTCCTCTGCCTGAAGGGCCGCGCGGATTGCATCCTCGTCGACGCGTGGCTTTACGATGTCGAAAGCGACACCGGCGTTGCGCAGCAGCGTCGCCCGGATCGCCGATCCGCTGGCGAGGATGAGGGGCTGAGTCATGTGGATAACCGGGGGTGACATGTGGGCACGATATGCCGGAATCCGGCGCACGTCCTGAGAACGGGCGTGGTGCGGGGGACAACCTTCATGATCATGAACAGATCCTTAAGATGTGGACGGGACAAGTCGGGGGTGTGGACAGCTTTCACGTGTCCGGGAGTCAACCCGAGATGGACGGGAAGTCGTTCGAAAAATATATCATATATCATTGATTCTATTACATTTAACCGATTAGCAAACCGACAATGTCTGGGTTCGGTCCGACACGTCCTGTGGACAAAGCTCTGGATGAAGATTTGATCCACAGATTCTGGTCCTACCTAAATCATCATCATCTTTTCTTTCTATCTTTATTCTTTAAGGAAGAGAGCGTGCTGGGATGGGGACAAGATCATGGGCTGGCTTCTGCCTTATTACGATTGGATCAAGGCCCTTCATGTCATGGCGGTGATCGCATGGATGGCGGGCTTGTTCTATTTGCCGCGGCTTTTCGTGTATCATGCGGAACAGGCCAAGGTGGGGTCCGACGTCGACAAGACGTTCCGGGTCATGGAACAAAAACTGCTGCGCCTAATCATGAATCCGTCGATGATCGTGGCCTGGGTCTGTGGTGGACTGATGGTCGGGATGGGCGGCCTTGATTTCGGGGCGGTGTGGGGCTGGGCCAAGCTGGGCGCAGTCATGGCCATGACGGCGGCGCATATGTGGATGGCGGGCCGGCGACGCGAGTTCGCCGAGGGGCGGAACACGCGCAGTGGTCGCACCTATCGCATGGCCAACGAGGTGCCGACGGTGCTGATGGTGATCGCCGTGATCGCCGTGATCGTGAAGCCGTTCTGAGGCCAGATTGACTTTGACCTGATGGACGACTATGCGGAAAGGGCGTTGCCCGTCCGGGCGTTGACGTTTTCCTGTCCTGTCCTTTTGCGAAGCGCCCGTCATAGCGTCTGGAACCATATCCCCATGTCCGAACACCGTCTGAACCTCGCCGACCTCAAGGCACAGAGTCCCAAGGATCTTCTGGCCATGGCCGAAGAGCTGGAGATCGAGAACGCCTCGACGATGCGCAAGGGCGACATGATGTTCGCGATCCTGCGCGAGCGCGCCGACGAGGAGTGGCTGATCGGCGGCGATGGCGTGCTGGAGGTGCTGCAGGACGGTTTCGGTTTCCTGCGCTCGCCCGGTGCGAACTATCTGCCCGGACCCGATGACATCTACGTCTCACCCGAGATGATCCGGCAGTATTCGCTGTCAACCGGCGATACGGTGGAAGGGACCATGCGGGAACCCAATGACAACGAACGATATTTTGCCCTGAAGACGGTCGAGAAGATCAATTTCGAGGACCCCGAGAAGACCAAGCACAAGGTCGCTTTCGAAAACCTGACGCCGCTGTATCCGGATGAGCGGTTGAAGATGGAAGTGGACAGCGAGCACGACAAGAAGGATCGGTCCGCACGGATCATCGACCTCGTGTCGCCGATCGGCAAGGGTCAGCGGTCGTTGATCGTCGCACCACCGCGCACCGGCAAGACGGTGCTGTTGCAGAATATCGCGCATTCGATCGAGAAGAATCACCCGGAGATCTATCTGATCGTCCTGCTGATCGACGAACGGCCGGAGGAAGTCACCGATATGCAGCGCAGCGTGAAGGGCGAGGTCGTCTCTTCGACCTTTGACGAGCCTGCGACGCGTCACGTGGCCGTGTCGGAAATGGTCATCGAAAAGGCAAAGCGGTTGGTCGAGCACAAGCGCGACGTCGTCATCCTGCTGGATTCGATCACCCGCCTTGGACGTGCATTCAACACGACGGTTCCGTCGTCTGGCAAGGTCCTGACCGGTGGTGTGGACGCCAACGCGTTGCAGCGGCCCAAGCGGTTCTTTGGTGCGGCACGCAACATCGAAGAGGGCGGGTCGTTGACCATCATCGCAACCGCGCTGATCGATACCGGATCGCGGATGGACGAAGTGATCTTCGAGGAATTCAAGGGCACCGGCAACTCCGAGATCGTGCTGGACCGCAAGGTGGCCGACAAGCGGGTGTTCCCGGCGATGGACATCCTGAAATCCGGCACACGCAAGGAAGAGCTGCTGGTGGACAAGAGCGATCTGGCCAAGACCTATGTGCTGCGGCGCATCCTGAACCCGATGGGCACGACCGACGCCATCGAGTTCCTGATCGGCAAGCTGAAGCAGACCAAGACGAACGCCGATTTCTTCGACTCGATGAATACCTGATCGGATGATGCCCTTATGGTGGCCGTGACCGATACGATCCATGCGCTGGCCACTGCGCCGGGACGGGCGGGCGTGGCGGTGATACGGCTGTCGGGACCGGATGCCGCGACGATTGCAGGCCGGATGATGGTCGGTCTGCCCCAGTCGCGCGGGCTGCGTGTCTTGCGCGACAGCGAGGGTGTCGTGCTGGATCAGGCCCTCGTCTTGCGATTTGCGGCAGGTCAGAGTTTCACCGGTGAAGAAGTCGTGGAATTTCAGGTGCATGGCAGTACCGCTGTCGTGACGGCGGTCTCGCGGTGTTTGTCGGATCGTGGGGCGCGTCCAGCTGGCCCGGGGGAATTCACCCGTCGCGCGCTGGACAATGGACGGCTTGACCTCGCCCAGGTCGAAGGTCTGGCCGATCTGATCGATGCCGAGACGGAGGCGCAACGACGTCAGGCCGTCCGTGTTTTTTCAGGTGCACTCGGGACACTTGCAGAACGCTGGCGTCTGAACCTGATCCGGGCTGCGGCATTGATCGAGGCGACGATCGATTTCGTCGATGAGGATGTGCCGGTCGACATCCTGCCCGATGTCGAAATTCTGTTGAGGCGCACGCGTGCCGATCTGACGAGGCAGATCGACGGGGCAGGGTCAGCGGAACGCATCCGGACGGGGTATGAAGTGGCGATCGTCGGGCGACCGAATGTCGGAAAATCGACGCTGCTCAACAGGCTTGCCGGTCGTCCGGCTGCCATCACGTCAGATATCGCCGGCACAACGCGCGACGTGATCGAGGTTCGCATGGATCTTGATGGGCTGCCGGTCACCATGCTCGATACGGCAGGTATCCGAGAGACGGAGGATGTCGTCGAACGCCTCGGTGTCGATCTGGCTTTGGAACGTGCGCGTGCCGCGGACCTGCGGATCTTTTTGTTGGAAGAAGGGGATCAGATCCCGCTACCCTTGCAGCCTGGCGATCTGCTGGTGCGCGCCAAGGTCGATGAGGCCGGCGACGGCGTGTCCGGTCTGACGGGGCACGGTGTGGATGCGATGATCACAACCGTCACGCAAACGTTGACCGCACGTTCTGCCAACGCAGGCCTTGCGATCCGTGAACGGCATTTGGCTGCAATGACGTCGGCTTGCGATTATATCGATGATGCTCTGGCATCCATCAATGTAGTTGGGCCGTCCGATTTGATGGCGGAGGACATCAGGGCAGCGACGCGCGCGGTTGACATGATCGTGGGGCGGGTAGATGTAGAGGACCTTCTGGACGAGATCTTTCGCAGTTTTTGCATTGGGAAATAGGCGATGTTTCACGTGAAACATTACGACGTCATCGTCGTCGGCGGCGGTCACGCCGGATGCGAGGCTGCCCTTGCAGCGGCGCGTAGTGGCGCTGTCACGGCGCTGGTGACGCTTGATCAGGCCGGCATTGGGACGATGTCCTGCAATCCAGCGATCGGTGGGCTCGGCAAAGGCCATCTGGTTCGCGAGATCGACGCGCTTGGCGGTGCCATGGGACGGGTCGCGGATGTCTCTGGCATCCAATTCCGCCTGTTGAACCGAACGAAGGGGCCTGCGGTTCAGGGGCCGCGGACGCAGTCTGATCGGGCACTCTACCGGGCCGCGATGCAGCATGTAATTGCGCGACAACCGGCGCTTGACGTCATCATCGGCGAGGTTGTCGATTTCGAATGCGACGCGACGACGATTTCTGCGGCTGTTTTGGCTGACGGAACACGGATGATGACCCGGACCATGGTTTTGACCACTGGCACGTTCCTCCGAGGCGTGATTCACATCGGCGATCAGACCCACGCTGGTGGACGCATGGGCGACCGGGCCGCGGTCCGCATGGCAGAGCGTCTGGATGATCTGGGTCTGACCATGGGGCGGCTCAAGACGGGGACACCCCCGCGGCTGGATGGGCGGAGCATTCACTGGGATCGCCTGTCCGTGCAGGACGGCGATGCCGAACCAAGTTTGTTTTCCTTCATGTCGACTGCGGTTACGGCGCGTCAGATCGCCTGCGGCGTGACGCATACGAATGAGCGCACGCACGACATCATCCGAAACAATCTGGGTCGGTCAGCCATGTACGGCGGCCATATTTCCGGTTTCGGCCCACGCTATTGCCCGTCCATCGAAGACAAGGTGACGCGCTTTGCGGATAAGTCGTCGCATCAGATCTTCCTCGAACCCGAAGGCCTGACGACGGATACCGTCTATCCCAACGGGATCTCGACGTCGCTGCCCGTAGATGTGCAGGAGGACTATGTCCATTCGATCATGGGGCTGGAGCAGGCGAAAATCCTGCAGCCTGGGTATGCGATCGAGTACGACTACGTCGATCCGCGCAATCTGACTCAGACTCTGGAACTGCGGATGTGTCCGGGTCTATTCCTTGCAGGCCAGATCAATGGCACAACAGGATATGAAGAGGCCGCGGCCCAAGGTCTGGTCGCCGGGCTGAACGCCGCACGTCAGGCGCGGGGGGACACGCCCTTGATTTTCAGCCGTGCCACATCCTATATCGGCGTTATGATCGACGATCTGACGCGTGCCGGTGTCACCGAGCCATATCGCATGTTCACGTCGCGGGCAGAGTTTCGACTGGTCCTGCGCGCCGACAATGCGGACCAGCGCCTCACGCCGCTGGGTCGCGACCTTGGCCTTGTCGATGATCTGCGGTGGGCGAGCTTTATTGACAAGATACAGGCGATGAACGATGCACGCGAGGTGCTGAGCAAAATCGATCTGTCCGCCGCCGATCTGTCCGATGCCGGGGTCAACATCAATCCCGAAAGCCCGCGCCGCAGCGCGCTTGCGGCGCTGTCGTTGAGCGACGTGACATTCGACGTGCTGACGTCGCTACAGCCTGATTTGCAAAGCATCAGCCCGATCGTCGGCGCCCAGATCCGGAACGATGCGCTCTATGCGCATTATATCAAACGGCAGGAGCGGGATATCGCCGCGCTGCAACAGGATGAAGGCACAGTGATCCCCGCAGACTTCGCATTCGAAGGCCTGTCCGGGCTGTCGAACGAACTCAAGCTGAAACTTGCCCGCACGCGTCCCGGCAATATGGCACAGTTGCGACATATCGAAGGGATGACGCCAGCCGCGACCCTGCTGATTTCGGCCGCCTTGCGCAAAGCGGTGCTGGGCCGTGCCATCTGATGGCGACGTGGGACGGACTCGCCGATGTTTCACGTGAAACACAGGACAACTTGTCGGTGTATCACGATCTGTTGCTGCAATGGACGCGTAAGATCAATCTGATCGCACCCTCGACGACGACCGATATCTGGGACCGGCACATCGCCGATTCTGCTCAACTTTTTGCTCTCTTGCCCATTTCCGCCAAACGTGTCGTGGATCTGGGGAGTGGGGGTGGTCTCCCCGGACTGGTGCTGGCGATCATGGCAAAGGTGGCGCGCCCGGATCTGTCGTTCATCCTGATCGAGAGCGATCAACGCAAGGCCGCCTTCCTGCGAACGGTGATCCGGCGCCTGACACTGTCCGCCACGGTCAGGGCGGACAGGATCGAGGCCGTCGAACATCTTGCGGCCGACGTCGTGACGGCGCGTGCCCTTGCACCATTGCCGAACCTTCTGGAATTTGCGTCGCGCCTGATGCATCATGACGGCGTCGCGCTGTTCCAAAAAGGCCGCTCCTACGATGACGAGGTTGTCTTGGCGCGTCGCAACTGGGCTTTCGACCTATCCGCTCGCCCAAGCGTAACAGACCCAGACGCCTGCATCCTTGACATCAGGAATATCCAGCGTGGCACCCATGACTAACGCCGCCCGTATCATCGCCGTTGCGAACCAGAAGGGCGGGGTGGGCAAGACGACCACGACGATCAATCTGGGTGCGGCCTTGGCCGAGCTTGGGCAATCCGTGTTGCTGATCGACCTCGATCCGCAGGGCAACGCATCGACCGGCCTTGGCATCGGGCCACAGATGCGTGCGGTAACGACCTATGACTTTCTGGCCGGCGATGCGACGCCGGACGAGGCGATCCAACCCACGACTGTTCCGCGCCTTTCGATCATTCCCGCAACCACAGACCTCAGTTCTGCGGATATCGAGCTGATCTCGAACGAGAAGCGGTCGTTTCTGCTGCACGATGCGCTGCGGCAGCTTCCGATGGACAGGTTCGGGTTCGACTACATTCTGATCGATTGCCCGCCGTCGCTCAACATCCTGACAGTGAACGCCATGGTCGCGGCACATTCGGTCATCGTACCACTGCAAAGCGAGTTCTTCGCTCTCGAAGGTCTGTCGCAGCTGATGCTTACGATCAGAGAGGTCCGACAGACCGCCAATACGTCGCTGCGGATCGCGGGTGTCGTTCTGACGATGTATGATCGGCGCAACAACCTGTCCCAGCAGGTCGAGGCTGACGCCCGCGAAAACCTCGGCGCGCTGGTGTTCACGACCGTCATCCCGCGCAATGTCAGGCTCAGCGAGGCGCCATCCTTTGCTATGCCAGCACTCACCTACGACAGTCAGTCCGCAGGCAGTCAGGCCTACCGTCAACTGGCAAGAGAGCTGATGGCGAAAGACAATCCCCAACTTCAGAAGGTCAGCTGATGTCCATGCCCCCGAAAACCCGTGGACTCGGGCGCGGTTTGTCTGCCCTTATGGCAGATGTTGCGATAGACCAGTCTGAAGATACCAGATCTGGCGCTAAACGCCCCGATCAGGTCATCGCGATCGAGCGGATCCGTCCCAATCCCGATCAGCCGCGCCGCACCTTCGATGCCGACGCATTGGCTGATCTGGCCGCGTCGATCCGCGAAAAGGGGGTCATTCAACCCCTGATCGTACGTGTCGCGCCAGAAGACGCATCGAAGTTCGAGATCGTCGCAGGTGAACGCCGCTGGCGGGCCGCGCAGATGGCGCAGTTGCACGAGCTGCCGGTCCTGGTGCGGGATTTCAACGATACCGAAGTTCTCGAAATCGCCATCATCGAGAACATCCAGCGTGCCGATCTGAACCCGGTGGACGAGGCTGCAGGCTATCGGCAGTTGATGGAGCGGTTCGGCCACACGCAGGACCAGCTTGCCACGGCACTCGGCAAATCGCGCAGTCACATCGCAAATCAGATGCGTCTTCTGAACCTGCCAGACAGCGTGCTGGGCTGGTTGTCGGACGGCAAACTGACGGCCGGTCATGCGCGGACACTCGTCGGCCATCCCGACGCCGTGACGCTGGCACAGCAGATCATCACGCGGCAGATGTCGGTGCGCGATGCGGAAAAGCTGGCACGCAAACCCAGCGAACCCGTGCGCGCCCCCGGCGAGCGTGCGGGACGCCCCCGCGTCAAGGACGCGGACACGGTGATGCTGGAACGCGAGCTTTCAGCCGCGTTGCACATGATGGTGACGATCGATCACACGCCGGGGCAGGATGGGGGCAAGCTGACGATCGCTTACCGCGACCTCGCGCAGCTCGATGATCTGATGCGTCAGCTGACCGGCGACTGATCCGCAAGGATCGCGCGCAGCACACCGTTCAGGACGGGTCGCCCGGTGTCGGTAACCCGCAGTCGGTCCGGATCATCCGCAATAAGCCCGAGGTCTACCAGATCGGTGATCGCCGTCGTTGCCGTGTCGATGCCATTGGCGTGCAATCGCGCCGTGTCGATTCCGTCACGCAGCCGAAGACCCATCAGAAGAAGCTCCGTCCGATGCGCATGCGCGTCGATGGCCTCTCTCGCGTCTTCGCCGGCGCCCATCGTCTCGACCTGCCGCAACCATGGAATCGGTGCCAGCGGCGTGGATGTACCCCAGCGATGGCCGTCCAGTGTCAGGCGGCCCTGCGCCCCCGGCCCGACCCCGACATAGTCCCCCGATTGCCAGTAGATGCGGTTATGGCGGCTCTCCGATCCGTCGCGCGCGTGGTTCGATACCTCGTACCCGCCCATGCCTGCCGCCGCGCACATTTCTTGCGTCATCAGATACATGTCGGCGCCCAGATCGTCGTCGGGCAGGCCGCGCAACTGACCGGCCGCTGCACGTGCGCCAAAGACGGTGCCATCCTCGATCGTCAGCTGGTACAGCGACAGATGATCGACCGCCAAGGTCAAGGCCTGCGCCAGTTCCGCACGCCACGCTGTCAGCGTCTGATCTTGCCGCGCATAGATCAGGTCGAAACTGACGCGCTCGAATATCCCGCGCGCCGTATCGAACGCCGTCATCGCCTCGGCCGCCGTGTGCATCCGCCCCAACCGCCGCAAATCATGGTCGTTCAGGGCCTGCACACCAAGAGAGACGCGGTTGACGCCCGCCGCGCGATAGCCCTCGAAACGGCCCGATTCGACCGATGTGGGGTTCGCTTCCAGCGTGATCTCCGCGTCGTTCGCCATCGGCCATGTCGCCCTGATCCGCCGCAGGATCGCGTCCACCAGATCAGGTGACATCAGACTGGGCGTGCCGCCGCCAAAGAACACCGATTGCAGCACGCGCCCTTCGGTCTGCGCGCCCAGCCTGTCGATCTCGGTCAGATAGGCGGCCTGCCAGCGGGCCTCGTCGATCTGTGGCGCGACGTGAGAGTTGAAGTCGCAATAGGGGCACTTCGCCTTGCAGAACGGCCAGTGCAGATAGAGGCCAAAGCCGCCCGCGCGCCAGTCGTCCGCCGGGATGCGATCCTCAGGCAAAACAACCCGCCACAAGTTTGGCAAAGGCGTCGGCCCGGTGGCTGATGCGGTTCTTTTCCCAACGATCCATCTCGCCGAAGGTCAGCTCATGGCCATCCGGCTGAAAGATCGGGTCATAGCCATGCCCCTGACCGCCGCGCCCCGGCCACACGATCTGCCCCGGCATGACACCGGCGAACACCTCGTCATGTCCGTCCGGCCACGCCATGACAAGCGTGCAGCAGAACCGTGCGGTGCGCGGGTAGGGGGCGTCGGCTGCCTGCAACGCGTCCCACGCCCGCTGCATGGCCAGGCCGAAATCGCGCCCCTGCGGCGTCTCGGCCCAGTCTGCGGTATTCACCCCGGGCGCGCCGCCCAACCCGTCGATCTCGATTCCGCTATCATCGGCCAGCGCAGGCAGACCCGTCGCCTGCGCCGCGGCATGGGCCTTGATCCGGGCGTTGCCCGCAAAGGTCGTCTCCGTCTCGTCCGGTTCCGGCAAGCCGTGATCGGCGTTCGACGACAGCGTGACGCCATAGGGCGCCAGCAGATCGGCGATTTCTTCCAGCTTGCCAGTGTTATGGGTCGCAATCACCAGATTAGAGCCTGAAAAGCGCCTCATGCCACCGCCTCGCGCTGGATGCGGTGCAGCTCCTCGATGCCGCCACCGGCGAGGTCCAACAGCGTATCCATCTGGCTGCGGCTGAACGTTGCGCCTTCGGCGGCCATCTGGATCTCGATCAGCTTGCCCGCCGTCATGATGAAGTTCCCGTCCACGCCCGCCTCGCTGTCCTCGGGGTAATCCAGATCCAGCACCGGTTGCCCGGCATAGATGCCGCAGGACACGGCCGCGACCGGATCGACCAGCGGGTCGCTGATGACCAACCCCGCCTTCATCAACTTGTTGACCGCCAGCTTCAATGCGACCCAACCGCCTGTGATCGCGGCGCACCGCGTCCCGCCATCGGCCTGGATCACGTCGCAGTCAATCGTGATCTGCCGCTCGCCAAGTGCGACGCGGTCGACACCGGCCCGCAGGGCGCGACCGATCAGGCGCTGGATCTCCTGCGTGCGGCCGCTCTGGCCGTCCTTCGCCTCGCGCCGCATCCGGCTGTGGGTCGCGCGGGGCAGCATGCCGTATTCTGCCGTCACCCAGCCCAGGCCCGAGTTCTTGAGGAACGACGGCACGCGGTTGTCGATGCTGGCGGTGCACAGCACATGGGTGTCACCCATGCGGATCAGGCACGATCCTTCGGCGTGGCGGGTCACGGCGGTGTCGATGCTGACATCGCGCATCTGATCGGTGCGACGGCCGGAGGGGCGCATGGGCAAGGTCCTTTCTAGGTTGCGTTCGTCGGATACGCCGCCCATCTATGAAATCCAAGCCCGCTCCGCGTCACGATTGACGTGACCGCATTGCGGGATTTAACGCTGCCACCCTCAGACGGACCTTCATGCCAGACCGCACGCCCCATCTCGATGCCATGACGGCCCGCTCTCGCGAGGTCTTTCGTCGCATCGTCGAGGGCTATCTCGAAACCGGATCGCCTGTCGGCAGTCGCACGCTGACCCGGACCCTGACGGAACAGGTCAGTGCCGCGACAATCCGCAACGTGATGAACGATCTGGAATACCTCGGCCTGCTGGGCAGCCCCCATGTCAGTGCGGGCCGCGTGCCGACGCAACTGGGCCTGCGGATGTTCGTAGATGGCCTGCTCGAGGTTGGCGATCTGTCAGGCGAGGATCGGTCGCGCATCGACCAGACATTGGGCAATGGGGCCGACGACGTGGCCAGTCTGCTGGACCGCGTGGGGTCCGCGCTGTCGGGTGTCACGCAGGTCGCAAGCCTTGTGCTGACGCCCAAGCACGAGGCAACGATCCGGCATATCGAGTTCGTGTCGCTGTCGCCCGCGCGGGCGCTGGTCGTGCTGGTCTTTGCCGACGGCCACGTCGAAAATCGCATCTTCACCCCGCCGCCGGGGCAGACCCCGTCGTCGATGCGAGAGGCCGCGAACTTCCTCAACGCCATCGCCGAAGGGCAGACCCTCTCTACCCTCGGCACCGTCATCGCACGTGAAATCAAGGCGCGGCGGCAGGAAATCGACACGCTCGCCGCCGAACTGGTGCAGTCCGGGGCTGTGCTGTGGGAAAACGAAGGCGAGCAGAACGAACGCCTGATCGTGCGTGGCAGCAGCCATCTGCTCGACGATGCGGATCAGGCCGGCAACATCGACCGCATCCGCAGCCTGTTCGACGATCTGGAGCGCAAGCGGGACATCGCACAGTTCCTGGAACTGGCCGAGGAGGGCGACGGCGTGCGCATCTTTATCGGGTCCGAGAACAAACTTTTCTCACTTTCGGGTTCCAGTCTGGTCGTTTCTCCTTATATGAACGCCGACCGCAAGATCATCGGCGCCGTCGGCGTCATTGGTCCGACGCGACTGAACTATGGGCGGATCGTGCCCATCGTGAACTATACCGCACAGCGGGTCGGCCAGATGATCGCCGACCGCTCCTGACAGGAAGTGACCATGTCCAACGAGAACTCCGAACCGATGAGCCTGGATGAGATGGCCGCCGAAGGCGATGCGATGGATGCGGCCGGCGACGACGTTCTGGCCCGGATTGCCACGCTGGAAGCCGAGCGCGACGACATGCGCGACAAGTTCATGCGCGCGTTGGCCGACGCGGAAAATACGCGCAAACGCGCCGACCGCGACCGGAAGGAGGCCGAGAATTACGGCTCCTCTCGCATGTCGCGCGATCTGCTGCCGATCTACGACAACCTGCGCCGCGCCTTGCAGTCCGCCGAAGAGGCCGACAAGTCGGCCAACGCGGCGCTGCTGGAAGGCGTGGAGCTGACGATGCGGGAACTGCTGTCGGTGTTCAAGAAGCACGGCATCGACCCCATCGTACCGGAGGTCGGCGACAAGTTCGATCCGAACCTGCATCAGGCGATGTTCGAGGCACCCGTGCCCGGCACCAAGTCCGGCCACATCATCCAGGTCTCGACCGAAGGGTTCATGCTGCACGACCGCCTGCTGCGCCCCGCACAGGTCGGCGTGTCGTCGATGCCTGCAAACTGAGGTTTCGCCGCGCGCGGCGCGGCGATCAAGCTGGGGGGCCAGCCCCGTCGCCGGCTGGTGCTCGGACCAGTGGTGGACCCCCGGCGGCCCCCCGGGATATTTGTGACCCGAAGAACGGGGCCCGCTGCTCTAAGACGCCTCGTCGTTCAGCAGACTCCTCAAATCGTAGATCAGCGCCAGCGCATCCTTCGGTGACAGATCGTCCGGGTGGATGTTGCGCAGCCGGTCTTCGACAGCAGATTGTTTCACGACTGCCTTCGGCGGCAGCGGCGGCGCTGCAGCGAACAGCGGCAAATCGTCGATCACTGCGCGGCGGGCGGCTCCGCCTTCGCGTTCGCCCTTTTCCAGCGCCTCAAGCACCACCTTGGCGCGGGCCACCACCGACGGCGGCAGGCCCGCCAGCCGCGCGACCTGCACGCCATAGCTGCGATCCGCCGTGCCGCGGCGCACCTCGTGCAGGAATATCACGTCACCGTCCCATTCCTTGACGCTGACCGTGGCATTGTCCACGCCAGCCAGCTTGGCGGACAGGTTGCTCATCTCGTGGTAATGCGTGGCGAACAGGGCGCGGCAGCGGTTGACGTCGTGCAGGTGTTCCAGTGTCGCCCAGGCGATCGACAGGCCGTCATAGGTCGCCGTGCCGCGTCCGATCTCGTCCAGGATGACCAGCGCGCGGTCGTCCGCCTGATTGAGGATCGCCGCCGTTTCCACCATTTCGACCATGAACGTGGACCGCCCCCGTGCGAGGTCGTCGCTGGCACCGACCCGGCTGAAGATCTGGCTGACGATACCGATGCGGGCCTGTGTCGCCGGAACATAGGCCCCGGTCTGGGCCAATATCGCGATCAGCGCGTTCTGCCGCAGATAGGTGGATTTGCCGGCCATGTTCGGGCCGGTCAGCAACCAGATCGGTGTATCGCTCAGATCGCAATCGTTCGCGACGAACGGCGTGCCGGACTTGCGCAGCGCCTCTTCGACGACCGGGTGACGGCCACTAGTGATCTGGAAATCTCGGCTGTCGTCGATCACCGGGCGCACCCAGCCTTCGGCGCGGGCCAGATGGGCAAGGGCGGCGGTCACGTCGATGTCGGCCAGTGCGCGGGCCAGCTGACCGAGGGCAGCATGTTGCGCCAGAACAGACCCTGAAAGCCTTGCATAGAGCCGCTTTTCAATCTCCAGCGCCTCACCGCCCGCGTTCAGGATGCGGGATTCGATCTCGTTCAGCGCGACAGTCGTGAAACGCACCTGATTGGCGGTCGTCTGCCGGTGGATGAAGGTCTGCGACAGCGGCGGGGCCATCATGCGTTCCGCATGGGTGGCGGTCGTCTCGATGAAATAGCCCAGCACATTGTTATGCTTGATCTTCAGCGCCGCGATGCCAGTTTGCGCGATGAAGTCGGCCTGCATCTGCGCAATGACGCCGCGGCCTTCGTCACGCAGGTGGCGAGCGGCGTCGAGGGCGTCGTCGTGGCCCGTGGCGATGAAGCCGCCGTCACGCACCAGCAGGGGTGGCTCGGCGACCAGCGCGGCGTCCAGAAGGGCCAGAATGTCGTCATGGCCGATGAGGGCCGCTTGCGCCTCTGGCAGCAGATCGGTGCCGATCAGGCTCTGATGCAGGCGTTTTGCCTGCTCGATGGTGTTGCGGATCGCCGCGAGGTCGCGCGGACCACCCCGATCCAGCGCCACCCGGGACAGGGCGCGGTCAAGGTCATGCACCTGCGCCAGATGCTCACGCAGGTCGCGCGTCAGCGCGGGATCGTCCACGAGCGTCGCGATCGCCGTCTGCCGTGCCGCGATCACCTCGATCCGGCGTGATGGGGCAGACAGCCGCCGTTCCAGCAGACGTGCCCCCGCCGCCGTTACGGTCCGGTCAATGGCGGCCAGCAGCGAGCCCGCGCGTCCACCGCCCAGCGCGTGGGTCAGTTCCAGCGACCGCCGCGTGGCGGCGTCGATCTGCATGATCGCCTCGCGTTGTTCCTGCACAGGCGGACGCAGCAGGGGCAGATTGCCTTTCTGCGTCGTCTCCACATAGGCGACGAGGCCCGCGAGGGCCGCCACCTCTGCCCGGTGGAACGTGCCGAATGCGTCGAGCGAGGCCACGTCATACAGCGCGCACAGCCTGCGTTCGCCCTGCGTGCTGTCGAAGGACGACCGCCCGAGGGTGGTCAGGCTTGCGCCCGTCTCCTCCACGATCCCGCGCAGGGTCGTGTCATCCCCATCGGCTACCAGAACCTCGCGCGGGGCGAGGCGCGCCAGTTCCGGGCCGAGGCCCGACATGGGACAAGCCATGACCCGCAGCGCGCCGGTCGAGATGTCGGCCCAGGCGAGGGCCACCTCGTCGCGGACCTGTGCGATGGCAGCAAGGAAGTTGTGCCGCCGCGCGTCCAGCAGGCTATCCTCCGTCAGCGTGCCCGGTGTGACCAACCGTACCACGTCGCGCCGGACCACCGACTTCGATCCGCGCTTCTTCGCCTCGGCGGGGTCTTCCATCTGTTCACAGACGGCCACGCGGAAACCCTTGCGGATCAGTGTCAAAAGGTAGCTTTCGGCACTGTGTACGGGCACGCCGCACATCGCGATGTCGGCATCCAAATGCTTGCCCCGTTTTGTCAGCGCGATGTCGAGGGCTGCCGACGCCGCGACCGCATCGTCGAAGAACATCTCGTAGAAATCGCCCATGCGATAGAACAGGATCGCGTCGGGATAACCGGCCTTGAGGGCCAGATATTGTGCCATCATCGGCGTGACGGTGTCGTTCATTGTCATCCCCCGGCGCTTGCCCTTCGGTATCAGGCCCGTCACCGTGATGAAAGGCGTTGAGCGGTGCAGGCCTGCACGTTACACCTTGGCGCTCATGCACGGGAGGGTGGCGATGACACGGCAAAAGCACACGCGCGAGGATGCCTTGGCGTTCCACCTGCTACCCACCCCCGGCAAGTGGGAGGTGACGGCGACCGTCCCCATGACCACCCAGCGCGATCTGAGCCTTGCCTATTCGCCCGGCGTCGCGGTGCCGTGTCTGGAAATCCGCGACGATCCAGCGACCGCCTATGATTACACCAACAAGGGCAATCTGGTCGCCGTCATCAGCAACGGCACCGCCGTGCTGGGGTTGGGCAATCTGGGCGCGCTGGCGTCGAAGCCGGTGATGGAAGGCAAGTCGGTCCTGTTCAAACGCTTTGCCGACGTGAACTCCATCGACATCGAGCTGGATACGGAGGATCCCGACGCCTTCTGCAATGCCGTGCGTCTGATGGGGCCGACCTTCGGCGGCATCAACCTGGAGGACATCAAGGCGCCCGAGTGCTTCATCATCGAGCAGCGCTTGAAGGAAGAGATGGACATCCCCGTCTTTCACGACGACCAGCACGGCACGGCGGTGATCTGTGCGGCGGGTCTGCTGAACGCGCTGCACCTGTCGGGCAAGCGGATCGAGGATGTGCGCATCGTTCTGAACGGCGCAGGGGCTGCCGGAATCGCCTGTCTGGAACTGTTGAAGACGATGGGCGCGCGGCACGACAACTGCATCATGTGCGACACCAAGGGCGTCATCTGGCAGGGTCGTACCGACGGCATGAACCAGTGGAAATCCGCACATGCCGCGAACACACCCGCCCGTACATTGGCAGAGGCGATGCAGGGTGCCGACGTGTTCCTGGGCGTCAGCGCCAAGGGGGCCGTCACGGCGGATATGGTCGCGTCCATGGCGCCCGATCCGGTGATCTTCGCCATGGCGAACCCGGACCCCGAGATCACGCCGGAGGAGGCACACGCCGTTCGCCCTGATGCGATCGTCGCCACCGGGCGCAGCGACTATCCCAATCAGGTCAACAACGTGCTGGGGTTTCCGTATCTGTTCCGCGGTGCCCTCGATATCCATGCCCGTGCCATCAACGACGAGATGAAGATCGCCTGCGCCCATGCCCTTGCGCAGCTGGCGAGAGAGGACGTGCCGGAGGAGGTCGCCGTCGCCTATGGCAAGAAGCTGGCGTTCGGGCGCGACTATATCATTCCGACACCCTTCGATCCCCGTCTGATCCACCGCATCCCGCCCGCCGTGGCGCAGGCAGGCATGGCGACGGGCGTGGCGCGGCGGCCGATCATCGACATGGAGGCCTATACCGCATCGCTGAAGTCCCGCATGGACCCCACGGCCAACATGCTGCGCGGTCTGAATGCACGGGCGCGGGCGGCACAGGCCAGCGTGATCTTTACCGAAGGCGACGATCCACGGGTGCTGCGGGCCGCCATCGCCTATCAGCGGCAGGGGTTGGGCCGCGCGCTGGTCGTCGGTCGCACCAAGGATGTCGAGGCGCTGTTGACCGCCGAAGGGCTGGCCGACGCGATCCCCGAGTTGGAGGTGGTGAACGCTGCCAACACCCCGCATCTGGAGACTTACAAGGCGTTCCTTTATGCGCGGCTGCAGCGCAAGGGACATGACCGGCAGGACGTGCACCGGCTCGCGGCACGTGACCGGCACGTGTTTGCTGCGCTGATGCTGGCGCATGGGCATGCGGACGGAATGGTGACCGGGGCCACGCGCAAATCGGCGCATGTGCTGGAACTGATCAACCACGTCTTCGACGCCAGCCCGCATGACGGGGCAGTGGGTGTCACGGCGGTGCTGAACCGGGGCCGGATCGTGCTGATCGCGGACACGCTGGTGCATGAATGGCCGGATCAGAACGATCTGGCCGACATCGCCGAACGCGGTACCGCCGTGGCCCGCGATCTGGGGCTTGAACCGCGTGTGGCGTTCCTGTCGTTTTCCACCTTCGGCTATCCGGTGTCGGAACGGGCCGAGAAGATGCACATCGCCCCCACCGTGCTGGACGCACGCGGCGTCGATTTCGAATATGAGGGCGAGATGACCGTCGATGTCGCGCTCAACCCCGCCGCACAGGCGCATTACCCGTTCAGCCGCCTGACCGGGCCTGCCAACGTGCTGGTCGTGCCCGCCCGCCATTCCGCCAGCATCAGCGTGAAACTGATGCAGGAGATGGCGGGGGCCACGGTGATCGGGCCGATCCTGACCGGCATCGACAAGCCGATCCAGATCTGTTCGACCGTCAGCACGGTGAACGACATCCTGAACATGGCGGTCATCGCCGCCTGCAAAGTCGGCTGAGCGCGATCAAAGGAGCTGAGACTATGGCCATCTGGAACCTCGGGTCCATCAACGCCGATTTCGTCTATGCCGTGCCGCATATCCCCACGGGCGGCGAAACGCTGCGGTCCACCGGACGAGAGATCTATCTGGGCGGAAAGGGCACGAACATGTCCGTCGCCGCCGCCCGCGCCGCCGCCACCGTGCACCACATCGGGGCCGTGGGCGACGACGGCGAATGGGCGGTTGACCGACTGATGGAATACGGCGTCGATACCCGTTTCATCGCACGAGTCGAGGAGGATACCGCACAGGCCGTCATCGCCGTGGACAGCCACGGCGAGAACATGATCATCCTGTTCCCCGGTGCCAACGACGCGATCCCGCAATCCATCCTGCAAGAGGCGATGGCCGAGGCGCAGACGGGCGATTGGCTGTTGATCCAGAACGAGACGAACCTGCAGCGGACCGCAGCCACGCTCGGCCGCAAGATGGGGCTGCGCGTCGCCTATGCCGCCGCCCCCTTCGATGCGGATCGTGTGCAGGCGGTGCTGCCGCATCTGGACCTGCTGTTCCTGAACCGGGTCGAGGCGGACCAGTTGCGCGCCGCCACGGGCAAGGAGCCGCAGGATCTGGGTGTGCGCGACGTGATCGTAACGCTGGGGGCTGACGGCGCCGACTGGTTCGGGCCGCAGGGGCACCGACATTTCGACGCGGTCCCCGTGACGCCGGTGGACACGACGGGGGCTGGCGACACCTTTACCGGCTATGTCATGGCGGGCCTAGACCGCGGCCAGCCGATTGCGCAGGCGATCAAGCTGGCGATGCGGGCCGCGGCGCTGATGGTGACGCGCCACGGCACCGCCGACGTGATCCCGGACCTGAAGGATCTGGAGGATTTCAGGCCCTGATGGGGGTCATGTCGGGGTCCGGTCACTTCAGGCCCCGACCACTTCAGACCTCGGTCACTTCAGAAACGGCGCATCCGGTCCCCAGACCTGTGCGATCCGGGCATCGCGACCACATCCGCTGCGATAGAAGTCATAGGCTTCGGCCTGCCGCTTGGGCCCGCCGCGCGTCAGGATCAGGTTGTCGCCCTTGTAGTAGTCCTGATGGTAATCTTCGGCCTTGTAGAACGGCCCCGCCTGCACGATGGGCGTGACGATCTGCTGACCCAGTTCCTGCTGGGCCGCAGTCTTGGCGGCCGTCGCATCGTTCGACTGCTCTTGCGTCGCCACGAAGACGGCGGTGCGGTAACTTTCGCCACGGTCGCAGAACTGACCGCCCGCGTCGGTCGGATCGACGCTGCGGAAGAACAGGTCGAGGATCTGGCGATAGCTGATGACGCTGGCGTCGAAGGGGATCATCACCGCCTCGTAATGACCGGTCCCGCCGCGCGTGACCTGATTGTAGGTCGGGTTTTCGGTGGTGCCGCCGGTATAGCCCGCGACCACGTCACCGACGCCGGCGACCCCCTCGAAATCGGCCTCGACGCACCAGAAACAGCCGCCCGCGACGATTGCGGTCTGTTGCTGGGCCGCAGCGGCGACCGGCGACAGGGCTGCAACGACCCCCGCAAGCATCGCCAGACCCGTGATCCGGACTCGTGTTGACATGTTGCCTCCTCCTGTTGCGCACACCTTGGAATGAGGGCGGTGACAGGGCAAGCGGGCGTTCCGGGTGTCACGTGGGTGTGACCACTACACCGGGTCGTAAAATTCGACAGAAAAATGTGGGTCCGGGTGAAACTTTGGTGATGCGTCACCCGTATCTTCGACAGTCTTGAAGATCACAGTTATCCGGGCTGCGTATTTTTGTAGTTTGACGAGTTCTGTTTCGCCCGGTTTTCACGAGTAATCGGTTTCCCAGCCTGCGCCAACGCGCAGGCGGGTCTTTCTTGTGACGGCCTCAGCCCTGCAGACGCCGCTTGCGCGCGGCCAGCAGCTTCAGGCGCAGCGCGTTCAACTGGATGAAGCCCTGCGCATCGGTCTGGTCATAGGCACCTGCGTCATCCTCGAACGTCACGTGCGCCTCGGAATACAGGCTGGAGTCGGACCAGCGGGCGACTGTGCGGGCCGATCCCTTGTAGAGTTTCACACGCACGGTGCCGCTGACATGCTCCTGGCTCTTGTCGATCAGGGCCTGCAGCATCTCGCGCTCCGGGCTGAACCAGAAGCCGTTGTAGATCAGCTCCGCATAGCGGGGCATGATGCTGTCCTTCAGGTGGCCGGCGCCGCTGTCCAGCGTGATCTGTTCGATGCCGCGATGCGCCTCCAGCAGGATGGTGCCACCGGGGGTCTCGTAGATGCCGCGCGACTTCATCCCGACAAAGCGGTTTTCCACCAGATCGAGGCGACCGACGCCGTGACGTCCGCCGATCTCGTTCAGCTTCGTCAGGATCGTGGCGGGCGACAGCGCCTCGCCATTGATTGCCACGGCATCGCCACGTTCGAACGTGATCTCGATCGTCTCGGGCGTATCGGGCGCCTGCTCGGGATCGACCGTGCGCTGATAGACGTAGTCGGGTGCCTCTTCGGCGGGGTTTTCCAGCACTTTGCCTTCCGACGACGTGTGCAGAAGGTTCGCATCCACGCTGAACGGTGCATCGCCGCGCTTGTCCTTCGCGACGGGGATCTGGTTCGCTTCCGCAAACTCCAGCAGCTTGGTGCGGCTGGTCAAATCCCATTCGCGCCAGGGCGCGATCACCTTGATGTCGGGGTTCAGGGCATAGGCGGCCAGTTCGAACCGGACCTGATCGTTGCCCTTGCCGGTGGCGCCATGGGCCACGGCATCTGCACCGACCTCTGCCGCGATTTCCACCAGACGCTTGCTGATCAGCGGACGGGCAATGGAGGTGCCGAGCAGGTAAAGCCCTTCGTACAGGGCATTGGCGCGGAACATCGGATAGACGAAGTCGCGCACGAACTCCTCGCGCAGATCCTCGATGTAGATGGCGGACGCCCCCATCATCTCGGCCTTCCTGCGGGCGGGCTCCAGCTCTTCGCCCTGACCCAGATCGGCGGTGAAGGTGACGACCTCGCAGCCGTATTCGGTCTGCAGCCATTTCAGGATGATCGAGGTGTCCAGACCGCCGGAATAGGCGAGGACGACTTTCTTGGGCGCGGTCATGGGGCTGGCCTTTGCGTTGCGGAACACTTGACGCTGCGCGATACAGGCAACGGGTCGATGGGGCAAGGTTCGGTGGGTGTCGCCGTCGTCAGACCCGCGACAGCCATGCGCGCAGGAACGCGGCATCCCCGTCGTTCGCCAGCACGTCCAGCGCAACCCCAGGGTCGACCCACAGCGCGGTATGGTTCGGCTCTGTCGGGGCCGCCAGCCGCCGCACGGGGTGGGCGACATAGACGTGGCACAGCTTTTCTGCGTGGCGCTTGTATTCGGGCATCCACGTGAACCGCCGGAACGCGCCCAGACGGCGGGGGCGCGCGATGCTCCAGCCCGTCTCCTCGAACACTTCGCGGTGCAGGGCACGCAGGGGGTTCTCATGCGGGTCGATGCCGCCGCCGGGCAATTGCAGCTCGTCGTGCGGCTCGCCCTGCCACGTGACCAGCAGCGCGCCGTCGCGCGGCAGGATCGCATAGACGCCGGCCCGCAGGCGATAGCGCTGTCCTGTTTCGGGCGTGTCGCCATACCGTCGGATCATGGCTCTCCCCTTGGACCGCTGCTTGCCTGCGCCTATATCTCTGCGGTATGCCAAATCCGACCCTGTAAGGAAAGCCCATGACCCTCGGCTCTCGTATCGCCTGGGACGACACCGTCCTGCCGTTCCAGCTCGACGCCTCGGACATCCGGGGCCGCGTCGCCCGGCTGGACGGGGTGCTGGAGGATGTCCTGCGCCAGCACGACTATCCGCCCCTGATCGAAGGGCTGGTGGCCGAGATGTGTCTGCTGACCGCGCTGATCGGGCAGACCATGAAACTGCGGTGGAAACTGTCGCTGCAGGTGCGCGGATCGGGCGGCCCGGTGCGGCTGATCGCGACCGACTACTACGGCCCGACCGACGACGGCGAGCCTGCGCGGATGCGCGCCTATGCGTCCTATGACAAGGATACGATCGATGCCTCTGCCGATGCCTTTGCACAGATCGGCAAGGGTTATTTCGCCATCCTGATCGATCAGGGCGAAGGCACGATACCCTATCAGGGCATCACGCCGCTGGCGGGCGGATCGCTGTCGGCCTGTGCGGAGACGTATTTCGCGCAGTCCGAACAGATCCCGACGCGGTTTTCGCTGACCCACGGCCGCAGCACGCTGCGGGGCGAGGGCGAGCAGTGGCGCGCCGGTGGCGTCATGCTGCAGCACATGCCAAAGGCGTCGCCGCTGATGCCGCGTGATCTGGGCGGGTCCGGCGAAGACGGCCTGATGCAGGCCGCCGACATTCTGGATGCGGACGAGGGCGAAAACTGGCGGCGCGCCAACATCCTGCTGGATACCGTCGATGCGCTGGAGCTGATCGGCCCCACGGTGCAGCCCACCGACCTGCTGGTGCGCCTGTTCCACGAAGAACAGCCACGCGTCTATGACCCGCAGCCCGTCACCTTTGGCTGCACCTGTTCGGCAGACCGTGTGCGGCAAAGCCTGTCGATCTATTCGGCCAAGGACATCAAGACGATGATCACCGACGCCGGGATCGTCACGGCGGACTGCCAGTTCTGCGGCGCGCATTACGAATTCCAGCCCGACACACTGGGGTTCGAGGCGGAAGCGGCAGCTGGCGGTGGTCACTGACCTGCGCGACAGACTGACGGCGGCGCTGGCCCGGTCAGGCCAGCCGTCCACCGACTATGACCTGAACCGTGGGGTGCTGCGCCCCACGGGGCAGATGTTGCGGCCCGCGGCCGTGCTGGTGGCCGTCCGTCCCGACGTGCAGACCGTGATCCTGACGAAACGCAGTCCCACCCTGCGCCATCATCCCGGTCAGATCGCCTTTCCGGGCGGCAAGCAGGACGCGACAGACCTGACCTTGACCGACGCTGCCCTGCGCGAGGCGGAGGAGGAGGTGGGGTTGCCGCGCACGGCCGTCGATGTGCTGGGCCTGATGCCGGCGCACGAGACGGTGACGGGGTTCACGGTCGTGCCCGTCCTGAGCCTGATCCGCGGCGACTTTACCCCGCGCGCCGAGACGGGCGAGGTTAGCGAGGTGTTCGAGGTGCCCCTGTCCCACTTTGCCGATCCCGCGCGGTTCACCGTGCAGGGGCGGCGTTGGCAGGGGCAGATGCGGCATTACTATGCGGTCCCCTACGGCCCCTATTACATCTGGGGGGCCACGGCCCGCATCCTGCGCGCGCTGGCGGACAGGCTGACCCCATGAGGATCACGCCCGACTGGCTGACCGAACCGGGCGCGCAGGCGGTCTGTACCATGCTGACCGACGCGGGACATCAGGCGTGGTTCGTCGGCGGTTGCGTGCGCAACGCGCTGATCGGGGCGGGGGCGTCGGATATCGACATCGCCACGGATGCGGTGCCGCAGACAGTCTCCGATCTTGGGGTTGCAGCCGGTTTCAAGGTGGTGCCGACCGGCATCGACCACGGCACGGTGACCGTGGTGGTGGACGGCACACCGTTCGAGGTGACGACATTCCGCCGGGATGTCGACACGGACGGGCGGCACGCGACCGTCGCCTTTGCCACGACGGTGCACGAGGATGCCCGGCGTCGCGATTTCACGATGAACGCGCTTTATGTGGCACCCGATGGCACGCTCTGCGATCCGGTTGGCGGGGCGCCCGATGCGCTGGCGGGGCATGTGCGGTTCATCGGCGACGCGGATGCGCGCATCCGCGAGGATTACCTGCGCATCCTGCGCTTTTTCCGGTTCTTCGCGTGGTATGGCGATCCGGACCTTGGCATCGACGCGAACGGGCTGGCGGCCTGTGCAGGCAATCTCGACGGCATCGACCGGCTGTCCGCCGAACGCATCGGGCAGGAAATGCGCAAGCTGCTGGCGGCCGCCGACCCGGCGCCCGCCGTCGCCAGCATGGCCGCCTGCGGTGCCCTGTGGCGCGTGCTGCCCGGTGCCGCACCCGATGCCCTGGCCGTGCTGGTGCATCTGGAAGGGGAGGCGGGTCTGCCCCCCGATGCGATCCGTCGTCTGGCGGCCTTGGGTGGCGATCCCGCGCGCCTGCGCCTGTCCAACGCCGAAGCGGCGCGGCTGGAAATCCTGCGCGACACGCAGATCTCCGCGGGCGAAGCGGGCTATCGTCACGGCGAAACCATTGCCATCGACCGCATCGCCGTCATGGCCGCCAGCCTGTCGCAACCGATCGACCCCCGCGACATCGCCATGGCGCGGCGCGGCGCGGGGCAGGTCCTGCCGATCCGCGCCGCCGACCTGATGCCGGCCCTGCAAGGGCCCGCCCTGGGTGCCGCGCTGAAGGCCGCCGAGGTGCGCTGGATCGCGTCCGGTTTCACGCTGACCCGCGCCGATCTGCTGGGTTAGGGTTTCCCTTTGCCGGTCACGGGCCTACATCAGACCCCTGACAAGACAAAGGCCGTCCCCGTGTTTGGATACTTCGAACGCCTTGTCGATCCCTATACGCCGTATCAGGAGACCGACACACCGCCCGCGCGGCTGATGCCGTTCCTGTGGGATTACACCCACCCGTTCCACCGCGTCTTTGTGGTGACGGCGGTGCTGTCCACCATGGTCGCCTTCATCGAGGTGGCGCTGATCGGCTATCTAGGGCGCCTCGTCGATCTGCTGGACAAGTCGCCGGATGTGTTCTGGGCGGATCATGGGGTCGAGCTGATCGCGATGGCGGTGTTCTTTCTGACGCTGCGGCCCTTGATCCAGACGGCGCATACGGCGCTGCTGAACCAGACGATCAACCCGAACCTGACCGCGCTGGCGCGCTGGCGGGCGCACCGGCAGGTGATGCGCCAGTCCGTCGGCTGGTTCGAGAACGACTTTGCCGGGCGCATCGCCAACCGCGTGATGCAGACGCCGAACGCGGTCGCGTCCGTGATGAACCAGTTCTTCGAGGCAGTGGCCTTTGCGGCCGCATACCTGATCGGTGCCTTCGTGCTGCTGGCGGATGCGGACCTGCGGCTGGTGCTGCCGCTGCTGGCGTGGTTCATCCCCTATCTGTTCCTGCTGCGCTGGGTGATCCGCCGTATCCAGCCCGCGTCGGAGGCATCGTCGGACGCCCGCAGCGTCGTCACCGGGCGGATCGTGGACGGCTATACCAACGTGCATTCGGTCAAGATGTTCGCCCATGCGGATGCGGAACTCGCCTATGCCAAGGACGCCATCGAAGGGTCGCGCACGACGTTGATGCGTGAAATGCGCCTTTATACGATCATGGATCTGGCCTTGGTGTTCCTGAACGGCGTGCTGGTGGTGGGCGTCGTCGGCTGGGCGCTGTCGCTGTGGCTGAACGGGTTGGCGACGGTGGGTGTCGTAACTGCCGCTGCCGCCCTCGTGCTGCGGCTGAACGGCATGAGCGGCTGGATCATGTGGGCGGTCAGCCAGTTGTTCCAGGAATTGGGCGTCGTGTCGGAAGGGTTGCAGACCATCGGCCAGCCCGTGACGCTGACGGACGCAACCACCGCGGTGCCGCTGCGGGTGACGGCCGGACGGATCGACCTGCAGGGGTTGAGCCACCATTACGGCAAGGCCAAGGGTGGTCTGGACCGCATCGACCTGACGATCCCTGCGGGTCAGAGGGTCGGCCTCGTCGGTGCCTCCGGTGCCGGGAAATCCACGTTGGTGAAACTGTTGCTGCGGTTCTACGACGCCGAGACGGGCCAGATCCGCATCGACGGACAGGACGTGTCCGCCGTCACGCAGGACAGCCTGCGGCAGGCCATCGGCATGGTGCAGCAGGACTCGGCGTTGCTGCATCGGTCCGTGCGCGAAAACATCCTGTATGGTGCGCCCCACGCGACGGAGGCCGCGATGATCGCCGCTGCGCGCAAGGCGCAGGCGCATGATTTCATCGGGGCGCTGGAGGATACCGAGGGGCGGCGTGGCTACGATGCCCGCGTGGGCGAGCGGGGGGTGAAACTGTCGGGGGGGCAGCGGCAGCGCATCGCGCTGGCCCGTGTCATCCTGAAGGACGCGCCGATCCTGATGCTGGACGAGGCGACGAGTGCGCTCGATTCAGAGGTCGAGGCCGCGATCCAGGACACGCTGGAGACGATGATGGAGGGCAAGACCGTCATCGCCATCGCGCACCGCCTGTCCACCATTGCCCGGATGGACCGCATCGTGGTGATGGAGGATGGCCGCATCGTCGAGGATGGCAGTCATGACGACCTGCTGGCGCTGAACGGGCGCTATGCCCGGTTCTGGGCGCGGCAGTCGGGCGGATTTCTGGGGGACGACGCATGAAACTTGCCGACTGGATCAACCCCTTTGCCCGCGCGGACGGCCCACCGCCCGACACGCTGATGGCCTTTCTGCGCTGGGCGCTGCGTGGCAGTTTCGGTGCGATGAGCGCGGGCGCGGTCCTCAGCACCCTGTCCGGCGTGCTGGAGGTGTTGGCCGCGCTCTATCTCGGTCGCGTGATCGACACGGCAGTCGCTGGCACGCCGAGCGCTTTCTTTGGAGAGAACCTGTGGCTGCTGATCGGGGTGGGGCTGTTCTTTGTGGTCGCACGCCCGCTGGTGCTGGGCCTGTCGGGGCTGATGCAAAGCGTGGTGATCGCGCCTGCGGTCTATAACCTCGTGCTGTCGCGGCTGCATCGTCACACGCTGGGGCAGTCGGTGACGTTCTTCGACAACGATTTCGCCGGGCGGATCAGTCAGAAGCAGATGCAGGCGGCCCGTGCGACGACCGATCTGGGCGTGGATACGATCCAGACGGTCTTCTATGCGCTGGCCTCGGTCATCGGGTCGATCATCCTGCTGACCGGCATCGATGGCTGGTCCGCTTTCGCGCTGGCCGTGTGGATGGCCGCCTATGTCGGGCTGATCCGGATCTATATGCCGCGTATCCGCGAAACCTCGAAACTGCGGGCGGGCAGCCGTGCGATGGTGACGGGGCAGGTCGTGGACACGATCACCAACATCAAGACCGTGAAACTGTTCGCACACGCGGATCACGAGGATCGTGCCGCCACCGATGCGATGGAGAAGTTCCGCGAGGATTCACTGGGCTTCGGCTGGGTCAGTGCAGGGTTCCGGTTCTGGCTGATGACGCTGGCGGGCGTGCTGCCAGTGCTGCTTGTAGGCATCACGCTGGTGATGTGGCAGGCGGGGCAGGCCACGGCGGGCGACATCGCCGTGGCTGGCACCATCGGACTGCGGCTGGCGCAGATGACCGGCTGGGTCAGTTTCACGCTGATGGGCATGTATTCCAACGTGGGCGAGGTCGAGGATGCGATCCGCACCCTGTCCAAGGCGCATGCGCTGTCGGATGCGGACGACGCCGTCGATCTGGACCTGACCGCCGGGCGCATCAGGCTCGACGATGTGACCTTCACCTATGGCGGTGGCGAGGCGGGCTTGCACCACATCGCGCTGGACATCGCCGCGGGTGAAAAGCTGGGCATCGTCGGCGGGTCCGGGGCGGGGAAATCGACGCTCGTGGCGCTGCTGCTGCGGCTCTACGATCCAGAGGACGGTGCCGTCACCATCGATGGTCAGGACCTGCGCCACGTCCGTCAGGAAAGCCTGCGGCGCAAGATCGGGATGGTCACGCAGGAAACCGCGATGTTCAACCGGTCCGCCCGCGACAACATCCGCTATGGCGCCCCCGATGCGACCGAAGCGGACGTGCGCGCCGCCGCCGCACGGGCCGAGGCGGATGGATTCATCGCAAGCATCCGCGACCACACCGGGCGGCGCGGCTATGACGCGCATCTGGGCGAGCGTGGCGTGAAATTGTCGGGCGGGCAGCGCCAGCGCGTCGCCATCGCCCGCGCGATCCTCAAGGATGCGCCGATCCTGATCCTCGACGAGGCGACGAGTGCCCTCGATTCCGAGGTGGAGGCGAGCATCCAGACAGCCCTTGATGCAGTGATGGAGGGCAAGACCGTCATCGCCATCGCGCACCGCCTGTCCACCCTGCGCCAGATGGACCGTATCGTGGTCATGGACCGGGGCCGGATCGTGGAACAGGGCGACCATGATGCGCTGCTGGCGATGAACGGGCTTTACGCGCGCTACTGGAACAGGCAATCCGGCGGCTTCATCACCGTCGAGGATGCCGCGTGACACTGACGATCCAAGGGCTGACCCATCTGGGCGCTGGCCGTGCCAACGACGACACCCTGATCCCGCGCACCCTGCCGGGAGAGGTCGTGGCCCTGCGCGACGACGGCACGGCGCAGATCCTGACACCGTCCGCCGACCGCGTGGCACCGCCCTGCCGCCACTTTCGCACCTGCGGCGGCTGTGCGCTGCAACACGCCAGCGATCCGTTCGTGGCGGCGTGGAAGCAGACGGTGGTGGAACGCGCGTTGCATGCGCACGGGCTGGAACCGCCGTTCCGGCCGATCCACACCTCTCCGCCGCAGGCGCGCAGGCGGGCGAAATTCTCGGGTCGGCGCACGAAGAAGGGCGCGATGGTCGGCTTCCACGCCCGTGCGTCCGACGTGCTGGTGGCGGTCCCCGATTGTCAGCTGGTGACGCCCACCCTGCGTGCCGCCATCCCGATGCTGGAGGCGTTGACCGTCATCACCGCATCCCGCAAGGGCGAGGTGGCGCTGACCGTGACGGGGTCCCGCGCGGGCCTCGACGTGCTGGTGCAGACGGAACAGCGCCTGACCGATCCGTTGCGGATCGAGGTTGCGGCCTTTGCCCAGACGCACCGATTGGCGCGGCTGACTTGGGGCGACGAGACGGTGGTCACGATCAACCCGCCGGTTCAGGTCATGGGGCCTGCGACGGTCCTGCCGCCGCCCGGTGCGTTCCTGCAGGCGACGCAGGACGGCGAGGATGCCTTGCGCGCCGCCGTGATCGAGATCGTGGGCGATGCACCGCGTGTCGCCGACCTGTTCGCGGGGGCTGGCACCTTCAGCCTGCCGCTGGCCGTGGGGGCAGAGGTACTCGCCGTCGAAGGTGACGCCGCGATGATCGCCGCACTGGACAAGGGGTGGCGCGCCACACCGGGCTTGCGCCGCGTCACGGGTGTCGCCCGCGACCTGTTCCGTCGCCCGCTGGAACCGGATGAGCTCGCTCCGTTTTCCGCCGTCGTGCTGGACCCGCCGCGCGCTGGGGCAGCGGCGCAGGTGGCCACGTTGGCCGGCAGCCGGGTGGACAGGATCGCCATGGTGTCGTGCAATCCCGTGACGTTCGGGCGGGACGTGGCCGCACTCGTCGCGGGCGGCTACCGCGTCGACTGGGTGCAGGTGGTGGACCAGTTCCGCTGGTCGCCGCATGTCGAGATGGTCGCATCGCTCACGCGGGCGTGAAGCCGACCGGGCCAGCGATGCTTTGATCGTGCGGCAGGCTGGTGTATCGGTCTTTCAGGTCGGCAACAGACCGACAGCACAGACCGAGCGGGACGCAGCGATGACGATGAACAGACGTATGTTGGTGCTTGGCGCCATGGGTGCCGCGCTTGCAGCCTGCGGGCGACCCCAACCGACGAGATTCAAGCGCTACGACGGTCCCAAGGTGACACGGGTGCAGGTGTTCAAGGCGCGTCGCAAGCTCCAGATCTTCAGCGCAAACGTGATGCTGAAGGAATACGACATGGAACTGGGGTTCGCGCCGACCGGCCACAAGGCCGTCGAAGGCGACGGCAGGACGCCGGAGGGCGCCTATCGCATCGACCGCCGGAACCCGAACAGCAGCTTTCATTTGTCCATCGGCATCAGCTATCCGAATGCCAACGATATCGCGCGTGCCGCGGCGATGGGGCAGCGTCCCGGTGGCGACATCTTCATCCACGGCACGCCGGCCCGCCAGATGGGCAAGTCCGACTGGACCTATGGCTGCATCGCCGTCACCAATGACGAGATGGAAGACATCTACGCCATGGTGCCGGACGGCACGCCGATCTACATCTATCCGTGATCCGGGCCTATTGGCCCAGCGACGCGTTAGCGAACGGGGCGGGGGCGGCCATCGGCACGTTGTCAGTCCCCACGTTCATCACCCACCACAATTTGCCAGCAGGTTCCTGAAACCACGCCACGCCCAACCGGCGCGCAGAGGGGTCGAGGACGACGCGGCGGGTATCCGGCTGCTCCATCCACGCGGACAGGGTCTGTAACTCGGTCTCGTAGGATTCCGAGATCGCTTCGCCCAGCAAGCTGCCCTGAAACCCGACGCGGCGGGCGCGGTCCAGCGGCGAGGAGCCGTCGGAGCCGAACAGCCACGGACGGTTCTGCACCGACATGTCGCGGGCATGGGTTGCGGCGGCGGCGTTCAACTGCGGATCGAGTGCCACCGGCGGGACACCGGCGGCAGCGCGCAACGTGTTCACGCTGTCCAGCATGCGGAACTGGATGGCGTCGGTATCGCCTGCCTCGATGCGGTAGACCTGCGGCAACGGCAGACCGTCCGGGCCGATCTGGCCCTGCGGCGCGCGGCCACATGCCGTCAGGACGAGCGCCGTCATCGCGATGAGTATGGACTGTCGTAGCATGAAGGCACCCTTTGTGGCGATGCAGCCCTCTTAGCGGGATCGTCCCGGCAGTTCAAATGCCGGTTGCGCGAATTGCCGGATGGTTGCACAGGGGCAATCCGGTCAGAACGCGTTGCCGTTGCGTTGCAGAATTAGCGCAACGCGACACGATTTCGAGAGGGGGGCAGGCCAGCCATCTCGTCGCGGTGGCCCTGCCGGATGTATAGCACTGCTATCGCGGAGCTTCGAAACAGGCGTCAGCTTGCCAAAGGGTTCTGTTGATCTGAGGATAGTGGACGATCATCAGGAACGGGGGCGCCGGTGGCGTCCCCGTTCGCGATTCTAGCGGTCCCCGATGGGTTTCGAGCCCAGTGCGCCCGACAGCGCAAAGCTGAGCACCACCAGTGGCAGGCCGATCCCGAAGGTCCAGCGCAGCCCCGCATGTTCGGCCACGAAACCCAGCAGCGGCGGACCCAGCAGGAAGATCACGAAGGAAAACTGCGCCAGTGCGGCCACGTTCACGGCGGCGGCACGGTCGCTGCGCTGGGCTGCCGCACTCATCGCAAGCGGAAAGATCGCCGAAGTGCCCGCGCCGATCAGGGCGAAGCCCAGCAGCGCGATGGCAGGGCTCGGGGCGACGAACACCACGACGATCCCCAGCATGATCCCCACCTGCATGATCCGCGCGACGGTATCCGGAGCGTGGCGGTCCACGATGCGATCTGCGTTGTAGCGGGTGATCGCCTGCGTCAGCGCCGTCGTGGCGACCGCAAGTCCACCGAGGAACGGCGCCGCATCGAAAACCGAACTCATGTAGATCGCGGACCAGTCGATGCTGGCGCCTTCCAACAGCATCGCCGACAGCGACACGCCCACCAGCACCATGATGCCCATGGTCGGCCGCGCGATGGCCGGGGTGTCATCGGCGGTTTCGGTGCTGCGCTTTGGCCCCGGCTGAAAATCCGACAGCAACAGCCAGACCACAAGGATCGTCAGCGGCAGGATGCCCGCCAGATGGATCGCGGGCGGGACGCCCAGTTGCGCCATCACCGCGCCAAAGATGCCTGCCCCGAAGAAACCGAAGCTCCAGAAGGCATGGGCGCGGTTCATGATGCGGCGACCCAATGCGGCCTCGGTCCGGTCCGCCTCGACGTTCACGATGACCTCGATCGCGCCCATGGTCAGGCCCGCGGGGATCAGCAGGAAATACAGCGCGACCGGTCCCGTCGCGTTGACCGCGATGGCAAAGAACAGCGCCATGCAGGGCAGCAGGATGAACAGCGCGGTGCGGTGCCCGCCCAGCCGCGCGATGATCTGCGACGCGAGGGTGAGCGAGATCAGCGTGCCCGTCGACGTCCCGATCAGGGCGAGGCCCAGCGCCCCTTCCTGCACCCCCATCGCATCCTTGATCGCGGGCAGACGCGGAAAGAGGTTGCCCAGCGCAAAGGCATAGATGGCAAAGGCGGCGAAGACGCGCTGGTGCGGCGCAAGGCGGGACGAGATGGACATGACGCGCTTTCGATCTGTGAACGGGCGCATATGACCATGAGCCGGCTGCAAGGCCAATGCCCGTATCGCAGAACGATCGCCCCGGACGGGGCGAGCCTTCGGCGAGAGTACTTATCAAAAAGCGAGGGGGGGCGGCGTGCGGCGCGCCGGGTCAGGTCTTGAGCCAACCGGAGAGGTTGCGGTCGATGATGCCGCACAGCGCATCGATATGGGCTGCGTCGTCGTTCAGGCAGGGAATATAGGTGAAATGCTCTCCGCCCGCATGCTCGAAGGATTCCTTGATCTCTTCGTTGATCTCTTCCAGCGTTTCGATGCAGTCGGCGGAAAAGGCGGGGGCGCAGACGGCGATGCGTTTGATGCCTTCCTCTTGCGCCAGACGGGCGACTTCCTTGACCGTATAGGGTTTCAGCCATTCCTCTGGTCCGAAGCGGGACTGGAAGGTGGTCCGGATCTCTGTCTTGTCCCAGCCCAGACGCTCGCGCAGCAGGCGCGTCGTCTTCTGGCACTGGCAATGGTAGGGATCGCCTTCCCGCAGGTAGCGTTCGGGCACGCCGTGGTACGAGCAGACGAGGACCTGCGGACGTTCCGCCGCATTGGCATACGCGCGCTCGATCGATTGCGCGAGGGCGTCAATGTAGGCCGGATCCTCGAAATAGGGATCGACGACGCGGGCGGTGGGCTGCCACTTTTCCTTCATCAGCGCCTGAAAGAACTTGTCGTTGGCGGTCGCGGATGTGGCACCGGCGTAGTGGGGGTAAAGTGGGAAGAACAGGATCTTGGTGCAGCCGTCCTCGACCATCTCGCGCACCTTGGACGGTGTGGACGGGTTGCCGTAGCGCATGCAGAAATCCACGCGCACGTCGTCGCCATAGCGGGCCTGCATCTGCGCCTTGATCAATGCGGTCTGCTGTTTGGTGATCGTCAGAAGAGGCGATTCGTTCGCTTCTTCGTTCCAGATCGACTTGTAGTTCGCACCGGACGTGAAGGGGCGTTTCGACAGGATCACCAGTTGCAGCAGGGGCTGCCAGATCCAGGCGGAATAATCCACCACGCGCTTGTCCGACAGGAATTCCGACAGATAGCGACGCATCGACCAGTAATCATAGCCGTCCGGCGTGCCGAGGTTGGCCAGCAGAATGCCGACGCGGGCGGGTTTCACCGCCGGGTGGTCGGGGGCGGCGTGCACGGGGCAGGTCGCAGGGCGGTCCGTCGGCTTGTGGTCGAACATGTCCATCTTCTTTCCTGTCCCGTATTCTGGTGCGAGATAACGGGAAATGGTCTCAGGTCAATCGCCCTGCGGTCTAAGCGGAGTTTCCGCCGTTCCCAATGCGTCAGCCAGTCGCGCCGTGGCCGAACCGGGCCGCAAGGGCTGCGGCTGGCTGTCGGCGGGCGCCCAGCCGGTCAGGGTGATGACCTCGAACGTGGCGGTGATGCCGCCGTCGGGGTGGGCGAAGTGGGTGCCATAGAGGTCGGCGGCAACCGCCATGACCGCGCGGCGGGTGGCATGACGCTGGCGGGCTGCCAGTGCGTTCCCCTCTCCCATGGTGCGCAGGTCGTGCATCAGTGCGTGCGCGTCGCGGTAGCGGATGCGCAGCGTATCGCCATCTGCGACCGGCAGCGCGAGGCCCGCGCGGTACAGCAGGCCACCCAGATCGCGGATCTCGGCCATGGGCGCGACACGGGGCGACAGGCCGCCCGTCACCTGCGCCTCTGCCTGCGCGAGGCAGGCGCGTAATTCGTGCAGCGTCTGACCACCGAAGAGGGTGCCGATGAACAGGCCATCAGGCATCAGTGCATGGCGCGCCTGCACCAGCTGGCCCACCGGATCGTCGGCCCAGTGCAGCGACAGGTCGTGGATCACGAGGTCATGAACGCCGGGGCGGACATCGAGCACGTCAGTTGGCGGCATCGTGGCGGCATCCGGCAGGATCCGCGCCCAGATCGCAGGTGTGGGCGTCACGATCAGGGGCTGCGTGAACGTCCTGTTAACCTCTTGCAGTCTTTCCTGCACATCGGCGGCGACGCGGTCCCGCAGGAACGTGGTCGTGGCGCGGGCACGGTTGCGGGTCAGGGCGGTGGAATCTGTCAGGGTCTGCATGATCCCCAGATAGGAGCGGGCGATGAAGATGCAAAGCGTCATCCGGGCGATCTATCCCGCGCAATGCGTCGCCTGCGAGGCGCAGACGGCGGAGGAGCACGGATTGTGCGGATCCTGCTGGCGCGAGACGCAGTTCATCCACGGGTTGGCCTGCGACATCTGCGGCGCGCCGCTGATGGGGCATGGCACCGCGACGCTGGCCTGCGACGACTGCATGACGGTGCCGCGTCCATGGACGCAGGGGCGGTCGGCGCTGGTCTATGACGGGATCGGGCGGCAGATGGTGCTGAATCTGAAGCATGGCGACAGGACCGACCTTGCGGTGCCCGCCGCACGCTGGATGCTGCATGCGGGGCGGCAGATCGCGACGCCCGACATGGTGGTGGTCCCGGTGCCGCTGCACTGGTCGCGGCTGCTGTCGCGGCGCTACAACCAGGCGGCGCTGCTGTCGCGGCTGATCGCGCGGGGGCTGGGGGCCACCCATGTCCCCGACGCCCTGCGTCGTGTGGTGCGGTCGCCCAAGATGGAAGCGGTCGGGCGCGAGGCACGCTTTGCCGCGTTGCACGGTGCCATCGCACCGCATGCCCGGCGGACGCACCTGCTGCAGGGGCGGCCGGTGCTGCTGGTGGACGACGTCATGACATCGGGCGCAACCCTGACGGCGGCGGCGGACGCTGCGTTGGCGGCAGGTGCCGCCCGGGTCTGCGTTCTGACACTGGCGCGGGTGGTGCGCGACACCTAGATTGGGCGCAACAGCATCAGGAGTGTGTCCATGCAACCCGTCGAGATCTATACCACGCCCACCTGCGGCTTCTGTCATGCGGCCAAGCGGTTGCTGACGACCAAGGGAGTCAGTTTCACCGAAATCTCGCTGGCGCGAGAGCCGGAGCGGCGGGCCGAGATGATGCAGCGGTCGGACGGCGGGCGCACGGTCCCGCAGATCTTCGTGGGCAGCACCCATGTGGGCGGATGCGACGACCTCTTTGCCCTCGACAAGGCGGGCAAGCTGGACGCCCTGCTGACCGCATGAGGGCCGCCCTGCTGCAACTGACGAGCGGCGACGATCCGGTGGCAAACCTTGCCGTCGTGCGCCGGATGGTGGCCGAAGCGGCCGCGCAGGGTGCCACGCTGATCTGCACGCCGGAGGTGACGAATTGCGTCAGTGCCAGCCGCGACCGGCAGAAGGCCGTCCTGTCGCGCGAGGAGGATGATCCGACGCTGGCCGCCCTGCGCGCAGAGGCGGCCCGGTTGGGCGTGACGCTGGCCATCGGGTCGCTGGCGGTGAAGACGCCCGATGCGGACGGTCGGTTCGCAAACCGCAGTTTCCTGCTGGGTCCGGATGGTGCGATCCTTGCGCGTTACGACAAGATCCACATGTTCGACGTGACCGTCTCTGCGACCGAAACCTATCGCGAGTCGGCGGGGTATCGGCCCGGCGACCGGGCGGTGGTGGCGCGGACGGACGGCGTCGGGCTGGGGTTGAGCGTGTGCTACGACCTGCGGTTCGCGGGGCTTTACCGGGCGCTGGCGCAGGCGGGCGCAGAGGTTCTGCTGGTGCCATCCGCGTTCTCTCCCGTCACGGGGGCCGCCCATTGGGAGGTGCTGCTGCGTGCGCGTGCGATCGAGACGGGGTGTTTCGTGCTGGCCGCGGCGCAGTCCGGCACGCATCCGGCACAGGCGGGAACGGCACGCAAGACGTGGGGGCACAGTCTGGCCGTCGATCCCTGGGGGACAGTGCTGGCGGATGCGGGGACGGCACCCGGTATCACGATGGTTGATCTGGATCTGGATCTGGTGGCAAGGTCGCGGGCACGCGTACCGTCGTTGAGCCATGACCGCCCCTATGAGCGCCCCTGATGTCGGACCAGACCCAGCACCTTGCCGTGACGCTGTTCAGCGAATTGCTGGCGGTCGATCAACTTGCGCGTGCCAGCATGGCACGGGTGCTGCCCAAGGGGATGGAGCTGTCGCACTTTTCCGTGCTGAACCATCTGGCGCATAGCGGGACGGAACGGACGCCCGCGCAACTCGCGCAGACGCTGCACCTGACGCGGGGTGCAATGACCAACACGCTGGCCAAGCTGGAATGGGCGGGATGGGTGCATGTGCGCCCGGACTGGGACGACGCGCGGCGCAAGATGGTGGCGATCAGTCCGTCCGGGCTGGCGGCCCGGAACGCGGCGATCGCCGCGATCAGTCCGCTGGTGGCCGACGTGGTGGCCGCGGTGGGCGAGGACCGGGCCCGCGCAACGCTGCCGGTGCTGCGGGCGTTGCGGGCGCGGTTGTCCGGTCCGGCCTGATGTGCCAGCGGACCGGGCAGGAGTGCGCGGGATTGTCTGGTCGGATCAATGGGTCAGGCGGGCTTCGTCGCGGCGGTGACGTAGTTCACCGACAGATCGTCGGGTGACACAGACCACGTGAACCCGAGCGGATTGAAGACATAGCCGGTGCGATCCACCGGAGTCAGGCCGGCGCGGCGCAGCAGGTCGAAAAGCTCGTCCGGAGTGATGAACTTGGCCCAGTCGTGGGTGCCGCGCGGTAGCCAGCGCATGACCCATTCGGCCCCGACGATAGCCATGGCAAAGGATTTGGCGTTGCGGTTGATCGTGCTGCACAGGTGCAGACCGCCGGGCTTCAACAGATCGTGGCAGGCGGTCAGGTAACCCAGCGGGTCGGCTACGTGTTCGACCACCTCCATGTTCAGGACGATGTCGAACTGCTCATGGGACGCGGCCAGTGCCTCGGCGGTGCCTATGCGGTAGTCGATCTGCAGGCCCGATTGCTGGGCGTGGATCTGTGCGACGGGAATGTTGCGGGGTGCGGCATCGACGCCCACCACATCAGCCCCCAACCGCGCCATCGGTTCGCACAACAGGCCGCCACCGCAGCCGATGTCGAGGATGCGCAGACCTGCGAAAGGACGGTCGCCGCGCAGGTCGCGGTCGAACTCTGCCGCAATCTGGCGCGTGATATAGTCGAGCCGCACGGGGTTCATCATGTGCAGCGGCTTGAACTTGCCCGTCTCGTCCCACCATTCGGATGCCATCGCTTCGAACTTGGCGACCTCGGCAGGGTCAATCGTGTTGGTAGTCATGGCGGTCTCCGGTTCGGGATGGGCATGGTTTCGCGCCCTGACGCCCTATATAGTCATCCCATGGAAAACGTCCCGAGCCAAAAGAGCACATCCGCGCATCTCTACCCGCCCATCGATCCGTTCGACCAGCGCGTGCTGGACGTGGGCGATGGTCACAAGATCTATGTCGAGCAATGCGGGCGGCCCGACGGCATCCCGGTGATCGTGCTGCATGGCGGCCCCGGCGGCGGGTGCAGTCCGGCGATGCGGCGCTATTTCGATCCTACGGTCTATCGCGTCATTCTGTTCGATCAGCGCGGCTGTGGGCGGTCGCGGCCCCATGCCAGCGTCGTGGCGAACACGACATGGCATCTGGTCGCGGACATCGAGGCGATCCGTGCCGCGCTGGGCATCGACCGCTGGATCGCCTTCGGCGGCAGCTGGGGGGCGACGCTGGCGCTGATCTATGCACAGACGCATCCCGACCGGGTCGCGGCGCTTGCCCTGCGCGGCGTGTTCCTGATGACCCAAGGCGAACTCGACTGGTTCTATGGCGGCGGGGCGGGGCGCTTCTGGCCAGACCTGTGGGAACGGTTCGTGCAACTGGTCCCGGTGGACGAGCGGGGCGACCTGATCGCCGCCTATCACCGGCGGCTGTTTTCCGGCGACATGCCTGTCGAGGCGAAGTTCGCCCGCGCCTGGTGCAGTTGGGAGAATGCGCTGGCGTCGATGGACAGCGACGGTTTGACCGGCGAAAGCCCGGTCGATTACGCCCGCGCGTTTGCCCGGCTGGAGAATCATTATTTCCAGCACAAGGGTTGGCTGGACGCCGATCACCAGATCCTTGCCCGGACCGACCGGCTGGCGGGGATTCCCGGCGTGATCGTGCAGGGCCGTTACGACATGATCTGCCCGCCGATCTCGGCCTATACCCTCGCGCAACAGTGGCGCGATGCGCGACTGGTGCTGGTGGGGCGGGCGGGACACGCCCTGTCGGAGCCGGGGATCAGCACGGAACTGGTGCGGGCGATGGACCGCTTTGCCGTGGATCGCGACCGGCTGGGGCTGTGAGGGTTGCGTTCCGCCGACGATTGTTCTAAGAGATCCATTAACAGCGGCGTGCTGGCCTCCACCCCCAGCGCCCAACCGGATTTGCAAACGGGCCGCGCGCCCGTTTTTTTGTGCTTGGAGAAACTCCATGAACGACCTGATCGCCAAGGCGGCCATCGATCGCCGGATCGCAGAGATCATCACCCCCGTCATCGAGGACATGGGGTTCGAGGTCGTGCGCATCCGTCTGATGACCGGCAAGGAATCGACCCTGCAGATCATGGCGCAGCGCCCCGACGGCACGATCGAGGTCGACGACTGCGGCCAGATCAGCACCGCCGTCGGCGCCGTGCTGGACGTGGAGGATCCGATCCTTGACGAATATACGCTGGAGGTCAGCAGCCCCGGTATCGACCGCCCCCTGACGCGCCTGAAGGATTTCGAGCAGTGGCAGGGATTCGAGGCCAAGCTGGAGACCGATCAGCTGATCGACGGACGCCGCCGCTTCAAGGGCGAGCTGGCTGGCGTCGAGGACGACGAGGTGCTGATCACCATCGCCGCAGGCGATCACGGCAAGGACGAAGTCACCATCGGGCTGAAGTTCGACTGGCTGTCGGATGCCAAGCTGGTGTTGACCGACGATCTGATCCGCGACGTGCTGCGCGGCCGCAAGGACGCGGGCCAGATCGACGAGGCGCAATTCGACGAGATTGAAACCATCATCGATGGGGATGAGGAGAACACCTGATGGCCATTACTTCCGCAAACCAGCTTGAGCTGCTGCAGACCGCCGAGGCGGTCGCCCGCGAAAAGAACATCGACGCCGGTCTGGTCGTCGAGGCGATGGAGGAATCTCTCGCCCGTGCGGCCAAGTCGCGTTATGGCGCCGAAATGGACATCCGCGTCAGCATCGACCGCAAGACGGGCCGCGCCACGTTCACCCGCGTCCGCACCGTGGTCGAGGATGAGGAATACGAGAACTACCAGTCGCAGTTCACCGTCGAAACGGCGAAAGACTGGATCAAGGATGCCAAGGTCGGCGATACGCTGGTCGAGGAAGTCCCCCCCGTCGAGCTGGGGCGCATCGCCGCGCAGTCGGCCAAGCAGGTGATCCTGCAGAAGGTCCGCGAAGCGGAGCGCGACAAGCAGTACGAAGATTTCAAGGACCGTGCCGGCACGATCATCAACGGTCAGGTCAAGCGCGAGGAATACGGCAACGTCATCGTGGACGTGGGCTCCGGCGAGGCGATCCTGCGCCGCAACGAGAAGATCGGCCGCGAAGCCTATCGCCCCGGCGATCGCATCCGCTGCTACATCAAGGATGTGCGCCGCGAACAGCGCGGGCCGCAGATCTTTCTGTCGCGCACGGCACCCGAGTTCATGGCCGAGCTGTTCAAGATGGAAGTGCCCGAAATCTACGAAGGCATCATCGAGATCAAGGCCGTGGCCCGCGACCCCGGTTCGCGCGCCAAGATCGCCGTCATCTCCTATGACAGCAGCATCGACCCGGTCGGTGCCTGCGTCGGTATGCGGGGCAGCCGCGTGCAGGCCGTCGTGAACGAGCTGCAGGGCGAGAAGATCGACATCATCCCCTGGAACGAGGACATGCCCACGTTCCTGGTGAACGCGCTGCAACCCGCAGAGGTCAGCAAGGTGGTGCTGGACGAAGAGGCCGGCAAGATCGAGGTCGTCGTCCCCGAAGAGCAGCTGTCGCTGGCGATCGGCCGTCGTGGCCAGAACGTGCGTCTGGCGTCGCAGCTGACCGGTCTGGATATCGACATCCTGACCGAGGAAGAGGAATCCAAGCGCCGTCAGGCCGAGTTCGAGCTGCGCACCAAGCTGTTCATGGACACGCTGGATCTGGACGAATTCTTTGCCCAGTTGCTGGTGTCCGAAGGCTTTACCAACCTCGAAGAGGTTGCCTACGTCGAGGCCGAGGAACTGCTGGTCATCGAAGGCGTCGATGCGGATACGGCAGCCGAACTGCAGGCCCGCGCCCGCGACTACCTCGAGGCGCAGAACAAGGCGGCTCTGGACCGCGCACGCGAGCTGGGTGTCGAGGATTCGCTGGTCGAGTTCGACGGCCTGACGCCGCAGATGCTGGCCGCACTGGCCGAGGACGGCGTCAAGACGCTGGAAGACTTTGCGACCTGCGCCGACTGGGAGCTGGCCGGCGGCTGGACCGTGGTCAAGGGCGAGCGTCACAAGGACGAAGGCGTGCTGGAGAAGTTCGGCGTGTCGCTGGAGGATGCGCAGGCGATGGTCATGACCGCGCGTGTGGCGCTGGGCTGGGTCGATCCTGACGAGCTGAACGGTGCGGACGACGAAGACGATGCGGAGGCAGAGGCGTAAGCCTCTGACCCTGATCATGACGCGTGGTGGTGCCAGCAAGACACTGGACGACGGACCGGAGCGTCGGTGCATCGTCACCGGCGAGACGCAGCCGAAGTCGGGCCTGATCCGTTTCGTGGTCGGCCCGACGCACGAAGTCGTGCCTGACATCTTGGGAAAGCTGCCCGGACGTGGTATGTATGTCGCATCGACGCGCGACGCACTGGACCGCGCCCGCAAGGGGCAGTTCAGCAGGTCGGCCAAGGCGCCGGTGACGGTTCCCGACGGATTGACGGACGAGGTGGAACGGCAGTTGGTCCGGCGTACGCTGGACCTGATCGCCATGGCCCGCAAGGCCGGTCTGGCCGTCTGCGGGTTCGAGAAGGTCAAGGGCTGGTTGGCGGGTGGTGCGCGGGTCCGCGTCCTTCTGCAGGCCGGCGACGGATCGGAGCGTGGCAAGGCCAAGCTCTGGACGCCCGAAGGGGCAAGATATTACAGCTGCCTGACGGCGGCTGAATTGGGTTTGGCATTCGGTCGGCAAAGTGTGATACACGGCGCGCTCGCGACTGGTGGACTCAGCGACCGTGTTGTAGAGGAAGCCGCGAGACTTCGAGGCCTCCGCGAGATTGACGACGGCAATATGGCTGTCGGGAAGGATACGTAACGAGATGAGCGATACTGACGGCAAGAAACCACTGGGCCTTGGCGGGTCGCGTCCGAGCAACGTGAAGCAAAGCTTCAGCCACGGCCGCACCAAGAACGTCGTCGTCGAGACGAAGCGCAAGCGCGTGGTCGTGCCAAAGCCCGGAACCCCTGCGCCCAAGACGGGCGTGGCGGCCGGACTGCCTGCGGGTGGCGATCCGTCCAAGCGGCCTGCCGGCATCTCGGACGTCGAACTCGCCCGCCGGATGAAGGCATTGGCGCTGGCCAAGTCGCGTGAAGTCGAAGAGGCCGCCAAGCGCGAAGCCGACGAAGCCGCACGTGCCGAAGAGCGCGATCGCCGCCGTACCGAGATCGAGGCGAAAGAGGCCGAGGACCGCGAGCGCGAAGAGCGCGCCAAGGCGAAGGCCGAGGAAGAGGCCAAGAAGCTGCGCGCCGCAGAGGCCGTGCGCAATGCGCCCGCGCCGCAGGTCGATGCGCCTCCGGGCGTGAACGAAGTTGACAGGCCGATGTCGTCCGCCCCACGCAAGGCGACCGAACGCGACCGCGAGGCGCAGACCCGCGACACGACCAAGCCCAAGACCGATGCGGACGCCCGCCGCGGTGGCAAGCTGACGCTGAACGACGCGCTGACCGGGCGCGAAGGTGCGCGTCCGCGGTCCATGGCGCAGATGAAGCGCAAGCAGGACCGTGCCCGCCAGAAGGCGATGGGCGGTCAGGTCGAGCGCGAGAAGGTCGTGCGGGACGTGCAGCTGCCAGAGGCGATCACCGTCGGCGAGCTGGCGAACCGGATGGCCGAGCGTGTCTCGGACGTCGTCAAGGAACTGATGAAGATGGGCATGATGGTCACGCAGACCGAAACCATCGACGCCGACACGGCCGAACTGCTGATCGAGGAATTCGGCCACAAGGTCGTCCGCGTGTCCGACAGCGACGTGGAACAGGTCATCGACGTGGTTCAGGACAAGGACGCCGACCTGCTGCCGCGTGCGCCGATCGTCACGATCATGGGTCACGTCGACCACGGCAAGACGTCGCTGCTGGACGCGATCCGCAAGACCCGCGTCGTCGCGGGCGAGGCGGGTGGCATCACCCAGCACATCGGCGCCTATCAGGTGACGACCGACAGCGGTCAGGTGTTGTCGTTCCTTGACACGCCGGGCCACGCGGCCTTCACGTCGATGCGGTCGCGCGGTGCGCAGGTCACCGACATCGTCGTGCTGGTGGTGGCCGCCGACGACGCCGTGATGCCGCAGACGGTCGAGGCGATCAATCACGCCAAGGCTGCCGGCGTGCCGATGATCGTCGCGATCAACAAGATGGACAAGCCGTCGGCCAATCCCGACAAGGTCCGCACGGACCTGCTGCAGCACGAAGTGCTGGTCGAGAAGATGTCCGGTGAAGTGCAGGACGTCGAAGTGTCGGCACAGACCGGCATGGGTCTGGACAAGCTGCTGGAGGCCATCGCGCTGCAGGCGGAAATCCTCGAACTGCGCGCCAACCCGAACCGTGCCGCCCTGGGTGCGGTGATCGAGGCGCAGCTGGACGTGGGCCGCGGTCCCGTCGCGACCGTTCTGGTACAGAACGGCACGCTGCGTCAGGGCGACATCTTTGTCGTCGGTGAACAGTGGGGCAAGGTCCGCGCGCTGATCGACGACAAGGGCGAGCGGGTCAAGGAAGCCGGGCCGTCCGTACCCGTCGAGGTGCTGGGTCTGAACGGCACGCCAGAGGCCGGTGACGTGCTGAACGTGGTCGACACCGAGGCACAGGCGCGTGAAATCGCCGACTACCGGATGAAGGCCGCCAAGGACAAGCGCGCCGCCATCGGGGCCGCGACGACGCTGGAGCAGCTGATGGCGAACGCCAAGGCGAACAAGAGCGTCAGCGAGCTGCCCATCGTGGTCAAGGCCGACGTGCAGGGTTCTGCCGAAGCGATCGTGCAGGCGATGGATAAGATCGGCAACGACGAGGTGCGCGTCCGCGTGCTGCACTCGGGTGTCGGTGCCATCACCGAGACGGACATCGGTCTGGCCGAAGCGTCTGGCGCACCCGTGATCGGTTTCAACGTGCGGGCCAATGCGACGGCGCGGAACGTGGCCAACCAGAAGGGTGTCGAGATCCGCTACTACTCGGTGATCTATGCCCTCGTGGACGACATCAAGGCGGCGGCGTCGGGCCTGCTCTCCAACGAGATCAAGGAGAACTTCATCGGCTATGCCAACATCAAGGAGGTCTTCAAGGTCTCCAACGTGGGCAACGTCGCGGGTTGCCTTGTGACCGAAGGTGTGGCGCGTCGTTCGGCGGGCGTCCGTCTGCTGCGCGACAACGTGGTAATCCACGAAGGCACGCTGAAGACGCTGAAGCGCTTCAAGGACGAAGTGTCCGAGGTCCAGTCCGGTCAGGAATGCGGCATGGCGTTCGAGAAATACGAGGACGTTCGCCCCGGCGACGTCATCGAGATCTTCGAGCGCGAGTCGGTCGTGCGGACGCTGTAACGGCACCGCTTCCCCACATTGCACAAAGGCCCGTCAGCGCTGCTGGCGGGCCTTTTTCTTTGAGTATTTGAGTAAAAAGCGAGGGAAAGTGCCGTTACAGCCAGTCGCGCAGGATCGGGATCAGGGGAATGTCGGCAGGCGGCATCGGATACTGCGACAGGTCCTGCGCGCGGACCCATTTCAACACCTGCCCCTCGCGCGCCTGCGGCGTGCCCTGCCAGCGGCGGCAGGCGAACAGGGGCATCAGCAGGTGAAAGTCGTCGTAAGCGTGGCTGGCGAAGGTCAGCGGGGCCAGGCAGGACGTCCAGGTGTCGATCCCCAGCTCCTCCTGCAATTCACGGATCAGCGCGTGTTCGGGCGTCTCGCCAGGTTCGACCTTGCCGCCCGGAAACTCCCACAGGCCCGCCAGCGATTTGCCGGCGGGGCGCTGGGCCAGCAACACGCGCCCGTCCACGTCGATCAGCGCGACCGCCGAGACGAGCACGACCTTCATGAGCGGTAGTCGGCGTTGATCGTGATGTAGGTGTGGGTCAGGTCGCAGGTCCAGACGGTACTGGTGCCATCGCCCAGCCCGAGGTCGATGTTGATGTCGATCTCGGGACGTCTCATGTAGGCCGCGCAGTCGGCCTCCACATACTCCGGCGCGCGGTATCCATCGCGCGCCAGCACCAGATCGCCAAGGCGGATCGTCAGGGTATCGCGGTCGGCCTGCGCGCCCGACTTGCCGACCGCCATGACGATACGACCCCAGTTCGGGTCCTCTCCGGCGATGGCGGTTTTCACCAAGGGGCTGTTTGCCGTCGCCATGGCAACCAGACGCGCATCGGCGTCGCTGGCGGCCCCGGTCACGGCGATGGTCACGAACTTCGTCGCACCCTCACCGTCGCGGACGACCTGATGGGCCAGATCCAGCATGACCGCCTGCAACGCGCCGGCGAAATCCGCGTCATCCGTCACATCGACGCCGGATGTACCGGTTGCGGCGATCATCAGGCTGTCGGAGGTGGACGTATCGCTGTCCACGGTGATGTTGTTGAACGTCGTATCGGTCAGACACGCCAGCAGGGCCTGCAACGGGGACTGTGCGATGATTGCGTCGGTAAAGATGTAGACCAGCATCGTCGCCATGTCGGGGGCGATCATGCCGGACCCCTTGGCGATGCCGGCGATCTGCACGGGCCTGCCGCCGATGGTGACGGTCTGCGCAGCGCCTTTGGGGAAGGTGTCGGTGGTCATGATGGCGCGGGCGGCGTCGGCCATGCCGGTGGCCGTTTGTGCCGCCGTCAGTTCCGCCACCTTTGCCACGATCCGGTCGTGGGGCAGGGGTTCGCCGATCACGCCCGTGGACGCCGTGAACACGCGCCCCGCGGGGACACCCGTGGCATCGGCCACAGCATCGCAGATCGCGCGGACGGATGTGACGCCGGCCTTGCCGGTGAAGGCGTTGGAATTGCCGGAGTTCACGAGGATCGCGGCGGGACCGCCGGCGCCGTCTGCCGCCAGTTTAGCCTGACAGTCCAGCACGGGCGCCGACCGCGTGGCAGAGCGTGTGAATACGCCCGCCACCGTGCTGCCGGCGGCAAGCACCGCCAGCATCACATCGGTGCGCCCTTTGTATTTCACCCCCGCCTGCGCCGCCGCAAAGGTGACGCCCGCGATGACGGGCAGGTCAGGAAAGGCGGTGGGCGCAAGCGGAGAGAGTGCCATGGTTTACTTGTCCAGCAGATCGGTGTTGGTCAGCACGGCGGGGTCGATCGCACCGGGTTCTGGCAGGATGATCTCTGCACTTGCCGTCAGCTCCTCGATCTTGGCGAGGATCACGGCCTCTTGCAGCTGACCGACGATCTCGGGGCGCATCTCGTCCAGTGCGGGGACGGGACGGTCGCGGACTTCGTTCAGCTGGATCAGGTGCCAGCCGAACTGGGACTGCACCGGGGCGGACACGCCGCCCACTTCCATGTCGGCCACAGCGGTCTCGAATTCCGGTACCATCTGGCCCGGACCGAACCAGCCTAGATCGCCGCCCTGCGCGGCAGAGCCGTCGCTGGACACTTCGGTCGCGACGGCGGCGAAATCCTCGCCGCCTTCGATGCGGGCCGCAGCGGCGACCGCCTCTTCTTCGGTCGCGACCAGCAGGTGGGCGGCGCTCCACTCCTGCACCGGCTCTGCCGCGGCGGCGGCGGACAGCTCGTCATAGGCTGCCTGGATGGCCTCTTCGGTGACGGCGGCGGTGGACAGGTCGGTAATGACCTCGCCGGCGCGCAGCGAGCGTTCCTCGTTCGCGAGCGCCCAGTTCAGACGGTCAGGCGCCTCTGTCAGGCTGTTGGACAGCAGTTGCTGCTGCACGACCTGATCGAGGAGGCCTTCGAAGATCACCTCCGGGGGAAACTGCTCGTACTGCTGCGGCAGTTGCGCGCGCGCGATGATGAGCTGGCCCAGCGTGATGTCGGTGCCGTCGACGGTGGCCACGACGGTCGCAGGGTCTGCGGTCGGGGCTGCTGCCTCTGCGGGGGCGGCTTGCGTTGCCGGCGCTTCGGTTGCGGGCGCTTCGGTCGCCGGGGCCTCTGCGGGGGCCTCTGTCGCCGGTGCGTCGGTCGCGGCATCCTGTGCGGTGGCAGCGGTGGCCAGGGTCAGCGCCATGGCGGCGGTGCCCAGCAGGTGGGTCAGTCGGGTCATCGGTTCGTCCTTTCGGTCGGGCGCCCTCACGGGGTGCCACGTTGACAGCACACAGCCCCACCCTTACATCGCAGGGATGTCGCGAGGGGGCTGATCTTGGGGCCCTGTTTAGGGGTCCTGATGCGGGCCGACAACCTACCTCCTCTCACTTACGTATCACAGGGGCGGCAATGGTCCGCTTGGAGAGAACATGCTGGGTCTGTCAACGATCGCGAAAAAGGTCTTCGGAAGCACGAACGACCGCAAGGTCAAGGCGGTGCGCCCCCTGATCGAAAAGATCAACGGGTTGGAGCCTGCGTTTGCAGCCCTGTCCGACGACGACATCAAGGCCCGCACCCGCGCGCTGCAAGAACGGGCCCGCGCGGGCGAGTCCCTCGACGATCTGCTGCCGGAAGCGTTTGCCAACTGCCGCGAGGCGGCGCGCCGTGCGCTGGGTCTGCGGGCCTTCGATACACAGCTGATGGGCGGGATCTTCCTGCATCAGGGTAACATTGCCGAGATGAAGACCGGCGAGGGCAAGACCCTCGTGGCGACGTTCCCGGCCTATCTGAACGCGCTGTCGGGCAAGGGCGTGCACATCGTCACCGTGAACGATTACCTCGCGCGGCGCGATGCGGAGTGGATGAGCAAGGTCTATGGCGCGCTGGGTCTGACCACCGGCGTCGTGGTGCCACAGCAACCCGACGCGGAAAAGAAGGTCGCCTATCAGTGCGACGTGACCTATGCGACGAACAACGAACTGGGATTCGACTATCTGCGCGACAACATGCGGTCCGAACTGGGGCAGATGTATCAGCGCCCCCACAACTTTGCGATCGTGGACGAGGTTGACAGCATCCTGATCGACGAGGCGCGCACGCCGCTCATCATCTCGGGTCCTGCGCAGGACCGCAGCCAGATGTACCGTGAGATCGACCTGATCGTGCCGGGCATCCTGCCGGAACACTACACGCTGGATGAAAAGCAACGCTCGGTCAGCTTTACCGATGAAGGCAACGATTACATCGAACAGGCTCTGTCCGGTCGCGGCCTGCTGCCAGAGGGGCAGAGCCTGTATGACCCCGAAAGCGTCTCATTGGTGCATCACACCAGTCAGGCGCTGAAGGCGCACACCCTGTTCGCCAAGGACAAGGATTACATCGTCCGCAACGACGAGGTCGTGCTGATCGACGAATTCACGGGGCGCATGATGACCGGCCGCCGCCTGTCCGACGGCCTGCATCAGGCGATCGAGGCGAAGGAAGGCGTGACCATTCGGCCGGAAAACGTCACGCTCGCCTCCGTCACGTTCCAGAACTACTTTCGTCTGTACGCGAAGCTGGGCGGCATGACGGGCACGGCGCTGACCGAAGCCGACGAGTTCATGGAGATCTACCGCCTTGGCGTGGTCGAAGTGCCGACCAACCGGCCCGTGCAGCGGCAGGACGAACACGATCAGGTCTATCGTACCGCCCGCGAAAAGTTCGAGGGCGTGGTCAAGGAAATCAAGGTGGCCCATGCCACGGGCCAGCCGATCCTGGTGGGCACCACCAGCATCGAGAAATCCGAAGCCCTGTCCACCCTGCTGAAGGCCGAGGGCATCGCGCACAACGTGCTGAACGCGCGCCAGCACGAGCAGGAGGCGCAGATCATCGCCGACGCGGGCAAGCTGGGGGCGGTCACCATCGCCACCAACATGGCCGGGCGCGGCACCGACATCCAGCTGGGCGGCAACGTCGAGCTGAAGGTGCTGGAGGCGCTGGCCGCAGACCCCGAGGCCAACCCGGACGAAGTGCGCGCCCGCATAGAGGCGGAACACGCCGACGGCAAGGCGCAGGTCCTGGCATCCGGCGGGCTGTTCGTACTGGCCACCGAACGGCACGAATCGCGCCGCATCGACAATCAGCTGCGCGGCCGGTCGGGACGTCAGGGCGATCCGGGGCGGTCGTCGTTCTTTCTGTCGCTCGACGACGATCTGATGCGGATCTTCGGGTCGGAGCGTCTGGACAAGGTGCTGTCCACGCTGGGCATGAAGGAAGGCGAGGCGATCGTGCACCCGTGGGTGAACAAGTCGCTGGAGCGCGCGCAGGCCAAGGTCGAAGGGCGCAACTTCGACATCCGCAAGCAGTTGCTGAAATTCGACGACGTGATGAACGAGCAGCGCAAGGTCATCTTCGGCCAGCGCCGCGAGATCATGGAAGCGCAGGACCTGTCCGAGATCGTGCGCGACATGCGCCATCAGGTGATCGAGGATCTGGTGGACGACCACATGCCGCCGCGCAGCTATCCCGACCAATGGGATGCCGAGGGGCTTTATGCGCAGACCATCGCCATCGTCGGCGTCGACGTGCCGGTGATGACGTGGGCGCAGGAAGAGGGCGTCGATCAGGAGGTGATGCGCGAACGGCTGGAGAAGGCCTCTGACGATCACATGGCCGAGAAAGAGGCGGCCTTTGGCGCGCAGGCGATCCGCAGCATCGAAAAGCAGGTGCTGCTGCAGACCATCGACGCAAAGTGGCGCGAGCATCTGGTCACGCTGGAGCATCTGCGGTCCGTCGTTGGCTTTCGCGGGTATGCGCAGCGCGACCCACTGAACGAATACAAGACCGAAGGCTTTCAGTTGTTCGAGCGTCTGCTGGACGGTCTGCGGCTGGACGTGACACAGAAGCTGGGCCAGATCCAGCCGATGACGCAGGACCAGCAGGCGCAGATGATCGCGCAACTGCGGCTGCAGCAGGCCCCTGCGGCTGAACCCGCACCGATCGCAGAGCCTGCCCCTGCCGATCCGGCGCCGCAGGCGGTGGAGCGTGCCACATCCTCTGTCGTCACCGGCGATGCGACGCCGCGTACGGGGTTCGTCGCCGACGGCCCCCGTACATGGGGTACGCCGACACGCAACGAACCCTGCCCCTGCGGGTCCGGCAAGAAGTTCAAGCATTGCCACGGCGCCCACTGACCGCCGCCGCATTTACGACACGTTAATTCCTTGCGCCGGTCCCGTTCGGGACACTAGCGGTAGGCATACCGGTCCTTGACCCCACCGGGCAAGGAGACAGGACATGCGGGCATTCGTGCGCAAGGCGATCACGGCGACGGCGACATTCTCGGTCGCGCTGGGGATCGGGTTCGTGATGCAGTATGGCGATGCCCTGGCTGCGCGGCTGGGTGTGGACGATCCCGTGATCGACCCGGCGGTGCCGGACACGAACCCTGTCGCCCAGGTGACGACACCGCAGGCTGCGACGGCTGTGGCAGAGCCGCGCGGCGGGCGGGCGGTGCCGGATGGTATCGTCGCTGCCGGGATGCCGCTGGACATGCCGACACCGCGCTTCGACCTCGTCCGCTTCGATGCGGGCATGGCCGGTGCAACGACACCGTCAGCGCCAGTGCCCACGGCGTCCGTGGCAAAGGTGTGCGCGCCCAGCCTGTCGGCTGAGGCGCAAGATCAGGCTATGGTGCGCCTGACGCTGGATGCGGAATGCCACCCGTCCGCGCCCGTGACGATCCACCATCGTGGCATGATGTTCAGCGTCCTCACCGATGCAAAGGGACAGTTGCAGGTGGATGTCCCCGCGCTGTCACGCGATGCGATGTTCGTCGCCGACCTTGGGGCCGATACCGATCTTGCCACCGTCGTGCGCGTGCCGGATGCGGACACCGTCGCGCGCGCCGTGCTGCAATGGCAAGGCGAGGATGGCGTGCAACTGCATGCGCTGGAGTTTGGGGCGGATTACGATGACGCCGGGCACGTCTGGGCTGCGAATGTCGGCACCGTGTCCCCTGCCGGGCAGGCGGGTGGCCGTTTGACGGTCCTCGGCGACAGCCGCGTCAGCGACGCACGCCTGGCCGAAGTCTATACCTTTCCCGATGGTCAGATCGCCGTGGGCGATGCCGTGCGGCTGAACGTCGAGGTCGAGATCACGCAACGCAACTGTGGCCGGGCCGTCTCGGCGCAAAGCATCCGTATCGCACCGGGCGGCGACCCCGTTGCTGTGGACCTGACGATGACCATGCCGGATTGTGATGCGGTGGGCGAATTTATCGTCTTGAATAACATGTTCACGGACCTGACACTCGCGGCGCAATGACGCCACACGGACCATCTGTTCGGCAAGGTATCTGGCAGACTGCGGCAAAGGGATTTGCCGCAGTCCTGCTGTTGGCGTCGCCGCTCTCTGCGCAGGAGGTCACGATCACCTCGCAGGGCGGCGACCTGCAACTGACGGGACGTGTCGCGGGGTTCGACGGGACGTATCTGGAAATCGAAGGACCGCACGGCCCGGTGATCGTCGATCTGGCGCGCGTGACCTGCGCTGGTGCCGCCTGTCCGCCGCAGCAAGGCTACGTGCCGACCCTGCGCATGTCAGGAGAGCCGGTCCTGTCCGGGTTCCTCTTACCTGCGCTGCTGGAAGGGTTCGCCGCGGACCGTGGCCTGTCCCTGTCGCGGGCGGATGATGCGATCACTTTGACCACTGCGGATGGTACGGTGGCGTTGCATGTCGTGCTGACGCAAACGGGAAGTGCCGAGGCGTTTGCCGACCTGATCACCTTTGCCACCGATGTCGCCCTGACGCTCCGGGAGCCGTCGCCGGACGAGCGGGCGCGGGCCGCAGCGGTTGGTCTGTCGCTGACCGCACCTGCGGACGGCGTCATTCTGTTGGGCAACGATGCGCTGGTGCCCGTCGTGTCCCCGCGCAATCCGGTGCGCACGCTGGCACCCGCCGACCTGATCGCAGCCTACGCGGGACAGGTTGCGGACTGGGCGGCGATGGGCCAGACCGATACGCCCCTGACCCTGCATCTTGGCCTGGCCGACAGCGGCGCGGTCGAGGCTTTTCTGGCCCAACTGGACGCTCCGCCGGCCACCACCATCGTCCACCATCCGACCGCAGCGGCCCTGGCGCTGGCGGTGGCCGATGATCCCGGCGCGCTGGGGCTTGCCACGCTGGCTGATGCGGGCGTCGCACAGACCGTGACACTGCGCGACGCCTGCGGTCTGACCGCCAGCCCGCGTAGCGTGGATCTGCATACGCAGGACTATCCTTTGACGATGCCTGCCTTTGCGCTCGTCCGCTCGGCTGTGCAGCCGGCCATCGTCGTCGACCTGCTGGGCTGGCTGCGCAGCCCTGCCGCCGCCGCGATCGTGCGGCGCAGCGGGCTGGCCGACCGCACTGTCGTTCCGGTTCCGCTGAACGATCAGGGTGAACGGATCGCCCATGCAATCGACATCGCGGGTCCACAGACATCCCTGACCGACCTGCAAGCCACGATCGCACAGTTGCGCGCCCGGTCGCGGCTGTCGCTGACCTTCCGCTTTGCCGAAGGCGCGCTGGCACTGGACGCGGCATCGGCCGCCAACTTGCGGCGTCTGGCGCTGGACATCCGCGACGGCGTCCATGGTGGCCGCGACATCCTGCTTGCCGGCTTCACCGATGGCGCGGGCGAGGCGCAGGCCAACCGCGACCTGTCCGCCGCGCGTGCGCTGGCGGTCGAGGCCGCGCTGCTGGACCTGCTGGGCACGTTGCCTGCGGATGTGGATCTGGGCACCGTGGGATACGGCGAGGCGATGCCCATCGCCTGCGACGACATCGCATGGGGCCGGCGCATGAACCGCCGGGTCGAGGTCTGGATCGGCGACTAAAGCAGCCCTTCCGCCCTGAACGACAACTCTCGCGATTTGCCGATGATCAGGTGGTCGTGGACGGTAATTCCCAGCGCCTTTGCCGCCGCCGCGATCTGCGCCGTCATCGCGATGTCCGCCTGCGATGGCGTGGGATCGCCCGAGGGGTGGTTGTGCACGAGGATCAGGGCGGCGGCATTCAATTCCAGCCCGCGCTTAACGACCTCGCGCGGATAGACGGGAACGTGGTCGACGGTGCCGCGCGCCTGTTCCTCGTCCGCGATAACGGTGTTGCGGGTGTCGAGGTAGAGGACGCGGAACTGTTCCGTTTCCCGGTGCGCCATGACCGTATGGCAGTAATCAAGCAGCGCGTCCCAACTGCTGAGGACCGGGCGCGCCATGATCCGGCCGCGGGCCATGCGGTGCGCCGCCGCCTCGATTACCTTCAGCTCCGTGATGACGGCGGGGCCCACGCCCGTGACCTTTGCCAGCGCCATGGGGCTGGCGGCAATCACGCGGTTGAAATCGCCGAACCGGTCGATCAGCGCACGCGCCAGCGGTTTCACGTCCTGTCGCGGGATGGCGCGGAACAGCACCAGTTCCAACAATTCGTAATCCGGCAGCGCCGCTGCACCCCCCGCCATGAACCGGTCGCGCAGGCGTTGCCTGTGGTCGCGGATATAGGACGGCTGGCGCGTGCCCGTGTCAGGCACGTCGTCCACAGCCACCACCGGATGCGAAGTGGCGGCAAGGAACGGCAACGAGTCCTGAAATCCATGTGTCATGCACCGATGATGCCGCAGGGCCGGTAAACAATGCCTTAACGCAGTCCGCGCCGACGTGAGGGGTCATGGTCCGATGCAGCGACGAGGATGAGGGGAAACCGCATGGTGACGGATGTGATGCATTGGTGTGCTTGGAACATCATCGTCACGATGCCGGGCCTGATCCTGCTCTTCGTGCCGCGCTGTGGATCTACCGGTCTGGCGCTGATGTCGTCGCACCGGCAGCCTAGATTGAAAAGGCTCGCGATCTGCACCGCGAGCCTTTCGTTGGTCATCATGCTGAAAGGGCTGCTTCAGCCCTTCATCTGATCCCAGAAGCCTTTGACGGTCTTGAAGAAACTCGACCCGTGTGGATTGTTGTCCTTTGACAGAGTGTCGAATTCCTTCAGGATTTCGCGCTGCCGTGGGGTCAGGTTCACCGGGGTTTCCACCGACAATTCGATGAACATGTCTCCCGGGCCGCCGCCACGCAGCGCAGGCATCCCTTTGGACCGCAGGCGCATCTGACGGCCCGACTGCGAGCCTTCGGGGATCTTCACGCGGCTGCGGCCACCGTCGATGGTCGGCACTTCGATCTCGCCACCCAGTGCAGCGGCGGCGATGCTGACCGGCACCCGGCAGAACAGGTTGTTGCCGTCACGTTCGAACAGCGGATGATCGGCCACCTCGATGAAGATATAGAGGTCGCCCGCAGGACCGCCGCGCATGCCCGACTCGCCCTCTCCGGCCAGACGAATGCGGGTGCCGGTTTCGACGCCGGCGGGAATGTTGACGGACAGCGCCTTTTCCTTTTCGACGCGGCCAGCGCCCCGGCAGACGTGGCAGGGGTTCTTGATCGTCTGGCCCATGCCGTTGCAGGTGGGACAGGCGCGTTCGACGGTAAAGAAGCCCTGCTGCGCGCGCACCTTTCCCATGCCGGAACAGGTCGGGCAGGTGACGGGTTCCGACCCGTCGTCGGCACCGGTGCCCTTGCAGTTGCCGCAGGCCACGGCGGCAGGCACGTTGACGGTCTTCTGCAGGCCGGCAAAGGCGTCCTCCAGCTTGATCCGCAGATTGTAGCGCAGATCGTTGCCTCGGGTCGCGCGCGACCGTGCACCGCCGCCCGCGCCACCGCGCTGGCCGCCCATGAAATCGCCGAACAGGTCGTCGAACACGTCGGAGAAGGCCGACGCGAAATCGGCGTTGCCCTGCGCGCCACCGGGACGGCGTGCGCCGCCACCCATGCCGCCCTCGAACGCCGCGTGACCGTAGCGGTCGTAGGCGGCCTTCTTGTCGGCATCCTTCAGCACTTCGTAGGCCTCGTTGGCCTCCTTGAACTGGTCTTCTGCCTTGGGGTTGTCGGTGTTGCGGTCGGGATGCAGCTCTTTCGCCTTCTGGCGGTAGGCCTTCTTGATCTCTGCGGCATCGGCGCCTTTGCGGATGCCCAGCGTCTCGTAATAATCGCGTTTTGCCATATGAACGGGTCCCCCTCGGGAAAGGAAAAGACCGGCCCGGTTGCTGGGGCCGGTCTGTTCCGTCAGGCGGATGCCTTACTTGTTGCGCTTGCCATCGTCGAGATCCTCGAAGTCGGCGTCGAGGATGTCATCCCCTTCGTCGACGCCCTTGCGCGCGTCGGCATTGTCGCCCTCCTCGGCATCCTGGCTGGCCTTGTAGATCGCTTCGCCCAGTTTCATCGCCGATTCGGTGACGTTCTGGATGCCCGACTTTATCTTGGCGACGTTGTCGTTCTCCAGCTCGTCCTTCAGCGCGGCGATGGCCAGCTCGATGGCCTCGATCGTGGTCGGATCGACCTTGGACGCATGCTCTTCCATCGACTTTTCGGTCGAGTGGATCAGGCTTTCCGCCTGATTGCGGGCCTCGACCAAGGCGCGGCGTTCCTTGTCGGCGTCGGCATTCGCCTCGGCGTCCCTGACCATCGCCTCGATGTCCTCGTCCGACAGACCGCCGGACGCCTGAATCGTGATCGTCTGCTGCTTGCCGGTGCCCTTGTCCTTGGCGCCGACCGACACGATGCCGTTGGCGTCGATGTCGAAGGTCACTTCGATTTGCGGCATGCCGCGCGGTGCGGGCGGGATCCCTTCGAGGTTGAACTGACCCAGCATCTTGTTGTCGGCCGCCATCTCGCGCTCACCCTGGAAGACGCGCAGGGTCACGGCGTTCTGGTTGTCCTCGGCGGTCGAGAAGGTCTGCGACTTCTTGGTCGGGATCGTCGTGTTGCGGTCGATCAGGCGGGTGAATACGCCACCGAGCGTTTCGATGCCCAGCGACAGCGGGGTCACGTCCAGCAGCACCACGTCCTTGACGTCACCCTGCAGCACGCCCGCTTGAATGGCGGCACCCAGTGCCACGACCTCGTCGGGGTTCACGCCCTGATGGGGTTCCTTGCCAAAGAACTTGGCGACCTCTTCCTTGACGCGGGGCATGCGGGTCATGCCGCCGACCAGCACGACTTCGTCGATGTCACCGACCGACAGACCCGCATCCTTCAACGCGTCCTTGCACGGTTTGATCGAGTTCTTGATCAGGTCGCCGACAAGGCTTTCCAGCTTGGCGCGGGTCAGCTTCATCACGAGGTGCAGCGGCTGACCGTTCGACCCCATCGAGATGAAGGGCTGGTTGATGTCCGTCGTGGACGACGACGACAGCTCGATCTTGGCCTTTTCGGCGGCTTCCTTCAGCCGCTGCAGGGCCATTTTGTCCTTGGTCAGATCGACGGAGTTCTCTTTCTTGAACTCGTCGGCAAGGTAGTTGACGATCCGCATGTCGAAGTCCTCACCGCCGAGGAACGTGTCCCCGTTGGTGGATTTCACTTCGAACAGGCCGTCGTCGATTTCCAGGATGGTCACGTCGAACGTGCCGCCGCCGAGGTCATAGACCGCGATCGTCTTGGCGTCCTTCTTGTCCAGACCATAGGCCAGTGCGGCCGCCGTCGGCTCGTTGATGATGCGCAGCACTTCGAGGCCGGCGATCTTGCCGGCGTCCTTGGTCGCCTGACGCTGGGCGTCGTTGAAATAGGCGGGCACGGTGATGACGGCTTGCGTCACTTCTTCGCCCAAATAGGATTCTGCGGTTTCCTTCATCTTGCCGAGGATGAACGCGCTGATCTGGCTGGGCGAATACTTGTCGCCGCGCGCCTCGACCCAGGCATCGCCGTTGCCGCCATTGACGACGTTGAACGGCATGTTCTTCTTGTCCTTGGCCAGATCCGCGTCGTCGTAACGACGGCCGATCAGACGCTTGACCGCAAAGATGGTGTTTTCGGGGTTGGTGACGGCCTGACGTTTGGCCGGCTGGCCAACGAGGCGCTCGTCATCCGTGAAGGCGACGATGGACGGCGTGGTGCGGGCACCTTCGCTGTTCTCGATTACACGGGGCTTGCTGCCATCCATGATGGCGATGCAAGAGTTGGTGGTTCCGAGGTCGATGCCGATGACTTTGGCCATGGTTCAAATCCCTTATACTTCAGGCGGTTTGAGAGGCGCAGACCCGTTGCGGCACCTGCGCCCGTTTCACTGATGCGGTTGCCGGACACGCGTCCTGCACCGTCTGTCTGGCGTATATAGGGAGGGGCCACGGGGCCTGCAACGGGGGCCCCGCACCGGCCCCCGTTTTTCCCGTCCGGCCTGTCGCGGTGCAATCAGCGCCCGGCGTTCCAGCTGGCCGATGCCCGGCCGCGGGTATAGTATTCGCCCAGCAGCCCCAGCATCAGCAGGACCAGCGCCACGTAGACCGGATAGGTCGCAGAGCTGAAATGCGGGTTGTAGTTGACGAAGATGTCGCCGCGCAGCTGGTCGATCGTATGGAACAGCGGGTTCCAGTCGAACACCACCAGCATCGACGGTGGCAGGGTGTTGGCCAGGAACATCTTGCCCGACGCGATCATGTTGACGCGCCCATAGATCGAGCTGCCGATGCGCGTGAACTCCGGCGACCATGGCTTGATCGCAAGGAAGATCGTGCCGACGGCCACGCCGGAAAACCACGAGATCATGAACATTTCCAAGGCACCGATCGGATTTTCGATCACGACGGGGGCATAGGTGACATGATAGATGAACAGGATCACGAAGATCGACAGGAACTGCAGATACAGCGACGACAGGGCCGCGGCGCAGATCGAGATGGCGGTGCTCATCGGGGCGTGCTGCATCATGGGGGATGCGGGCCCTTCGGACGCGACGACGGACGACATGGCCTTGGTATGCGCCATGTAGAGGAAGATCCCCGACATGATGTACATCAGGTAATCGCCGCGCACCGCAGCCCCCCGGATGCCCAGCAGCGCGAACATCGCATAGAACGACGCGATCATCAGGACGGACTGGAAGATGTTCATCACCAGACCCATCAGCGGATTGCGATGGTTCTTGCGGATGTCGCGGATCGCGGAGTGATAGATCAGCTCTGCCATGCCCAGCAAGGTGCGGGATCGCGACTTGGGCGTCTGGATCTGAAACATCGGCGGCGTCCTGTGGCTGGCAATCCGGGCCCTGCGGGCTGACCGGCATCTAGACCTTGCCCGGCTGAAGTGGCCAGACCATAAGGGCAAAAGCAACGGTTTTCGATCAAATTGCAGTGTGTCGCAAAATTACGGAGAAAGTATGACCATGGATTTTGCCACGCTGACCACGGTCATGCGGCGACTGGCCCTGCAGGCGGGCGACCGCATCATGGAGATCTACGATTCCCCCGATTTCGAGGTCCGCACCAAGAGCGACGACAGCCCCGTGACCGCCGCGGACGAGGCCGCCGACGCCATCATCAGCGATGGCCTGCGTGCCGCATTTCCCGATGTGGCACTGGTGACAGAGGAGCAGGCGGCGTCCCACGGCGTGACGGCCACCACGTTCCTGATCGTCGATCCGCTGGACGGCACCAAGGAATTCGTGCAGCGGCGCGGCGATTTCACCGTAAACATCGCCTATGTGGTCGACGGCGTGCCGGTGCGCGGCGTCGTCTATGCGCCCGCCAAGGGGCGGTTGTTCTACACCGCCGCCGACGGCCAGTCGGTCGAGGAAACCGGCGATTTCGCCAAGGATGCGCCGGGCGCCACGACGCCGCTGTCGGTCAACGCAACACCCGACAACGCGGCCCTGATGGTCGTGGCGACCAAGTCGCACCGCGATCAGGCGACCGACGACTACATCGCCCGCTACGGCGTGCGCGACATGACCAGCGCCGGATCGTCGCTGAAGTTCTGCCTCGTCGCTGTCGGTGAAGCCGACCTCTATCCCCGACTTGGCCGCACGATGGAATGGGACACGGCGGCGGGTCATGCGGTGCTGACGGGCGCTGGCGGCCATGTGGTCGATTTCGACACGCTGGCCCCGCTGGCCTATGGCAAGGACGGGTTCGCCAACCCGTTCTTCATCGCTTACGCCCCCGGCGTCGCGTTGAAGTCCGCCTGATGTCGGTCCTGATCGTCATCCCCGCCCGCTATGCGTCCACTCGGTATCCGGGCAAGCCGCTGGTCGATCTGCGTGGTGCCAGCGGCGATGCCCGTTCGCTGATCCGGCGGTCGTGGGATGCGGCGATGCAGGTGCCGGGCATCGACCGGGTCGTGGTCGCCACCGACGACGCCCGCATCCGCGACGCTGCGGCAGCCTTCGGTGCAAAGGTCGTGATGACGCCCGAGGCGTGCCGCAACGGCACCGAACGCTGCGCCGCGGCCATCGACGCGATGGATGAAACCTACGACATCGTCGTGAACCTGCAGGGCGACGCGCCGCTGACGCCCGCGTGGTTCATCAGCGATCTGGTGACGGCGCTGGCAGCACGTCCCGACGTGGATGCCGCAACGCCCGTGCTGCGGACCGAGGGGCGCGCGTTGCGCGGGTTCCTCGACGATCGCCGCGCGGGGCGCGTGGGCGGGACGACGGCGGTGTTCGGGCAAAGCCACAACGCGCTCTACTTCTCCAAGGAAGTGATCCCCTATACCGGGCAGGACTGGGCGGACGACGCGATCACCCCCGTCTGGCACCACGTCGGCGTCTATGCCTATCGCCCGGACGCGCTGCGGGCCTATGGCACATGGCCCATCGGCCCGCTGGAGACGCTGGAGGGGCTGGAACAGCTCCGCTTCCTCGAACAGGCGCGTCCGGTGCTGTGCGTCGAGGTCGATGCCAAAGGCCGCCAGTTCTGGGAGTTGAACAATCCCGAGGATGTCCCACGGATCGAGGCGATGCTGCGCGAGATGGGCGCAGACTGACATGCCCGAAGGTGCCGCGGTCAGCGTCATCGTCGTCAGTACCGGACGCCCCGACGCCCTGCGCCGTTGCCTGCTGGGTCTGTCCCAGATCGCCCATCCGCTGTGCGAGGTGATCGTCGTCGCCGACGCCGCATCCCGTCCGGCCATTGCGGCAAGCGGGTTGGCGGATCACGTCAAGGCGGTGTCGTTCGGGGTCCCCAACATCTCGGCCGCGCGCAATGCCGGGCTGGCACTGGCGGCAGGCGACATCGTCGCCTTCATCGACGACGACGCGGTGCCGGAGCCGACATGGCTGACGCGGCTGACGGCACCCTTTGCCGATCCGGTCGTGACGGCGGCGGGTGGCTTCGTGCGCGGGCGCAACGGCATCGCATTTCAGTGGCGCGCGCGGCTGGCCTTTGCGGATGGAGAGGCTGTTCCCATCACCGTGGACCGGGTGCAGCCCACCCTGCTGACCGCCGGACCTGGTCGCGCTGTCAAGACCGAGGGCACCAACATGGCGATCCGCCGCGACGTGCTGCGGGACATGGGCGGGTTCGATCCGGCGTTCGCCTTCTACCTCGACGAGACGGACGTGAACCTGCGGCTGGCGACCATGGGTGCCGTCACCGCCATCGTGCCGCGGGCTGAAGTGCATCACGGCTATGCGGCCAGCGCCCGCCGCACGTCCGACCGTGTGCCGCGGGATCTGTTCCAGATCGGTGCCAGCATCGCCGCATTCCGGCGCAAACATGGCGATGGTGCCGCCTTTACCTCGCAGGCTGCGCGGGATCAGCAGCGGCAACGCCTGCTGGGGCACATGGTGGCGGGGCGGCTGATGCCGGGCGACGTGCCGCGCCTGCTGCGCACCTTCGACGCCGGGTGGGAGGACGGACTGGCGCGGGCGCTGGGCCAATATCCCGCCTTTGCCGCATCACCGCCATTCCTGCGGTTTCCGACGACCCGGCGGCCCCATATCGTCATAGGGACGGGTCTGCGTGGGGCGCAGGTGGCACGGGCGCGGGCAGCGCGAGCCGTGGCGGACGGGGCCGTCGTGTCGCTGATCATGCTGTCGCCGACGGCATTGTTCCACCGCATCAGGTTCACCGATGCGGGGGTGTGGGAACAGACCGGGGGGCAGTTCGGGCGGTCGGACCGCGGCGGGCCGCTGGTGCGGATGATGCGGCGCAAGGCCCGCGTCGCGGCAGAGATGGCGCGCGTGGTGGCGGTGCGCGATCCCTTTGCGCCTTGATCGCTTTCGATTTGCCACGATTTCTTCATAGATTAAGCTGAAACGTTACCGATACCCGTGCGATCCGATCCTGAAAGCGAGTTGCACCATGCGAGCCAAGATCACGAAAGCCATTTTTCCCGTTGCCGGTCTGGGCACCCGGTTCCTGCCTGCCACCAAGGTCGTGCCCAAGGAAATCATGACCCTCGTGGATCGGCCCCTGATCCAGTATGCCATCGACGAGGCGCGGGCGGCGGGCATCACCGATTTCATCTTCGTCACCGCGCGTGGCAAAACCGCGCTGGAAGATTACTTTGACCGGTCGCCCGATCTGGAACGCACGCTGGAGGAGGCGGGCAAGACCGACTTGCTGGCGACCCTGCGGGCCACGAACATGGACAGCGGCGCCATCGCCTGCGTCCGGCAGGACAAGGCGCTGGGTCTGGGTCATGCGGTCTGGTGCGCGCGGCGGCTGATCGGCGACGTACCCTTCGCCGTGCTGCTGCCCGACGACGTGATCGCGGCGGACAAGCCATGCCTGCAACAGATGGTCGAGGCGTATGACCACACCGGCGGCGCGATGGTTGCCACGATGAAGGTCGCACCAGAGGCGACGTCGTCCTACGGCGTCCTCGATCTGGCGACCGGGGCCGATCCCATCGGACGGGTCGTCAAGGCCCGCGGCATGGTGGAAAAGCCCGCCCGCGGGACGGCGCCGTCGAACCTTGCGGTCATCGGGCGCTACATCCTGACGCCGCAGGTCATGGCCAACATCGGCCATGTCGGGCGCGGCGCGGGTGGAGAGATCCAGTTGACCGACGCCATCGCCATGGAGATCGCGGCAGGCCGCGACGTGTTCGGCTATCGCTTCGACGGGATGCGCTACGACTGCGGGTCGAAGGCGGGGTATCTGCAGGCGACCGTGGCCTTCGCCCTCGACCGGCCGGAACTGCGGGACGACCTGCAGGCCTATCTGATCGACCGGCTGGCGCACCGCCACGCGGCGCAATAGGGTCCGGTGCCGGGGGCGCGCCTGCTGGATGTGACGCGGCTTGCGTCCCGCGCCGGTCTGCTGCCGACCGGCGTGGATCGGGTAGAGCTTGCCTATCTGCGGGCGCTGACGGCGGATGGCGGCAGGCCGGTGTTCGGGCTGTGCCGCACGGCGCTGGGGTTCGTCCTGCTGGACCGCATCGGGCTGCTGGCGTTGGGGCAGGCGGTGGCAACGCGCGATTTTGGCCGGGCCGACTGGCTGTCGCGGTTGAACAGACGACTGACGCCCGCGGCGCGGCTGGGGCAAAGCTTTGTGCGGCGTCATGCGATGGCACGGTCCACCCGTCGCAGGTTGCCCCGCCTGCTGGCGCGGGTGCCCGCCGGGTTCACGTATTTCAACGTCGGCCACAGCAACCTGACTGATGCGGTGTGCCGCGGGATCAGGGCATGCGACGGTGCGCGCATCGCGATCCTGATCCACGACACGATCCCGCTGGACTGGCCAGACATGCAGCGTGCGAACACCGTCGCCGCCTTTGCCGCGAAGCTGCAGGTGGCACAGCGCCATGCGGACCGGATCATCTGCACGTCCGCCGCCTGTGCCGCCGATGTGACGCGGCATATGGCGGGCCACGGCCCGGTGCCGCCCATCGTGACGGCACATCTGGGGCTGGACCTGCCCCGCCCCGCGCCAGAGGAGATTCCGCCCGGCGTCATGCCGCTGCGACCCTATTTCGTGGCGCTGGGCACGATCGAGCCGCGCAAGAACCATGCCCTGCTGCTGGATGTCTGGGACAACTGGGGACCCGGCGCGCCCGCCCTGCTGATCTGCGGGCGGCGGGGCTGGCGCAATACGGAGGTCTTTGCCCGGCTGGATGCGGGCGTGCCCCACGTCCACGAGGTGACGGACCTGTCCGACGGGGCCATCGCGGCGCTGCTGGCGGGGTCGCGGGGGCTTGTGTTTCCGTCCTTTGCCGAAGGGTTCGGCCTGCCCCCGCTGGAGGCGGCATCGCTGGGCGCACCGCTCATCTGCGCCGACCTGCCCGCCTGCCGCGAGCTCTTGGGCGACTGGGCCGTTTACGTGGACCCCAAAGATCAGTATCGGTGGAAAAAAGAGGTCGAGCGGCTGGCGGATGCAACATCACGGGATCGTCGGGCGGCGTTCGTTCCGCCATCCTGGACTGCGCATTTTAGAGCGGTGTTATCGGATGCCTGATACGGTCATCCGGATGGAGCAAAGCTGAAGAAGGGAGCGCGGTGGGCGCCTGGCGGTCATACCGGCTGCGGTTGCAGCGCAAGAAGTGGCTGGTGCGGGCCTTCCGCAAGCGGCGGGAATTGCGCTGCGTGGTGGACCGCACGGCACAGATCAGGCCGGATGGCATCCTCGTCTTCAGCACGTTCCGCAACGAGGATGTGCGCCTGCCCTATTTCCTCGACTACTATCGTGGTCTGGGCGTCGATCATTTCATCCTCGTGGACAACGACAGCACCGATGGGGCGGGCGCATGGCTGGCCGACCAGCCCGACGTGACGCTGTTCCACACCACCGCAAGCTACAAGCGGGCCCGGTTCGGTGTGGACTGGCTGAACCATCTGCAGCGCAGATATGCCCATGGCCACTGGGCGCTGGTCGTCGATCCCGACGAATTGCTGGTCTATCCGTTCTGCGACACGCGGCCCCTGCGGGCGCTGACCGACTGGCTGGACGCGTCGTCGATCAGGTCGTTCGGGGCGATGCTGCTGGATATGTATCCCAAGGGGCGCATCGGCGATGTGCCCTATATCCGCGGCACAGACCCGCTGCAGGTCGCCGGCTGGTTCGACAGCGGTAACTACACGATCAAGCGCAACCCGAAATTCGGCAACCTGTGGATCCAGGGCGGCGTGCGGATGCGGTCGTTCTTTGCCGATGCGCCCGGAAAGGCGCCGTCGCTGAACAAGGTGCCGCTGGTGAAGTGGGACAGGCGCTATGCCTATGTCAACAGCACCCATATGCTGCTGCCGCAGGGGCTGAACCTCGTCTATGACGAATGGGGGGGCGAAATGGCAAGCGGCGTGCTGCTGCACACCAAGTTCCTGTCGACCTTCACCGAAAAGGTCCGCGAAGAGCTGGATCGCCGTCAGCACTTTGCCAACAGCCGCGAATACCGGGCTTATGCAGAGGCGGGCGACGCCAACCCCGACCTGTGGTGCAAGTGGTCCGAACGCTACATCAACTGGCGGCAGCTGGAGATCCTCGGGCTGTTGTCGAAGGGAAACTGGGCATGACGCTGGGCATCGTCATGCTGGTCCATGCCGACTTTGACCGGGCGGAACAACTGGCGCGCCATTGGGTCGCCGGGGGATGTCCGGTGGTGATCCATGTGGATCGCAAGGTCCGGGCCGCGCAGTTCGAGCGGTTCCGCGCGGCTTTGGCCGACCAGCCGACCGTCCTGTTCAGCACGCGTCATCGCTGCGAATGGGGTGCGTGGGGGATCGTCGCTGCGACGCAGGCCGCGTCGGAGCTGATGCTGGCCCGTTTCACGCAGGTGCGGCACGTCTATCTGACGTCGGGGTCGTGCATGCCGTTGCGCCCGGTGGCGGACCTCCGGCGCTACCTCGACAGTCGTCCGCGCACCGATTTCATCGAGAGTGCGACCACCGCCGACGTGCCTTGGACGGTCGGTGGCCTCGACCACGAACGCTTTACCCTGCAGTTTCCGTTTTCATGGCGGCGGCAGCGCAAGCTTTTCGACCGCTATGTCGCACTGCAGCGCAGGGTCGGCTATCAGCGGCGCATCCCTGACGGGATCGTGCCGCACATGGGATCGCAGTGGTGGTGCATGACGCGCCAGACCCTGTCGGCGATCCTCGGTGACCCGGACCGGCGTCGCAACGACGCCTATTTCGCCAAGGTCTGGATTCCGGACGAAAGTTATTTCCAGTCGCTGGCGCGGCTCTATTCCGTCAGCATCGAAAGCCGGTCGCTGACCTTGTCCAAATTCGATTTCCAGGGCAAGCCGCACATCTTCTACGACGATCACCTGCAACTGCTGCGGCGGTCCGACTGCTTCGTCGCGCGCAAGATCTGGCCGCGCGGCGATCGCCTGTACGGCACGTTCCTCAAGGACGACGCCACGGCCATGACGGCGAGCGAGCCCAATCCCGGCAAGATCGACCGCATCTTCTCCAAGGCGGTCGATCTGCGGACCAAGGGGCGTCCGGGTCTGTACATGCAAAGTCGCTGGCCGCGACACGACCGGGAAAACGGCATCACGTCCGGGCCGTATGCGGTCTTTGGCGGTCTGGCCGAGCTGTTCGAAAATTTCGAGCCGTGGTTGGCCAAAGCGACCGGCATGCGCGTGCATGGCCACCTGTTCAATCCGCACCGGGTGGAGTTCGACGGGCGGCAGAAGATCTTCAACGGTGCGTTGACCGACAATCCGGCGATCCGGGAATACGATTCCCAGCGGTTCCTGACGAACCTGATCTGGAACACGCGCGGCGAACGGCAGGCGTTCCAGTTCTCGCCCGCGGATACGCAAGGCATCCGGTACCTCGTGGCCCGCGATCAGAATGCCTATGTCTGCGTCGTCTCGGGCGTGTGGGCCGTGCCGCTGTTCCAGTCGAACGGCAACTTCGGCGAATTGCGACACCGGGCCGCGCATCTGCAACGCGTCGAAAGCGAATGGCTGGACATCCTGCGGTCGCCCTGGACCAAGGCGCGGGTGCGGATCTGGACCATGGCGGATTTCATCGACAGCCCGATGGAGGCGTTGCAGCAGGTGGTCGACGATCTGGTGGGTGGCGGCGTCCGGCGGCTGAACGAAGCGCCTCGGATGCACGACCTGACAGGCTTCGGTCAGTTCCTGCAAAACCTCAAGAATCAGGGGATGCACCCGCATCTGATGGGCGATTTCCCGGTTGGGAGCGCGCCGTTGCATCAGGCCCCGAAACCCCGCAAACCCTATCTGGTCAATTAAAGTGTCAAAATACGATTACTTCGTGGTCTTTGCGGAAATGCGGACCGGGTCCAATTTTCTCGAGGCGAACCTGAACATGAACGACGGCGTCGCCTGTCTGGGCGAGGCGTTCAATCCGCATTTCATCGGTTATCCCAACAGTGCCGACGTGCTTGGCGTCACGCAGGGTGAGCGTGAGGCCGATCCGCAAATGCTGATCGACCGGATCAAGGCGGCCCCCGGTCTGAACGGTTTTCGCTTCTTCAACGATCACGACGGCCGCGTGCTGGACATCGCGCTGACCGATCCGCGGTGTGCCAAGATCGTGCTGACGCGTAATCCCGTCGACAGCTTCATCAGCTGGAAGATCGCCAAGGCCACCGGCCAGTGGAAACTGACGAACGCCACCCATGCCAAGACCGAAACTGTCCCCTTCGACGCGGCGGAGTTCGAGGCGCATCTGGCCGCCCTGCAGCAGTTCCAGACCCTGATCCTGAACACGCTGCAACGCAGCGGGCAGACCGCGTTCCACGTCGCCTACGAGGACCTGCAGGATGTGGCGGTGATGAACGGCCTCGTCCGCTGGCTGGGCGTGGACAGCGAGATCACGGCGCTCAACAAAAAGCTGAAGAAGCAAAATCCCATGCCAATGGCCAACAAGGTGGCCAACTTTGCACAGATGGAGCAGGCGCTGGCGCGGCTGGACAGGTTCAATTTGTCGCGCACACCGAACTTCGAGCCGCGTCGGGGGCCGATGATCCCGACCTATGTCGCCGCGGCAAACAGTCCGCTGTTGTACATGCCGCTGAAATCCGGACCGAATGCAGCCGTGCAGGACTGGCTGGCGGCGCTGGACGAGGTGACGCCTGCCGACCTGCGGACCGGGTTCGGGCAAAAGACGCTGCGCGACTGGCAGCGGGCGCATGTCGAACATCGCACGTTCACCGTCATCCGCCATCCGGTCGTCTGGGCCCATACGGCGTTCTGCGACCGCATTCTTGCGACCGGGCCCGGCACCTTTGCGGAAATTCGCGGGACGTTGCGCAAGATTCACGGCGTTGCCGTGCCCGACGGCGGGCCCGTGCCGGAAACCGATGTGGTCTACGACATGAAGGCGCACCGCCTCGCGTTCCTCGCGTTCCTGCGTTTCCTGCGCAACAACCTGTCCGCACAGACCGCAGTGCGCACCGACGCAGCCTGGGCGTCGCAGTCGTCGCTGCTGCAGGGAATGGCGGACTTCGGCGTGGCCGACGTGGTTGCGCGCGAGGCTGGTCTGCGGGGACATCTGGCATGGCTGGCGGGCCAGATCGGTCGCACCACGATGCCGCCGCTACCAGCCGTAACCGATCCGCATGGCGCACGGTTGGCGGCGATCTATGACGACGCGGTCGAGATTGCGGCGCAGGACGCCTACGGTCGTGATTACGACGCCTTCGGGTTCGGCCCGCTGTCGCGAACCGACGCCTGACGCGTCACGCGGCCTGAATGGACTGCGCTTCAGTGAGGATGGCATAAAGCTTGCCCGGGTCGGTGTTGGCGCGCAGTTTCGCGCAGACATCGGGCAGGCGCATGGTGCGCGACACCAGCGCCAGCGCCCGCAGGTGCTCGACACCGGCCTGCTCTGGCGCCAGCAGGGCGAAGACCAGATCGACCGGTTGCCGGTCCACCGAATCGAAATGCAGCGGCTTTTCCAGCCGCAGGAACAAGCCCTGGATGCGGTCCACATCGGGCAACCGGGCGTGGGGCAGGGCGATACCATGCCCCACGCCGGTCGGCCCGAGGGCCTCTCTCTCGATCAGCGCATTGACCACATCACCGGCCTTCGGGCCGTAGGTCTGTTCGGCCAACGCACCCAGATCGTGGAACAACCGCTTCTTGCTGGTGCAGCCGCCCACGACCTTGACGGCGCCTTGCTGCAGAATGTCGGCCAGTTGCATCGGTCAGTCGATCTCCAGAGGTCAGTTTGTGGCGGCTCTATCCGCATCGTGCGGGTCGATCCAGCCGATATTGCCATCGTCACGCTTGTAGACCACGTTGATGCGGCCCTGCTTTTCGTTGCGGAACACCATGACGGCGGCGTGGGACAACTCCATCTGCATCACGGCCTCACCCACGGACAGCGACGGGATCTTGGCCTCGGTCTCGGCGACGATGACCGGGGCGTCGTGGCCCTCGGCGGGATCGTCCTCGACCTCGTCGGTGGTGGCGGCAAGGATGTATTCGCCGCCGCCCGACATGGCGACCGGATCCGGCCGATCACGGTGATGGTCCTTCAAGCGGCGCTTGTACCGGCGAAGCTGCTTGTCCATCTTTTCGCAGCAGGCGTCGAAGGCCGCATAGATCTCCGGATCGCGGCCAGAGGCCTGCACGGTCAGACCTGTGGACAGATGGACCACCGATTCAGCGACATGCTCGTGCCCCGACTTAGAAAACACGACATAGGCCTCGGTCGGGCGGCCGGCATACTTTGACAGGGTCTGCCCCAGTTCCGTCTCGACGTGGGTCTGTAGGGCCGCACCGATGTCGATCTGTTTTCCGCTGATCTGATACCGCATGATCTCTCCTGTTGCGATGGCACTCGGCGTTTCCGGACCAAGCCGCGGATCGGTCGCCCGGTTCCACGTCACGGACCGGAAACGATGAATCCTTGATCCTGATCATGTCCCGGATGCGACGGACCCGGTGGGGCCCGGTGCGGTGCGACAGGCGGATGACAAGGTCTCCATCCCTCTTATTGAGCGCCAAGGGACCCGCATTTGTCAATGGCGGGGCGTGGTTGGCGTCAATTCACGCGGAACCCTTCGCCCAGATAGACACGGCGCACATTCTCGTCCTGCACGACTTCGGCGGTCGTCCCGCTCATCAATACGCGGCCATCGTGCAGGATGTAGGCGCGATCGACGATCTGCAGGGTTTCCTGCACGTTGTGGTCGGTGATCAGCACACCGATGCCGCGCGTCTTCAGGTCGGCCACCAGATGACGGATCTCTGCCACGGCGATGGGATCCACCCCGGCGAAAGGTTCGTCCAGCAGCACGTATTTCGGCCCTGCGGCCAGACAGCGGGCTATTTCGGCGCGCCTTCGTTCACCGCCAGACAGGGCCACGGCGGGCGCGCGGCGCAGATGCTCGATCGAGAATTCGGTCAGCAGCTGTTCCAGCCGGTCGCGCCTGCGTTTCTTGGACGGCTCGGCGATCTGCAGGACGGCCTTGATGTTGTCCTCGACCGTCAGGCCCCTGAAAATCGACATTTCCTGCGGCAGATAGCCGATCCCGCGATTGGCGCGGCGATACATCGGCATCGTCGTCACATCCTCGCCGTCGACGGTGACGCGCCCCCCCTCCAGCGTGATGAGGCCGGCGATCAGGTAAAAGCACGTCGTCTTGCCCGACCCGTTCGGACCCAGAAGGGCCACGACCTCGCCCCGGCCCAGATGCAGGCTGACGTCGCGGATCACCGGCCGCTTGCGATAGCTCTTGCGCAGGTTCGTGACCCGCAGGCCCGTGCCGTCGTCGGGGATCGCCGGGTCGCGGGGCATCAGTTGTTGCCGTCCTGACGGAACACGGTGCGGACGCGCCCCGTCATCTGCGCCGTGCCGGTGTCCAGGTTCACCACCATACGCTCGGCCGACAGGGCGCTGGCGCCTTGCGTCAGCAACACGTCGCCCGTCATGGTCAGGGTCCCGGCGACGAGGTCGTAATCCGCCTCTGCCGCCTCTGCCGCTTCTGTGGGTGTGGCAAAGGTGACGCCGCCGCTGGCCTGCAGGCGGGTGATGTCGCCGGTTGCGTCGGAATATGTCACCTGCACCTGCGGCGCCGACAGCCGCAGGTCGCCCTGACCGATCACCACGTTGCCGCTGAACACGGCGCTGCCGGTTTCCTGATCGACGTTCAGGTTGTCGGCGGTCACTTCGACCGGGGCATTCGGATCGGCGCTGATGCCGCCCAGGTCGATGTTCGTCTGGGCACTGGCCGGGGCCGCGAACAGCAGCAGGACGGCAGTCAGATAGCGGCGGAGCATGTCAGTCGTCCTTTGGTGCGGTTGAGGGTGTATAGACCAAATTCACGCCATCGGTGAACGCGATGTGGCCACCGGCGCCATCCTGCGCGGTCTCGACCGTGACCTGACCGGCGGACAGTCGCCCGAACGGGGCCTGCGCCTCCAGCGGGCCATCGGACGTGATGGTGCCGCTGTCCATGTCGGCGCGCAGACCGGCGGTTTCCATGGTGTAGCCGTCGGACGTCTCCAGCCGGGCCAGACCGTCCAGCCGTGCGGTGCGGGCAACCGTGTCGATGCTGCCTGTCCCCGCCGTGATGCGCAGCGAGGTGCCGTCGGTGCCATCCAGCGACAGGTGCGGGCGGTCGATGTCGATCTGCGAGCCGCCGTCCGCCGCCGGGCGCGCGGCCTCGGCGCTGATCTGCAAGGTGTCGCCGGTGCTGGTCAGCCCGGAAAAGCGGGGTGACGCCACGCGCTGTTCCGCCGCCGCCGCGTCGATCTGGGCAAAGGGAATGTCGTCGGACGCCCCGTCGCCGCGCGCGAACAGGAACAGCGTGGACAGCAGCATGAGGGCGGCGAGCGGCAACAGGATCTTGAGCCAGCCGACGATCACCGAATGCAGGTTCGACGTATGGGCCATCAGGTCAGACCACGCCCGCACGCAGGCAGTCGTGGATGTGCAGGATGCCCGCGACCTGTCCGCCCGCATCCACCGCGAACAGGCAGGTGATCTTGCGGTCGTTCATCACCGCGACGGCGGTTTCCGCCAGCGCGTCGCTGCGCACCGTGGTGGGATTGCGGGTCATCACCTGTTCGGCGGTATGATCCAGCAGGCCCTGCATGTGGCGCCGCAGGTCGCCGTCGGTGATGATGCCGGCAAGCTGCCCGTCATCGGACAGGATCCCCGCCACACCGAACCCACGCTGAGAGATCGTCAGCAGCACGTCGCCCATCGGCGTGTCGTGATCGACCAGCGGCAGTTCGCCCCCGGTGTGCATCAGGTCGCGCACCTTGGACAGGCGTGCGCCCAGCTTGCCGCCCGGATGCACGTCGCGGAAGTTTTCGGGCGTGAACTGCCGATGTTCCATCAGCGCGATGGCCAGCGCATCGCCCAGCGCCAGCGTCATGGTGGTGGAGATGGTGGGCACCACGCCGGTCCCGCACGCCTCGCCCAGTTGCGGCAGCACCAGCGCCACGTCGGACTGCGTCAGCAGCGTGCTGTCCGGGCGGCTGGCGACCCCGATCAGGGGAATGGCGAAACGTCGGGTATAGGCCACGATATCCGACAGTTCCGGCGTCTCGCCGGAATTGGACAGCACGATGACCGCGTCGCCGGGTGTCAGCATCCCCAGATCGCCGTGGCTCGCCTCGGCGGGGTGGACGAAGTGGGCGGGCGTGCCCGTGCTGGCAAAGGTCGCGGCGATCTTGCGGGCGATGTGACCGGACTTGCCCATGCCGGACACGATGATGCGCCCGCGCGCGTCCAGCAGCACCTGCACGGCGGCGGCGAAACTGTCGCCCAACGAGTCGGACAGGATGTGCAGGGCCTCAGCCTCTGCGGCGATGACGCGGCGACCGGTGTCGCGGAATGTGGCGTCCATCGTCATGCGTGGTAGAACACGTCGCTGTCGGCCCAGCCGAGCAGGTCGAGTTGCGCGCGCGTCGGCAGGAAGTCGAAGCACGCCTGCGCCAGATCCTGCCGCCCTTCGCGCACCAGCCTGCGGTTCAGTTCGTCGCGCAGGCGGTGCAGGTGCAGCACGTCGGACGCCGCATAGTCAAGCTGCGCCGGCGTCAGGTCGGCGGCACCCCAGTCGCTTTGCTGCTGGTATTTGGAGATGTCGATGCCCAGCAATTCCTGCACCAGCTGCTTCAACCCGTGGCGGTCGGTATAGGTGCGCACCATGCGCGACGCGATCTTGGTACACCAGACAGGGGCCGTCACCACATCATAGGTCTGGAACAGCGCCGCGATGTCGAAGCGGCCATAGTGAAACAGCTTCAGCGTGGCGGGGTCCGCCAGCATCCGGCACAGGTTCGGCGCGGGGGCGGGGTCGCGGGCGACCTGCACCAGATGGCAGTCGCCGTCGCCTGCGGACATCTGGATCAGACACAATCTGTCGCGGCGCGGCAGCAGTCCCATCGTCTCGCAGTCGATGGCGACGATGGGGCCAAGGCTCAGCCCATCCGGCAGGTCGTGGTGATGAAGGTGGTTCGCCATGGTCCGCCGTGCCTGTTGCCGCAACACGCCGTGCCTGTTGCTGATCAGCAGATAGGTCGGTGTGGCCCGCCCCTCAACCCCTGTGGTGTGCTGTGGGCCCAGCAGTAGCGGTCGGCCACGTCACGCTGGCGCGGATCGGCAGATGGTCAGACCCCTTGCGCGAGAGGGTCGTGTCGATCATCGACAGATCGTGCATGGCAATCTCCTCGGACAGGCCGATCCGGTCCAGCGGGGCCAGTCGCCAGCGGGCGTGATAGGAATGGCCGGGCGTGTGCAGCGCGAACACCCGCGCCAACGGGCCAAGACCGCGCCGCGCCGACCATTCGTTCAGGTCGCCGCCGATCACCATGGGGCCAGTGTCCTGTTCGGCGATCCAGTCGATCAACGCCTGTTGCTGACCCAGCCTCGAGCGGCGCAGCAATCCCAGATGCGCGCCGATCACCCGCAGCGGACCGAGCGGTGTCCTGACCAGCGCACTGATCGCACCGCGCGGTTCCAGCCCCGGCAGGGTGATGCGGTCGGTGGCGGCAACGGCCCAGTCGGGCCGCACGAGGATCGCATTGCCGTGCCACCCCAGACTGACGCCGTTCACGGCTATGGGCACCGGCACCAGCCCGCAGTCCGGGATCAGGTCCATCGGCAGCGCGGTGCGCCGCTGGCCCAGCCGCAGGTCGGCCTCCTGCAGGATCACGATGTCGGCCTGCGCCTCCTTCAGGATGGTCAGGATGCGGTGCGGGTCGCGGCGGCGGTCGGTGCCCACCGCCTTGCGGATATTGTAGGACAGGATGCGGATGGGTGTGGTCACAGGACGGGTGCTCCGATGCGGAACAGACCTTCGCCCACGCGGCGCAGGAATTTCGCTGGCGCGATGCCTTCTTCGCAGTACTGGAACTGGGCCGCGAACCAGTCGTCGATGCGGCCGACGCTGCCTGCATCGTGCAGGATCAGCGCATCCTCGAAGTTCAGCAGCATGCTGCGCACGTCGAAATTCACCGACCCGATATAAGCCACATCGTCGATGATCCCGGCCTTGGCGTGGATCATGCCGCGGTTGAACTTCAGCACCCGCGCACGGGACCGGTGCAGGTCGCGCAGATAGGCTCCGCGGGCGAAGTCGGCGATCTTCTGGTTCGACCTCCGCGGCAGCATGATCCGCACGTCGATCCCGCGACGGCCTGCGATCAGCAGGGCTTCGGCAAGGGTATCGGTGGGCAGGAAATAGGGCGTCACGATCCATATGCGCCGTTCGGCCCGGTGGATGGCGCTGACCAGCGCATCGTGCAGCCCGTCATGCCGCAGATCCGGGCCGGAGGGCGCGACCTGCACCACGGCGGTGCCGCTGCCCGGTGGGGGAAAGGGTGCCGGCGCGATGGCCTCGCCGCCCGTACCGTCCCAGTCCGACGCGAACACGTCGTCGAAACTGCCTACCGCCGGTCCGGTCAGGCTGAACGCAAGGTCGGTCCACACGTCGGGGCCTTTGCCCATGTATTCCTCGCCCACGTTCATGCCGCCGGCAAAGACGCGGGTGTTGTCCACGACCACGATCTTGCGGTGATTGCGCAGGTTCAGGTGCCCGCGCATCGGCGGCTGCACGAAAGGCGAGAACCAGTGCACCTCTCCTCCCGCCGCGATTAGTGCCTTCAGCGCGTGGCGGGGCGGAAACAAGCTGCCGAGGCGGTCGATGATCAGCCGCACCTTGACCCCCGCCCGCGCCCGTTCCGTCAGCGCGGTGACGAAGGCGCGCCCGATGTCGTCGCGCGCGACGATATAGAACTGCGCGTCGATGCGGGTCTGCGCGCCCTTCACCATGTCGAACAGGGCCGTGCGCGCCGCTTCGGGGCTGTCGTGCAGGGTGAACGTATGCCCACCCGTGGCCCCCGGCAGGCGGTAGCTGCGGAGCATGTGATCCACCGCATTCTGCGGGTCGGTGCCACCCAGCGGGCGCATGGTCAGCGCGCCCGGTCCCGCCGCCCGCTTGCGCACGCCAAGGCCGACGAAGATCGGGATCGCCAGATAGGGCACCATGATGAGGAACAGAAGCCACGCCGCCGTCGATTGCGGCGACCGCCGCTGTTGCAGCAGATAGGTGGCCGCCGCCAGCACCACGAAGCCGATGAGGACGATTTCGCCGTGGGTGATGAGCCAGTCGAACGGCAAGGGGCAACTCCTGCGCAGGTCTGCCGCAAGCTAGACCCCTGCGGCGGATTGTCCATTCCCGGTCGGCTCCGGTTCCGCGACGGGCCGCGTCAGGGTCGAGGCGAGGATGACGGCCAGCGCAATGGCTGCGGCCATGCTTGTCGCGGCCATGCGGTGACGCGGGGCAGTGGGGCGGGGCGTCATGTGGGCGGCACATGTCAGCCCTGCGGTGAGCCAGAGCCCGCCCAGCAGATAACCGCCAAGGATATCCGTCAGGTAATGCTGCCCCAGATAGATGCGGGTGCCGCCGATCACGACGGCGCACAGGACGGCGGCGGCGATTGCCGGGCCGCGCCGGATGAGGTGCAGCCGCGCTGACACGATCCACAGCATCGCCCAGACAGCGATGGCCCCCGCCGCATGGCCGCTGGGAAAACTGCCCGAGGTTTCGATGAAATACCCCATCGCGGGCCGGGGCCGGTCGAAGGCCGCCTTCAGCAACGTAACGCTGACGAGGTTGCCCAGCGCCGCGACCCAGACCGCGGCCAGCAGATCGCTGCGCCGCAGCAGCAGCAGCGCCACCGTGGCACCTGCCAGCAGCGGCAACACCCCGTGCCGTCCGCCGATGCGGGTGATCCAACCCATGACGGCCACGCCCGCGTCGCTGCGCAGCGGATACACCGCGTCGGCGATGCGGTGATCCAGCACGATGTCGCCGCCTGTCGCCGCATAGGCGGCAAGGGCCGCCAGCAGGGCCAGCGAGAGCAGGAAAGCCGCGCTCCGAAGCCGCCGATGCGCCGTGTCGATCTGTGGCATGGTGCGCGTCCAGGTTTGCCGGCGGAAACGAAAACCCCCCGAAACCGAAGGGTTTCAGGGGGATTTTTTCGATCCGGTCTGTGGTGCCCAGGAGAGGACTCGAACCTCCACGTCCTTGCGAACACTAGCACCTGAAGCTAGCGCGTCTACCATTCCGCCACCTGGGCCGGTGTCGTGGGGCGTGATCTACGAGTCGGGCCAACGGGTGTCAACGCGAATTTCGACGCCACCTCGAATTTCCTGCGCGGCCCTGCGGCAGCCGCCGTGATCCAATTCAGCTTGTCTGGCATGGGGGTGCGGTCTAAACCGCCATGAACAGCGTGAAAGGCCATGCCATGTCCCAGCTTGTCACCATCTACGGCGGTTCCGGTTTCGTCGGGCGCTATATCGCGCGGCGTCTGGCCAAGGACGGCTGGCGCATCCGCGTCGCCTGCCGCACCCCGAACGAGGCGATGTTCGTGCGCACCTACGGCGCCGTGGGTCAGGTCGAGCCGGTGTTCTGCAATGTCCGCGACGACGACAGCGTGCGTGCCGTGATGCGCGGGGCCGATGCGGTGGTCTATTGCGTCGGCGTGCTGGCCGAGGCGGGCCGCAACACCTTCAAGGCCGTGCAGGCGGAGGCACCGGGACGGATCGCCCGTATCGCGCGCAGCGAAGGTGTCACGCGGATGGTGCAGATTTCCGCCATCGGTGCCAATGCGGACAGCGCCAGCGCCTATGCCCGGACCAAGGCGCAGGGCGAACGCGCCGTGCTGGAACACATGCCGGACGCCGTGATCCTGCGCCCGTCCATCGTGTTCGGGCCGGAAGATCAGTTCTTCAACCGGTTCGCCGGTCTGTCGCGCGTCGGGCCCGTGCTGCCCGTGGTGGGGGCCGACACGCGGTTTCAACCCGTGTATGTCGATGACGTGGCCGCCGCCGCCGCCGCCGCACTGCATGATCCCGCCACACGCGGCGTCTATGAATTGGGCGGGCCCGACGTGGCGACCTTCCGCGAGCTGATGCAGACCATGCTGACGGTCATCCACCGCAACAAGCTGATCGCGAACATCCCGTTCTGGATGGCGCGCCTGATGGCGGGGGCGTTCGGCATCCTGTCCAAGGTGACGTTCGGTCTGGTGAAGCCGCCGTTGACCACGGATCAGGTGCGCAACCTCGCCGTGGATAACGTGGTGGCGGATGGGGCGCGTGGGTTCGCCGATCTTGGCATCGTGCCCACCGCGATGGCCGCCGTCCTGCCGGAGTATCTCTGGCGGTTCCGGCCGTCGGGGCAATACACGGCCATCAAGGACAGCGCCAAGAACCTGCGGGAGTCTTGAAGCATGGACGCCCAGACGACGCTCATCGCTGCCTTTCTCGGTATCCTCGAAGGGCTGACCGAGTTCATCCCCGTCTCGTCCACCGGGCACCTGCTGTTGGCGGGACATTTCCTTGGTTTCGACAGCGCCGGCCGCACGTTCGAGGTGGTGATCCAGCTGGGCGCCGTCCTGGCGCTGCTGGTCGTCTACTTCGGCAAGCTGTGGCAGGTGTTCCGCGATGCGCCGCACGACCCTGCGGCGCGGCGGTTCATCCTGTCGGTGCTTGTGGCCTTTCTGCCCGCCGTGGTGATTGGCGTGCTGGCGCATGATTTCATCAAGACCGTGCTTTTCGAGACGCCGCGCCTGATTGCGGTCATGCTGGTGCTGGGCGGGGTCGTCCTGCTGTTCGTGGACCGCATGGCCCCCGAACCGCGTCACCCGGATGCGACGCAATTCCCGATCCGCATGTCGCTGGCGCTGGGTTTCATCCAGTGTCTGGCGATGATCCCCGGCGTGTCACGGTCGGGGGCCACCATCGTCGGTGCGTTGATGCTGGGCGCCAGCAAGCGGGCTGCGGCGGAATTCAGCTTTTTCCTGTCGCTGCCGACAATGGCGGGGGCGTTCGCCTATGACATCTATCAGAACCGCGACGTGCTGGATGCGGGTGCGGTCAGCGAGATCGCCGTGGGCCTGATCTGTGCCTTCATCACTGCGGTGCTGGTGGTGCGCTGGCTCCTCGATTTCGTCAGCCGGCGTGGCTACGCCCTGTTCGGCTGGTGGCGAATCATCGTGGGATCGGTCGCTTTTATCGCGCTTTCCATGGGGTTGTGACTGGATAGGTAACTTTTACTGACCTTGTTTTGGCGAAAATCGACCGACCATGCACGTTTGTCGCGGATTTTCTGCCTTATAGGTCAGTCTTGCTGACTTTTCATTCCCGGTGACGCGCCGTAAAACGGCGCGGCAACCGCAATGAGGAAGTTGGCGCATGGCCGGTCAGAAGATGCTGAAGTTCACGACCGTGAACCGGGACATGCCCGAAAAGCGGCCGCCCGATCTGCGGAACGAGGATTTCCATGAAATCTATGCCGAGTTCGCCCGCGAGAAGGCCGCAGAACAGGCCAGCCGGTGCAGCCAGTGCGGCGTGCCCTATTGCCAGAGCCATTGCCCCCTGCAGAACAACATTCCCGACTGGCTGCGCCTGACCGCCGAAGGCCGCCTGCGCGAAGCCTATGACATTTCTCAGGCGACCAATACCTTCCCCGAGATCTGTGGCCGTATCTGCCCGCAGGACCGGTTGTGCGAAGGCAACTGCGTCATCGAGCAGTCGGGACACGGCACCGTCACCATCGGCGCGGTCGAGAAATACATCACAGACACCGCGTTCGCGGAAGGTTGGGTGCAGCCGATCCGCCCCTATGCGGAGCGGTCCGAAAGCGTCGGTATCATCGGGGCCGGTCCCGGCGGGCTGGCGGCGGCGGACATGCTGCGCCGCGCCGGTGTGCAGGTCACGGTCTATGACCGCTATGACCGCGGCGGCGGCCTGATGACCTACGGCATCCCCGGCTTCAAGCTGGAGAAGGATGTCGTGATGCAGCGCATGGCGCAGCTGGAGGATGGCGGCGTCCAGTTCGTGCTGAACTGCAACGTCGGGACGGACCTGACGTTCGACGCGATCCGGGGCAAGCACGACGCGGTGCTGATCGCCACGGGCGTCTACAAGACCCGCGATCTGGACAACCCCGGTCACGACGCCGACGGCATCGTGCGGGCCATCGACTATCTGACCGCGAGCAACCGCGTGGGGTTCGGCGACGACGTCCCGGAGTTCACCAGCGGAGAGCTGAATGCGATGGGCAAGCGGGTCGTCGTCATCGGTGGCGGCGACACCGCGATGGACTGCGTGCGCACGGCGATCCGTCAGGGGGCCACATCGGTCAAGTGCCTGTATCGCCGCGACAAGGCGAACATGCCCGGCAGCCAGCGCGAAGTGCAGAACGCCGAGGAAGAGGGCATCGAGTTCGTCTGGCTGTCCGCGCCGCGCATGTTCGTCGACGACCCGGCCAACCGCGACGAGGTGCGCGCGCTGACGGGGCCGATGCGCGGCGTGGTCGTGGACCGGATGCGTCTGGGCCAGCCCGATGTCACCGGCCGCCGCAGCCCCGAGATGATCGAGGGCGCCCATTACGTCGAAGAGGCCGATCTGGTGGTCAAGGCGCTGGGCTTCGAGCCCGAAGACCTGCCGACCCTGTGGGGTGTCGACGGGCTGGAGGTCACGCGCTGGGGCACGATCAAGGCCGATTTCACCACGGGTCGCACGTCGCTGGACGGCGTGTTCGCCGCGGGCGACATCGTGCGTGGTGCCAGCCTTGTGGTCTGGGCGATCAAGGACGGGCGCGATTGCGCCACCGCGATCCTGAACTACCTGTCCCAGTCCGACGCTGTGGCGGCGGAATGATGCGCGGGGCGCTGGCCCTGCTGATGCTGTCGGCCAGCCCCGTGCTGGCGGCGGACACCTTTGCCCTGCCGCAGGGCTGCGAGGCGTTCGTGACGATCCAGAGCCGCAGTTGTGCGGTCGAGCATCATTTCGTATGCGCCGCCGACCCCGAGGGGATCAAGCGGCGTGCCAGCCTGTCCGAGGACGGGATGACCTACCTCGGCAGCACCGACCGCGAGGGGCAGTGGGTCACCAGCTTCTATCCCGAACTGGGGGATGAAGAGACGTTGGAGGCGGCCCCGGCCGACCCCGCGTCCCTGACCGAGTTGCTGGCCAACGGCGTGGATACCTACGACTTCCAGACCCTGTCGGACACGGTGGGCACCACCCGCTATGTCGGGCAGGATCGCCTGACCGGGACGACCGAGACGATCGACGGCATCACGCTGCAGCAGACCGAATACAACATCCGGGCCTATGGCCCCGATGGGACGGAAATCTGGTCGTCCGCGGGGCGCGAATACGTGTCCGACCGCTGGCGGCTTTTCATCGGCGGGACGGGACGCGTGACCGTGCCGACTGAGACCTTCGACAAGGACGACCGACCGGTCGAGTTCATCTTTCCGGGAGAGCCGGGATTCCTGTCCGCCAATCCGAAACACGACTGCGGCGCGATGCTGTCATCCGCACCCAGCGACCTGATGCCCAAGGAGATTGCACATGACCACCTATGATTCCGCCTGGGTCGCCGCCGAGGAAGCCAAGCGCAAGTGGATGGCCGAGAACAGCCTGTACCGCGACGAGGATGAGCACGCCTCCTGCGGCGTCGGCCTTGTCGTGTCGATCAAGGGCGAGGCGTCGCGCGACGTCGTCGAAAAGGGCATCAATGCGCTGAAGGCGATCTGGCATCGCGGTGCCGTCGATGCCGACGGCAAGACCGGTGACGGCGCCGGCATTCACGTGCAGATCCCCAAGGCGTTCTTTCAGGATCAGGTGCGCCGCACGGGCCACGAGCCGCGCGAGAGGGACCGCATCGCCGTGGGCCAGATCTTTCTGCCGCGTACGGATTTCGCGGCGCAGGAACGCTGCCGGACCATCGTGGAATCCGAAGTTCTGCGCATGGGTCACTGGATCTATGGCTGGCGCCACGTCCCCGTGAACACCGAAGTACTGGGCGAAAAGGCGAACGCGACGCGGCCGGAGATCGAGCAGATCCTGATCCGTTGCGAAACCGCCATCGACGAGGAGCAGTTCGAACGCGAACTCTACATCATCCGTCGCCGCATCGAAAAGGCCGTGACGGCCGCTGGCGTCGCGGGTTTCTACATCTGCTCCTTGTCCACGCGGTCGATCATCTACAAGGGCATGATGCTGGCCGAACAGGTCGCCGTGTTCTATCCCGACCTGATGGACGCCCGGTTTGAGAGCGCCTTTGCGATCTATCACCAGCGTTATTCCACCAACACGTTCCCCCAGTGGTCGTTGGCCCAGCCGTTCCGCATGCTGGCCCACAACGGCGAGATCAACACCCTCAAGGGTAACGTGAACTGGATGCGCAGCCACGAGATCCGCATGGCGTCCAGCGCCTTTGGTGACGCGGCGGGCGACATCAAGCCGATCATCCCGTCTGGCGCGTCCGATTCCGCGGCGCTCGATTCCGTGTTCGAGGTACTGGTGCGGGCCGGCCGCACCGCGCCCATGGCCAAGACCATGATGGTGCCGGAAGCGTGGTCCAAGCAGCAGACGGAAATGCCGCAAAGCTGGCAGGACATGTACGGCTACTGCAATGCCGTGATGGAACCGTGGGACGGCCCCGCCGCCCTTGCCATGACCGATGGCCGCTGGGTCTGCGGCGGTCTGGACCGCAACGGTCTGCGTCCGCTGCGCTATGTCGTGACCGGCGACGGCCTGCTGGTCGCGGGGTCCGAGGCGGGGATGGTCCCCGTGGACGAAGCGACAGTGGTGGAGAAGGGCGCGCTTGGCCCCGGCCAGATGATCGCCGTCGATATGGCGGAAGGGCGTCTCTATCATGACACCGAACTGAAGGACAAACTGGCTCTCGCCCAGCCGTTCGGCGATTGGGTCGAAAAGGTCGTGGAACTGTCCGACCTGTTGCGCGAAGTGCCCGAAAAGGCGCTGTTCGCCGGGCAGGACCTGCGTCGCCGTCAGCGCGCCGCAGGCTATACCATCGAAGAGCTGGAGCAGGTGCTGGCTCCGATGGCCGAGGACGGCAAGGAGATGATCGCGTCCATGGGCGACGACACGCCCAGCGCCGTGCTGTCCACGACGTTCCGGCCCCTGTCGCACTTCTTCCGGCAGAACTTCTCTCAGGTCACGAACCCGCCGATCGACTCGCTTCGCGAAAGCCGGGTGATGAGCCTCAAGACGCGGTTCGGCAACCTCAAGAACGTGCTGGACGAGGACAGCAGCCAGACCGAGATCCTCGTGCTGGAAAGCCCCTTTGTCGCGAACGCCGAGTTCGACGAGATGGTGCGCTACTTCGGAGAGAGCGTCGCGATCATCGACTGCACCTTCGCCCCCGGCGAGTCCGCGCTGGCGCAGGCGCTGGAACGCATCCGGTCCGAGGCCGAGGATGCGGTGCGGTCCGGTGCGGGCCATCTGGTGCTGACCGATCAGCACCAGTCGGAGACGCGCGTCGCGATGCCGATGATCCTTGCGACCAGCGCGGTTCATTCCGGCCTGACGCGCAACGGGCTGCGGACCTTCTGTTCGGTGAACGTGAGGTCGGCGGAATGCATCGATCCGCACTACTTCGCCGTGCTGATCGGCTGCGGTGCGACCACGGTGAACGCCTATCTGGCGCAGGACAGCATCGCCGACCGGCTGGATCGCGGCCTGATCGACGGCAGCCTGACGGATGCGATGCGCCGCTACCGCGCGGCCATCGACGCGGGCCTGCTGAAGATCATGTCGAAGATGGGGATTTCTGTGTTGTCGTCCTATCGCGGCGGTCTGAACTTCGAGGCGGTGGGCCTGTCCCGTGCCATGGTCGCCGAATACTTCCCCGGTATGCAGTCGCGCATCTCCGGCATCGGCATCAGCGGCATCCAGTCCAAGCTGGAGGAAGTGCACGCCCACGGCTGGCGGCAGACCGAACAGGTCCTGCCCATCGGCGGCTTCTACAAGGCGCGGCGGTCCGGTGAAAAGCATGCGTGGGAAGCGCAGACGATGCACATGCTTCAGGCAGCCTGCGCCAAGTCGTCCTATGCGATGTGGCAGCAGTTCTCTCGCACCATGCAGGCGAATCCGCCGATCCACCTGCGCGACCTGCTGGCGATCAAACCGATGGGCAAGGCCATTCCCATCGAAGAGGTCGAGAGCATCACGTCGATCCGCAAGCGGTTCGTCACACCCGGCATGTCGCTGGGCGCGTTGAGCCCCGAGGCGCACAAGACGCTGAACGTCGCGATGAACCGCATCGGCGCGAAATCCGACTCCGGCGAGGGTGGCGAAGATCCCGCACACTTCCTGCCGGAGGCGAACGGCGACAATCCGTCCGCCAAGATCAAGCAGGTGGCGTCGGGCCGGTTCGGCGTGACGGCTGAATACCTGAACGCCTGCGAAGAGCTGGAAATCAAGGTGGCCCAGGGCGCCAAGCCCGGCGAGGGCGGCCAGTTGCCCGGCATGAAGGTGACCGAGCTGATCGCGCGGCTGCGCCATTCGACCAAGGGCGTCACGCTGATCTCGCCGCCGCCGCACCACGACATCTATTCCATCGAAGACCTTGCGCAGCTGATCTACGACCTCAAGCAGATCAACCCGCGCGCCAAGGTGACGGTCAAGCTGGTGGCGTCCAGCGGGGTCGGCACGATTGCGGCGGGCGTGGCCAAGGCCAAGGCCGACGTGATCCTGATCTCTGGCCACAACGGCGGCACGGGGGCATCGCCCGGCACGTCGATCAAATATGCGGGCCTGCCGTGGGAAATGGGCCTTACCGAGGCGCATCAGGTTCTGGCGATGAACAACCTGCGCGAGCGGATCACGCTGCGCACGGATGGCGGCCTGCGGACGGGCCGCGACATCGTCATGGCCGCGATGATGGGGGCCGAGGAATACGGGATCGGCACCGCCGCCCTGATCGCCATGGGCTGCATCATGGTGCGTCAGTGCCAGTCGAACACTTGCCCGGTGGGCGTGTGCACGCAGGACCCCGCGCTGCGGGAAAAGTTCGTGGGCAACGCGGACAAGGTGGTGAATCTCATCACCTTCTACGCGACCGAAGTGCGCGAAATCCTCGCCTCCATCGGGGCGCGGTCCATTCAAGAGGTGATCGGGCGGGCGGACCTGCTGACGCAGGTGTCGCGTGGATCGGCGCATCTGGACGACCTCGACCTGAACCCGCTGCTGATCACCGTCGATGGCGCCAGCAAGATCAAGTACGACCGCGCGCAGCCGCGCAACGTCGTCCTCGACACGCTGGACGCTGAGATCGTGAAGGACGCCGAGCGCTTTCTGAACGACGGTGAGAAGATGCAACTGGAATACGCGGTGCAGAACACCCTGCGCACCGTAGGTACCCGCACGTCGAGCCATATCGTGAAACGCTTCGGCATGAACAACGATCTGCAGGACGACCACCTGACGGTGAAGCTGCGCGGATCGGCGGGGCAGAGCCTTGGTGCCTTCGCGGTCCACGGGCTGAAGCTGGAGGTGTCTGGCGACGCCAACGACTATGTCGGCAAGGGTCTATCGGGCGGCACCATCGTGGTGCGTCCGCAGATGCAGAGCCCGCTGGTGGCGTCCGAGAACACGATCATCGGCAACACGGTCCTTTACGGCGCGACCAAGGGGTTCGTGTTCGCGGCGGGTCGTGCGGGCGAGCGGTTCGCCGTCCGCAACTCCGGCGCGCATGTGGTGATCGAAGGCTGCGGGACGAACGGTTGCGAATACATGACCGGCGGCGTGGCGGTGATCCTCGGCAGCATCGGCGCGAACTTCGGCGCGGGCATGACGGGGGGGATGGCGTATCTCTATGACCCGGACGGCACGACACAGGCGCTGGTCAATCCTGAAACCGTCGTGACCTGCGGCGTGGCCGTCGATCACTGGGAAAACCAGTTGAAGACGCTGATCGAGCGTCATGCGACGGAAACCGACAGCCGCAAGGCGCGCGACATCCTCCAGCACTGGGACCGCGAGCGGGGCAACTTCCTGCAGGTCTGCCCGCGAGAGATGTTGGCGCACCTGCCCGCGCCGCTGGGCATCGAGGATCTGGCGATCCCAGCGCAATAGGCGCGGGACCCGATTGTCACACAACACCCCGTCGCTGTGCATCAGCGGCGGGGTGTTTTCCTGTGGTGGCCCGCTTGACCGGCACGGGTCCGGCATGACTTATGGGCCGCATGGCGAAAGCGCGCACCACATCAAAGCCAAAGGCGGCACCGCGCGCGGCCCGACCCGTCGGGCGACGACTGTTGCGCATCGCGGCACGCATCGTGGTCGGTATCGTCGCGGCCCTGCTGCTGCTGACGGTGATCTACCGCGTCATCAACCCGCCCACGACGCCCTACATGTTCGCCGAAGGGCGCCGTCAGGGCGGTGTCGCGCAGGAGTGGGTCGACATGGACGACATCGCGCCGGTGATGGCGCGGTCGGCGGTGGCAGCCGAGGATGCCAATTTCTGCCTGCACTGGGGCCTCGATGTCGTGGCGATCCGCACGGCATTGGCCGAGGGCGGCGATCGTGGCGGCTCTACCATCTCGCAACAGGTGGTGAAGAACGTGTTCCTGTGGCAGGGCCGGACGTGGACCCGCAAGGTGGTCGAGGCGGTCTGGACGCCCCTGACGGAGGCGGTCTGGGGCAAGCGGCGGATGCTGGAACTGTATCTGAACGTGGCAGAGTTCGGGCGCGGCATCTTTGGCGTGCAGGCGGCGGCGCGGCATTACTTCGGCGTGGATGCCGCCGAATTGACACCGGTGCAGGCCGCTCGTCTGGCGATGGTCCTGCCCGATCCCAAGGACCGCGATGCGGCGAACCCGACGGATTGGCAACGCAACCGCACGGCCAGTATCCGCGACGGCGCCGCGACGATTGCCGTGGATGGCCGCGCCGCCTGCTTCGAGAGTTGAACACCGCGCCAAGGTGCGGCATGGAGAAGGGGTCCTGACCCCTTGGTGATCCATGAACCGCCTCTATCATTTTCCGCTGTCGCCGTTTTCGCGCAAGGTCCGCCTGAGCCTTGCGGAGAAGCGTATCGAGGTGGAGCTGATCGAGGAGCGCTACTGGGAGCAGGACAACGACTTCCTGCGCCGCAATCCTGCAGGCCAGATCCCCGTGCTGCGGCTGGGCAACAAGCTGATGAGCGAAAGCGCAGCAATCTGCGAGTATCTGGAGGAGGTGCAGCCCAGCCCGCCCCTGATGCCGCGCGATGCGGATGGCCGGTTCGAGGTGCGCCGTCTTGTCGGCTGGTTCGACGACAAGTTCCACGTCGAATGCACGCAGAAACTGCTGGGCGAACGGGTGTTCCGCAAGGTGATGGGCACGGGGTATCCCGACAGCACCAACGTCAAGGCGGGCAGCAAGGCGATGCGGTTCCATCTGGACTACATGGCGCACCTGCTGGAAAAACGCCGCTGGCTAGCCGGGAACGAGCTGAGCCTTGCCGATTTCGCGGCGGCGGCGCAGTTATCATGCCTTGACTACATTTCCGACGTGGACTGGAACCGGTCGGAGGTGGTGAAGGACTGGTATGCCAAGATCAAGTCGCGCCCGGCGTTCCGGTCTCTGCTGGCCGACCAGGTGTCGGGGTTCAGACCGCCGTCGCACTATGCCAACCTCGATTTCTGATCCGGGCCAGGGTGCAGGACGCCTTGGGGCGCTGCCCCAAACCCCGGGATATTTGAGACCAGAAGAAACATGGACCTGACCGCCGACCTGCGCGCCTTCGCGACTCAAGCGGGATTCGCGAAGGTGGGCATTTGCAGGCCCGATGCGGCGCCGGACACGGCAGGGCGGCTGGCGGATTTCGTGGCCGCGGGGCGGCACGGGCAGATGGGCTGGATGGCCGAGCGGATGGCGTGGCGCGGCGATCCCACGGCACTGTGGCCCGAAGCGCGGTCGGTCATCATGCTGGCCGAGAGTTATGCCCCCGACGTGGACCCGCTGGCGGTGCTGGAGGAGCGCGACAGGGCGGCGATTTCCGTCTATGCGCAGGGGCGCGATTATCACGATGTGGTCAAGGCGCGGCTGAAGGTCGTGGGGCGCTGGCTGATCGACCGGGTGCCGGGGACGGAAATCAAGGTCTTCGTCGACACGGCTCCGGTGATGGAAAAGCCGCTGGCGCAGGCGGCTGGGCTGGGCTGGCAGGGCAAGCATACCAACCTGCTGGGGCGGGATCTGGGGAACTGGGTGTTCCTTGGTGCGATCTTTACCACCGCCCTGCTGGACGTGGATCAGCCAGAGGTGTCGCATTGCGGGTCCTGCACCGCGTGCCTCGACATCTGTCCGACGCAAGCGTTTCCTGCGCCGTACCAACTGGATGCGCGGCGCTGCATTTCCTATCTGACGATCGAGCATCGGGGGCCGGTGGATATCGCGCTGCGCCCGGCGCTGGGCAACCGGGTCTATGGCTGTGACGATTGTCTGGCGGTGTGCCCGTGGAACAAATTCGCTGTCGCCGGCCGCGACGCGCGGCTGGCGGCGCGCGACGATCTGCGGGCACCCGCGCTGGACAGCCTTCTGGGACTGGATGACGCTGCCTTCCGGGCGCGATTTTCGGGTAGCCCAATCAAGCGCATCGGACGCGACCAGTTTGTCCGGAACGTGTGCTATGCGGCCGGCAACAGCGGGAACCGGCGACTGGTCGCGGTGTTGGCACCCCTGACGACCGACGCGGACCCCGCCGTGGCCGATGCCGCGCGCTGGGCCATCCAACGCCTGACCCCGGTCAACCCAGTGGAGGACAATCCTTGGACCGCATGACCGCTATCCTGACGCTGATCCCCGGCCTTCCCCTTGCGCAGGTCGAACGCGACGGCAGCCCTGGCGGCACTGGCGACGCGACCGCAGGAGGCATGGAACAGCCACTTTCTCGTCAAGACTGCGCGATCGCGCCCGGCGGCCATGCGTTTCAATACGGCGACCACGCGGACAGGCGGGGCAACTTTCTGGTTCCGGGCGTGAACTCCGACAGCTTGACGCGGCCTGTTCTGGACGGCGGCCGCGTAACGGGTGAGGGGCACCTGCTGCAGTGTGCCGGTTTGCTGGACGACTGCGACCTGCTGATCCTGATCGACACCGATCCGGGCCAGATCCTGCCCGTCGCGCCGAGGATCTGATATGGGCTTTCGTCGCAGGATGCTGCGCGCCGCCGCCGTTGTCGAGGTCGCGGTCGAACGTGTCTTTCATCGCGGTGACCTGAGCCGTCTGCTGATCGAGCCTTACCATGGGTATGCGACCCCGGATCACCTTGTGGTGCGTGGCCGCGTGTTGGCGGCGCGTGATGTGGACCTGATCGACGGTGCCAGTCGACTTGCGAATGCACGCCAGATGATGCGGATGTTCGCGACCCACGAGGTCGCGAACGTCACAGTGGCAAGCGGCAACTGCACCGCAATCAGCGATGCCGAAGGCTATTTCACCCTGCTCTTGCCGCGACCGGATGCGGACGTGGCCGGGTGGGTCGACGTTCCCGTGACGATCCGGCCGGAACAGCCCGTGTCGGGGATCGTGTGTCCCGTGCTCGTTACACGACCCGATGCACGATACGTCGTGATTTCCGACATCGACGACACGATGATGCACACGGGCGCATGGTCGATGGCCCGCAACCTGTGGACGTCGCTGACGGGCAGTGTCGTCAGCCGCGTGGTGTTTCCCGACGCGGTGAGGCTGATCGTCGAACTGGGCGATGCGGGGCGCAATCCGGTGTTCTTCGTGTCATCCTCGCCATGGAACTTTCATGCCTTTCTGGACGAGGTCTTTGGGCGCGCCGGTCTGCCGCGCGCGCCGAAATTCCTGCGCGACTACGGTTTCGGTGCGGATCAGTTCCTGACCGGAAACCATGGCGACCACAAGGGATCAGCCATCGACCGCATCCTTGCGGCGCATCCCGGTCTGCCCGCCGTGCTGATCGGCGATACGGGCCAGCAGGATGCGACGATCTACGCGGATGCGGCGGTGCGCCATCCGGGGCGGATCGGGCGCGTGATCCTGCGCACGCCCGGTCCGGGGCCCGATGCCATGGACTTATCCGAGGTGGAGCGTCTGCGCGGGCTGACGGTCCCGGTGACGCTTGGGCCGGATTTCACCGATGCGCTGGCGGCCGTCCGGATCGCAGTTTCGGACGGGGTTTAACCCCCGCGTCGACCGGCCTAGGGTCCGCGCGAAAGGGGCCGTCATGCAGCCGTTGCGCGGAATTTCCTACAAGGTCGTCTCGGTCATGATCTTTGTCGCCATGTCGGCGCTGATCAAGGCCACGTCGGAGACGGTCCCCCCGGGGCAGGCCGTGTTCTATCGCAGTTTTTGTGCGCTGCCGATCATCCTTGGCTGGCTGGCGATGCGGCAGGAATTGCGGCATGGCTGGAAGACCTCCAACCCGCTGGGTCATGTCTGGCGCGGGCTGATGGGCACCACGTCGATGGGGCTGGGGTTCGCGGGCCTGGGCCTGCTGCCCCTGCCAGAGGTGACGGCGATCGGATATGCCGCACCGCTGCTGGTGGTGATCTTTGCGTCGATGTTCCTGAACGAGCAGGTCGGCGTCTTTCGTCTGAGCGCGGTTGCACTGGGTCTGGTCGGTGTGCTGATCGTGCTGTCACCGCGCCTGTCGGTGGGCGAGGCAGTCGATCCGTCGGAAACGCTGGGTGCCGTGCTGGTGCTGATGAGTGCTGTGTGTGCGGCGCTGGCGCAGGTGTTCGTGCGCAAGCTGGTGTTCACCGAAGACACCGCCGCTATCGTGTTCTGGTTTTCCGTCACTGCGACGCTGCTGTCGCTGCTGACCCTGCCCTGGGGCTGGGTTTGGCCAGATCCGACCGCGTGGATCATGCTCGTGATGGCGGGGCTGCTGGGGGGCGTCGGGCAGATCTTCCTCACTTCCAGCTATCGTCATGCGGATGCGTCGCTGGTGGCGCCGTTCGACTACACCTCGATGCTGCTGGCGCTGGCGGTGGGTTATGTCTTTTTCGACGAGGTGCCGACGCGGACGATGCTGATGGGGGCCGCCCTCGTGATCGCTGCGGGTGTCATGATCATCCTGCGCGAACGGCATCTGGGGTTGAAGCGGGCCCGGCAACGAAAAGTGACAGGGACCGTCGGCCACAACTAGCGCGTGGCCGCCTTGCACGCGTTCATGACCTCCTGACGGACCTGGCCCCAGGTGATCAGGCTGAACACCACCGTCCCGCCGAACACATTGCCCAGAAACGCGGGGACGAAGAAGGTCAGGATGCCGTCCAGAAGCCTTAACTCTCCGGTCAGGTTTGGGTAGAACATCACGACAGTGTGGCGACGATGTGGATGAACCCATCGGCTGCGATCAGTCAGGTCATGGCGACGATGACAGGAAGACCCCCCGCGTGCCGGAGGGATGCATCCACACCAGCGCCGCAATCAGCAGACCCGCAGGCACCGCCTTGGCAAAGCGGCCGACAAAGCCCGATCCGGTCGCCTCGCGGCTGATCGCGGCGACGGAGTCCAGCATGTCGGGACTGAACGCGGGCGGGTGCGCGATGAACAGCGCCGCCAACAGGCAGCCGATAGCACCGTGCCCCATAGCCGCGCCATGGTGCCCACGACCCGCAGGCTGGGCCGTGCAAGCGGCGGCAGCACGGTGGTCAACGTGGTGTCCATGAACAACTGCATCCGGCCAAGGATCACGATCACAAGGCCGAAGGTGTAGCCGAAGGTTTCGACGAGCGGCAGCCGGTCGGTGTCGGGCCAGGTGGCTGCTGCATACGGCCTCGCCCAGTACGGAAACGCCGATGCTCAGACCGGCGGCGATGGCAGATTGGAACAGGGCGATGTTGGACCGATCCAGCTCTTCATCGCCTTTGCGATGGATCACCTGATAGACCAGTCGTGGCGACATATGGGATGCGTCGCGCACCGCATCCTCGTCAGCGGCGGCGTTGCCGTCCGCGTCTGCGGCGGCAGGGGACTGGGCGGCGCGGCCTGTCTGCGCAGGATCGGTCATGGCGCACCTTTGCTGGATGCACCGGACCTGTAGTTGCGATGTGCCACGTCAGGTTGCCCCGGCGCGCCCAAACATCGGCGCGCCGGGATCGCGTCAGGCGCGGACCAGTTTTTCGTAATCCGACGCGATGTCGAGCGTCAGCTGGCCAACCTCGAAGTTGTAGTCGCCGATCTGGCCCACGGGCGTGACTTCGGCCGCGGTGCCGGTCAGCCAGCATTGCTGAAAGCCCTCCAGCTCCTCTGGCATGATGTGGCGTTCGTGCACAGTGATCCCCTTGTCGCGCAGCATGCCGACGACGGTCTGCCGGGTGATCCCGTTCAGGAAGCAGTCGGGTTTCGGCGTGTGCACTTCGCCGTCCTTGACGAAGAAGATGTTCGCGCCCGTCGCCTCGGCCACGTAGCCGCGATAGTCGAACATCATGGCGTCGGAACAGCCCTTGGCCTCGGCCGCGTGCTTGGACATGGTGCAGATCATGTAGAGACCCGCCGCCTTGGCTTGATGCGGGATCGTCTCGGGGCTGGGCCGCTTCCATTTCGCGATGTCGAGCTTGGCACCCTTGGTCTTGGCATCGCCGTAGTAGTTGCCCCATTTCCACACGGCGATCGCGGTGCGGACCGGATTGCGGGCCGACGCCACGCCCATGTCCGGCCCGGCCCCGCGCCACGCGAAGGCGCGCACATAGGCGTCGGTCAGCCCGTTCGCTTCCAGCGTCTGCGCCTTGGCCGCGATCAGGTCGTCAACGGAATAGGGGATCTCGAAGTCGAGGCAGTTGGCCGAAAAATGCAGCCGTTCCGCATGTTCGCGGTCCTTGAAGATGCGGCCGTTGTAGCACCGCTCCCCCTCGAACACGCTGGAGGCGTAGTGCAGCGCGTGGGTCAGGACGTGGACGTTGGCGCCCCGCCAGTCCACCAGTTCGCCGTCCATCCAGATCTTGCCGTCACGGTCGTCATATCCGCCTTCCATGGCCTCACCCCCTTGTGATTTGCATTTGTATCGTCGTTAAGTCCGTTTCGGACACAATGTTGCGTAATTTGCCCGGCTTCGCTATCAGTTGACCCTAGTCATGTCAACAAGGCTGACGTATCCTGCGGCGGTGACGGAAAAGGGCGGGCGATGAACCAGACACCACAGGGCGCCTCGGGTCAGGCCCTGCTGTTCCTGACGGACGAGCAGTTGCGCAAGGGCATCGAGGCGATGTTCTTTGCCTATCAGGGATTCACCGCCGATCCCGACCGGATCCTTGAGGGGATGGCCTATGGTCGCGCCCATCACCGGGCGATCCATTTCATCCACCGCAGCCCGGGGACGACGGTGAACAACCTGCTGGCGATCCTTGGCGTGACCAAGCAATCGCTGAACCGGGTGTTGCGTACGCTGATCGCCGATGGTCTGGTCAGCAGCACGGTCGGCACGCGGGACAAGCGGGAACGGCACCTGCACCTGACCCCGCAGGGGGCCACGCTGGAACGCAGTCTGTCGGATGCGCAACGCGACCGGATGCGGACGGCCTACCGCGCGGCGGGGCCGGTGGCCGTGGCCGGGTTCCGACAAGTGCTGGAGGCGATGATGGACGAGGATATGCGACGGCATTACCTGACACTGGTGGACAAACCCGATGGCCGCTGATGACGCACACCTGCTGGTCGTCGACGACGACGAGCGTATCCGCCTGCTGCTGCGCAAGTTCCTGACGCGGGTGGGGTTCCTTGTCACGCTGGCGCGCGATGCGGCCCATGCGCGGCGCATCCTGGCGGGCCTCGACTTCGACTTGATCGTGCTCGACGTGATGATGCCGGGCGAAGACGGGCTGAGCCTGTGCCGCGACCTGCGCCACCGGATCGGCACGCCCGTCCTGCTGCTGACCGCGCGTGGGGAAACCGAACACCGCATCGCGGGGCTGGAGGCGGGGGCCGACGATTATCTGCCCAAACCGTTCGAGCCCAAGGAATTGCTGCTGCGCATCAATGCGATCCTGCGCCGCGCACCGCTGGCCGAGGCGCAGCCGATCGCCCGGACGGTGCTGCAACTTGGCCCCGTGCGCTATGACATGGCCAAGGGTGAGATGCGGCAGGACGAAGGGCTGGTGCGGCTGACCGCGACCGAGAGCCAGTTGATGCGCATCTTCTCCGCCCGCCCGCACGAGCCGGTGACGCGCAGCGAACTGGTCGAGGAGCTGAACCGCGCGGGCGGTCAGACGCAGGAACGCGCCGTCGACGTGCAGATCACCCGCCTGCGGCGCAAGATCGAGGCGGACCCCAAGCAGCCCCGCTATCTGCAGACGGTACGGGGATCGGGGTATATGCTGGCGCCGGATCAGTAAGCAACCGTTCCAACGGGGGATCGTAGAAGCCTCTGGCGGGAGTATTTGTGGCAAGATGATGCGCAACGTCGCGTGCCGATAGGGCTTGCCCTCTGTCGTGGGTTTCGTTTGTCTGTGGGGATGACAACAGCCCTCATCACACACGCCGCCTGCCTGCAGCACGTCACACCGCCGGGGCATCCCGAACAGGTCGCCCGCATTGACGCGGTCCGGCTGGCGCTGGCCGACATGGACCTGCTGCGCGTGCAGGCGCCGCTGGCCGCCGACGACGACGTGCTGCGGGTGCATCCGCAGGCGCATCTGGATGCGCTGCGGGATGCGGCGCCCGATGTGGGTATCGTGTCGCTGGATGCCGACACCCACATGTCCGCCGGCACGCTGGAGGCGGTCTGGCGCGGGGCCGGCGGTGCGGTGCGGGCCGTCGATCTGGTCATGGCGGGTGCGGCGGGCAATGCCTTCGTCGCCATGCGTCCGCCGGGGCACCATGCAGAGCGCGAGGTGGCGATGGGGTTCTGCTTTCTCGGCAACGTCGCCATCGCGGCGAAACATGCGCTGGGCCATCACGGGCTGTCCCGCGTCGCAATCGTGGATTTCGACGTGCACCACGGCAACGGCACGCAGGATCTGATCGAGGACGATCCCCGCATCCTGTTCTGTTCGACGCACCAAAGCCCCCTCTATCCCGGCACCGGGGCGGCGGATGAAACCGGTGTGGCCGACAACGTGGTGAACGTGCCGCTGCGCGAGGGGACCGACGGCAAGGGGTTTCAGGCTGCGATGGAGCGGCTGCTCCTGCCGCGTGTGGATGCGTTCCGGCCGGAGCTCATCGTGATCTCTGCAGGATTCGACGCGCACCGCGACGACCCATTGGCGGGGCTGGCGCTGGAGGTGGCGGATTTCGCGTGGATCACCGCACGTCTGTGCGATCTGGCGGATGCCCATTGCGGTGGACGGGTGGTGTCGTGCCTCGAGGGGGGGTATGACCTGACGGCGCTGGGGGCATCCGCCGCCGCGCATGTGAACGTGTTGAGGGAGCGCAGCCATGGCCGAGACGCCGGTTGAGAGCATGACATTCGAGGACGCGATCCGCGAGCTGGAGCAGGTCGTGGGCAAGCTGGAGCGTGGCGATGTCGCGCTGGAGGACAGCATCGCGCTGTACGAACGCGGGGCCGCGCTGAAGAAGCGGTGCGAGGCCAAGTTGCGCGACGCCGAGGAGAAGGTTGCCAAGATCACGGTCGGCCCCGACGGCATGGCCACTGGCACGGCACCGCTGGATCCGTGATGTTCGCCAACCAGCTGGCGCTGGACGCCACCACGGCGCAACGCCTGATCGGACTGGCGCTGACCCCCGTGCCCGACGTAGCCTTGCACGCGGCGATGCTGCACGCGGTACAGGGCGGCAAGGGGTTGCGCGCGTTTCTGGTGTTGGAAGGGGCGCGGCTGCATGACGTGGCCGACCGCGCCGGTCATGCGGCGGCGGCGATCGAGGCGATCCACGCCTACTCCCTCGTGCACGACGACCTGCCCGCGATGGACGACGACGACCTGCGGCGCGGGCAACCGACAGTGCACCGCCAATGGGACGAGGCGACGGCTATCCTTGCGGGGGACGCGCTGCAGAGCCTTGCCTTCGAACTGGTCTGCGCGCCCGCATCCGGCGTCGTGGATGCGGCGCGGGTGGATCTGGCGCTGACGTTGGCGCAGGCGGCAGGGGCAAGCGGCATGGTGTTGGGGCAGGCGCTGGACATCGCGGCGGAAACTGGGCCTGCGCTGACGCTGGACCAGATCACCCGGTTGCAGGCGGGCAAGACGGGCGCGCTGATCACATGGGCCGCCTGTGCCGGGCCGCGCATCGCGCAGGCCGACGTGGCGCCGCTGCGGGCCTATGGCGATGCGCTGGGCCTTGCGTTCCAGATTGCCGACGACATTCTGGATGAGACGGGTGACGCAGACGCTGTGGGCAAGGCGGTAGGCAAGGACCGGTCTGCGGGCAAGGCGACCTTCGTGTCGCTGCTGGGTCTCGACGGGGCGAAACGCCGCGCAGCCGATCTTGTGGAACTGGCGTGCGATGCCCTAGTTCCCTATGGCGACCGTGCCGCCACGTTGAAGGATGCCGCGCGTTTCGTGATCGCGCGCGACAAGTAAGGACAGCCCATGACCGACCACCCCCGCACACCGATCCTGGACCGCGTGCATGTGCCCGCCGACATGAAGGGGTTGTCGGACGCGCAACTGCGCCGTCTGGCCGATGAGGTGCGGGCCGAAACCATCGCCACCGTGTCCAAGACCGGCGGCCATCTGGGCGCGGGTCTGGGCGTGGTCGAGATCACGGTGGCGCTGCATGCGGTGTTCGACGCGCCGCGCGACAAGATCATCTGGGACGTCAGCCACCAATGCTACCCGCACAAGATCCTGACGGGCCGCCGCGACCGGATGCGGACCCTGCGGATGAAGGATGGCCTGTCCGGTTTCACCAAGCGCAGCGAAAGCGTCTACGACCCCTTCGGCGCGGCGCATTCCAGCACGTCGATTTCGGCGGCGCTGGGATTCGTCGCGGCCCGCGATCTGGGCGGCGACGCGGGCGACGCCATCGCGGTGATCGGCGACGGGGCGCTGTCGGCTGGCATGGCGTACGAGGCGATGAACAACGCGGGCCATCTGGGCAAGCGGCTGATCGTCATTCTGAACGACAACGAGATGTCCATCGCGCCGCCGACGGGGGCGATGTCGTCCTATCTCTCGCGCCTGTATGCAGAGGCGCCGTTTCAGGAGTTGAAGGCGGTTGCCAAGGGCGCGGTGTCGTTCCTGCCGCCGCCGTTCCGCGAAGGGGCGAAGCGCGCCAAGGACCTGCTGAAGCACATGACCGTGGGCGGCACGTTGTTCGAGGAGCTGGGGTTTTCCTATGTCGGCCCCATCGACGGGCACGACATGGACCAGTTGCTGGCGGTGCTGCGCACGGTCAAGGAACGCGCCACCGGCCCGATCCTGATCCACGCGATCACCAAGAAGGGCAAGGGGTTCGCCCCCGCCGAAGCGTCGGCCGACCGGGGCCATGCGCGCGGCAAGTTCGACATGGTGACGGGCGAGCAGCAGAAGGCGCAAAGCAATGCGCCATCCTATACGACGGTCTTTGCCGATACGTTGATCAATCTGGCCACCAAGGACGACAAGATCGTGGCGGTAACGGCGGCGATGCCCGATGGCACCGGCCTCGATCGATTCATGGCGCGGTTCGCCAGCCGCACGTTCGATGTCGGCATCGCGGAACAGCACGCTGTGACGTTCTGCGCCGGGCTGGCGGCGGGCGGGATGAAGCCGTTCTGCGCGCTCTATTCTACGTTCCTGCAGCGCGGCTACGATCAGGTCGTGCACGACGTGGCGATCCAGCGTCTGCCGGTGCGGTTCGCCATCGACCGGGCGGGGCTGGTCGGTGCGGACGGGGCGACCCATGCGGGTTCGTTCGACGTGGCATTCCTTGCCAACCTGCCCGGCATGGTCGTCATGGCGGCGGCGGACGAAGGCGAGCTCGTGCGCATGGTCGCCACCGCAGCGGCGCATGACAGCGGCCCCATCGCCTTCCGCTTTCCGCGCGGCGAGGGGGTGGGGGTCGAGATGCCCGTGGACCCGCAACCGTTGGAGATCGGCAAGGGCCGCATGATCCGCGAGGGCAAGGGCGTGGCGATCCTGTCCTTCGGCACCCGCCTGTCAGAGGTGTTGGTGGCCGCCGAGGCGCTGGGCGCGCGCGGCATCACGCCCACCATCGCCGATGCGCGGTTCGCCAAACCGCTGGACCGCGACATGATCCTGAAACTCGCGGCGGACCACGACGCGCTGATCACGATCGAGGAAGGCGCCGTGGGCGGCTTCGGCAGCCACGTCGCCCAGTTGCTGGCAGACGAAGGCGCATTCGACCATGGCTTGCGGTTCCGGTCGATGGTGCTGCCGGACACTTTCATCGACCAGTCCAGCCCCGCCGACATGTATGCCATGGCTGGCCTGAACGCCGCCGACATCGAGGCGATGGTGCTGAAGGTGATGGGCGTGGAAACCTTGAAGGTCAGGGCGTAAAAAGCGAAACCCCGCGAGGACCTTACGGCTGTCGCGGGGCTCTGATAGCTTGAGGGCTTACGTTTGCCCCCGATATGTAGACAGATATGGTTTGCTTGGTCTCTCAAGTCAATAATCTTGCCTGTATCGTGGCTCTGTTGCACAAATCCGAGAGGGATTCATGTTGTGAATCCAGTGTGGTAGCTGGCCCGCATGAGCAAACCGACATCACTTACCTACAAGACGACGAACTGGGCTGATTACAACGCGGCGCTGAAGCGCCGCGGATCACTGACGATCTGGTTCGATCCCGAGATGAACTGGGATGCCGAACCTTCCGGCAAGAGGGGCAGGTCGCGGACCTTCAGTGACGCCGCCATCCAGACGTGTCTGACCATGAAAGTGCTTTTCGGGATGGCGCTTCGGCAGACGACGGGCTTCGTCGAGAGCCTGCTGCGGCTCACGGGGCTGGACTGGGT
>NZ_FOCI01000007.1 GCF_900110065.1 Loktanella fryxellensis | reverse complement strand
GCGCGCACGGCGCCAATCGGTCAACGCGGAGGAATAAAGCCCCTCCCGCCGCAGAATGGCTGAAACCGTGCCTGTATCAGCAGCATGGTCCGTCTCATCCAGAATACGTAGTTTGTATTTTGCAGTGAACGGGCGCCGCTTCGGGGTCGTCGTCAGCTCGGCCGTCGGGACACGCGGCGCAGCTACGACGCGAGCGGGTGGGATCGTAGGCGAAATCTCAGATCCGGTATCCTGTGGAGGCGGCATCTGTGAAGGCATTACCATGGGTTCGGTCTCCTTCGCCCTCAAGTCTAAACTTTAGCCAGTCAAATGTCTCACTCTTATTGGCACGGAGGGCGGACCGATGCCGCCGCCGGAACGTGTGCGGCGCGATGGAACCGAATGGCCCCTGCCGCGGTTACCCACTCACAAAGACACCCTCCCCCTCGTGTTTTTGAATGACCGGCCTGATCCCGCGACTCCCCGGCGCGGTGATCGGCCGGTCAGACCCATGAACCCCTCCCGGTGTGACGATGGCTTCGGGCTGCATCTGTCGCGCGGAGTTCCACCGCAGGAGGAACCAGTCGGCACCGCAACCGTTTGTTCACCGATCAAGGGAGGAGCGAGACATGAAGACATTTTCCGAAGGCGATGCGGTGAAATGGTCTTGGGGCAACGGCACCGCGACCGGCAAGGTCGTGAAGGTCTATACCCGCAAGACCACGCTGACGATCAAGGGCAGCGAGATCACCCGCAACGCGACAAAGGACGAGCCCGCCTACCGGATCGCGCAGGATGACGGCGACGAAGTGCTGAAATCCATCACCGAGATCGAGGCCGCCTGAATGGCCTATGCCGACATCGCGAAAGTGTCGGGGCTGCTGTTCTATCCCGACACAGAACCAGGCATCAGGCGCAGGCGGGCGGGTCGCGGGTTCAGCTATACCGCAGCCGACGGCACACGGATCGACGATACAGTAGAGCGGGCGCGGATCGCGGCCATCGCCGTGCCGCCCGCCTATGGCGATGTCTGGATCAGCCCGCTGCCGAAGGGTCACCTGCAAGCCACCGGCTTTGACGACCGGGAACGCAAGCAATACCGCTATCACGCCGACTGGACCGCGCATCATGCGCTGCTGAAGTTCGAAAACTTGGGCCAGTTCGCACAGACCCTGCCCGGCCTGCGGCGCTGGATCGCCAGCCGTCTGCGGGGCGAGGTGGGCGACCGCGACACCGCCATCGCCGCCACGCTGGCACTGATCGACCGCGCGTCGCTGCGGGTCGGCAACGGCATCTATGCCGCGCAGAACGGCAGCTATGGTGCGACGACAATGCTGAACGATCACGGCACGTTCGAGGGTGGTCGCGTGCGCCTCGACTACATCGGCAAGGGTGGCGCGCGGATCGAAAAGGATTTCCACGCCCCCCGTCTGGCCGAAGTGCTGGATGCGTGTCAGGATCTGCCGGGGGCCGAGATCATCACATGGATCGACGACGCCGGCACGTCCCATCCCGTCCGATCAGACCATATCAATCAGACATTGCACACGCTCTGCGGCGACCATGCCACGGCCAAGACGATGCGGACGTGGAACGGGTCGCTCGCGGCTTTCGAGGTCGCCGCGCAACCCGGCAAGCTGTCCATCGCAGCGATGGCCGATGCCGCATCCGACGTGCTGTGCAACACGCCGACGGTGGCCCGGAACAGCTATGTCCATCCGTCGGTCATCGCCTTGGCGGAGATGGAGGCGACTGAACGCGAGGCTTTTATGAAGAAGCTGGCGAAATCGCCGGACATCGCAGGCCTGCGACAGCACGAGCCCGCCTTGGCGGCACTGTTGCAGATGACGTGACTACATCAACGGCCTGACCGGCACGACATCCAGTTCGATCTTGGCGATGGCGGCCAGCTTTTCCTTGTCGTTGATCGTCAGATGACCGTCCGACCAGTCGGCAAGCTGCTGGTCGCGCAACTTCGACAAAGTCTTGTTGGTATGGACCAGCGACAGGCCCAGCGCATCCGCCAGATCCTGCTGGCGGAACGGCATCGCCATGCGCCGGTTTTGCACCAGCCCGATGCGCTCGCAGCGCATGAACATTCGAAGCAACGCCCAGGACAGCGATTCCAATGCAGACCGCTGACCGAGCGAGGTCAGCGCCTCGCCCAGAAAATGCTCTTCGACTGCCGACAGCCACGTCAGATCGAAGGCACGTTCGGGATAGGATTTGAAGAATCCCCACAGCTCCGAGCGGTTGAACACGCATAGGGTCATCTTGGACGACGCCTCGACGGAATGGGACATCTCGCCCATCACACCCGCCTGCAAACCGACGAAGTCCCCCGGAAAGACGAAATTCACGACCTGACGTTCACCATCGCTCGTGTGCTTGTAACGCAGTCCCATGCCGTACAGGGCGGTGAACAGCTGGGGACTGTTAGACCCTTCGCTCAGCACGGGGGTGCCCGCCTCGATGATCAGCTCGCCCACCTTGAACTTCTGCATCGCCTTCACGTCGCTGTCGGACATCGGCTTGAACAGGTGAAAGCGGCGCAGCGGGCAATGTTCGCATCTGGTGACCATCATCATCCCTACAGGTCGTGTTCGGATCGAAATGGCCCACGACGCATGTCGGGCAGCGACACGCATGATGACGGCGGATGCGGGGCGGCGGATCGGCCGCCCCGCATCGGGTTCAGACGTTCAGCGTCTCTGTCGAGGAAAAGAACATCGCCTGTGCAACGGCAGACCGCACCTGATCCTCGGTATAAGGCTTGGAGATCAGGAACGCCGGTTCGGGCTTGTCCCCGGTCAGCAGGCGTTCGGGGAAGGCCGTGATGAAGATCACAGGCATATCGCCGAATTCCGACAGCAGTTCATTCACCGCGTCGATGCCAGACGAGTTGTCGGCCAGCTGGATATCGGCAAGGATCAGGTCGGGTCGTTCAGACTGACCCAGCGTGATGGCCCCGGCATGGGTCCGCGCGATGCCCGTCACCTTGTGCCCCATGTCGGACACGAGGGATTCGAGGTCCATGGCGATGATCGCCTCGTCCTCGATGATCAGGATGCGGCCGGATACGCTGTCGGCCATCTCGCGGTGGGCCACGTCGATCAGGTGCACGACCTCGGATTCGTCGATCGACATGATGTCGGCGATCTCGGCGTGGCTGAACTCTTCGATCGTGTGCAGCAACAGTGCTTCACGGGTGTTGGTGGTCAGCTTGGCCAGATGGCGCTGGGCCGCTCCCTCCAGACCGGGGGCCGGTTCGTTCGGTCCGCTCATGTCGGTACTGACCCACATCATGTGGAGCGTCTTGAACAACGCGGATTTCGGAGAGATCTGCGTGTCGAAGATGCTACGGTCTTCCAAGATCGCTTCCAGCGTGGCGATGGCATAGGCGTCGCCACTGGACTGGGTGCCGGTGATGGCGCGGGCGTAGCGTCGCAGATAGGGCAGGTAGGTGCCGATCGCAGTGGTGATATCCGGCTGAGCCGTGCCGTTTGACATAGTCTTTTCTTCCTGTCTGTCCCTATCTTGGGAACCGAACGCGCATCACTGCGTTTGGGTTCCGAAGCCAAGGCGCATAATCCAGACAACGACAGGCGGGCGAATGTCCAACGACTTACCAAGCGAGAAGGCGCGTCAGCAGATCGACGCCAATCTGAAACGTGTCTTCCGCGAGCAGGAGCAGGCAGATCTACCTGACCGGCTGAAGGAGCTACTGGACAAGCTCAAGGCTCAGGACCAGTCGGGACTGGACCAGAAATCATGATCGCCGATCCTCGCGACGAACTCGTCAATCACCTGCCGGCGCTACGGGCCTTTGCCATCTCATTGACGCGGAACGGGTCCACCGCCGACGACATGGTGCAGGATACTGTCGTCAAGGCCTGGACCAATATCGAAAAGTTCGAGCCCGGCACGAACATGCGCGCATGGCTGTTCACCATTCTACGCAACACGTTCTATTCCAGCCGTCGCAAGGCTAAGCGCGAAGTGGCGGACGTGGACGGCATCTTTACCGAGAACATGGCTGAGAAGCCCGCCCACGACGGTCACCTGCAGATGACCGACTTTCGCACCGCATTCGCCAAGCTGCCCGACGAACAGCGTGAAACGCTGATCCTCGTCGGGGCCTCCGGCTTCTCCTATGAAGAGGCGGCAGAGATGTGCAACGTCGCGGTCGGCACGATCAAGAGCCGTGCGAACCGGGGACGCAAGCGGCTGGCAGAGCTGATGCATCTGGATGCGGACGGTCCGGTCGAGCTGACCGACAAGGTCACGGTCGCCGTCGTGGCGAACAACGGTAACTCTGCATTCTGATGCCCGGCACGGCAGAACATCAGGGCGAGCGCTGGCCGCTCCTCCAGAGCTTGCCGTTTCGCGTGGTGGCGTTCCTGTCGCTTGCGCTGTTGCCGATCGGTCTGCTGGCGATCTGGCAGACCGAAAGTCTGGACGAGACGCTGCGTGCCCGCACGTCGCTGTCGCTGGTGGCGCTGTCGGAACTCGCGATTTCGGGTGAACGCGACGTTGTCCAGCAGGCCATCGGCGTGGCGGACGGCCTTGCCGTCAATTATCAGATGACGGCCTCCGACCCGGAGACGTGCAGCGCCTATTTCCGCGCCTACCGGAACGCCGATCCGAACATAACCTTCACCGGTTTCCTGCAGGCCGATGGTCGGATTTTTTGCTCTTCGGCGCTCGCGCCGCTGACGTTGGGGCCCGCAGACCGCATTGCCGACATCACGCAAAATCCCATGCCATCCTTCGTGCCGCAGATAGCGGCGGATGGCGCGGTCACCGATCCCGACAGCATCATCCTGACGCGACCGCTGACCGAGGGCGACACCGTCCTTGGACAGATCATCGTCGCCCTGTCGACCGAACGTCTGGTCGGGACCGCGGATCTGAACAGTACCTCGCCGCCCCTGTCGCTGCTTGTCTTCAACACCGACGGACAGATCATTTCCCAGCAAGGCGAGGTGATCGCCACTGACCAGACCGCTCTGGTGAACGCAGCGACGCAGCAGCGCGACGGAGAGCCGGTTACCGTCATGGGCCGCAACGGCGACGGGGCGCGCCGTGTCAACGTCATCATGACGCTGGTGCCCGGTCTGGCCTATGCGATGACCAGCTGGGCGCCGCGCGAAGGCTTCCTCGCGAGCAATGCCATCGCTTTGCCGTCGTTCTTTTTGCCGGCGCTGATGTGGTTCGCGAGCCTTTTGGTGGCCTATTTCGCGGTGCATCGTCTGGTCGTCGGTCCGGTGCAGGAACTGCGCGAGCGGATGCAGCGTTTCGCCTCCGACCGTGCCCTGCCACAGTCCAGGACCAGCGAGCTTCTGCCGCAGGAGCTTTATGATCTGGAACAGACTTTCGTGGACATGGCCTATGACCTGATCGACGACGAGGCGCGGATGGAAAACAGCCTGCGCGAAAAGAACGTGCTGCTGAAAGAGGTCCATCACAGGGTCAAGAACAACCTACAGATGATCTCCTCCATCATGAACATGCAGATCCGCACGGCCTCGTCCGACGAAAGTCGCCGGGCCCTGCGCCGTCTGCAGGACCGTGTGCTGGGCCTCGCGACCGTGCACCGGTTCATCTACCAGTCCAAGGACCTGTCGCGCGTCGATGCGGCACCGCTCATGGCGGATATCTGCGCCGGGGTATTCGGTCTGTTGCAGGATCTTCATCCCGGTGCCGGCCACAAGCTGGATGTAGACCACTTCAGCCTCGTGCCGGATCAGGCCGTTCCCCTGTCCCTGCTCATCGGAGAGGTCAGCACGAATGCCGTTCAGGCGATGTCGCGGGCAAGGCATCCGGCACCGTTCCCGCACATCAGCTTGCGGATCGTCGCACCGGGGACGGCATTGCTGCGCTGCCGCAGTGGCGCGATCCACGATCCAGCGAATCCGAAATCCCGTGCCGGGGTCGGCACGCAGTTGATCCGGGCCTTTGCGATGCAGTTGGGCGGGACGTTGGAAACGTTGGATCAGGACGGTGCGCATACCGTCAGTCTGAAGTTTCCGATCACCGAAGGCGTGCCAGACGCGCTCGATTACTGATCGGGGGCCTGCGACACTTTCGCCACTGTTTCGGACGTGCCGGAACCGATCGCCGCGTCACCGGAACCAAACACGCCACGAGATTGTTGGATTTCCAACTTGGACGGATAAAACGATGACGTTGGACATCTTCTTGGCGAGCATGGCTGCAGTGGGTCTCGCTGCACTCTTGATCACCGTGCTGACCCGCAAGGGGCTGTCCGGTGACAGACCGCACGGACAACCGGTGCGGTATCGCACTGACGGCACGGGCGACACCCGCCGCCCCTGAGACACAGACATGAAAAAGGCCCGTCAATTGGCGGGCCTTTTTCATGTCGCTCTCAGGCGTCGGATTAACGGCGCAGCTGGTCGCGGATCTCGATCAGCACGTCCAGTTCGGACGGACCCGTGTGGACGTCCGGTGCCACGTCGTCGGGCTTGCGGGCCGACGCTTTGATCTTGTTCACCATCTTCACCAGCAGGAACACCACGAAGGCGATGATGAGGAAGTTGATGCAGGCCGTCACGAACGCACCATAGGCGAACACGGCGGCTCCGGCGTCACGCGCCACCTGCAGGCCGGCATTGGCCGGAACCTCGCCGGACAGCACCACATACATGTTGCTGAAATCCACCCCGCCGATGATCAGACCGATGATCGGGTTGATCAGGTCACCCACCAGCGACGACACGATGGCGGTGAAGGCGGCACCGATGATGATGCCGACCGCAAGGTCCATGACATTGCCCTTGGCAATGAAGTCTTTGAATTCGTTTATCATCCGTTCCGCCTTACCCTGCACCTGACATTGTCGGCGTGTTGAACTCGCTAACTTGTGACCGAAAAGTCCATAAAAGTGAAGAATAAAGACGGTTGCGTCATGTCCGGCCCGGTTCAGCGCCGCAGAATGCCCCCCGTCGCCTGTTCGACCTTCGCCACGATCTGCTGGCCGACCTTCTCGATCTCGGCATCGGTCAGCGTGGTCGTCGTCGGCTGCAGCCGGACCGTCAGCGCGAGTGACTTCTTGCCCTCGCCCAGCGACCCGCCGATGAACTGGTCAAACACCCGGACGTCGGCGATCAGCGCCTTGTCAGCGCCTGCTGCCGCGTTCACCAGCGTCAGCGCCGCGACGTCGGCATCCACGACGAAGGCGAAATCACGCTCCACCGCCTGCAGATCGGTCACGGCCAGCGCGGGCCGCGTCGTCGTGCGGTTGCGCGGCTGCGGAATGGCATCCGGGAAGAGCGTATAGGCCACGACCGGTCCCTTCACGTCGAGGGCCTTCAGGATGCGGGGATGCACCTCTCCGAAGACGCCCATCACCACCTTGGGCCCCAGACAGATGCGCCCGTGACGCCCCGGATGCCACCAGCCTGCGTCGCCGCGCTGGATCTGCACCTTGCCGGGGGCGCCCATGGCCGTCAGGATCGCCTCGGCATCCGCCTTGGCGTCGAACACATCCACGGCACGCTGCGTGCCATGCACGTCGCGCGGCCCGGTGCGTCCGGTCAGGATCCCCGTCACGCAGGGCCGCTGCTGACCCGGCTCGCCGCCGTCAAAGATGTCGCCCACCTCGAACAGGGCCACATCCGCATGGCCCCGCGCCTGATTGCGCGCCGCCGCCTGCAACAGGCCGGGCAACAGCGACGGGCGCAGGTGCGACATGTCCATCGAGATCGGGTTTTCCAGCCGCGTGGCGTCCGTGCCGCCGCCGAACAAGTCCGCCGCCGCCTGATCGATAAAGCTGTAGGTCACGCATTCGTTGTAGCCCAGCGATGCCGCCGACCGCCGCGCCGCCGTGGCACGCACCTGTGCCGGCGTCAGCACGGGCTTCGGCACGCCGGTGGTCATGCGCGGCATCGGCCTGCCCACCAGCTTCGTCAGCGACGCGATGCGCGCCACCTCCTCGACCAGATCCGCCTCGCCCTGCACATCGCCGCGCCAGCCGGGCACATGCGCCATGTCGCCGTCCAGCCTGAAACCCAGCGCCGTCAGCGTCGCGCGCTGCGTCTCGGCCGGGATGTCCATGCCCACAAGGCTGATGACCCGGTCGGTGTCGAGGCGATAGGCGCGGTCCGTGTCCGGTAACTGCCCCGCCTGCACCATCCCGGACGCGACGCCACCCGCGACCGACTGGATCAGCGCCACCGCATGATCCAGACCCTCTGCCGTGAAGGTGGGGTCGATCCCCCTCTCGAACCGGTAGCGGGCATCCGAGTTGATCTTCAGCGCGCGCCCCGTGTAGGCAGTCTGCACCGGGTCCCAGACGGCGCTTTCCACCAGCACGTTCACCGTGTCCGGCGTGCAACCCGTTGCGGCCCCGCCCATGATACCGGCGATGCTTTGCACGCCTGCATCGTCCGAAATCGCGATCTGCCCCGCCGACAGGGTATAGCTGCGGTCGTCCAGCGCCTGCACGACTTCGCCGCCAGCGGCGCGGTGCACGCGCAGATCGCCCTGCAGCTTGTCCGCGTCGAAGACGTGCAGCGGCCTGTTCAGGTCGTAGGTATAGAAATTCGTCACGTCGACGAGGAACGAGATCGGGCGCAGCCCGATGGCCCGCAGCCGCGTCTGCAGCCAATCAGGGCTGGGGCCGTTGGTCACCCCCCGGATCAGACGCAGGCAAAACACGGGGCAGCCGTCGTGGGTGTCGTCGGCAATGGTCAGGCCCACGCTGGACGCGCCATGACCCGTCACCACGGGCGCGGCCAACGGCCTCAGCGTGCCAAGTCCCCGTGCCGCCAGATCGCGCGCCACGCCGCGCACGCCCAGCGCGTCGGCGCGGTTGGGGGTGATGGCGATCTCGATCACCGGATCGACGCGGGCGGGGTCATTCGTTGCCAGCCAGTCGGCAAAGCTCGTGCCCACCTCGCCGCCGGGTAGTTCGATGATGCCGTCGTGTTCCTCCGACAGCTCCAGCTCGCGCTCGGACGCCATCATGCCGTGCGATTCGATGCCGCGGATCTTGCCCACACCGATGGTGGTGTCGATGCCGGGGACATAGACGCCGGGGCTGGCCACGACGACGGTGATGCCAGCGCGTGCGTTGGGCGCACCGCAGATGATCTGGCGCACGCCGTCCGCCATGCGCACCTGACACACGCGCAGCTTGTCCGCGTCGGGATGCTTCTCGGCGCTTTCGACATATCCGATGGTGAAGGGACGCAGCGCCTCCGCGGGGTCCGCGATCCCCTCGACCTCCAGCCCCAGATCGGTCAGCGCGTCGGCGATCTCGGCCACGCTCGCGGTGGTGTCGAGGTGGGTCTTCAGCCATGACAGGGTGAATTTCATCGCGTGCGCCTTTGCCAGATCCGGTTTGGCCAGCGTCTTAGCGCAACGATCCCGCAGGGGAAAGCGGTGGTGGTCGTGCATCTGAGGGAGATAGGGGAAGTGGTGAGCCGGTCGGGATCCGAACCCGAGACCTACTGATTAAAAGTCAGTTGCTCTACCAACTGAGCTACCGGCCCACGCCTTGAGGGGCGAATTAGGCGAGGGGACGGGCAGGGTCAACCCCCTAGTGCCACCCACTCTGGATAAAGTTCGCGCGAAGGCCTATAGGGCGCCCATGCAGGACAACCCACACTCCATACCGTTCATGAAGATGCACGGCCTCGGCAACGATTTCGTCGTGATCGATTCCCGCAATGGTCAAACCGTCGCAGGCGACGTGGTCATGGCGATGGCCGACCGACACCGGGGCGTGGGTTACGACCAGCTGGCCCAGATCACCGCCAGCGCCACCGGCGACCTGCATCTGACGTTCTGGAACAGCGACGGCACCACGTCCGCCGCCTGCGGCAACGCCACCCGCTGCATCGCCGCGTGGGAGATGGGTCGTCGCGGTGTCGATGCACTGACGATCACCACCGACCGCGGCACCCTGCTGGCCCGCGATGCGGGCAACGGTCTGACGGCGGTGAACATGGGCCAGCCACTGCTCGACTGGGCCGACGTGCCGCTGGCCCGCGCGATGGACACGCTGCACCTGCCCTTGCCCGGCGATCCGGTGGCGACGGGCATGGGCAATCCGCACTGCACGGTCTTCGTCACGGACGTGGCCGCTGTCGATCTGGCGCAGCAGGGGCCGGTGATCGAGCATGACCCCCTGTTCCCGCAGCGCACCAACGTGCAGTTCGTGCAGGTCGTCGCAGCCAACCATCTGCGCATGCGCGTGTGGGAGCGCGGCGCGGGCGTCACGCTCGCCTCAGGCTCTTCGTCCTGCGCGGTCGCTGTCGCGGCCGTGCGTCGCGGGCTGACCGGGCGGGCCGTCCGCATCGACCTCGACGGTGGCACCCTCCGGGTGGACTGGCGCTGTGACGGCGTCTGGATGACCGGCCCCACGGCGCATGTGTTCGACGGGGTCTGGCATGGCTGACGCGCCCATATTCTCCAACCACGGCTGCCGTCTGAACGCCTACGAAGTTGCGGCCATGACCGAACTTTCACAGGCCGCCGGCGTGCAGAACGCCGTCGTCGTGAACACCTGCGCCGTGACGGCAGAGGCGGTGCGCAAGGCCCGTCAGGACATCCGAAAGCTGCGTCGCGCACACCCGGATGCCCGCCTGATCGTCACCGGCTGCGCCGCCCAGACCGAACCCGCCACCTTCGCCGCAATGGCGGAAGTCGATCTGGTCATCGGCAACACCGAAAAGATGAACCCTGCCACATGGGCCGCCCTTGCCCCGGACTTCACCGGCACGACGGAACCCGTGCAGGTCGACGACATCATGAGCGTGCGGGACACGGCGGGCCACCTGATCGACGGCTTCGGCACCCGCAGCCGCGCCTATGTGCAGGTGCAGAACGGCTGCGACCACCGCTGCACCTTCTGCATCATCCCCTTCGGGCGCGGCAATTCCCGGTCCGTCCCCGCCGGTGTCGTAGTCGATCAGATCAAGCGTCTTGTGGATCGTGGCTTTCAGGAAATCGTGCTGACCGGGGTGGACCTCACCTCCTGGGGCGCCGACCTGCCGTCCGCGCCGCGTCTGGGGGATCTGGTGCTGCGCATCCTGCGCCTCGTCCCGGACCTGCCGCGTCTGCGCATCTCCTCGATCGACAGCATCGAGGTGGATGACGCCCTGATGCAGGCCATCGCCACGGAACCGCGCCTGATGCCGCATCTCCACCTGTCGTTGCAGCACGGTGACGACCTGATCCTCAAGCGGATGAAGCGCCGTCACCTGCGCGACGACGCCATCGCCTTCACGGAGGCCGCCCGCAAGCTGCGCCACGACATGACCTTCGGCGCCGACATCATCGCGGGCTTCCCGACGGAAACCGAAGCGGCCTTTGCCAACTCCATGGCGCTTGTCGCGGACTGCCACCTGACATGGCTGCATGTCTTTCCCTACTCGCCGCGTCCCGGCACGCCCGCAGCCCGGATGCCGCAGGTCCGTGGCCCTGCGATCCGCGACCGCGCCGCCCGCCTGCGTACCGCTGGCGATGCCGCCGTGCAGGCGCATCTGACGGCCCAGATCGGCGTGACCCACCAGATCCTGATGGAATCGCCCCGCATGGGCCGCACCGCGCAATTCGCCGAAGTGCACTTCGCGACGGACCAGCCCGAAAGCCGGATCGTCACCGCGACCATCACCGCAAGCGACGGGTCCGCCCTGCGCGCCTGATCCTCGCTTTTTTCGGAAATACTCCGGGGGAACGGCCCCTTGGCTGTGGGGGCAGCGCCCCCTGCGCCGCTTGCCACGGCTGCTGCGCTGTGATTGCCTGCGGTCGAAACCACAGGACACCCCTATGCAGCTTCTGATGTCGCCCGCCTCGCCCTTCGCCCGCAAATGCCGCGTCCTGCTGCGGGAGGCGAACCTGCTCGACACCGTGACGGAAGTGACCGTGTCCACCTCGCCCATGGCCAAGGATGCGACCGTCGGCGCCGCCAATCCGCTGGGCAAGATCCCCGCCCTGCTGCGCGATCACGGCCCCGCGATCTACGACAGCCGGGTCATCACGCGCTTCCTCGACGAACATGCGGGCACCGATTTCTACCCGGCCTCGCGCCTTTACGAGGTGCTGACGCTGGAGGCGACGGCGGACGGCATGATGGAAGCCGCCCTCGCCATTACTTACGAGGCGCGGATGCGGCCCGCGGCGCAGCAGTCCACAGACTGGATGGACGCCCAGTGGCACAAGGTCATGCAGGCCGTGTCCGCGATCGACGCGCGCTGGATGTCGCACCTGACGGGGCCCCGCGACATGGCGCAGATCGCCGTCGCCTGTGCGCTGTCCTACCTCGACCTGCGGCACGACGCGCGCGGCTGGCGGCAGGGACATGACGCGCTGGCCGCGTGGTTCGCTGCCTACGACCAGCGCCCGACGATGCGGCAGACCGCCGTTTCCGCCTGAACGGCTGCATCGCACGGCCCTGCCGCGGTCTGCGGCCGTCTGGGCGTCGTTCATGATCGGGTGACGTATCCGCGGCATAAGGCAACGGATCAGAGGACCGGATGGCCCCCGTGACACGACTGCGTCATTCCCGCCGCAAGCGCGCTGCCTGCGCTGGAATGTCCGCTGGACTGACCGGGTGCCTGTCGCTAGATACCGTTCGATCAGGGCTTTACGGCCCGTTTGTCATATCGCAGGGCCGCCGCCTGGCGCGTCCACCATACCCGGAGACAACCCAATGTCACATGCAGACGAACATCAGGGCACCCGCCGCGATTTCCTGTATTATGCGACGGCAGGTGCTGCTGCCGTGGTCGGCGGCGCCGCCGTCTGGCCGCTCATCAACCAGATGAACCCCTCCGCCGACGTGCAGGCGCTCGCCTCGATCCGCGTCGATGTCAGCGGCGTCACCGAAGGCACGCAGCTCACCGTGCTGTGGCAGGGCAAGCCCGTGTTCATCCGTTATCGCACCGCCGAGGAAATCGAGGCGGCGAACGCCGTTGAACTGTCAGACCTGCCCGACCAGCTGGCCGAGAATGCCAACCTTGACGCAAGCTCCGACGCGACAGACGCCAACCGCGCCCTGCCCAACCCCGAAGGCTCCGACGCCGCGCCCGGCGCGTGGCTGGTGCAGATGGGGGTGTGCACGCATCTCGGCTGCGTGCCGCTGGGTCAGGAAGGCAACTTCGGCGGCTGGTTCTGCCCCTGCCACGGGTCGCACTACGACACGTCGGGCCGTATCCGTCAGGGGCCGGCACCGCGCAACCTTCCCATTCCTGTCGCGTCCTTCGTGGATGCCACGACAATCCAACTCGGTTAAGGAGAGAGACCCATGGCTGGTATTCCCCACGACCACTACGAGCCGTCGTCGAACGGCGAAAAGTGGCTCCACAAGCGGTTGCCCATCGTCGGCCTGATGTATGACGCGCTGTTCATCCCGACACCCAAGAACCTGAACTGGATGTGGATCTGGGGCATTGTCCTGGTGTTCACGCTGGTCCTGCAGATCGTCACCGGCATCGTGCTGGTCATGCACTATACCCCGCACGTGGACATGGCCTTCGCCTCGGTCGAACACATCATGCGCGACGTGAACGGCGGCGCGATGATCCGCTACTTCCACATGAACGGCGCCTCGCTGTTCTTCGTGGCCGTCTATCTGCACATCTTCCGTAGCCTCTACTACGGGTCCTACAAGGCCCCGCGCGAGGTGACGTGGATCATCGGCATGCTGATGTATCTGCTGATGATGGGCACCGCGTTCATGGGTTACGTGCTGCCCTGGGGCCAGATGTCGTTCCACGGTACCGCCGTGATCACCGGCCTGTTCGGCGCCATCCCCTTCGTGGGCGAATCAGTGCAGACTTGGCTGCTGGGTGCGTCCGCCGTGGGTCAGCCCGCTCTGAACCGCTTCTTCTCGTTGCACTACCTGATGCCCTTCATCCTGCTCGGCCTGACGATCGTGCACATCTGGGCGTTCCACACGACCGGCAACAACAACCCCACAGGGGTCGAGGTGCGCCGCACCTCAAAGGAAGACGCCGAAAAGGACACGCTGCCGTTCTGGCCCTACTTCGTGATCAAGGACCTGTTCGCGCTAGCGATCATCCTCGCGGTGTTCATGGCCATCGTCGGCTTCATGCCGAACTACCTCGGCCACCCGGACAACTACATTCCCGCAAACGCCCTCGTGACGCCCGCGCACATCGTGCCGGAATGGTACTTCCTGCCGTTCTACGCAATCCTGCGCGCCTTTACCGCGGACGTCTGGGTCGTGCAGATCGTCCAGTTCCTCAGCTTCGGCATCATCGACGCCAAGTTCTTCGGTGTGCTGGCGATGTTCGGTGCCATCGCGGTCATGGCGCTTGCGCCGTGGCTCGATACCTCGAGCGTGCGGTCCGGCCGCTTCCGCCCGATGTTCAAATGGTGGTTCTCGCTGCTGGTCGTGGACTTCGTGGTGCTGGCCTGGGTCGGCGCGCAACCGGCAGAGTTCCCCTTCGACTGGATCTCGCTGATCGCATCCACCTACTGGTTCGCCTACTTCCTCGTGATCCTGCCGCTGCTTGGCGTGATGGAGAAGCCTCTGGCGACACCGGCCACGATCGAAGACGATTTCAAATCGCACTATGCGGGCACCGGTGGCACCAAGACCATCGTCAGCCCGGCAGAGTGAGGAAGGACCACATGACGATGTTTCGCACCCTGACCCTCGCCGCCACGGCAGCCCTCGCGTTGAACGCGGGGGCTGCACAGGCAGCGTCGGAAGCCCACGTGACCGACTATGCCTTTCCCTTCGAGGGGCCGTTCGGCAGCTATGACACGATGCAGTTGCAGCGCGGGCTGAAGATCTACACCGAAATCTGCGCGGCCTGTCACGGGCTGGAGCGGGTTGCGTTCCGCACCCTCGCGGACGAGGGCGGCCCCGCCCTGCCAGACGACCAGATGCGCGCCTATGCCGAGAACTTCGAAGTCTTCGACATGTCGCTGGCCGACGGTGCCGGCGATTACCGGGTCGCCACGCCGACCGACTATTACCCGCAGTCGTCGCTGTCCAACGCACCCGACCTGTCGATGATGGCCAAGGCCCGCGCAGGATTTCACGGCCCCTGGGGCACAGGCCTGAGCCAGCTGGTGAACGGCATGGGCGGCGCGGAATACATCGCGTCCCTGATGACCGGCTACGAAGAAGAGCCCGAGTGTGCGCTGAACATGGAAACGCCCATGGACGGCTTCTACAACGTGGCCTTCGCGAACGGCGGATTTCCGGACGAATGCAAGGACGCCGATGGCAACCACACGGTCCCCGGAAGCTGGATCGCCATGTCGCAGCCGCTCTATGGCGATGACGTGGTGTTCGACGACGGACACGAAGCCACGCTGGAATCCCAGTCGATGGATGTCGCTGCCTTTCTGATGTGGACCGCAGAGCCCAAGATGACCGCCCGAAAGCAGGCCGGCCTGACCGGCGTGCTGTTCCTGTCGGTGCTGGCGGTTCTACTGTACCTCACGAACAAGCGGATCTGGGCACCGCACAAGAACAAGCTCAAGGACTGATCCCGCCGGGTCAGGGAACGACAGCGGGGCCTGCCGGATCATCCGGCGGGCCCCTTTTGCATCATGCCCCCAGATAGGCGCGCAAGGCAGGGGGCGGATCGGCGAACAGCGCTGCCGTAGGCTGCGGTGGATGCGCCACCCCGTCGGCGACCAGCACCACATGGTCCGCGAACTGCACCGCATCCGCAGGGTCGTGGGTGACGACCAGCACCGTGCGCCCGCTGGCCGCGAGCCGGTCGCGCACCAGCACCAGCATCTCGCTCCGCAGGGCGGGACCGAGAGCCGCGAACGCCTCGTCCAGCAGCACGATCCCGCGATCCGACAGCAATACCCGCGCAAGGGCGGCCCGGCCCTGCTGCCCGCCGGACAATGCCCCGGGCTTGCGGTCACCCATCCCCGCCAGCCCCACATCGCGCAGGGCGGTGGCAACCTGCGCGCCCTGCCCTGCCGACAACCGCAGACGGGGCGCCAGCGCCAGTCCGACGTTCTGCGCGACGGTCAGATGCGGGAACAGGTTGTGGTCCTGAAACAGCATCACCACCGGACGCGCCCCCGGATCGCGCCCTGCCATATCGTCACCCTGCCACAGGATGCGCCCGGTCACGGGTGTCAGGAACCCGGCGATGGCCGCAAGCAGGGTGGACTTGCCGCCCCCCGACGGGCCGATCACCGCCGTGATTCCCGGTGCGACCGTCAGATCCGCCTGCAGGCGGAACGTGCCTTGGGTCAGGACCACGCCGTCAAACGTCAGCATCCATCCGCCCCCCGCGATCGCAGATCCAGAACGCGCCCATCGCCAGCGCCAGCAGCAAAACACCCGCCCCTGCCGCCGCGTCCATCCGGTAGGCGCCCATCAGACGCGACATCGCCAGCGGCAAAGTCTCGACCGTGTCGCTGGCGAACAACGCGATCACCCCCAGATCGCCGATCGACAGCGCTGCCGTCAGCCCTGCCGCGAACCCCAGCGGACGGCGCAGGCGCGGCAGGATCACCACGCGCAGCAACGCCGCCCCCCGCAGCCCCAGCAGCGCCGCCATCTGGCCATAGCTGGCACGGATGTCGGCCACCGCAGGCGTCAGCACCCGCAGGGCAAAGGGCAGCGCGGTCACCGCATTGACCACCAACGCCACGGGCAGCGCCAGCGCGGTGGGATTGGCAAAGGGCCGGAGCATCACGAACAGCCCGGTGCCCATGACCAGCGCACTCGCCGCTAGCGGCAGCACACCCAGCACGCTGGCCATCCAGCCCCCGCGCAGCGCCAGCGTCAGGGCCAGCGTCAGGCACAGCACCGTCGATCCGGTCGCCACCCCCAGCGACCAGCCCGCGGCGACCCAGATGTCGCCGGGCATCGCCAGCAGCCCCGGCACGCCGCGCCACAGGACCATGCCCAGCGGCAGGGAGAGGAACAGGGCGACGCCTGCCAGCCACAGCCAATCGGCGGGCCTCTGGTCCCACCGCGCGACGACACGGTCCAGCCCGCTGCCGAACCCGTCCACCGGGGTCACCCGCCACGCCACCAGTGCCGCCACCGCGCACAGCGCGAACTGCACGCAGGCCAGCAGCGCCGCACGACCAAGGTCGAAGTCGAACCGCACCGCCTGCCAGATCGCAAGTTCCACCGTCGTGGCCCGCGGGCCACCACCAAGCGTTAGAGCCACAGCAAAGCTGGTCAAGCAGATCAGGAACACGACCAGCAGTGCGCCCGGCACGGTGCGGGCCAGCATCGGCACCTCCAGCAGGCGCCAGACCGGGGCGTTCAACTGGGCGGCCAGCCGGAACCGTTCCGCCGGGATAGCGAGCCAACCTTGCAGCAGCAGGCGCACCGCCAGCGGCAGGTTGAAGAACACATGCGCCAGCACGACGCCCCCCGCGCCATAGATCGACACAGGGGCGACACCGATCTGCGCCAACCCCGCATTCACCAGCCCGCCGCGCCCAAACACCGCGAGCAGCCCCAGCACCGCCACGATCACGGGCAGGATGAACGGCGCGCCCAGCGCCATCACCAGCAGCCCCCGCCCCCGAAAGCTGCGCCGCGCCAGCGCGCGTGCGACGGGCACCGCCAAGGCCACGCTCAGTACGGCCGATGCGACGGCCTGCAGCACGGTGAAGCGGATCGCGGCCCAGTCGCCGGGCGACAGCCCGCGCCCGACCTCTGCCCGCAGGGCGACCGCCAGCAGGGTGCCCAGCGTCAGGGCAGCGACCAGCGCCGCCGCACCCCACGCGGGGAGTTGCCGCATCACTGCGACAGGGCCGTGCGCCATGCCTCGACCAGCGGATCGCGCAACGCACCCGCGTCCTCCGACGACAGCAGCAGACCCTGCGCGGGCACGGTCAGCGTGTCGAACCCGTCGGGCAGGGGCACATCCGTGGCAGGATACATCCAGTTCGTCTCGGGGATGACCTGCTGGAACGCGGGCCCCGCCATGAATGCCATGAACTGGTCGGCAAGTTCGGGCTGGTCCGTCGCCGCCAGCTTGCCCGCCACCTCGACCTGCAGGTAGTTGCCTTCGTCGAACGCCCATGCCGTCTTGGTATCGTCACCCTCGGCGATCAGGTGATAGGCGGGGGACGTGGTATAGGACAGCACCGCATCCGCCTCTCCTGCAAGGAACAGGTTGTAGGCCTCTGTCCAGCCGGGGGTGACGGTGACGATGTTGTCGGCCAGATCCGCCCAGACGCCGGGCGCGTCGTCGCCGTGCACCGCATGGACCCACATCAGCAGGCCAAGACCCGGCGTGGACGACCGCGGGTCCTGGATCACCACCTGCAGGTCGCTGTCCGCCAGCGCCCGGAACGAGCTGACGGGTGCGGTGTCGCGCAGCGCCACGAAGGCGAGGTAGCCCCAGTCGAACGGCAGGAACGTGTCGTCGTCCCACGCGACGGGCAGCGTCAGGTCGGCGACGACACCATGCGGCGCGAACAGGCCTAACGCGCGGGCGGCGGCGGTCAGGTTGGTGTCCAGCCCCAGCACGATGTCCGCGTCGGTCCGGGCGTCTTCCAGTTGCAGACGCGACAGCAGGGCTGCGCCGTCGCCCGCGCCGGTGAACACCAGATCGCAGGCGCATTCCGCCTCGAACGCGGCCTCGATCGCGGGGCCGGGGCCGTAGTCGGTGGTAAAGCTGTCGTAGGTTAGCACGTTCAGCGTAGGCAGGTCCGTCTGGGCCACGGCGGCGGTGGCGCAGATCAGCGCGATGCTTGCAGTGGCACCGACGTTTGCAAGGGTCATGGTCATGGCATCCTCCAAAACGACGGGCGGATTGGGGGGATAGCGGGATTGCCATACCTTCCCTCCGCCGGTCCTAACCGGTTCAGGTTCAACGGGTCCGCTTGCGCATCTCAGCCAGTGAAGGCCCCCCGAGGTAGGATCAGGCTAGCTGTGGCGTGGCCAAATGAAAAGGGGCGCAGTCGCCTGCGGCCCCCTGTTCCGTCGCACGTCCCCGGTCAGGCGGTCTGCGCACCCGGCAGGACCACGTCATCGCCGGTCACGATTCCGGCGTTGGGATCGTCGAACACGCGCTGGTCGAACTTGCCCTCGCCCTTGGCGATGATCGTCGTGACCACCGCGTCACCGGTGATGTTCACCGCCGTGCGGATCATGTCCATCAGCCGGTCCACGCCGAGGATGATGGCGATCCCCTCGATCGGCAGGCCCACCTGCGTCAGCACCATCGTCAGCATCACAAGCCCGACCCCCGGCACACCCGCCGTCCCGATGGACGCCAGCACCGCCATGCCGATCACGGTGACATAGCCACCGATCCCCAGATCGATCCCATAGACGTTGGCAAGGAACACCGTCGCGACCCCCTGCATGATCGCCGTGCCGTCCATGTTGATGGTGGCCCCGAAGGGGATGCAGAACGACGCCACGCCCTTTTCCACGCCCATCCGTTCGGTGACGCACTGATAGGTCACGGGGATGGTCGCGTTCGACGACGCCGTCGAGAACGCAAATATCTGCGCGGGGCGCATCTTGGCCATGAACGTCAACGGGTTCAGACCGCTGAGCAGCCTCAACAGGCCCGGCAGTGTGATGAACAGGTGCACGAACAGCGCCCCCACCAGCGTCAGCACATAGGCGATGACGGGGATGAACAGCCCCAGCCCCTGTTCGGCGAACGTCTTGGCGATCAGGGCAAACACGCCGTAGGGCGCCACGCGCATCACCAGATCGACGATCTTCATCATCACGTCGTTCATGTAGTCGCAGGCGGCAAGGAAGGGCTTCGACCGGTCGCCCAGCATCAGCACGGCGACGCCCAGCACGACGGTATAGAAGATCACCTGCAGCATCGCGCCGTTGGCGAACGCTGCCACCGGGTTCCTCGGGATCACGTCGGCGAAGGTCGCCCAGACGCTGGGTGCCTCGGCCGCCGCGACACCGGTGGTGTCGATGCCGGTCATGTCGAACCCCTGCCCTGGTCCGATCAGCGTCGCCAGCACCAGCGCCACGGTGATCGCCAGCCCCGTGGTGAAGATATAGAGGCCAAAGGATTTCGTCCCGACCCGTCCCAGCACGCGCACGTCGCCGATACCCGCCACCCCGGTGATGAGCGAGAAGAACACCAACGGCACGACCAGCATGTTCAGCGCGTTCAGGAACATGTCACCGATCATGTCGAAGAAGCCCGCGACGATATGCGTGTCGATGAATGCGGAATCGAGCGTGTCGAAGGCGACGCCGACCACGATTCCCAGCCCCATCGCAATGATGATCTGCATCGTCAGCGACATCTTCTGCCCGCCCTGCGGTGGTGATGTGACCGTTACATCCGCCATGTGATGACCCCTCCCAAGCCTGCTACCGACTATTTACACCTTAAAGCTGGCACAGATTGTCGCAGATGGCGATGGCAACATTCACCATGGCGCACGGCGCGGGTGGGGTCTGCCCGAATTGAACCCGCGCCAGCGATGGGCTAAGCCGCTGATGCAATCAGCGGGGCAATCCATCCATGTCGGTCAACACTTTCGGTCATCTGTTCCGGTTCACCACATGGGGCGAAAGCCATGGCCCCGCCCTTGGGGCGACCATCGACGGCTGCCCGCCGGGGGTGGCGCTGGACCCTGCGATAATCCAGCACTGGCTGGACAAGCGGCGGCCCGGCCAGAACCGCAACACGACCCAGCGCAATGAACCCGACGCGGTGGAAATCCTGTCCGGCGTGTACGAGGGGCGCACGACCGGCACGCCGATTCAGCTGATGATCCGCAACACCGACCAGCGGTCCAAGGATTACGGCGATATCCTGAACACCTTCCGCCCCGGTCATGCGGACATCACCTATCACCAGAAATACGGCCTGCGGGATCCGCGCGGCGGCGGCCGGTCGTCGGCGCGCGAAACGGCGGCGCGGGTGGCGGCGGGCGGCGTGGCACGGGCAGCGCTCGGCGTCGTCGCACCGCAGGTGACTGTCACCGGCTACATGGTGCAGATGGGCGACCGCAGGATCGACCGCAGCCGGTTGGACATGGACCAGATCGCGCGCAACGACTTCTGGTGCCCAGATGCGGTGGCCGCGGCAGAGTGGGAGGATTACCTCACGTGGCTGCGCAAGGACGATCACAATTCCGTCGGCGCGATCATCGAGGTGGTGGCCAGCGGCGTGCCCGCCGGCATCGGTGCGCCGATCTATGCCAAGCTCGATACCGATCTCGCCGCCGCGATGATGAGCATCAATGCCGTGAAAGGCGTCGAGATCGGTGACGGAATGGCCGTCGCAGCCCTGACCGGGCGCGACAATGCGGACGAAATCGCGATGGGGTCGGATGATCCTGTCTATTCCAGCAACCATGCGGGCGGTATTCTGGGTGGGATCAGCACCGGGCAGGACGTGGTGGTGCGGTTCGCCGTGAAGCCCACCTCGTCGATCCTGTCGCCGCGCCGGTCGATCACGATGGACGGTCAACCGACCGAAGTGATCACCAAGGGTCGCCACGACCCTTGCGTCGGTATCCGCGCGGTCCCGGTAGGAGAGGCAATGATGGCCTGCGTCATCCTCGACCACATTCTGCTGGACCGGGGGCAGACGGGTGGGGTGCGCGGCCGGATCGGGTGATCCGACCGCGCCGTCAGATCAGGCCCAATAGCCGGGCATGCCGTAGTGGTCGTGCAGACGCGTCTCGTAATCGCGGTTGCGATTCCAGTCCTCGGACCGCTCCGGTGCGCCGGTCAGCTGGTCGTTCGTCAGGTTGGTGACGTAGCCGTCCAGTTCGCGGTCGTAGCGCAGGGATTTCCACGGCAGCGGATGCTCTTCCGCGCCCATGCCCAGAAATCCGCCGTAGTTCATGACCGCATAGGCCACGTTGCCTGACGGCTTGTCGATCAGCAGATGGTCGATGTGGCCGATCTTCTCGCGGTCGGCCCCATAGACGTTCGCGCCGTTGACCCTGTCGGTCGTGATGAGGTTGGTATCGGTATCCATGACGGTTCCTCCTGTCATCGTGTGAGGAGGAAACCCCGAACGCCGCACCCGGTTTCAGGTGCCGCCGCGCAAATCCGCGAAACCCTGACCCAGATCAGTCGGTCCATTCCGCCGCGTGATCCTTCAGATAGCTCAAAAAGGCCTGCACCTTGACGCTGCGGTGCAGGTCGACATGCGTCACAAGCCACAGTTGCGTGGACCATTCGTCCAGCGTCGGCACCACGGGCCGCAGGTTGGGATAGAGCCGCAGTTCCAGTTCCGACATGAACCCGATCCCCGCCCCCGCAAGGATCGCCTCGGTCATGATCCGCATGTCGGTGGCGCGCAGCACCATGCGGGCTGGCCCCACCTGTTCGTGCAACCACCGCCAGAACGGGGCGCGGTGCGGCTCTTCCACATGGCTGACGAAGATGTGGTTCACCAGATCGTCCACGCCGGTGGGCATGCCATGCAGGGCGATGTATTCGTCCGACGCCACCAGCGCGATGCGCTGCTTGATGAAGTGCTGCACGACGTTGTCAGGCTCCGACGGCTGCGCGCCCGCACGCACCGCCACATGCGCCTCGCCATACTCCAGCCGGAACACCCGGTCGCCTGTCAGGAACTGCAACCGGATCTCGGGGTACTCGCGCTGAAAGCCGACCAGCACCGGCATCAGGACGGGGCTGAGCGAGTTGAGCGAGGTCACGACCAGATCGCCGCGCACGCCGTCGCCGAGGCCCTTGATCCGGCCCGCCAGTTGCGTGAACTGTTCGTCTGTGGCCTGCGCCACCCGCAGCAGATCGACGCCAGCCTCTGTCGGGGTGTAACCGCGGGCGTGGCGCTGGAACAGCTTGACGCCCAGCCGCCCTTCCAGCGCGTCGATGTGACGGATCACGGTCGCGTGGTGCACGCCAAGGCTGTCGGCGGCCCCGCTGACGGTCCCGGCGCGGGCCACCTGAAACGCGGTGCGGATCTCGTCCCAGCTGTCCATCTGCGCGCCCCTGCCCCGTGTCTTGTGCTGGCGCAAGGCTTCGGCATTTCCGCAAGCCTTTGCAACGCCTAATCGACGCAGGCATGCCCTGCCGCTTGACCGGCGCAGGCACAGGGCCAACATGTCACCCATGCACTCGCTGTCCCAACACATCGCCATCCTGCAGGCCCGTCTGGTGCAAAAGCCGCTGTTGGCGCTGGTGCGCAATCCCGTGGCCCTGCGCCGCCTGTTCACGCTGAACGCCGTATTGGCCATCCGGACCCCCCCAGGCCTGCGGCAAGAGCGCCTGTCCCTTGGCCCCCGCAGTGCCACGGCCTGCACCATGGGCGACGGTGCTGGACATGGCACGCTGCTCTATCTGCATGGCGGCGCCTTCGTGCTGGGCAATCTGCGCGGGTATCGCCACCTTGTCGCACGTCTGGGACAGGCGGCGGGGATGCGGGCGGTGTTCCTGAACTACCGCCTTGCCCCGGAACATCCGTTTCCTGCCGCCGTTGAGGATGCAGAGGCGGCGTGGCGCGCCCTGTCCGCCGACCCGGCCAACCACCCGTTGGCGATCGCAGGCGACAGTGCAGGCGGCAACCTCGCGCTGGCGTTGCTGCATCGCATCCTGGCAAACGGTCTGACACGGCCCTGCGCCGTGGCTGTTCTGTGCCCGGTCACCGACCTGCGCCTGCAGAACCCGTCGCTGGTGGCCAACCGGCGCCATGACGCACTGGTGTCGACCCGCTGGGGCGCACGCAGCGTTGCGGCCTATCTGAACGGCGCGGACCCCGCGCAACCGGACGCCTCGCCGATCCTTGGCACCTATACGAATGGCCCCCCCGTGCTGATCCACACCGACACGACCGAAGTGCTGCACGACGACGCGCGCCTGATGGCCGACCATCTGACGGCACAGGGCGTGGACGTCACCCTGACGGCCACGACCGGCCTGCCCCACGTCTGGCACATGGCCGTCGGCCGCACGAAAGAGGCGGACGACAGCGTCGAAGCCGTGGGCCGGTTCCTGTCGCAGCATGCCGCAAAGGTGCCCGCATGACCGCCGCCATCACCCTCTTGCGGGCGGTGCTGACCGCAGCCTTCCTCTACTACGGCCTGCGCAAGCTGACGTCCGGTGCCGCCGACGTGGCGATCTACGACGCCATCGGCTTCGGCCAGTGGCCCCGCTATGTCACCGGCACGGTCGAGGTGGTGTGCGCCATCGGCCTTTGGGTGCCAGGGCTGCAGGGGTTCGCGGCGCTGGGGCTGATGGCCACGGTGATGATCGGCACGCTGACGCTGCTGGTGTTCACCACACTGCCGTTCTGGCACCTGATCCTGCTGACGGTCGGCGCCGCAATGGTGGCGCAGGCCTACGGCGCCCAGATCGGGCGGCTTTTGCCCCGCGCTTGACTCGGCAGCCGTCACCCACTAACTGACCGTCACACCCGGAAGCCTTGCCTTCCGGTCCTTTGGCTGACCAAAGGATCGCCCTCCGTCAGCGCGTTGCGCCCACGGGGGCGCTACCGCATTCCTCGTCCGACCCCGCAACGGGCCGGGCCCCGTCACGAAAAGGCGCATGCCGATGTTCGAGAGCCTCTCCGACCGCCTGTCCGGCGTGTTCGACAAGCTGACCAAGCAGGGCGCGTTGTCGGACGACGACGTCAAGACCGCACTGCGCGAAGTGCGCGTGGCCCTGCTCGAGGCGGACGTGTCCCTGCCCGTCGCGCGCGATTTCGTCGCCGCCGTGCAGGCCAAGGCGACGGGTCAGGCGGTCACGAAATCCATCACGCCGGGTCAGCAGGTCATCAAGATCGTCCATGACGAACTGGAACGCGTGCTGACCGGCGACACCGATCCCGGCGCGCTCAAGATCGACAACCCGCCGGCCCCGATCCTGATGGTCGGCCTGCAGGGATCTGGCAAGACGACGACCACCGCCAAACTGGCGAAGCGCCTGAAGGAGCGTGAGGGCAAGCGCGTGCTGATGGCGTCCCTCGACACCAACCGCCCCGCCGCCATGGAACAGCTCGCCATCCTTGGTGCGCAGATCGGCGTCGACACCCTGCCCATCGTCAAGGGCGAGACGCCGGTACAGATCGCGAAACGCGCCAAGACGGCGGCCAGCCTTGGCGGCTACGACGTCTACATGCTCGACACCGCGGGCCGCCTGCACATCGACGCCGAACTGATCGCGCAGGCCGCTGCCGTGCGCGATGTCGCCAATCCGCGCGAGACTCTGTTGGTCGTCGATGGCCTGACCGGTCAGGACGCGGTGAACGTGGCGCAGGAATTCGACGCCAAGATCGGCGTCACCGGCGTCGTGCTGACCCGGATGGACGGCGACGGTCGCGGCGGTGCGGCCCTGTCCATGCGCGCCATCACAGGAAAGCCGATCCGCTTCGTCGGCCTCGGCGAAAAGATGGACGCGATCGAGACGTTCGAGCCGCAGCGCATCGCGGGCCGCATCCTCGGCATGGGCGACATCGTGGCGCTGGTCGAAAAGGCGCAGGCGACGATCGAGGCCGAGCAGGCTGAAAAGATGATGAAGCGGTTCCAGCAGGGCCGGTTCAACATGAACGACCTCAAGATGCAGCTCGACCAGATGCTGAAGATGGGTGGGATGCAGGGCATGATGGGGATGATCCCCGGCATGGGCAAGATGAAGGGCCAGATGGATGCCGCCGGCATCGACGACAGCATCCTGCGCCGCCAGATCGCCCTCATCAACTCCATGACGAAGAAGGAACGCGCCAACCCCGACCTGCTGGCCGCGTCGCGCAAGAAGCGCATCGCCGCCGGTGCGGGCCTCGAAGTGTCGGAGTTGAACAAGCTCGTGAAACAGCACCGCCAGATGGCCGACATGATGAAGAAGATGGGCAAGGGCGGCATGCTCAAGAACGCCATGAAGCAGATGATGGGCAAAGGCGGCATGCCCGACATGAACGACCCCGAAGCCATGCAGGAGGCCGCCAAGGCGCTGCAGGGCAAGATGCCCGCCGGTGGCTTTGGCCTGCCGGGCATGGGCGGCGGCATGAAGTTGCCCGCGAATCTGTCGGGCTTCGGCAAGAAGAAATGACGATGCACGACCCCGCCCTCGCTTTTTCCGAAACACTCCCGCCGGAGGCCCGCGTCGCCCTTGGCGATGCGGATACGCGTGCGCTCACAACAGCCCCCACACTGCGCACCGGGCGTCTGACCCTGCGCGGGCCGGTGCGCGAGGATCTTGCACCGTTCACCGCCTGGATCACGGCGTTCGACCGGATGGCCGTGTTCGGCGGCAACGGCTCGGTGGATGCGGCGTGGCGCGGGTTCATGGCCGGGATCGGCCATTGGCATTGGCACGGCTACGGCTTTTTCATGATCACCGACACCACGACCGGCGAGGTCTTGGGCCGGTGCGGCTTGTTGCGCCACCATGGCTGGCCGGAAACCGAACTGGCATGGCACCTGTTCGACGGGGCCGAAGGACGCGGCGTGGCTTTCGAGGCGGCGGTCGCGGTTCGGCACTGGGCGGGCGAAACGCTTGGCCTGCCGCCGCTCGCGTCCTTCATCACGCCCGACAATGCCCGCAGCCTGTCGCTGGCCAACCGCCTTCATGCCACGGCGGAATCCGAAGGCGCAGTCGACGGCGACACCGTCGTCATCCACCGCCACCTGCCCTTCGACGCAGCCCCGGCACTGGCGCAGCACGAGGAGGCCGGAGCATGACCACGCTGCAGACCAGCCGCCTGACCCTGCGCCATCCGGATGCGGGCGACTGGGGCGCCTTCCGCGACTTCATGATGTCGGACCGGGCCGCTCAGTTCACGCAGAACGGCGATCTGGGTCGCGCCTGGCGCAGCTTTGCTGCAGAACTGGGGCACTGGGACATCTTCGGCTATGGCATGTGGGCCGTCACGCTGCGCGGCGACCGCACAGCACTTGGCCTCATCGGCCCGTGGACGCCCCCGGACTGGCCGGAACCGGAAATCGGCTGGATGATCTTCGATCCGGCCACCGAAGGCACCGGCATCGCGACGGAAGCCGCGCGCGCCAGCCTGACCTATGCGTTCAACGCGCTCGGCTGGACCACCGCCGTCAGCTACATCCACCCGGACAACGCCCGGTCCATCGCGCTGGCCGAACGGCTGGGTGCGGTCCGCGACGCAAGTGCGACGCGCCCCGCCGCCTATCCCGACAGCGCCGTCTGGCGTCACGCCGCACCGCATACCGCGTAACCCCACAGGAAGATCGCCATGACCATGCACCCTTGGGAACAGCCCCCCGCCGGACAGGCCGCCATTGCCGCCGACCGCGTGTTTCAGGCACTGCCGCGCATCGCAACGGACCGCACCTTTCTGCGCGGTCCTTATATGGAGGATTTTGACGCCTTCGCCGATCTGGTCACGTCCGACCGGGGCCGCTACGTGTCCGGCCCGCTGACCCGCGAAGGGGCGTGGGACGATTTCATCCAGCTGACCGCCAGCTGGATCCTGCGCGGCTGCGGGCTGTGGACGGTCGAGCATCAGGACGACAAGCGCATCCTCGGCTTCGTGCTGCTGGGCCACGAGACGGGCGATCCCGAACCGGAACTCGGGTTCCTGTTCACCGCAGAGGCCGAGGGGCAAGGCTATGCCTATGAGGCCGCCGAAAAGGCGCGCAACAACGCATGGAACGCGCTGAGCTTCGACACGCTGGTCAGCTACATCGACCCGGACAACGCCCGCGCCATCGCACTGGCGCAGCGTCTGGGGGCCACGCGCGATCCGCACAAGACGCACGACGCCTGCGAAGTCTGGCGTTATGCCCGGCCAGAGGTGGCGCTGTGACCGACGACACCGCCCGCGCCGCCGCCGTATTGAAGGAGCATCGCGCCAGCATCGACCGGCTGGACGCGATCCTCGTCTATACGCTGGGCGAACGGTTCAAGCATACACAGGCCGTGGGTCGGCTGAAGGCGGAACACGCCCTGCCCCCCTCGGACCCCGCGCGCGAGGCGACGCAGATCGCCCGCCTCACCGATCTTGCGCAACAGGCCGATCTGGACCCTGAATTCGCCAAGAAATTCCTGAACTTCATCATTCAGGAAGTCATCCACCACCACGAACAACATCAATCCTGACGGCATCCGCCGTTACCTACGCCAAAGAAGGAATATCCCAATGGCCATGAAAATCCGTCTCGCCCGTGGCGGCTCGAAAAAGCGCCCCTACTACGCCATCGTTGCCGCCGACAGCCGCATGCCGCGCGACGGCCGCTTCAAGGAGAAGCTGGGCACCTATGCGCCGATGCTGGCCAAGGACGACGAGAACCGCGTCAAGATGGACATGGAGCGCGTGCAGTACTGGCTGGATCAGGGCGCGACCCCGACCGACCGCGTCGCCCGCATGCTGGAAGCTGCAGGCACCCTGCCCAAGAAGGACCGTGCCAACCTCAAGAAGGGCACACCCGGCAAGCAGGCCGTGAAGCGCGCCGAGGAAAAGGCCGCCAAGCAGAAGGCGATCGACGACGCCGCCAACGCCCCCGCCGCCGCACCGGCCGAAGAAGAAGCCGCAGCACAGGAGTAATCCTGACCTGCACGGGCCGGATCAGTGCGATCCGGCCCACCGCTGCCTTGCCGTGGACTAGGGGAATTGTGCCAGTCCACCGCCAATTAGGGGTGCATGCCATGACCAACCCAACCGATCCGCGCGTGATCGTCGGCCGCCTGTCGGGCTCCTTCGGAGTGCGCGGCGAGGTGCGGCTGAAATCGTTCTGCGCCGACCCCGCCGCCATTGCCGACTATACCCCGCTGACCACCGAACAGGGGCAGGTCTTTGGGCAAGTGGTGCTGACGGGTCAGATCAAGGGCGGCTTCACCGCCCGCATCGACGGCATCGTGACCAAGGAAGACGCCGACGCGCTGACCAACGTCGACCTGTTTGCGCCGCGCAGCGCGCTGCCCGCGACGGGCGACGACGAATACTATTATGCCGACCTCGAAGGGTTGACCGTGATGGATACGGGCGGTGCCGTGCTGGGCCGCGTGGTGCGCGTGGTGGATCACGGGGCGGGCGATCTGCTGGACATCGCCGTGCCGGGTCAGTCGGAAACGGTGCTGCTGCCGTTCACGCAGGCGCTGGTGCCGACCGTGGACCTGACCACCGGTCGCCTGATCGCCGACCCACCCGACGGCCTGTTCCCCGCGCCATGACCTGTGCGATGACCCGCGTCTGACATGGTGCATGTCATCGTGCATCCCGGCCTGCACAAGACGGGCACCTCGTCCCTGCAGGAGTGGATGGAGCGCAACCGCGCGGCGCTGAAACCGCATCTGCGTTACTACGGCAAGGCCGACTTTCCCGCCGCCGGAACAGCCGCCCGCCGCTATGGCCAGCGCCCGTTCCCATGGCGGCTGCGGGCGTTCCGCAGCAGCCTCGACGGCTTCCTCGGGTCGATCCCCGATGCCCCGGTCATCGTGCTGTCGCGAGAGACGTTCAGCGGCATCATGCCCGGCCACCGCACGTTTCCGAACCGCCTTGTCCGCTGCTATGCCCCCGCCGCCGTGCCGCTGGGGCGGCAGATCGTCGCCGCCTGCCGCGCGCGGTTCGGGGCGGATGTGCAGATCACCTTCCTCTACACCGTGCGCGACCGCGAGGGGTGGGTGCGCAGCGTCTATGGCCACCTGCTGCGATCGGTCCATCTGACCGAGGATTTCATCGCCTTCCGCGCCCGCTTTCCCGATCTGATGGAGCCGGAGCAGGAGGCCCGCGCCATCGCTGCGACCCTCGATGTGCCGGTCCAGATCGTGCGGCTGGCGGATGTGGGCCACCACCGCCTTGGCCCTGCCGTCGCGGTGCTTGACCTTGCCAATGTGCCGCAAGCCCTGCGTGACCGCCTGCCGGACGCCACCCGATCCAACAGTCGCCAGACGCGGGCGCAGGAGTCGCAGTTTCTGTCACTGAACCACGCAGGCGGCAGCAAGGCGACACTGAAGGCTGCCAAGGAGGCGCTGTTGCGTGATGCGCGATGACTGACACCCGCCCACCCCGCGCGCCCGAACCCCGCGCCATCGGGCGCAAGACGATCCGCCCCAGCCTGCAGCCGCAGGAGCTGATGACCGACGCGCCCGATCTGGCGGGCGTCTGGACCGCGCAGGTGCTGACCCTGCTGCCTGACGCCTTTCCCGGCATCCTTGGCGACAGCCTGCTGGGCCGCGCGCTGAAGGATGACCTGTGGCAATTGCAGGTCACCGACCTGCGCCGTTACGGCGCGGGCAAGCATCGCAACGTGGACGACACGCCCGCCGGTGGCGGCGCCGGCATGGTCCTACGCGCCGACGTGCTGGAGGCCGCCTTGCGCGACGTGCGGAGCGGTGCGCGGGGCGACATGCCGCTGATCTACCTGACGCCGCGCGGTCGCCCCATGACCCAAGCCCTGATGCAAAAGCTGAGCGAGGCCGACGGCGTCACCCTGCTCTGCGGTCGGTTCGAGGGGATCGACGAGCGGGTGATCGACCATTTCGACATGATCGAGGTGAGCCTTGGCGACTTCGTCATGACGGGAGGAGAGATCGCGGCAATGGCCTTGATCGACGCGACGGTCCGTCTTATACGCGGCGTGCTGGGGAATCAGGAGTCCACGGTCGAAGAGTCGTTCTCCGACGGATTGCTGGAACACCCGCACTATACGAAACCCGCCGACTGGCACGGCCGCCCCATTCCCGACGTTCTTCTGTCGGGGCATCACGGGCGGATCACCGACTGGCGACGGGCACAGGCCGAACGGCTGACCAAGGAACGCAGACCTGACCTCTGGCGGGCTTACTGTGCCAAACACGGTAGGGACCCGGATGAAGACCGAGAGCTCTGAGGATCGCATCAACGTCGCGGGAACACCCGTGCAAGCATAGGAGCGCATGATATGGATATCATCGCACAGATCGAAGCGGAGCAGGTTGCTGCGCTGGGGAAAAAGATCCCCGACTTCAAGGCGGGTGACACCATCCGCGTCGGTTACAAGGTGACCGAAGGTACCCGGACACGGGTTCAGAATTATGAAGGCGTCTGCATCGCCCGCAAGAACGGATCGGGCATCGCCGGATCGTTCACCGTGCGCAAGATCTCCTTCGGCGAAGGCGTGGAGCGCGTGTTCCCCCTGCATTCGACCAACATCGACACGATCGAGGTCGTGCGTCGCGGCAAGGTGCGTCGCGCCAAGCTGTATTACCTGCGTGCGCGTCGCGGCAAGTCGGCCCGCATCGTCGAAGTCACCAACTACAAGCCTCTGGCCCAGAAATAAGGATCCGGACGATGAAAAAAGGTATTCACCCCGACTACCACGACATCAACGTCAAGATGACCGATGGCACCGTGGTTCAGATGCGCTCCACCTGGGGCAAGGAAGGCGATCAGATGTCGCTGGACATCGACCCCTCCGTGCACCCCGCATGGACCGGCGGCACCTCGCGCCTGATGGACTCCGGCGGTCGCGTGACGAAGTTCAAGAACAAGTACGCCGGCCTGGGTTTCTGATCCAAACCGCCGCGTGACCGGAACGCCGCCCCTAGTGGGCGGCGTTTTGCGTTTGCGGGGGGACGTGGGCGGACTAGGTTTCGGGTCAACGCACTGCCGGAGCATCCGATGACCCAGACGGCCCTGATCCTGATCGACATTCAGAACGACTATTTCCCCGGTGGGTCATGGGAGGTGGACCGGATGGGCACCGTCGCCGCCAACGCCGCCCGTCTGCTGGGTCATGCCCGTACGACAGGCGATCTGGTGATCCATGTGCGGCACGAGGCGGGGTCCGATACAGCCCCCTTCTTTCGTCCCGGCACATCGGGTGCAGAGATCAACTCCGCCGTAGCACCGCAGGGCGCAGAGGCCGTGGTGCTGAAGCATCGCCCCAATGCGTTTCACCAGACCGACCTGCTGGATCGTCTGCGCACAGCGGGCGTCGCCGACCTGATCGTTTGCGGGGCGATGTCCCAGATGTGTGTCGATGCGACCGTGCGCGCTGCCGCCGATCTGGGGTTCAAGGTAACGGTCGTCTCCGACGCCTGCGGGGCCAAGGCGGCGTCGTTCGGCGGCATGGATGTGCAGGCCTCCGTAGTGCAGGCCGCCTTCCTCGCACCCCTCGCGATGAGCTATGCCAAGGTCGTCACCACGGACGCCGCGCTGTCGCAGCGCTAGGCCAAAAAGGAGTCACGATATGGCATGGGTCATTCTGGTCATCGCGGGCCTGCTGGAAACCGCATGGGCGGGCCTGTTGAAGACGGCGGCGGCGAAACCGGGGCCGGGCATCATCGCGCTGACGGTCGTGTTGATCGCCGCCAGCATGATGGCGCTGGCGCTGGCCATGCGCAGCCTGCCGGTGGGCATCGCCTATCCGGTGTGGACGGGAATCGGGTCGGTCGGCGCCGTCACCATAGGCTGGCTGTTCTATGGCGAGGCGATCAGCCTGACCACGCTGGCGGGTCTGGCGTTCCTTGTCACGGGCATGGTGCTGCTGGGGCTGGGCGGCAACCACTGACACGAAAAAGGGCGCGCCGTGATGGCGCGCCCCGTTGTCGTCATGGAAATGGCTCAGGCCGCCGAGGCGGAGCGTCCGCGACCACCAGCGGCACCGCCGCCACCAGTCCGGCGACGCTGACCCTGCGGCTTGCCGCCGGCAGGCTTCGCACCGGCAAACGCGGGCTTGGCCCCGCGACCGGCACCGCCACCACCACCGGGGGCACCACGACCGCGACCACCGCCACCGCCGCCGCCACCGTTCGGACGCTTCTTCTGGCCGGGCAGGATGTCCCACGGACGGCCCGACGCGATCGGAATCTCGGCCTTCATGGCCTTTTCGATGTCCTTCAGCTCGATCATCTCGTCCGGGGCGACCAGCGCGATGGCGGCACCGTCGGCACCGGCACGCGCCGTACGGCCGATCCGGTGGACATAGTTTTCGGCGACGTTGGGCAAGTCGTAGTTATAGACGTGGCGCACGCCGGGAATGTCGATGCCACGGGCCGCCACGTCGGTGGCGACCAGCACGCGGACCTTGCCGGCCTTGAATGCCTCGATCGCGCGTTCGCGCTGACCTTGGGATTTGTTGCCGTGGATGGATGCGGCGGCGAAGCCCTTGGCTTCCAATTGCTTGTACAGCTTTTCGCAGCCGTGCTTGGTGCGGCCAAAGACCAGCGCGAGCTCGTCCCGGTGCTTGTCCAGCAGATCGACCAGCAGGTCGGTCTTGGCGGCCTGTGCGACGAAGTGCACGGACTGCTCGATCTTGGCGACCGCCTGACCGGGAGGGTTGACTTGCACGCGGACCGGATCGTGCAGGAACGCATCGGCCAGTTCCGCCATCAGCTTCGGCATGGTGGCCGAGAACATCATCGTCTGGCGCGGTGTCGCCAGCAGCGGTGCGATGCGGCGCAGGGCGTGGATGAAGCCCATGTCGAGCATCTGGTCGGCCTCGTCCAGCACCAGATAGACCGTCTCGTCCAGACGGATCGCGCGGCGGTCCAGCAGGTCGATCAGGCGACCGGGGGTCGCGACCAGCAGGTCGACGCCGGTGGCCAGACGCTTGGTCTGTGCCACGATGCCGGCACCGCCGACGACGAGGGCGACCTTCAGGTGCGAGCCCTTGGTGTAGTCGGTCAGGTTGTCGGCAATCTGTTTCGCCAACTCGCGCGTCGGGGCCAGAACCAGACCGCGGGCGGTCTTGGCGTTGGGCTTCACGCCCGCCTTCATCAGCGCGTCGATCATCGGCAAGCCAAAGGCCGCCGTCTTGCCGGTGCCGGTCTGGGCGAGGCCCATCACGTCACGGCCATTCATGGCGTGCGGGATGGCCTGCGTCTGGATCGGGGTGGGGTCGGTGATGCCCTGCTCGGCCAGTTTGGCCACAAGGCGGGGCGCGAGGCCCAGCATGTCGAAATCCATGTATATTCTTTCCGGGCCGATCATGGCCCAACGGGTTCGGGCGCACGGGAGGGGTGCGCGCAGCAACAAAGGTTGCGCCGAAATCCTGACAGTCAAAGCCGCATTGCCCTGACGCCGATCTGGCGCTGGGACCCCTGCGTGATCATGGGAACCTGTATGGCGACGGTGATCGTGCGGGGCATCATTGCCCGGCCCTGCTCACGCGGCAGGATCAGTCGTCTGCGATGCACATGACCCCGTGGCCCGCGCCTGTCAAGCCCCGCCGGAAACACCGCGCGGTGGCGCGCTTGCGCTTTCATCGGTCCGGCACACAAGATAGTGTGCGCGCAATCGAGACAGGGCAAGAGGCAGGCTGTGGCGCATATCATCGTGGTGGGCAACGAAAAGGGCGGTGCGGGCAAATCCACCGTCGCCATGCATGTGGCCACGGCCCTTGCACGGATGGGCCACCGCGTCGGCACGCTGGATCTGGACCTGCGGCAGAAGTCGCTGGGCCGCTACATGACGAACCGCCAGCAGTTCCTGGCCGCCGAGGGGCTCGACCTCCCCTCGCCCAGCTATGCAGAGCTGCCGGACATCGACCAGTCGCAACTGGGCCCGCATGAGAACGCGTTCGACCACCGCCTGTCGATGGCCGTGGCGGCGCTGGAACCCACCAGCGACTTCATCCTGATCGACTGCCCCGGCAGCCACACGCGCCTGAGCCAGGTCGCGCACAGTCTGGCCGACACGCTGCTGACGCCGCTGAACGACAGCTTCGTCGATTTCGACCTGCTGGCGCATGTGGATACGGCGGGCGAGGACATCACCGGCCCGTCCGTCTATTCCGAGATGGTCTGGAATGCCCGGCAGCTGCGGGCGCAGGCGGGGCTGTCGCCCATCGACTGGGTCGTGGTGCGCAACCGTGTGGGCGCCCAGCAGATGGTGAACAAGGACAAGATGGAGCGGGTGATCGAAAAACTCGCCAAGCGCATCGGCTTTCGCAATGCGCCCGGTTTCAACGAACGGGTGATCTTCCGCGAGCTGTTCCCGCGCGGGCTGACGCTGCTCGACCTGCGCGACATCGGGGTGAAGAACCTCAACATCTCGAACATCGCGGCCCGGCAGGAATTGCGCGACCTGATCAAGGCTCTGAACCTGCCGGGTGTGAACGCCGACTTCTGAGGCGTCATCCCTGCCCGTGGTAGGACCGCAAGGCCGCCACGGTGCCGTCCGCCCAGATCATGCGCAGCCAGCGGGCGAAGGCTGGCGCGAACTTCGCATCCTGCGCCAGATCGCCGTACAGGCGCGGCTGATCCAGCCACGCCTGCGGGTCGTCGCGTGCCGCCTTTGCCGCCGCCTGCAGATCGTCCCAGATTGGGTCGTTCGTGTCGATGGTGCTGCCATCCTCGCGCGTGCCCTCGCACATGCGGGCCCACAGTGCCTCGACCAGTGCCAGCCCGGCGACGGGGGTGCCCGCAGCCAGCCCCGCGCGGATCACCGGCAGGACGAACCCCGTGTGCCGCGACGAGCCGTCGAAGGCGACGCGCCGGGTGGTGTCGCGGATTTCCGGGTTGGAAAAGCGGCTGTCGATCAGATCGACGTAGGATTGTGGCGTCATGCCGGGGACCGCGTGGACGTGCGGCACGATCTCCTCCGTCTCGACCTTGCGGAACAGGGCGTGAATGTCCGGGTGGGCCATGCAGTCGGCGATGGTGGGCACGCCCACAATCTCGCCCGCGTTGGCGATGACCTGATGGCCGCCGTTCAGGATGCGGATCTTCATCGCCTCATAGGCGTGCACGTCGTCGGTGAACGTGGCCCCCACCAGATCCCAATCGGGCCGCCCCGCGCAAAAACGATCCTCGATCACCCACTGGCGGAACGCCTCGTGCGTGACGGGCACGGCGTCGTCGACGCCGAAATCCCGCGCCAGCGCCAGTTCCGACGGGCCCGTGGCAGGGACGATGCAATCGACCATGGAGTTCGGGAATGTGCAGGCGCCGTCGATCCAGTCCGCAAGGTCCGCGTCCGTCAGGCGCGCCAGCCCCACGACCGTCTGGCGCAGGATGTCGCCGTTGCCCTGCAGGTTGTCGCAGGACTGGCAGGTGAACGGTCCGGTGCCGCGTGCGCGCCGTGCAGCCAGTGCCGCCACCATCGCACCGAACGCACTGCGCGGCGTGTCGGGATGTGCGGCGTCATGCGCCATGTCGGGGTGATCCGCGTCGAACCCGCCGTCGCCGGTCTTGTAATAGCCCCCTTCGGTCACGGTCAGGGACACGATCCGGATGGCCGGGTCGGTCATCGCCGCGATCAGGGGCGCATTGCCGTCCGCCACGGGGACATAGCCGATCATCGATCCCGTCACTTCCGCCGACCGTCCGGTGGGGTCCAGTGCGATCAGCGTCGTCAGGCAGTCCTGTGCCAGCATCTTCGTCCGCGCGGCAGCGTCCGCAGCCCGCACGCCAGCGCCGAGGATGGCCCAGTCCTGCGCCAGACCACGGTCCATCAGCCGGTGCAGATACCACGCCTGATGTGCCCGGTGGAAATTGCCCAGACCGATGTGGACGATCCCCGGCGACAGCCCGGCACGGGCATAGGTGGGCACGCGGACGCCTTCGGGCAGGGCGGACAGGTTAGCAAGGCTCGGGGCGGTCGACATGATCGGTCTTTCAATGGAGCAAGAGGGGGCGGCGGTCGTCAGCTCATCCACTGGCCGCCGTCCACGTTGTAGGTCTGGGATACGATGTAATCCGCCTCGGATGACGCAAGGAACACAGCCATGCCGGTCAGGTCGGCTGGCACGGCGAAACGGCCTGCGGGGACGCCTGCGGCGACCTCGGCCTTCTTCTGGCCCAGCGGCTTGCCTTCAAGCCGCGCGAACATGCTGTCCACGTGGTCCCAGTGTTCGCCGTCCACCACACCCGGCGCGATGGCGTTCACGTTGATGCCGTGGCGGATCAGGTTCAGCCCGGCGCTTTGCGTCATGGAAATCACCGCCGCCTTGGTCGAACAATACACAAGCACGAGGCTTTCGCCCCGCCGCCCGGCTTGAGAGGCCATGTTGATGATCTTGCCGCCGTGGCCCTGCGCGATCATCTGCTTTGCCGCCGCCTGCATCGTGAACAGGGTGCCGGCGACGTTCACGGCATAGAGCCTGTCATAGCTCGCCCGCGTGATGTCCACGGTTTCGGCCGCGTCGAACAGCGCCGCGTTGTTGATCAGGATGTCAAGCTTGCCAGCGCGTGCCACCACCGCCGCGATGGCGGCGTCGATGCTGGCCTGATCGGTCACGTCCATCTGCACCGCATAGGCCTGCGGTCCCAGATCTGCCGCCGCCGCCCGTGCCGCATGCATATTCAAGTCGGCAATGGCAACCATCGCCCCTTCGGCGATGTAGCGTTCGGCGAAACCCCGTCCGATGCCACGGGCGGACCCGGTGATCAGGGCGGATTTGTCGGTCAGGCGTGTCATGCGATGCGAAGTCCCTGTGCGTCGAAACGGTGGATATGCGCCGCGCGCGGCGTCAGGTGGATGGTGTCGCCGTGGGTCAGACCGACTTCGCCACCGGCGCGGACCGTCATCGGCTCTGCCATCTCGGGGACATGGACGTGAAAGAACGTATCCGACCCCAGATGTTCCGCCACACCGACGCGACCCGTAAAGGTGCCACCGCTGTCCACCACGTCCAGATGCTCCGGTCGGATGCCGATGGTCGCCGCCCCGTGTGCGGCGGCAGCGGCGCCCGTCAGCAGGTTCATCTTCGGCGACCCGATGAACCCCGCGACGAAGGTGTTGCGCGGTGTCTTGTAAAGCTCCAGCGGCGAGCCGACCTGTTCGACGTGACCCGCCCGCAGCACCACGATCTTGTCGGCCATGGTCATCGCCTCTACCTGATCGTGGGTGACGTAGATCATCGTGGTCGCCAGCGTCTTGTGCAGTTCCGAAATCTCCATCCGCATCCCGACGCGCAGCGCGGCGTCGAGGTTGGACAGTGGTTCGTCGAACAGAAAGGCAGCGGGTTCGCGCACGATGGCCCGCCCGATGGCGACCCGCTGGCGCTGACCGCCGGACAACTGGCCGGGGCGGCGATCGAGGTAGTCGGTCAGGTTCAGCGCCGTCGCCGCCTTGGCGATGCGGCGGTCCTGTTCGTCCTGCGCCATGCCCGCCATCTTCAGCGGGAACGCGATGTTCTTGCGCACGCTCATGTGCGGATAGAGGGCGTAGGACTGGAACACCATCGCCAGCCCGCGCTTGGCGGGCGGCAGATCCGTGGCGGGGCGTCCGTCGATGCGGATCTCTCCGCCGGAGACATCCTCCAGGCCTGCGATCAGGCGCAGCAGGGTGGATTTCCCGCAGCCCGAGGGGCCGACGAAGACGACGAACTCGCCGTCCTCGATGATCAGGTCCAGCGGCGGAATAACCTCCACATCTCCGAATTTCTTCTGCACGCGGTCGAGTGTGATGCGTCCCATGGGTGTTCCTTCCTTATTTCACGGCGCCGAAGGTCAGGCCCCGGACGAGTTGTTTCTGGCTGAACCAGCCCATCACGATGATCGGCGCGATGGCCATGATCGAGGCGGCCGAGAGTTTGGCGTAGAACAGCCCTTCGGGTGCGGAAAAGCTGGCGATGAACTTGGTCAGCGGTGCGGCGTCCACGGTGGTCAGCAGGATCGTCCAGAACGCCTCGTTCCACGCGAGGATGATGTTCAGCAGGATGGTCGATGCGATGCCCGGCAGCGCCATCGGCGTCAGGACATAGATGATCTCCTTGCCCAAGCTGGCGCCGTCCATCCGCGCGGCCTCCAGGATCTCTCCGGGGATTTCGCGGAAGTAGGTGTAGAGCATCCAGACGATGATCGGCAGGTTGATCAGCATCAGCACGACGATCAGCATGATGCGGCTGTCGTAGACGTTCAGATATTTCGCGATCAGCACCAGCGGATAGAGGACACCGACCGCTGGCAACATCTTGGTGGACAGCATCCACATCAGCACGTCCTTGGTCCGTTTGCCGGGGACAAAGGCCATGGCCCATGCGGCAGGCACCGCGATGACGATGCCCAGCAAGGTCGAGCCCACGGCGATGATGATCGAGTTCATCAGCGCCAGCGGGTAGTTCGACCGGGCCAGAACGTCGGAGTAGTTCTCGGTCGTCCAGTCGAACAGGAACCACACCGGCGGGTCCGAGATCGCCGTGGCCTCGGTCTTGAAACTGGTGAGGAACGTCCAGAGGATCGGAAAGAAGATCAGCAGTCCGACGCCCCAGGCGAGGGCCGTCCACATGATCTTCTTGGGCGTGCTGATCGCGCGGGCCATGAGGAGCGTTCCTTCAGTTGTCGAGGTTTTTGCCGACGATGCGCATCAGGAAGATGGCAACGACGTTGGCGAGGATGACGGCGACGATGCCGCCCGCGGACCCCAGACCGATGTTCTGGCTTTCAAGTACGCGCTGATAGACGAGATAGGTCAGCGTCCGGGTGCCGAAGGCGCCGTTGGTCGTCACGAAGATTTCCGCAAAGATCGACAGCAGGAAAATCGTCTGGATCAGAATCACCACGGTGATCGCGCGGGACAGGTGCGGCAGGATGATGTGCCAGAACCGCGACAGGGGCGGCGCGCCGTCCATCTCGGCCGCCTCCAGCTGTTCGGAGCTGAGCGATTGCACGGCGGTCAGCAGGATCAGCGTGGCGAACGGCAGCCACTGCCACGCGACGATCACGATGATGGAGAACAGCGGGGCCTGTGACAGGAAGTCATAGGGCTGTGCGCCGAAGAACCGCCAGAGATAGCTGAACAACCCGTTGTCCACGTTGAAGAACATGTTCTTCCACACCAGCGCCGATACGGTGGGCATGACGAAGAAGGGTGCGATCACGAGGATGCGGACGATCCCCTGCCCGAACATCGGCTGATCCAGAAGAAGCGCCAGCACCACACCGCCGCCGATGGTGATGCACAGGATGCCGGCGACCATCTGCAGCGTGACGCCGACGGAACTGAGGAAGGAGTCGGATGTCAGGAACGACACGTAGTTGTCGAACCCGATCCACGCGTCGAACGTCGCCCGCAGCGGGCGGTAATCGGCGAAGGAAAAATAGAGCGTCATGCACAGCGGCACCAGCATCCAGACCAGCAGCACAAAGACGGCTGGGGCGACCATGATGCGGGCGGACGTGCGGGAATGTTGCGTGGCCATGACCGGCTCCTGTCGGCAGGGGGTGCGCCTGCGATGCGGGGGGCGTGCTGCACGGAACAGGCCCATGCGGAGGTTGCACCAGCCGGGAACCGCCCGGCTGGTGCAAGAGAGGGAATCAGTAGCCTGCGGCTTCCATCTCTTCGGTCGTCAGAGTCTGGGCGGCGGCGAGCGCCTCCTCGGCTGTCATGTTGCCGGCCAGCGCGTCGCTGAACTGCTGACCCACCTGCGTGGCGATGCCCGCAAATTCCGGGATCGCGACGAACTGGACGCCGGTATAGGGCACCTCTTGCACCGAAGGTGCGGTCGGATCGGCAGAATTGATGCTGTCCAGCGTCATCTGCGCAAAGGGCGCGGCGGCCAGATACTCGGCGTTGTCATAGAGCGACTGACGCGTGCCCGGCGGGACGTTGGCCCAGCCTTCGTTCTCGGCGACGAGCGTGGTGTAGCCCGGTCCGGTGGCCCAGCTGATGAAGTCCTTGGCGATCTCCTGCTTGTCGGACGACGCGGGGATCGCCAGCGACCAGGCCCACAGCCAGTTGCCGCGCTTGCCCAGACCCGTATCGGGGGCCAGTGCGAAGCCGACCTGATCGGCCACGGTGCTGTCCTCGGGGTTGGTGACGAAGGATGCGGCGACCGTGGCATCGATCCACATGCCGCACTTGCCCTGCTGGAACAGCGTCAGGTTTTCGTTGAAGCCGTTGTTGGCGGCACCGGCGGGACCGGATTCGGCCATCATCTCGAGGTAGAAGGTCAGCGTCTCGGCCCACTCGGGGCTGTCGAACTGCGCGGTCCAGTCCATGTCGAACCAGCGTGCGCCGAAGGAGTTCGACATGGCGGTCAGGAAGGCCATGTTCTCGCCCCAGCCGGCCTTGCCGCGTGCGCAGATGCCGTTGATGTCGGCGTCGCGGTCGGTCATCGCGGCGGCGGCTTCACGGATGAACTGCCAGGTGGGTGCCTCCGGCATTTCCAGACCGGCAGCTTCCATCAGGTCGCGGCGGTACATGACCATCGAGGATTCGCCATAGAACGGCGCTGCGACCAGTGTGCCATCGACGGTCAGGCCGCCACGGATCGCAGGCAGCAGGTCGTCGGCGTTCCAGTCGTCGGCCATACCATCGTTCAGCGACACCAGCCAGTCGTTCGCGCCCCAGATCGGTGCCTCGTACGTGCCGATCGTCATGACGTCATACTGGCCGCCACCGGTCGAGATGTCGGTGGTCACGTTCTGACGCAGCACGTTCTCCTCCAGCACGACCCAGTTGATGGTGTTGCCGGTCTGCTCTTCCCACGCGGGGGACAGGGCCTGCATGCGGACCATGTCGCCGTTGTTCACGGTGGCGATGGTGATTTCCTCGGCGGTGGCGATGGTGGCCAGGCCTGCAGCCAGGCACACACCTGCCGCAGAGCCCCAAAGGGCGCTCTTCAAAATCATGGTTTCCTCCCAGAAACATTTTACGTGCGTCAATGTGTAGGGGCGCGCCAGCCCCTGCGTCAACGCAAAATTATGTAAATCGTCTCTGCAACGCAGCATTACTGCGCAGGCACCGGAAAAATCACGCGGATTCACGAACTTTCAGCACGCCATCGAACAGTTGGACGATCTGACCGTCCGCCTTGTTTTCCGCGCGTATCCTGTCGGTCAGGCGCGCCACGGCGGCGCGCCCGATCGCATCGACGTTCTGCGACACCGTGGTGATCCGTGGCGTGGTGTAGTCGCACAACGGGAAATCGTCGTGACCGGCGATTCGCAGACCACCATGGCGCAACGCCCCCGGTTGCAGCCCGTATTGCCATGCGGCCCGCAGCGCGCCCAGCGCAACCCGGTCGTTCACGGCGAGGATCGTCGCATCCACCAACGCGCCACGGGCAAACTGTTCAGCCAGCACGACCTGACCATGCGCCTCGAAATGCCCATCCTCGTTCAGACTGTCGGTCCCGATGACCATGGGGGCGTGACCCAACTCGTGCATTTTCGACAGATAGGCGTTCTCGCGCTCTACCGCGTTGAAATTGACGCGCGGCATGGCAAGGAACACCGGCGGTGCGCCGACACGGCACAGGTATTCCGTCATCAGACCCGTGCTCTGCACATGGTCGGTGCCGATGAAATCCAGCTCGGACAAGGGCTTGGGCCGCGAATCGACCAGCACGAGGGGCAGTCGCGCATTCAGCCGCTTGCAGGCATCCAGATCGCTCTGGTTACCTAATGGCACGACCAGAGCCCCGTCCACGTTCATCGACATGAAGGTCTCGACGGCTCGCGCCTCGATCGCGGGGTCGGAATGGCTGCATTGGCTGATGACGGTGAACCCCGCTTCCATCGCGGCGATCTCGATCGCTTCCAGAAGCCGGGTAAAGAACAGGTCGTTCAGATAGGGGATGATGACGCCGATCATCCCCGTCGATTTGCGGTTCATCCGGGTCGCAAAAAAGTTCGGAACGTATTCGACGCGCTCCAGCCCCTCGCGGATGCGGTCAACGGATGACCGGCTGACCGACGCCGGATCCTGGAAATACCGTGACAGGGTGGGGCGTGATACGCCGATGGCGACGGAGAGCGCCTCCATCGTGGCGATCTGCGGTTTCTTGCCATCGGGCGGTGTCGTCTTTTCCAAACGAAACTCCGTGCCGGTCGGACCGGGCCAATACTTTTACAACTGTAAAAATACTAGCCCGATCCAGTTGCAACGGCAAGTCGCGTTCAGCGGGAAAGCGCGGCTTGAATCGCCGTCAGTTCGGACTGCGCAATCTCGTGTCCGCCCGGATGCCAGTGCAGATCCACGGTGGCCCCCATGCCGGACAGCGCATCGGCCAGTCCTTGCGTCTGCGGTGCGGGGCAGATCGGGTCGCGCCGACCTGCAGTGATCAGCACGTCGACGCCGGCCAACGCCGGGTTCGTGTCCGGCTGCCACGGGATCAGCGGGTGCAGCAGCACGGCACTGTCGAACAGGCGCGGCCCGTCCAGCATCACGGCGGCCAGAATATTCGCACCGTTCGAATAGCCCAGCCCCACGACCCGCGATGGCTCCAGCCGCGCTACGGCCTGCACCACGAAATCGCGCATCGCCGCGCGGCGCAGGGCAAGGTCGTCCATGTCATAGACACCCTCGCCTGTGCGGCGAAAGAACCGTGCGGCACCGTGTTCGCTGACATCGCCCTGCGGCGAAATCACATGCGCCCCCGGAATCAACTCGCCTGCCAGTCCGTGAAACTGGACCGCGCTGCCACCCGTCCCGTGAAACGTGAACACAAGCGGTGCACCCGCCTCACCCTGCGTTTCCGCAAAACGATACATCGGTCAATTCCCCAGCGGTTGCAGGTGCTGTTCTAGGAACGGGCGCAGGCGTTCGTGCTGCGTCGGCAGCTTCAAGCCTTCGCCCAGATGGGCACGGTCCTCGTCCCGGTCGAAGCCGGGTTCGTTCGTCGCCACCTCGAACAGCACGCCGCCGGGGGTGCGGAAATAGATCGCCCAGAAATAGTCCCGGTCGATCACCGGCGTCACCTGATAGCCGGTATCCAGCAGCGCCTTGCGCACCTCGAGCTGTGCGGCGCGGTTTTCCACGGCAAAGGCGATGTGATGCACCGACCCCGCGCCCTGACTGGCGTGGGGCGTGGACTTCAGCTCTTCGAGGTCGATGGTGTTGGCCCCGGTGCCCTCTGCCACCGCGAACCGGGTGACGTTGCCGCGCGTCTCGACCTTGTCGTAGCCCATGAACTGCAGCAACTCGGCCATGGCGCCGGTATCCTGCAGGCGCATGGTGGCCCCGTGAAAGCCGCGGATCGCGTGGTCGGCGTCGATGCCGTTGCCGGTCCAGCCGTCACGGTTGTCGTCGGTGACTTCGGCCACGGCGAACCCTTCGCCATCGGACGTACGGAAGGTCAGGCGTTTCTCGCCGAAATGGTCGACGGACTGCACGCCTTCAGCGGCGGCACCCAGACGGTCGGCCCAATAGGGCAGGCTGCCGGTGGGCACGGAGAACACCGTCTCGCCGACTTCGCCGGTGCCGCGACGACCCTTGGCGGCGTCTTGGAACGGGAAATAGGTCATGACACTGCCGGGATTTCCGACTTCGTCGCCATAATACAGGTGATAAACGTCCGGTGCGTCGAAGTTCACGGTTTTCTTGACCCGGCGCAGGCCCAGCGCCTGGGTAAAGAATGCGTTGTTTTCGACCGCGTCAGACGCGATCGAGGTCATGTGGTGCAGGCCCTTGATCTGGTTCAGCATGGTGATCTCCTTTGGTTGAAGAACAGATAGCACTCGACACCCGATGCGATAATCGCAACATTGCAGCGCAATCCATTGCGAAAGGCGCAATAGTCAGATGGCAGGCGCGTTGGAGCAAATTGCGGCATTCCTCGCCGTGGCCGAGGCGCAAAGCTTCAGCCGCGCGGCCACGACCCTTGGCGTCGCACCGTCGTCGGTCACGCGCACCGTATCGGAACTGGAGCGGCGCTTGGGTGTGCAACTGCTGGTGCGCACGACGCGGCGGGTATCGCTGACGCAGGCGGGTACGGCGTTCCGTGCGCAGGTCACACCCTTGGTGGATGGTTTAGCACAGGCGCAGGACGGGGTGCGGGCCTATCAGACGACGCTGACGGGCACCTTGCGTGTCTCCGTGCCGCTGTCGTTCGGTCTGCATGCCCTGTCGGACCCGCTCATCCGGTTCCGGGCCGAGGCACCGGACATCGAGATGCAGATCAGCCTGACCGACCGATTCGTGGACATTTTGACCGACGATCTGGACATGGCGCTGCGTATCTCCGGCGCACCTGACGATCTGTCCACGATCTGGCGCAAGATCGCGCCCGTGCCGAGATCCATGGTGGCGTCGCCGGACTACCTGTCGCGCCACGGCACGCCGCTGACGCCAGCCGACCTGCAACGACACAGCGGACTGGCCTATGCGCACCTGGCACAGGGCGAGGTATGGCAGCTGACCGATCCTGCGTCGGGCCTGACGGCCCCCGTGCGCGTGCCGGCCACGTTCACATGCGACAACGGCGATCTGCTGGCACAACTGGCGGTGGCGGGACAGGGGATCGCGCTGCTGCCGGATTTCCTGCTGCGCGACGCCATCGCGGCGGGACGGCTGGTGCGTCTACTGCCCGACTGGCAGCCGCCCCAGATCTGGCTGACCGCGTATTTCCCGCCCTACCGCAGGCTGCCTGCCGCCCTCAACCGGTTCACCGCCTGTATCGAGGGGGCAATGGGCGTGGCCCCGCTCTAGCCTGCGCGCAGGCCCAGCAGCGCGCGGGCCTGCTGCCATGTCGCCACGGGCCGCTCATAGCGGTCGCAGACCGCGACCGTGCGTTCCACCAATGCCGCATTCGACGGGGCGAGGGTGTCGCGATCGAGGCGGATGTTATCCTCCAGCCCCGTGCGGGCATGACCACCGCTGGAAATCGCCCAGTCATTCAGCACCGCCTGATTGGGACCGATCCCGGCGGCGCACCACGGCGCACCGGGAAACAGCCGCTCGACCGTCTGCACGTAATAGTCGAACACGTGCCGGTCGGCAGGCATGGCGTTCTTCACCCCCATGACGAACTGCACATAGGGCGTGTCCTTGATCTTGCCTTCCTTGTGCAGCCTTGCGGCACCCAGGATGTGGGACAGGTCAAAGGCCTCCACCTCTGGTCTCACGTCGTGGGTCAGCATCTCCGCGGCCAGCCAATCGACCAGATCGGGCGGGTTTTCATAGACGCGGGTGGGAAAGTTGTTGGACCCGACCGACAGGGACGCCATGTCGGGACGCAGCGACAGCATCGCGCCGCGCGCCTGCCCTGCCCCGGACCGCCCACCGGTGGAAAACTGGATAATCATGCCGGGGCAATGCTTTTCCAGACCCTGCTTCAGTGCCGCGAACTTTTCGGGATCGCTGCTGGGCGTCTCGTCGGGATTGCGGACATGGGCGTGGACGATGGCTGCACCCGCCTCGAACGCCGCCTGAGTGCTTTCGATTTGCTCAGTCACGGTGACGGGCACGGCTGGATTGTCGGCGCGCGTCGGGACGGATCCGGTGATAGCGACGCAGATGATGCAGGGGGTCGTCATGGGCATACCTCGGTCTTGCTGTCTGCGGGACTATCGATCCGCAGCATGCGAATGAAAAGACCGCGGCGACCCGTCCCGAACTTTTCCGCAAAAGCGACCTGCGATTAAACCAGTTTATATCGAACGCACCTGCTCGGACCTAACACATAGCAAGACACGCGAATCGGACTTGCCCCGGATGATCCGTTTCGGGCTGCGGCGTCCGTCGTGACATGATTTGAAAGGACGACAGTGTGAAACCCAACCAAAGCGCGTTCCTGACGCGTATCTGCCGACACGCGACGCTGGACACGGTCGAGCGTGAGGCGCTGATCAGGCTGGAAGGCCAGCCGGAAAGCCGGTCGAAGCGCGACCCCGTCTTTACCGATACGCGCCCCGACGACCGGATCGCGATCCTGCGGTCCGGCTGGGCCGTCGCGCGGGTGCGCAGCGCCGGGGATCAGACCACGATCACGCAGATCTACATGGCGGGCGACATCATCGGTCTGTCGGATCTTGGGTTCAAGGCCCCGCAGCACGAAACGACGATGCAGACCGATGGCGTAGTCAATCTGCTCAGCCGCAGCGCGCTGTGCGACCTTGGCCTGTCGCAACCGCGCCTGTTCGCGATGCTGCTGTCGCTGTCGTCGCTGGATGCGACGGCGATGAACGACCGGCTGCATGCCATCACGCGCTTCAGCGCGGAAGATCGGCTGATGCATTTCCTGCTGTCGATCAAAGCCAAGACCGAACAGACCATGGACCACGCGTCGGACAGGTTTCCGCTGCCCTTCTCTCAGAAGGAGATTGGTGACGCGCTGGGTCTGACGGACATCTATGTAAACCGCCTTCTGCGCGGTCTGCAGAAGTCCGGCCAGCTAACGTTGTCACGCCCCTATGTCCGGATCACCGACCGGGCAGCATGGGAACAGCGCCTGAATTTTCAGGATCGGTTCGGCTGCCTCGACGTGAACTGGGCCAGCTGAGGGCCGCAGGATGATCCGACACATGCAAAACGGGGCCCCGCCATGCGGAGCCCCGTTTTTTCATGCTGACAGTATAATGTCCTGCAGGACAATGACTTACTTGTCCTTGTCGGCTTTCTTTGCGGCTTTCGTCGCTTCCTTGGCCACGCGGTCGGCGGTGTCACGGGCTGCGGTCTCGGCCTCGTTCGCGGCAGACTTCAGCGCGGTGGTGGCAGCCTCCGTCGCGTCTTTTGCGGCACTGGACAGCTCGGTCTTTGCGGCGCTCAATGCACGCTCTGCACGGCCTTTTTCCTCGTGATAGACGCGCTCCGCCTCGTCCATGAGGGCATCGCGACGGGCACCCAGATAGGCGTCCTCGGTCCGGGTCTTGGGCAGCAACGCCGCCACGGCAGCACCGACGGCGAATGCGAGTGCGCCGACGACCAGAGGCTGACGCTCGAACAGGTCGACGGCGTTGTCACGTCCGCCGGCCAGGGCGCGGCTGGCCTGACGGCGTGCTTCGATGGCGCGCTCGCGCGCATCGATCACACGCTCGCGCGCGGCTTCGGACAGATGCTCGGTACCCTCGGCCAGACGTTCGCGTAGACGGCGTGCCTCTGCACTGACGTTATGGGCGATCTCGTGCGCCTTGTCGTTGGCATCGTGGGCCAGCTTGTGCGCCTTGTCGTTCGCATCGTGCGCCAGCTTGTGAGCCTTGTCGTTCGCGTCGTTCATGTAGTCTTTCGTCGTGCTCATCGGAAAAGTCCTTTGTTCAGTGAATGGGGGTCGCAGTCGCCGTCACAGGCGCCGCGTTGCATCCCAGGTTTCGTCGCGCGCCCATCCGGGTGCGTCGTAATCGTCGCGGTCATAGGACGGCACGGCATGGGACTGGGCATCCAGCACAGCCGTCGCCCATCCGTCCGCATCGCGTTCCAGCCGTGCGGCTGCCATGTCGGCAGGGCTGCTGTCGTAGCGTGGCTGACGCACGGGCGTGACCGACTTGACCGGCGCCATCCCGATCCGGGTCTTGGGCTTACCACGTTCCGGCATCGCCTGGGACACGGCCAGCCATGCCAGACCCGCACCGATCACCGCATAGGGCCACGGATTGCTGCGCGCCGATCGTGCGATCACATCGCCCGTCGTCGCGATCTGGTCGCGCATCGTACCGAACACCTCGGTGCCGACCGATTTGAACTGTCCACGCAATTGCATCGTCACTTCGTCGATCTGACCACGGACCTGCATGCGGACTTCGTCCATCAACCCATCCACGGTCAGCCGGTCCTGCAGCATACTCAGATCACCACTCAGCTTGGCGCGCTCGGCGGCAATCTCGGCCTCGATCTCCTTGGCGGTGCGATAGTCAGCGGTCATTGTAGGCCTCCTTCATCATGTTGATGTCGGCCTTGAGGTTGCGTGCGGCACGGCTTGGCGCGATGCTCGACAGCTTCAGCCGCTTGATCCCGACGGAGCCGAGGATCCCGGCAATCACCAGAACCACCAGACCGACGATGATCGTGGCCCACAAGGACCCGATCCCGGCGAGCACGAGTGCCGAAATCGCCGCCGTCGACAGCACCGACAACCCGATGAAGGCAAGGATCAATGCGCCGATCAGCAGGAACAGCGCCTTGCCAGCCTTCTTGAGGTTCTCGTCCACTTCCGCGCGGGCCAGATCGACTTCCTGCCGCAGCAAGTTGCCGATGCTGCCCAGCACGTCCGTCAGCAGCGAACCCGTGCTACGGGGGTCCTGACGGTCCATGGTCAGACCCGCCCGTTCCGGTTGGCGTCGACCGTGTCGCCCGTATAGACGTTGGCGTTGTCGCGGTCGTCATAAGAGTGGCGGTCGGACGCCTTGACGAAGCGGCTGACGGCAAAGCCGGCCAGTGCCGCACCGGCGAGGAACGTCAGCGGGTTACGACGCGCGAACTCGCCGATGTCGCTGATCGCGGTGCCCAGATCCTTGTTGCTGATCGCATCGGATGCGTCGGCCAGCGTGTCGGCGATCTGGCCGAACGTGCGTTCCTGTGCGCTGCCGCTGCGTGATTCCTGTGCAGCCTTGCGCAGCGCCGCGGCGACGTTGCCGACTTCGGTGGCCGCAGCACCCTTGACCGCATCCGCACGCTGGGACACTTCGCCAAGGATCGTGTCCTTGGTCTCAGTGGCAACAGTCTTGGCCTGTGCCGTCACGTCATCGACGATGTGCTTTGCACGATTCTCGGCGTCATGGGCGGCATTTTCGACGTTGCGCTTGGCAGCATCCATGTTCTGATCGGAATAGGTCATCATCAATCCTCGAATGTGGCGGGGATCGGGGTCAGCGACCCGTCATCCACCGCACGTGTCTGATTGATGACAGAACATCGCAGGCCGGGTTTAGTTCCGCGCCAGTTCACAGCACCGTGTGGTTGTCAACACGGGACACACCCCGCATCACGCTGTTATGACGATGTGTCGCCATCCCCGGTGCGGGGTCCATAGCCGTCGGGATTGCCCGACTGCCACGCCCAGGTGCTGGCCGCCATGTCGTCCAGCGTATGGGTCGCCCGCCATCCCAGTTCGACCTGTGCGCGCCGCGAATCGGCCTGCATCGCGGCGATGTCGCCCGCCCGGCGCGGAGCCACGACGACAGGGATCGGCTGGTGCGAGGCGGCCCGGAACGCGGCCACCATCTGCTGCACGCTATAGGGTTGGCCCGTCCCGATGTTGAATGCCCGCGCGCCCGTATGGGTCGCGGCATAATCCAGCGCCGCCACATGCGCCCGCGCCAGATCGACCACGTGGATATAGTCGCGCTGCCCGGTGCCGTCGGGGGTGTCGTAATCGTCGCCAAAGACGTTCAGATGCGCCCGCTTGCCCACCGCCACCTGCGCGATGAACGGCATCAGGTTGTTGGGCACGTCCGCCGGGTCCTCGCCGAGCGTCGCACTCGCATGGGCGCCCACGGGGTTGAAGTAGCGCAGCAGCACGGCGGTGCCGCCACTGGCCTGCGCCCAGTCGGTCAGGATGTGTTCGGCCACCATCTTGGTGCGGCCATAGACGGACGTGGGGTTGAGGAGATGCGCCTCGTCATAGGGCAAATACACGGGCTCGCCATAGACGGTGGCCGAGGAGGAGAAGATGATCCGCCCGCACCCGGCCCGGTCCATCGCCCGCAACAGCGCGATCGTGCCGTTCACGTTCACGTCGTAATATCCCAGCGGATTGGTCATGCTGTCGCCCACGGCCTTGAGACCCGCGAAATGCACCACCGCCTCCGGCGCGAAATCCGCCATCACGGTGTTCAGCGTGTCGTCGTGGCGCACGTCGCCCTGCACCGCTGTCACCGTGCCGTTCGTCAACTTGCGCACACGGTCCAGCACCACGGGGCTGGAGTTGTCATAGGTGTCCAGCACGCAGACCTCGTGCGCCTGCCCCAGCAGTTCCACCAGCGTATGGCTGCCGATGTAGCCCGCCCCACCCGTCACCAGAACTCGCATCTGCCACCCTCCGTTTGCGCGTCCGTCCTAGCGCGTGAGCGGTGACACATCAATCGCGCGGCGGGGGCATGTCGACCGCACCGCCCTGCGCCACCCAGTCGGTGAAGCCGTGGCGCAGATGCATGGCTTTGAACCCCATGTCCTGCAAGGCCGCCACCGCCAGCGCCGACCGCCAGCCGCTGGCACAGTGGAACACGAAGCGTTTCGGTTCAGCGAAGACCGGCTTGTGATAGGGGCTGGCGGGGTCGACCCAGAACTCCAGCATGCCGCGCGGCGCATGGATGCTGCCGGGAATGAACCCCTTTTGCCGTTCGCGGATGTCGCGGATGTCGACGATCACCACATCGGGGTCGTCCGCCATCGCCATCAGCGTCGGTGTATCCACCTCCGCGATCCGCGCGCGGGCGTTGGCGACAAGGGTGCTGACGGGCGTGATCGGCATGGCTTTCCCTGTCGTGGTTCGGGCGCAGACTGACGACCTGACCGCCTGCGTCAAGGCCACATTGCGCGCCCGTCATGGCGCGGACTGCACAAAACTGTAGCTTTTGCCAGCATTTCAGGCCACCCCTCCGCGGAACGCCCAGCGACGCTTTCCCCGGATCGGGAGCGGCTGTTACGCTGAGGCATGGCAAAGACAGGAGGCGCCATGATGCGCGAATGGTGGCGGGACGCGGTGATCTATCAGATCTATCCGCGCTCCTTTCAGGACAGCACCGGCGACGGTGTGGGCGATCTGAACGGGATCACGCAGCGCCTGCCCTATGTGGCAAGCCTCGGGGTGGACTGCATCTGGCTGTCGCCGATCTTTACCAGCCCGCAGGCGGACATGGGCTATGACGTGTCCGATTATACCGACATCGACCCGCTGTTCGGCACGCTGGCCGACTTCGACCGGATGCTGGCCACCGCGCACGAGCTGGGGTTGAAAGTCATCACCGATCAGGTGTTGTCGCATACCTCTGACAAGCATCCGTGGTTCGTCGAAAGCCGCAAGGACCGCACCAATCCGAAGGCCGACTGGTACGTCTGGGCCGACCCGTTGGAGGATGGCAGCCCGCCCACCAACTGGCACAGCCACTTCGGCGGCCCCGCGTGGGAATTCGACGCGATGCGCGGGCAGTATTACCTGCACAATTTCCTGTCGCAGCAGCCGGACCTGAACTTTCATAACCCCGACGTTGTGGCAGCGATTCTGGACACGGCCAGGTTCTGGCTGGATCGGGGCCTCGACGGGTTCCGACTGGATACGGTGAACTACTATTTCCACGACAAGAAGCTGCGGTCGAACCCACCCGCCAAGCGGGCCGGACCGCAGGTGATGGCGACCGACCTCTATGGGATGCAGGACAACATCCACAACAAGAACCAGCCCGAAAACCTCGCCTTTCTCGAACAGTTGCGCAGCCTGTGCGACCAATACACCGACATCATGATGGTCGGCGAGGTCGGCGACATGGGCCAGCGGTCCATCGACCTGATGGCGCAATACACCGCCGGCAATGGGCGGCTGCACATGGCCTACAGCTTTGCGATGCTGGGGCCGGATTTCAGCCCGGAGCATTTCCGCCGCTGTATCGAAGGCTTCCAGAAGGGCGCCCCTGACGGCCAGCCGTCGTGGTCCTTCTCCAACCATGACGTCCCGCGCCACGTCACACGCTGGGCCAAGCATGCGGTGTCCGAAGACGCGATCGCCCGTCTGTCCTGCGCCATGCTGATGAGCTTTGAAGGGACCATCGGCGTCTATCAGGGCGAAGAACTGGGCCAGACCGAGACGGTCATGGAATACCACGAGCTGACAGACCTGCAGGCGATCCGGTTCTGGCCCGGGATCAAGGGCCGCGACGGTTGCCGCACGCCGATGGTCTGGGACAGCACAGCGCCAAATGCAGGCTTCACGACCGGCACGCCGTGGCTGCCGGTCAAGGGACCGCAGGTCGCCCATGCGGTCGATCTGGCCGAGGCGTCGAACGACGGCATCCTGCAGTTTTACCGCGACACGATCGGCTTTCGCAAAACGCATCCCTGCATGACGCAGGGCAAGACGGCGTGGATCAAGCTGCCCGACCCGCTGCTGGCCTTTACCCGGTCGGTGGACGACCGGCACCTGACCTGCGTGTTCAACCTGTCGGCCGAACCCGTCGTGCTGCACGTCGCAGGGTCCGGCACCCTGACCGGCCCGCAGAATGCGACGCTGGACGCGGACACGCTGACCCTGCCCGGTAACGGGTTCGCGTTCATCGATCACGCGGACAAGCTGAAGCTGAAGGTCTGAACGAGGCGGGCGGCAGGGGTCCGCCCGTTGTCGCCCGACACCCAAAAGGGTCGGCGTGTGGCGGAAGGTGTGCTAGGTTGATCCCATGATCGACCGCATCCTGCGCCACGCCGACATCCTGCCACCCGGCACAGCGATCCACATGACCCGCGCGGCGCTGACGCCCACGCGGCCACGCGCGTTGCACGGCCACGATTTCGTAGAGCTGTTCTGGGTACAGAACGGTCGCGTGCGCCACCACCTGCGCGGCGGCACCGCCACGCTGACCGAAGGGACGCTCGTGCTGCTGCGCCCCGGTCTAACCCATGCGCTGCAAGGCCGTGGCGACGCGGCGCTGGTCGTGTCATTGGCGCTGCATCCCGATCTGGTAGCCAGCCTCGACGCGCGGCTGCCGCCGGTCGCGTTCTGGCAGGCGCAGGACGGCCCTGCCGTGATCCGTCGCGACATCCGCCAGATGGCCGACCTGAACGCCGCAGCACGCCGTCTGGAACACAGCCGCCGTGACGCGCTGGCGGCCGAGGCGTTCATCCTGCCACTGCTGTCGGACCTGTCGCATCACGACACCGGGCTGCCGCCCGACGCCCCCGGATGGCTGACCGCCGCCTGTGCAGCTGCGCAGACGCCAGAGGTTTACCGCGACGGCGCGGCGGGCCTCGTCGCGCAGACGGGGCAGACCCACCCGCATGTGTCGCGCAGCCTGCGCCGCTGGCTGGGGCAGACGCCCACAGACTACGTCAACACCATCCGCATGACGCAGGCCGCCCGCGCCCTGACCACCGACAACGACCCCCTAGCCGTGGTGGCCGAGGGTGTGGGCCTTGCCAACCTGTCCCATTTCCACAAGCTGTTCCGCGCCCATCACGGCATGACGCCCCTGCAGTACCGCCAGCAGTTCCAACGTGACGTGGTGCAACCCGGCCTGCCGGAGCCCACCGATTAATTGACCGATTGGTCAAATTCTGCCACAAGACCGCCATTCCGCGCGCTAGGAGATCCGCCCATGACACCATCATCCGCCGCCAAAGGCGCCACGTCGGATCACCTGCCCCGCAATCCGGGGATGCCGCTGGACATGGATTGGGTGATGCGCGCGCAGGCCAACACGTCGGCCATCGAACGGCGGGTGGCCAGCCTGCCGGGGCGGCGCAGCGTCAAGAAGGATCATCAGGCGGCATGGCTGTGCAAGGCGGTCAGCCTGATCGACCTGACCACCCTGTCGGGAGACGACAGTGCCGGTCGCGTGCGCCGCTTGTGCGCCAAGGCCCGCCAGCCCGCGGAACCTGCGCTGCTGGAGGCACTGGGCATGACCGGGCTGACCACGGCGGCGGTCTGCGTCTATCACGACATGGTGGCCACCGCCGTGGATGCGTTGCAGGGCACCGGCATCCCCGTCGCCGCGGTGTCGACCGGCTTTCCCGCCGGTCTGTCGCCGTTCCACCTGCGCATCGCCGAGATTGGCGAGAGTGTGGCCGCAGGCGCCGCCGAGATCGACATCGTCATCAGCCGCCGCCACGTGCTGACCGGCGACTGGCAGGCGCTGTATGACGAGATGGCCGCGATGCGGGCCGCCTGCGGCGACGCGCATGTGAAGGCGATCCTCGCCACTGGCGAACTCGGCACGCTGCGTAACGTGGCGCGTGCCAGCCTCGTGTGCATGATGGCGGGCGCGGATTTCATCAAGACCTCGACCGGCAAGGAGGGCGTCAACGCCACCCTGCCCGTGACCCTGACCATGCTGCGCGCGATCCGCGACTATCATGACCGCACCGGTGTGCACGTCGGCTACAAGCCCGCAGGCGGCATCGCCAAGGCGAAGGATGCGCTGGTCTATCTGTCGCTGATCAAGGACGAGCTGGGGAACCGCTGGTTGCAGCCGGACCTGTTCCGCTTTGGTGCATCAAGCCTGCTGGGCGACATCGAACGGCAGCTCGAGCATCACGTGACCGGCAACTATTCCGCGGGCTGGCGCCACGCGATCGGCTGACGTCGATGATGGAAGATAGGTATTTTCGGCAAGATGATGATGACACCAGCGCGTGAGGCGAGGCTATGACCGTCAAGGAGATCTTCGAGACCATGGACTATGGCCCCGCCTCGGAAAGCAGCAAGGAGGCGCTGGCGTGGTTGGCGGCCAAGGGTGACTTCGGTCATTTCATCGGCGGTGCATGGACCGCCCCCGGCACGCTGTTCGCGGTGATGAACCCCGCGACCGATGCGCTTCTGGCGCAGGTGACGCAAGGCACGCAGGCCGACGTCGATGCCGCCGTGAAGGCCGCGCGCAAGGCGCAGCCCGCCTGGGCCAGGGACGGCCATGCGCGGGCCCGCGTCCTTTATGCGCTGGCGCGGCTGTTGCAGAAACAGTCGCGGTTGTTCGCGGTGCTCGAAACGCTGGACAACGGCAAGCCGATCCGGGAATCCCGCGACATCGACGTCCCGCAGGCAATCCGGCATTTCTACTATCACGCCGGCATGGCGCAGCTGATGGACGCGGAACTGGCCGACCGGCAGGCGCTGGGCGTCTGCGGTCAGGTGATCCCGTGGAATTTCCCGCTGCTGATGCTGGCGTGGAAGGTGGCCCCGGCGCTGGCGATGGGCAATACCGTGGTGCTGAAGCCCGCTGAATGGACGCCGCTGACGGCTCTGCTGTTCGCAGACATCTGCGGGCAGGCAGGCGTGCCGCCGGGGGTCGTGAACATCGTGACCGGCGACGGCACGGTGGGCGAGATGATCGTGACCGCCGACGTGGACAAGGTCGCCTTCACGGGCTCGACCACCGTCGGCCGGCGCATCCGCGAACTGACTGCCGGCAGCGGCAAGGCGCTCAGCCTCGAGCTGGGTGGCAAGGGTGCCTACATCGTGTTCGAGGATGCGGACATCGACAGCGCCGTCGAGGGTATCGTGGATGCGATCTGGTTCAATCAGGGGCAGGTCTGCTGCGCCGGGTCCCGCCTGCTGGTGCAGGAAGGGATCGCGGAGGCCTTCTATGCCAAGCTGCGTGCGCGCATGGACGGGCTACGCATCGGCGATCCGCTGGACAAGTGCATCGACATGGGCGCCATCGTGCATCCACGTCAGCGCGCCCGCATCGCCGACCTGCTTGCGGCTCATCCGGAGGGTGAATCCCACCAAACGCGAGCGCCTGACGGCTGCTATTTCCCGCCCACCCTCATCACCGGGCTGTCCGCTGCATCGCCGCTGATGCAACAGGAAATCTTCGGACCGGTGCTCGTCGCCACGACCTTCCGCACGCCGCACGAGGCGGTCGAGATCGCCAATTCCACCCGCTACGGCCTTGCCGCCTCGGTCTGGTCGGAAAACATCAACGTGGCCCTCGACGTGGCCCCGCAACTGGTTGCGGGCATCGTCTGGGTGAACGGCACCAACATGATGGACGCCGCCGCCGGGTTCGGCGGCGTGCGCGAAAGCGGCTTCGGCCGCGAAGGCGGCTGGGAAGGGCTTGCGGGCTACACCCGCCCCCGCGCCACGACGCCCGCCGCGAAACCCGTCGCTGCGTTCACAGGCGATGGCGGGGCCGGCGGCCTCGACCGGACGGCGAAGCTCTATGTCGGGGGCAAGCAGGCGCGGCCCGATGGTGGCTACTCCCGCGCGGTCCACGGGCCGAAGGGTGCGCTGCTGGGCCATGTCGGCCTTGCGAACCGCAAGGATCTGCGCAACGCGGTCGAGGCGTGCAATGCCGCGAAGGGCTGGGGCAAGACCACCGGCCACGCCCGCGCGCAGATCCTGTATTACATCGCCGAGAATCTATCCGCACGCGCCGATGAAATGGCCGCCCGCCTGACGGCCATGACCGGCACCGATGGGACGGCAGAGGTCGCATCCAGCATCAGCCGTCTTTTCAGCGCCGCCGCGTGGGCCGACAAGTACGACGGCCAGATCCACACCGTGCCGATCCGTGGCGTGGCGCTGGCGATGAAGGAACCCGTGGGCACCATCGGCATCCTGTGCCCGGATCAAGGACCGCTTCTCGGCCTCGTCAGCGTGATGGCGCCCGCCATCGCGATGGGCAACCGCGTGGTGCTGGCTGCGTCGCAGGCGTTCCCGCTGGCCGCGACGGACCTGTACCAGATCCTCGACACTTCCGATCTGCCGGGCGGTGTGGTGAACATCCTGACCGGCGATCATGCTGATCTGGCCGAACCGATGGCCCGCCACATGGACATCGATGCGGTCTGGTCGCTGGGCGACCCCGCCCTGACTGCCACGGTCGAAAAAGCTGCCGCAGGCAATCTGAAGCGGACGTGGTGTGGCAGCCTCGACTGGGCGCAGGACAATACCAAGGCCGTGCTGGCGCAGGCGACCGAGGTGAAGAACGTCTGGGTGCCCTACGGCGCCTGACCTTCTTCTGGTCTAAAATATCCCGGGGGGCGGCGCAGCCGGGGGGCTGGCCCCCCTTCGACGCTCGCGTCAGATGTGGTCGCCGGGGCCCTTGCCGCCGAACCACCGCCGCATGCGGGCGCGGCGCGCATCCATGCGCGCCTCGGCCAGATCCATACGGTCGCCGACCGCATCCAGCGTCGGATCGAACAGCCGCTCGCGCAATCTGACCCACGCGCTGCGGCCCAGGACGAAGGTGAGAAGGGCAAACACGAAGAAGGCGATGTTGAACCACGGCCAGATCACCGCATCGGGCCCGGCCACGGGTCGAATCGAGACGGCATTGGGATAGATCGACGCCAGATTGATCCGCCAGCCGTAATGCGTAATCGCATACCAGCCGTCGCTGCGGGCGGCGGCGGCTGCCTCGGCCTGCAGGTCGGCGCTGTCGAACTTGAAATAGGGCGGCCAGATCCAGCCGGTGTCCTCGTTGCGATAGACCATCGTCTCGGTCGTGTCGCGTTGGACGAACCCCAGCAGCCATGTCTGCTGCTTTTGCGTGCTGATCAGGCGCAGGTCGCGGCTGGCCTGCGCGGCGCTGCCCGCATCGCCGCGTGCATAGAAGAACTGGTTGATCGGCCCCAGATCGGTGCGGATCACCTCGGTCGACGTGACCCGCACGACATCGTGCTGCGGCAGGGCGTAATGCAGCACCAACCCGAACAGGATCAGCGGCAAGGCCCTGAACACGAACGCCAGAAATCGCATCACACCACCGCCATCATATCGACCGGTGGGGACAGCCCCACCCTGCTTCAGAAATTGCTTGCCAGTTGCGACAGGTCGGGTGCGCGATCGCTGGCGACCGCTTCCGAGTTCAGCAACTCGTCTGCGCTGATGATCGTCGGAGGCAGCTCGACGCCGCGATTGTAGTTTTCCGGATCGACCCGCAGCGATTCGACCTCCGAGCGGATGTTGATGGTCATCGGCAGATCGACGTTGTTGAACAGGTGGATGATATCCTGGTTGAACAGACGGATGCAGCCGGCAGACCCGGAATTGCCGATGCTCGGCAGATCGTTGGTGCCGTGGACACGGTAGTAGGTGTCGCGCCCGTTGCGGTGGATATAGAGCGCGCGTGCACCAAGCGGGCTGCGCAGGCCACCGGGCACGCCGTTCCGGAAACCGCCGTACACCTCCGGCTCGGTCCGCAGCATGTTCGCCGTCGGTGTCCAGCCCGGCCATGCCCGCTTGTCTTGGATGGTGGCCAGACCCGACAGGGTCCGCCCCTGCCGTCCGACACCGACGGGATACCGCGTCGCGGTTCCGTCAAGCTTCACGTGGTAGAGGAACTTGGCGTAGGGATCGACGTCGATGGACCCCGGAGGCGCTTCGCCCGTGTAGATGCCTTCCATCCGGCGGTTGATGCCCTGCGTAAACTGCAACGGGATCGCCGGCAGGTCGTAGCCGGCATCGCGCAGCGGTGCGTATTCGGGCAACCAGTCGGGTGCGACCGCCACCGGCGCGCTTTCCGGAACCTGCGGTGCGCAAGCGGCGGCCGACGTGGCAAGCAGAAGCGCACCGAACGACCGGCGCGTCAGATGGCCCGACGGGGCAAGAGAGGGAGTGGCAGGCATGTTCATCGGGCAGCACCATTCAAGAGTCATTGGCTACCTAGCAGCCTGACCGGAAATGACAATGCACGGGCCCGTCAGCAAGGCCGCGCACGTCCTGCCACGACCCTTGTGTTGCAGCGGTGCCCCCCTTGTGGCGCCGACCATCTTCCGCCTTCTCCCGACCTTTGTTCCGCCGCAACCCGCGTTCTACACTATCGCAAATGGTACCCCGAGCGGGTGCACCGCACACCGCGATGGGGAGAGACCATGAACCTGGTAGGGCTGATGAACCGTCTGTTGCGCTACGCGGCGCGACGCGGCCTGCGGGATGCACGACTGCTCATTCCATCCGAGAGCCTGCAGACCGATGATCCGCACGTGCCCGTGCGACAGGACGACGGATCGCTGCAACTCCATCTCTTCAGTGCGAACTTCGACGATCGCGCCGCCGCCGATGCCTTCTGCGCCGCGCCGCCGGGGACGGATCAGCCCAGCCGCCTGACACGGGAACTCGACGGCGCATTCATCGACGAAAGCGAGGTGGAGGTCATCCACGGCGACATTCTGGCACGCCTGCAGGAATTTCTGCCCCCGTCCGAGGCGGACGACATCCTGTTGCGCCTTGCCGGCGACGACACGCTGATCGTAGTGACCGAGAATGCCTTTCACGGCCTGTCCTACACCTTGGACGATACGGCGACGCTGACCTATCTCGGGCCCGTGACCGTCGCAGTATGACCGATGGCCCACTGATCACTGCCGTGCCCGGACTGATCGTCGGACACGCCCATGATGCGGCGCTGAAATCCGGCGTCACCGTGCTGACCGCCGATGCCCCCTTTGTCTGCGGCGTGCATGTGATGGGTGGCGCACCGGGCACGCGCGAAACCGACCTGCTGGCCCCCGACCGAATGGTCGACCGTGTCGATGCGCTCGTGCTTGCGGGCGGATCGGCCTTCGGCCTCGATGCGGCGTCCGGCGTCGCCGATGCCTTGCGCCTGCGGGGGCGCGGGTTCGCGGTGGGCGACCAACGCGTGCCGATCGTGCCGTCGGCGATCCTGTTCGACCTGCTCAACGGCGGCGACAAGGGGTGGACCGCCAACCCCTACGCCGCACTCGGTCGTGCGGCACTTGCTGCCGCGACCACCACCCCAACCGAAGGCAGCGTCGGCGCGGGATACGGGGCGACGACCGCGACCCTCAAGGGCGGCCTCGGCCATGCCGCCCTGCACCTGCCCGGCGGCGTCGTAGTTGCCGCCATGGTCGCCATCAATGCGCTGGGGTCGGCCACAGTCGGCGACGGGCCGCATTTCTGGGCCGCACCGTGGGAGGAGGATGGCGAGTATGGCGGTCACGGCACCGCCAGCGCCTATCCCACAAGCCGCCCCCCGATGAAGGGCGGCGCACACAACACCACCCTCGGCATCGTCGCCACCAACGCGCGTCTGTCCAAGGCTGACTGCACCCGTCTTGCCACCGCAGCCCACGACGGCTTTGCCCGGGCGCTGGTGCCCAGCCATACGCCCTTCGACGGCGACCTGATCTTCGCGCTGTCGCATGGCGATGCGGTCTGTGACGACCTTGCCTGGCTCGGCCACGCCGCGGCCACCTGCATGGCCCGCGCCATCGCCCGTGGCGTCTATCACGCGACGCCCGATCCGACCGACCTGCTGCCGACCTATCGCAGCCGTCACGGCTAGGCGCCCCGGCCCTTGTTCACGTTACTGGTATCCCCGGGCGGCGTCGGTTGGTTCGCCACTGGTCCGAGGACCGGCCGGCGGCGCCACGCCCACCGGTCCACGCATTGCGCGGATCAGTCGGCCCCGACGACCGCGCCGGTCAGATCCGAACCGGCATCCTCCAGCCCCGCGATGATATCGAAATGATGGCGCCCGGGGCGCACGACGACGGGGCAGCCCCACGCCTCGCCCAGCCACCGCGCCTGATCGAGGAACGCTGGCCGTTCCGCACCGCCGACCCAGACTGTGACGGGCACGTCCGGCACTGATTGATACAGCGGGCTTTCCGCACGCGCGGCTGCCGCATCCAGCCCGAAATCAGCGTTCATGCTGGTCCGCAGGAACGGCTCCAAGTCCGACAACGGCGAAATCGGCACCACGCCCGTCACCCGCCCCAGCCACGCGCCCGCGACCGCAGGGTCCAGCATCCGCGCCACCAGATGCCCGCCAGCCGAATGCCCCGTCAGTCGCAGCGGGCCGGGACAGCGGTCCGCGATCACGCCTGTCGCCGCCGCGATCTGCTGCGTGATCTGCGGGATGCCCACGTCCGGGCACAGGTCGTAATCCACCACAGCCACACGCCAGCCGCGCGCCAGCGGACCCGCCGCCAGATGGGTCCACAGATCCTTGTCCGTGCTGCGCCAATAGCCGCCATGCACGAAAATCACCGTACCGCGTGTTGCACCCTGCGGCGCGAACAGGTCATAGACTTCGCGCGCGCGATCCCCATACCGTTCGTTCAGCGCCCCCGGCACCGCCGCCCGGAACGCGGCCGCCTTTGTCCGCCACATCGGTGCAAAGCCGTCGGCCCCGGGAATATGCGGCCCGTTCGCATAGGCATCGTCCAGATCCATCCGGTTTCCCTTTCACACACCCGCCATATATACCGCCCCAGACTTAGCCCCGAACACCGGAGATCGCCATGCTCGACCAGACCACGGACCTTGCCAGCCAGCTCTCTCGCCCCGACCTGCTGTGCCAACAGGCCTATGTCGGCGGCAAATGGGTCGACGCGGCGTCGGGCAAGACCATCGACGTGGTGAACCCGGCACGCGGCGACGTGATCGCCACCGTCCCGGACCTGAGCCGCGCGGAGATCCGCGACGCCATCGCCGTGGCCGACACCACCCGCAAGGCGTGGGCCGCGCAGACCGGCAAGGCGCGCGCGCAGGTCATGCGCAAATGGTTCGACCTGATGATGCAGCATCAGGAGGATCTGGCGATCATCATGACCGCCGAGCAGGGCAAGCCCCTGACCGAAAGCCGTGGCGAGGTTGCCTATGGTGCCAGCTTCATCGAATGGTTCGGCGAAGAGGCCAAGCGCGTCTATGGCGAGACGATCCCCGGCCACGGCCCGGACAAGCGCATCATGGTCATCAAGCAGCCCATCGGCGTCGCCGCGGCCATCACGCCGTGGAACTTTCCCAACGCCATGATCGCCCGCAAGGTGGCACCCGCGCTGGCCGTCGGCTGCGGCTTCGTCGCGCGGCCTGCGTCACTGACGCCGCTGTCGGCGCTTGCCATGGGCAAGCTGGCGGAAGAGGCCGGCGTGCCCCCCGGCGTGTTCTCGGTCGTCACCTCGTCGTCTGCATCGGAGGCAGGCAAGGAGTTCTGCGAGAACCCGGTCGTGCGCAAGCTGACCTTCACCGGCAGCACCGAGGTCGGTCGCATCCTGCTGCGGCAAGCCGCCGATCAGGTGATGAAATGCAGCATGGAACTGGGCGGCAACGCACCCTTCATCGTGTTCGACGACGCCGACATCGACGCGGCGGTCGAAGGGGCCATCGCCTGCAAGTTCCGCAACAACGGCCAGACCTGCGTGTGCGCAAACCGCATCTATGTGCAGAAGGGCGTCTACGACGCCTTCGCCGCCAAACTGAAGGTCGCGGTCGAAAAGCTGACCGTAGGCGACGGCCTGACCGCAGGCACCGACCTTGGCCCGCTGATCGAACCCGCGGCGATGGACAAGGTGCGCGATCATTTGTCCGACGCCCTGTCCAAGGGTGCCAAGTTGCTCTCGGGCGGCGAGGCGCACGCGCTGGGCGGGCAGTTCTTTCAGCCCACCATCGTCACCGGTGCCACGCAGGACATGAAGGTGGCGAAAGAGGAAACCTTCGGTCCCTTCGCGCCGCTCTTCATGTTCGAGGATGAGGACGAGGTGATCGCGATGGCGAACGACACGATCTTCGGTCTCGCCGCCTACTTCTATGCCAGCGACCTCAAGCGGGTCTACAAGGTGCAGGAGGCGCTGGAATACGGCATCGTCGGCGTGAACACGGGATTGATCAGCACCGAGGTCGCCCCCTTCGGCGGCGTCAAGCAATCCGGTCTGGGCCGCGAAGGCAGCCACCACGGCATCGACGACTATACCGAGATGAAATACATCTGCACCAGCGTCTGACGCCATACGACAGGGCGACAACCGGTCCGTATCCGCCAGCGGTGCGGGCGGTGTTGCCGTTGCGGCATTGCAACAGCCTATGTCGGATGACATAGAGGACACCGCCGACATCATCGGCACTTGGAACGGAACCCATGCGCGCGTCACATCACCCGTTGGAACCCGAACGCCTGCAGACGCTGGCGGATTACGCCGCGCCGGACGCTGCGGCGGAGTCGGACTTCGACGACATCGCCGCCCTTGCGGCCAGCATCTGCGAGACGCGCTTTGCCCTCGTGACGCTGATCGACGAGACGCAGCAGCGGTTCCTCGCGTCCGAAGGGACGGCGCTGACGTCCAACGCGCGCGATCTGGCGATCTGCGCCCATGCCCTGCTGCAGAACGACCTGCTGGAAATTCCCGACACCCATCTGGATGACCGCACCGCCGACAACGAGGTGGTCGTGATCGGCCTCGGCGTGCGGTTCTATGCGGGCGTCCAGTTGCGCGCGCCCAACGGCATGCCCATCGGCACCCTGTGCGTGCTCGACGACAAGCCGCGCACCCTGAACGAGCTGCAGCGCCAGACCCTGCGCACGCTGGCCCGTCAGGTGATGACGCAGCTCGAATTGCGCCGCACCCTGCGCAATCAGGACATCCTGCGCGGCGAAATGGATCACAGGGTCAAGAACTCGCTCCAAACCGTGCAGTCGGTCCTGCGGCTCTATGCCAGCAAGATCAAGGATCCCGACGCGCTGACCGCCTTTGCCGCGATCGAACGGCGGGTGACGGCGATCGTGGCGCTGCACAAGGAACTGCACCAGTCCAGCAGCATCGCGCAGGTGAACATGAAACCCTTCATGGGCGGGGTGCTGCAGCATCTGGCTGCGACCTGCCCGGACCACATCAAGGTGCGCACCGACATCGCGGCCTTCGAACTCGCGTCACCAGAGGCGACGGCGCTGGCCGTGGTCGCTTCCGAATGCGTGGCGAACGCGATCAAGCACGCCTTTCCCGATGACCGCCCCGGCGAGATCACGGTGTCGCTCGCCTATACTCCGCTGGGCGAAGTGCAGATGGTCTGCCGTGACAACGGCATCGGCACGGCACACGCTGGTGCGGCCCGCGATCCGCTCACCAGCCTCGGCCTGCGGATCATGGATGCCTCGGCCCAGCAGATCGGTGCGCAGGTCGAACGCGACAGCACGCCGGACGGCTACGTGGTGACGATGACGTTCAAACCCCTGCAACCGGGGATGATCTAGGTCGGATCCGTCAGATCCGCCGTCGGGATCAGGGCAAAGAACGCACCGCCGGACCGCACACCGAACCAGTCCGCGCCGTCCACCCCTGCCGTCTCGCCCATCTCGACTAGGCGGTAGAACGTCTTGCGGTCGATCAGCGCCTCCAGCCGGTCGCGGACCAGCACATAGGGCGATGGCTCACCGGTGGCATCGTCCGTGCTGACGCGGATCGGATGATCCGGCCCGGCCGTCACAGTGTCGCCGACGTTCGTCGCGAACACTAGACCGTCGCCCTGTTGCGTCACATCGACGGCAACGAAGGGCGCGTCATCGACGACGATGTCCACCTTCTCGACGGGCGTCACCAGCACATAGCCGTTGCCGTCGCGCCGAAGGATGGTCGAGAACAGCCGCACCATCGCGGGCCGGTTGATCGGCGACCCTTCGTGATACCACGTGCCGTCCCGTGCGATCCGCATGTGGCTGTCGCCGCAATGGGGCGGATTCCAGTCATGCACCGGCGGCAATCCGCGCGCCCCGTCGCCGGGCGTTACATCCGCCAGTCCCGCCGGACCGGGGGTCACGTTCTTTTGTGGGTCGCGTGCTTTTGCCATTGGGGCCAATCGGAATAAATGCTGCTATACGGCAAACCTAGTGTTGCAGGAGGCCTTGTCATGTCCGACCCTACCGATCTGGTGCAAGAGATCGAGGCCCTCGCCCACAAGCTGGGACAGGCCCGCACGTCCATCGCCAGCCGTTTCCTCGGTCAGGACCGTGTCGTCGACCTGACACTGACCGCGCTGATCTGCGGCGGCCATGCGGTGCTGATCGGCCTCCCCGGTCTGGGCAAGACGCGCCTCGTGGACACGCTGTCTACCGTGATGGGCCTGCAGGGCAACCGAATCCAGTTCACGCCGGACCTGATGCCCGCCGACATTCTGGGATCCGAAGTGCTTGACAGCCTCGCGGACGGCACCCGCGCATTTCGCTTCCTCGAAGGCCCGATCTTCTGCCAGCTCCTGATGGCGGACGAGATCAACCGCGCCTCACCCCGCACGCAGTCCGCATTGCTGCAGGCGATGCAGGAAAAGGAAGTGACCATCGCGGGCCAGCACCGCCCCTTGGGTCGCCCGTTCCACGTGCTGGCAACGCAGAACCCGATCGAGCAGGAAGGCACCTATCCCCTGCCCGAGGCGCAGCTCGACCGTTTCCTCGTGCAGATCGACGTGCCCTATCCCGACCGCGCGACGGAACGCGACATCCTGATCGCCACCACCGGCGCGGTCGAGGCGCAGGCAACCCCCGTCTTCACCACCGACGAACTCCTTGCGGCGCAGACCCTGCTGCGCCGGATGCCCGTGGGCGACGGCATCGTCGAGATGATCCTCGATCTGGTGCGCGCCTGCCGTCCTGATGCGGATGCGCCGGCCAGCATCCGCAACGCCGTCAGCTGGGGGCCCGGCCCCCGTGCCGCACAGGCCCTGATGCTCTGCGTGCGTGCGCAGGCCCTGTTGGAAGGGCGTCTCGCCCCCACCCCCGACGACGTGCGCACCATGGCCGGTCCGGTGCTGAAGCACCGCATGGCCCTGTCCTTTGCCGCCCGCGCGCGGGGCGAGGATCTGGATGCGATCATCGACGGGCTGGCCGCCGACATCACGCGGACGACCCGCGCCGCATGACCGACCCCCTCGCCCTGCGGGCCGCCGCCGAACGGCAGGCCAGCACGCTGCCGCCCCTGCTGGCGGCAGCGACGCATCTGGCCAGCACCGTCATCCTCGGCGATCACGGACGCAGGCGGGCGGGGACCGGCGACACCTTCTGGCAATACCGCCCAGCGCAGGTGACGGACCACGCCCGCAGCATCGACTGGCGGCGTTCGGCCCGGTCGGATGCCAACTTCGTGCAGGACAAGGAATGGCAGATCGCACAGTCTGTCGCGCTCTGGATCGACCGGGGCGCCTCGATGCGCTTCGCCTCCTCCGACAAGCTGCCGCAAAAGGCGACCGTCGCCCGCACCCTCGCGCTCGCCTGCGCCATCCTGCTGATCCGGGGCGGAGAGCGTGTGGGCCTGACAGGAACCGACCTGCCGCCACGTCGCGGCACCGCGCAGATCGGCCAGATGGCGACCCTGCTTGCCGCCGACGACGACGCCGACTATGCGCCCCCCGACACCCGCGGGCTGCTGCCGCAATCCCGCGCGGTCTTCATCTCCGACTTCCTCGGTGACATCGCCCCCGTCGAACATGCGCTGACCCGCGCCGCGGATGCCGGGATCGGCGGCGCGTTGGTGCAGATCCTCGACCCGCAGGAAGAGGCGTTTCCCTTCGATGGGCGCACCGTGTTCGAATCCATGACAGGTGCCCTTCGGCACGAGACGCTGAAGGCGGGCGACCTGCGCCAGCGCTATCTCGACCGCCTCGCCGCCCGCAAGGACCGCCTGACCACGCTGGCCCGCACCACCGGCTGGCAGTTCAGCACGCACCACACCGACGCACCCGCCACGGTGGCGCTACTCTGGCTCTACCAATCGCTCGCCCAACCGGCATGACGACCGACCCCAGGTCCCCCGTTCTTCTGGTTGAAAATATCCCGGGGGTCGCCGTTGTTGCGCCATTGGTCCAAGTGACAATGGCGACGGCAGCGCCCCGAGACTTTGCCCACATGACAAGGCCCGCCTGATGTTCACCCTCGGCCCCCTCGCCTTCATGGCCCCGGCCCTTCTGCTGGGCCTGATCGCCCTGCCGGTCCTGTGGATCCTGTTGCGCGCCGTCCCGCCCGCACCGGTCCGTCGCCGCTTTCCGGGTGTGGCGCTGCTGTTGGGCCTGACGGATGCCGAAAGCCAGTCGGACCGCACGCCGTGGTGGCTGCTGCTGTTGCGGCTGGCCGCCGTCGCCGCCGTCATCATCGGCTTCGCCGGTCCCGTGCTGAACCCGCAGGCGGCGCGTCCGGGCACCGGCCCACTCCTCATCATCGCCGACGGCACATGGGCCGACGCCCGCGATTGGGAGGCGCGTATCGACCGCATCGACGCCCTGCTGATCGAGGCCGCCCGCACCGACAGGTCCACCGCCGTCGTCACCCTGACCGATCCGCCCGTGGACGGCCCGCAGTTCCAGCCAGCGACCGCCACCGCACAGGGTCTGCCCAACCTGATCCATGCCGCTTGGGAACCCGACGCCGCCCAGCTTGAAGCCTTCGCCGACACGTTGACGGGCGATTTCGACACCCTCTGGCTGTCGGACGGCCTCGCCCGCGACAGTCGTGCCCCCCTGCTGGCAGCGCTGGAAGCGCGCGGCACGGTGACCGTGTTCCAGACCCCGCGCAGCACGCTCGCCCTGCGTCCCGCCCGGTTCGAGGAGGGCAACATCCTGCTGTCCGCCGCCCGCACGCCCACCGGGTCTGCGCTGAGTGTACCGGTGCAGGCCATCGGCCTCGACCCAAGCGGGGCGGAGCGGGTGCTGGCCTCCGTCGATCTGGCGTTTGCGGCAGGCGACGCAGTGGCAGAGGTCGCACTGTCGCTGCCGCCGGAATTGCGCAACCGCGTCAGCCGCTTTGCCATCGCCGCGACCCTGTCCGCCGGGGCGATCAGCCTGACCGACGATGCCCTCCGGCGGCGCGAAGTCGCCCTGATCGCCGGTGGCGGCGATGCCGAGGGCCTCGACCTGCTGTCGCCGCTCTATTACCTGCGCGAGGCGCTGGCCCCGACCGCCGACCTGATCGACGGCACGATCGCCGATGTGCTGCTGGCCAACCCCGACGTGATCGTGCTGGCCGACGTCGCCACATTGTCGGAGGCCGAAACCGAGGGCGTCCTGTCTTGGGTCGAAGGCGGCGGGTTGCTGTTGCGCTTTGCCGGGCCACGGCTGGCCGCGTCCGACACCGGGCGCATGGCCGAGGATCCGCTGCTGCCCGTGCGCCTGCGTGCCGGTGGCCGCAGCGTCGGCGGCACGCTCAGCTGGGGCGAGCCGAAGGCGCTGGCGCCCTTCGCCGATACGTCGCCGTTCTTTGGACTGATCGTGCCGGACGATGTCACCGTCAGCAGTCAGGTCGTGGCCCAACCGGACCCGACGCTGGCCGAAAGGTCCATCGCGGAACTGGCCGACGGCACGCCGCTGGTCACGCGCCGGATCATCGGTCAGGGGCAGGTCGTGCTGATGCACGTCACCGCCAATGCCGAATGGTCCACTCTGCCGCTGTCGGGTCTGTTCGTGCAGATGCTGGAACGCCTGGCCGTGTCGTCGCGCACCGCCACCACCGAAGAGACTGCGCTGGACGGCACCACATGGCTGCCGCAGGCGCAACTCGACGCCTTCGGCACCTTGACCGACGCCACGTCGGAAGCCGGGATCGCCGGCGAGGTGCTGGCGGCGGGCACGATCGGCCCGGACCTGCCACCCGGCCTCTATGCCAGCGAGGACGCCAGCATCGCGGTGAACGTGGCCGGACCCGACACGGTGCTGACGACCGCACAGTGGCCAGCCGGCATCACCGTCGAAGGCGTGGAAACGGCGGCGGAGACGCCGTTGAAGGGCTGGCTGTTGACCGCCGCCCTCGCGCTGCTGGCCATCGACGTGCTGGCCTCGCTCGCCGTAGGGGGCCGGTTGCGCGGGCCGCGCGCCGACGTGGCGGCGGCACTGCTGGTGGCCCTGCTGCTGGGCCTGTCGCCGCAGCCGGTCGCGGCGCAGACCGGGTCGCCTGCCGCCGATGATTTTGCCCTCGCCGCGACCAGTGCCGTCGTGCTGGCCTATGTCGCCACCGGCGAAGCCGCCACCGACGAGGTGTCCGAGGCGGGCCTGCGCGGTCTGTCCGACGTGCTGTTCCGGCGCACCGCGATCGAACCCGCAGCCCCGATGGGGATCGACCTCGATACGGACGAGCTCGCATTCTTTCCCTTCATCTATTGGCCCGTGGTCGCGAACGCGCCCCTGCCCAGCCGAGAGGCCTATGCCAAGCTGAACCGCTACCTCGCATCCGGCGGCATGATCCTGTTCGACACGCGCGACGCGGACACCGCACGGTTCGGGTCCGGCAGCCCGGAAGGGCGGCAGTTGCAGGCCATCGCCCGCACGCTGGACATTCCGCCGCTGGAACCGATCCCGCAGGACCATGTCCTGACGCGGACCTTCTATCTCTTGCAGGACTTTCCGGGTCGCACCGACAGCCGCGACGTGTGGGTCGAAGCCTCTGCCGTCGATGCGGAGCAGGCCGACGGGATGCCGTTCCGCAACCTCAACGACGGTGTGACGCCGGTGGTGATCGGCGGCAACGACTGGGCCCGCGCCTGGGCCACGGGACAGAACGGCGCGCCGCTGTTCCCCGTGGGTCGCGGTCAGGCCGGCGAGATCCAGCGCGAGTATGCTTACCGCTTTGGCGTGAACCTGATCATGCATGTGCTGACCGGCAACTACAAATCCGATCAGGTCCATGTGCCGGACCTGCTGGAAAGGCTGGGACAATGATCGGCTGGTGTGGGTGGGGTGATCTTCGTCTGCCTCTAAGGCGCATACACGCTGTCGCGTGTATCGCCGAGGCGGGGATATTTTTGACCAGAAGAAACCGGAAGGGCACCGCATGACCGGAACTCTGATCCTTGATCCGCTACTCCCATGGGTCGCCATCGCGATCGTCGGCGCGCTGACGCTGCTGGGTGTGGCGCTGGCCGTCTGGCGGCGACTGCCGGGGTGGTGGCTGCGCGGGCTTGCGGGTGCGGCGCTTCTGGCGGCCCTGCTGAACCCCGCCGTCCAGACCGAAGACCGCGAGGCATTGTCGGACATCGTCGTGCTGGTGGTGGACGAATCGTCCAGCCAGGGGATCGGCACGCGTCCGGCCCAGACCGAAGCGGCGATCGCCAACGTCACCGCCGAGGTGGCGGCGCTGGACAACACCGAGTTGCGCGTCGTGACCCTTGGCGATGGCGAGGGTGACAGCGGCACCCAACTGATGACCGGCCTGTCCGAGGCGCTGGCCGAAGAGCCGCAGGGCCGCATCGCTGGTGTCATCCTGCTGACCGATGGCCGTCTGCACGATCTGGAACGCACCCCGTCCCTGCCAGCCCCCCTACATGCGCTGCTGACAGGCCAGCCCGAGGATTGGGACCGCCGGCTGGTGGTCACGAACGCCCCCGCCTTCGCCATTCTGGGAGAGCCGGTGTCGCTGACGCTGCGGATCGAGGATCAGGGGGCCGCCCCCACCGACGCCGCCTTCGTACCGCTGACCATCAGCATCGACGGCGGCGAACCCCTGCCGTTCGAGGTGCCCATCGGGCAGGACATCGAACTGCCCGTCGATCTGCCGCATGGCGGCATGAACGTCCTGCAATTCACCACGCCTGCCGTCGACGGCGAGCTGACCCCCCGCAACAATGCCGCCGTCGTGCAGATCAACGGCGTCCGCGACCGCCTGCGCGTCCTGCTGGTGAGCGGGGAGCCGCATGCGGGCGAGCGCACATGGCGCAATCTGCTGAAGGCGGATGCCGCCGTTGATCTGGTGCACTTCACCATCCTGCGCCCGCCCGAAAAGCAGGACGGCGTGCCCGTGGACGAACTCTCGCTCATCGCGTTTCCGACGCGCGAGTTGTTCATGGAGAAGATCGAGGATTTCGACCTGATCATCTTCGACCGCTATCGCAGGCGTGGTATTCTGCCCGAGGCATATCTGGAGAATACCGCCAACTACGTCCGCAACGGCGGGGCCGTGCTGGTGTCGTCGGGGCCGGAATATGGCAGCGCCGACAGCATCTTCCGTTCGCCGCTGGAAGCGGTGCTGCCGGCTGCCCCCACTGCACGGGTGTTCGATGGCGGCTTCGTGCCGCAGATCAGCGATCTGGGCGAACGGCATCCGGTGACGACCGGCCTCGCCGATCTGTCGCCACCGGCCGCGGAAGGCGACGGTCCCGGCTGGGGCCGCTGGTTCCGGCTGATCGACACCACCGTCACCGACACCGCAGAGGTGCTTATGACCGGGTACGACGACCGCCCCCTTTTGGTGCTGGACCGCGTGGGCGAAGGCCGCGTGGCGCTGCTGACCTCGGATCAGAGCTGGCTCTGGGATCGCGGTTACGAGGGCGGCGGCCCGCAGGCGGAATTGTTGCGCCGTCTGGCCCACTGGATGATGAAGGAGCCGGAGCTGGAGGAGGAGGCCCTATGGGTCGAACCCGCCGGCCAGACCATGCGCATCATCCGCCGCACGCTGGAAGACGAGAGCGCCGACGTGACCGTGACCGGCCCCGACGGGTCCGAGGTCATCCTTCCGTTGGAGGAGGTCAGCCCCGGCCGGTTCGAAACAGTGTACGACGCACCCGAGGTGGGGCTCTATCGTCTGACCGACGGCACGCTGGACAGCGTGATCGCCCTCGGGCCATCGGCCCCGCGCGAGTTCGAGCAGACCATCGCCAGTGCAGAGGTGTTGCAACCTGTGATCGATGCCACAAATGGCGGCGTTGCCAGCGTATCGGACGGCGACATCGACCTGCGGGCGGTGCGCGAAGGGCGGCCCGCCGCCGGGCGCGGCTGGCTGGGCGTGACGCCGCGCGACGCCTATCGCACGGCATCCATCAGCGTGGCGCCGGTCCTGCCCGCGTGGGCGTTCCTGCTGATAGCAGGCCTGCTGACCGTAGGCGCGTGGCTGCGCGAAGGGCGCGGCGCGCGGCGCTAGACGATATCGCCCAGCAGGATGCGGCGGGGGACGGACCGGAACTCCCGGCTCCAGATTGTCCAGCCGACCGTCAGCGCGGACAGGATCATGGCATAGGGGCTGATCAGCCACGCCAGCGCGCCGAGCGCGAAATACATCGCCCGCAGGCCGCGGTTGAAGTTCATCGCGGCCCGCACGTTCAACTCGCCCGCCTGCGCCGCAAGGGGGTAGGCTGTGGGGTCGCCGGGATCGTCCGGCACGCTGGCCATGACGACCGAGCAATACCCGAACACGCGGTTGGACCAGACGAATTTCAGGAACGACACGACGGTAAACAGCAGGACGAGAGACAGTTTGGCCTGCCAGATCAGGATCGGCGTGTCGGTTTGCAGGATCTCTGCCGCGACGCCGGACAGGGGGGCGGGATTGGCCATCAGCGCCAGCACGCCACCGATGGCAAAGATGCTCGTCGAGGCGAAGAAGGCGGTCCCCTGCCGCAGACTGCTGACGATCTGACTGTCGAAGATGCGCGGATTGCGCGTCACAAAAACGGTCATCCAGTCGCGCCGCCGCTGCGCCATCAGCACCGTGACCGATGGCCGCGCCGACGTCGGATGCTCAATCACCCAGCCCAGCCCGATCCACAGGCCCAGCATCAGCGCCAGCGCGATCAGGTCGGCGGTGCCCAGCGTCGCAAAGTGGTCCATCGGTGTCATGCCTCAGGTGTAACACGCTGCAGGCCGCTTGCCATATACCCGGATCGGTTATCTTATCGCCGAGAGGTCTTGGGAGGGACGCCGATGCAGATGCCGATACCCGACGCCCGTGTTCTGGCACTGAAGGCCGATCTGGCCGCGCGTCTGCGCAGCGTGATGCCTGCGGATGCCGTCATCGCGGACCCGAGCGAGACGCGGGCCTATGAATGCGACGGGTTGTCCGCCTATCGCTGTCCGCCGCTTTTGGCGGTGCTGCCATCCACCACGCAAGAGGTGTCTGACGTCCTGCGCATCTGCCATGCGATGGGCGTGCCCGTGGTGCCGCGTGGGTCCGGCACGTCGCTGGCGGGCGGTGCGATGCCCACGGCGGATTGCGTGATCCTTGGCGTCGCGCGTCTGAACGCGGTGCTGGAGGTGGATTACGCCGACCGCATCATCCGGGTGCAGTCGGGCCGCACGAACCTGAGCGTCACGGGCGCGGTGGAGGCGGAGGGTTTCTTCTACGCCCCCGACCCGTCGAGCCAGCTCGCCTGTGCCATCGCGGGCAACATCGCGATGAACAGCGGCGGGGCGCACTGCCTGAAATACGGCGTCACGACGAACAACCTGCTGGGCGTCACTATGGTCCTGATGGACGGCACGGTGATCGAGGTCGGCGGCGCGCATCTGGATGCGCCGGGCCTCGACCTGCTCGGGGTGATCTGCGGGTCGGAAGGGCAGTTGGGCGTCGTGACGGAAGCGACCTTGCGCATCCTGCGCAAACCCGAAGGCGCACGACCCGTGATGATCGGCTTCGACGACAATGCCGTGGCGGGCGCCTGCGTGTCTGACATCATCCGCGCGGGTGTGCTGCCCGTCGCGATCGAGTTCATGGACCGCCCCTGCATCCGCGCCTGCGAGGCGTTCGCCAAGGCGGGATATCCCGATTGCGAGGCGTTGCTGATCATCGAGGTCGAAGGGTCGGAGGCCGAGATCACGCATCAGTTGTCGCTGATCGCCGCCATCGCCGCGCGCCATGACCCGGTCGAGGTGCGCGAGGCACGCGACGCCGATCAGGCCGCGCGCATCTGGCTGGGGCGCAAGTCGGCCTTTGGCGCGATGGGGCAGATCAACGACTACATGTGCCTTGATGGCACGATCCCGGTGACGGAACTGCCGCATGTGCTGGACCGCATCCGGCAGATGTCGGCGGAATACGGTTTGGACGTGGCGAACGTGTTCCACGCAGGCGACGGCAACATGCATCCGCTGATCCTCTATAACGCCAACACCCCCGGCGAATTGGAGAAGTGCGAGGCGCTGGGGGCCGCGATCCTGACGCTGTGCGTCGAGGTCGGCGGCTGCCTGACCGGAGAGCATGGCGTGGGCATCGAAAAGCGCGATCTGATGCATGTGCAGTTCAATACCGCCGATCTGGCAGCGCAGATGGCGGTCAAGGACGTGTTCGATCCGGGATGGCTGTTAAACCCGGCCAAGGTGTTCCCGCTGGATGTCAGCGAGGAACGGCGGCGTGGCGGGGGCCAGCCCGCGCCGGCTGGTCCTCGGACCAGTGGCGAACCAACCGGCGCCCTCCGGGATACTTCCGACCAGAAGAAGGGGCTGGCCGCCGCATGACACCTGCGTCGGAGGATGAACTTGCCGAAGTCATCGGGGGCGCGCAGGGGCCGTTTGCGGTGCGTGGCGGCGGCACGCGTGGCGTGTCCTGCGATGGCATTGCCCTTTCGACGGTGGGGCTGTCGGGCATCACACTCTACGAGCCCGGCGCGCTGACGCTGGTGGTGCGGGCGGGCACGCCGCTGGCCGAGGTGGAGCGACTGTTGGCGGCGGAAGGGCAGCGGTTAGCGTTCGAGCCTTGTGACATGCGGCGGTTGCTGGGAACTTGCGGAGCGTCGACCATCGGCGGTGTCGTGGCGACCAACGCCAGCGGGCCGCGACGCATTCAGGTGGGGGCCTGCCGCGATCATCTGTTGGGCGTGCGGTTCGTCGACGGCATGGGGCAGGTCGTCAAGAACGGAGGCCGCGTGATGAAGAATGTCACCGGCTACGATCTGGTCAAGCTGATGGCGGGCGCGCATGGCACGCTGGGCGTGCTGACCGAGGTCAGCCTGAAGGTGCTGCCGCGCCCGGAAGCGGTTGCGACGCTGGTGCTGGACGAGCCCGATGCGGCACGCGCAGCAACTGCGATGGCGGCGGCGCTGGGATCCCCCTTCGACGTGACGGGGGCGGCGTGGGTCGCGGGCCGTGTGCTGATCCGGCTGGAAGGGTTCGCCGCATCGGTCGATGACCGCGCGGCACGGCTGGGGGCCGCCTTGGGCGCGGACCGGGCGGAGGTGGACTGGGACGCGGTGCGCGACGCGCATGTCTTCGCGGACCGACCCGGCGACGTGTGGCGCGTGTCGGTCAGACCATCGGCGCTGGCAGCGACGGTGGGCGCCCTGCAGGCAGGCGGCGCTGTCGAAGTGGCGGCGGATTGGGGCGGCGGGCTGATCTGGGTGTTGTGCGCCGCGGACCGCGACCTGCGGCGCGATCTGGCGCAGGGGCATGCGACGCGGGTGCGGGGGGCTGCGCTGCCGGACGTGCCGCGCTTCCAACCGGAAGCGGCACAGATCGCCGCGATCAGCGCGGGCCTGCGACAGCGGTTCGACCCGCGCGGCATCCTGAACCAAGGGGTCATGGGCTGATGCAGACGACGTTCACGGCCGACCAGTTGCGCGATCCTGACACCGCGCACAGCAACAGGATCCTGCGGGCCTGCGTGCATTGCGGGTTCTGCACCGCGACCTGTCCGACCTATCAGGTGCTGGGCGACGAGCTCGACAGTCCGCGGGGTCGCATCTACCTGATCAAGGACATGCTGGAGAATGCCCGCGTGCCGGACGCCAGGACGGTGCTGCACGTGGACCGCTGCCTATCGTGTCTGGCCTGCATGACGACCTGTCCATCCGGCGTGAACTACATGCACCTTGTCGATCACGCGCGGACCTATATCGCGCAGAACTATCGCCGACCGTTGGGCGAGCGGGCATTGCGCTGGCTGCTGGCGCGGGTGCTGCCCCATCCGGGGCGGTTCCGGCTGGCGCTGCTGGGGGCAAAGGTCGCCCGACCCTTCGCGCGCTTGATTCCCGACCCCCGATTGCAGGCGATGATCCGCATGGCACCGAAGGTCATTCTTCCGGTCAGTCGCAACGACGCGCCGCAGACGTTTCCCGTGGCGGCCCCCAAGATGCGCGTCGCGCTGATGACCGGCTGCGCCCAGCGCGCATTGAACACCGACATCAACGACGCCACGATCCGCCTGCTGACCCGCCTGGGGGCCGAGGTCGTCATTCCCGCAGGCCAAGGCTGCTGCGGCGCGCTGACCCACCACATGGGAGAGACGGCGCAGGCCCATGCCAGTGCCGCGCGCAACATCCGCGCATGGTGCACGCAGATGGATGCGGGGGGGCTCGATGCCATCGTCATCAACACATCTGGCTGCGGCACGACGGTCAAGGATTACGGCCACATGTTCCGCGACACCGATCTGGCGGCGGATGCGGCGCGGGTGTCCGCCATCGCCCGCGACGTCACGGAGGTGCTGTCGGACCTGATGCCGGATGGCTGCCCGCACATCGACCTGAACGTGGCACAGGGCGGCATCGCCGGCACGCAGGCGCTGCGCCTGCCGTCGGAACCTGCGGCCATAGGCACGGGGCTGCGCGTCGCCTATCACGCCGCCTGTTCGTTGCAGCACGGACAGCGGGTCAAGGCGGCACCCAAGGATCTGTTGAAGCGCGCGGGGTTCACCGTGCTGGAACCCGCCGACAGCCACCTGTGCTGCGGATCGGCCGGCACCTACAACCTGATGCAGCCCGTCATTTCGGGTCAGTTGAAGGCGCGCAAGGTGGCGACGCTGACCGCCTTGCGGCCACAGGTGATCGCTGCGGGCAACATCGGCTGCATGATGCAGATCGGCGATGCGGCGGGGGTGCCCGTCGTCCATACGGTCGAACTGCTGGACTGGGCGACCGGCGGGCCACAGCCACCCGCCTTTTCGCGCGACATCGCCACGCCCCCCGTGCCGCGCCTGCGCACCCCTGCCATAGAGATGCCGTAGTCGCCCGTCAGACGCGGGCTGCGACGCAACCCGGGGCCGTTGATGCGACTGATCCTATTGCTTCTGTTCCTTGCGACCGCCGCCAAGGCGCAGGACACCGACCTGCGGACGTTGGACACCGGCGACGTCAGCCGCGGCTGGGAGGCGGTCGGGCGGTTGGACATCGACCGCAGCGGGTTCTGCACGGCGTCGCTGATCTCTGATACGTTGATCCTGACGGCGGCGCATTGCGTGTACGAGGATAGCGGTGCCGCCATTCCCGCCGCGCAATTCACGTTCCTTGCAGGCCTGCGTGACGGTCGTGCGGCGGCGACGCGGGCAGTGATCCGGGTCACGCCGCATCCATCCTACGTCCACAACGGCGCCAAGGCGGACAACGACGCGGTCGCCGTCGATCTGGCGGTGCTCGAACTCGACCGCCCGGTGCGCCTGCCCAGCCTTGCGCCCTACCCCACCGGGGCCGCCCCCGGACGCGGGGCGTCGCTGTCCGTCGTGTCCTATGCGCGCGAACGGGCCAATGCGGCCAGCCTGCAGCGCACCTGCCACGTGATCGACGCGCTGCGCGGCGTCGTGATGATGACCTGCGCCGCAGATTTCGGGGCCAGCGGTGCGCCAGTGTTCATGCGCGCGGGCGGGCGCGACCGGATCGTGGCGGTGGTATCGGCCAAGGGCACATCGGCCGACGGCCCGGTGTCGCTGGCGGCCAGTCTGGATGCGCAGATCGACGGGCTGCTGCAGGCGCACAGGAACGGCCAGATCCCACCGGTTGCACCTGCGCCGCGCTTTACCACCAGCGGCAGCCGCAACGACACCGGGGCGAAATTCGTCCGCCCCTGAGGGGACGTGCGGGTCTTGAAACCGGGTCGACCGATCCCCAGATTTTTCATCAGGACGGTGCCATGACGGGCCGTCCCCACCTGCGGCCTGTCCCGAACGGGAAGGCCACCTCGTTGTCGCTTTGAAAAGGATGACCACCATGCGTACGTTCGACCTGACACCGCTCTACCGTGCCACCGTCGGCTTTGACCAGATTGCCGATCTGATGGATCGCGCTCTGGCCGCCGACGTCGGCCAGTCCACCTACCCGCCCTACAACATCGAAAAGACCGAGGATGACGCCTGGCGCATCTCGATCGCCGTCGCCGGATTTTCCGACGCCGATCTGGGGATCGAGGTCAACGACCGCGCCCTGATCGTGACGGGCCGCAAGGCCGAGGATGAAGGCACCCGCAAGTATCTGCACCGCGGCATCGCCACACGCGCGTTCGAGCGTCGGTTCCATCTGGCCGACCACGTGCGTGTGACGGGCGCCAGCCATGCGGACGGGATGCTGCACATCGACCTGTGCCGCGAGGTGCCGGAGGCGCTGAAGCCGCGCCGCATCGCCATCGAAAAGGCCGGCACAAGCCGCGCCGACGTGCTGGATGCCAAAGCCGTTAATTAAGTCTGTCAGAGACGCGAAAGGCGGGCCGTTTGGCCCGCCTTTTTCATATCGTGTGCGCCAAACCGATCAGAACGTCAGGTCGGCCTTATAGCCTGTGTCGGGCTCTGCATCCGTCAGGTTGGCCTTGGCGATCTCGTAAAAGAACTTGACGCCGCTGGTCGTCGTGAACCACGTCGGCGCGTTGCGCGGGGTCAGGCACAGCAGACGGATATCGGCATCGTCCTTGTCGTCCTCGAACCAGGCAGAGGCGACGGCGTTCCAGATCTCGTCCAGGACGGCCTTGTCCTCCACATGGGCGAGCGAGCCTTCGATGTTGGAGTAGAGGCCCGATTTCGCATCGGCGATCACGAAACGGGCGTCCTGTGCGCCGGCCGAGACGGCGTTCACGATATCCTCGCCGGCGGCGGCGATGAACCAGATCTTGCCGTCGCGGTCCTTGCGCAGGTTGGGCGACATCGGTACCAGCTTGGTGTTGCTGGTCACACCGAGCATCCCGGCCTGCACGTCGTCCACGCGGTCCCAGAAATCGGCTTTTGCATCCTTGGTCATGGTGTCGTCCTTTGGTGAAAGTTTCACCTGACGAACCCCAGTCCCACCGATCTTGTTCCGCGCCTCAGTGTGCTGCGGCCCAATTTGCGCCCTGCCCCGCCTCGACCGCGAGCCGCACGTCCAGCTTCACCGCCGGGTCGGCGGCGTTTTCCATCACGTCGCGGGCGGTGGCGATCAGGGTGTCCTGCGCGCCGTCATCGACCTCGAACAACAGCTCGTCGTGGACCTGCAGCAGCATCCTGGCGGGCTGGCCCGCGATGGCGGCAGGCATGCGGATCATCGCGCGGCGGATGACGTCGGCGGCGGTGCCCTGAATCGGCGCATTGATCGCGGCGCGTTTTGCGAACCCCGCCTGCGGACCCTTGGCGTTGATTTCCGGCGTGTTGATCTTGCGGCCGAACAGGGTCTGGACATAGCCGTGATCCTTCGCGAACCGCACGGTGTCGTCCATGTACGCGCGGATGCCGGGGAAACGTTCGAAGTAGCGGTCGATGAACCCCTGCGCCACGTCGCGCGGGATGCGCAGATTGCGTGCAAGGCCGAAGCCGCTGATGCCATAGATCACGCCGAAGTTGATCGCCTTGGCCTGACGGCGGATGTCGGACGTCATCTGGTCCAGCGGCACGTCGAACATCTCGCTCGCCGTCAGCGCGTGGATGTCCACGCCGTCGCGGAACGCCTGCTTCAACTCTTCGATCCCCGCCACATGGGCGAGGATGCGCAATTCGATCTGGGAATAGTCAAGGCTGACCAGCACCTTGCCATCGTCGGCGATAAAGGCTTCGCGGATGCGCCGCCCTTCTTCTGACCGGACGGGAATGTTCTGCAGGTTAGGATCGGTGGACGCGAGGCGCCCGGTCACAGCGCCCGCGATGGAATAGGACGTGTGCACCCGCCCCGTGTCGCGGTCGATGTGATCCTGCAGCGCATCGGTATAGGTCGATTTCAGCTTGGCCAGCTGCCGCCAGTCCAGGATGCGGCGCGGCAGGTCGTGGATCGTCGCCAGATCCTCCAGCACGTCGGCGCCGGTGGAATAGGCGCCTGTCTTGCCCGTGGACGGCTTCTTGCCGTCGGGCATCGCAAGGCTCAATTCATCGAACAGGATTTCCCCCAACTGCTTGGGGGAGCCCACATTGAACTTGCGCCCCGCCAGCGTCTGGATCTCGTCCTCCAGTCCCGCCATCTTCTGTGCAAAGGCGTTGGACATGCGGGACAGGGTGTCGCGGTCGACCTTGATGCCGGTCATCTCCATCCGCGCCAGCACGGGCACCAACGGGCGTTCCAGCGTCTCGTAGACCGTCGTGACCTGTTTGACATGCAGTTGCGGTTTCAGCAGCTGCCACAGGCGCAGGGTGATGTCCGCATCCTCTGCCGCATAGGCCACCGCATCGTCGATCGGCACCCGGTCGAAAGTGATGGCGGATTTGCCGGACCCCAGCAGCGGTTTGATCGGGATCGGCTGATGTTTCAGATAGGTTTCCGACAGCGTGTCCATGCCGTGCCCGTGCAGACCCGCATGAAGGGCGTAGGACAGCAGCATCGTGTCGTCGATCGGGGCCACGGCGATGTCCAGCAGGGCAAAGACCTTGGCATCGTATTTCATGTTCTGCCCGATCTTGAGGATGCTCGCATCCTCCAGCACGGGCTTTAGCGCGGCCAGACAGGTGGCCATGTCCATCTGCCCCTCGGCGCGCGCGTCGGACCCGAACAGGTCGTCCTGCTTGGCCGCCTTGTGCGCCAGCGGGATGTAGCAGGCGGTGCCCGCATCGACGCAGAGCGAGATGCCGACAAGCTCCGCCTGCATCTCGTTCAGGGATGTCGTCTCGGTGTCGACGGCGACGTAACCGCGCTCTCTGATCCGGTCGATCCAGACTTGCAACTGGTCCATCGTCCGCACGCAGTCATACCCGCCAAAGGGTTTCGCATCCTCTACGGGCACGTCGGGCGCGGGGACCGCCTCGATCACCGGGGCCTTGGCGCCCAGCCGGTCGGCGATGCGTTTGGTGATGGTGCGGAACTCCATCTCGGCCAGAAAGCCCAGCAGAACCTCCGGGTCGGGGTCGCGGATTTCCAGATCGTCGATGGTGAAGGGCAGCTCCATGTCGCAGTCGAGCTGCACCAGACGCTTGGACAATTCGATCTGCGCGCGGTGGTCGATCAGGGTCTGGCGGCGCTTGGGCTGGGTGATCTCGGACGCGCGGTCCAGCAGGCTTTCCAGATCGCCGAACTCGTTGATCAGCAGCGCCGCGGTCTTGATCCCGATGCCCGGTGCGCCCGGCACGTTGTCGACGCTGTCGCCCGCCAGCGCCTGCACGTCGACGACGCGTTCCGGACCGACACCGAACTTTTCGATGACGCCGTCGCGGTCGATGCGCTTGTTCTTGATCGGGTCCAGCATGTCCACGCCGTCGCCGACGAGTTGCATCATGTCCTTGTCCGAACTCAGGATCGTGACGCGGCCACCGGCACGGCGGGCCTGATGGGACAGGGTGGCGATGATGTCGTCGGCCTCGAACCCCTGCAATTCCTCGCAGGCGATGTTGAAGGCGCGGGTGGCCTGACGGGTCAGCGGGATCTGTGGGCGCAGATCCTCGGGCATCGCTTCGCGGTTGGCCTTGTACTGGTCGTACATGTCGTTGCGGAACGTGTGGCTGCCCTTGTCAAAGATCACCGCCACATGGGTCGCGGCATCAGGTCCGCTGTTCCCCTCGATATACCGCTGAAGCATGTTGACGAAGCCGGACACCGCGCCCACCGGCAGGCCGTCGGACGCCCGCGTCAGCGGCGGCAGCGCGTGATAGGCGCGAAAGATGAAGGCCGAACCGTCGATCAGGTGCAGGTGGCAGCCTTGGCCGAATTGCGTCGTCATGTGCCCATCCTTCGTCAGCGTTACGCTGGTTCTGGCATACCGTCAGACTAGCGTCCATGTGAATGGGGTCCAGATTCCGACCCGCGCGCCCGCCTGCCGCAGCACGTTGCCGACCCAGACGTTGCAGGTCCGCAGCAGATTGAATCGCCCGTGCGCCGGATAGAACGCATCAAACGCGTTGAAGCCCGGCCCCGCCAGCGGCACCGTGTCGGCAAAGCTGTCGCGGATCGTGCCCACCAGCCGGGTGAACTGCGCAGCCGTCAGCGGCACCTGCGCCAGTTGCGACGTATCCCACTCGGTGCCACCGGTTTCGACGCGGATCACCGCACTGTCACCGGCGATGGCCCGCATCACCGGACCTATCGCCAGATCGCTTGCCGTCGCGGTGCGCATGTAGAAATCACGCGCGCCCCAGCCGATCACGATCCACCGGATCGCCGGATCGTCCATCGCCATGCCGGACGCTTTCAGAAACGCGAACGACCGTCGCACCTCTGGCGTGACCGGCAGGACGATATCAGTGTGGATGGGGCCGTGCAGCAAAAGCACCGCGGCGTCAGGCGGATCGGCCACCTCACCAATCCGGATCGCGCCACCCAGCGTGCCTGCCAGCAGATAAAGCACCGGCGCCAGCAGGACCGCCAGCGCCAGACGACGGATCAATCGTGCTGTTCCGCGAAATCCGCATGGACGAACTTCGCATCGCAATAGCCGCATTCGACCCAGCCGGTGTCGTGCGGGATCGCCAGCCAGACCCGCGGATGGCCCAGACCGGGGCCGCTGCCGTCGCAGGCGACTTTCCATGTGTCGACGATCTTGGTTTCCGGTGCCGGACGTGTCATGCGCATGCCTGTCTGTTGTCGCGGGATGCACCCGCCATAGATCAGTGCCGACACTATCGCAGCGGCAGGGCCGGTGCCAGCCCCGCAAGTCCACGGAAAGCCCCCATGACCGACAACGCCATCGAGATCGCAGGCCTGAAGAAGACCTATGCCGCCACCGGCAAGTCCCCCGCCAAGGAGGCGCTGAAGGGCATCGACCTGAACATTCCGCGCGGGTCGATCTTTGGCCTGCTGGGACCGAACGGGGCCGGCAAATCGACGCTCATCAACGTGCTGGCCGGTCTGGTGCTGAAATCCGCGGGCAGCGTGCGCATCTGGGGCTTCGATCAGGACGTGAACCCGCGTCAAAGCCGCGCCGCCATCGGGATCATGCCGCAGGAACCGAACCTCGACCCGTTCTTTACGCCGCGCGGATCGCTGGACGTGCAGGCGGGGCTGTATGGCGTGCCAAAGGCGCAGCGGCGCACCGATGCGATCCTCGACCTGATCGGTCTGTCGGACAAGGCGGACGCCTATGCCCGGTCCCTGTCGGGCGGCATGCGACGGCGGCTCTTGCTTGGCAAGGCGCTGGTGCACTCGCCCCAGATCCTCGTCCTCGACGAACCCACCGCCGGTGTGGACATCGAATTGCGCAACATGCTGTGGCAGAACGTGCGGCAGTTGAACGACGACGGCATGACCATCATCCTGACGACCCATTACCTCGAAGAAGCCGAGGCGATGTGCGACGAGATCGCGATCATCAACCACGGCGAGATGATCGTGCGCGACACCACGGCCAACCTGTTGGGCACGCTGGATCGCAAGACGCTGGTGATCCGCCCCGATGCGGAACATGCCGAACTGCCCCCCCTGCCCCACGGCATATCCGGGCAACGGCGCGACGACGGCTCCTTTGCCCTGACCTACAGGTCGAGCGAGATTCCCGCAGGTCGGGTCATCGACGCGGTGCAGGCCGCAGGCATCACCATCCGCGACGTCACCAGCGAACAGCCCGACCTCGAAGAGGTGTTCCTGTCGCTGACCTCCGGTCGGTAACGACAGGCACAGAGAGGCGCGTGGGGTGAGCGTCGGCCCGGTGGGCCAACCGGTGCCGTGCCTCAGGCGGGCAACATCCGGCCCAGCCGCGTCCCGCCCAGGATGTGCAGGTGGAAATGCGGCACGTCTTGCACGCCGTGGCTGCGGGTGTTGGCGATGGCGCGGAACCCCTCGTCCACGCCGCTGATCCGGCAGACCTCTGCCACCGCCTGAAAGAAACCGACCTGCTCGTCGGCACTGGCGGCGGCGGCAAAGTGATCGAGGCTGACATACGGCCCCTTGGGGATCACAAGCACATGCACCGGGGCCTGCGGGGCGATATCCTTGAAGGCCAAGGCATGGTCGTTCTCGAACACGGTGCTGTTCGGGATCTCGCCGCGCAGGATGCGGGCAAAGATGTTCCGGTCGTCATAGTCGAATGTCATGGTCGGCACTCCTCAATCGGCAAACAGGTAGGGGGTCTGGGCGATGCTGCCGGCCGTTTCCGGCGGCACGTTCAGGAATGCGGCAATCGCCGTCGCATTCTCGGCGGGGCCGGCACTTTCGCGGATCCGCACGTGGTTGGCAAAGCCCGCATCGCGGATGCGGTCAGCCTCCGACAGGATGTCGAACCGGACGGTCGGCAGGATCTGCGCCAAGGCATCGGACGACGTCTGCTCTCCGGCCAGTCCCGTCCGTCGCGCATGGCCGATCAGATAGTCGTCGGTCATCGCGCACTCGATCTCCAGCAGACGGGTGATGGACCGGTCCGAGAAGAAATCCTGCATCAGGTCCAGACTGGACGTGTCGAGGCAGATCACCATCCGCTCCGTCGCGTAATAGTCGAACAACATCCGCATCAACGCCCGCCGGTGCCGCGTCCGTTTGCCAAGGCTCGCGGCGATCCCGCCAAGGTCCGGCATGTCGGTGCGTTCCTCGTTGAACAGATAGTCGATGGCCGGAACGGTCGTCTGATCGCGGATCGCCGCCACCAGTCGCTTTGCGACGTGCCATTTCTTGCATGTCACGATCAACAACTCGCGCTCGCGGCCCAGACTGCTTTCGGTTTCCCAGAACCGTGGCGCGAACCGCCGCCCGATCCGGCCACGCCCCGTCAGGAAGGTGAACAGGTTGCGCCCTTCGTTCGAAATCCTGAAATCCTGCCGCTCGGAGGCATAGAGCGCGCCCAGCCGCGCCTTCAGCTCCTTCGCCTCGGCGCTGATCTTGCGGGCGAACAGGGCATCCTGCGCCAGCAGCAGGTCGTAGTGGTCGTTGAAGAACGTCACGGGCATTCCATAGTCGGTGAACATCAGGAACGTCATCGTGCGCGTCTCGATCTCCTTCCCCGGGATCAGGTGGCGCACGACGGTCTGAAAGAACGTCTCGTCGGGGATCCACGTCGTGCGAAAGAACCGCATCACGTCGCGCCGGGTGCGCGTGAAATCGAGGACCGCCTCGATCGTGCGGCGGCGCAGGCACCACCACTGGCTGCCGATCATCACCTGCAGGTCGGCAGGCACCTGTCGTGTGATCCCGAAGCGGCGCTGCGCCCAGAAACTCCAGTAGAAGCGCCGCTTCTGCGTGCGCTCGTTGAACCAGTGCCAATAGATCAGGCGTTCTTCCTTGAAGCCGGTCTTGATCCAGTCGCTGTCGAAGAAATCGAAGCTTTCGATGTAGTCCTTGTCATGGCGGTCCAGAAAATCATGCGCAAAGCTGGCCGATTTGATCGCCATGCAGTCGCCGGACACCATGTAGAAATGCGTGGCGCGCGGGAACGCGGCCACCGCCGCCTCGACCGCATAGAGCGTCGCCTGCACCAGGCTCCATTCGCCCCAGCCGCATCGGATGCGACGGCTGGCAAAGGCGACGTTCGGGTCGTCGGCCAATGCCGTCTGGATGCGGTCATAGGCCTCTCGCGGTGCGCGGGCATCGAAGTGGATCGCGATGCAGTCGCCCACGGCGGTCAACTGTCGCGCCTGCTGAATGATCGCGTCCGGATCCTTGTGGCACAGCAGGATAAACGCGATTTTCGCCATAAAAGGGCCGTCTTGATCCCGTTGAACCTCGTGCAGGGTCGTCATAGCGTGAATGGCCATCCGACATACAGGGTTTCTTTGCGAATCCCGGTCCACTAAGACACGACAAGGGTTGCCTGCGGCGTGACCCGACCGCAGCGAAAGGGTTGCAGCGATGGGGTTTCCCGGCACTTGGATGACAACCAGCGAAAGCATGGTGTACCGCGTCGTGCCCAAATGCGCCTGCTCGACCATCGGGCAGATCATGTATTATTCCGACAACGGCAGCTTCTTTGACGGTGACATCCACGACGCGCAGGGCGGGATGCACAAATGGGCCATCGACGCCAGCCAGCCGCTGATCGAGGCGAACGTGAATGCCCATCGCAGCTATGCCTTTACCTGCGTGCGCAATCCCTACACCCGGATCCTGTCGTCCTTCTTCGACAAGATCTGCGGCATCCAGCGCAACGGCCGCCGCTATCGCGGTAACCTCGTGCCGCTTCTGGTGCAGAAATACGGGATCGAAGTGGGCGAGCCGGAGACGGGGTTCGAGTTCGACCAGATCAAGTCGTTCCGCCGCTTTCTGCTGTTTGCGCGCGACACCATCCGCTGGCGGCGCCCGATGGAGCCCGACATCCACTGGTCCGCCATGTCGGGGCACATCTCGACCTTCATCGTGAACGGCGGCACCTACGACAAGATCTTCTGGACGGAGGACTTCAACGACGGCATGCGCGAGGTGCTGCAGGCCATCGACACACCCCACAAGGTCGATCTGGCTACCATCCCCCGCTTCAACGAAAGCGAAGGGCACGGGCCGAAACGCCTACACAAGGTGTCGGACTATTTCGACGACCTGTCGATGCATCTGATGTTCGAGATCTACAAGAAGGATTTCCAGCTGTTCCGCTACGACTTTGACAACCCGGACAACAAGATGCCCACGGGCCAGATCGACCTGGCCGAGGTTCACGCCAAGCTGGGGGAATGACCCGCGTCCTGATCATCGGGTCCGGTCCCAACGCGGTGCAGGCCCGGCCCTGGTCGCGCGACGCGTTCGACGTGATCGTGACGATCAACAACGCGTGGCGGGTGCGCGACGACTGGGATGTGCTGATCCACCCATCGGACTTTCCCGCCGACCGGATGCCGCCCGTGCTGTCCGGCGCGCAGCGGATCGTGACGGCGGACGACTACGTCCCGGTGCAGAACGACTACGGCGGTTTCGTCTATGCCGGGGGCACCATGGCCTTTACTGCGGGATATTGGGCACTGGGGGCGTTGCGTCCCAGCGTGATGGCGTTCATCGGCTGCGACATGGTCTATCCGGCAGCGGGGGCCACGCATTTCTATGGCACCGGCACGGCGGACCCGCTGCGCGCCGACGTCACGTTGCGGTCCCTGTTCGCCAAATCCGCGCGGTTGCAGGCCTTGGCGGCGGCACAGGGCTGCGCCTGCGTAAATCTGTCGGCGGACGACAGCCGGCTGGTGTTCCCCCGCGCCACGCCCGACACGCTGCCGACGACAGGCGCCACACCGGACGCGGCGCGCATGGCGGCAGCGCAGGCCGAGGAGGCGCGGCTGGCCTATTACGTGCCCAGCGGTAAATATTGGAAGGAAGAGGCGCGCTTTGATCCCGCCGCCATCGACGCGCTGGATGCGCTTTGGTTGGCGACAGCCTAGACCGTCTTGTCCGCGAACCCGCAGAGGTCGACGATCAGACACTCCGCGCACTTCGGCTTGCGCGCCACGCAGGTATAGCGGCCATGCAGGATCAGCCAATGATGCGCGTGGTTCTGGTAATCGACGGGGATGTGATCCTCGATCCGGCGTTCCACCGCATCGACATCGCGACCAGGTGCTATGCCGGTGCGGTTGCCGACCCGGAATACGTGGGTGTCCACCGCCTGCGCCGGATAGCCCCACCACATGTTCAGCACCACGTTGGCCGTCTTGCGCCCCACCCCCGGCAGCGATTGCAGCGCGGCACGCGAATTGGGCACCTGACCGCCATACTGATCGACAAGGATCTGGCTGAGGCGGATGACGTTCCGCGCCTTGTTGCGGAACAGGCCGATGGTGCGGATGTGTTCTGTGACACCCTCCAGCCCCAAAGCCAGCATCTTCTCGGGCGTGTCGGCCACGGCGAACAGGCCGCGCGTCGCCTTGTTCACGCCCTTGTCCGTCGCCTGCGCCGACAGGGCGACGGCCACGACCAGCGTATAGGCGTTCACATGCTCCAGCTCGCCCTGCGGTTCGGGGTCGGCCGCATGAAAGCGGTCGAAGATCTGCCGGATCGTCGCGTAGTCGAGCTGTGGTGTCATGCGCCCTTGTGCCCCGGCACAGGCGGGATGCGCAAGATCCGGGTCGCCGCAGGGATGTCCGCACGGTAGGGTCGGCGCATGGAACAGCCGTCTTATCATTACGCCGTCATGGCCCGCGCCATCGCCATCATCGACGCCCACGGCGGCCAGCCGCTGCCCCTGTCCGATCTGGCGCATGCCATCGGCATGAGCGAGGCACATGTCCAGCGCGTCTTTACCACGTGGGTCGGCGTGTCGCCGAAACGCTATCAGCAGTTCCTGACCCTGACCCACGCCCGCGATCTGCTACGGGACCGTCACACCACTCTGGACGCCGCACAGGCGGTGGGTCTGTCCGGCAGCAGCCGCCTGCACGACCTGTTCCTGCGGTGGGAGGCGATGACACCCGGCGATTATGCGAAACACGGGGCGGGGCTGACGATCCGTGCGAGTTGGTTCCCCAGCGCCTTCGGTGACGTGCTGGCGATGGCCACGGACCGGGGTCTGTGCGGTCTGGCCTTTGCGGCAGATACGGGGCGCGATGCCGCATGGGCCGATCTGGCGGGACGGTGGCCGCAGGCAAGCTTCGTGATGGACGCAGACGCCATCGCGCCATGGACACAGGCCGCCTTGGCAGGCATCGGCGAGACGCGCCTGCACATGATGGGCACACCCCTCCAGATCAAGGTGTGGGAGGCGCTGTTGCGCATTCCCAGCGGTCATGTGGCGACCTATTCCGACATCGCCACATCCATCGGCCATGACCGCGCCGTCAGGGCAGTGGGCACGGCGGTCGGGCGCAATCCGGTCAGCTTGCTGATTCCCTGCCACCGCGCGTTGCGGAAATCCGGTGCGCTGGGCGGGTATCATTGGGGTCTACCGGTGAAACGCACCCTTCTGGCGTGGGAAAGCGCCCGCGTAGCGGCTGACAGCGCCATTGCGCCGATGCCTTGACCTCACGACGGCGTGATATTGCGTGGAACTTGCGGTAGCATTGCGGCGTTATTGCATATCATTCCACGTTTCGGCAGATGGGCATCAGACGTCCGGTTCTGCCGGGCCCATCCAAGAAAGAGTCAAACATGATCACCCTGTCCCGCACGAACCTGACGCTGGCCATCGCAGCGCTGGCCCTGACCACGGCCTGCGCCGGCACCGGCGGCCCGAACGACAACCGCATGGCAGGTCAAGGCGCCGCCCTGGGTGCCGGCCTCGGCGCGCTGGCCGGTGCTGCAACCGGCGACGACCGGTCCGAGCGGATCCGCAACGGCCTGATCGGCGCGTCCCTTGGTGCCGCGACCGGTGCCACCGTCGGCAGCGCGCTGGACCGTCAGGAACAGGAACTGCGCAACCAGCTGGGCGGCAACGTCGGCGTCGTGAACAACGGTCAGAACCTGGTCGTGTCGCTGCCGCAGGACATCCTGTTCGCCACGAATTCGACCACCGTGTCGGGTGCCGCAGCCGGAAACCTGTCCACGCTGGCCCGTTCGCTGCAGCAGTACCCAAACTCGACCGTCAACGTGATCGGTCACACCGATGACGTGGGTGCCGCCGCCTTCAACGCCGACCTGTCCCAGCGCCGCGCGCAGGCCGTGTCGTCGGTCCTCGTCAGCAACGGTGTGGCTGCGAACCGCATCCAGTCGATCGGCCGTGGCGAAGACCAGCCCATCGCGACCAACCTGACGCCCGAGGGTCGTCAGCAGAACCGTCGCGTGGACATCGTCATCACACCGAACTGACCCCCCGCATAGGGCACACCATGGGGGGCTGTCCGCAAGGGCAGCCCCTTTTGCATGAGCGATAGCTACCGCGCCTGATCGTCTCCTTGGCTCACGACGGAAAAAGGCCCCGCCGCTATCCGCGGCGGGGCCTTTTCGGTTGCCGTACGAAATGCGGCTGTCAGTGAATCTTGTCTTTCACGGTCGCGATCGACTCATCGATCAGTGCGCTTGCACGCCCCGCATCCATCTGACGCGCAATCACGTCCTTCGCGGCGGCAACGGCGACGGTCACGGCGCGGTTCTGCACGTCCTTGACGGCTGCGGCACGGGCGCTTTCCAGCTGCTCTTCGGCACCGGCAAGACGACGGGCGATGGACGCAGCGATTTCGTCCTTGGATGTTTGTGCAGCCCGCTCGGCGTCAGCGCGCGCATTGGTGACGATGCGGTCGGCCTGTTCAAGCATCTCGCGCTGCTTGCGCTCGTAAGAGGCCAGAAGCGTCTGCGCTTCTTCGCGCAACGACCGGGCTTCGTCCAGATCCGCGCGGATGCTGTCGGCACGCGCGTCCAGCATGGCACCGATCTTGGACGGCACCTTCATGTACATCAGGATGCCGACGAAGACGATGAACGCCAGCGTCACGATGAAGTTCGTATTCGCCAAGGAGATGAACGGGCCGGTCGCGGCAAGGGCAGGCGACGCGGTCAGCAGAAACAGCGGGATCGACAGATAACGCATGGCTTACCCTTTCATCCGGTCGGTGACGGCGGCGTCGATCATGGACTGATCGGCAGTCGCACCCATGGCTGTGACCAGCGCCTGTGCCACATCCTTGGCGACGATGGCCACGTTGTCGGCGGCACTCGCGCGGATTTCGGCGATGCTCGCTTCGGCCTTTGCGGTCTGCGCGGCGATGGTGCGGTCGGCGTCGGCAATGGCCGCGTCGAGGTCGGCTTGCGCCGCCACGCGGGCCTGTTCGCCGATGCGGTTCGATTCGGTGCGCGCGTCGGCCAGCGCCTTTTCATAGGCGACCTCTGCGGCGGTGGCGCGCAGCTTCATCTCTTCGGCTGCGGCTAGATCGTTGGAAATGGTGCCAGCACGTTCCGCCAGCACGCCGCTGATGCGCGGCAGGGCGATACGGGACAGGACGAGGTAGATCGCGACAAGCGCGACCAGCAGCCAGAAGATCTGGTTCGGAAATGACGATAAATCGAGTTGCGGAATTCCGCCTGACGCTTCTTGTCCGGCAACGGTTTCGGTAGCCATTTCTGCTCCTCGGTTCGCTTGTGGTGCAACCCTCCGATGCGGACATCAAGCCCGCATCGGAAAGTCGTAAGGATGTTGTGGCTGCGACTTAGGCCGCGAACATCAGCAGCAGGGCGATGAGGAACGAGAAGATCCCCAGTGCTTCTGCGAATGCGAGGCCGATGAACAGCGTGGCGGTCTGGGATGCGGCAGCCGAGGGGTTGCGCAGCGCGCCGGCCAGATACGTGGCGGCCACGTTGCCGACGCCCAGTGCTGCGAGGCCCGTGCCGACAGCTGCGAGGCCGGCACCGAGGAACTGGCCCATGCTTGCGATATCGCCTTCCATGATCTTTTCTCCTTACAATGGAATTGCGGTGGTGGTTCGTGATCGGACCTGCGCCCTAGTGGGCGGGGTGAAGCGCGTCCTTGAGGTACACGCAGGTCAGAATGGCAAAGACGTAGGCCTGAATGGCGCAGACGAGCACCTCAAGTCCATAGATCGCGGTGATCGCGAGGACCGATACGGGGCTGACCACCGCTATCGCGCCGAATGTGGCGAACACCTTCATCACGGCGTGACCGGCGGTGATGTTGCCCGCCAGACGCACGGAGTGGCTGACAGGCCGCACAAAATACGAGATCAGCTCGATCACGGCAATGATCGGCCGCAACATCAGCGGCGCTTCGGTCATCCAGAACAGTTTCAGGAACTTCGGGCCGTTCAGCACGAAACCCAGAACGGTGATCCCTGCGAACACCCCAAAGCCAAGCACGCCAGTGACGGCAATGTGGCTGGTGGTGGCGAACGACATGGGCAACAGGCCCAGGAAGTTGGCGAACAGAATGAACATGAACAGCGTCATTACGTAGGGGAAATAACGCAGTCCCTCCTTGCCGCAGATGTCCTCGACCATCTTGTAGGTAAAGCCGTAGAACAGCTCTCCTATGGATTGGGTGCGGCTTGGGATCGTGGCGCGGCCACGGCTGCCGACGACGAACAAGAGCGTGATGGACAGAACAGCGAGGGCAAGCCACAGCGTCACATTGGTCGGTGTGTACCAATGAATCTCTGGAACGGGGGACGCCGGATCGAACACGCCGCCCGGGCCAAAAATCGGACGCACGATGAACTGATCGAGCGGATAGAACGACAAACCGCCCGCATCGGCCGCCGCGTCGTAGGGCGCCGCAGCAGAATGGACGACGTCGCCACCCTCGGTGACGACGGTACCATCAGGGATTGCCATCACATCGGGCGTGGCGTCGGTGGCTTGCGCCAACAGCTGGGTCGTTTCAGTCGCCACGTGTGTCACCCTCGTTCCTGGTTGCAGTCCCCATCTGGTCTGCAAGTTGTCTTTTCTGCACTTCTTCGGCCGACCGGATGACCGTCTTGATCCCCGCCACGAAACCCAGCAGGACGAAAATCACCATAAAGATCGGAAGCGTCCCGAACAGACGATCCAGACCGTAACCGATGCCGAAACCGATCCCCAGACCGGCCACCAGTTCGATCACCATCCGCCAGGCCAGCTGACCCTGATAGTGACCGCCCTGCAGAACCTCGCCTTGTGTCGTCTTGCGCCGTGCCGCCAGCTTCTCCTCCAGCGCCTTGAGGCGCTGGGCGGGATCGTCTGGCTCGGGGCGGTCTGTCACGCAGGCTGGGTCCCGTCAAATTACTGTGTGCGGTCTATGCGGCAGCATGGTCCGAGTCAACCCGGCCCGATATCAAGACAAATTGTTGATTCTAAATGGTTTTGACCCCATCCGGCCAACACGTGCCCTGCGCCAGACCCTTGAAAACAAGGGCCGTGTCATTCAACCATCCGGTTGACGTTCGTCATCCATTCGCAGCAGATGAGGGTATGCCGGTCAGCCTCGACACCACATTCGCCGCTTTGTCCGACCAGACCCGGCGCACGATCCTGTCGATGCTGCTGGAGGACGACATGGCCGTCACCGACGTGGCCGAACCATTCGCGATGTCACTTGCCGCAATTTCCAAGCATCTGGGCGTGTTGATGGCGGCGGGCCTGATCACGCAGGAAAAGCGAGGGCGCGTGAAATGGTGCAAGCTGGAGCCCGATGCCCTGCGCGGTGCAGCCGTGTGGATGCAGGCGTTCGGACAGATCGACGGGATCGACCTCGATGCATTCGAGGCGTTTCTCGATCATGAGCGGATCGGGACGACACAGCCCGAGTCGTAAAAAAGCCGCCGGACCCGGGGGGCGCGGCGGCGAAAACTCGTCAAAGGCTCGTGTTCAGCGCAGTCCGAGGATGCTGAGAACTAACAGCACGACGACGACGAGGCCGATGATGTAGATGATGTTGCGCATGATTTATCCCTCTCTCATTCACGGACGCAACACGCCGCCGTGAACAAAGTTCCCGTCACGCCGTCGCTGGCTGCTTGCTGATCTGCACCGCAAGGATGCCGCCCGCGATGATGATGACGCCCAGCACGTCCAGCGGTCCGATCCGCTCGCCCAGAAAACCGGCGGCGATCAGGACGCCAAGGAACGGGTTGAGGAAATGGAACGTGCTGGCCCGCACGGTCCCGATCCGGCCGACCAGCATGAACCACACCCATGTCGCCGCCAGCCCCGGCACCAGCGTGGTATAAAGAAAGGCCGCGATCAGCGTGGAGTTCCAGTCCACCACGAAAGGCTCGAACAGCAGCGCCGGGATGGCGGTCAGCGCAGACCCCACCAACAGTTGCAGGCCCACGATCGCCATGACGTTGCCGCCGGACGACGCGCCCAGCACCGCCAGCGTGGCCACGGTCAGCGACACCACGCCCACCACCAACAGGGCGAGCCCGCCGATGTCCGTGCCCCCCGACAGCTGGGCCCCCATGATCAGGACGACGCCGACCACCCCCGCCAGCAACCCGGCGATGCCCAACGGGCGCACCCGGGTGCCGAACACGACCCAACCCGCGAGCGCCACCAACAAAGGCATGGTGGATGCGATGATCGCGGCCAATGAGGCCTGCACCGTCTGCATCGCGACGAAGTTCAGACCGAGATAGAGCGCGTTCTGGCACAGGCCGAACACCAGCACGCCGATCCATTGCCGGCGCGTCAGGCGGAACGACTGGCCCAGCGCCCATGCGATGGCGCAGCCCAGCAGGCCGGAAATCAGGAACCGCAGCGACAGCGCCGTCAGGGGCGGTGCATACTGCACGATGATCCGGGCCGAGGTGAAGGCCGACGACCACATCGCCGCGAAAGCGAAGCCCATGAACAAGGCCTTGAAATCCATGTCGCCTCACGCAAAAGGGCCGCCCGATGGGGCGACCCTTTCCTGTATCCCGGTGGGATGCAAGATCAGCCGTTCACGCTGTCCTTCAGCGCCTTGGCGATGGTCATCTTGACGACCTTGTCGGCGTCCTTCTTCATCTGCTCGCCGGTGGCGGGGTTGCGCACCATCCGCTCAGGGCGCTCGCGGCAATAGATCTTGCCGACGCCGGGCAGGGTCACGGCACCGCCGCCGGACACCTCGGACGTGATGATCTCGGTCACCGCGTCCAGCGCCGCGCCTGCGGATTTCTTGTCCATGCCGGTCTTGTCGGCCAGCGCCGTGACGAGGGCGGCTTTGGTCATCGGTTTGGTTGCCATCGGTCGTATCTCCCTGAAGATGCCCCCCCAGGGGGACGAATGGGTTTAAGTAAACGGTATGTCATGGGACACCACAACGCTTTGTGATGCAGCGCAAGGCCAAAAGGCCATATTTCGCCTGTTTCAACAGGATTTACAGGAATGCCGTCTCTTCAAAGCTGCGCAACTTGCGACTGTGGATACGTTCCAGCGGCATCTCGCGCAATGCCTCCATCGCGCGAATCCCGATCATCAGGTGGCGGGCCACTTGGCGGCGATAGAAATCGGACGCCATGCCCGGCAATTTCAGCTCTCCATGCAGGGGTTTGTCGCTGACGCACAGCAGGGTGCCGTAGGGCACGCGGAACCGGAATCCGTTGGCGGCGATGGTCGCACTTTCCATGTCCAGCGCCACGGCGCGGGACTGGGACAGGCGCTGCACGGGGCCGGAGTGATCGCGCAATTCCCAGTTGCGGTTGTCGATGGTGGCGACGGTGCCGGTGCGCATGATCCGCTTCAGCTCGAACCCGTCGAGCTGCGTCACCTCGCGTACCGCATCGGACAGGGCGATCTGGATTTCCGCCAGCGCCGGGATCGGCACCCAGACGGGCAGGTCGTCGTCCAGCACGTGATCCTCTCGCAGATAGGCGTGGGCGAGCACGAAGTCCCCGAGCCGCTGCGAATTGCGCAGGCCCGCGCAATGCCCGACCATCAGCCATGCATGCGGGCGCAGGACAGCGATGTGGTCGGTCGCCGTCTTGGCGTTGCTGGGGCCGACGCCGATGTTGACCAAGGTAATGCCATCGCCCTTGGCCCGTTTCAGGTGATAGGTCGGCATCTGGGGCAGCTTGGCGGGTGGCGGCAGCGGCGTGTCGGGATCAGTGATGACCTGATTGCCCGGCCCGACGAAGGCAGTGTAGCCACTGTCCGGATCGGCCAGCATCAGGCGGGCAAAGGATTCGAACTCTTCGATATAGAACTGATAATTGGTGAACAGCACGTGGTTCTGAAAGTGCTCGGCATCCGTCGCGGTGTAATGCTGCAGCCGCGCCAGCGAATAATCGACCCGCTGTGCTGTGAACGGGGCCAAGGGTGCCGCCCCGTCGGGATACACGAACCCATGCCCGTTCACGATGGCATCGTGGGTCGTGGACAGGTCCGGCACGTCGAAGATGTCGCGCAGATGGAACTCTGCCGCCCCCTCTTGCGGGATGGTCGCCTGTCCCGAAACCGCGAAGTGCACCGGCATCGGCGTGGTGGACACGCGAATCGTGACGGGCACCCGGTGGTTCTGCATCAGCAGTCCGATCTGCTGCGTCAGGTAGTGGCGGAACAGGTCAGGCCGCGTGACCGTGGTGGCATAGGTGCCGGGCTGCGGCACATGGCCGAACGACAGGCGGCTGTCGATGGGCGCATAGCTTGTCGTGGTCAGGCGGATCTCGGGATAGAAGGCGCGATAGCTGACGTCGCTGCGCCCGTCGCGCAGCACGGCGCGGAAATTCTCGGTCAGGAACGCGGTCGCCGCGTCATAGAGCTCACACAGGCGGGCGACGGCGGCGCCGGCGTCGTCGAACTGGGCAGCGTCGGGCACGGTGGGGGTCAGGCGGTCACGGGTCATGCGGGCGTCTCGAACAGGGGGGTCAGCTGGAACGTCGTGACGTCGACCAGCCCCAGGTCGCTGATCCGCAATTCGGGGATGACCACCAACGCCAGCAACGAGTGTTGCATGTAGGCGTTGTTCAGCGTGCAGCCGCAGTCCGCCATCGCCGCCACCATCGCCTGCGCCTGTGCGGCGACCGTGGCCGCAGGCGCATCCGACATCAGCCCCGCGATGGGCAGCGGCACGAGGGCGATTTCCGCCCCGTCCTGCCAGACGGTGATGCCGCCACCGATGTCGCCCAGCCGGTTGGCGGCCAGCGCCATGCAGCCCGCATCGGTGCCGACCACGATCATGTGGTGGCTGTCATGCGCCACGGTGGATGCGATCGCCATGCGCCCGGTATAGCCGAACCCGCTGACGAAACCGTTGACCACGCCGCCCGTGCCGCGATGCCGTTCCACCAGCGCGATCTGGCAGACCTCGCCGGTCGCCTGCACACGCCCTTCGGTCACCGGCAGCTCGAACGTCAGCGCCTTGGTCGGGGCCTGATTTTCCACCACGCCGATGACGCGGGCGCTGACGGCATTGGCCCCCTGCGGTGCGGGAATGGCAAAGTCGTCCGCCACCAGCGCCTTGCCCAGATACACGGTCCGACGCGTGGACGCGGGCCAGTCGTAATGCGGGCAGTCCACCGTGATCGTGCCGTCCTTCGCCACCAGCCGCCCCCGAGCGAAGACCTGTTCGATGGGCAGTGTGACCAAATCGGATGTCAGGATCATGTCGGCCCGCCGCCCCGGCGCGATCGACCCCAACTCACGCTCCAGCCCGAAGTGCGTGGCGGTGTTGATCGTGGCCATCTGCAAGGCCACCACCGGATCGCAGCCGCAGGCGATGGCGTGATGCACCACGCGGTTCATGTGCCCGTCGTTCACCAGCGTCCCCGCCATGCAGTCGTCGGTACACAGGATGAAGTTCCGCGGATCAAGGCCGCGTTGCGTCACTGCCGTGATCTGGCTTTCCACGTCATACCACGCAGACCCCAGCCGCATCATGCTGCGCATCCCTTGCCGCACGCGGGCGATGGCGTCGGATTCCGCCGTGCCCTCGTGATCATCGGCGGCACCCCCGGCGGCATAGGCGTGGAACGCGATGCCCTTGTCGGGGCTGGCGTAATGGCCGCCCACGGTCTTGCCCGCGCGCATGGTTGCGGCCATTTCCGCCAGCATCTGCGCGTCGCCTTGGATGACGCCCGGAAAGTTCATCATCTCGCCCAGACCCACGATTCCGGGCCATGCCATCGCCTCTGCCACGTCGTCGGCAGTGATGGCGAACCCCGTCGTCTCCAGCCCCGGGGCGGAGGGGGCGCAGGACGGCATCTGGGTGAATATGTTGACGGGCTGCATCAGCGCCTCGTCATGCATCATCCGCACACCGGCAAGGCCAAGGACGTTGGCGATCTCGTGCGGGTCGGCGAACATGGACGTGGTGCCATGCGGGATCACGGCGGCGGCGAATTCCGCCGGGGTCAGCATCCCGCTTTCGATGTGCATGTGCCCGTCGCACAGACCGGGGATCAGGTAGCGGCCCTGCCCGTCGATCACCTCGGTCCCGTCGCCGATGCAATGGTTGGCATCGGGCCCGACATAGGCGAACCGCCCGTCGGCCACCGCGACCTGCCAGCCGTCCAGCACCTCTCGACTTTGGACGTTCACGAGGCGGGTGTTGCGGATCACCAGATCGGCGGGGCTGCGCCCGGCGGCCACGGCGACGAGGCGGGGGGCGCAGTCGGCCCATGTTGGGATGTCGTAGGTCATATGCCGACGTGACACCAAAGCCCGGCGCGGGACAAGACCCCGATCAGGGCAGATTGGCGATGTCGAGGGGGCGTTCATCGGGATTGAGGCGCATCACCGTGTAATTCAGCGCGCCCGCCACCGTGACCCACAGCAGGTAGGGCACGAAGGCGAGGCCCGCCCAAAAATCCAGCTGAAAATGCGTGACCGTGGCCCCGGCGACCGCCAGCCACAGCGCCGCCATGATGGGAAGCGACCCCTTCAACCGTCGCAGGCCGAAGAACACCGGCGTCCACAGCGCGTTCAACGCAATCTGAAGCGCCCAGAACCCCATCGCAAACGCGTTGCCCGGCAGCAGCGCCAACCGCGCGCCCGCATACGCGATCAGCAGATAGATAGTGGTCCACATCACCGGAAACGCCCAGTTGGGCGGTGTCCAGGCGGGCTTGTTCAGGCGCTTGTACCACTCTCCGGTGGGGAACAGCGCACCCGTGGCCCCGGCGGCGAAGGTCGCCGCCAGAAACAGAAGGAACAGGGTGATGGACACGGACATGGGCTTGCCTCTCGGGCTGGAAGACGTGCGGCCTTCTCAGGCCGATCGTCGCACCAATACCGGTCCGCCCTCGAAATGTCCCGTATCGAAATGGCCGCTCTCGCGGCGCGACAGGGCCGCGAGCGTGTCGAGCACCGCGACCGACCGCGCAGGCGTCCGCGTCTGACGTCCCGCCGCATCCACAAGGAACGCCACCTCCGGCAGCGGGGCGGCATACATCACCGCAGGCCGCGGCATGACAAAGGTGGCCACGGTCAGGCCCGCCGCCTGCCCCATCCACGCCAGTTTCTGCACGCGGCTGGTCCGCGCCCGCCGCGTGATCGAATCGTAGCCCTGCCGCCGGACCTGACGCCCGATGCCGTCATAGATCAGCCGTGCCGCCCAGATGCCCAGACGGGCAGACGCGGGCAGACCGGCGATCCCGGCCTCGGACCGACGATAGAGGGTGTCCGCCTCGGTCAGCAGGCGGCGCACCATGCGGCACTGCACCGGGCCGGGGCGCGGGTCCGACAGGAACGCGGACTCTGTCATGCCAGCATCGGCCAGCCAGTCGGTCGGCAGGTACAGGCGGCCTTCGCGGGCATCCTCGCCCACGTCGCGGGCGATGTTGGTCAGCTGCATGGCGACGCCCAGATCGCAGGCCCGCGCGATGGTGTCGGCGCAGCGCACCTGCATCAGCACGCACATCATGGCGCCGACGGCGGCCGCCACGCGAGCAGCATACCCGCGCACGTCGGACAGTGTGGCATAGCGGCGATCCTGCGCGTCCCAGGCCAACCCCTCCAGCAACGCATCGGGCAGGGCACGCGGCATGTCGTAGGCGGCGATGATGGCGGCAAACGCCCGATCCTCGGCCGCGTTCAGCGGACGGCCCGCATAGGCCAGATCAAGGCGGTCGCGCAGACGCAGGACGGCAGCGGTCTTGTCGCGGCCCTCGTCCACCTCGTCATCCGCAACGCGGCAAAAGGCATAGAGCGCCAGCGCCGGATCGCGCACGCGCCCCGGCAGCAGGCGGCTGGCCGCATGGAACGACAGCGACCCGGTGCGGATCACGTCGCGGCAATGCGCAAGATCGGCGGGACTGATGCCGTGCGCAGTCATTCGGCGGCCATCGGCAGGACGGGCGCCGTGCGCACCACGGGGGCATCGGGGACCAGATGGCCCAGCACCTCGGCACTCGACACCACGCCCGGCACGCCAGCACCGGGATGGGTGCCGGCACCCACCAGGAACAGACCCTTGGCCTCTTCGCTGATGTTGTGAGGCCGGAACCATGCGGATTGCAGGATCCGCGGCTCCAGCGAGAATCCCGATCCGTGCGGCGACAGATAGCGGTCCCGGAAATCCTCTGGCGTATAGATCAAGTCGGTCGTGAGGTGGTCGCGGAAACCGGGGATCAGGGTGTCGAGCACCTTTGCCACCTTGTCGCGGTAGCGCAGCTTTTCCGCCTGCCAGTCCACAGGGTTGGCGAATCCCAGATGCGGCACGGGCGACAGCGCATAGAAGGTATCGCCACCGGCAGGCGCCACGGTCGGGTCGGTGACGGACGGGCGGTGGACATAGAGCGACATGTCGTCCGCCAGCTTGCCCTTGTGAAAGATGTCGCGCAGCAGACCGTCGTAACGCGGCCCGGCCATGATCGTGTGGTGGCCCACGTCGGCCCATTTGTCGCGCGTGCCCTGCGTGCCGAAGTACCAGACGAACAGACCCATCGACCAGCGGCGGTTCTTCAGCTTGGCATCGGTCCAGCGCTTGCGCGGCGCGTCCCGCATCAACGTGCCATAGGTATGGCCCGCGTCGGCGTTGCTGATCACCAGCGGTGCGGCCAGCATCTGGCCGTCCTTCAACGCGACACCCTGCGCCGCCCCGTCCGCCACCGCGATCCGGTCGACCTGCGTGTTCAGCCTGATCGTGCCGCCCTGCGCGCGCACCACGTCGGCCATCGCGTCGGCGATCGCCTGCACGCCGCCCATGGCGTAATGGACGCCGAATTCCTTTTCCAGATAGCTCACCAGCGCATAGATCGACGTGACCTTGCGCGGGTCGCCACCGATGAACAACGGGTGGAACGACAGCGCCATGCGCAGGCGGTCATCCTTGACCCGGCTCTTCGCCAGCCCGAGGATCGACTTGTCCGCCCGCAGCCGCACGAAATGCGGCAGCACCTTCACGGTTTCCCAGATGCGGTGCATGGGACGGTCGATCATCCCCTCGAACCCGATGCGGTAGCGCTCCTGACTGTCGCGCAGGAACCGCCGATACCCCGCCACGTCGCCGGGCGACAGCCGCGCGACCTCTGCCGCCATCTCCTCGGTGTCGCCTGTCACGCGCAGGCAGGACTGGTCCGGCCAGCGGATCTCGTAGAATGGTGTCAGGGGGCGCAGGTCCACGTCCGCGTGGAAATCGCGCCCGCAAGCGGCCCAGAGTTTCTCGTAGACCTGCGGCACCGTGACGATGGTGGGGCCAAGGTCGAATCGGTGGCCGCCTTGGGTCACCGAACTGCCGCGTCCGCCGACGCGGTCGAGCTTGTCGATCACCGTGACGGCGTACCCCTTGGCCCCAAGGCGCATGGCGGCGGACAAACCGCCAAGGCCTGCGCCGATCACGATGGCGCGGGGGTCGGCGGCGGGGTCTGTCGGGGTATGTGTCATGACTCAAGGCTAAATGTGTCAGGTCAAGTTGACAATACTCAAGTTGTCGCACCGCATCACTTTGCATGCAGGCTTGCGGTTCGGTGAAAATGTGTCACGGTAGATTGACACATCACACCGGACCCCGATGACCCAGACCGTGACCATCAGCCTGTACCGCTTCAGTGGCTGGCGTGCCCGTGCCTGGGCGCTGTCGATGATGGCGCGTGCACGCGGGCCGTTGGCGCACACGCCCGACATCGGGTTCCACAAGCTTTGCGGTGCCGGGCGCGGTCACGGGTTCACGCCGACGATCAATCCCGCCGTCATCGCGATTCTGGCGGTCTGGCCCGATGCGACGACGGCGCGGGCGCGCACGACGGACGGAATCTTTGCCCGCTATGCCGGTAACGCCGACGAGGCGTGGACGGTCCTGCTGTCACCCACATCCGCCAAAGGGTTGTGGTCGGGACAGGCCCCCTTCACGGCGCAGGGCCCGGCCCCGACCGGCCCGCTCGCCGCACTGACCCGCGCCACGATCAAACCGCGCATCCTGCGCCGGTTCTGGGACCGTGTGCCGCGCATCTCCGACATGATCGGCAGCGATCCCGACGTCACGTTCAAGATCGGCATCGGCGAGGTGCCGATGCTGCATCAGGTGACATTCTCGGTCTGGCCGGATCAGGCGGCGATGGACGCCTTTGCGCGCACCGGCCCGCATGCCGACGCGATCCGCGCCGTCCGCCGCGAAGGCTGGTTCGCAGAGGAACTCTATGCCCGTTTCACGGTGGTCTCGGACCACGGCACATGGGGCGGACGCTCCCCTCTTTCGACACTGACCAAGGAGGCCGCATGACCGCGCCATTCCCGTTTTCCGCCATCGTCGCGCAGGAAGAAATGAAGCTGGCGATGATCCTGACCGCCATCGACCCGACCATCGGCGGCGTGCTGGTGTTCGGCGACCGCGGCACCGGCAAATCGACCGCCGTCCGGGCGCTGGCGGCCCTGCTGCCGCCGATCACCGTCGTGCAGGGCTGTCCCGTGAACTCGGCCCGCACAGCCGACGTGCCCGACTGGGCCACCGCCACCACCACGCTGACCGAGGTGCCGACCCCCGTGATCGACCTGCCGCTGGGCGCGTCGGAGGATCGCGTGACCGGCGCCCTCGACATCGAACGCGCATTGGCGCGTGGCGAAAAGGCGTTCCAGGCCGGCCTGTTGGCGCGGGCGAACCGCGGGTATCTATACATCGACGAGGTCAACCTGCTGGAGGATCACATCGTCGATCTGCTGCTGGACGTGGCGCAATCCGGCGTCAACGTGGTGGAACGCGACGGGCTGTCGGTGCGCCATGCCGCGCGATTCGTCCTCGTGGGCTCCGGCAACCCGGAGGAAGGCGAACTGCGTCCGCAACTGCTGGACCGCTTCGGCCTGTCGGTGGACGTGGCCAGCCCCCGCGACATCGACACGCGGATCGAGGTGATCCGTCGCCGCGACGATTACGAGAACGACACCACCGCCTTCATGCTGCGCTGGCAGGCCGAGGACGCAGCGATCCGCGACCGCATCCTGACCGCACGCACGGCGCTGAAGGATCTGACGACGTCGGAGGCCGACCTGCGCGACGTGGCGGCGCTGTGTCTGGCGCTCGGCTCTGACGGTCTGCGGGGCGAATTGACGCTGCTGAAGGCTGCCCGCGCCTATGCGGCGTGGCTCGACGACACCGCCCTAACCCGCAGCCACATCCGCGCGACGGCAACCATGGCCCTGCGCCACCGCCTGCGCCGCGACCCGTTGGACGAGGCGGGCAGCGGCGCGCGCGTCGGTCGCATTCTGGCCGAAACCCTTGGCTGACGTCGCAACGCCAGATCCGTGGGGCAACGCCCTGCTGGCGCTGCGCCTGCTGGCAATCGACCCCGGCCTGGGCGGGCTATGCATCCGCGCACGCTCCGGCCCGGTGCGCGACGCTCTGCCGCTGCCCGAAGCCGTGCGCCTGCATCCCGCGATGGGGGACGACGCGCTGTTCGGCGGCCTCGACCTGACGGCGACGCTTGCGGCGGGACGGGTCGTGCAGCGCGGCGGCCTGCTGGACCGCGACGGGCCGCTGCTGCTGAGCATGGCGGAACGCTGTGCGCGCGACATGGCGGCAAAACTGGCGCTGCATCTGGACGGCACGCGCCGTGCCCTGATCCTGCTGGACGAAGGGACCGAGGATCAGGCGCCACCCGCGACGCTGACCGAACGGCTCGCTTTCCACGTCGACCTGACCGACGTGGCGATGGCCGTGGCAGTCGTCCCGCCCCCTGCCCCGCTGCCGACGGTGGCAAACATCACCACCGCCCCCGGCCGCATCGCGCAGATCGTGGCGGCGACCGAAGCGTTCGGCATCGACAGCGCACGCGCGCCGACGTTCGCCCTGCGGGCCGCCCGCGCCCATGCGGCGCTGATGGGCCGCGCCGCCGTGACCGATGACGACATATCCGTGGCCTGCGCCCTGACGCTGGCGCACCGCGCCACGCGCATCCCGGCCCCGCCGGAGCCGGAGGTGGAAGAGCAGCCCGACGACGCACCGCCGCCCGATCAGGACGGCGCCGACGACAACACCACGCCAGAGAACGACAGCCTGCAGATCCCGGACGAGCTGCTGCTGGAGGCGGTCCGCGCCCTGATTCCCGACGACCTGCTGGCAAGGCTAGCGGCGCAGAAGGCCCGCAGCGGCAAGGGCGACGGCACCGGTGCGGCGCGGTTGGGCAACCGGCGCGGGCGGCCGCTGCCGTCGCGTGCCGGTCGGTTGCAGGACGGGGCCCGCATCGACATCGCCGCCACCCTGCGCACCGCCGCCCCGTGGCAGACGATCCGCCGGGCCGAGACCGGGCGCATTGGCCTGCACATCCGCACAGGCGACATCCAGATCAGGCGATTCGCCGAAACCTCCGACCGTGTGCTGATCTTCGCCGTGGATGCCTCCGGCTCTGCCGCCCTTGCACGGCTGGCCGAGGCGAAGGGCGCGGTCGAGATACTGCTCACGCAAGCCTATGCCCGGCGCGATCATGTGGCGCTGATCGCCTTTCGCGGGACCGACGCCGAAACGCTGCTGCCGCCCACCCGCAGCCTGGTGCAGACCAAGCGCCGTCTGGCCGCCCTGCCCGGTGGCGGCGGCACGCCACTGGCCGCCGGGCTGGATGCGGCGCTGGCGCTGGGCGTGCAGGCAAAGCGGCGCGGCATGACGCCGACCCTGTGCCTGCTGACCGACGGACGCGCCAACATCGCCCGCGACGGCCAGCCAGACCGCGCCCGCGCGGCGACGGATGCGCAGGCGGCCGCGCGCCTGATCCGCGCCAGCGGCATGGACGCGCTGGTGATCGACACCGGCAACAGGCCCAGCGATGCCCTGCGGCAACTCGCCTCGACCCTCGCCGCCCCTTATCTGCCGATGCCCCGCGCCGATGCGGCGCGACTGTCGCAGGCTGTCGGCGCGGCATTGGTGCCCTGATGAAATGGCCACCGCCCGCCGACTGGCCGATGCGTGACGCCTCGCGCCACATCATGTGCAAACCCCACCGCTGGCACGTGCAGGACGCAGGGGACGGCCCCCTGATCCTGCTGCTGCACGGCGCGGGCGGCGCCACGCACAGCTGGCGCGGGCTGTTTCCCCTGCTGACCCCGGACCACCGCGTGATTGCCGTCGATCAGCCGGGACAGGGGTTCACCCGCGCGGGCACCCGCGGTCGTCGCAGTCTGGCCGACACCGCCACCGACCTGATCGCGCTGTGCAGGCAGGAGGGCTGGGTGCCGGACCTGATCGTGGGCCATTCCGCCGGGGCGGCGCTGGCATTGCAGATGGCGCGCGCCGGCCTGTCCCCGCGCCACGGCGTCGTTGGCATCAACGCGGCACTGGCCCCGTTCGGCGGGGCGGCGGGGCTGCTGTTTCCACTGATGGCGCGGGCGATGGCGGCGGCCCCCCTGACCGCGCGGCTGTTCGCCGCGACGACCACGGCGCAACGCATCGACAGGCTTTTGTCTGGGACCGGGTCGGTGGTGCCACCCGAAGGGCGGCGCGATTACCTCGCGCTCGCGTCCGACACGGATCATGTGGACGGCACGCTGTCGATGATGGCGCAGTGGGCGCTGGACGATCTGGCAGACCACCTGTCGGAGGTCGCGGTGCCTGTCCTGCTGCTGACCGCCAGCAACGACCGCGCCGTGCCGCCCGCCACCAGCATCGCCGCCGCAAACCGGATGCCGCAGGGACATCACCGCGACATCGGACCGCTCGGGCACCTTGCGCACGAGATGGACCCGACGCTGCTCGCATCCTTGATCCGCGAGCGCCTTATTGCATAGAAAAGGCCGCTGCACCTGCGTGCAGCGGACCTTTATCTTGCGATCCGGTGTCGGATCAGTTCGTCGCGGCAGGCTCTGCTGCGGCGGCATCGCCACCGAAGGTCGCGAGGTAGGCATAGAGGTCGTAGGCCTGTGCTTCGTCACGGACCTGATAGGCCATCTTGCCACGGGCGCGGTTGTTGTCGAGCGTCTCGCGCAGGAAGCCGGTCGGATCCTGGACGTAGGCGACGAAGTTCGCCTCTTCCCAGACGGCACCCGTTTCGCCGTATTCGGTGATGCCGTCGCCATAGGCGTAGCCTTCGACGGAACCGGCGACGCGGCCAGCCACGCCATAGAGGTTCGGACCGACCTGTGCGTTGCGGCCGGCCAGCACTTCGTCAGTGGCCGGGTCCTGCACGACGTGGCAGGCGACGCACTGACGGCCGAACTGCTCTTCGCCGGCAGCGGCATCGCCCTGCAGCGCGGCGGTTTCGGTGGCCGCCGGTGCGGTTGCGTCTGCCGCCGGTGCCGCTGCATCCTGCGCATAGGCCGGCGCGGTCAGCGCCGCGAATGCGATTGCGAGTGTTGTGATCTTCATCGGGTCTCTCCCAAAAATTTCTATCGACCGTTTGCCCCAGTCGTCGCTCAACCTAACGCATGGCGTGCTAACGTCCAGTGTTCGCGTAAACCACAGGCAGCGTCATGCCACCGCATGCGCCAGTGCACATTGCCGCCACAGGCTGCGCAGGGCGACCACCAGATGATCGATGTCCGCATCCGTATGCAGCGGCGACGGCGTGAACCGCAGCCGTTCCGTCCCCTTGGGCACGGTGGGATAGTTGATGGGCTGCACGTAGATGTCCCATTCCTGCATCAGATAATCGGCCAGCATCCGGGTCTTGACCGGATCCTTGATCATGACGGGCACGATGTGGCTCTCGTTCGCCATGTGCGGGATGCCCGCCCGGTCCAGCGCATCGCGCAGCCGTGCGACCTGACGGCGCTGCTGCATCCGTTCGGTCTGCGACGTCTTGAGATGCGCGATCGAGGTGCGCGCCGCCGCCGCCACCGCAGGCGGCAGGGCCGTGGTAAAGATGAAGCCGCTGGCAAAGCTGCGGATGAAATCGCACAGCGCCGCGGACCCGGTGATGTAGCCACCGACGACGCCGTATGCCTTGCCCAGCGTGCCTTCGATCAGGTCGATGCGGTGGGCCACGCCCTCCTGCTCGCTGATGCCGCCCCCGCGCGCGCCGTAAAGGCCGACGGCGTGGACTTCGTCCAGGTAGGTCATGGCGCCGTATTTCTCGGCCACCTCGACGATGGCGCGGATCGGGGCCACGTCGCCGTCCATGGAATAGACCGATTCGAAGGCGACGATCTTGGGCACGTCGGCGGGCAATGCGGCCAGCTTCGCCTCCAGATCCTTCACGTCATTGTGGCGCCAGATCACCTTGGTCGCGCGCGACTGGCGGATGCCTTCGATCATGCTGGCGTGGTTGCCGGCATCCGACAGGATCACGCAATCCTTCAGCCGCGCGCCCAGCGTCGTCAGCGCGGCCCAGTTCGACACGTAGCCGCTGGTGAACAGCAGCGCCGCTTCCTTGCCATGCAGGTCGGCCAGCTCCGCCTCCAGCAGCAGGTGGTCGTGGTTGGTGCCGCTGATGTTGCGCGTGCCGCCCGCGCCCGTGCCGGTGCGCTGCACCGCCTCGCACATGGCGGCGATCACCGCCGGGTGCTGGCCCATGCCCAGATAGTCGTTGGAACACCACACGGTCACGTCGCGGACTTCGCCATCGACATGGTTGCCCGCATGGGGGAACTTGCCGGCCTTGCGCTCCAGCTCGGCGAAGTAGCGGTAGTTTCCGTCACGCTTCAGCTGGTCGATCTGATCGGTGAACAGGGCATCAAAATCCATGGGTCGTCTCGCTTTCTGCGTCGGTGTTGGGTCGCGGCAGCATCCACCGCCAGAGTTTCGCATCCGGCAATGGCACGACCATCAGCCAGTGTTCGAGAAGGGCCAGCCCCGCCAGCGCGGTCAGCAGGGCAAAGCCGGTGGCCGTCGCGGGCACGTCCGTGGTCCACAGCCGTTCCGCGCAGACGGCGAACAGCACGGTCAGCACCGTGATCGCCAGCGGGAACGCAGCCGTGACGGGGCCGCGCCGGAAATAGGTCGTCAGGTGCCGCAGACGTGCGGGCACGAATTCGGTGTTGATGCGCGGCACGCCGAAGAACAGGTTCAGCTTGGCGCAGATCCGCGCCAGAAACAGCACCATGTAGGTCGCCAGCGCGACCCGGTTGACGGCCCCGTCGGACGCCAGCACCAGCGTCAGCAGCCCCAGCACCAGCGCCAGTTCGTGCCACGCCACGGTGCCGAAGGCCCGCTCGAACCGTGCCCAACCGGTCAGACCCGGCGTGCAGTCGTCGCGCATGGGTCCGGTCACCATGCCGGTCAGGAACGCAAGCTCGATCCAGCCCCAGATCGCCAGCGCACCGACGAAGGCCGCATAGACGCCCGCCGTCGTGTGGGTGTCGAGGCTGGTCATGACCAGTGCTGCGCCACCGATCAGCAGCGGCAGCCCCGCCAACGTCGCCCACAGATGCGCGCGCGCCCCGACCCGGTCCGCCAGCCGCACGACCAGCAGGATCGCGCCGGTGGAGAACCACCAGATGAACACGGCCGACACGGCGGCGATCCAGGGCGCATCGCTCATGCGGCGTCCCGTCCGACGTGGCCGGGGGCAGTGCCCCCGGCAAGGTGTGCGTCACATCGCGCCATCAGTAAGCAGGCTCCAGCCGGGGGCTGTCGGGCACGGCGTTGCGCTGCACGGGAATGGTCAGCAACGCGACAAAGTTCGCGCCCGCCTTGATCCGTCCGCCCAGCGCCTTCAGCTTGCCGGCCACACCGCCCTGACGTTCGCCCGCAACGATCTGCACGTTCGCGGCCTGAATGCGGTTCAGGGTCGGCTGCCAGCGCGGATGGTCGATGTCCAGCGTCATCGGGAACACCTGACGGCTGATCTCTGACGTGACGCGGTAGACTTCCTGCCCGTACCACGCCGGATCGACGCCAAGGGCCGCGTGGAACGCGGGCCGCTGGTGGTCGCGCACCCACATGGTTGCGAACACGGCGGTCAGAAAGAACTTGATCCACAGCCGGTTCTGCAGGCTTTCGGTCAGCTTGGGGTCGGTCTTCATCAGCAGGGCGAACGCCTCGCCATGGGAAAACTCGTCGTTGCACCATTCGCGGAACCACTTGAAGATCGGATGGAACCGGTATTCCGGATGCGCCTCGAGGTGGCGATAGATCGTGATGTAGCGGGCGTAGCCGATCTTCTCGCTCAGGTAGGTGGCGTAGTAGATGAACTTGGGCCGGAAATAGGTGTATTTCTTGGACTGCGTCAGAAAGCCGAGGTTGACGGCGATCCCCGCCTCGCGCAGCGCGTCGTTGATGAAGCCGGCATGACGCGCCTCGTCGCGGGCCATCAACTGGAACAGCGTCGTGATGTCCTCGTTCGATCCGCGGCGCTTCATCTCCTTGTACAGCACGCAGCCGGAAAACTCCGCGGTGCAGGACGAGATCAGGAAGTCGATGAACTCCGCCTTCAGCTTGGGCTCCATCCCGTCCCAGTCGACGTGATCCCAGTCGGCGGTCTTCTTGAAGTGGCCCTTGTTGGGGTCGCTCTTCATCTGCGCGATTAGGCGGTCCCAGTCAGCACGCACGGGTGTCACGTCGATGGCGTCCATCTCGGCGAAGTCGGTGGTGTAGAACCGCGGCGTCAGCAGCGTGTTCTGCATCGCCACACGGGTCGCGTCCTCGTTCGTCAGGGGCGGTAGCGCCTCTTGCGCTGCGATGGCTTCTTCGGCGGTGGCGGCGTCGGACGAATGCATGTTCATGACAGCGCCTCCTGGCTGAAGGAAAACTCGCACAGTTCCATCACCTCGAAATCGCCCGTGGCGCGTGTCCAGAGCTGTTCCAGCGTGCTGGCGCGCAGGATGACGGCGGTCCGTTTCTCCTCGACCAGCGCGCCGAAGGGCGCCATGATCTCGGGTCCCTGAACCTGAACCTCGTCGCCGGGGTTGATGGTGGTCCCGTCGTCAAAGCGGACGTGGGCGGACAACTCCTCGAACCGGTGACTGATCGTCACGGTGCAGGGGGCGGTCTCGCGGACTTTGGTGAAGAATCCCATGTGCGTTCCCTTTCACATATCGCCCGGGCGGGTGGCTGACCCGTGGGCGTGGTATTGCCAATCTAGTCGAACAGCCGCGCGAATGCAGCAAGGTTGTCCACCCCGTAGCCGGTCAGCGATATATCCATTCCCGTGGACGCATCGACGATCGACAGGGTGCCGTTGTCGTGTTTCTGCAAGGTGACCGGGTCGGCGACGGGCAGCCCGGAGGACACGCGTTTGCGTTCCACCACACGGCCCACGACGCCGATGAACCCGGCCTTGTCCTGATCCGACACCGCGATGACGGTGCCGTCATAGGCCAGCACCTGATAGGCCCCGCTGCGGCTGCCGATCAGGGCGATCTCCATCGTCTCTACGACAGGTGAGGCCGGGATCACACCCGCATGGGGCGCGTCGGTCAGTTGCGACACGGTGGCCAGCGTCAGCGTGCCCAGCATCAGCGCGAACATCGCGACGACGAGGGCGCGGGGCACCATTTCCTCCGACCGCGAATTGTGGATGCGGGTCTGTGCGGTGGTCATGACGGTCACTCCGCTGCGACGGCGTGCGGCAGCGAAGCCACGCGTCGTTCGATGGTGGGTGCGCTCAACCGTGTTTCGGCGGCGTCGGCGAACAGACGCGCGACGGCCTGAGCGTCCGGGATGCACCGCAGCGCGGCCTGCGTCCGGTTGATGTGACCGGGCCGCACGTGGGGCCACGTCATCAGGTAGGACAGCCGCGTGTCAAGCGGGAGCAGGAACGCCAGCGTGCCCGTGCCACCCTTGCGCAGATCCAGTTGCGCCGCCTCGATCTGGGGATAGGGCAGGTTCAGCGTCATGGTCAGGGCCGCACCGATGCGCATGCCGACCCGTTTGTTCGTCAGCGTATAGACCGTGGCGCGCGACTGGATGTACGCGAGGCCATAGAGCACGGTCAGCACCACGGCGCCCGCGATCAGGAACGGTGTCGCCAGCACGGCGGACTGCGCCAGTGAGGCGTCCGCGCTGGATACGCCGAACCGCCACAGGGCCAGCACCGCGAAATATCCCGCGATCCAGCGCGCCTTGAACGCCTCGATCCACAGGCGGCGGGCGTTCGGGCTGCCCTGCCAGATGATGTGTTCGTCGCGGGGCAGGGCCTCTGGCAGGCCACGGACCGGTTCGAATTTGAAATCGTCGTGCATGTCGTCTTCCCCTCTTGGTGGTGGCAGGCCCCGGTGGCTGACCGGGGCCGCCTGCGTTTAAAGCTTGGTGTTGGTCCGCGCTTCGGAGGCGTAGAGCGTGCCACCGGCGACGTAGGCCATGATCTTCTCTTCCTCGAGCAAGGTGATCTGATCGCCCGCCTTGATCGTGGGGATGCCGGCCCAGTTATGCGCATAAAGGGCGCGGACGCGGACGCGGTTCGACATGATGCGCGCCATCGTCATCGGGATCAGGCGCGTCTGACCAGACCCTTCCGGGTTCAGATCCACGGTCAGGTAACGGATCAGCTGTTCCGGCACGTCGATCCAAAGGTCGATCACGCGACCCACGACTTCGCCGTCGCCGCCGACGACCGGCAGACCGCGGGGGTCACGACCCATCGAGATGTGGAATTCGGGCAGCTGCGACATCGGCTTCAGCTTCAGGTGACCATGGGCATCCAGTTCGGGAATGTCGCGGCGGGGCGCCCAGGATGCGGGACCGACGCCATCCACCATCGGATCGCCGGTCGGGATCCACGGGCTGCCGCTGGCGGCAGATGACGGGGCCAGCGCCAGATCGGTGCGCATGTGCGCCGCCTCGAACGCGAGGCTCGGCACGGTGACTTCGCCACGGCCGTCGCGCAGCAGGAAGGTCTTGGGCGTGGGCAGCGACCAGAGACTCTCGTTCGCCGGGATGCCGTCCTTGTCGTCGCGCAGGGGATAGCCTTCGCGCATGTTTTCGCGCTGAAGGTAGATCACCAGCCCCGCGAAGAAGATCCAGAACATGTAGAGTGCGACCTGTGCCAGGTCGACGTTGCCGAAGAATGTGACGCCAAGCATCGGGATGGTCCTTTCAGGTGGGGAAGTCGGACAGCTGCAGACTGCCGCGACCTTCCGATGTCATCGCCCGGACCCGCACCAGCGGGCCAAGGACGATGAGGGTGATGAACAACAAGGCGACTTCGGTGTGATAGACGACCGAATAGCCGGTGGCAGGCGTTGTCAGGGCCTGAGAGAGCATACCGTTCCCGGCGGCATGATTGACGAGGTCGCGGATCGCGCCCCCGAAGAATATCGAAAGACCGGCACCCGTCGCCTGTGCGGCGCCCCAGGCGCCCAGCGCCAGACCGCGCCCGGCGGCCCCGGTGGCGGGCATGGTCATGGCGGCGGTCAGGGTGGCGATGCCGAACAACCCGCCGCCGAACCCGATCAGCACGGCACCCGCATAGAACAGCGCATGCGACGCCATCGGTGCGGCAAAGATCACGCAGGTGAACGCCACGAGGCCAGCAAGCACGCCCCGCGCGGCCATCCGCATCGGATCCAGGCCCCCGTCCAGCCAGCGCGCGGCCAGCGCAAAGCCCGCAAGCGCGCCCAGCGCCCAACCGGCGGTCAGCAGCGTGGTGGCCGATACCGACAGGCCCAGGATTTCGCCGCCGTAGGGTTCCAGCAGCACGTCCTGCATGTTGAACGCCAGCGTGCCCACGAACACTACGGCCAGCAGACGGCCCGCATCACCACCGCGCGTCAGATCGCCCCACGCATCGCGAAAGGTCGGCCCGGGGGCGCTGCGTTCGGCGCGGGTCATGGGGGCCACGCGCTCCTGCTTCCACAACGCAGTGACGTTCAGCAGCAACGTGACGACGGCGGTGCCCTGCACCACCTGCACCAGCCGCAGGGCGGAGTAATCCTTCAGCAATGCGCCGATGATGACGGACGAGATCGCCATGCCCACCAGCAGCATGAGATACAGCAGGGCCACGACCTTGGGCCGCGTCTCTTCGGTCGCACGGTCGGCGGCCAGCGCCAGACCGGCGGTCTGCGTCATGTGCATGCCGAGACCGGTCATCAGGAACGCCAGACCGGCCCCGACATAGCCCGCCCAGTCCACGTCCAGCGCCCGGTCGCCCGCCAGCACCAGCAGCGCCATCGGCATGATCGCCAGCCCGCCGAACTGCCACAGGGTACCGAACCACAGATAGGGGATGCGCTTCCACCCGATGGCAGAGCGGTAGGTGTCGGACTTGAACCCCAGCAACGCGCGGAACGGGGCCAGCAGCACGGGAATGGCGATCATCAGGGCGACCAGCATCGCCGGTATGCCCAATTCGACGATCATCACCCGGTTGAGCGTGCCGAGCAGCATCACGCTGGCCATCCCGACCGAGATCTGGAACAGACTCAGCCGCAGCAGTTGCCGCAGCGGCAGGTCGGGACTGGCCGCATCGGCAAACGGCAGTGCCTTGAGCGACAGGTTCTTCAGGGCGCTGGCCTTGACGATCATTTTGCGGAACCCTCGAAGACATAGGCGGTCGAGATGTAGAAGCCCGATGTCACACGCTCGATCTCGCGCAGAGCACCCGGCACCCTGGCCGCACGCAGGGCGCTGGCAATGTCCGCGGCGGCGTGCGGCACCATCTGCGGGCTGCGGTCGGCGCGGGGGAACAGCTTGCCCACGCGGAACATCGCCATCAGCAGCGGCGTGCGCGGTGCGAGGGTGAAGGCAAAGCGTCCGGTGATCCGCGGCCCGGCCCGGCTCAGCACCTGCGCGATGTCGGCGGCGGTGTAATAGATCATCGAATCCATCGCGATGGCGTGGTCGAACGTGCCGTCCACATCGTCCAGCATGTCGCCCGCGACCCAGGTGATCCGGTCCGCCAGATGCGCGGGCATCCGGCGCGCCGCGATGTCGATCAGCGCGGGCGAGATATCGACGCCCACCACGGTCGCACCGCGTTCTGCCAGCGCCACGGACGCGGCACCCGTGCCACAACCCGCATCCAGCACGCGGCATCCGGTCAGGTCGGCGGGCAGTTGCGCCAGTAGCAGGTCGCGCATCCGGTCGCGGCCCGCACGCACGGTGGCGCGGATGCCGCTGACCGGTGCGTCCGACGTCAGCCGCGCCCAGACCTGTGTGGCGGAGCGGTCGAAGTAATCCTCGACCTGGTCGCGTGTGGCGGCATAGTCGGCCATCAATCGAACCCCAGCAGCTCAAAAATCTCCCGGTCGGGCAGGCAGGCGGGCGCCATCGGCAGCGTGCCGTTCCACAGCGTCTCGGCCAGACGCATGTATTCCTTGCGCACCATGACCACGTCCTGATCGTCGGGCATCTCGAACAGCGTCTTCTTCTTCAGACGGCTCCTGCGGATGGCATCCAGATCGGGCATGTGCGCCAGCCGGTTGAAGCCCACGGTGCGGCAATAGCGGTCCACCTCGTCGGTGTCCTTGCTGCGGTTGGCGACGCAACCGGCCAGCCGCACCTTGTAGTTGCTGGACTTGGCTTGCACCGCCGCGATGATCCGGTTCATCGCATAGATGCTGTCGAAATCGTTGGCCGTGACGATCAGCGCACGGTCGGCGTGCTGCAGCGGGGCCGCAAAGCCACCGCATACCACATCGCCCAGCACGTCGAAGATCACCACGTCGGTGTCCTCCAGCAGGTGGTGCTGCTTCAGCAGCTTCACCGTCTGGCCCACCACATAACCGCCGCAACCGGTGCCGGCAGGCGGCCCGCCCGCCTCGACGCACTTCACGCCGTTGTAGCCGGTGAACACGAAATCCTCCGGACGCAGTTCCTCGGCATGGAAATCGACGTCCTTGAGGATGTCGATCACCGTCGGCACCAGCGTGCCTGTCAGCGTGAACGTGCTGTCGTGCTTGGGGTCGCAGCCGATCTGCAGAACCCGCTTGCCAAGGTGCGAAAAGGCCGCCGACAGGTTCGAGCTGGTCGTCGATTTGCCGATCCCGCCCTTACCATAGACCGCAAAGACCTTGGCCCCCTCGATCTTCATGTCGTCGTCCTGATGCACCTGGACGGAGCCTTCGCCGTCCATGCCGCGCAGGTTCGGGATTTCATCTCTGGGGCTCATGAGGGCCTCCTTTCCATCGGGGCACGGGGCCCCTGCTTCTTCTGGTCGAAAATATCCCGGGGGGAATCCGCAGGATGGGGGGCTGGCCCCCCTGCCCCCTTCCGGCGTGGCACATGGTCAGCGATCAGGCTCATTCCGCCGCGATCCCTTCCATCCGGTCCTCGATCGCGTCAGCCGCATCCTGCAGCGCCGCCAGCGTGGCTGCGTCCGGTGTCCAATAGGCGCGGTCGGACGCTTCCAGCAGACGATTCGCCATCCGCATCGACGCCTGCGGGTTCAGCGCCGCCAGCCGTTCGCGCATCTCGGTATCCAGCACGAAGGTCTCGCTGAGCCGCTGATAGACCCACGGCTCCACCGCGCCGGTCGTGGCCGACCAGCCCATGGTGTTGGTGATTTGCGCCTCGATCTGGCGCACGCCCTCGTGCCCATGCTTCAGCAGCCCCTCGTAGAACTTCGGGTTCAGGCTGCGCGACCGGGTTTCCAGAGCGACCTGATCCTTCAGCGTGCGCACCTTGTTGCCGCCGCGCGTCTGGTCGCCGATGTAAACCGGCGTATCGACGCCGCCCTTGGCCCGCTTCACCGCCCGCGCGATGCCGCCCAGCGTGTCGAAATAGTGATCGACCGTCGTGACGCCCAGTTCCACCGACTCAAGGTTCTGGTAGGCCAGATCCACATGCGCCAGCGTGCTTTGCAACAGGTCGGCGTGCTTCGTGGCCTTGCCGTTCACCCCATAGGCGAAACTCTTGCGGTTCTCGTACGCATCCGCCAGCTCGTCCTCGTCGCCGAAGGCGGAGCTGTCGATCAGCTGGTTCACGTTCGACCCGTAGGCACCCTCGGCGTTCGAAAACACCCGCAGCGCGGCTTCTTCGATGCTGCAGCCGGTCTTGGCCATGTGCGCAAGGACGTGGACCCGGATGAAGTTCAGATGCGCGGGCTCGTCCGCCTGCGCGCACTTCAGCGCCGCCTCGGCCAGCAGTTTGGTCTGCAACGGCAGCAGGTCGCGGAAGATCCCCGACAGCGTCATCACCACATCGATGCGCGGCCGGCCCAGTTCGGCCAGCGGCACCAGATCGGCACCGGACAAACGGCCATAGCTGTCGAAGCGGGGCTTGGCCCCCATCAGCGCCAGCGCCTGCGCCAGCGGTCCGCCGTCGGACTTGATGTTGTCGGACCCCCAGAGCACCAGCGCCACGGTGCGCGGCATCGTCGGATGGGTCCGCAGCAGCACCTCGGCCTGCTTTGCGCCATCGGCCATCGCGAAAGCCGTCGGCATCCGGAACGGATCGAAGGCATGGATATTGCGCCCGGTCGGCAGGATCGCCGGATTGCGCATCAGATCGCCGCCCGGGACCGGCGCGATGTACCGCCCGGACAACGCACGCATCAGCGCCGGCAGTTCGTGGTCTTCCATCAGGTGTTGCGCCGCTTCGCGGGCCGCATCGGTGTTCCCCATCAGCGCGATCATGTCGGCGCGGGCGGCGTCGGTCATGACGCGGCCGACGATGTGCAGCCCGTCGGGGATCAGCGATCCTTCGGTTTCCAGCACGGTCAGCCACAGGCGGTTCAGGTCGGCGGCGTTCAGGTCGAGGCCTTCCGCCTGTTCGACGATCATCGCTTCCAGATCGCGGCGCTGCGGGTCATTCGACCCCATGCCGCGCCAGCGCGTCAGGCTGTCCTTCAGATCCAGCAGACCCTTGTAAAGGCCCGCCTGCGCCAGTGGCGGCGTCAGATGCGTGATCGTCACCGCGTTGCTGCGGCGCTTGGCCAGCGTCGCCTCGGACGGGTTGTTGGCGGCATAGAGGTAGACGTTCGGCATCTCGCCGATCAGCCGGTCCGGCCAGTCACGCGCGCCAAGGCCCGCCTGCTTGCCCGGCATGAATTCCAGTGCGCCGTGCATCCCGAAGTGCAGGACGACGTCGGCGCGGTAGGTGTTGCGCAGCCACATGTAGAACTGGGTAAAGGCATGGGTCGGCGCGAAGCCGCGCTCGAACAGCAGGCGCATCGGGTCGCCCTCGTAGCCGAAGGTCGGCTGGACCCCCACGAAGACCTTGCCGAAGTGGCAGCCGAGGATGAACACCCCGCGTCCGTCGGACTGGATCTTGCCGGGGGCCGGGCCCCAGACGGCTTCGATGACCTTCAGCGGCGGCGTATTTGCGACGATGTGGTCGGCGGTGACGTGATCGGCAACGTTGGCCTCCTGGCCGAACTGTGCCGCATTGCCCTTCAGGACCATCGCCCGCAGGGTGTCCAGATCGGCGGGCACGTCGACGCCGTAACCCTCTGCCTTCATCCGGGTCAGCGTGTTGAACAGGCTCTCGAAGACGCTGAGGTAGGCTGCGGTGCCCACGGCGCCCGCGTTGGGCGGAAAGCCGAACAGGACGATGGCGACATTCTTGTCCGCGTTGCGCTTGCGCCGCAGTGTCGCCAGCCGCAGGGTCTTTTCCGCCAGCGACGTGATCCGCTCCGGGCAGGGCGCCATCGACTTGTCGCCGGGCTTGCCGCTGCAGGCGTTATGGCAGCCCGTGCAGGCCTCGGTTCCGTGACGGCCCGCAAAGACCGTGGGCGATGTCGCCCCGTCGATTTCCGGCAGCGCCACCAGCATCGTGGTTTCCACCGGGCCGAGACCTTGGGCACTGGCCCCCCACTGCGCCAGCGTCTGGAATTCCAGCGGCTGGGCGGCGATATAGGGGACGTCCAGCGCGGACAGCAGGGCAATCGCGGCAGGGCTGTCGTTATAGGCGGGGCCGCCGACGAGGCTGAAGCCCGTCAGGGATACCATTGCATCGACCTTGCCCTGGAAATAGCGTTGGATCGCAGGTGTCGCATCAAGGCCACCGGCAAAGGCAGGTATGACGGCCATGCCCTTCGCCTCGAACGCGCGCACAACGGCATCGTAGTGGGCGGTGTCCGATGACAGGATGTAGGACCGCAGCATCAGGATGCCGATGGTGGCCACGGGCGCGGCGGGACGCGGCAGATCGGTTGCGTCCTCGCTGATGTGGGTGCCGGGCAGGTCCGGGTGATAGACGCCGCAGTCGGGGTAATCGATCGGCGGCAGGGCCTTCACGGACTCCCACCCACGGTCCCGGCTGTAACGACCGACCAGCATGCGGATCATCTGCTCGATGTTCTCGTCCGACCCGCCCAGCCAGTACTGCATCGACAGGAACCAGTTGCGCAGGTCCTGTGCCTTGCCGGGGATCAGCCGCAGGATCTTGGGCAGGCGGCGCAGGGTCTTCATCTGGGACTGGCCAGAGGTGCTGGCCTTGGCTTGAGGCTTGAGCTTCTTCATCAGCACCATCATGCCGGTGGCGGGGCGCTGCATGTCCAGATCGCCCATCTTGGTCAGCTTGACGATCTCGCTGTCGGCGATGACGTTGATCATCGCGGCACAGCCGTCGCGTCGCGCGATCAGCGACGGCAGGATCGCGGCGGTATGCTCCTCGAGGAACAGCAGGTTGGTGACGATGATGTCGCCTTGCGCCACGGCGGCCTGCGCATCGGCCAGCGCCGCAGGGTTCTCGCTCCATTCGGCAGCGGCGTGGATGCTGATTTCAAGCCCCGGAAAGTCAGCCACCAGCCGGTCGCGCACCCGCGCGGCAGGCCCCGCCGTGTGGCTGTCCAGCGTCACGATGACGAAACGAAACGGTTGCGTGCCACTATCGCGCATAATGTGCCTTTGCCTCGTACAGCGTCTCGATGCTGATGTGCTGGATGCCTTTTTGTGCCGCAAAGGCTTCGGTATTGCGCCGCGCCTTGCCGCGGACGAAGAACGGGATCTTCTTCAGTTCCCGCTCCGCATCCGACAGCCAGACGACGTTGTCGGTATCGGCCGTGATCGTGGCGACCTCGACCAGCGCAGGCTCCACAATCGCTTTTTCTGCAGTACTCCCGCCGGAGGCTCCGACGGCCGCCGTGGGCGCTGCCCCACCGTGATGGCTCGGCCCGGCCGCGTCGTTGAACTCGAAATCGTCGCGGAACATGGTCAGCAGATGCTCTTCCAGCCCCATGACCAGCGGATGGATCAGCGTGTCGAAGATGACGTTGGCACCCTCGAACCCCATGACCGGGGAATAGCGGGCGGAATAGTCCTGCACGTGGACGGGGGCCGAGATCACGGCGCAGGGGATGCCCAGCCGCTTGCCGATGTGCCGCTCCATCTGGGTGCCCATGATCATCTCGGGCGAGGCGGCGGCAATGGCCGCCTCCACGTCGAGGTAATCATCGGTGATCAGCGCCTCGAGGCCGAGCGACTTGGCCATCGCGCGGACGGGCCGCGCCTGTTCGCGGTTGTAGCACCCGATGCCCACCACCTCGAACCCCATCTCGTCGCGGGCCATGCGGGCCATCGCGCAGACGTGGCTGCCATCACCGAACAGGAACACGCGCTTGCCGGTCAGGTAAGTGCTGTCGACCGAAGAGGTCCACCACGGCAGACGCAGGCGGGACTCATCCGCCGCACAGGCGAGGCCGGTGATCGCCGCGATCTCCGCGATGAAGTCGCGGGTCGCGCCGACGCCGATCGGGACGACCTTGGTGAACGGCTGACCGTGCGTCTTTTCCAGCCAGCGGGCGGCGGCCTCTCCGGTTTCTGGGTACAGCAGCACGTTGAAATGGGCGGCGGGCAGGCGGGCGATGTCGGCGGGTGTGGCATTCAGCGGCGCCGTCACGTTCACGTCGATGCCAAGGTCGGACAGCAGGCCGGTGATCTCTTCGACATCGTCGCGGTTGCGGAACCCGAGGGCGGTGGGCCCGAGGATGTTGCAGGTGATCCGCGCGGTGCGGTCCTGCGGCTGGGCCAGCGCACGGACGATCTGATAGAACGTCTCGTCCGCGCCGAAGTTTTCCTTGCGGGAATAGCTGGGCAGTTCCAGCGGGATCACGGGAATCGTCAGACCCATCGTCTCGGACAGGCCGGCGGGATCGTCCTGGATCAATTCCGCCGTGCAGGACGCGCCGACGATGATCGCCTGCGGCTTGAACCGGTCCACCGCGTCCTGACAGGCGGTCTTGAACAGCGTCGCCGTATCGGACCCCAGATCGCGGGCCTGGAAGGTGGTATAGGTGACGGGCGGGCGGTGGTTGCGCCGCTCGATCATGGTGAACAGCAGGTCCGCATAGGTATCGCCCTGCGGCGCGTGCAGGACGTAATGCAGCCCTTGCATCGCTGTGGCGACGCGCATGGCACCGACATGCGGCGGGCCTTCGTATGTCCAGACGGTCAGTTTCATGTGTGTGCCTTGGGGCGCTGCCCCAAACCCCGGAGTATTTTGGAAAAAGCGAGGATCTGATTCATTCCGCAGCCTCCAGCCTAAGCAGGGACTTGCGGCGCATCGGCCGGCTGAACAGGCCTGCGAGGTCGCCCGCCTGTTCGTAGAAATGCACCGGCGTGAAGACGAGCTCGATGGCCCATTTGGTGGTCAGACCTTCGGCTTCCAGCGGATTGGCAAGGCCCAGGCCGCAGATCGTCAGATCGGGCCGGGCGGCGCGAGCGCGGTCGAGCTGCAGGTCCACGTCCTGCCCTTCGCTGATCTGGGGACCAGCGGCGAGCAGGTCGAGGTCGGGTCCGTGCAGGGTGTCGTGGATGTAGGGGCTGCCCACCTCGATCGCGGTCATGCCGCATTCGCGGGTCAGGAACCGGGCGAGCGGGATTTCCAGCTGGCTGTCGGGAAAGAAGAACACCGACTTGCCCGCCAGATGCTCCGACGCCTGCGCGATGGCGCGGCGGGCGCGGTCGCGGGGTGCATCGGTGGCAGCGGCAAAGACCTCGGCGCTGACGCCGAACTCGGTGGCGATGGCCTGCAGCCACCGGGTCGTGCCATCCTCGCCGAACGGGAACGGCGCCGCGATATGGCGCGCGCCGCGGCGCATCAGGGCGGCGTGGGTTTCGCCCAGGAACGGCTGCGTCAGGGCGAACACGGTGTTCGGCCCCACGGCGGTGGTGTCGTCGATGCGGCGGGCGGGCAGCAGGCGGATGTTGTCGATGCCAATCGCGCCCAGCAGCGCCAGCATCTGATCCTCGACCACGTCGGGAAGTGCTCCGACCAGAAGCAGCTCGCGCGCGGTCGTGTCCTTCAGCACCGGGACCATGGAGGCAAGGCAGGCGTCCTCGCCTTCGGTGAAGGTCGTCTCGATGCCGGAGCCGGAATAGTTCAGCACCCGCACGTGGGGCGCATGGATCTGGGTCAGCCGTTCGGCGGCACGGGCGAGGTCGATCTTGATGACCTCGGACGGGCAGGAGCCCACCAGGAACAGCTGCCGGATGTCGGGGCGGCGGGCTAGCAGGCGGGCCACCTCGCGGTCGAGTTCGGTATGCGCGTCCTTCATGCCCGCCAAATCCTGCTCTTCCAGGATGGCGGTGCCGAAACGGGGTTCCGCGAAGATCATCACGCCCGCCGCAGATTGCAGCAGGTGGGCGCAGGTGCGGCTGCCCACCACAAGGAAGAAGGCGTCCTGCATCTTGCGGTGCAGCCAGATGATTCCCGTCAGGCCGCAGAACACCTCGCGCTGGCCGCGCTGTTTCAGCACCGGGGCCGTGCGGCAGCCGCCGCCCAAGGGGGTCAGGTCGTTCATGCGGACACTCCGGCATCGAGGCGGGCGCGCCGCAGTTTCAGGACGAATTGTCCGGCGTTGATGACGTAGGTGGTGTAGGCTGCCAGCGTCACGATCATCAGGGTGCGCGGGTCCATCGATCCGGTGGCCAGCCCCCAGACATAGGCCGCGTGCAGCGCGATGACGGCGAAGCTCACGACATCTTCCCAGAAGAAGGACGGTGCGAAGAGGTACTGGCCGAAGACGACTTTTTCCCAGATCGCGCCGGTCACCATGATGACCGCGAGGCAAACCGTCTTGACGATGATCGAAACCGTAGCGGCCATGTAGCCATCGCCGGTCGCGAGATAGCGCAGCACAAGGGCGAGCGAGATCAGGAACACCAAGAACTGCACCGGGGCCAGCAGCCCCTGCACCAGCGTCCAGCGGGTCGCATCGCGGCGGATGCGCTCTTGCGGGGTATAGAGGGGGCGATGCGCGGAAGACTGGCGCACGGTCGTTTGCATCGTCGCTGACATGTCTCGCCTCCCTTACATCTCGCAGTGTCAGATTAAGTGAGATTCCCGGCATGTGTCAACTACACGTTACACATTTTATCTGCGACATTGCGCTTGTCGAGCGCAGCGGGAACCCCAAAATATCAAGTCATATCAGAGGACTGACAAACTCCCTCGATCACCGTAATCCAAAGTGTCAATTTTCTTTGACATCTTGCCCGGATTTTTCGAGTATGCGGAACAGGTCAGTCGGTTGGGCGGACCTGGATGTGGGAAAGGATCGCACGCGATGAGCCGGCAGTTGTCCCACGACCTCTCGCACGACGTCATCTCGCGGACGCGGGGTCTGACCCGCAGCGTGGACGACATCACCCTGGCGCTGCGGTCGGCCGCCCTGTCCTGCGACCTGCATGCGTGCGTCGACGTTCTGGCGCGGGCGCGGCTGGCGGAGCTGAACGACGGATTCTTTGCGGATGTCTGCATCCCGCAGGCCGCGCGCCTGCTGGGCGAGGATTGGGTCAGCGATGCGCTGAGCTTTGCCGAAGTGTCGATTGCCACCGCACGCCTGCAGGGGCTGCTGCGGCACATGGGCGCCGACTGGCAAAGCGATCAGGCGGCCCCGGCAGATGCACCGACGGTGCTGGTCGTGGTGCCCGAACCCGTGCAGCACACCCTGGGCCCCAGCGTGCTGGTGTCGCAACTGCGGCGGCGCGGGCTGTCGGTCGGTCTGCTGCTGCGCGCGACGCGCAGTGACGTCGGGGCATTTTTGCGCCGAACGCCGCCGGGTGCGGTTTTCGTGTCGGTCTCTTGCGTAAAACGACTTGTACTTGCCCGTCCCCTCGTGACACAGGTGCGACAATCCGCGCCAGGTATACCGGTGGTGATCGGCGGACCGGCGACCGTGACCTGCGGTGACGCCTGCGCCATCACCGGTGCGGACTACGCGACGTCGGACGCCAGCGAGGCGCTCGTGCTGTGCGGGTTGATGGATTTACCGCGTGGCACGATGCGCGCAGAAACGATGATCTAATGTCACCTCTCTTGCGTGATCAGGGCCTGCATCGACCGGTCGGTCGGCCATGACGGCACGCGGCCTGAAATTCTGGAACGCGGGCGACGTGCCGCTGATCGCGCCGGACATCCTCGGCGACATCCTGACGGCCGTGGCCGATGTGGGACTGGTGATCGCGGATGACGGAACGGTGCTGTCGGTGCTGCTGAACCCGGCCTTCGCCGACGGCAGCCGGTTCGAAGGGGTCGACGGCACGGACATCGCCGACATGCTGACCCCCGAAAGCCGGATCAAGTTCACCAAGCGGCTGGCTGCATTCCTGACCGACACGGGCGACGTGCGCCCGGTCGAGGTGAACCATCCGGCAAAGACCGGGCGGCGCGAACTGCCGATCCGCTACAGCTTCCACCGGATCGGGACTCCGGGTGCGCTTCTGCTTCTGGGGCGCGACCTGCGGCCCGTCGCGGACATGCAGCAACAGCTGGTGTCGGCGCAGATGGCGCTGGAGCGGGATTACGAGGCGCACCGCGACTACGAGATGCGCTTTCGCGTATTGCTGGACAGCACGACCGATGGGGTGCTGATGGCCACGATGCAGACCGGCCTCGTGTCGGAAGCGAACATCGCGGCCGCCGAAACCTTCGGCAAGACGCGCGACGCGATCCTTGGCCAGCCGCTGACCAGTCTGTTCGACACGCGGCAAGCCGCCAACATGATCGACCGCCTGACGACGCAAGCCTTGTCGGGCGCACCGGCACCGGTGGAGGTCGCGCTGAAGGGCGGCGACCGTACCGTACTGCTGCGACCCACGATCTTTCGCGCGGCGGGCGAGCGGATCCTGCTATGCCACATCATCACGCAGGGCGCTACGGCGGCATCTGCCGATACGTTGGATCAGAGCCTGCGGGGGGTCTACACCCACGGGCCCGACAGCATGGTCTTTGCCGGCGCGGACGCAGCGATCCTGTCGGCGAACGACAGCTTTCTGAACCTGATCGGCGCGGCCCATGACATGAGCGTGCGCGGCCAGCCCCTGACCGACCTGCTGCAGCGGGGCACCGTTGATTTCAAGGTGATGACCGAGAATGCGGCCCAGTCGGGGCGTCTGCGCGCCTATGCGACCAAGATCGCCGGCGACTACGGCAGCCCCCGCGACGTCGAGATCGCCGTGACGCGGTTCCATGCGGGGGCCGTGCCCGTCTTCGCCTTCGTCATCAGAGAGGTCGGCCCCGCCGATGCTCCGCGCGGAGAGCCCGGCGACGATGGCCTGTCGTCGGTCAAGGAGCTGGTCGGCAGTTCGACCCTCAAGGACATCGTGGCGGAAACGACGAACGTGGTCGAACGCATGTGCATCGAGACGGCCATCGCGCTGACGATGAACAACCGCGTCGCCGCCGCCGAAATGCTGGGCCTGTCGCGTCAGTCGCTGTACGTGAAACTGCGCAAGTTCGGGCTGATCGACCGCGACACGACCATCTGAGCGGACGGCACCCGCCCGATTCCACGGGACTGCACAATCTTTGGGCAATGATCACGGGCCGTCGGCCCGGCGTGTTGCCACCGGCCCGCAACCTTGTGCAAGGTTCCGGCATGAACACTGCAACCACCCAGATCCTGACCGACGACCCCCATCGTTTCACGCCCCGCGCCGTGGGTGGGCTACGGATCGGTGCGCGTGATGGCAACAGGCTGGGCACGTTGCGCCAGTCGGGGGCGTCCAAGGCGTTCTTTCCACGCCATGCCGGGTCCGACCTGCTGGCTGTGACGCTGAACACCGCGGGCGGCGTGACGGGCGGCGACCGCTTCGATCTGGTGGCGGATGTCGCGGCAGGCAGCGCCCTGACGCTGACGACCCAGACGGCAGAGCGGATCTACAAGGCACAGCCGGGCCAGACGGCCCGCATGACGGCGCAACTGACCATAGGTGCAGGCGCGCGCATCGACTGGCTGCCGCAAGAGACGATCCTGTTCGACCGTTGCAGCCTGCGCCGCAGGCTGGACGTGACGATGGCGCCGGATGCCCGGTTTCTGGGCGTCGAGACGCTGGTGCTGGGCCGTGCGCTGATGGGCGAACGGATCGGGACGGGGTTCCTGAAGGACGACGTGCGCGTGACGCGGGACGGCGCGCTGGTGTTCGCCGACGCCATCGCGCTGACGGGCGCGGTGTCCGACCGGATGGCGGCACCGTGGTGCGGCGGCCCGGCGAACTGCATCGCCAGCGTCACCCTGATCGCACCAGAGGCCGAGACATACCTGACGACCCTGCGCGCCCTGATGCCTGCCACCGGCGGCGTCAGTCTGATCAGCTGTGGCGTGCTGTTCGCGCGCCTGCTGGCCGCCGACAGCCACGCGATGCGCAAAGCGCTGATCCCCGTGCTGACCGCGCTGCGCGGCCCCCTGCCCCCGACCTGGACCCTGTGACATGCAACTGACACCGCGCGAAAAAGACAAACTGCTGATCGCCATGGCCGCCGAGGTCGCGCGCAAGCGCCTCGCCCGTGGGGTGAAGCTGAATTATCCGGAGGCGATCGCCCTGATCACCGACACGGTGGTGGAAGGCGCGCGCGACGGGCGCAGCGTGGCCGACATGATGGAGGCCGGCGCGTATGTCGTGACCCGCGACCAGTGCATGGAGGGGATCAGCGAGATGCTGCCGGAGGTGCAGGTCGAGGCGACGTTTCCGGACGGCACCAAGCTGGTGACCGTGCACCAGCCGATCCGTTGACAAGATGAAGGTGAGTATTTTGGAAAAAGCGAGGACAGGGGCGTGATCCCCGGTGAGGTTTTCCCGGCAGCGGGCGAGATCGAGCTGAACGTCGGTGCCACCGTCGTCACGCTGATGGTCGGCAATACCGGCGACAGGCCGGTGCAGGTCGGCAGCCATTATCACTTTGCGGAAACGAACCCGGCGCTGGATTTCGACCGGGCGGTGGCGCGGGGCATGCGGCTGGACATTCCGCCGGGGTCCGCCGTGCGGTTCGAACCGGGCCAGCGGCGCGAGGTCAGGCTGATCGCAATCGGCGGGCGGCGGCATATCTATGGCTTCAACGCAGAGATCATGGGAGCCCTGTAAGATGGCACGCAATGCGACACCGTTCGAGCTGTTCCGGATGAACGTGCAGATCGGTCAGATGATGTTCGAGGCGCAGTCGGTCATCCTGATGCGGATGATGGGCTGGGGCGGGCTGTGGTCCGTCACGGCGGGCGAGAACGACCGCATGGTCAGCGAAAAGACCGAGGCGGTGACCCGGTCCATGCAGAACGCCACGCTGGCCGCGATGACCGGCAAGCGCCCCGACCAGATCGTGAACGCCGCGGTGAAGCCGCTGCGCCAGAAGACCCGCGCCAACGCCCAGCGGTTGGGCAAGCGCGGCCCCAGCCTGATGAAGTGAGCCCATGCCAGCCCTGATGTCCCGCGCGAACTATGCCGCCACCTTCGGCCCCACCACGGGCGACCGGGTGCGGTTGGCCGACACCGACCTGATCATCGAGGTAGAACGCGACCTGACCACCTATGGCGAGGAGGTGAAGTTCGGCGGCGGCAAGGTGATCCGCGACGGCATGGGGCAATCCCAGGTCACGCGGGCGAACGGGGCGGTGGACACCGTGATCACCAACGCGCTGATCGTGGATCATGCGGGCATCTGGAAGGCCGACGTGGCGATCCACAACGGCCGCATCCACGCCATCGGCAAGGCGGGCAATCCCGACACGCAGTCGGGCGTGGACATCATCATCGGGCCGGGGACGGAAATCATCGCAGGCGAAGGCCGCATCCTGACGGCGGGCGGGTTCGATTCGCACATCCACTTCATCGCGCCGCAGCAGATGGAGGATTCGCTGCACTCCGGCGTCACAACATGCTTCGGCGGCGGCACCGGGCCTGCGCACGGCACGCTGGCGACGACCTGCACCCCCGGCAGCTGGCATATAGGACGGATGCTGCAAGCCTTCGACGGCATTCCCATGAACATCGGGCTGGCGGGCAAGGGCAACGCGAGCCAACCGGGTGCCTTGGTCGAGATGGTCATGGCCGGTGCCTGTTCGCTGAAGCTGCACGAGGACTGGGGCACCACGCCCGCCGCCATCGACTGCTGCCTGAGCGTGGCCGACGACATGGACGTGCAAGTGATGATCCACACCGACACGCTGAACGAGAGCGGCTTCGTCGAACATACGGTCAAGGCGATGAAGGGGCGCACCATCCATGCGTTCCATACCGAAGGCGCCGGTGGCGGGCACGCGCCGGACATCATCAAGATCTGCGGCGAGGCGCATGTGCTGCCGTCGTCCACCAACCCCACCCGCCCCTTCACCGTGAACACGATCGAAGAACATCTCGACATGCTGATGGTGTGCCATCACCTCGACAAGTCGATCCCCGAGGATGTGGCCTTTGCCGAAAGCCGCATCCGGCGCGAGACGATCGCAGCCGAGGACATCCTGCACGACATGGGCGCGTTTTCGATCATCGCAAGCGACAGTCAGGCGATGGGCCGCGTGGGCGAGGTGCTGATCCGCACCTGGCAGACCGCCGACAAGATGAAGAAACAGCGTGGCCGTCTGGCCGAGGAGACCGGCGACAACGACAACTTTCGCGTGCGCCGCTATATGGCGAAATACACGATCAATCCTGCCATTGCACATGGGGTAAGCCACGAAGTCGGGTCCATCGCGGTGGGCAAGCGCGCCGATCTGGTGCTGTGGAACCCCGCCTTCTTTGGCGTGAAACCCGAGATGGTACTGCTGGGGGGCACCATCGTGGTGGCGCAGATGGGCGATCCCAACGCGTCCATCCCCACGCCGCAGCCGGTCTACTCGCGGCCCATGTTCGGCGCGTTCGGCACGGCACTGCGCCACGGCAGCGTCAGCTTTGTCTCCGGTGCGGCACAGGACGCGGGCATCCGCGACACGCTGGGGCTGGCCAAGCAGACGGTCGCCGTGCGCAACACGCGCAACATCGGCAAGCGCGACCTGATCCTGAACGATGCCCTGCCGCAGATCGAGGTCGATCCCGAAACCTACGAGGTGCGGGCCGATGGCGTGCTGCTGACGTGTCAACCTGCGGAAGTGCTGCCGATGGCGCAGCGCTACTTCCTGTTCTGAGGGTGGCGCAGGTGGGCAGCGGGGTTGCAGGAAACGCAGTTGTGGTCGGCACCGCCGACGCTATTTTCAATACCAAGGGGGGAGGCCTGATGCAATCGACAGCGGCACGGGCCGCAGACAAGGTTTCCAATGACGACGCAGACCCACGATACACCCACCGACTTTGCCATCCGCGCCCAGATCGACGCGTTCTTCGCGACGATCGGGCAGGGTTTCAACGCCTACATGGTCCGTGCCTCGCGCGTGGATCGGATCAAGGCGCTGGAAGCGCTGAGCGACGCGGAACTGGCGCACAAGGGCATCGCCCGCGACCGGATCGTGCACCATGTCTTCCGCGACCTGATGGCCGTCTGACGGCACGGACCAGTGCCGGGGGTGCGGCATGACGCACCCCACCGCACGGCATCTGGTGCAGCACCACGATCATGGCGACGGGCACAGGCATCACCATGCCCCCGAGCCGTTCGACACCTGCACGTTGACCTATGACGCGCGTCTGTTGCGGCGCAAGATGCTGACCACGGACGGCGGGACGGATGTTCTTGTCGATCTGGAACACACCACCTCGTTGAACGATGGCGACCTGCTGGCCTTGGACGACGGGCGCACGGTCGGCATCCGGGCGGCGGACGAGCCGCTGTACCGTGTCACCGGTGATCTGGCGCGGCTGGCGTGGCACATCGGGAACCGGCACATGCCGTGCCAGTTCGCGGACGATCACCTGCTGATCCTGCGCGACCCGGTGATCGGTCACATGCTGGCCGACCATCTGGGGGCCACGGTCACCGTGGTCGAGGCGCCCTTCCGTCCGGAAGGCGGCGCCTACGGTCACGGGCGCACCCTGCCCCATGCACATTGACCGCCACCTGCCGGTGACACCCGACGACGGCCTGCTGACGCTGATGCAGTGGCTGTCGCCGGGCTTTCCGCTGGGAACCTTCGGCTATTCGCATGGGCTGGAACAGGCCATCGCCGACCACAACATCCGACATGCGGATGATCTGGGCGACTGGCTGCACACGGTCATGACAGACGGCACCGGACGCACCGACGCGATCCTGCTGGCCGAGGCGTATCGCCACGACGATCCCGCCTGCATCGACGCACTGGCCCGCGCCCTGTCGCCCGCGCGCGAACGGTTGCTGGAAACCAGTGCGCAGGGCGAAGCGTTTTGCCAGACGGTGAATGCGGTGTGGGGCACCACCCTGCCGCCCCTGTGCCTGCCGGTGGCTGTCGGTGCCGCCGCGCGGATGCAGGGCATCGCGCTAACCCCCACCTTGCAGACCTATCTCTTTGCCTTTGCCGCGGGCCTCGTGTCGGCGGCGCAGCGGGCGATGCCGCTGGGGCAGACCCGCGCGCAGGCGCTGCTGTTGCGGGTCGCGCCGACCTGCCGCACACTGGCGGCCGGTGCCGTCGATTGGACGCTGGACGACATCGGCACCAGCGCCTTCATGGCCGAAATCGCGGCCATGCGTCACGAAACCCTGCAACCGAGGATTTTCCGCTCATGACTTCCCCCCACGGCCCGCTGCGCATCGGGATCGGCGGCCCGGTGGGCGCCGGCAAGACGACGCTGACGGCGAAGCTGGCGCTCCGCTTCCGCGACCAGCTGTCCATCGGCGTCATCACAAACGACATCTATACGCAGGAGGATGCCGAGGCGCTCATGCGCATGCAGATCCTGCCGTCCGACCGGATCATCGGCGTGGAAACCGGCGGTTGCCCGCATACCGCGATCCGCGAGGATGCCAGCATCAACCTTGCTGCCGTGGCCGAGATGCGCAGCCGTCACCCGGATCTGGACGTGGTGCTGATCGAGAGCGGCGGCGACAACCTGTCTGCCACCTTCAGCCCCGAACTGGCGGATCTGACGATCTACGTCATCGACGTGGCGGCGGGAGAGGAAATTCCCCGCAAGGGCGGCCCCGCGATCACCCGGTCCGACATCCTCGTCATCAACAAGACCGATCTGGCCCCGCATGTGGGTGCCTCGCTCGAGGTGATGGCGCGGGATGCAGCACGGATGCGGGGGGCGGGAACCGTGTGTTTTACGGCACTCCGCCACGATCAGGGCCTTGATCCGGTGGTGGCGCGGATCGCGGGTCTTGGCGGCCTTGCGGTGGTATGACATAGCGGCTGTGCGCCAGTCCCCCGCCGGTCCGGCATCGTCATCAACCTCCTGACGGGATATCGACCTTGGACAGCCAGATCACTGTGCGACTGAACTATGGCGTACCGCAGCCGTGCACCGTGCTGCTGCAGATCCGGGCGATGACAGACGCCTTTCAGGTCGTGACGTGGGAAAACACGGAAATCGCGGCCTACAAGTCGTTCCGCGACATGCCCGCCGAGGAGGGCATCGGCAACCGCATCTGGCTGGAAACGAACGGCGACCTGATCCTGACCTATTCGGCGCAGATCACCGTGAACCGTCCCGTGGCCCGGATGAAATATCTGTCGGAAACGCCGCTCTATCAGTTGAACGCGCCGACGGTGAAATACCTGATGCCAAGCCGCTACTGCACCGCTGACGGGTTCACGGAGTTTCTGCAGGAGACGTTCGGCCACCTGGCCGGCGGGCGCAAGGTCAAGGCGATGGCGCAGTGGATCACCGACAACCTGACCTATGACAACGACAGCAGCGACGGCGATACCACGGCGCAGGACACGTTCGACGCGCGGCGCGGCGTCTGCCGTGATTTTGCGCATCTGCTGATCGCCTTTTGCCGGTCCTGCGCCATCCCCGCGCGGATCGTCAGCGTCTACAGCCCGGATGTGACCCCGCCGGATTTCCACGCCGTGACCGAAGTCTATCTGAACGGTGGCTGGCACTTGATCGACCCGACCGGCATGACCACGCCGGACCGCATGATCGTGGTCGGCGTCGGTCGCGATGCGGCCGACGTCGCTTTTCTGACCGCATTCGGATCGGCCATGCTGAACGAACAGACGGTTTCGGTCACGGCAGAATAGGAAATCGTCCGCTCTGCCCGATTTGTTTGCAGTTCATCCAGAAAGCACTAACATTTCAATCATGAGCACAAAACCAGATCACTTCGACGAGATGCGCGTGGGCGACGACGGTGTCCGCGCCCCCTATGACGGTTACAAGGCGTGGTACGACGAACAGCCCCCCGGCCGGTTCGCACGCAAGTCGAAAGAGGCCGAGGCTTTTTTCCGCAGGACGGGCATCACGTTCAACGTGTATGGTCAGGTCGCGGCGCAGGAACGGCTGATCCCGTTCGATCTGGTGCCGCGCATCATTTCCAGCCGCGAATGGACGAAGCTGTCGAAGGGCATCGAACAGCGCGTGCGGGCGATCAACGCGTTCCTGCACGACATCTACAACCGTCAGGAAATCCTGCGCGCAGGCCGCATCCCGATCGATCTGATCGCACGCAATGCCGCGTTCCTGCCGCAGATGATGGGCTTTTCGCCGCCGGGCGACGTCTACACCCACATCGTTGGCACCGACATCGTCCGCACCGGTGAAGACGACTTCTTCGTGCTCGAGGATAATGCCCGCACACCGTCCGGCGTCAGCTACATGCTCGAAAACCGCGAGACGATGCTGCAGATGTTCCCGGAGCTCTTCAGCCGCATCAAGGTGCAGCCGGTCAGCGACTATCCCAAGAACCTGCGCCGGTCGCTGGCGGCGTCCGCACCGAAGTCCTGCGGCGGCAAGCCGGTGATCGCCGTGCTGACGCCGGGCATCTACAATTCGGCGTATTACGAACACTCGTTCCTTGCCGACCAGATGGGCGCGGAACTGGTCGAGGGGCACGATCTGCGCGTGGTGGACGGCCATATCGCCATGCGCACGACGCGCGGCTACAAGCAGATCGACGTGCTCTATCGCCGGGTGGACGACGAATACCTCGACCCGCTGACGTTCAATCCGAAATCCATGCTGGGCGTGCCCGGCATCATGGACGTCTACCGCGCGGGCAACATCACCATCGCCAACGCGCCCGGCACAGGCGTGTCGGACGACAAGGCGATCTACAGCTACATGCCCGACATCGTGCAGTTCTATACCGGCGAAAAGGCGATCCTGAAGAATGTCGAGACGTTCCGCTGCGGCGAACCGGACAGCCTGAAATACGTCCTCGACAACCTCGCCGACCTCGTCGTCAAGGAAGTGCACGGGTCCGGCGGTTACGGCATGCTGGTCGGTCCCGCCGCCAGCAAGAAGGAGCTGGCCGATTTCGCCGACAAGCTCCGCGCACGTCCCGGCAACTACATCGCGCAGCCCACGCTGTCGCTGTCCACCGTGCCGATCTTCGTCAAGAAGGGGCTGGCGCCGCGCCACGTCGACCTTCGCCCCTATGTGCTGGTCAGCCCGGAGGGGATCAACATCACGCCCGGCGGCCTGACCCGCGTCGCCCTGACGGAAGGGTCGCTCGTCGTGAATTCCAGCCAAGGAGGCGGCACCAAGGATACCTGGGTGCTGGAGGACTGAACATGCTGGGAAAAACCGCAGGCGGACTGTTCTGGATGTTCCGCTTCCTCGAACGCGCCGAAAACACCGCACGACTGGTCGAGGCCGGATTCCGTATCGCGCTGACACGTTCGCAGGATACGTCCAGCGAATGGGAAAGCGTGGTGACGACCGCCGGTGTCTGCGACGACTACAGCCGCAAGCACACGGACCACAACGCCGCCAACACCATCGACTTCCTGCTGCGCGACAAGGACAATCCGTCGTCGGTGTATTCGGTCATCAAGGCGGCCCGCGACAATGCCCGTCTGGTCCGCACCGCCCTGACGGTCGAGGTCTGGACCGCGGTGAATGACCACTGGATGACCATGCAGGAGCTGCTGAAGAAGCCGATCCGCGAAACCGACCTGCCCCGCGTTCTGGACGTGATCCGGTCGCAGTCGTCGCTGGTGCGCGGCGCGCTGCATGGCACGATGCTGCGCAACGACATCTACGACTTCGCCCGCATCGGCACCTTCATCGAGCGCGCCGACAACGTGGCGCGGATCATCGACGTGAAATATTACACGCTGCTGCCTTCGGTCAGCCTCGTGGGATCGTCGCTGGACAACGTGCAGTGGGAAACCATCCTGCGCAGCGTGTCCGCACACCGCGCCTTCCGCTGGCTGGACGAAGAGGACATGACGGCCGCCAGCGTGGCGCAGTTCCTGATCCTCGATCCGCGCCTGCCCCGCAGTCTGATGTTCTCGATGAAGGGACTGGTCGAGAACATGAATCATCTGGCCGAGGAGTACGGCACGCGGCACGCCTGCCATGACCATGCGGACCAGATGTTGCAGGGCTTGCGGAAACGCACCATCGCGTCGATTTTCGACGAGGGGCTGCACGAGTTCATCACCGCCTTCATTCAGGACAACAATGCGCTCGGTCTGCTGATCGAACGCGACTACCAGTTCTACGGATAGGGACGGATCATGGACCTGCGCATCACCCACACGACACGCTACGACTATGACCAGCCGGTCGGCTATGCCCTGCAACGGCTGCGGCTGCGGCCCCCGTCGAACGGGATGCAGACGGTGCAGGACTGGACCGTGACCGTGACGGGTGGCGTGATCGAGCTGACCTGCGCTGACCACCATGGCAACGTCATGGATCTGGTGAATACCACCCGCGGATCTTCCGATCTTGTCATCACCGCCAGCGGCACCGTCACGACCCACGACAAGGCGGGTGTGCTGGGCAAGGTCTATGGCGCGGCGCCGCTGTGGCATTTCGAGCAGGCCTCGCCCCTGACCGAACCCAGCCGTGGCATCCGCACTCTGGCGAAGCCGTTGAAGGTATCGACCAACCTGCTGGCCGATCTGCACACGCTGTCCGCCACCATCCTGTCCGCCGTGCCCTATGCGACGGGCCAGACCTATATGGAGACCACGGCGGAAGAGGCGTTGGCTGGTGCCGTCGGCGTGTGCCAGGACCATGCCCATATCATGATCGCCACGGCGCGTGTGGCGGGTCTGCCGGCGCGCTATGTCTCGGGCTATCTGATGATGGACGACCGTGTGGATCAAGACGCCAGCCACGCCTGGGCCGAGGTTCATCTGCCGACGCTGGGCTGGGTCGGGTTCGACGTCAGCAACGGGATCAGCCCGGATACGCGCTATGTGCGTCTGGCGGTGGGACGCGACGCCCGCGATGCCGCCCCCGTCCAGGGCCTGCGCATGGGTCCGGGGGATGAATCGCTGATTGTGACTTTGCAGGTGCAGCAGTAGGGTCGCATTGACCTAAAGCAGAGATTTCCCATGACCTATTGCGTCGGCCTGCGCCTGAACCGCGGCCTCGTCTTCATGTCGGACACCCGCACGAACGCGGGCGTCGACAACTTCTCCATGACCCGCAAGATGTTCACCTGGGAGGCGCCGGGCGAGCGCGTCATTACGATCATGACCGCCGGCAATCTGGCCACCACCCAGTCGCTGATTTCCTTACTGGAAGAACGCAGCAAGTCCGCTGCGGAACGCGATCCGAGCATCATGCGCGAACCGACGATGTTCCAGGTCGCCCGTCTGGTCGGCGCGACCCTGCAGGAAGTCATCGCCTATTCGTCCCCCATGGGTGACACGTCGGGTGCGCATTTCCGCGCCACGGTGATCGTCGGCGGCCAGATCAAGGGCGGCATTCCCACCGTGTTCATGGTCTATCCCGAAGGCAACTTCGTCGAAGTGACCGACGAAACCCCGTTCTTCCAGATCGGCGAAACGAAGTACGGCAAACCGATCCTCGTGCGTGCCTACGATCCCGAGATGACGTTCGAGGACACGGTCAAACTGCTGCTGGTGTCGTTCGATTCCACCATCAAGTCGAACCTGTCGGTCGGCCTGCCGTTCGACATCATGCTGTACGAAAAAGACACCTACGAGATCTTCAACCGCACGCGGGTCGAGGCGGACGATCCGGTGTTCCACCAGATCTCGGCGGGTTGGGGCAATGCGTTGCGCGAGGCTTTCGTGTCGTTGCCGACCTATAAGCTGTAGTCGGACAAGCTGTCGATCAGCGGTCGAGCCACAGCCGCACGGTTGCGGCCATCGACCGCGCCAGCGCCTGCCGCGACGTGGCCCGCAACCGGTCGTTCAGCGCCAGCAGCTTGTCGATCTCGTGCACGACCTTGAGGCCGTGTTCGGCCGCCATCGCCGGGCGCGTGGTGCGGTCCATCACGAACTGCGCACCCACCACATAGGCCAGCGCACCGGCGCGGTCGTGCAGCGGTTCGAGGATCAGCAGGTTGTTGAATTCGGACCCGTCGCGCCGCCTGTTGCGGAACACCGCCTGTGCGCCGGTGCCCTTGTCCAGCGCCTCCCTCACGATGTGGCGCGGGTCTTCGTTGTCCAGATCCGCCTGCAGGAACCGGCAGTTGCGACCGATCATGTCGGACGCATCGTATCCCGTGACCGCGCAGAACGCCGGATTGACATAGACCAACGGCATGTCGGACACCGCAGCGTCCGCGATCGACATCGAAACCGTCGCCTTGTCCAGCCGCTGGGCGACCTCTTCGATGTTCAATGTCGCCACCGCGTATCCCTCCGACACTCGACCAGTCGCCTCAATGCATTATTTGATACCTAAGCGTTTTGTACCGCCGGAGCCACCCATGACCGACCCCATCGACCCGCCGTCCCAGCTGATCATCGTGGGCATCGGCGCGTCCGCCGGCGGGCTCGAGGCGATCCAGGGCTTTCTCGAACGCCTGCCGGGCCAGCAGCGGATGACCTTCGTCATCGTCCAGCACCTCGACCCGGACCACGACAGTCTGATGCAGGAACTGCTTGACCGACGCACGGACAGCCCCGTGGTGGTCGCCACCGATGGTGGCCCGGTAGAGCCGGGCCACATCTATCTGATCGCCCCCGGAGAGATGCTGACAATCGTTGAGGACCGCTTTCATACGGAGAAGTTCGCCCAGCCGCGCGGTGTCCGGCGACCCATCGACGTGTTCCTGACCTCTCTTGCGCAAAATTCCGGCGTGAGTGCCGTCGGCGTCATCCTGTCCGGCACCGGCAGCGACGGCAGTCAGGGCGTGCGCGACATCAAGAACCACGGCGGCCTCGTGCTGGTGCAAAAGCCGGAAGAGGCCAAGCACGACGGCATGCCCCGCAGCGCCATCGCCACGGGGGCCTGCGATCTGGTGGTGCCGGTGGGCGAAATCGTGCCCGTCCTCGAGGATTTCTTCGACCACATCGGCAACATGACCACCGGCGCCATGACCGATGGCGAGCTGATCCAGCGTGTCGCCCGCCACCTGCGCAACCGCACCGGCCACGATTTTTCGGAATACAAGCCGGGTACCCTGCTGCGCCGGATCGCGGTGCGGATGTCGATCCTCGGGATCGCGACGTCGCAGGACTATCTGCGCCACCTGATCGACGCCCCTGCCGAGGCGGATCTGCTGTTCAGCAGCATCCTCATCAACGTGACCAGCTTCTTTCGCGATGCGGACGTGTTCCAGACCCTGCGCGAAACGGTGATCCCGGACCTCGTCACGCAGGTCGGCGCGCAGGCGACCCTGCGGATCTGGGTGGCTGGCTGCTCGACGGGAGAAGAGGCATACAGTGTGGCCATCGTGCTGCACGACACGATGGAACGCCTGAACATCTGGCCCAGCGTATCGATCTTTGCCACCGACATCGACGAAGACGCACTGCGGGTGGCCCGGCGTGGCGAATACGGCAACGACATCGCCGACCAGATGCCGGTCAGTATCCTGCAACGCCACTTTCGCCCGCGCGCCGACGGCTATGTCGTCAACGATACCTTGCGCAACATGATCCGGTTTTCGAACCAGAGCCTGATCAAGGATCCGCCGTTCTCGCAACTCGACATGGTGACCTGCCGCAACGTGCTGATCTATCTGGAGAAGCCGTTGCAACGCGCCGTCATCAGCGCCTTTCACTATGGCCTGCGCGAAAATGGCCTCCTTGTCCTTGGCAACAGCGAGGCCATCAATAACGGCAAGTCCCTGTTCACCGACGTGTCGCGCAGCGCCCGCGTCTTTTCCCGCCTGCCAGGACCCCCGGCCCGGCTGGACCTGCGACCGTCCGACCGTCCGGTGACCAGACCCACGGCGCAAGCCGCCGATGCCAACATCGAACCGACGCACCCCTATGGCGCCGATATCATGGCGCATTTTGCGCCGCCGTACATGGTGCTCAGCGATACCAGCGACCTCGTCTATGCTTCGACCACCGCGACGCAATTCCTGCAGGTCAAGGCCGGACGCCCGCAGACATCGGTGCTGAAACTGATCCGCCCGGAACTGGAATCCACGCTGGGGCGGTTGCTGCGCCTCGATTACAAGATGGATACGGTGCAGACGATCCTGTTCGACGGCGACATCGGCGGTCAACGGCGGCGGTTGAGGATCGGCGGCCATGTGATCGCGGATGCCCAGATCCTCGTGGTGTTCGAGGAACAGACGATCGACACGACTGCGCCGCAGCACGCAAGCAATGTCGCCGATACCGACAGCCACACCTATCTACGAGAGCTTGAGGCAGAGCTGGACATGGCGCGCGCCCGCCTACGCGCAACGATGGAAGACCTCGAGACATCCAACGAAGAGCTGAAAAGCTCGAACGAAGAGATGATGTCGATGAACGAGGAATTGCAGTCGGCCAACGAGGAATTGACGACGACCAACGACGAGTTGAACACGAAGATCGCCGAAATCCGCGACGCGAATGCGGATATGGCCAACCTCATCGAAAGCAACAAGGTCAGCACGATCTTTCTCGACGCCGACCTGCGCCTGCGCCGGTTCACACCGGAGGCACGCAATCAGTTCCGTTTCGTCACCGCCGATCTGGGACGTCCGCTGGACGACATCGGCTCGGACCTCGACGTGCCGACGATCCTGAAGGACTGCCGCGCCGTGATCGCCCGGCGCGAGATGGTCGAGACGGAATACCAGGGACGCGACGGTGGCACCTATCGGGCCCGGATCGTTCCGTTCGAAGGCGACGGCAACCTGGGCGACGGCGGTGTCGTGCTGTCGCTGTTCGACGTCACGCAACTGCACCAACTGGCGCAAGAGGCAGACGCACAGCGCACTCTCTCTGAACAGCGCCTGACAGAGATCGAGGATCTCTACAACGTCAGCCCGCAGGCCATGGGCATGCTGGACCGCAACCTGACCTATGTGCGCGTAAACCAGCGGCTGGCCGATCTTGCCGGCCTTTCGATGGATGAGCTGATCGGAAAGCCGCTCGGCTTGCTGTCGCCGGCGATGCGCGATCAGATGGCATCTCTGTCCCGACAGGTGCTGGACGCCGATGCACGGTTCGAGAACCGTCAGTTCCAGGGGGCCGTGCGCGGCGATCCGGATGCCGACCGGATCTGGGAGACCGACTGGTATCCGGTCCTGCATGACGAAGAGGTAGCGGGAGTCGGCCTGAACATCCGCGACGTAACCGAGCGGATCCAGATGCAGCACGAATTGCGCAGGATCATGCAAGAGCTGCAGCACCGGGTGAAAAACATGCTGGCTAACGTGCTGGCCCTCGTCAGTCGTGCCAGCCGCGATGCCACCGTGGATCGCGCGGTGTTCGTCGCCCTGTCGCGGCGGATCCAGGCCCTTGCCCAGACCCACAAGCTCCTCACGCAATCCAACTGGGCGTCCGCAAGCCTCAGCCAGATCCTGGAACCGGAACTGACATCGATCTATGGCACCGACCGGGTCGAGCTGAAGGGTCCCGAGATCGTCGTGAACGCCCGCGCGGCCCTGTCGCTGGGCATGGCGGTTCACGAACTGGCGACCAACGCCGCCAAATACGGCGCGTTCCAGCAGGCTGGTGGCAAGGTGCGCCTGTCGTGGGTCCGGCAGGACGATGGAGAGCGCGATCTCTATATCTTCCGCTGGACGGAAACGGGTGGGCCGGTGCCGCAGGATACCGGCGACAACGGCTTCGGAACCAAACTGATCCGGTCCACCATCGTCGGCAGTCTGGACGGAACCGTCGAATTTCTGTGGGAACCCAGCGGCCTGACATGCGTTATGACGATACCTGTCGCCGCGCTGATCGAGATACCGCATGATTCCATCTTCAATTCCGCTGAACTCCAGCCTTCTCTACGTTGAAGACGAGGTGATCGTCGCACTCGATGTCTATGACGGATTGAAGGACGATCTGGGCTTCGACGTGGAGATGGCGCACAACCTCAAATCCGCGATGGAGAAGTGCGAGACGCGCAGTTTCGATTATGCCTTGCTCGACATGAACCTCGGGAACGGCGAAAACAGTCTTGAACTGGGAATGCGGCTGGCGCGCCGCGGCACGCATGTCGTGTTCGCGTCCGGTTACAACCGCAACGAGATCGCGCAGATCGACCAGTTTCAGCTGATCGAAAAGCCGTTTCAGCTGGCGGATATCGCCGCCGCCTTTGCGGCGACGGCCCCTGCGGCCTAGTTGGTCTAGACCGTCACCCATGCGGCGTTGCTGGCCGACGACCGAACGCAGGCATCGACGAACACGACCCCCGCCAGACCGTCCTGCACCGTCGGATAAAGTGCAGCTGATGTCTCGCCCTTGGCATGTGCCGCAATGGCGTCGGCTGCCGCGGAATAGATATTGGCGAACCCTTCCAGATACCCCTCCGGATGACCGGCGGGAATGCGCACGCCGTCGCTGGCGCCGGATGCGCCGTTGCGCGTCAGGATCTGTGTCGGTGCGCCGAAGGGCGTGTACTCCATGACGTTCGGGTTCTCTTGCCCCCACGACAGGCCGCCTTTGTCGCCATAGATGCGCAGGGTCAGGCGGTTTTCATTGCCGGGGGCAACTTGCGAGCACCACAACATGCCACGCGCACCGCCCTGAAACCGCAGCAGGACATGGCCATTGTCGTCCACGCGCCGCCCCGGCACGAAGGATTGCAGATCGGCCGCAAGGCTGTCCAGCGTCAGCCCGGTGACGAAACACGCAAGGTTGTAGGCATGCGTGCCGATGTCGCCGGTGGATCCGCCAGCGCCCGAACGCGCCGGGTCGGTGCGCCAGTCGGCCTGCTTGTTGTCCGGGTCCGCGTCGGTCGTCAGCCAGTCCTGCGCATATTCGACCTGCACCACGCGGATCGTGCCCAGCTTGTCATCCGCCACCATCTGCCGCGCGTGCCGCATCAGCGGATAGCCTGTGTAGTTGTGGGTCAGCACGAAAAGCGCATCCGACGCCTCTGCCACTTTTACCAGCGCGTGCGCCTCCTCCAGTGTAGCGGTCAGCGGCTTGTCGCAGATCACGTGGATGCCGCGCTGCAGGAACGCCTTGGCGGCGGACGCATGCATGTGGTTCGGCGTCACGATGGCGACGGCCTGAATGCCGTCGTCGCGTGCGGCCTCCGCCTCGGCCATCGCCTCGAAATCCGCATAGATGCGGTCCTCGGCCAGCCCCAGATCCTGCCCCGATGCCAAGGCCTTCTCGGGCGTGGACGACAGCGCCCCCGCCACCAGCTCAAAACGGTCGTCCAGCCGCGCCGCATAGCGATGCACCGCCCCGATGAACGCCCCGCGCCCGCCGCCGACCATGCCCAGTCTGATCCGTGTCATCTCGTCTTCCCTTTCATCTGGCCGGATTAACTCCGGGGTCGCCCATTGGTGCGCCATTGGTCCAAGCCCAATGGGCGACGGCTGGCCCCGGTCCAACGGCCGCCCGGATCACAACCCAAGCATCTTCCGGTTCATTGCATCGTCGGTGCCACCCGCCGCGAAGTCGTCGAAGGCATGCGGCGTGACGCGGATGATGTGGTCACGCACGAACGCGGCACCCTCGCGGGCCCCATCCTCCGGATGCTTCAGCGCGCACTCCCATTCGACCACGGCCCATCCATCGAAGTCGTTGGCCGCCATCTTGGAAAACACCGCACCGAAATCGACCTGACCGTCGCCCAACGACCGGAATCGTCCGGCACGGTTCACCCAAGACTGGTAGCCGCCATATACACCTTGCCGACCCGTCGGATTGAACTCCGCGTCCTTGACGTGGAACATGCCGATCACGTCCTTGTAGATGTCGATGTTGTCCAGATAATCCAGACACTGCAGGACGTAGTGCGACGGATCGTACAGCATCTTGGCCCGCGCGTGGTTTCCGGTCCGTTCGAGGAACATCTCGAACGTCACGCCGTCATGCAGGTCCTCGCCGGGATGGATCTCGTAGCACAGATCGACACCGCGGCTGTCCGCGTGGTCCAGTATGGGACGCCAGCGCTTTGCCAGATCGTCGAAGGCCGCCTCGACCAGGCCCGCCGGGCGCTGCGGCCACGGATAGACGTAAGGCCACGCCAGCGCGCCGGAAAACGTCGCCTGTGCGGTCAGGCCGAGGTGGGCCGAGGCATCCAGCGCCTTTTTCACCTGATCCACCGCCCATGCCTGCCGCGCCTTGGGATCGCCATGCACGCTTGCATCGGCGAACCCGTCGAAGGCCAGATCATAGGCCGGATGGACCGCGACCAGCTGACCCTGCAGGTGGGTGGACAGTTCGGTGACGGTGATCCCGTTATCCACCGCCTGCCCCTTCCAGTCGTCGCACCAGCCCTTGCTGGCCGCTGCCTGATCCAGATCGAACAGCCGCTTGTCCCAGGTCGGCACCTGCACCCCGTCGTAGCCCATCTCCTTGGCCCACTTCGTGATGCCGTCCCATGTGTCGAAGGGGGCCTGATCCCCAGCGAACTGCGCCAGAAACAGCGCTGGTCCCTTGATGGTCTTCATGGTCGCGTCCTCCCTCAGACGTAGCGGTTGACGATGTTTTCCAGCTTCTCCTGCTGGCCCGACCGCGGCTGCGGATCGAGGCCCTCGGCCTTTGCCGCGATGCCGTCCAACGTCTGACCTTCGGCCAGATAATCCGACGTCTCCCACCCGGCGTAACGGGCGCGACGCGGGGCCTCCAGCGCGTCGTCCTCCAGCATCTTGGCCGCAGCCTTCAGCCCGCGCGCGCAGATGTCCATGCCGCCGATGTGGGCCGCGATCAGGTCTTCGGCATCCAGCGATTGGCGCCGCAGCTTGCTGTCGAAGTTCGTCCCCCCGGTGGTGAACCCGCCCGCCTTCAGCACCTCGTAATAGGCAAGGGCCGCTTCCGGTGCGTTGTTGGGGAACTGGTCGGTGTCCCAGCCGGACTGATAGTCGTTGCGGTTCATGTCGATGCTGCCGAACAGACCCAGCGTGCGGGCCATCGCCAGCTCATGTTCGAACGAATGGCCTGCGAGGATCGCGTGACCCTGCTCGACGTTCACCTTCACCTCGTTCTCCAGACCGAACCGCTTGAGGAAGCCGTACACCGTCGCCACGTCGTAGTCGTACTGATGCTTTGTCGGCTCCTGCGGTTTGGGTTCGATCAGGATCGCGCCCTTGAAGCCGATCTTGTGCTTGTATTCGACGACCATCTGCAGGAACCGCCCCATCTGGTTCAGCTCGCGGTCCAGATCGGTGTTCAGCAGCGTCTCATAGCCTTCGCGACCGCCCCACAGCACGTAGTTCTCGCCGCCCAGGCGATGGGTCACATCCATGCAGGCCTTCACCGTGGCCGCGCAATAGGCGAACACCTCCGGGTCGGGGTTGGTGCTGGCGCCGCTCATATAGCGGCGATGAGAAAACAGGTTCGCCGTGCCCCATAGCAGCTTCGGCCCGCCGTCTGCCATCTTCGTCTCGAAATGGTCGGCGATGACGTTCAGCCGGTCGCGGCTTTCGGCCAGCGTTGCGCCTTCGGGGCGTACGTCGTGGTCGTGGAAGCAGTAATAGGGCGTGCCGAGGATGCGGAACATGTCGAACGCCGCGTCGGCGCGCTGTTTTGCCAGTTCCATCGTGTCGGCGGGGAACCACGGGCGCTGGAACGTCTGCCCGCCGAAGGGATCGCCACCTTCCCACACGAAGCTGTGCCAATAGGCCACGGCAAAGCGCAGGTGATCCTCCATCCGCTTGCCCATCACGACCTCGTCCGGGTTGTAGTGGCGGAAGGCCAGCGGATTGGTGCTGTCGGGACCCTCGAACGTGACGGGTGCGATGTTGGCGAAGAAGTCGGTCATTGGATGTTCTCTTTGATGATGATGGACAATGGGATATTGCCGCGATCCGGGCTGACGGTTTGCCCGTCGGCCAGATCGCGCATGATGGAAAGCGCACGGGTCACGGCGCGGCCCGGGTCCTGGTCGATGACCAGATCGAACAGGTCGGATTGCAGGCCCGTGCGGGTGGTGCCGGTCAGCTCGTGCAGGATGGTGACCGGACGCAAGGTGCCGGGCGCCTCCGACAGCGCCTCCAGCAGACCGGCGTTGCCTGCCCCGATGGCATAGATGCCCAGCAACGGCACGTCCGCCATCGCCTGCAGCGCGATGCCTGCGATGCGGTCGGCGTCGTCCAACCCCTCGGCCACCGGCAGCACGGTCAGGGCGGGGTATTCCGCCTGCAACACCTGCCGGAACCCCAGCAGGCGTTGCGCATGGTCGCGGGCGGCCAGCGACCCGGCGATGACCAGAACCGGACCGGCGGGTTTGCGCACGAACCGTCCCATGAAGCGGCCAGCCATGCGACCCGCCACCTCGTTGTCGGGGCCGACATAGACGGCGCGCGCGGCAGCGCCCACGTCCGACACCAGAGTCAGAATATGCACGCCAGCGGCCCGCAGACGCAACAGTTCCGCCCGCACCGCGGGCACATCCGTCACCATGACGGCAAGGCAATCGGTCTGCGCAGGCGCGATGGCCCGCAGGGCGGCGACCTGTGCCGCGGAATCGAAGGTGGGTGAGGAACGCACCTCAACCTCGACCCGATCCTTGCGATAGCGCAGCGCCTGATCCGCGATGGCAGCGGTCAGATTCCGGACAAAGGACGATACCGGCGCGGGCAACAGAAAGACAAAGCGAAAGCCACGGCCGCGCGACAGGTTCGCTGCGAACTGGTCGCGGACATAGCCGGTCTTTTCGACGGCAAAATGCACCTTTTCAACGGACTTCGCCGCCACGCCGCCGCGATTGTTCAACACCCTGTCCACGGTGGCAAGGCTGACACGCGCCTCTCGGGCGACATCGTGGATCGTCGGTCGCTGCATGGTCTCTCCCTGCCGCAGACCCTAGCAGTCAGAAATGAGGAACGTCAATCATCCAGTTCGCGCGGCGCATAGCCAAAGGCGGAAAACCGCGCCTCGGCACTTTGCCCGGTCACGTCGTAGGCCATCATGCCGACGAAAGCCCCGGTGAAGGACGCGTGTTCGCCCTGTGCCCCTTCGTCGGACACGTGGAACGCCCCTCGCGCCGGGCCAAGCGGTTCCGCGCCGTTGCCTGCATCCCAATAGAACTGCTGCGTGGCCCCGCGCACCGCGACCCACAGGGTGATCGGGCCGTCCGGCACCGGCACGGGGGCGATGGGGTGATCCAGCTGCCCGGCAGGCCAGTCGCCGTTGCAAGAGATCAGCGTCAGGCACCGCTGTCTGCCTTCCTGCGTCAGGAAGGCCCCATGGAAATTGTGGCGATTGTAATAGGTGATCAGCCCCGCACCCTGTTGATATGACTGCGGTGCGAAGTTGAGCGTGGTGTGCGCGTCATAAGCCGCATCTTCCTGCCGCCGCGCGACCAGGGACTGGTCGAACCAGCTGCCGATGCTCTCGCGGCCCGTCAGGACCAATGCGCCGTCTTCGATGCGGAACAACCGGTCCGGCTGCGGCGTGCGCAGCCACTGAAACTCGGGTGGCAGCGCGTCAAAGCGGTCATGCTTGGTCGCCTGTCGCGGGGCCGTGGCAACGGGGTGCGGCACCTCGAGCGGCGGCAGCAGACCGCCCCCCTCGAGATAGAGCCAGTCGTCGCGCCAGACGACGCGGGCGATGCCCGTTTCCCGCCCGGTGGCGCAGAACGGTTTACCGTCGTGCAACAGAGGGCGACCCATCAGGTAGGTGTGCCAGCCGGTGCCGTCGGGCGCCTCGACGTATTGTCCGTGACCTGCGCGCTGCACCGGATGATCAGGTGCGCCCTTGGTGGTGATGACGTGCTTGTCGGGGTGATCCTCATACGGTCCGGTGATCGCCCGCGACCGCGCCAGCGTCACCGCATGGTCGTAACCGGTCCCGCCTTCGGCCGTGGTCAGGTAGTACCAGCCGTTGCGTTTGAACAGGTGCGGTGCTTCGGTCAGGCCGCGATCGGTGCCGGAATAGATGTTGGTGACTAGGCCGGTGAGGCCGCCGTCTGGCGACCATTCCTGCAACAGGATGCCGTCGAACCGGTCGTTGGCGGGGTTCACGCCGGACCCCGGACCGCGGTGGTTCCACTGCATGTTCACGAACCATTTGCGCCCGTCGTCGTCGTGGAACAGCGACGGGTCGAACCCGCTGCTGTTCACGTACCACGGGTCCGACCAGTCGCCGTCGATGGTCTCGCAGGTGGTGATGTAGTTGTGGGCGTCCTTCCACGCCCCTTCCAGCCGCTTCACGTCCGTGTACACCAGCCAGAATTTGCCGTCCGCATGGGACAGGCAGGGCGCCCAGATGCCGCCGCTGTCGGGATTGCCGCGCATGTCGAGCAATGCGGCGCGGTTCAGGGGCCGCGCCACAAGTGTCCAGTTCGCAAGGTCGCGCGAATGGTGAATCTGGACGCCGGGATACCACTCGAAGGTGGACGTCGCGATGTAGTAGTCCTCTCCCACCCGGCAGATGGACGGGTCCGGGTTGAAACCGGGCAGGATCGGATTGCGGATCATGACTTACTCCGGTGCGTTGTCGGACAGGCTGGATTTGGCCCACAGGTTGATCGCCTGATCGCCGGCCAGCGCGTCGATGCGGGCCAACTCGTCGGCGGTAAAGTCGAGGTTGTTGATGGCCCCGGCGCAGTCGGTGATCTGGCTGGGCTTGCTGGCCCCGATCAGCGCCGTGGTGATGCCGCCGTCGCGCAGCACCCAGGCGATGGCCATCTGTGCCAGGGTCTGGCCACGTTCCTCTGCAATCGCGTTCAGCCCCTTGATCGCGTCGATCGCCTGCGGGGTGATCAGCGACTTGTCCAAGGATTTGTCCTGTGCCGCGCGGCTGTCCGTGGGGATGCCGTTCAGGTATTTCGTCGACAGCATGCCCTGCGCCAGCGGCGTGAAGGCGATGGACCCCACGCCCAGATCGAGCAAGGCGTCCTTCAGCCCGTCGGTTTCCACCCAGCGGTTGAACATGTTGTAGCTGGGCTGGTGGATCAGCATGGGCACGCCCATCTCGTCCAGTATCGCGACCGCTTCGCGCGTCTTTTCGGTGTTGTAGCTGCTGATCCCGGCATAGAGCGCGCGGCCAGACGATACGATGTCGGCCAGCGCCCCCATCGTCTCCTCCAACGGGGTGTCGGGGTCGAAGCGGTGCGAATAGAAGATGTCGACGTAGTCCAGCCCCATGCGCTTCAGCGACGCATCGCAGGACGCCATCAGATACTTGCGGCTGCCCCATTCGCCGTAGGGGCCGTTCCACATGTGATAGCCCGCCTTGGAGCTGATGATCAGCTCGTCCCGGTAGCCATCGAGGTCCGTGCGCAGGATCTCTCCGAACGCCTCCTCTGCGCTGCCGGGGGGCGGGCCGTAGTTGTTGGCCAGATCGAAGTGCGTGATGCCCAGATCGAACGCCGTGCGGCACATGGCACGCTTGTTCTCGTGGTTGCTGTCGCCGCCGAAGTTGTGCCACAGCCCCAGCGACACGGCGGGGAGTTTCACCCCCGACGCGCCGCAGCGGCGGTAAACCATGCTGTCGTAACGGGTATCCGAGGGTCGATAGGTCATGCAGTCTCTTTCAACAGGGCGCGGGCCGCATCGGGGCCAAGGGCCGCGGGGCGGTCGCAGGTGGTGGTCATGTCCACGAACTGGCCCAATTCCCCGGATTTCAAGATGCTGGTCATCACGTCGGTGACGTGCACGGCAAGGTCGAGCGCGCAGCGGTGCGGACGATCCTCGACGATACCCTGCGCCATGTCTGCAAGTCCTGCCGTACGATAGTTGGCGCGGGGAATGGCCTTTTGCAGGTCCCAGTTGATGACGTTGAAGGGATGCTCCCACTCGGGCACCTCGGTCACCGTGCCTTCGGCATCGGATTGCCGCAGCACCCCGCCGAAATGGTTGGGGTCCGGCACGAACAGGACGCCGTTCGTGCCGTAAAGCTCCATGTTGTTGTGTTCGTGCGCCTTCACGTCCCAGCTGACGTTCAGGGTGACCGTGGCGCCACTCTCGAACGCCAGAAGCGCGTGGATCGTGGTGGCGACCTGCACGGGGATCGTCTCGCCCGCGCGGGGCTGCGACGTGATCGTGCGTTCGGTCTGCGCGGCGGAGGAGATCGCGGCGACCCGCTTTACCGGGCCCAGCAGTTGCACGAGGTTCGTGATGTAGTAGGGCCCCATGTCCAACACCGGACCGCCGCCGGGCTTGAAGAAGAAGTCGGGGTTGGGATGCCACATCTCCATCCCCGGCCCCATGAAATGCGCGGTGCCGGAGGTGACGGTGCCGATCCCGCCATCGTCGACGATGTGGCGCGCCTGCTGGTGCGCACCGCCAAGAAACGTGTCGGGTGCAGAGCCGATGCGCAGTCCCTTGGCCGCCGCGAGGTCGGCCAGCGACTTGGCCTGCTTCAGCGTCAGCACCAGCGGCTTTTCCGTATAGGCGTGCTTGCCCGCGTCGAGGATGCGTTTCGTCACGTCGTAATGCGCATCGGGGATCGTGAGGTTCACGATGATGTCGATGTCGTCGGAGGCGAGGAGGTCGCTGACAGTCCGCGCCTTCAGCCCGAACTCCTTGGCTTTCGCAAGCGCCCCCTCCTCGTTCATATCGGCCACGGCGATGAACTGGATGTTACGGTATTTGGGGGCCAGCGTCAGATAGGCGGTCGAGATGTTGCCGCAGCCGATCAGGCCGACGTTCAGAATGGTCATGGTCGCGACTTTCTTACAGGGTGTTCATGTAGGCGAGCGCACGGCTGGCGAAACGGTGGTCGTCCACGGGCTTGTCGTGTTCCATCACGAACAGATCGCCGCCCGCAGCCTTGAGCGCCGCGAAGTGACCGGGCCAGTCCAGCGTGCCGTGGCCCGCGTCCGCCCAGCCGTCCTGATCGGCGTTCTCGCCCTGCGGCGCACGGTCCTTGACGTGGGCGGCGATGATGCGTGAGCCGTATTGCGCGATCACATCGGCCGGGTCGTGGCCCGCGACGGCGGCCCAGGCCACGTCGAATTCGAAATCCACGCCGTCATGCGCCAGGATCAGGTCGATGGGCAGCTCTCCGGTGGGCAGGGCCTTGAATTCGAATTCGTGGTTGTGCCAGCCGAACTGCAGGCCCGCATCGCGGATCGGCTGTCCCGCCGCCGCCAGACGCTTGCCGAAGGCTGTCCAGCCGTCCGCGTCGGTCGGACGCTGGTCGGGCATGATGAAGGGCACGATCACCTTTTGGATGCCCAGCGCACGGGCGATGGTCAGCGTGCCGGTGGCGTCGCCTGCCACCTGATCCATCGAAAAGTGGCCCGACGGCATGGTCAGCCCGGTTTCGTCCAGCGCGGCCTTGGTCGCGTCCAGATCCGCATAGACGGGGCCGTAACCCTCCACATGGGCATAACCGAGGGCGGCCAGCATCCCCAGCGTCTCGGACAGGGGGCCCGCATCGCGCGAGCTGTAGAGTTGGTAGGAGAAATCGGTCATGTGTTCGGTCCTTGGGTCGGGTGGGTCGCGCTGTAGAGGTCGCGCAACAGGAATGTGGGTGTGGCGTTTGCGTCCGTGGGCACGAACCGCAGGGTCGCCGTATGGTCCGGGCCGAGGTGGATGGCGTTGCGGTCGAACCGCCCCGGAACCGATGCCTCTGCGTTGACATAGAACGCCATCGCCTGTGCCGTGATCTGCAGCACATAGGCGTCGCCGTCGCGGCCGACGGTCAGGTCCAGTTGCGGCGGCAGCAGGTCATAGGCCTTGTAGGGGCGGGGTGCGAAGACGTCGCCGCCCTTGGCCCCGTTGCTGGCGGTCCATCCGAACGACAGCATCTCTTGCGACCGGATCGCACTGGCGGGCACACGCAGCAGTTCCACGGCGCTGTCGGTCACGTGACCTTTGCCCTGTACCAGATCGCGCGTCGTGCCGTCCATCGCGCAGGCCCATGCGGTCACCGTCACATCCACGCCGTCGCGGTGATCGTTCACTGCGCGCAGCACCAGGTCGTCGCCGTCCGGCATCACGACCACGGTGACGGGGGCGTAGAAATCGCGGCTCAGATGATGCAGCACCTTCCACCCGCCGCCGTAATCCAGCGACGCCCACGAACACACCGGCCACGTGTCGTTCAATTGCCAGATCAGCGTGCCCATGCAATGCGGCTTTAGCCCGCGCCACTGGGTGACGGCGGTCTTGATGGCCAGCGCCTGCTGCACCTGACTGACATAGACGAAATTCTCGAAATCCACCGGAAAGCGGAAATAGCGAAACATGGTCTCGGCGATGCGGGCGTTGCCGCCGGCGTTCTTCTGGTGCGCCTCCATCACCGGGGCGGCGATGTTGAAGTCAGTTGGGTCGGCGAACTGGCGGACGATGTCCATCGATGGATAGCTCTGGAATCCGAACTCCGAACAGAACCTCGGGGCGACGTCGCGGTAGTGGTCGAAATCGCGCCCCTCATGCCAGACCGACCAGAAGTGCATGTCGCCAGACGAGTCGTCATGCCACGCGTCGCCGAAGGACAGCGGCCCGGTGGACGGACTGGACGGCCACCAGTTGGCGGTCGGATCGGTGTCGCGCAACGCGACCTCTACGCAGCGGTTCAGGCGATCGTAGTTCACCAGATAACGGTCGCGGTCGGCGCGGCTCACGTCATACCACGTGAGCGCGCCCACCAGCTCGTTGTCGCCGCACCACAGCGCCAGACAGGCGTGGTGGTGCATCCGGGCGACGTTGTCGTGCACCTCTGCCGTGACCTCACTCAGATAAGCGGGGTCGGACGGATAGAGGTTGCAGGCGAACATGAAGTCCTGCCACACGAGCAGGCCAAGTTCGTCGCAAGCGTCATAGAAGCTGTCGGGTTCATACCGCCCGCCGCCCCAGATGCGCACCATGTTCATATTCGCGTCCACGGCGGATTGCAGCAGGTCGCGTGTCTTGGCGTCCGTAATGCGGCCCGGCAGGGCGTCGGCGGGGATCCAGTTCGCCCCCTTGCAGAACACGTCATGCCCGTTCACCCGGATCTTGAAACCAAGGCCGGCAGCGTCCTTTTCCGCCACAAGTTCCATCGTCCGCAGTCCGATGCGTCGCGTAGCGGTGGCGGTGCCGGCAGTCACGGTCAGGTCGTGCAGCGTTTGATCGCCAAGGCCCACGGGCCACCACAGCGCAGGCGCGGTCAGCGTGAACGACAAGGTGCAGCGCCCGTCACGCGCCTCGGCCGTGGCGGATTGTCCGGCAAGCGTCGCGGTCACGGGGCCGTCGTGGTGCGCGGTGTGCGCCGTCACGGTGACTGTCACGCTGTCGCCGTCATGGGCCTGCGCGATGGCCAGCCGGTCGATCCGCGCGGCCTGCGACGGCTCTAGCCGCAGGGCGCCATAGCTGCCGGAGGTCGCCAGCGCGATGTTCCAGTCCCAGCCGAAATCGCAGGCGGGCTTGCGCAGGAAATTGCCATAGGGGATGGGGCAGTTGTGCGACCATGGCACGGGAAACGGATGCGCGTCGGACAGGGCCTTGCCCGCCGCCACCGGGGAATGGAACGTGATGCGGATGCTGTTGCGCCCCACCCGCGCCGCGTCGCCCAGCGCCACGCGGTAGGTGCGGAACGCATTGGCCGCCTGCAGCACGACCACATCGTTCACCGCGACGGTCGCCACGGTGTCGAGTTCAGACATCACCAGATCAACTTGCGGATCCGTCAGATCGAAGTCCCGTGTCACGATCCAGTCGCCTTCGCAGATCCAGCGCAGGTCATATTCGTTCTGCCCCGCATACGGGTCCGGAATCAGCGCCGCATCGTGCAGGGCGGTGATAATGTCGCCGGGCAGCGTCATCGGGGCGGTCATGGTGCCGTCGGCGGACTGCAGCGTCCACGCGCCGGTCAGGTCGAGCGATGTCACAGGCGGTCCTCGGTGGTCTTGTCGAACAGGGATGCGGTTGCGGGGTCGATGCCGATCGTCAGCCGGTCGCCCGGTTTCACCTGCGCCTGACCGTCCATCCGGATGCGGAAGGTCTGGCCGCCGAATTCGCAATAGACGAGCGTGTCGGACCCCATCGGTTCCACCAGATCGACGGTCACGTCGGTCGTATAGGGGGCCGACCGCAGGGTGTCGCCGGTCATCACATGCTCTGGCCGGATGCCGATGATCGCTGGCGTGCCGGGCGCAGGCTGCGATTTGAACGCATAGGCGCCCAGCGGCAGATCGTGGCCCGGGATGCGCATGGTCTGGCCCTCGACCGTGCCGTGCATGAACGTCATCGACGGCGACCCGATGAAATCCGCGACATAGAGGTTCTGCGGACGGCCATAGATCTCTGCGGGCGTGCCCAGCTGCATGATCTTGCCGCCGCGCATGATGGCGATGCGGTCGGCCAGCGTCATCGCCTCCACCTGATCGTGGGTAACGTAGATCATCGTGTTCTTCAGGCTGTTGTGCAGACGCTTCAACTCCACCCGCAGGTCGGCACGCAGTTTCGCATCGAGGTTCGACAGCGGCTCGTCGAACAGGAACACCTCCACGTCACGCACCAGGGCGCGTCCGATGGCGACCCGCTGGCGCTGACCGCCCGACAGGGCACCGGGCTTGCGTTTCAGCAGCGGCCCGATCTGCAGCACCTCTGCGGCGCGGGCCACGCGTTTGTCGATCTCGGCCTTGGGCACCTTTGCGTTCTTCAGACCGAAGCTCAGGTTCCCCTCTACCGTCATCTGGGGGTAGAGGGCGTAGCTCTGGAACACCATGCCGATGCCGCGCTCGCTCGGCTCTGCCCAAGTGACGTTGCGGCCCTTGATCCAGATCTGCCCGTCGGTCGGTTCCAGCAGACCTGCGATCACGTTCAGCAGCGTGGACTTGCCGCAGCCGGAGGAGCCCAGCAGCACCAGAAACTCGCCGTTGCCGATGTCGAGGTTGAGGTCCTGCAGCACCTTCACCGCACCGAACGACAGGTCCAGATGCTGGATCGAGACGGAGGTATCTTGCATGTTCACGGGATTATCCTTTCACCGCGCCGGCGGCGATGCCGCGGACAAAGAGCTTGCCGGAGGCAAAGTAGATGGCGAGGGGAACGAGGCCGGTCAGCAGGGTCGCGGCCATATTGACGTTGTATTCCTTCACCCCCTGCACCGAGTTGACGATGTTGTTCAGCTGCACGGTCATCGGATAGGCGTCGGGCGACGAAATGTAGGTGACCCCGAACAGGAAGTCGTTCCAGATCCCCGTGACCTGGATGATCAGGGCCACGACGAAGATCGGCAGCGACATGGGCATGATGATCTTGAAGAAGATCGCCCAGAACCCAGCGCCGTCCACACGCGCCGCCTTGAACAGCTCCTCCGGGATGCTGGAGAAGTAATTGCGGAACAGCAACGTGTTGATCGGCATGCCGAAGGCGACGTGCACCAGCACCAGCCCGGTCAGCGAGCCATAGAGACCCGCCTCTCGCAGCAGGATCACGATGGGATAGAGCATGATCTGGTAGGGGATGAAGGCGCCGATCATCAGGATGGTGAAGAACACCTCCGACCCGCGGAATTTCCACATCGACAGGGCGTAACCGTTCACCGACGCGATGGCGACCGACAGGATGACCGACGGGATCAGGATGGTGACGCTGTTCCAGAACCCGCGCGACAGCCCGTCGCAGTTGATGCCCGTGCAGGCCTCTGACCACGCCTTGACCCAGGGCTGGAACGTGACCTCCAGCGGCGGGGCAAAGATGTTGCCCATGCGGACTTCCGGCATTCCCTTTAGCGAGGTGACGATCATCACGTAAAGCGGCAGCGCGTAATACATCGCGAACACGAACAGCGTGCCATAGACGATGATGTTGCCGCGGCTCAGCTTCTTCTTGGGCTTGGCGCCGCGGGGGCCGTCCAGCAGGGTGTGGATGGGGTGTTGCGCCGCCTTTGTGGCCGCAAGGATACCGACATCAGCCATTCTTCTTGCCTCCGAATTCGAGGTAGGCCCAGGGGATCAGGATGATGACGACCATCACCAGCATCATCGTGGATGCGGCAAAGCCCTGACCCAGGTTCTGCCCGCCGAACATGGTGTTCATCACGTATTTCGCAGGCACTTCGGAACTAATGCCCGGCCCGCCGGAGGTCTGCGCCACAACCAGATCATACAGCTTCACGATACCCGCCGCGATCAGCACCAGCGCCGTCACGAAGACCGGGCGCATCATGGGGATTATGATGCGGACATAGGTCTTGACGGTGCCGATGCCGTCCACGCGGGCGGCCTTCCAGATGTCCTCGTCGATGCCGCGCAGACCGGCCAGCATGATGCACATGATCAGGCCGGTGCCCTGCCACAGACCCGCGATCAGCAGGCCGTACATGACGATCGACGGGTTGTTCAGCGGATCGAAGGTGAACGTGGACCAGCCCAACTCGCGCACGACCGACTGCAGACCGAACTCGGGGTTCAGGATCCACTGCCAGACAAGGCCCGTGACGATGAACGACAACGCAAAGGGATAGAGGAAGATCGACCGGAACACCGCTTCGCCCCTGATCTTGCGGTCCAGCAGCGCCGCAAGGATGAAGCCGATCACCAGCGTCCCGATGAGCGAGAAGAAACCGAACAACGCGAGGTTCTGGATCGACACGATCCATTTGCGCGTGCCCCACAGTCGCTCGTACTGCTCCAGCCCCACCCATTCCAGCCGTGGCAGCAGACCAGAGCCCGTAAAGGAATAGAGCACCGTCCATAGCGTTCCGCCAAGAAAGATCACGACGGCAGTAAAGATCAGCGGCAGCATCGCCACCTTGGCGGACATGTTGCGGAACAGGCGCGACGGCCTGCGCACGGCTCCGCCCTGCCCCTCGCCGGGGCGTGTTTGTGTGATTGTCATGGGCTCCCCCCTTGATGCCGGCCCCCGTGATCCGGTCGGGCCATCCGGTGTTCCCGCACCGGGTGCAACGGGCCCCCGACCAGTCGGCGGGGGCCCGTCATGTTCGCATCATCGCTGTCCGTCAGTCGGCGTCGGCGATGATCGCGGCATACCGCTCTTGCGCTTCGGCAGGTGTCATGGCCGGCGTCGACCAGAACTCCGTGATCAGGTCGTTGGCCTGCGTGGTGGTGTCCGGCGACAGCAGCTGCGTGCCTGCGGGCACCGTGGCCCCGGCCGCCAGCAGGTCGAGACCCTTCTGCGTGCACTCGTTCACGGTCGTCAGGTCGACGTCCGGGCGCACCGGCAACGATCCCTTGGCCGAGTTGAAGGCCACCTGCACCTCGGGGGACAGCAGGAGTGCCGCCAGTTCCTTCTGCGCGGCCTGAACCTCGGGATCGTCGATCACCGGAAAGAAGAACGCATCGCCGCCCGTATCCAGCAGGGCCACGTCGCCCAGGCCCGGCAGGCAGGAATAGTCCGTGCCGGCCACTTCGCCGGCCAGTGCGAATTCGCCCTGCGCCCAGTCACCCATGATCTGTGCTGCGGCCGTATCCTCGATCACCGCGGCAGTCGCCTGGTTCCAGTCCTGCACGCTCAGGCCGTTCGACAGCTCGCGTGCCTCGCCGAAGGCCTCGAACACGGCGGTATATTCCGGCCCCATCACGATTTCGGAGTTCTTGTCCACGTTGACGGCGCGCCACGCTTCCTCACCGGCCAGCGCCAGCGCCATCACGCCGAATGCGCCGTTCTGCTGCCACGGCTGACCACCCATCGCCAGCGGCACGATGCCGGCTTCGCGGATCGCAGGTGCGGTTTCCATGAACTCGGCCCAGTTGGTGGGCACAGGTACGCCAGCCGTTTCATAGGCGGCGTTCGACAGCCACATCCACTGCCAGGAATGGATGTTGACCGGCACGCAGAATACGCGCCCGTCATAGGTGCAGCTGTCCATCAGGGACGTTGGCGACACGATATCGGCCCAGCCCTCGGCCTCGGCCACATCGGTGATGTCGAGGATCAGGCCCGCCTCGATCAGTTCCTCGGCCTGACGGCCATGGTTGAACTGGAACGCAGCGGGTGGATCGCCACCGATGATCCGGGACACCATGATCGGACGCGCCGTGTCACCGCCGCCAGCGATGGCACCATCAACCCATGTGTTGCCGGTCGCAGTCCAGGCGTCCGCAAACTTCGTGACGGCGGCGGCCTCCCCCCCGGATGTCCACCAGTGCATCACCTCCAGATCGACTGCGCCCGCGCTCCCCGCCGCGCAGATCGCCGTCGCTGACAGCAGTTTTGTGCTGAGTTTCACGATTCTAACCTCCCTGATCTAAATCGTTGTAGGAACGCTACTCCGAACCTGTTTGCGCAAACAAGACTGTTTTTTTCGTCGCTTGAAATTTAGGCTACGACATCGGGACGGCTTGCTGACCGGGCTGATTTCGTCGATGCGGCAGCGAACAGAGAAGGACGATCCGTGGACACGCCACAGCCCGACACCGCACGCAAACCCACGCTCAAGACGATCGCGGGGCTGACGGGGCTTGCCGTGCCGACCGTGTCCCGCGCCCTGTCGGGGGCGGTGGACATCAGCCTCGACACCCGCGCCAGGGTGCGCGCGGTGGCCGACCAGATCGGCTATGTCCCCAACCGTGCGGGCGTCCGCCTGCGCACCGGGCGGACCAATGTGATCTCGCTCGTGCTGTCCACGGAACACGACGTGATGAACCACACGGCCAAGCTGATCGCCGCCGTCGCGGGCGGGTTGCGCAACACGCCGTTCCACCTGAACATTACGCCCTATTTCAAGGACGAGGACCCGATGAAGCCGATCCGCTATCTGGCAGAAACCGAATCAGCGGATGCGGTGATCTTCAACCAGATCCTGCCGCAGGACCCGCGCGTGCGGTATCTGCTGGACCGCGGATTCCCCTTTGCCACGCACGGGCGCAGCATCTGGTCCGACGAACACGCGTGGTTCGACTTCGACAACCGTGCCTATGGCGCCCTGGGCGTACGATCGCTGGCCGGGCGGGGTCGGCGACGGATCCTGCTGATCGCCCCGCCGCAGGGGCAATCCTATGCCGCCGCGATGATCGACGGCTGCCGGACGGCAGCCCATGCCGCCGGCGTCGATCTGACGATCCTCGACGGGCTGACCAGTGACGCACCAATGGACGACGTCGAGGCGCGGATGCTGGATGCCCTGCACGGGCCCGATGCCCCTGACGGCGTTATTGCCGCGTCGCCCAACGCCGCGCTTGCGACCATCGCCGCCTGCAATGGCCGCGGTCGCCGCCTTGGTGAGGATATCGACATCTTCGCCAAGGAGGCCATCCGGTTCCTGCGGCGGATCCATCCGCAGGTCATCGCGGTGTCGGAGGACACGGGCGCGGCCGGTGATTTCCTGTGCCGCGCGGCCATGGCCCGCGTCCGCACCCCCGATGCGCCGCCTCTGCAGTATCTGGACACGCCGCCCGACTGCATGCCCTGACCCGCATGGGCTGGCATCCGCGCGCGGCCCGCGTCAGGATGGCGGCAGCTGCCAAGGGGGGATCAGCACATGGCCGGATTGTGGTTCGAGGATTTCACCGTCGGGATGCGGTTCGACCATCCGTGGACACGGACGGTGACGGAAACCGACAACCGTTGGTTTTCGCTGCTGACGATGAACCCCCAGCCCCTGCACATCGACGCCCATGCGGCGGCGCAGACGGAATTCGGCCGACCACTGGTGAATTCGCTGTTCACGCTGGGCTGCCTCGTCGGCATGACCGTGAACGATACCACGCTGGGCACGACGGTCGCCAACCTCGGCATGACCGACGTGACCTTTCCCCACCCCCTGTTCGAGGGCGATACGATCCATGTCACGACCGAGGTGATGGCCTTGCGGCCCAGCGCCTCGCGCCCCGGTCAGGGGATCGTCACGTTCAGGCATCGCTGTTTCAACCAGACCGACGATCTGGTCGCGGTCTGCGACCGGGCCGCCCTGATGAAGGGGCGCCCCGCATGACCCTGTGGCACCGGTCGTTCCTGTTCGTCCCCGGCGACAGCGCCCACAAGCAGGACAAGGCGCGCGGCAGCGGTGCCGATGCGCTGATCCTCGATCTGGAGGATTCGGTCGCAGCAGACGCCAAGGACGCCGCCCGCACCCAGACCGCCCGCTGGCTGGAGGAGGGCGCGCCGATGGCGCGGCTGGTGCGAGTCAACGCCCTTTCTACGGGCCGCACCGCCGACGACGTGGCACAGACGGCCCCCGGTCGCCCCGATGGCTATGTCCTGCCCAAGTGCGAAGGTGTGACCGACATCGCGGCCCTTGCTGCCATGATCGCGCAGGCGGGGCTGGACGTGCCGATCCTCGTCATCGCGACGGAAACCGTCCGCGCCGTGCGCCGCCTGATGTCGCAGGACTGGGCGCATCCGGCGCTGGGCGGCGTGACCTGGGGGGCCGAGGATCTGGCCGCCGATCTGGGCGCGCTGGCGAACCGCGACGCGCATGGCGACTGGTTGCCGCCGTTCGCGCTGGCCCGGACATTGGCGCTGCTGGCGGCCAAGGATTCGGGCGTCGCGGCGATCGACGGGCCGTTTACCGGCCTTGGCGACACGATGGGACTGCAGGCCGCGTCCCGCGCGGCGTTCACCATGGGGTTCGACGGCAAGCTGGCGATCCACCCCGCACAGGTGCCCACGATCAACCGCGCCTTTACCCCGTCGGACGACCAGATCGCCCATGCCCGCCGTGTCGTGGATGCCATGTCCGGCACCGGTGTCGCAGCGCTGGACGGCCAGATGCTGGACCAGCCGCACCTGCGACAGGCGGAAAGGATCCTTGCACGCACCGACCGCTGACCTGCGGGTCGGTGGCCAAGATCCCGTCGGAGTTCATGCCTTGTTCACGCCCATGACCTAAAAGAGGCAAGCTACCGCATGAGGGCACGATGCAGATTGATCCCGACCAGACCGCGGACCTGATGGCGATCCAGCAGGTTATCGACCGCAACGTCCTGCTGCCGTTGTTCGAACATGCGGCGCGGGAAATCCTCGTGCTGGATGCGGGCGATCTGCATGTTTTGGCCGCGAACGATCAGGCGCGCCGAACGCTGGGCCGCCCGATGCGCCACCTGCGGCAGATGACCCTGTCCGCGATCCTGCCGGATCTGGCGCCGGATCGGTTGGACCGATTTCTTGCGCGGTTCATGCGGTCGCACCGGCGGCGGGTCCGCTGCCGGCTGCGTCATGGGGCATCCGTGTATGATGTCGATCTGATGATGTTGCCGGGCCGGCAGCAGACCCTCGTCGTGCAGGCGCAGAATGTCACCGACACCCTGGATGCGCTGCGACAGGCCGATGCGGCAGAGGCGCGCTTGCTGACCGCCATCGACGCCCTGTCGGACGGCTTTGCGTTGTTCGATGGCGACGACCGGCTCGTGATCTGCAACGAAACCTATCGCCTGCTGTATCCGGATACCGCACCGGTGATTCAGCCCGGCACCGCCTTTGTCGACATCCTGCGCTATGGGCTGGCGCGGGGGCAGGTCATCGACGGCATCGGACGAGAGGAGGCGTGGCTACGCGAAAGGCTGGATCAGCACCGCCGGATGCCCGGCCCGATCGAGCAGAAGCTGACGAACGGACGCTGGCTGCGGATCGTGGAACGCGAAACATCCGACGGGGGGCGCGTCGGACTTCACGTGGACATCACCACGCTGAAGGAACAGCAATACGCACTGCGTCGGCTGGCCATCACCGACGAACTGACCGGCCTGCGCAACCGCCGCAATCTGCTGGAGGATATCGCCCTGCTGGCCGATGACCTGCGCGACGGACAGTGCGTGGTCGTGTTTCACATGGACCTCGACCGGTTCAAGTCCGTAAACGACGTCTATGGCCATGCGGCGGGCGACCATGTGCTGAAACATTGTGCCGCCCTGCTGGAAGGGGCGGTGATGCCCGGCGACATCACCGCACGGGTCGGCGGCGACGAATACATCGTCGTCCGCCGCATGGCCCGCGACACCGTTGCGGTGACAGCGTTTGCCGATCAGATCATCGCGCGCATGATGGAACCCATCGGATATGCCGGTCAGTATATGCACATCGGCGCCTCTGTCGGGATCGCCGTGCTGGACCCCGATACCGTCGCATCCCTGCGCGGCACCGTGCTGAGCGCTGCCGACCTCGCGCTGTGCGAGGCCAAGAAGACCGGATGTTGCGCCGTCATCTTCGAGGCGGCGATGCGCGAACAGGTTCTGTCGACCAGTGCGCTGGCCCGCGATCTGCAACTGGCCATGAAACGGCAGGAATTCGTGGCCCATTTCCAGCCGCAGATCGACGCCGGCCGTGGCTGCTGCGTTGGGTTCGAGGCGTTGTTGCGCTGGCGCCATCCCCGTGACGGCATCGTCGCGGCGGGTGCGTTCCTTGACGTGGCGCAGCGGGCGGGTCTGACCGAATCGCTCGATGCCCTGATGCTGGATGCGGCCTGCCATGCCCTGCGGTGGCTGGCGGATCACGGCTGGCCGCATGTCAGCGTCAGCATCAACATGTCGAAGGCACAGTTGAGCGATCCTCGCCTCCTGTCACGGTTGATCGACAGTCTGAGCCGCCACGGCGTCTCACGGCACCTGCTGCGCATCGAGTTGCTGGAATCGACGCTGCTGGACGAACGCGCCGGTCATTTCGTGGACAACGTCAAGGCGATGGTCGCCGCGGGGTTCGTGGTGGAACTGGACGATTTCGGCACCGGCCACGCCGCCATCGCCGCCCTGCGCAAGTTTCAGGTTTCGCAGATCAAGATCGACCGCAGCTTCGTGCGAGACATCGACACCGATACCGAACTGCAAAAGCTGACGGGCGCCATCGTCGGCATGGCCCACAGCCTCGACATTGACGTCCTTGCCGAAGGGGTCGAGACGCAGGCGGAGCGTGACTGGCTCTCGTCCGCTGGCTGCACCCTGATGCAGGGATGGTTCTACGGCAAGGCCGTCCCATTGCCAGAGGTGGCGACCCTGCTTGCCCGCTGGCCCGCCACGGGTCAGCCGCGGATCAACGTATCGCCAAAGTCGATGCGCGGCGTCAGTTGAACGACATCGCCGTCACCCTCGCGGCCGGCGACCCGATCCGCGATGATCCGGGCCGCCCTGTGACCGATCTCGAACCGGCAGGCATCCATGGTGGCCAGGCGGCGCGGCAGTCCGGCCAGCAATTCGACACCGTTGAACCCGGCCAGCCCGATCTGCCCGGGAATGTCGATCCCGCGATCCAGCAGGTACATCAATCCGCCGGCACCGATCATGTCGTTGGAGTAATACAGGAAATCGAGGTCGGGATGCCGGTTCAGCATGGCCTGCGTCATCTCTCGTCCCTTGATCAGGGCCGACCCGCCCGCATAGAAATCGCGGTCGGCGATTTCGATGCCGGACCGCGCCAGCGTGTGCGTAAAACCCTCGAAACGCTTGCGCGCCCGGTGATCGAGGGGCATCTGCGTGCCCATGAACCCGATCCGGCGATATCCTGCGGCGATGATCGCCTCGGCCATTTCGCGCCCGGCCCTGCGGTGCGAGATGCCGACGCAGGCATCGATCGGATCGCCGTCCGTGTCCATGATCTCGACGACGGGGACATCTGCCTGCGCCAGCATGGCGCGCGACGGGTCGGAATGTTCGAGGCCCGCGATGATGATGCCTGCGGGCCGCCACGACAGCATCTCGAACAGCACCTGCTCCTCCTTGTCGGGGCGGTACTCCGTCACGCCGAACACGGGCTGCAGTTCGGTGGCGTCGAGCGCGTCCGAAATCCCAGACAGAACCTCGGGAAAGACCATGTTCTTGAGCGACGGGATGATGACCGCCACCAGATTGACATGACTGGACGCCAGAGACCCCGCGATGCGGTTCGGCACATAGCCCAGACGCTTCGCTGCTGCCTGGACCTTGGTCCGGGTCGCCGGACTGACGTCGCCCTTGTTGCGCAGCACGCGGCTGACGGTCATCTCGCTGACGCCTGACGCCTCCGAGACATCGCGCAGCGTCATGGGGCGGCGGGGCGGTTTCTTCATGATGGCGATCCTGCAGACGGGCGGTGCGTCGATCCTATCCACAGGTGCTGCACCTGTCCAAGGCTCAGCAGCGTGACGTTGACCCGCCGTGCCATTCCGGGCAATGAAGACGCGATGGTCCCGTGGCTCAACTGGATAGAGCAGCCCCCTCCTAAGGGGCAGGTTACAGGTTCGAATCCTGTCGGGATCACCAAAACACCTATAAAATATAGTTGTCGAAGGCAGAGGGTGCGATCACAGCCCCAGTGAGTTGGCCATCGATGATCGTAGGGAACACCTTCGCCAGTTGCGCCTGCACGTCATCGCGAACCGACGGACGCGTGACTGACCAGAGCGGCACGAGCATCTTGCCATGCAGAAGGCAGACGTGACAGTGCCTCAACAGCCAATGACCGCGCATCGCCATGGCGGTGAGGGGTTCCAGTGCGCCCTTGGCGTCCCGCCGAAGGCAATCGGGACATCCGCGAACTTCCGGATTTCTGATGGCCCGCGAGACGATCTGCTCTCCCCGATAGGCCATCCGCACGCCCTCCTGCGGCAGTCCAGTCCATGTGACCAGTTCTTTAACCTGCGCCTGGTTCAAATCGGCCAGTTGGGCAATTGCGTCGACGACATCCCCGTGCAGTGCGAAGAACCCGTTCTTTGGCAGACCGAAGTCGTTCAGGAAATCCTGCAGGCTGACGCCGTTGACCGCAGCCAAGCGGCCCACGAAGGCGTAATACGTCTCGCGCGGCTGTGGGTCAGTGCGGAGGGCCAAGGCAGATGACAAGTCTCAGCCCCCAACAACACAGTGCTTACCGGCGGCCGTCTGGAACCTCTCTGTCCAGTGAGAACTTCGGCAACTGATACAATTGGCAGAGCATGGCATCCGGGGGATGAACCATTCGATCGGATCGCTGTCAATATCCTCCCGCTTCGCGAGATCACGTCGACCTTCGCGGGTAGGCCTGTCGTTCTGCAATGCCACAATCTGGAAATTTTGACGCTTGAGAAATATCGATTGGTCATCGATAATCGGGCTACGGCACACCACATCTTTTCTGTCTATCCCCCCTGTGGAGCAGGCTGCGATGGAATACCTCGACCTGTTGTGGCTTCTTCCCGCTGCGTCGATCGCATATGTCACAGCGCGCATAGCGGCCGGAAATCGACGGTTCAAGCGAGAGCTTGAGGATGAAGGATTGGCAGCTTTTCACGACATGGCGGCCGCGTGGCGCGAGTCCAGATCGCAAGACGCCGCTGGACTCGATGCACGGACAGAACAGCAGGGCCCCGCAGGCGCTCGATCGGCATCAGATCTCGAACGCGACCTCAATCGCGCTCAGGCGTCTCTCCCACGAAAGTCGGCGGACGATACCGCTGCACAACGGGAGGTGAGACTGGCGACGGCCGCCATGTTGTCCGCGCTGAAAGCGCATCCCGACATTTTCAAGTAGGCCTATGGTCGGGGAGTTTGAGCAGGCCTCAACGATCGGCCTTCAACCTCATCATGAGCAGGACTGCGTCCGCCGAGCGCGCAGCACCTGCTCTGTCCGGTCGCGGAGCGGTCAGATGATGGGTATCGATGCGCTTGATGATCCGCGCTGGCACTGATTGTGCAGACCGAGCTGAAGCTGGATCCGCATTCCGGGGTGACGATCGTGTTCCGTTCGAAACGCGGCGACAGATTGAAGATTTTGGTTTGGGACGGAACAGGTCTCGTGATGGTCTACAAAGTTTTGGAACAAGGCAACTTTGCCTGGCCGAAGGTTCAGGACGGGACAATGCGGCTGTCGCGGGCCCAGTATGAGGCTTTGTTCGAAGGTCTGGACTGGCGCCGGATCGTTGCGCATCGGGTCGCTCCACCCAGTGCAGCGGGATGATTTAATCAGCTGTTCTGGCGTTGTTTTATTGGCCTTTCCTGTGCGGATCGGCTATGAATCTGCATGTCGCAGCCCTTCGATCTCAGCCAGTTTCCAGACCTTCCACCTGAGGTGATGAAGGCTTTTGCCGCGCAGTCCGCGGCACTGGATGCAGCACGGCTTGAAGCCTCTGTCGAGCGTGCGGCCCGCCTGCATGAGCAGGCTGTGGGCGCTGAGAAGGACGCCTTCATCACCGAACTGACGGCACTGATCGAAAAGCTGGAAGGTCAGGTCGGACAATACCGACATGCGAAGTTCGGGCCGAAATCGGAAAAGCTGGACCCCGCGCAACTCGAGCTGGCGCTGGAGGATCTGGAAGCCGCCATCGCGGAAACCCAGGAACAGATTGCCGCGGTCGAGGAGAAGATCGCGGCCAGCGAGACCGATCCCGAGAAGAAGGCGCCGCGCAAGAAGCGCAAGGCGCGCGCCTTGCCGGAACACCTGACGCGCGTC
>NZ_FOCI01000060.1 GCF_900110065.1 Loktanella fryxellensis | reverse complement strand
CTGCCTGATCACAAGATTAATCGCATCGACGAACTCATGCCGTGGAACTGGCAGCCCGAAAAGGCCTGAAACCGCGCCGCAACCGGACGGATACCATGGGTCACGATCGACATATTTTTCGCCGCGGCGCGGTATGGCAGTGGCGCAGACGCCTTTGCGGGTTTTCCACAGGAACCTTTGTCCTCCAGCTCTCGCTACGCACGACAGATCGCTGGCTTGCGTGTAGATTGGCGCGTGAGATGAGCGTGGAGTGTGATCGTATGTTGGACAAAGCGGACTATTCGGCACTCTGCCAGCGAGAGCTTGCGCTTTGGGCCAAGCAGATCGTTTCGCAAAAGCTCAACGACTTGAGCCGCAGCCGACAGATTGCGCGCACCACGGCCAGTGGTCCCGGTGCGGCAGACAACCGTCTCTGGAATGATGCAGCGATCCAAGCGTGGAATTGCATCGAAGCGGATGGTATTAATGCCGAATGGCAGGCGCACGGGGCGCCAAAAGCCTGTCCACTTTCTGCTGCGGAAACGGATGCCGGTCAACGCATTCTCAACCTTTTGAAGGAAAGTTTGAAGGCACCTGCGAAAGCTGCAGAATTGAGGGCATCGTTCGAGGCTGCAACCGGTCAATCGGTTTCGGCCTCAGAGCATGTTGTCCAGCTGATGCAAACCTACGTTTCGGCGATGGCCTATGCCCATCGATCTGTCTCCGATCTGGAGGCGGGCCGCGCAGCCGGCCTTCGGCGCCTGCTGGACGCCACCCGATCCGAGATGGTCACGAAAGACAACGCTGCATTCTCTGCTGAGACTGCGCATCATGAAGACTTTCTGCAGGATGCCGCCACGCGCGCCGAAGTCGTCATTGCGCCATCAAATAGCTCCGTCCAAGGTCACAGTGTGCGCTCGACGGCTTTACAGGCGCCTGATCCAGCCATTGCAGCAGTTGTCAGCCGCCTCATGGAGGAAAAAAAATCCGACAACCTGAGGGCAGCGACGATCACCCAATATGGATTCTGCATCGAGCTATTTGGCAAGATTACGGGGATCACTGACGTCCGGGACGTCACGCAAACGGCCGTGTCGGCATTCAGGGATGGCCTGCGCAGCATCTCCAACAGTTATGGCAAGAGCTTGGCCGACAAGGACCTCACCTATGACCAGCTTCGTCAGAAGGCTGCGAGCCTGCCCCGTGACCGCGTCGGGCTGTCATCGACAACCGTGAACCGCCACCTCGACCATATTCGCCAGGTTCTCGAAAAGGCGGACAGCGAAGGCATCATTCTGGAGCACAGGATCAACACCGCAAAGCTGCGTCTGAAGGAGCGAAAGCGGGATCGCGATAAACGCGCTGTTTTCAAAGCTGACGAACTCGAAAAGGTATTCCAGCACACGCTATGGACAGGCAGCGCAAGTGGTGCCCGACGTCATGAAGTTGGCGCCATTATCACGAAGGACGGACAATACTGGTGTCCGCTGATTGCGAGTGTCACAGGCGCACGACTGGAAGAAATTGCCGCACTAACAGTTTCAGATATTCGGTGCGAGGATGGAATTACCTATTTCATTTTTGACGAGAACGAAATCCGTGATGTAAAGACTGAAGCGTCACGCTGACGAGTTCTGGTTCACTCTGGTCTAATTGATGCTGGTTTCCTTGAATATATCGAAGATATTAAACGTCGCAAGTTTTCGTCAGTCTTCCCTGACCTTGCGCCTGGCGCTGGCAAAACGACGAAATACGGTAAGCGACTGGGCTATAATTGGAGGAAATCGCTTGAGCTCGCTCTGGACAGCAACCCCCGCAAACTATGCTTCCATAGCATCCGTCACTTCGTAAACAAAACAATCCGCGACATGCATGATGTACCGCGCTTAGTTCGTCTAAATATTATTGGACAAGAAGCAACTGATACGAATGATCGGGTTTACGCTGAGGAAACGGAATTGTCTGTGATGCAAAACGTAATCGAGAGGCTACCAATTTTTTGGAAGAGGGATAACTAAATATGAGAACGGCGGTGCAAAAGTCGGCCACGGTAGCGGCGGGATGAGCCTGCTGCGGGCGGCTTAAAAGTCGTCCACTTTTACCCTTTCTGGCGACA
>NZ_FOCI01000016.1 GCF_900110065.1 Loktanella fryxellensis | reverse complement strand
TCCTAAGCGGTTTGAAACGATCGACGAGGCACACGCCTTCTGCCGCCGGTTCTTTACTTGGTACAACGAAGAGCATCATCACGCCGGTATCGGGTTAATGACCCCCGATCAGATCCACTTCGGACAGGCCAAGGCTATCTATGCTGCACGCCAGGAAACCCTCGATACTGCATTCCTCAACACGCCCGAGCGCTTCGTCCGCAAACCACCCAAACCGCCTCACATCCCAACGGCTGTCTGGATCAACCCACCAAAGCAAACGGAGTAAAACCAAGCTTAAAGTTCAATCGCCACTGTCTCAAAGTCGTTGACACGTTCCGTTCAGCCGACGAAGGCCTTCTCGATCACGAACTCGCCCGGCTCCGAATTGGCGCCTTCGCGCAGGCCTGCCGCTTCCATCAGGGCGGCGATGTCCTTGTTGAACTCCAGACTGCCGCAGACCATCGCACGGTCGACGGCCGGGTCCAGCGGCGGCACGCCCAGATCGGCAAAGAGCCTGCCGTTCTCGATCAGTGTCGTCACGCGGCCCATGGTCGGGCTCTGTTCGCGCGTCGTCGTGGGATAATAGCGGATCTTGGCGAGGTTCTCTTCGCCCAGCAGTTCCACCATCATCTCGTCGGATTTCAGCTCCGCGATCAGATCGGCGCCATAGGTCAACTCTGCCACGTCGCGGCAGGTGTGGGTGATGATGACCTCGTCGAACTTCTCGTAGGTTTCCGGCTCGCGCAGCAGGCTGGCGAAAGGCGCGAACCCGGTGCCCGTGGCAAAGAAATAGATGCGCTTGCCCGGCAGCAGCGCGTCATGCACCAGCGTGCCCACGGGCTTGGGCTTGAGGATGATCTCATCGCCGACCTTGATGTGCTGCAACCGACTGGTCAGGGGGCCGTCCTCGACCTTGATCGAATAAAATTCCAGCTCTTCGTCCCACGATGGCGACGCGATGGAATAGGCGCGCAGCAGCGGCTTCTGCTTGCCTGTCTCCGGGTGCGGATCGCCCATCAGGCCGATCATCACGAATTCGCCCGACCGGAACCGCAGGCTGGCGGGGCGCGTGACGCGGAACGAAAACAGCCGGTCGGTGTAGTGCGTCACCGCCGTGACGGTCTGGGCGTCGGGCAGGGCCGGCACGGCGCGTGCCGTGGTTTCGTCGGTCATGGTCGATTGATCTGTCATCGGGGTTTCGCGGCGGATGTCGCCACGCCTTTCTGTCGTCAAGGTCTGTGAAGGGGTGTCAGCCGCGCATCCGCGCCTGATAGTCATGGGCGCGCCAGTCGGCACGGGCCAGCCACTGGTCCTGCGGTTGGCGGGCGGCGAGATCGTCGGAGATCTCGACCTCGTCGAAACCGCTGCGTCGCGCCATCGCATACTGATCCGCGATCACATGCCCATGGGCACGCAGGCGACCCTTGTAGCCCGCACGCCGCAGCATCGCGGCCAGCGTGAACCCGCGTCCGTCCGAAAAGCTGGGGAATGCGATGCGGATCAGGCCCGCCTGCATCACCGCCTGCACCGCCTGCGGGTCCGCGTCGGACGGCACGTCGACGGCGCCCGGCACCGCGTCGGTCACGTCCGCCAGCGCGGTAAAGGGGCCGTCGAAGTCGTCGGCGGCAAAGCCCGTATCGGTCACGATCACGCTCATGTCGTCCTCTCGGCGCGGTGCGCCATCATCGGGGTGTCCATCGTCAACCCGCCTTTGCGTTGCGGGCAGGGGCGGGGATGCGGACCATCTTGCCGTTCACGAAATGGATGCCGCATTCGGTCTTGTCCTGATTGCGCCAGCGTCCCGCGCGCGGGTCTTCGCCGGGTGCCACGCGGGTGGTGCAGGGCGCGCAGCCGATCGACGGATACCCCTGTGCGACCAGCGGATGGCGCGGCAGGCGGTTCTCGTTCATGTAGTCCTGCACGTCGTTGCGGTCCCAGTGCGCCAGCGGATTGACCTTCAGGTGCGTGCCGTCCGTCTCGAAGAACGGCAGCGCCGCGCGGGCTGCCCCCTGATACTGCTTGCGCCCGGTGATCCAGCCGTCAAAACCCGCCAGCGCGCGTTGCAGCGGCACCGTCTTGCGCAGGGCACAGCAGGAGTCGGTGTCCCACTGGTTCAATGTGCCGTCCGGGTCGATGCGGCTCACCTCGGCCGGGTCCGGGTGGATCACGCGCATGTCGGTCAGGTGCAGCCGTTCGGCCACCTCCATCTGATAGGTCAGCGTTTCCGCGAACAGCATCTGCGTGTCGAGGAACAGCACGGGCGTGCTGCGGTCGATCACTGCCACCAGATGCAGCAGTGCCACCGATTCCGCGCCAAAGGAGCTGACCAGCGCAAGCTGGCCCACGTCCGGGTCCTTGAGCGCGCGTTCCAGCACATCATGGGCTGAATGATGCTTGTAGGCCTCGTTCAGGGCGTCCGCCTGTGACTGGAGGCTGGCCCGCAATTCCTCAGGCTGCATCGCGCGACCCATCCTTGTCCGGGTAGAGGGCGGCCTTGAACGGCTCCATGCCGAGCCGCTTGTAGGCCATCAGGAACGTCTCGTGCTCGTCGGCGCGCAGGTCGAGGTAGCCGAGAACCAGCCGTTCGATGGCGGGAATGATCTCGTCCGCGCTGAACCCCGGTCCCGCGCGTTCGCCGATGGCCGCATCCTGCGTGCCATCGCCGCCAAGCGTGACCTGATAGTTCTCGACACCCGCGCGGTCCAGCCCGAGGATGCCGATATGGCCCACGTGGTGGTGCCCGCAGGCGTTGATGCAGCCCGAGATCTTGATCTTCAGCGGGCCCACGTCGTGCTCCAGCTTCAGCTCGTCGAAGCGCAAGGCGATCTGCTGTGCGATCGGAATGGACCGCGCCGTCGCCAGCGCGCAATAATCCATGCCGGGGCATGCGATGATGTCGGAAATCAGACCGATGTTCGCGGTCGCAAGGTCCACGGCCTTCAGCGCCGCATGGACGGCTGTCAGATCGGACACGTGGACATGCGGCAGGATCACGTTCTGTTCGTGGCTGATCCGCAACTCGTCATGACCATAGGTTTCGGCAAGCTCGGCCAATACGCGCATCTGATCGGCGGACGCATCGCCGGGCGTCGCGCCCTGCTTTTTCAACGACACGCTGACGACGGCATAGCCATCCGCCTTGTGCGCCGTCAGGTTGGTGTCGCACCATGCGCGGAATACCGGATCGGCGGCGCGTGCGGCGTCATAGCCCGCCGTGTCGGCTGTCTTGAACGCTGGCGGCGCGAAGGCCGCCTTGATGTCGGCCAGCAACGCCTGATCGACGCCGGTGAACAGGGGCTTCACCTGCGCGAAACGCTCTTCGACCCGCGCGCGGATATCGTCGATGCCATGCTCGTGCACGGTGATCTTGATGCGCGCCTTGTACTTGTTGTCGCGGCGGCCCAGCAGGTTCCACACGCTGACGATCGCCTCGCAATAGGGCAGCAGGTCGGCCACGGGGACAAAGGGGCTGACCTCCTTGCCGATCATCGGGGTGCGGCCCAGACCGCCACCGACCAGCACGCGGAAACCGACGGCCCCGTCGCGGTGCAGCACCTGCAACCCGATGTCATGGGCGGCGATCACCGCGCGGTCGGCCTCGGCCCCGGTCACGGCGATCTTGAACTTGCGCGGCAGGAACTGGAACTCCGGATGGTCGGTGGACCACTGGCGCAGCAGCTCGGCGTAGGGGCGGGGATCCTCGACCTCGTCCGCCGCCGCACCGGCGAAATGGTCCGCCGTCACGTTGCGGATCGTGTTGCCGCTGGTCTGGATCGCATGCATCTCGACGTCCGCGAGGGCATCGAGGATGTCTGGCACGTCCGGCAGCTTTGGCCAGTTGTACTGGATGTTCTGCCGTGTGGTGAAGTGGCCATAGCCCTTGTCCCAGCGTTCAGCGATCATCGCCAACTGCCGCATCTGGTGACTGTTCAGCGTGCCGTAAGGGATCGCCACGCGCAGCATGTAGGCGTGCAGTTGCAGATAGAGGCCGTTCATCAGCCGCAGGGGGCGGAACTCCTCCTCGGTCAGGCTGCCGTCCACGCGGCGTTCGACCTGCGCGCGGAACTGCGCCACGCGTTCCCGCACGAAGGCCGCATCGAATTCGCTGTAGCTGTACATGGATCAGGCTTCCGTCTGCTTGCCGTGGAAATAGTTGGAGGGGCCCCGCGCGCGGAAATCCTCGCGGAAATGCACCGGCACCGGGCCGTGGTCGGTGGCCGCCGCATCGGCGAGGTAGGGACCGGCCACCTCGGATTGCCGCTTGGCCGCGTCGGCCAGCCGCCGCTCCGCCGCCTTGGCGTCCATCAGCAATTCGGCCTCGGCCATGTCGGGCGACCAGCGGTCGTCGGCGGTCAGCCAGACGGCGTCGCCCTCCAGCAGGGCATTGGCCGTCACGACCTTGGGAACGTAGGCTTTGGGCATCAGGCGAACTCCTCGCGCGTCAGATCGGCGGTTACCGCCAAGGCCGCACGGGGGGCAAGGCCCAGCAGCATCAGCGCGGGACCGTCCATCCCGGCTTCGGTCAATGTCGGTTCCAGATCGGCCAGCACCGTGGGCAGCACCCGCTGATCCGGGCGGGATGCGTTTTCCACCACCGTCACCGGCGTCGCAGGGTCGGCCCCATGCATCAGCAAACGACCCTGCAGGAACCGCGCCGCGCGCTTGCCCATGTAGATCGCGGCGACTTCACCGGGGCGGGCCAGCGCCTTCCAGTCGTGATCGGCGAAACCGGCGGTATCGTGGCCGGTCATGAACCGCACCGACGCATTGCGCCCGCGCCGCGTCAGGCTCTGGCCCAGCGTCGCCACGGCGGCACTGGCGGCGGTGATGCCCGGCACGATGGACCACGCGATGCCCGCCGCGTCCAGCGCTGCGAGTTCCTCGTCGAGCCGCCCGAAGACCGTGGGATCGCCGGACTTCAGCCGCACAACGTGCGCGCCTTGGGATGCATGTTCCACCATCAGCGCCTGGATCTGCTCTTGCGGCATGCCGGGACCAAAGCCCTCCTTGCCTGCGTCGATCATCACCGCTTCACGTCGTGCCAGTTCGAGGATCGGGCGGCTGACCAGACGGTCGTAGATCACGACATCGGCCACATCGAGCGCCTTGCGTGCCTTCAGCGTCAGCAGGTCGGGATCGCCGGGACCGGCACCGACGAGGTCGACGCGGCCCTGCTTGGGTGCGGCGTGCAGGGTGGCGTCCAGCAACCGCTGCAGCGCCGGGCGCACCGCATCGGCCCCACCGGCGGCAACGGCCTGCGGGCCGACCCGCTCATAGAACGCGGTCCAGAAATCGCGCCGCTTCACACCCATCGGCAACACGTCGGCTGCGGTGCGGAACGTCTTGCCGATGCGGGCCAGCAGGCCGAGGTCGGCAGGCAGTCGCTCTTCCAGATCGCGCTTGATCCGGCGGGCCAGCACGGGGGCCGCGCCTTCGGTGCCGATCGCCACGACGACGGGATCGCGGTCCACGATGGCGGGGGTGATGAACTGGCTGTCGGCCAGATTGTCCACGATGTTCACGCGCGCGCCGTCGCGGTGCGCAAGGGCTGCCACGCGGGCGTCCTCGGCGTCATCCTCGTTGGCGGCATAGAACAGCACGGCGCACATCGCATCGCCCGGCTCCATCGCGCGGGGCAGCAGGGTCAGGCGACGCGCCTGCGCCCATGCGGCGATCTGCGGGTCCGCATCGGCGGCGATCACGGTGACATGGGCAGTGGTCTTCAGGATCAGGCGCAGTTTCGCCAAGGCCGCTTCACCACCGCCTGACAGGACGATGCGACGGCCCGCGACGGCCATGAAGACGGGGAAGTGATCCATCGTACCAACTCCTTTGCAGACCTTGCATATAGAACATTGTTCTGGTTTTTGCCTAGCCGACGCCATAGATAAGCACAGGCGTTCCAGTGCAGCGCCAAATCGGCACGAATGTCCCACAACCGCAGGATCAGCCGGAATGAATGTCCGCATCGACGCCACCGACCGCAAGATCCTCGCTGCCCTGCAGCGCGACGCGGACCGGTCGCTCGACGACATAGCCGCAGAAGTCGGATCATCCAAGACCCCCGTGTGGAACCGCATCCGCAAACTTCGCGCCGCCGGCGTCATCGGGCGCACCACGGTCATGCTGGATGCGCAGGCGTTGGGATTCGACGCCTGCTTCTTTGTCCTGATCCGCACGTCGGAACACGACGCGGACTGGCAGCGCCGCTTCCTGACCGCGCTGCACGCCCGACCAGAGGTGCAGGAGGCGCACCGCCTTGCGGGCGACATCGACTACATCCTCAAGGTGCGCGTCGCCAATGCACGGGCCTACGACATCTTCTATCAGGCCCTGATCTCGGAGGTGAAGGTCCACACCGTGACCGCCCTGCTGTCGATGGAAGAGATCAAGTCGACCATCGCCCTGCCACTCTGACGCAGCACACCGCACCCGATTTCATCGGACACCCAAACTCCTCCGGCGGCGGCGCACCCTCGCACCGCCGCCCGACCGGTGCATCATCCTGCCAAGGATGCGCCCCTGCGCGGCAGGCGTCTTTGCCTATCGCGCCACCATCAGCCGCTCCAGCCCGTGGAAATGATACACGTCCGCATAGACCGGCTGCGCCGTCAGCCGCAGGTCGGGGCAGCGTTCCCACAACACCTCGAGCGCGATCTGCAACTCCATCCGCGCCAGTGGTGCGCCGACGCAGAAATGCGCGCCACCGCCGAAGGCCACATGCGCGGGCCCGGTCCGGTCGGGATCGAAGACCTCCGGCGCGGTCCAGACGGCAGGGTCGCGGTTGGCCGCACCCAGAAGGCAGGCGATGCGGTCGCCGCGGTAAAAATCGTGGCCCGCGACGGTGCAGTCCTGATGCACCCAGCGGGTGAACATGTGCAGCGGGGGATCGAGGCGCATGACCTCCTCCACCGCCGCGGGGTCGGACCGGCGCACCCCTGCCGTCAGCATCGCGGCCACGCCGTTGCCCAGCGTGTGCACCGTAGCCTCGTGACCCGCGTTCAGCAGCAGGATGCAGGTCGAGATCAACTCCTCCTCGGACAGCGGCGTATCCAGCAGGGTCGTCATCAGATCGGTCCCCGGATGGGCGCGCTTGTGCGCCAGATGCTCCCGCAGGAAGGCTGTGAACTCTGCCGTCGCGGCCTCTGCCTCGGCCATGATCGTGGGGGTCAGGCGGGCCTGATACATCGCCACCATGGCGTTGGACCAGCGCAGCAGATCGTCCGCCGCAGCCGCAGGCACACCCAGCAGGCGGGCGATGGTGATGACCGGGGTGGGGCGGGCATAGGCATCCAGCAGGTCGAAATCGCCGGTGGGAAACCGGTCGATCAGGTCGTGGCACAGCGCACGGATGCCGTCGCCCAGCCCCGCGATGGCGCGACTGGTGAAGGCGCGCAGCACGGCACCGCGCAGCCGGGCATGATCCGGACCATCCAGTTCCAGCATGGAATGCGCTTCGACCCCGTCGAACAGGGCGCGGGCGGGGTCTGCGGGCGGGGCCAGTTCAGGGGGCACCTCGCGGCCCATGCGGCGGTCGCGCAGCACGGCGCTGACGGTCGCATGGTCGGTGGCGCAGGCCATGGCATAGTCGGTCCACCAGACCAGCGGGCCTGATGAGCGCATCCGGTCATAGGTCGGGTAGGGGTTCTGCACAAAGGCGGGATCGGTCGGCGATTGGGTGATGTGTTCCATCGTGCGACTTGTCGGATCGATTTTGTTCCCTTACAAGAGGGGATGTGACGTTACGTCGCAGGTTCTGGTGCAGCGGCGATGATAGTTTGTGCATACGACCGGATACCGAATGAACGGGACGCCTGCCTCTACGGCGCATTCGGAGCGGGGGATGAAATCACACGGGGGCAATTTGCATGGCACGCCAGCAGCGGGACGACGAGCACATCGACCACGCGGCCTGGTTTCAGGCACAGACGCAGTTCAGTCGCCTGACCACCGCACTGCCGGAGGCTGCCGTGGGCAATGTCGCCATGGAAGTGGTCCGGCGCCTCGCGTTCCGGATGCCGCGCTTCGGCGAAGGCGAAGACGGCCCCGACGCGGCGGAGATCGACCGTTTCTGCACGGCCCTGACCGCCCCGGATGAAGATGCGGCCGACCGCATCGTGCGCAACCTGCGGCGCAGCGGCAATTCGGCCAACACGATCTACCTGTCCTACATCTCGGCCGCCGCGCGCGTGCTGGGCACCCGCTGGGAAGAGGACGAGATGTCCTTCGTCGAGGTGACGCTGGCGTCCAACCGGTTGTTCCGCATCATCCGCGGTCTGCGCCATGTGCTGGATCAGGCAGAAAGCACACTTGCCGGCGATGGCTCCCGCGTGCTGCTGGCGCTGCTGCCCGGCGACAGCCACACCCTTGGGATCGAGATGGCCGCCAACATCTTTCGGCGCGGTGGCTGGCACGTGGACCTGTCCATGGGCGAGGGACACGACGATATCCTGCACCGCGCCGAGACGGCCCGTTTTGGCGCGGTGGTGCTGGTGGCCAACGTCTGCGCCGACGTGGGCGCGCTGACGCGGCTGGTCGTGGGCCTGCGGATCGTGGCGCCGGTGGTTCCGGTCGTTCTGGCGGGGAAGGTGCTGGACACGCAGGACGCGGCCGAGTTGTGCGGCGTCGATGCGGTGCTAGACGATCTGGATCAAGCGGCGGAAAAGCTGCGGACCATCGCCGACGTCGCCGTGCGGATCAATCTGGCGCACAGCACCGGACGCGGCTGACGCGGCTGACGCGGCTGACGCGGCTGACGCGGCTGACGCGGCTAATGATGGGGGGGGGACACCCCCCCCCCGGCACGCCGTCAGGCGCGTTCCAGTGCCGCCACGATAGGCGCAAAATCCACAGCCTGAAGGCTGGCACCGCCCACCAGCGCGCCATCCACATCGGCGACCGCAAAGATCTCGGCTGCATTCTCGGCCTTGACGGACCCGCCATAGAGGATGCGGACCCCGTCCGCGTCGCGCATCATGTCGTGCAGGGTGACGCGCAGGCGGCCATGGACCTCGGCGATCTGCGCCACGGTCGGCACGCGGCCCGTGCCGATGGCCCAGACCGGCTCATAGGCGATGACCGTGTTCGCCGCCGTCGCCCCGTCAGGCAGCGACCCCCGCAGTTGCACCGTGACCACCTCCAGTGCCGTGCCCGCGTCGCGCTGGTCCAGCGTCTCGCCCAGGCAGATCACGGCGATCAGGCCCGCCGCGTGGGCTGCCTGCGCCTTGGCCGCCACATCCGCATCGCTCTCTGCGTGGTCGGCCCGCCGTTCGGAATGGCCGAGGATCACGTGCGACGCGCCTGCATCCTTCAGCATCGCCGCCGAAATGTCGCCGGTATGCGCGCCGCTGTCCTGCGCGTGGCAATCCTGACCGCCGATCTGCAGGGCATGACTGCCCCGCGCCCACGCCATCTGCGCGATCAGCGTGGCGGGCGGGCACAGCAGAATGTCCACGGCGGGATCGGGGTGCGCATCCGTCAGCGCCTTGACCTGATCGAGGGTGGCCGTGGTGCCGTTCATCTTCCAGTTGCCGGCAGCGAGTTTGCGACGCATCGGAATCCTCCTTGGGTTGGTCCTGTCGTAACAAGGCCGGACGCGGATCGGAAGGCGGATCGTGGTATTGCCGTGCTGCTGCGGCAGACGGGTTGAGGCGGCGTGGCGCCTTCACTAGGGTCTGGCCAAAGGCGCCGCCGGATGATCCGCGCAGGCCGGTCTGTCAGCGGGAGTGTGCGATGCGGTGGGGAATTCTGGGGGCTGCGAACTTTGCCATGACGCAGATGGGGCCGGCGATCCATGCGGCCAAGGGGGCGGAACTGGTGGCGCTTGCCACGTCCGATCCCGCCAAGGCCACGGGATTCTCGGATTTCGCGCCGGGCCTGCGGGTGCATGACAGCTACGACGCGCTGCTGGCCGACCCAGATGTCGATGCGGTCTATGTGCCGCTGCCCAACCACCTGCACGTGGAGTGGAGCGTGAAGGCGCTGCAGGCGGGCAAGCACGTGCTGTGCGAAAAGCCGATCGCGCTGCACGCGGACGAGATCGACCGCGTGATCGCGGCGCGCGATGCCAGCGGATTGCTGGCGGCCGAGGCGTTCATGATCGTGCACCATCCGCAATTCGCGCGGGCGCGCGATCTGCTGCAGGGCGGCACCATCGGGCAGTTGCGCCATGTGGAGGTGGTGTTCACCTACAACAACCCCGACCGCGCGAACATCCGCAACCGGCCCGAGACGGGCGGCGGCGGGTTGCCCGACATCGGGGTCTATGCCTTTGGCGCGGCCCGTTTCGTGACCGGGGCAGAGCCGGTGGCGATCACCCATGCGCGCATCGACTACGAGAACGGCGTCGACGTGTTCGCGCAGGTGGCGGCGGATTTCGGCGATTTCACCTATGGCGCGGTCGTGTCCACGCGGATGCAGTCGGCACAGGCGGTCCGGTTCCATGGCGACACCGGCATCATCACGCTGACCTGTCCGTTCAACGCGGGCTGGGCCGATCAGGCGGAACTGGTGCTGGATCTGGGCGACAACACGCGCACGGTCGAACGGTGGCCCGCGGTCAATCACTACGTGTTGCAGGTCGAAGCCTTCGGTCGCGCGGCGGCAGGGGGGGAGGCCTATGGCTGCCTACTGGAGTTCAGCCGTGGCACGCAGACGATGATGGACATGGTGTTCGCCAAGGGCGGGCGCGGCTAGAGGTCCAGCCGCAGGATGTGCTGCGGACCCGCATCGCCGCCAAGGTAATGCTCGCCCGTGTCGACGAACCCGCCTTTCAGATACACGGCGCGGGCGGCGGGGTTGCGCAGGTTGACGGTCAGCCACACGGTGCGGGTGCCCGGATAGTGCGCCGCGATCAGCGCGGGCAGGGCGCGGGTGGCGGCGGTGCCGACCCCCGTGCCCTGATGGGCGAGGCCCACGATGAAGCTGCGCAATCCGATACCGTGGGCGGCAAAGGGGTGATGGGCGGCAAAGGCCGTGTCAAGGCGCAGCATGCCCACGACCACGCCACCCCGCAGCATGGCGTAAGGGGTTGCCCCCGCCTCTGGTGCGTCCAGCACATCGGCGGGATGGTCGGAGAATTGCACCTGACCGGGGGCCACGCGCAGCGTGCGCAAGGCAGCGATCAGGGCAGGGTCGAGCGGCGCAAGCGTGACCTCCCCGCCACCTGTGGCCGGAATCACGCCTCCATCGCCTCCAGCTCGTTGATCATGCCTGCGATCATGCCCAGCCCCTTGTCCCAGAACGCGGGGTCGGCGGCGTCCAGACCGAAGGGCGCCAGCAGCTCGCTGTGATGCCTGGATCCGCCCGCGCGCAGCATGGCGAAATATTTCGCCTGAAAGTCGGGATCGCCTTCCGCATAGACCGCGTAGAGGGCGTTCACCAACCCGTCGCCGAAGGCATAGGCATAGACGTAGAAGGGCGAGTGGACGAAGTGGGGGATATAGCTCCAGAACGTCTCGTAGCCGTCGTGGAAGTCGAACACCGGGCCGAGGCTTTCGGCCTGCACGCTCATCCACAAGGCGTTGATGTCCTCCGGCGTCAGCTCGCCCGCAGCACGGGCGGCGTGCAGCTTGCACTCGAAGTCGTAGAACGCGATCTGGCGCACGACCGTGTTGATCATATCCTCGACCTTGCCCGCCAGCAGGATCTTGCGTTCGGCGGGGGTTCGGGCCGCGTCCAGCAGCTTGCGGAAGGTCAGCATCTCGCCGAACACGCTGGCGGTTTCGGCCAGCGTCAGCGGGGTGGAGGACAGCAGTTCGCCCTGACCGGCCGCCAGCCGCTGGTGGACGCCGTGGCCCAATTCGTGCGCTAGCGTCATCACGTCGCGCGGTTTGCCGAGGTAGTTCAGCATCACGTAGGGATGCACGGTGGTGACGGTCGGGTGCGCGAAGGCGCCCGGTGCCTTGCCTGGCTTGCAGGCGGCGTCGATCCAGCCGTCGGTGAAGAACGGCTTCGCAAGCTCCGCCATTTCCGGCGAGAACCCGGCATAGGCGTCCATCACGATCTGCTCGGCCTCGGCCCATGGCACAAGGCGATCATCCTCGCGCGGCAGGGGGGCGTTGCGGTCCCAGGTCTGCATCCGGTCCAGCCCCAGCCACTTGGCCTTCAGCGCATAGTAGCGGTGCGACAGGCGGGGATAGGCCGCGACGACGGCGTTGCGCAGCGCCTCGACCACGGCAGGTTCCACATGGTTCGACAGGTGGCGACCGTATTGCGGTGTCGGCATCTTGCGCCAGCGGTCCTCGATCTCCTTCTCCTTGGCCAGCGTGTTGTGGACGCGGGCAAAGAGTTTCACGTTCTCCTTGAACACCGCTGACAGCGCGTCGCTGCCCGCCTTGCGGCGGTCGCGGTCGGCGTCGGTCAACAGGTTCAGCGTGGCTTCGAGGTTCAGCGCCTCGCCGTCCACGTCGAAGGTGAGGCTTGCCATCGTCTCGTCGAACAGGCGGTTCCAGGCGGCGGCACCCACGACGCTGGCATCGTGCAGGAACTGTTCCAGCTCGTCGGACAGCTGGTGCGGCTTCATCGCGCGCATCCGATCAAAAATCGGGGCGTAGCGGGCGAGGTCGGCATTGGAGGCCAGCAACCCCGCCAGATGGTCGTCGGGCAGGCGGTTGAACTCGAGGCTGTAGAACACCAGCGGCGTGGTATAGGTCGTCAGGCGGTCCTGACAGTCGGCCATGAACTTGCCGCGCTCCGCGTCCGTGGTGATCTGGTAATACCGCAGGCCCGCATAGGACATGATCCGCCCTGCTATGATGTCGATCGTCTCGTAGCGTTTCACCGCCTCCAGCAGACCGCCCGCGTCCAGCGTGTCGAGCTTGCCCTGATAATCGGCTGCGAAGCTGGCGCAGGCCGCCTCCAGCCAGTCCATGTCGCGTTTGATCTCGGCGCTGTCTGGTGCGGGGTAGAGGTCGGTCAGATCCCATTCCGGCAGCGGGCCAAGGTCGGGCGCGGCGCCCGTGTCGGTGTGGGCGTCGAACAGGCGGGCGTCGTGCGGGAAGGGGATCATCGGACAGGTTCCTGTGCAGGGGTTGGGTCAGACATAGGCGCTGGGGGGACGACCCTCAAGCGGTGCGGCACTTAGCCATGGGCGGCGAGCATGGCGCGCAGATCGTCCAGCGTGTTCGCCTCGGCCAAGGGCTTGTCGTGGCGCCAGCGCAGCATCCGGGGAAAGCGGAGGGCGACGCCGGATTTGTGCCGCGGGCTGGCCTGTATCCCTTCGAACGCCAGCTCGAACACGTGCTGCGGCGTGACCTGACGGACGGGTCCGAATTTCTGCAGCGTGTTCTTGCGCACCCATGCGGTGATCTGGCGGAACTCGGCGTCGGTCAGGCCGGAATAGGCCTTGGTGAACGGCACCAGCGCGTCGCCGTCCCAGACGGCAAAGGTGTAGTCGGTGAACAGGTTGGCCCGCCTTCCCGACCCCTGCTGCGCATAGATCATCACCGCGTCGATGGTCAGGGGATCGACCTTCCACTTCCACCAGTCGCCTTTCTTGCGCCCCGCAAGGTAGGGGCTGTCGAGACGCTTCAACATCAGCCCTTCCGCGTTGCGCTCGCGGCTGGTGGCGCGGGCGGCGGTCAGGCGGTCCCAGTCGCTGAAGGTGACGCCGGGCGACAGGCGCAGCGGGGCGGTATCTGGCGTGGCGGCGATGATCTGCGTCAGACGTGCGCGGCGGTCTGCAAAGGGCAGGGCGCGGATGTCGGTGCCCGCATCCTCCAGCAGGTCGTAGGCCATCAGGATCACGGGGGCGTCGGTTAGAAGCTTCTTCGGCACGGTCTTGCGCCCGATGCGGGCCTGCAGCGTGTTGAAGGACAGGGGGGTTTCATCGCGAAAGGCCAGCACCTCGCCGTCGATCACGGTGCCGTCGGGAAGGAAATCGCGCAGTTGCGCAAGTTCGGGAAAGCGGTCGGTCATCAGATCCTCGCCGCGCGACCACAGGTGGTGTTCGCCGCCGCGCAAGATGAACTGGCCCCGGATGCCGTCCCATTTCCACTCCGCCGACCAGTCCGTGGCGGGGCCGAGTGCTGCCAGATCCTCCAGCCCATAGGCGAGGTAGAACGGGTAGGGCCGCGACAGGTCGGCGCTGGGGTCCGTCGTCTCGATCAGGTCGGACCATGTCGTGGTGTCCGGCGTCCAGCCGCCCATCAGGCGGTGGGTCAGGTTCGCCTCGTCGCCACCGGTGGCCTGTGCCAATGCGCGGGTCATGAGTTTCGCGCTGACGCCGACGCGGAAGCTGCCGGTCAGCAGCTTGGTGAACAGATAACGCTCGGACCCTGGCAAGCTGTCCCAAGCGCGCAGGATGCCCGCCTTGCGCGCGGCGTCGTCAAGGGCCGAGAGGCGCCGGATTTCCATGATCCAGTGCGTCAGGGGCAGGTCGCTGGCGTGGGTCGCGGGTGGCAGCGTCAGGCTGATCGTCTCGGCCAGATCGCCGACGATGCCGTAGGATTCCTCGAACAGCCACAGTGGGATGCCCGCGCGTTCCGCGGCCCAGTCACGCAGGCGGGTGGCGGTGATCGTGCGTTTCGGGCGGCGTCCGGTAAACAGAGCGGCGGTCCACAGCTTGTCGTCGTCCGGCGCAGTGCGGAAATAGTCCGCGAGGGCCGCGACCTTGACCGTGGTCTTGGTCGATTCGTCGATCCGGGCGTAGAGGGCGGCGAAATCCTTCATCTCACACGCCCGCTTGCGGAGGTGTCGCGTCCCCGCTTTGCGGGGGTGCCGGGTCGCCCGCTGCGACGGTGTCGGAGCCAGCGGCGGGGGGGTCGGCAGGCGCGTCATCCGCGTCGTCGCCCGTCTCGCCGGTGTATTCGGTGCTGACGATATGGGCGTCATAGCCCTGTTCCGACAGCCAGCGCTGGAAGGCGCTCGTATAGCCGTGGGTTGCGAAGATCCTGGTCGCGCCCGTCTCCTTGATCGCGGCGTTCAGACCGTCCCAGTCCGCATGGTCGCTGACGACGAATCCCCGGTCTGCGGCTCTGCGGCGGCGCACGCCGCGCAGGGCCATCCAGCCGGACGCGAAGGCGGTGGAGGAGGGGCCGAACCGCCGCGCCCATGTGGTGCCGAGCGCCGACGGCGTGGCGATGACCAGCGCGCCGGGATGGTCGGCCCCCTTGGTGTCCGGCGTGACGCGGATCGTGTCGGGCAGCGCGATCCCCTGCGCCCGCAGCACCGCGTTGGTGTTCTCCACCGCGCCATGCGTCAGGATCGGGCCGATGGACGGGTCCACGCAGGTCAGCAGGCGCTGCGCCTTGCCCAGCGCATAGGCGCCGATGATCGACGTGCGCCCAGCGGCGGCATTGGCGGCCCACCAGCCGTTGATCTGTGCGGTCAGCACATCCTCGGCCAGCCATGTGAACACCGGCAGCCCAAAGGTGCATTCGGTGATGAAGGCATGGCAGCGCACCGGCTCGAACGGCTCCGACAGGCCGTCCGCCACGGTCTTGTAGTCGCCGGAGGCGACCCAGACGTCGCCTTTGACCTCGACCCGGATCTGGGCGGAGCCGGGGACGTGGCCGGCGGGATGGAAGCTGACGGTGGCATCACCGATGCGACGCTCCTCGCCGTAACGGATCGTCTGCAGGGTCACGTCGCCAAGGCGATGACGCATGACCGGGGCCGCAGCCTCGGTCGCGAGGTAGCGCTGCATTCCCCAACGCGAATGGTCCGCGTGGCCGTGGGTGATCAGCGCGCGGTCCACGGGCCGCCACGGGTCGATGTAGAAATCGCCAGCGGGGCAGTAGATGCCGCGGTCGGTGAAGGTGAGGACGTCAGCCATGCGAGGGAGTTAGGGCGCCGGGCGGGCGTTGCCAGTGCGCGGTGGCTGTGCGCGGTGCGCCTCGGGCGGGCGTATTTGGGGCAGGATGATGGCCGGGGCGACCGTGGCGTGCGGGGAGAGGGCAGGCGCGCGCCGCGCGGAAGTATTTGGAAAAAAGCGAGGGCAGGTGAGCCGGGCGCACCAGTCGGGCGGCGGTGCGTCGGCGGTGGGCGTCAGTGGTGCGCGTCGAACAGTCGTGTCGCCGTGTCGAAGAACCGGGTGCGGATGGCGGGGCGTTCCATCATCGTCTCGTGTTTGCCGTCGTCCACGATCTCGAGCGTGCCGTTGGGCCAGCGGGCCATGCGGTCGCGGATGCGTGCGGGATCGACGATCGCCTCCGCTGTGCCGAGAAAGGTGACGGCGGGCAGGCGGGGGCTGTCGAGCCGCGCCATGCGGCGCATGTCGCGCAGCGATTCGTTCAGCCACCGCAGGGACGGGCCGCCGAGGGCGAGGTCGGGATAGGTGCTCAGCTGGCCCCGCATGTAGTCGAACATGTCGGGGTCGGAGGTCAGCGTGTTGTCGGCCAGTGCCACGCGGGTCAGGTAGCTGTCCGGGTCCTGACCGGGTGACATGCGCTGATCGAACCCCATGCGGCGCGCGGCGCTGGACAGTCCCCAGGCAAAGGGGCGTTGCAGGGCGGACATGCGGATGCCCCACATCGGCGCGGAAAAGGCAGCGGCGCGCACGGGCAACCCCTCGAGCAGCGCACGCAGGCCGATGGCACCGCCCATGGAATGCGCGATCAGGTAGAAGGGTTTCGGCAGGCCGAGGTCGCGGGCGTGGGTCAGCATCGCCGCCACGTCCTTTTGGAAGTCGCCGAAGTCCGCGACATGGCCGATGGCGCGGTCGGGCGCGGTCCGGTCCGACAGACCCTGACCGCGCCAGTCCACGGTGATCGTGGCATAGCCGCGGGCGCGCAGGTCAGCGGCGGCGCAACCATATTTCTCGATGTATTCGGTACGGCCGGGGAACAGCAGGACGGTGCCCCGGTCGGCGCCGCTGACCCAGTGCCCGACCCGGATCCGGGCGTGGTCGGTGGTCTTGATCCAATGCGCCGCCCCTGCATCCGGGCCGTCTGCGACATCCGCATGCAGGGGGGCGTACCGCATCAGGCGAGGACGCTTGCCAGCTGCATCGCCTTGCCCATGTCGCCGTCGATGGTCAGCTTGCCGGACATGAAGGCGGCGGTGGGGTTCTCATCGCCGCTCAGGATGCCTTCGAACGTGTCACGGCTGGCGGTCATGGTGACGTCGGCCTCGTCGTCGCCGGCGCGGGCGCCGGACTGGTCGATCATGATGGCGCCTTCGCCTTCGATCACGAACTTGGCCGTGCCGTCGAAGCCTGCGTCCATCTTGGCGTTCAGGGAATCGACGGCCTGTGTGATGACATCGCTCATGCTGGTTATCCTTGTCGTGGTTGTGAGGGTGCGCCCACTGGTATCGGGCGCAGGTTACGCTACATTCACGGTATGACCATGCGGCGATCAGGCATCAATCCTTTCGTGACGGCAGTCGCACTGTTGTGGGCCACATGTGGTGCCGCGCAGGTGCCGATGCCGGATGGCGGCACCGCGCCGGGGTTCGAGGTGCCGCAGGGCGGCGCCCCTGATGCGCCGGTCACCGACGATGCACCCGCCACCCCCGCGCCCGGTGCCCCCGGCGCCGATGCGGCCGCACTGGATGCGCTGTTTGCGGAACTGGCCGACGCGGACCCGGAGGCGACCCCCGGCATCCAGAACCGGATCGCCGAGATGTGGTCGCGCAGCGGGTCTACCGCGATGGACCTGCTGCTGCGACGCGGTGCTGATGCGATGGCGGCGGGCGACACCCCGCTGGCGATCCAGCACTACAGCGCGCTGATCGACCATGCCCCCGAATTCGCCGAAGGTTACAACGGCCGGGCCACCGCGTTCTACTTGGCCGGTCAGATCGGCCCCTCACTGGCCGACATTCAGACGACGCTGGCCCTGAACCCGCGCCATTTCGGCGCGATGAGCGGACTGGCCGTGATCCTGGAAGAACTGGATCGCCCCGAAGACGCCCTCGAGGTCTATGACCGGATCCTCGGGATTGCCCCCCATGCGGAGGGTGTCGCTGATGCCGCCCGACGCCTGACTGTCACACTGGACGGCCTGGCCCTGTAAGCCCGCGCCGTCCCTGCGGGGACGCTATGCAACCCTCTCGCGTTACGGCCATTCTGGGGCCGACGAATACCGGCAAGACCCATCACGCGATCGAGCGGATGCTGGGCCATCGCACCGGCGTCATCGGGTTGCCGCTGCGGCTTCTGGCGCGAGAGGTCTATGACCGCATCGTCAAGGCGCGCGGGCCGGGGGTCGTGGCGCTGGTGACGGGCGAGGAGCGGATCGTGCCGCCGCGCACCGCCTATTGGGTCTGCACGGTCGAGGCGATGCCCGAAGGGCTGGGTTGCGATTTCCTTGCCGTGGACGAAATCCAGCTGTGCGGCGATCCGGAACGCGGGCACGTGTTCACGGACCGCCTGCTGCATGCCCGCGGCCTGCACGAGACGCTGTTCATGGGGGCCGACACCATGCGGCAGGCCATCGTGGCGATGATCCCCGGCGTCGTGATCCAGCGGCGGGAGCGGTTTTCGGAACTGACCTACGCTGGTTCGAAAAAGCTAAGCCGGATGCCCGCACGGGCCGCCATCGTCGGCTTTTCGGTTGAAAATTGCTATGCCATCGCAGAACTGATCCGCCGTCAGAAGGGCGGTGCGGCGGTCGTCATGGGCGCACTCAGCCCCCGGACGCGCAATGCGCAGGTCGAGCTCTATCAGAATGGCGACGTGGATTACCTCGTCGCCACAGATGCCATCGGGATGGGCCTGAACCTCGACATTACGCATGTGGCGTTTTCCGCCACGGCCAAGTTCGACGGCGCGCGGATGCGGGAATTGCGGCCAGACGAGCTGGCGCAGATCGCGGGGCGGGCGGGGCGGCATCTGGCGTCCGGAACCTTTGGCGTAACAGGAGAGGCGCAGGAGTTCGACGAGGGCGTGATCGGCCAGATCGTCAACCACCAGTTTCCGCCGCTGAAGCGACTGCAATGGCGCAACACCGATCTGCAGTTCGGATCGGTCAAGCGCCTGTTACAGACGCTGGAGGCGCGGACCGACAACGACTGGCTGACCCGCGTGCGCGAAAGCGACGATCTGGCTGCGCTGCGCGCCCTTGGTGCGGACGAGATCGTGGCGGCCCGCGCAAGCGACGGGCCATCGGTGCGGCTGTTGTGGGACGTCTGCCGCATTCCGGACTTTCGCGGCATCAGTCGGGGGGAACACGCGGGCCTGCTCATGCGTATATTCACCGACCTGCATCAGACGGGCCATGTGGATGAAAACTGGTTCGCGCTGCAGGTGGCGCGGATCGACCGGAACGACGGCGACATCGATACGCTGTCCAAACGGTTGGCGTTTATCCGCACATGGACCTACGTCGCCCAGCGCAAGGGGTGGCTGCGGGACGAAAGCCATTGGCGCGACCACACCCGCGCTGTAGAAGATCGCCTGTCGGATGCGTTGCATGGCGCGTTGACGCAAAGATTCGTGGACCGGCGCACCTCTGTGTTGCTGCGCCGGCTCAAACAAAAGGAGAGCCTCTTGGCTGACGTGAACGACAAGGGCGAAGTGACGGTCGAGGGCGAATTCATCGGCCGCCTCGAAGGCTTCCGCTTTCGCATGGACAAGGCGGGCAGCCCTGACGAGGCCAAGACATTGCGGCAAGCGAGCGCGCAGGCGCTGGCACCGCAGTTCCACCTGCGGGCGGACCGGTTCTACAACGCACCCGACACGGAAATGGACATCACCGAACAGGGTGGCCTGATGTGGGGCACCGCCGCGGTGGGCAAGCTGGTGGCGGGCGACGATCCCCTGAAGCCGCGCGTCGTGGCCTTCGTCGACGACGATGCGGGGGCCGACGTGGCCACCAAGGTGCAGCGCCGCCTGCAGCATTTCATCGACCGCAAGATCGCTACGGCGTTCGAACCGCTGCTGGCGCTCAAGAACGACGAAACGCTGACAGGTGCCGCGCGCGGCTTCGCCTACCGGATGGCCGAACAGTTCGGGATCATCTCGCGCAGCGACGTGGTGGAAGAGGTGAAGGCGCTGGACCAGGACGCGCGGGCGGCCCTGCGCAAGCACGGCATCCGGTTCGGCCAGTTCACGATCTTTCAGCCGCTGCTGCTGAAACCCGCGCCGACGCGCCTGCGGCTGGTGCTGTGGTCGCTGGCCAAGGGCCTGCAGGAGTTCCCCGAAAGCCCGCCGCCGGGACTGGTGACGGTGCCTGCGGACGCGACCGCCGCACAGGGCTATTACACGATGGCGGGTTACCGCGCCGCCGGTGCCCGTGCCATCCGCATCGACATGCTGGAACGGCTGGCCGACCTGCTCCGCGACCGTGACAGCAAGGCGGGATTCGAGGCCGTGCCAGAGATGCTGTCGATCACCGGCACCACGCTGGATCAGTTCGCCGATCTGATGGGCGGACTCGGCTATCATGCGGAAAAGGCGGAACGGCCCAAGTTCAAGGCCGCGAAATCCGCGCCAGCCGCGACCAACAAACCCGGTGACGCCCCCGGCGAGGGTGTCCCGGTCGAGCCCGAAGACAGGCCTGCCCCGGATGCGCCGGTGGAGGAACCTGCGCCGGACGCGCCCGCGCCGGATGCCCCCGCGCCCCCGCCCGCCGACGCGCCGGAGGTCCCCCCCGCCGATGCACCGCAACTGGCCGAGAGCGAAGAAGACGCGAAGCCCGTCGAGGTCGAGACCTTCTACACATTCACCTGGGGTCGTGCGGCCCGTCAGGGAAATCGTGGACCGCGCCGGGACGCCACACGCGGCGATGCATCCGTGACCGAGGGCGACGCGCCACGCAAGGAGGGTGGCCGTCGCGCCAAGCCCGAAGGTCGCAGCGGTGCCACAGACCGGTCGCGCTTCAAGCCACAGCCCAATGCCGACGGCACACCGCACGAAAAACCGCAGGCGCGCCCGCAGGGCAAACCCGGTGGCGCGCGCGGACCCAAGCCCGTGGACAAGCCGCAGACCTTCGACGCGAAACCGGCCAAGGTTGAAAAGAAGATCGACCCGGACAACCCGTTCGCCGCCGCCCTGCAAGGCTTCAAGGCCCGGTGAGCGGGGCGTGAGCGAAGCGCGCGACACGATCCGCATCGACAAGTGGCTGTGGCAGGCGCGGTTCTTCAAATCGCGCAGCATTGCGGCCGAGATCGTCGGTGCGGGTCGGGTACGCGTCGACGGCGTGGTGGTGACCAAACCCGCCCGCGAGGTGGGGGCGGGGCACGTACTGACCTTTGCGCAGGAACGGCAGGTGCGCGTCGTGCGCATCCTCGCCTGCGGGACCCGGCGTGGTCCCGCACCGGAGGCGCAGGGGCTCTATGACGACCTTTCGCCGCCCGTCGTGGCAGAACCTGCCAACCCCCGCTATGACGGTGGCGGACGACCCACGGGCAAGGATCGGCGCGACATGATGGCCGCGCGCGACCGGACCGATCCCAATCCGCTTGAATGATACACCCCGCTGGCCTAGTCAGGGCCGCACACCAGACCCGGATGATCCTGCCATGACCTATATCGTCAACGACAACTGCATCGCCTGCAAATACACCGACTGCGTCGAAGTCTGCCCGGTGGACTGCTTCTACGAGGGCGAGAACATGCTGGTGATCCACCCGGACGAATGCATCGACTGCGGCGTATGCGAACCCGAATGCCCCGCCGACGCGATCCGCCCGGACACGGAGCCGGACATGGAGAAGTGGGTCGAGTTCAACCGCAAATATGCGGAAAAGTGGCCCGTCATCATTACCCGCAAGGACCCGCTGCCGGGTGCCGAGGACATGGATGGCAAGACCGGCAAGATGGACCTGTTCAGCGAAGCCGCTGGCGAGGGTGGCTGATTCGCAGATCCGTCGGCCCGGAAAGGGTTGAAAAGGCTGCTGATTCACCAGTTTGCTAAGGTACTTTGATGATGCGGCATTTTGTGATACGATCACAACGATGCTGCCAGTGAACTGATCCCCGTACCAAGTGTGACACCCCGTTGACGCAAGTTGCCGGGGTCTTTTGCCGTCGGGATCGCAGAAAGGAATGCCATGACCAAATCGAAGAAGAAAGACTTTCAGCCCAACGACTTCGTCGTCTATCCCGCGCACGGCGTGGGCCGGATCGTATCCGTCGAAACGCAGGAAGTGGCGGGATTCGAGCTGGAACTGTTCGTCATCGCCTTCGACAAGGACAAGATGACCCTGCGGGTGCCGACGCACAAGGCGACCGAAGTGGGCATGCGCGCCCTGTCCACGCCGGACGTTGTCAGCCACGCGATGAAGACGCTGCGCGGCAAGGCCAAGGTCAAGAAGGCCATGTGGTCACGCCGCGCGCAAGAATATGAGCAAAAGATCAACTCCGGCGATCTGATTGCTATTGCAGAAGTCGTGCGCGATCTGCATCGTGCGGATGATCAGCGCGAGCAGAGCTACTCGGAGCGGCAACTCTACGAGGCCGCACTGGAGCGTCTGACGCGGGAAATCGCCGCTGTCGCGGGCCATGACGAAAAGGCTGCGGCAGAGGAAATCGGTTCGGTTCTGGTGGGTCGCGCGGCGTAAGCCCGGCCTGTCAGGGGAGGAGGAGAGGCCGCACTTGGGAGGGTGCGGCCTTTCTTTCCTCCAGCGGATGGGGGTCGGGTTTTCCAAAGGGAAAACCCGATGTCTCCGGCGGGAATATTTCAGGCAAGATGATGGGTTACAGGGCGCGCCAGCCGATGTCGCGGCGGCAGAACCCGTCCGGCCAGTCGATCGCATCGACCATCCCGTAGGCGCGATCGCGCGCCTCGTTCAGCGTGGCGCCACGGGCGGTGACGCCCAGCACACGACCACCATCGGCGGTGATCCGGCCATCGCGCTGGGCGGTGCCAGCGTGGAACGTCATGTGAAAGCTGTCCTCGGCCAGGGTGTCGAGACCGCGGATCGCGCTGCCCTTGGCGTAGGCACCGGGATAGCCGTTCGCGGCCATCACCACCGTCAGCGCGTGATCGTCCGCCCAATGGACCTGCTGGGTGTCCAGACGCCCGGTAGCACAGGCCTGCAGCAGGTCGAGGATCTGGCCGCCCAGCCGCATCATCAGCCCCTGACATTCCGGGTCGCCGAAGCGGACGTTGAACTCCACCAACCGTGGGGCACCGGCCTCGATCATCAAGCCGACGAAGAGGACGCCGGTAAAGGGTGTGCCACGGGCGGCCATTTCAGCGACCACAGGTCGCACGATCCGGTCGATCGCGGCCTGCGTGACGGCGGGCGTCATCACCGGGGCGGGGGTGTAGGCCCCCATGCCGCCGGTGTTGGGTCCGGTGTCGCCGTCGAAGGCGCGCTTGTGGTCCTGCGCAGTGCCGACCGGCAGGATGGTCGTGCCGTCGCAAAGAACGAAGAACGATGCCTCCTCGCCGGTCATGAACGCTTCGATCACGACCTCGGCCCCGCCGTCACCCAAGGCGCCGCCCATGATGTCGTCCACGGCAGCGAGCGCCTCTGCCATCGTCATTGCGACGACGACGCCCTTGCCCGCGGCGAGGCCATCGGCCTTGACCACGATCGGCGCGCCTTGTGCGGCGACATAGGCGCGGGCGGCGGCGGCGTCGATGAAATGGGCATAGGCGGCGGTCGGCGCGTCGCAGGCGGCGCAGATCGCTTTTGTGAAAACTTTTGACGATTCCAGCCGCGCGGCAGCTGCAGAAGGTCCGAAAACTGCAAGCCCTGCCGCGCGGCAAATGTCTGCGACACCGGCCGCCAGAGGTGCCTCCGGCCCCACGACCACGAGGTCGACGGCGTGGTCGGTGGCAAAGGCCACGACCGCCTCGCCGTCGAGGATGTCGAGGGCGGCACATTCGGCGAGCTGCGCGATCCCCGCGTTGCCGGGGGCCACGATCAGGCGGTCGCATTTGGGGTTCTGCAGGATCGCCCAGGCAAGGGCGTGTTCGCGCCCGCCTGATCCCAGGATAAGGATGTTCACGCCGCTCTCCGCTTGGCCCCAGATGGCGCGTGTTCTAGGGTGCGGATGCGCACATCACAAGGGCACCGCGATGGACCTGTTCGAACACGCCACCACACCGGCCAGCAATGGGCCGGAGTTCACGGTCAGCGAGATCGCCGGTGCGATCAAGGCGGTGATCGAGGGCGAGTTCGGTCATGTCCGCATCCGTGGCGAGGTCGGTCGCGTCATGCGTCCCAAGTCCGGGCACATGTATCTGGACCTGAAGGACGACCGCGCCGTGATCTCCGGCATCATCTGGAAGGGGCGGGCGGACGCGTTGCCGCAACTGCCGGAGGAGGGGATGGAGGTCGTGGCGACAGGCAAGCTGACGACCTTCCCCGGCCAGTCGAAGTATCAGATCATCATCGACGACATCGCCCCCGCAGGGGCCGGTGCCCTGATGGCGATGCTGGAAAAGCGCAAGGCGCAGTTGCAGGCCGAAGGACTGTTCGACAGCGCGCGAAAGCAGCCGCTGCCGTTTCTGCCAGAGGTGATCGGCGTCGTCACCTCGCCCACCGGCGCGGTGATCCGCGACATCCTGCACCGCCTGCGCGATCGGTTCCCGCGCAAGGTGCTGGTGTGGCCCGTCGCCGTGCAGGGTGCGCGCTGTGCGACAGAAGTGGCGGCGGCGATTCGCGGGTTCAACGCGATGACGCCGGGTGGCGCGTTGCCGCGCCCGGACCTGCTGATCGTCGCGCGCGGCGGCGGGTCGATCGAGGATCTGTGGGGTTTCAACGAAGAGATCGTGGCGCGCGCTGTCTTTGCCAGCCGCATCCCGCTGATATCCGCCGTGGGGCACGAGACGGACACGACGCTGATCGACTACGTGGCCGACCGGCGCGCGCCCACGCCCACGGCGGCGGCGGAAATGGCGGTGCCGGTGCGGCTGGATCTGTTCGCGACGCTGGATGCGCAGGGCGGGCGGTTGCGCCGCGCCGTGGCGCAGGCGGTCACGCTGCGCCAGCAGCGGGTCCGCGACCTGAGCCGCGCCTTGCCGCAAAAGGATGCGCTTTTGCAGGGGCCACGGCAGCGGTTGGACTATCTGGGCGAGCGGTTGCCCGCCGCCCTGACGGCGGCGACGGGGCGCAGCCGCGTGCGGCTGGCGGATGCGGCGCTGCGACCCGGCCTGCTGCACCGCGGGCTTGCGGAACAGCGGCGGCGTCTGGACGGTCTGGCGCAGCGTCTGGACCCGGCGCTGGCGCGGCGGCTGGCCGAGGCGCAGGTCAAACTGGGAACCCTGCGGGTGGCGCCGCCCGATCTGGGGCGCGCGCGCGAACGCTTGCAGGTCCGCGTACAGCGGCTGTCCGACCGGGCGAACGCCAATATCGAGCGGCAGCGCAACCGTCTCGATGCGCTCGACCGTCTGCGCGAAACGCTCGGCTACCGAGAGACGCTGCGGCGCGGCTATGCCGTGGTGCGCGCGGATGGGCAGTTGGCGACCGGGGTGGATGCGGTGCGGCACGCCACCCGCGTCGAGATCGAGTTCGCGGACGGGCGCGTGCCGGTGGCGCCGATCAAGGCCTAGGGGTCAGGACAGCAGGTCCGGGCTGGGACAAACGAGTGGCGTATCGGCCTCCTGCGCCTCGACCAGCATCGTGCCGCCGGTAGAGACCGCCTGCAGGCCGCCGGCGGTGCGGCTGACGACCCAGCATTTCGGCAGTGGATCGCCGTCGTAGGCAAAGCAGATCTGGCCGCCCTGCGCGAACCAGCGGCCCTGCTGGCACTGCCCCGGGACGCTCGACCATGTCACGCTGCGGTCGGGGCCATAGGCTTCGACCCCGGCCACGCTGCCGTCCCGGGCGGCGAACACAAGCGTGCGACCCGTGACATAGGCCGCGAACGCCGCAGCATCCAGCGGTTCGGCCATCGCGGGTGCCGCCCACAGGATCAGGGCCAGCACACGGATCACGCGGGTCTCGTCCAGTGGCGCAGGCGGCGGTCCATCACGCGCCGCCACAGGGGCGGGACCAGCGCGAGGGTTGCCATGGCGGGCAGCGACCGTGGCAGCATCGGCCCTGCGGGATCGTCGCGCAGGGCGGGAAACGGACGACCGGGATGGGCGTGATGGTCCGCATGGCGCGGGGCGTTCAACATCAGTGCTGCGGAAAACCAGTGCGGCGCATTCCAGCTGTGACGCGGGCCGACCGGCTCCGGCTTGCCCTCTGGCCCTAGCCTTCGCATCAGGCCGTAATGCTGCACGTAATCCGACAGCAGCAGTTGCACCTGCGCATAGGCCGCCAGCGCCAAGTAGGCGGCCAGTCCCCGCGCCCCGCCGATGGCGACGGCCCCGGCGCAGAACACCAGGCCGCCGGCCACGTAGATGACATAGGGGTTGTGCCACGGGCTGCGACCCACCCGGGCCAGTCGCGCGACCTCGGCGGCATAACCCTGACGGAAGGCGCCGGTCCACGCGCGCAGGGCATAGCCATAGAACCCTTCGCCGGCGCGCGCGGTGGCGGGGTCGTCTGGGGTCGCGACCAGCCTGTGATGGATCAGCACATGGGCCGAGGTGTGGTGACCGTAGAGCAGCGAAATGAACACCCAATTGCCCAGCCGGTGCAGGGGACGTGCCCCGCGGTGGATCAGCTCGTGCGCGTTCGAATTGCTGACCTGACCGAGCCACAGCCCGGCGGCCACGATCACGCCCACGTCCGCCGCCAGCCCATGGCCCCCACGGCCCACCGACAGCACGACCAGCGCCAACAGGGCGAAATGCCCCAATGCCAGTACGGTGCACAGCAGATCGGCGGCCGGAAACTCCATCTCCGGATCGGCGTCGGCGTCGGTGGGGGTGGCGATGGCCACGAACTGGTCCAGCAGATAGGTCAGCAGGGTCATCCAGGCCAGCGCAAGGGCGACCCACGCGCCACCCTGCACCGCCGCCAGCGCAATCAGCGGCAGTGGCGCAAGGGTCACGAGCGGGAAGAGGATGGCGTTGAACATGGCGGACGACCTGACGATTCGCGACCTATCTAACACCTTGCACGGTGAGGCTGAGGGCCAATTACCGACCCACGACCATTCGTCACAGGTGCGCGTGGCCGCTGGGCGGCCCTGCTGATGCGGGGTTTCTGGATGCGACAGCCTGCGATGTGCAAGCCGCTGATCTAGTTGCGATAGACCGCGCAGGTGCAGCCCTGCTCCCGGATCGCGTTGCACAGCCCGTTGGCGTCGCGCGACGTCTGGGCCCCCACCCGCGCCATGTAGAAGCCCGCCCGCCCCGACACCCGGTTGCGGGTGAAGATGAGGTCGAGCGGCAGATCCGCGAGCGTGTCGCGGCACGCCGTGGCCCTGCGGTCAAAGGCGGCCCGCGCCTCCTCCATCGTGCGCCCGTAGGCCAGTTGCACGCCCCACGGGGCATAGTCCGGCGGTGGCGGGGTAAAGGCGGTGTAGCTGCGGTTCACCGCCATGTCGCGGCAGGCGGGCAGGAACGCCATGTCGCCCTGCAGGCGGAAATCGGGGGCGTCGGGCGGGGCATCGCGCCAGACCTCGGCGGGCAGGCCGGTGATGATGCGCACGTAGTCGATGGTTTCCCGCGCCAGCCCGCCGGTGCCGGCGATCAGGCCCGCCGCCCGCGCCTCTCCTCCGTTGTAGGCCACGGCGGCAAGGCCCGGATTGCCGAAGCGGTCGATCAGATCGCCAAGGTATTCAGCCGCATATTCAAGCGCTTCCGCCGGGTTGTTGCTGTCGCGCAGACCGCGCAGGGCGGCTGTGCCGTCGATGAACTGGGCGATGCCGCGGGCATTGGCGGGGGACAGGGCGTTGGGGTCGAACCGGCTTTCCTGCCAGATCAGCCGGGCAAAGAAATGCGGGTCGATGGCGTTGTGTGCGGCAAAAGCCGCGATCGCCTGACAGGTGTCGACGGCGAACTCTGCGGGCCTGATGCACTGGACGGGGCCGTGGGTGCCGGTGCTGCACGACGTCCCCTCCTGGGCGCGCGCAGCACCGGGCAGGATCGTCAGGACCAACAGGCAAAGGGCGCGCCACATGGTGCCAGCTTTGGCGCAGGGGATGCGGCGTCGTCAAGCACCCGTGCCCTTTCCTTTGGGCGGGCCAGCGATTAGCTAGGGTTGACGCGGAATACAGGACGGCGACATGGCATTTTTCAAGAAGCTGAAGGACCGGATGTTCCGGTCGTCGTCGCAACTGGACGCAGGTCTCGATGCCATCGTGGCTGAGGCGGCACCGCAGCCGGTCGTGCCCGCGCCGAACCCGGCCCCCGTCACGCCCCCGACGGCCGCGCCGCGCGCAGGGATCCTGAACCGCATGTTCGCCGCAGATACGCCAGAGGTCGCGCGCCGCACGCTGGACGATGCGATGGTCGAACAGCTGGAGGAGTTGCTGATCGCCGCCGACATGGGGGTGGAGACCGCCCTGCGCGTGACCGCCAACATGGTCGAGGGGCGACTGGGCAAGCGGTTGTCGGTGGACGAGATCAAGCAGTTGCTGGCGACGGAAGTGGCCCGGATCATGGACCCGGTCGCGCGTCCCATGCCGCTATACAATCAGAAGCCACAGGTGGTGCTGGTCGTCGGCGTGAACGGATCGGGCAAGACCACGACCATCGGCAAGCTCGCCAGCCAGTTCCGCGCCGCAGGCAAGTCCGTTGTGATCGCCGCCGGTGACACTTTCCGCGCGGCGGCAGTCGAACAGTTGCAGGTCTGGGGTGACCGCGCCGGTGTGCCGGTGATGACGGCGGCGCAGGGGTCCGACCCGGCCAGCCTCGCGTGGGACGCAATGACCCGCGCGCAGGCCGACGGCGCGGACCTGCTCTTGATCGACACCGCGGGGCGGTTGCAGAATCGCAGCGACCTGATGGAGGAGCTGTCCAAGATCGTCCGCGTGATCCGCAAGAAGGACCCGGACGCGCCGCACAACACGCTGCTGGTGCTGGACGCGACGACCGGGCAGAACGCCCTGCAACAGGTCAAGGTGTTTCAGGAGTTGGCCGACGTCTCTGGCCTTGTGATGACCAAGCTCGACGGCACCGCCAAGGGCGGCGTGCTGGTGGCGCTTGCGGACAAGTTCGGCCTGCCGATCCATGCCATCGGCGTGGGCGAGCAGATCGACGACCTCGCCCCCTTCGATCCCGAGGATTTCGCCCGCGCGCTGGTCGGATTGGGCGACTGAACCCCCAACTGCCGCCGTACCGCATTGTCACGAGGAGGGCCGTCCATGGCTGCACGCACCATCAATCCGATCCTGAAGCAGATCCTCGAACTGGGTCCGACGATCCTGTTCTTCATTGTCTATACCCGCATCAAGGACAACACCTATATCCTTGGCGGGGTGGAGTATTCCGGCTTCATCGTGGCCACGCTGGTGTTCGTGCCGATCCTGCTTGCAGCCATGGGCATCCTGTGGGCGCTGACCCGGCAACTGTCGCGGATTCAGGTCTTCACCGCCTTCATGGTGATCTTCTTCGGCGGATTGACCGCCTATTTCAACGACGAGCGGTTCTTCAAGATGAAGACCACGATCGTCTATGGCGCGCTGGCGGCGGTGCTGGCGCTGGGGTTGCTGCAGGGCCGGTCTTGGCTGGAATGGGTGATGGGCGAGGTGCTGCCCATGCGGCGCAGCGGCTGGATGATCCTGACCCGGCGGATAACCCTGTTCCTCGCCTTCATGGCGCTGCTGAACGAGGTGGTCTGGCGCACGCAATCGACCGACCTGTGGGTCAAGATCGAAACCTTCGGATTTCCGGTGCTGATGATGGTGTTCTTCGTCAGCCAGATGGGCGTGCTGAACGCCCATATGATCGAACAGGACGACGCGCCACAGCCCTGAGGGGCCTCGCTTGACGCACGGCGCGCCTGCGCCTAGACACGATCCGTGGTGCTTTGATGCCGGATTGCGGGCCACGTTAAACAAACCGCTAAAAGGGTGACGGGGATACGCCCCGATACCCGTGCGGTATCGGGGTTTTTCTTTGTCCCGAAAGGACACCGCCATGACGACATGGAACAAGCGTACCAAGGCCGTGCACGCCGGCACCCGCCGCAGCCAGTACAACGAAGTCTCCGAGGCGATCTTCCTGACGCAGGGCTTCGTCTATGACACGGCCGAGGATGCGCAGGCCCGCTTCGTCAAGGCGGGGCCTGACGAGTTCATCTACGCCCGCTACGGCAACCCCACGACTGCCATGTTCGAGGATCGCATCGCCGCCATCGAAGGGGCCGAGGATGCCTTCGCCACCGCCTCGGGCATGGCCGCCGTGTCCGGCGCGCTGATGGCCGTGCTGAAGGCCGGCGATCACGTGGTCAGCGCACGCGCGCTCTTCGGGTCGTGTCTTTACGTGCTGGAGGAGGTGCTGACCCGCTACGGCGTCGAGGTGACCTTCGTCGACGGCACCGATCTGGACCAGTGGCGCGCGGCGCTGCGCCCCGATACGAAGGTGGCGTTCTTCGAGTCCATCTCGAACCCCGCGCTGGAGGTGGCCGACATCGCCGGCATCGCGGCGCTGGCGCACGCGCAGGGGGCGCTCGTGATGGTGGACAACGTGTTCGCCACGCCAGTCTATTCGCGCGCGTTCGAACTGGGTGCCGACGTGGTGATCTATTCCGCGACCAAGCACATCGACGGGCAGGGGCGGGCACTGGCCGGCGTGATCCTGGGGTCCAAGGCATTCATCCGGGGCACGGTCGAACCCTACATGAAGCATACCGGCGGCAGCATGTCGCCCTTCACCGCGTGGATGCTGGTCAAGGGGCTGGAACACATGGACCTGCGCGTGCGCGCGCAGGCGGCAAGTGCGTTGCACATCGCAAGCGCGCTGGAGGGGCACCCGAAGCTGACGCGCGTGATCTATCCGGGCCTGCCCAGCCACCCGCAGCATGACCTCTGCGTGGCGCAGATGGGCGTCGGCGGCACCGTGTTGGCGATCGACACCGGCTCTCAGGAGGCGTCGTTCCGGATGCTCAACGCGCTCGGGATCTTTCTGATCTCCAATAACCTCGGCGATGCGAAATCCATTGCCACGCCGCCCGCCTCGACCACGCACCAGCGCCTGCCTGCGGATCAGAAGGCGCATCTGGGGATCACCCCCGGTCTCATCCGCCTGTCGGTCGGGCTGGAGGATGCGGACGATCTGCTGGCGGACCTCAAGCAGGCGCTCGATCAGGCGTGATCGCGACGCACGCCGCAGCAGGCCGTGCTGTGGGGTGCGACATTTTGTTGATCCATGTCAGTGGAATTGAAACCCGGTGGCCGCACCCCATCTACCACCTTCGGAACTGCCTGAGGGGGCTATCGCCATGAACCACCATTCTCGTGACATGGACCGGCATCCCAGCCGGGCCGAAGCCGAAGCCGCGCTGAGCCTGTTGCGGCGTTGGGCCGATACGGCCACAGCAGACGAGATCACCACGCTCGACCCGCTGGTGGGTCGTCTGATCCCCGGTCGGGCCGTCCCCGACTATCCCGCACTCGCACGCGCCTACCCCGAGGATTTCGCCGTCGATGCGGCCTACAAGGCATCCATGCCCGATCTGCAGAACGGCCCCAGCAGCCTGATCCGCGGCGCGCAGCAACAGATCCAGCACGTCGGGATTTCCAACTTCCGGCTGCCGATCCGGTTCCACACCCGCGACAACGGTGACCTGACGCTGGAAACCAGCGTCACAGGCACCGTGTCGCTGGAGGCTGAGAAGAAGGGCATCAACATGTCCCGCATCATGCGGACATTCTACGCCCATGCCGAGGAAACGTTCAGCTTCGACGTGATCGAACGCGCGCTGGATGCCTACAAGACCGACCTCGACAGCTTCGACGCCCGCATCCAGATGCGCTTCAGCTTTCCGATGAAGGTGCAAAGCCTGCGGTCCGGCCTGCAGGGTTACCAATATTACGATATCGCGCTGGAACTGGTGGAACAGGGCGGTGTGCGCCGCAAGATCGTGCACCTCGACTACGTCTATTCCAGCACCTGCCCGTGTTCGCTGGAACTGTCGGAACACGCCCGCCAGTTCCGCGGCCAGCTCGCCACGCCGCATTCGCAGCGGTCGGTGGCGCGCATCTCGGTGGCACTGGAACCCGGCCAGCCGGTGACGTGGTTCGAGGACCTGATCGACATGGCCCGCGCGGCGGTGCCGACTGAAACGCAGGTCATGGTGAAACGCGAGGACGAGCAGGCGTTCGCCGAACTCAACGCCGCCAACCCGATCTTCGTCGAGGATGCGGCGCGCCTGTTCACGGAACAGCTGCAGCTCGACCCCCGGATCGGCGACTTCCGCGTGATCGCCAGCCATCAGGAAAGCCTGCACAGCCACGACGCCGTGTCGGTGCTGACCGAAGGGCCGACCTTCGCCGCGCAATCGCTCGACCCGCGCCTCTTCGCGTCGCTGTTCCACGTCGGCTGACTGCTGCGGCGGGGTTCGCACCCCGCCGCATCAGATCATAACCCGTCCAGCCCTTCTTCTGGTTGGAAATATCCCGGGGGTCCGGGGGCTGGCCCCCGTGACGGCCCTTACCAGATAATGCTGCCGCATCGGCCCAGCCACAGCTTCAGCCCACACCGCGGCCCCGATGCGCTCCGCGCCTTGACAGCCCCGCACGCGCATAGCACCCCGGTGCGATGATCGACCTGCGCCCCGTCGGATATGTGATCGGCCTGCTCATTGCCGCCCTCGGGGTGACGATGCTGCCGGCGGCCATGGCCGATCTGGTGGCCGACAACGGTCATGCGCCGGTCTTCCTGCAGGCGGCCATCGTGACCGCGCTCGTCGGTGGCCTGATGGCTTTGTCCTGCGCCAATGGCGTCAGCGCCGGTCTGACCCTGCGGCAGACGTTCCTGCTGACCTCCGGCATCTGGTTCGTCCTGCCGTTCTTCGGCGCGATCCCGTTCATGATCGGGGCCACCAACGCCAGCCTGACGGATGCCTATTTCGAGGCAATGTCCGCCGTCACCACCACCGGTGCCTCGGTCTTTGGCGGGCTGGAGGCGCTGCCTGCGGGCATCAAGCTGTGGCGCGCGACGCTGCAATGGCTGGGCGGCATCGGGATCATCGTGGTGGCCATGGCATTCCTGCCGGAACTGCGGGTCGGCGGCATGCAGATCTTCCGGTCGGAGGCGTTCGACACGATGGGCAAGATCCTACCCCGCGCGGGTCAGATCGCCAGCCAGATTTCCGGCATCTACGTGGCGCTGACCGTCGCCTGCATGATGATCTACAACGCGCTCGGCATGCCGATCTTCGATGCGCTGTGCCATGCGATGTCCACCGTCTCGACCGGCGGGATGGCCAACCTCGACAGCTCGTTCGGCGGATATTCGGGGCCGATCCATTACGCCGCCGTACTGTTCATGATCCTCGCGGCCTTGCCGTTCGTGCGCTACGTGCAGTTGCTGGCAGGCACCTCCACCCCGCTGCTGCGCGACACGCAGGTGCGGGTGTTTTTGTGGATCATCGCGATCATCACGCTGCTGATGACCGCATGGCTCTGGGGTCTGGAAGGGCAGGTGAGCGAGGTCGCGTTCCGCGAGGCGCTGTTCAACGTCGTCTCGATCATCTCCGGCACCGGGTTCGCCAGTGCAGACTACATGCAGTGGGGTACGTTCCCGGTCGTCATGTTCTTCTTCATCGGGCTGATCGGCGGCTGCGCCGGATCGACGAGTTGTTCGATCAAGGTATTCCGCTATCAACTGCTCTTCGCCGCGATCAAGGCGCAGGTCCGTCAGATCCACGCGCCGCACGGCGTCTTCGTGCCGCGCTACGACGGGCGGCCCGTCGGACCGGACGTGCTGAACTCCGTCATGGCGTTCTTCGTGGCTTTCGTGCTGCTGCTGGGCCTGTTCTCGGTCCTGCTGGGGCTGACGGGGCTCGACTTCATCACCTCCGTGTCGGGGGCGGCGACGGCGTTGGCGAACGTGGGGCCGGGTCTGGGCGCGCAGATCGGGCCTGCGGGCAATTTTGCGGGCATCAACGACACGGCGACGTGGCTGCTGTCGATCGCCATGTGGGTCGGCCGGCTGGAGATCATGGTCGTGCTGGTGATCTTCACGGGCCGGTTCTGGCGCAGCTGAGGGTTACCAGCAGCTGACCAGCACGGTGGTGTCGGCGGCGCGGCGGGTCAGCGCCTCTGGCGGCATGAAGGTCAGCGTGTCGGTCGTCTGCGGCGCGATGCCCGCCCCCGTCAGGGCGGCCACGATCGCGTCGCCGCTGCGCAGGAACGCAACATCGTCCGGCAGCACCTGGTCGCCGCCCGTCGCGCGGGGCAGCAGCATCCCCAGCACCGCACCGCTGTTGTCATAGACCGGCCCGCCCGCATCGCCGGGGGCGGCGCGCAGGGCGACCCGCTTGACCCCGTCGTCGCCGTCGAGCCCGCGCACGTCCGCAAGGCGGCCAAAGGTCAGCGCCGGTCGTGCCAGCACCCCGCCATAGGGATAGCCCGCCACCGCCACTTCGGTCTGCAGGCGCGGCACCTGTGTCTGGAACGCGGCCACCGCCAGCGGTGACAGCGCGTCCTGCGGGGTCAGCACCGCAAGGCCGAGTGCTGCGTAGACCAGCGTCGCGGTCGCTGTGTGGGTGCCGTCGATGGTGATGTCCTCGCAGTCCGCCACGCCGGTCGCGTCGGTCAGCACGCGGCCCCGGTCGTCGATGTAGAACCCGCTGCGGGTGGTCTTGGGTGTCCGGATCTCTAGCCCGGCGATCAGGTCGATGGCCTGATCCGTGCCCGGTGCCGTCAGGGCGGGGTCCAGCACGCCGTCGGTCGCGGTAAAGCTCGCGGCCATCTCGCTGCGCAAACGCTCGAACCGGGCGGCGTCGCCTGCGGGCCAGATCAGGGCAAAGCCCTTGATCGTGTCACCAGTCAGCGTCGCGGTCGCATAGGATTGCAGGTCGCTGCCGGTGCCCGCGATCTCGAATCCCGTCTCGGTGCGCGCGCGCGGACCATCGGCGGGAAAGATGTCGAGGGTCTGCAGGATTTCGTACAGGCCGGCCAGACGGTTGGCGTCGCCGGTCTGGCTGATCAGCAGCACCTGCGCGGGCAGGTCGCCCGCCGGGCCGAACCGGGCGAAGGGCGGCTCGTAGCCCGCAAAGGTGACGACGGCCGTGGGGATCAGAACCTCCACCCCCGCGGCACTGTCGCGCACCCGTTGCAGATCGAGGCCCGCCAGCACGGCGTTGTAGGCGTCCACCAGCCGCTTGCGCTGCGTTGTGGTCAGCACGCCGGTGGGGGAAAAGCCGTTGGCGAGTTGCCACGCCTCCATCGCCGCACGGGTCCCGCGACCGAAGGCACCGTCCACGGTCGCGTCATAGAAGCCTGCATCCCCGAGGGCGGTCTGCAACTGTTCCTTCTGCTCCTGGGTCAGGGCCTGTTCGGAAACGCGGGCGTCCTGCAGCGACTCCTCCGGTGCCGGGGATGGTATCGTGACGACGATCTGCGGGGCCGCGTCGGGGGCGGCTGCAGGATCGCCGGGTCGCGCTGTGTCCGGCGCAGTGGCGGGGGGTGTGGTGATCGTAACCGCCGGGGCGGTTGCAACCGTGGCCCCGGCCACAGGCCAGAACCGACGGCTAAAGCTGTCGCCATTGGTCAGAAAGGCGTCGGACGGCGCAAGGCCCTGCGCGCGCAGGGCGCGCAGCCCGTCCTGCGCCGCTGCGCGGTCGGCATAGGGACCGCTGACCACCGCATACCATGTCGGCCCCACGGAGAAGCCCGCGATGGTCGCGGCCGTGGTCGCATCCGCCTGTCCCGCATAGACCCGCACGCGGGTCTCGGCGGCGGTCAATGTCGGCTGCGCCTCCAGCTGGATCCAGGTGCCGGTCACGGGGGCGTCGGCGACGATGCCACCCACGTTTGCGGACTGGGCGATGGCACCCTGTGCCACCGCGCCAAAGGCCGCCGCCACGATCCAGACCGCACACCGCTTCATCGCATCCCAACCCTTTAAAACCGGCCCGTCGCCCGCGCGCGGTCTGGCACGTCTGGCCCATCCGTGCAGCACAAAACCGCGTGTCGGGACGGGATTCAATCGGCTGTGGCACGATTGACCCTGTGCAACGCACCCCCTATGGATCACGCGTATTGACAAGGGGGCGACATGGCCGACCGACCGACGTGTTTCCAGGACATCATCCTGGCGCTTCAGACCTATTGGGCGGCGCAAGGCTGCGCCGTGCTGCAACCCTACGACATGGAGGTGGGGGCAGGCACGTTCCACCCCGCCACCACCCTGCGCGCGCTCGGCTCTCGGCCGTGGGCTGCCGCCTATGTCCAGCCGTCGCGCCGCCCGACCGACGGGCGTTACGGCGAAAATCCGAACCGCCTTCAGCATTACTACCAGTATCAGGTCATCATCAAACCCAGCCCGCCCGACATGCAGGACCTGTATCTGGGCAGCCTCGCCGCCATCGGCATCGACGCTGCGGTGCACGACATTCGCTTTGTCGAGGATGACTGGGAAAGCCCGACACTGGGTGCCTGGGGTCTGGGGTGGGAGGTCTGGTGCGACGGCATGGAAGTGTCTCAGTTCACCTATTTCCAGCAGATCGGCGGCCACGACTGCGCGCCCGTATCGGGCGAATTGACCTATGGGTTGGAGCGGCTGGCGATGTATGTCCTTGGCGTCGATCACGTCATGGACATGCCGTTCAACGCGCCGGGTGCGCCGATTCCGCTGACCTATGGCGACATCTTCCTGCAGACCGAACAGGAATATGCGCGCTGGAATTTCGACGTGGCGGATACGACCACGCTGCTGCGGCATTTCGAGGATGCAGAGGCGGAGTGCGCCCGCATCCTCGCACAGGACGCGACCGACCCGCGCACGGGGCGGACCATCCGCATGGCGCATCCGGCCTATGACCAGGCCATCAAGGCCAGCCACCTGTTCAACCTGCTGGACGCGCGCGGCGTGATTTCCGTGACCGAACGGCAGGCCTATATCGGGCGGGTGCGGACATTGGCCAAGGCCTGCGCCGATGCCTTTGTGCAGACCCCTGCAGGCGGTGCCGCCGCATGATCGCGAAACTCTGGATAGGTGCCATCGTGCTGATTGCCGTGATCGCAGGCGTCGCCCTGTATTACCTGCAGGTCTATGCCTATTACGCCGAAGTGCCCGTGGCGGACGCGAACGTGCAGATGGTGTCACTGACCACCGGCACGGCGGAGCCCGTGGCGTTCGAGGGCTATCAGGGCATCAACAGCGACAGCAGCCCGCTGCGCTACCGCGCGTGCTATACCATGCCCGCCAGCCTTGCGATGCTGACGGAAACCTACGTGATCGCGGACGGCGCAGAACCGCGCGTGGGCCCCGGCTGGTTCGACTGCTTCGACGCGGGACAGATCGGCGCAGATCTGCAATCCGGCACCGCGATCGCGTTTCTGGGGCAGGGCGACGTGCAATATGGCATCGACCGCATCGTGGCGGTCTATCCCGATGGCCGCGCCTTTGCCTGGCACGAGATCAACGCCTGCGGCGAGGTCGTCTTCGACGGCAATCCCGCCCCCGAAGGCTGCCCACCCCCACCCGAAAGCACGCGCTGATGCCCGACCTGCTGATTGAGCTCTTCTCCGAAGAAATCCCCGCCCGGATGCAAGCGCAGGCCAGCGCCGACCTGAAGACGCTGGTGACGGACGGTCTGGTCGAGGCGGGTCTGACCTATGCCTCTGCCGCGGCCTTTGCCACGCCATGCCGCCTGACCCTGCATCTGGAAGGGTTGACCGACCGCAGCCGCCCCGTGCGCGAAGAGCGCAAGGGCCCCAAGGTCGGCGCACCGGCACAGGCGCTGGACGGCTTCCTGCGGTCCACCGGGCTGACGGTGGAGCAGTTGGAAAGCCGCGAGGACAAGAAGGGCGCGTTCTACGTCGCCGTCATCGACAAGCCGGGGCGCGAGGCTGCCGACATCGTGGCCGAAGTGCTGGAACGCACGATCCGCACCTTCCCGTGGCCCAAGTCGATGCGCTGGGGCAATGGCAGCTTGCGCTGGGTGCGCCCGCTGCAGGCGATCCTGTGCATCCTGACGGGCGACGACGGGGCAGAGGTGGTGCCCGTCACCGTCGATCACATCACGTCGGGCAACGTCACGCGCGGCCACCGCTTCATGGCGCCCGATGCATTTTCTCTCACGTCCTTCGAGGATTACGAGGCGAAGCTGATGCGCGCCCGCGTCATGCTGCGCCCCGAAGCGCGGGCCGATGCGATCTGGGCCGAGGCCACGTCGCAGGCCTTTGCCACCGGGCTGGAAGTCGTCGAAGACCGCGCCCTGCTGGCCGAGGTGGCGGGGCTGGTCGAATGGCCCGTGGTCCTGACGGGCCGGATCGACGACCGCTTTCTGGCTCTGCCGCCGGAGGTGCTGCAAACCTCCATGCGGGCGCATCAGAAGTTCTTTTCCGTGCGCAACCCCAAGTCGGGCCGCATCGAACGCTTCGTCACCGTGGCCAACATAGAGGCGGCGGACGGCGGCGAGACGATCCTGACCGGCAACCAGCGCGTGCTGTCCGCACGCCTGTCGGATGCGCAGTTCTTCTACGACAACGACCTTGCCGTGGCGCAGGCGGGCATGCAGCCGTGGCTGGACGGTCTGTCGGCGGTGACGTTCCACAACAAGCTGGGGTCGCAGCGCGACCGGATCGACCGGATTGCCGCATTGGCGCGAGAGATTGCGCCGAGTGTGGGTGCAGACCCCGATCAGGCGTTCGAGGCCGCCCAGATCGCCAAGGCCGACCTGCGGTCCGAGATGGTGGGCGAGTTCCCCGAACTGCAGGGCCTGATGGGCCGCTACTACGCCGCCGCTGCGGGCCGCGCGCCAGAGGTGGCTGCGGCCGCCGAGGAACACTGGAAGCCGATGGGCCCGTCCGACGCGGTGCCTGTGGCCCCCGTCAGCGTCGCCGTGGCGCTGGCCGACAAGCTCGATACGCTGACCGGCTTCTGGGCCATTGACGAGAAGCCCACGGGGTCGAAGGACCCCTTCGCGCTGCGCCGCGCCGCACTGGGGGTGATCCGGCTGGTGTTGGAGAATGATCTGACCTTGAAGATCAAATCAATTCTAGAAGACCAATACATCAATACGATCATATCGACTGTCGAAGCAGGGCTAGGAAGCATCTTGCTTGGAGAAAGCGATGGGGACGAGAATTGGATGTTGGGGGCCTACAATGTTTATGACTCTCAGTATGTTAAGATGACTTCTGATGAGGTGAAATCATTTGTGGTGGCTGGTGATGTGACCTTGCAACCGACAATAGGTGATAATGGTTACCGTCCAGAACGTATTCGAAACAAGGAAGCTATCGCCAACGACCTCCTCTCCTTCTTCCATGACCGCCTCAAGGTCTATCTCAAGGATCAGGGCATCCGGCACGACGTGATCGACGCCTGCATCGCCATGCCCGGCAACGACGACCTGACCCTGCTGGTGAAACGCGCCCGTGCCTTGCAGGCGACCTTGCAGACCGACGACGGGATCAACCTGCTGCAGGGCTTCAAGCGGGCCAACAACATCCTCACGCAGGCCGAGGCGAAGGACGGCGTCGAATACTCCTATGGTGCCGAGTTGAAGTTCGCCGAGGCGCCCGAGGAGAAGGACCTGTTCGCCGCCCTCGACGCTGCCGAAGAGCAGATCGCGCCAGCGATGCGGAGTGAGGATTTCGGTGCCGCGATGGCCGCCATGGCCGCGCTGCGGGGGCCGATCGACGCGTTCTTCACCGCCGTGCAGGTGAATGCGGACAGCCAGATCCTGCGGCGCAACCGACTGAATCTGCTGTCGCGGATCCGCACAATCTGCCTGTCGGTGGCCGACCTGACACGGATCGAGGGCTGACACCTTCGGTCATGACACATTGCCTGTCCGGCGCGCTTTACAGGCCGCCCGCGGCAGTCCTATGGTGACGCGAAGCCAAGGATTGCCGCAGTGCAGCACGACCCCGACATCCCCGATGTGACCCTCATCACGCCCACCGCCCCCATGTCGCCCGCCGTGCATGGCGGGCGCGCGAAATGCCTGCAGCGCCTCGTGCGGCTGGGCATGCCCGTGCCTACCACGCTGGCGCTGTCCTTTGACGCGGTGCTGCGCTGCGCCAAGGGGCAGTTGCCCGATATGGGCGCGTTGCTGGCCCCGTTCGGGGATGCCCCGTTGCTGTCGGTGCGCCCGTCCTCGCAGGACCCGGACTGGGGCGGGCCGGGGGCGATCCTGAACATCGGCATGACCGACGCGGTCCACCGCAGTCTGAGCATGCGCGTGGGCGAGGCGGCGGCGACCGCCCTCTACCTTCGATTCGTGCAATCCTATGCCGTTCATGTGGCCCGTCTGGACCCCGATGCGTTCGATTTTCCCAACCTGACCGGCGCCCATGCGTTGCATGCCGCCCTCGACATGTACGAACAGGAGGCCGAGCAGCGCTTTCCGCAGGATGTGCAGGTGCAACTGGCCGAGGTGCTGCGATCAATGGCCCGGGCGTGGGACGGCACCTCTGCCCGCCTGCTGCGAGAGGCCAAGGGCGCGCCGCGCGATGCGGGGCTGGGGCTGGTGGTGCAGGAACTGGCGCTGGGTGTGGGCATGGGCGAAAGCGGATCCGGCGTGATCCAGTTCGTCGATGCGCAGACCGGCCAGCCGCGCGTGGTCGGCCGCTATCTGTCACAGTCGCAGGGCCGCGACGCTCTGAACGACAAGACGGGCGCGATCTATCTGACGCAGGACGGGCGCGGTCCCGCGCTCGAGGATCTGTGCCCCGACATCTTTGCGCAACTGCTGGAATACGGCTGGACCGCCCGGTCGCGCCTGCGCGAGGAAATGCAGATCGAATTCACGCTGGAAAGCGGCGTGCTGCACATCCTCGACGCCGTGCGCGTGCAACGGTCCAGTCGCGCGCAGGTCCAGATCGCCGTGGCGCTGGCCACCGACGGCATCATCCCGCGCGAAGAGGCGGTGATGCGCGTGCCGCCCAACGCCCTGTCGGAAATGCTGCACCGCCAGATCGACCCGGCAGAGCCCCGCGATGTGATCGTGCGCGGCATCGCCGCCAGCCCCGGTGCCGCCACCGGCCGCATCGTGCTGACCGCAAGCGAGGCGCAGGCGAGTGCGGCGCGCGGCGAGGCCTGCGTATTGGTGCGGCGCGAAACGACGCCGGAGGATATCCGTGGCATGCACGCCGCTCAGGCGGTGCTGACCATGCGCGGCGGCATCACCAGCCACGCGGCGGTGATCGGGCGCGGCCTTGGGCTGCCCTGCGTGGTGGGGGCGTCCGACCTGACCATCGACCGCAAGCGCGGCGTGATCGTGGCCCCCGGCGGGCGGCGGTTCGCGGTGGGCGACACGATCACCGTCGACGGCACGACGGGCGCAGTGCTTGCGGGTGCGCCTGCCATGCTGGAGGCGGTGCTGGACGATGCGTTCCAGACGCTGCTGGCGTGGGCCGACGATTTTCGCGACATCGGCGTGCGCGCCAATGCGGACACGCCGGCGGACGCGCAGACCGCCAGCAATTTCGCCGCCGAAGGCATCGGGCTGTGCCGGACGGAACACATGTTCTTTCAGGGCGATCGGCTGGGTGTCATGCGCGAGATGATCTTTGCCGAAACCGCCGACGACCGGCGGGCGGTGCTGGACCGGCTGCTGCCCATGCAGCGGGCCGATTTCGCCGACCTGTTCGCGATCATGGACGGGCGGCCCGTCTGCATCCGGCTGTTCGACATGCCGCTGCATGAATTCCTGCCCTATGACCGCGCGGGACAGCGCGATCTGGCGGAACAGCTAGCCATGCCCGTGACGGACGTGACCGAACGGGTGCAGGCGCTGTCGGAATACAACCCCATGCTGGGCATGCGCGGCGTGCGTCAGGGCATCGCCATCCCCGAGATCTATGAAATGCAGGCCCGCGCCATCTTCGAGGCGGTGGCTGACGTGGTGGCGCGCGGTCTGGCGGTGCAGCCCGAGATCATGATCCCCCTTATCAGTGCCGCGCGCGAGGTCGAGATCATCAAGGCCCGCGTCGATGCGGTGGCCTTGGCCGTCCAGCGCGAGACGGGGACGGCCTTCGCCTTCAAGCTCGGCGTGATGGTAGAGACGCCCCGCGCCGCGCTGCGGGCCGAGGATCTGGTGAAGCACGCGGCCTTCCTGTCGTTCGGCACGAACGATCTGACGCAGATGACCTACGGGCTGTCGCGCGACGATGCCGGGCGTTTCATGTCCACCTATGTCCAGCAGGGCGTCTATGCCGAGGACCCGTTCCACACCCTCGATCTGGAGGGGGTGGGCGAGCTTCTGGCGATCGGTGCGGCGCGGGGACGCGCAGGGCGGCCCGACGTGGTCGTGTCGATCTGTGGCGAACACGGCGGCACGCGGGCGGCCATCGGATTCTGTCGCACGCAGGGATTCGATTACGTGTCGTGCTCGCCATTCCGGGTGCCCCTTGCGCGGCTTTCCGCCGCCCAGCTGGCGCTGGAGGCGCGCTTACCGGTGGGTGCCCAGCCACCCGCCGCACCGCCAAAGGTCTGAGATGACAGCGTAAAGCGGCCAATCGACAGGGCTGGGCCGCGCTGGCAGCTTCGTGCCGACCCCCTCGGGTGGACCTCGGTTGACGCATTGGTTATGCACCCCCTGCCTGCGCGGGGCTTGCCGTGCGACACTCAAGGCCCGCCAGATGAACCATGCCCTGCGTCACGCGTTGACCGTCACCGCCTGCCTCGCCACCCTCGGTTCCGCCACGCAGGCGTCGGCCGACAGCGCACTGGCCGCCCGACTGGGCGCAGTCCTCGGGCAGGAACGTCAGGCACTGGGGATCGTTTCCGACACCCGCCTGTCCGCATTGACGGCCATGCCGCAGGACGCACGGCGCAACACGGCGCCCACCGACACCGACGCAGTGATCACCGAGGCCTACGTGTCCAGCATGAGCGTGCCTGCGGTGAGTGCCGACCTCGAATGTCTGGCAGAGGCGCTGTATTTCGAGGCGCGCGGCGAATCGGTGCAGGGCGTGTTCGCCGTGGGCGAGGTTATCCTCAATCGCGTCGACAGCCCGGACTATCCGGGCACCGTGTGTGGTGTGGTGCATCAGGGGACGGGGCGGCAATACGCCTGCCAGTTCACGTGGACCTGTGACAGCAATTCCGACGCCATCGGCAACCGCACCGCGTTCGCCCGCGTGTCCAAGGTTGCCAAGCTGCTGATGGACGGCGTGCCGCGCATCCTGACGCAGGGGGCCACGCATTACCACACGCGCGCCGTGCACCCGTCGTGGGCGAACCGCTTTCCGCGCACCGCCAGCATCGGTGCGCACCTGTTCTACAAGCAGCCGACGCGCACCGCGTCGAACTGATCGCTGTTCGGCGGGCGCCTTGCAGGGCGGCGGGGCTGCGGTTATGGCGGTGCCATCGCAGCATCGCCTGCCGCCGCGACGGGGCCTTCCATGACCGATGACATCCGCCTTGCCTTTGCGCATCCGGCCGAACGGGCGGCGGCCAGCAGTGGTCTGCCGCATGACCGGATTTCCCTGCGCGACTACGTGGTCGAGGTCGAGATCGGGGCCTTCCAGCAGGAACGCGGGCACCTGCAGCGGATCCGCTTCAACGTGGTGGTCGAGGTGGTGCCCCTGACCGGCCCCATCGACGACGACGTGGACCGCATCCTGTCCTATGACCGCGTGACAGAGGCGATCGCCGCAGAGTTGGGCGCACAGCGCATCAACCTGCTGGAAACGCTGGCCGCCCGCGTGGCGGAGCGTATCCTGGCCGAACCGCAGGCGCAGCGGGTGTTTGTCCGTATCGAAAAGCTGGACCGGGGGCCCTTTGCCTTGGGGGTCGAAATCGTGCGCACCCGCGATGCGGCGATGCCGGTTGACGCAACCGCGACGGATGCGCCGCAGCCCCGCGTCCTGTTCCTGTCGGCACAGGCGGCGGCCAGCGGTCTGCTGGGGAGTTGGCTGGATCAGGCGACCGCGATGGCCGCACCCCTGATCGTGTGCACCGAGGGGCTGACGATGCCAACACCGCAGGCGGGTCACGCACTGGCGCAGCGGCGGATCGACCTGCTGGCGGTGGAACAGGCCGTCTGGGTGCTGGCCGCCCGCGACCCGCGCCTGATCGTGGTGGCCAGCCGCACCGAACTGGACTGGGCGATGAAGAATGGTCAGACCTGTCTGTGGGCACCGTCCAAGATGGTGCTGGATGCGGTGGACGACCCCGGTGGCCCGGCCCGTGACGGGGCGGCCCTTGCCGCATGGTTCGCGGACCGCATGGCCGCGGTCGAACTGCTGGTGATCGGCGCGGACGCGCCGCAGGCGGGGGTCCCTGTGCGGACGGTCGTGCTGCACGACGCGCGACTGCCGTGACCGCCTACTACCGTCCGATCCCGCTGGCCGATGCGGTGCGTCTGCCCGGTGCGCTGCGGTTGGCGGGCGGCTGGTGCCGGTTCGCGCAGGTGGAGGTGCTGTCGCGCCGCAGGTCGCCGCAGGTGATCGCGGTCGCGGACCTGCCATCCGATGTGCGCGACCTGCTGACCGCGCCGCGGCCACCCGTCGCGGGGCTCGCGATGGACCGACCGCAGATCATGGGCATCCTCAATGTCACGCAGGACAGCTTTTCCGACGGCGGCCTGTTCGACGGCGCGGCGGCGGCGGTCGCGCAGGGTCTGGCGATGCATGCGGCGGGGGCCGATCTGATCGACGTCGGCGGCGAAAGCACACGGCCCGGTGCCGCCTTGATCCCTGACGCCGAGGAGACGGCCCGCACGCAGCCCGTGGTGCAGGCGTTGGCGGCACGGGGTGTCGCGGTGTCCATCGACACCCGCAAGGCCGCCGTGGCGCAGGCGGCGCTGGACGCGGGTGCGGTACTGGTGAACGACGTGTCGGCGATGACGTGGGACGCGGACATGGCGCGTGTCGTGGCGGACAGCGGTGCTGCGATCTGCCTGATGCATGCGCAGGGCGATCCCGCGACGATGCAGTCCGACCCGCGCTACGACGACGTGGTGCTGGACGTCTATGATCACCTGTCGGCGCGCATCGATGCGGCACTGGCCGCGGGCATCGCGCGGGACCGTATCGTGGTCGATCCGGGGATCGGGTTCGGCAAGACGCAGGCGCATAACCTCGCTCTGCTGCGCCGCCTGTCGCTGTTCCACGCGCTGGGGTGCCCGGTGTTGCTGGGCGCATCGCGCAAGCGCTTCATCGGGACGATCACGGATACGCCGCTGGCCGCAGACCGGGTGGCGGGTTCCCTCGCAGTGACGCTGGCCGGTGTGGCACAGGGGGTGCAGATCCACCGGGTCCACGATACACACCACACGGTGGCGGCCCTCGCGATGATGCAGGCCCTAGGCGGAGAGCATGATGACTGAGACCCTGTTCGGCACCGACGGCATCCGCGGCACCGCCAACGTGGCCCCGATGACCGCCGACATGGCACTGCGGATCGGCGCTGCGGCGGGGCGGTATTTCCGCAACGACGGCAGCAATGGCCACCGTGTCGTGATCGGCAAGGATACGCGCCTGTCCGGCTACATGTTCGAGAGCGCGCTGACCGCAGGCCTGACCAGCACCGGCATGAACGTGCTGTTGCTGGGGCCGGTGCCCACGCCCGCCGTGGGGCTGCTGACGCAGTCGATGCGGGCGGATCTGGGCATCATGATCTCGGCCAGCCACAACCCGGCGCACGACAACGGGATCAAGTTCTTCGGCCCCGACGGGTTCAAGCTGTCGGACGCGGCCGAGGCCGAGATCACCCGCCTGATCCACGACGGGGTGGAGCCTGCAAAGGCCGCCAACATCGGCCGCGCCAAGCGGATCGACGATGGCCGGTTCCGCTATGCGGAGCGGCTGAAGGCGACCTTTCCGCACGGCATGCGTCTGGACGGTCTGCGGGTGGTGATCGACTGCGCCCATGGCGCCGCCCACAGGGTCGCGCCGGAGGTGCTGTGGGAACTGGGTGCGACGGTGATCCCTGTCGGCACCGCGCCCAACGGGTTCAACATCAACGACGGCTGCGGATCGACCAGCACGGCGCTGGCCGCCCGCACGGTGGTCGAGCAGGGCGCGCACGTGGGCATCTGCCTGGACGGTGATGCCGACCGGGTGATGATTCTGGACGAGGATGGCCGTGTCGCCGACGGCGACCAGCTGATGGCGCTGATGGCCACCCGCTGGGCCGATGCGGGGCGGCTCGCCAACCGCACGCTGGTCGCCACGGTGATGAGCAACCTTGGGCTGGAACGGCATCTGGCGGAGCGTGACATCACGCTGGAGCGGACCGCCGTCGGCGACCGCCACGTGGTCACGGCAATGCGGGCGGGCGGGCACAATCTGGGCGGCGAACAGTCCGGCCATATCGTGATGACGGACTATGCCACCACAGGCGACGGCTTGCTGGCGGGGTTGCAGTTCCTTGCCGCGATGATCGAGACGGGCCAGCCCGCCAGTGCGCTGACGCAGCAGTTCGCCACCGTGCCGCAGATGCTGAAGAACGTGCGCTATGCCGCCGGTGCCGATCCTTTGGGCCATGCGGCGGTGCAGGACTGCATCAAGGCCGCCGAGGCGCGGTTGCAGGGTCAGGGCCGTCTGCTGATCCGCAAGTCCGGCACCGAGCCGCTGATCCGCGTGATGGCGGAATGCGAGGACGACGCGGTGCTGGTCGAGGTGGTGGACGGCATCGTGGCGGCGGTGGAGCGGAGCCTGCGCTGAACGTCTTGGGGCGCTGCCCCAAACCCCGGGATATTTTCAACCAGAAGAAGGGGACAGGCTGACGTCGTGCCGCGGGCTGGCGTCAGTTGCCTGCGCGACCGATCAGGCGGCGCTGGCTGGCCCACTGACTGATCGCGAGGCCCAACAGGATCAGCCCGAGGGCGGCGAAAAAGCGCAGCGGCAACTCCTCTGACAGCAGGAGCGCGCCGAACAGGACCGACCACAGCGGCACTTGGTAGTTCACCAGAGTCATGAACACCGACCCCGCCGAGCGGATGATGACGACCCGCAGCAGCGTTGCCAGTGCCGTCGGCAGCAGGCCGAGGAATACGATGGCGGCGGTGGGCAGGGGGGCTGCGAGGGCGGGGACGCCTTCGACGGCCAGCATGGCGGGGATCAGGATGACGGCGCCCACGCACAGCGTCAGGCCAGCCAGCAGGATTGGATCGACGGGCGGGCAGCGGCGCGTCATGATGCTGCCGCAGGCGTAGGAGAAGGCGGCGCCAAGGCAGGCGATCTGGCCCAGCGGCTCCATCCCCGAGCCGATGCGCAGGACGCCGGGGCCGACCAGCACCACTGCACCGGCAAAGCCCACGATGACGCCGATCAGCCGGTTGCGTGACATCGGCTCTCCGCCGAAGGCATGGGCCATCGGCAGCACGAAGAGTGGCAGCGCCGCCATCGAGATCCCCGCGAACGCCGAGGGCACGAATTGCTGGCCCCAGCCCAGCAGGGCAAACGGGACGGCGGTGTTCAGCACGCCGATCACGGCGATGGACCGGATCAGGCGGGGGTGCCACGCGGGCCACGGGCGGCGCAGGACGGCCAGCACCGCCAGCAGCGCCACCGCGCCCAGCGTCGTGCGGGCGCAGGCGACCGTCAGGGGGCCATAGCCCTGCAGGGCCACCGCGACGACCATGAAGGTCCCGCCCCAGACGAGGCCCAGCAGGCCGATGGCCGCCCAATTGGCCGGTGTCGGTGCGGTCGCCACGGGAAGTGCCGGGGAACCGGATGCCGTTCCATGCATTGCGTTACCATACCCCACCACGCCACATCCCGAGCCCATCTGGAGAAATGCCATGGATTTCAATTTTCTGCTGCCGCTGCTGGCCATGTTCACGCTGCTCGCGGCCCTCGTCTTCTCGCTTTACAGCAAGGCCGCGACCGACCGGAAGCGCAAAGATCCCACCGCGCCGAAGTCGGCGTTGGCCACAGACGGACCCGGACCCGATCCGGTGAAGACGCTGGACCGTTGATGTGAAAAGGCCCGCCGTGATGGCGGGCCTTTTGCGTATCAGGGTGATGCGGCCTTAGTTGCGCGCCTTGTCCACCATGCGACCCGCACTGATCCAAGGCATCATCTCGCGCAGCTTGCCGCCGACGACCTCGATCTGGTGTTCGTCGTTGGCGCGGCGCGATGCCTTGATCGTCGGCTGGCCCACGGCGTTTTCCTGCATGAAGTCTCGCACGAACTTGCCCGACTGGATGTCCTTCAGGACGGCCTTCATCCGTGCCTTCGTTTCGTCGTAGGGCAGGATGCGCGGGCCGGAGACATACTGGCCGTATTCGGCAGTGTTCGAGATCGAGTAGTCCATGTTGGCGATGCCGCCTTCATAGATCAGGTCGACGATCAGCTTCACCTCGTGCAGACACTCGAAATAGGCCATCTCGGGCTCGTAACCGGCCTCGACCAGCGTCTCGAAGCCCATCCGGATCAGCTCGACCAGACCGCCGCAGAGCACGGCCTGTTCGCCGAACAGGTCGGTTTCGCATTCCTGACGAAAGTTCGTCTCGATGATGCCGGACCGGCCACCGCCGATGGCGGAGCAATAGGACAGGCCGATGTCCATCGCCTTGCCCGACGCATCCTGATGCACGGCCACGAGACAGGGCACGCCGCCGCCCTTGGTGTATTCGCCGCGCACCGTATGGCCGGGGCCCTTGGGGGCCATCATGATGACGTCGACGCCGGGCTTCGGCTCGATCAGGCCAAAGTGCACGTTCAGGCCGTGGGCGAAGGCGATGGCGGAGCCTTCCTTGAGGTTGTCGTGGACGTATTTCTTATACGTCTCGGCCTGCAGCTCGTCCGGCATGGTGAACATGATGACGTCGCACCAGGCGGCGGCTTCCGCGATGCCCATGACCTTCAGGCCCTCGCTCTCGGCCTTCTTGGCAGAGGGCGAGCCGTCGCGCAGCGCGACGACGAGGTTGCGCGCGCCGCTGTCGCGCAGGTTCAAGGCGTGGGCGTGGCCCTGGGAGCCGTAGCCGAGGATCGCGACCTTCTTGTCCTTGATCAGGTTCACGTCGCAATCGCGGTCGTAGTAAACGCGCATGGGTGTCGTCCTTCGGTTGGTTGGATTTGGGGGGACCATAGGGATTTGGGACAGGGTTGTAAGGAAGATTTTTCGAGTTTATTTGATCGGATGAATGATAGTCATGCGTCGATTTGATCGTCTACGGAGATTTCATGCTTGACGATGTGGACAGGACCTTGGTGCGGCGCTGGCAGGCTGAGCCGAGCCTGACCGTGCCGGAACTGGCCGTGCTGGCAGGCCTGTCGCCGGGGCAGACGGCGCGGCGGCTGGACCGGCTTGCGGCGGACGGCGTGATCCGGGGGCAGGTGGCGGTAATCGACTGGGCGGCACTGGGCTATCCCCTGCGGGTCAGTCTGCGGGTGACGCTCGACAAGACGGTGCCGGGGACGTTCGACGCCTTTCTGGCCGCGGCGCGGGATGTGGCGGAGGTGCTGGAGATCCAGACGTTTCTTGGCCGCGTCGATGTGCGCCTGGCCCTCGTGGCGCGGGATCTGGCACATTACCAGACGCTCTACCGCACACGCATCCTGTCGCTGCCGCATATCGCCGACATCGAGGCGCTGATGGACGTGGCGGCGGTGAAGGCGGACGAGAGGTTGCCGCTGTGACCCTCGACGATACTGATCGCGCGTTGCTGCGCCTGCTGGTGGCCGACGCAGGCCAGCCGGCCAGCGTGCTGGGGCGGCAGCTGGGGTTGAGCCAGCCCGCGACATGGCGGCGGGTGAAGCGGTTGCAGGACGCAGGCGTGCTGGCGGGGCGGCGGCTGGTGCTGGATGCCGCAGCACTGGGGTTCGGGGTGACGGTGTTTCTGGGGGTCAAGCTCGCGACCAAGGGGGGCGTCAGCCTCGAGGATTTCGAGCGGGCCGTGGGGGCAATCCCCGAGGTGCAGGTCGTGACGCATGTGCTGGGCCTTTATGACTATCGCCTGCGGGTCGTGGCGCGGGATCTGGCGGATTTCGAACGGGTCCTGCGGCGCCGGATCATGACGCTGCCCGGCGTGGGCACGGTCGAGGCCAACGTGCTGCTGAGCGAGGAGCGCAGGCCGGGCCCGCTGTGAGGAGGCGTCGGTTTGGCTTTGCCAGACGCGCCGCGACGGGCCTAGGGTGGCGCAACGATGGAGGGTGCGATGAGGGATGCGATGAACACGGGCTCGGCGGTTGACCCGGACGGGCTGATGGAGTTTTCGGTGGTGTTCACCGACCGGTCACTCAATTCCATGAGCCGCGCATTTCAGGGCGTGATGACCGACATATCGGCCATGCTGAAGGAGGTTTACGCAGCGACTGCCGTGGCCATCGTGCCCGGTGGCGGCACCTTCGCGATGGAGGCGGTGGCGCGGCAGTTCGGCGGCGGTGCGCATTGCATGATCGTCCGCAACGGCTGGTTCTCCTACCGCTGGAGCCAGATCATCGACGCCGGCGGCTTTGCCGCGCAGACCACGGTGAAGATGGCGGCCCGGTCCGGCAACGCGCATCAGGCCCCCTATGCGCCGCCGCCCATCGCAGAGGTGGTGCAGGCGATCCTTGAGGCACGCCCCGACGTTGTCTTCGCGCCCCATGTGGAGACGAGCGCGGGGCTGATCCTGCCGGACGACTATATCACCGCCATGGCGGCGGCGGCGCATGACGTCGGCGCGCTGATGGTGCTGGATTGCATCGCGTCGGGTTGCGTCTGGGTCGACATGGCGGCGACAGGCGTGGACGTGCTCATCTCCGCCCCGCAAAAGGGGTGGTCGGCCACGCCGTGCGCGGGTTTGGTGATGCTGTCGGACCGGGCCGTGGCGCGACTGGCCGAAACGACTTCCACCAGCTTTGCTGGCGATCTGAAGAAATGGCGGCAGATCATGCAGGCCTACGAGGATGGCGGCCATGCATATCACGCGACGATGCCGACCGACGGGCTGCGCGCGTTTCGCGATGCGATGGTCGAGACGCAAGGTGTGGGGTTTGAGGCCGTGAAGGCCGCGCAGTGGGGCCTGGGTCGCGCCGTGCGCGCGCATCTGGCGGGGCTGGGGGTGCAGTCGGTCGCGGCGGCAGGCTTCGAGGCGCCGGGCGTGGTCGTCAGCTATACCGACGAGCCGGCGGTCAAGTCCGGCAAGGCGTTCATGGCCGAGGGCATGCAGATCGCGGCGGGCGTGCCGTTGCAGGTGGGCGAGCCCGACGATTTCATGACCTTCAGGCTGGGCCTGTTCGGGCTGGACAAGCTGGTCGACGTGGACGCCACGCTGGCGCGGCTGACGCCGGTGCTGGACCGCGTGCTGGCGGCAAAGGCCTAGCGCGCGCCCAGCCCCAGCCGCATCAGGCGGCGGCGCACCGGGGCCACGTCGTGCAGGGCGCGCACGCCCAGTGCCCGCAGATCGTGGACCAGCGGGCTGACGGCGATCGAGGCGCGGTTCAGCGCGTCGATCCCCGTGACCCGCAGGCGCATGTCGCCATGGCGCGCGCGCGCATAGGCCGCCAGCATCGGTGCCTCGCCCAAGGCATCCGGCGTCGCCACGGAAAGGTCCAGCAGGCCCGCCATGTCGGCCAGCGACATATTCAGGCCCTGCGCGCCGATGGGGGGCATCACATGGGCGGCCTCGGCCACCAGTGCGGTGCGGGGGGCGGTGATTCGGTCCGCGATCTGGCTGACGATGGGCCAGACCGACCGTTTGCCGACCAGCGTCAGCGGGCCGTTCACGCCGTGGCTGCGGGCATTGGCGGCGGCGGTGAAACTTGCATCGTCCATCGCGGCCAGCGCCGCGATCCGTGCGCCACCGTCCATCCAGACCACGGAACTGCAGGGCTGGCCGTCGTGGTCCGGCAACGGCACGAGCGTGAAGGGGCCGCCCGACTGGTGGACCTCGGTCGACACGCCGTCGTGTGGGGCGGGGTGTGTCACGGCAAAGGTGATCGCCTTTTGCCCATAGCGCGTGGTCGTCACGTCGATGCCCGCTGCCTGCCTCACGGCGGAATTGCGCCCGTCCGCCCCGATCACCAGACGCGCCCGCAAGCGTGTGCCGTCGGTCAGGCGTACGATGGCGGTGTCCAGACGCGGCACCATCCCCTCGAACCCCACGCCCGTGCGTAGGGTGACGCCGGGCAAGGCGGCGATCCGGTCCACCAGCACCCGCCGTATCAGCCAGTTCGGCACGTTCCAGCCGAACGGCGCGTCGGAAATGTCGGCGGCCACGAAATCGCGGGTCACGGCGGGGTCGCGGCCCGCATCGACGATGCGCATGGTCTGCAGCGCGGTCGCATGCGGGGCGACCGCATCCCAGACGCCGGCGCGGTCCAGAAATGCCTGCGCCGGTTGCAGGAAGGCCGTGGTGCGCAGGTCGGCCCCATCCGTGGCCGCATCCGTGACGGGGGGCGCCGGATCGACGAGGGTGACGGTGAAACCGGCAGCACCGAAAGCCGCCGCGGCCGCAAGGCCTGCCACGCCGCCGCCGCTGATAAGGATGTCTGTATGCTGTGTGTCCATGCCCCGTATGTAGGCCATGGGCGGGGCCCCGCAAAGACCGCGCGGCTGCGACATGACGACGACAGCGCTGTGGCGCACCCTTGCGGGTCCGCAGGTGGCCCCCTTATGCTGCAGCATCACGGGAAGGACACACACCATGGCGGATCGCGCGACACCACAGAAGGACGCCTATGCGCTGATCCTCGAGGCCATCGACAGTCACATCTACAAACCGGGCGATCGTCTGGTGGAAAGCGATCTGGCCGACCGGCTGGGCGTCAGCCGCACCCCGGTGCGCGAGGCGCTGCAACGGCTGGAAACGCAGAACCTGCTGACCCGCGACGGACGGTCGTTGATCGTGGCCTCGCTCGATCATACGCAGATGTCCGAACTCTACGTCGTGCGCGGCGTGCTGGAGGGGCTGGCGGCGCGTCTGGCCGCCCGCCACGCCACGCCGGAAGAGGTGGCGGTGCTGCGCGACATGCTGGCCGCCGATCAGGCGCTGGTGAACGATCCCGACGCGCTGTCACGTGCCAACCGGCGGTTCCACAAGCAGATCCATCTGGCGTCGCACAACCGCTTCCTCGTGCAGCAACTGGATCTGGTGCACCGGTCGATGGCGCTGCTGGCGACGACATCCATTTCCGCGCAGGGGCGGGGCGGCGATACGCTGGCGGAACATGCGCGGATCGTGGCGGCGATTGCCGATGGCGACGGCGACGGGGCCGATGCGGCGCTGCGCGACCACATCTCTCAGGCGTTCGTCACGCGGCTGAAGCTGGACGCGGCAAAGGTCGAGGCAGGACCGTAAGGCGGCCTTCGTTTCCAGTCGCTGCAGGCGGCGTATCGGCGGGCGCGGGGGTGGGTGCGGGTGTATCGGCGTCCACGGGGGCCGCGCTGTCACGGGACGCCAGAACGGTTGGCACGCGTGCCGTGACCCGGTGATCCGGCGGCAGCAGCAGGCCATGCTGCGTCTTGTCCCAGTAGAATGGCTTCCACGCCAGTTCCAGCAGTCCCTTGTACACCGCCAGCGCGCCCAGCGGAAAGTAAAGCTGCAGGCTGAGCGCCCATGGCACCAGCCAGCGCTTGTCCGCGCGGTGCAGCGCAAGGGCTGCGATGGCGAAATTCGCGACTTCGGCCGCGATGAACAGACCGACCATGGCCCGGAATGCCTGCGGCGACAACAGCGTTGCGAGGGGGTGATGCAACCCGAGCGGGATCAGCCAGAACGCCCATAGGAGCGGTGCCAGCAGGAATTGCGACAAGGTGCCCGCGAACAGCACCTGCACGCCAAAGAACCGCCACGCCCCCAGATCGCGCCACAGGCGCACCGGGTCGCGCATGTGGACGCACCACGTGACCGCATACCCCTTCAGCCAACGCGAGCGTTGCTTGACCCAGGTCCAGGGGCGGCCGTTCGCTTCCTCCATCGTGACGGTGGGGATGAAGACGGTGGTGTAGCCCGCCCGCGCCAGCCGCAGGCCCAGATCCGCATCCTCCGTCACGTTGTGGGCGTCCCAGCCGTGCAACGCGTCGAGGATGTCGCGGCGAAAGAACAGCGTGGTGCCCCCCAGCGGCACCACCAGCCCTAGCCGCGCATAGCCCGGCAGCACGACCCGGAACCAGCTGGCGTATTCGATGGTGAAACAGCGGGTCAGCCAGTTGGCGCTGCTGTTGTAGTAATCCAGCACACCCTGCAGGCAGGCGACCCGCGGCCCCGCGCGGGCGAAGGTTGCGGCAACGACGCGCAGCTGGTCCGGGGCTGGCGCGTCTTCCGCGTCGTAGACGCCGACGATGCTGCCGCGCGCGAAGTCGAGGGCATAGTTCAGTGCCCGCGGCTTGGTCCGCAGGGTGCCCTGCGGCACGGTGATGCGCCGCATCCACGTCAGCACGCGCGCCCGGTGCAACGCGGCCCTGGTGGTGGTGTCGTTGTCCTCGAGCACGAGGCACACGTCGAGCAGTTCGCGCGGGTAATCCAGCGCCTTGAGGCGGGCCAGCAGGTGTTCCGCGATCGCCCGTTCGCGGTAGAGCGGGATCAGCAACGTGATCACCGGAAGCGGGCCTGCGTCGACGAAGGACCCGTCGCCGGGTGAGGGGCCGTGCAGGTGGGCCGGAATGGGGACCGGGATCGGCGCGCGCAGACCAGCGAGGGCGGCCGCCACCTTGACCGCGCCGTTCACCGCCAGCAGGACCACCGCCAGCGCGGACAGCACGGCCAGAAGGGTTGCGGGCGACGCGATGGCGGCCCCCAGCAGGGCCGCGGTGCCGGCGGCCATCGCCGCCATCGCGCGTCCCGCGCGCCAGTTGCGGCTGCTTTGCCCGGCGGGCAGGCGCGTTTCGGCGCGGATCACCAGATCGGCGGCGTGGTCGCGGGACAGCGCCCCGGTAATCTGGTCGCGGGTGGACAGCATCATGCGCACCGGGCCCAGCGCGCGTTCCAGTGCTGGTCTGTGCAGGGTGAAGGTGGCGAAGGTGTCGCACAGGACCAGCGTGACATCCCCCGCCCGCCGCCAAGGCAGCACCCCGCAGGCCATGGCCGCCGCCGCGCCAAAGCGGCAGACCAGCGCCGCGTCGGGCGGCAACGCCAGCGGATCGACGATCCGTGCGGCCAACGCCTCGCCCTCGGCGACGAGAAGGCTGCGCTGCGACAGCCCGAAGCGTGTCTGCAGCACGCGCCCGAGATCAAGCCCCTCGGCGGTGGCGATCACCGAGGCAATCTCAGCGCTGCCACGGGACAGATGGCGTCCGGCGACGAGGTGGTCCGACAGATGCGGTGGCGGTCCGCGCGCCGGGGTGACGTCCGCCGCAGGATTGACGTCCGTGGCACACCCGGCGTGTGGTCGGTGATGGGGGGCAACGAACGACATGATCCACCTGCGCTATGGCGACATCAGCGCAGATCGAAGTTAATGCGGGGTTAACGTCGGCGGGCCAAGGCCGCCCGCCGGTGTCGAAGGCCTGCCGCCTCAGCCGGCCTTGCGGGCGGCCATGGCGGCGGCAAAGCGCTCGAACAGATAGTAGCTGTCCTGCGGGCCTGGGCTGGCCTCCGGGTGGTATTGCACCGAGAACACCGGCCGGTCGGCCAGTGCGATGCCGCAGTTCGATCCGTCGAACAGGCTGACGTGCGTTTCCGTGACGCCGGCGGGCAGGGTCTGGCTGTCCACGGTGAAGCCGTGGTTCATCGACGTGATCTCGACCTTGCCGGTGGTCATGTCCTTGACCGGGTGGTTGGCGCCGTGGTGGCCGTGGTTCATCTTGACCGTCTGCGCCCCCAACGCCAGTGCCAGCATCTGATGACCGAGGCAGATGCCGAAGACGGGCAGATCGCTGCGCTCCAGCACGCCCTTGATCGTGGGCACCGCATAGACGCCGGTCGCCGCCGGATCGCCGGGGCCGTTGGACAGGAACACGCCGTCCGGGTTCAGCGCCAGGATGTCGTCGGCGGTCGCCGTCGCAGGCAGCACCGTCACGTCGCACCCGGCGGAGGCGAGGCAGCGCAGGATGTTGCGCTTCGCGCCGTAGTCCACTGCTACGACCCGGTGCTGGGGGGCGGTCTGGCGGCCGTGGCCGTCCGGCCAGGCCCACAGCATCTCGTCCCAGCGATAGCTTTGCGCGCAGGTCACGTCGCGTGCGAGGTCGCGGCCCACGAGGCCCGAGAAGCCGCGTGCGGCGGCCACGAGGTCGGCGATGTCGAAGTTGCCTTCGGGATCGTGGGCCAGCGCCACATGCGGCGCGCCCTGCTGGCGGATCGCGCGGGTCAGGCGGCGCGTGTCGATGCCGCCCATGCCGATGCGGCCACGCTTGGCCAGCCAGGTCGTCAGCTCCTCGGTCGCGCGCCAGTTGGACGCCTGCGTCGGATCCCATTTCACGATCATGCCGGCGGCGACCGGGTCCGCCGTCTCGTCGTCGTCGGCGTTGGTGCCGGTGTTGCCGATGTGGGGAAAGGTAAAGGTGACGACCTGACCCGCATAGGACGGGTCGGTCATGATCTCCTGATAGCCAGTCATGGCCGTGTTGAAGCAGAGTTCCGCCGTGGTCTGCCCGGTGGCGCCGAAGCCGCGGCCATAGAACACGGTCCCGTCGGCAAGGGCGAGGCAGGCGGTCGGTCGTGTCGTGGATTGGGCGGTGGTCGTGCTGGTCATAGGTCCCCCGTTGCAGATGCCTGCGCGGTGGACCGCAGCGCCGTCCGGTGCAGGTCCGGGGCACAGGTGCGGGCGCACACATCGGCGGTGTCCTACGCAGGTGGGGGTGCGGGGTCAAGAGGCAGGCTGACGCCACGTCCGGTCGGCTTGTCAGCATCCGGGGGTGGGCCTATGGTCTTGCGACCTTATGGAATGGAACGACCATGGACGTGCGACAGCGGCTTTCACTGGCTCTCAAGGATGCGATGAAGGCCAAGGAGGTGGACCGCCTGTCTACCCTGCGCCTGATCAACGCCGCGATCAAGGACCGCGACATCGCCCTGCGCGGCACCGGCGCCGAGGAGGGTGCCGTCGTCGGCGAGGCGGACGTGCTGGCGATTCTGGGCCGGATGGTCAAGCAGCGGCAGGAAAGCGCGCGCGCCTATGAGGAGGGTGGACGACTGGAACTGGCGCAGAAGGAACTGGCCGAGATCAAGGTCGTCGAGGAATTCCTGCCTCGGCAGTTGACCGAAGACGAGACGGCGGCAGCTGTGGATGCCGCCATCGCCGAGACGGAGGCCGCGAGCATCCGCGACATGGGCCGCGTGATGGCGGCGCTGAAGGACCGCTATACCGGGCAGATGGACTTCGGTCGCGTCGGGCCGTTGGTGAAGGACCGTCTGGGCTGACGTTTGGGGGGGCGAGCACGCTCGTCGATCTGTTTTCGGCGGGTGGCCGCGCGGCGCAAGATTTTCCGGGGCCTTGCCCCGGACCCCAGGATATTTTCAACCAGAAGAAGCTGGAAGGGGCACTGCCGCAAGTCGCGGTGGCTGCGTCGGAGTGGCCTGGCCGGGCTGGCTTCTGGCGACGCCATATGATGTGTCGTGTCGAACAGACGGGCCGGCCGCCCTGTTTAGTGCACGCGATCGCTGCCCCGCAATGCCCGCTTGAGGTCGTCGTAGAGCGTCAGCCGCTCTGCGGCATCGAGGAACGCGCCGATCTCGACCTCGCGGTCGCCGCCGCGCAGGGTGATGTAGTTCTCGACCGGCCCGCCCTTTGGGTGCAGGTGGACGCTGACCCAATAACGGTTCGCCTCCCAGTCGCGGCGACGTCCGCGCGGATCGTGGCGCGTCAGGTGGGCGGTGTCACCGGTGACATGCAACTCCTCCAGCACCTCGCCGCGGCGGTAGCTGACGTTGATCGCATACCACAGCCCGGTGAAGGCGATGACGAAGAACGGAAGCAAGCCCCACAGCGCCGCAGAGCCGAGCACGGTCAGCAGCGGCAGCGCGATGATCGCAGCCGTCGCCCCCATGAACAGCACGAAATCCCGCCGCAACAGCGAACGGTAGGGCCAGAGGGCGAGGCTGAACTCTGGCTGATCCGGTGCGGGGGTGGGTGACCATTCGTAAGGCATGGGCGGGTTGTATCAGGCCGGATCGGGCTGGCAACTGCGCCGCTTGGTCGCGTGGGGCGGTCATGCTGCGGGCGCTGGGCTGGCGTGGTATTGTCGTGCGCCTCCGGCGGGAGTTTGCTTGGTCAGATGGATGGAGGCGTGCCAAGGTGCGGCGGTCGAGGCGATGCAGGGAGTGTCACGATGGCTGTGACGGTGCGGGCGGTGGCGGTCGGGGACCGGGCGGGGTGGGAGACCCTCTATGCAGGATATGCCGCCTTCTACGGCGTGGCGCAGACCCCTGCAATGCGGGTGGTGGTCTGGGACTGGCTAATGGATGCGGGGCACGGCACGACCGGGCTGGTTGCGGTGACGGATGACGGCGCGCTGGTGGGACTGGCGCATGTCAGGCCGTTCGCGCGGCCCCTGTCGGCGTCGGTGGGCGGGTTCCTCGACGATCTGTTCGTGGACCCCGCCGCGCGCGGGCAGGGCGTGGCTGTGGCCCTGATCGCGGCCGTGGCCGACATGGGCCGCGCCGAAGGGTGGTCGGTCATCCGCTGGATCACGGCCGCCGACAACGCCGCCGCACGGGCGGTGTATGACCGGGTGGCGCGCAAGACCCCATGGGTCACCTACGACATCGGATTGTCGGGCTGAACGGGGCGGCGGTCGAAACGACCGCGATGCGTCCGGCGGCTGGCCGACACCCGCGGGTGTCGGACAAATCGGCGCGCTGGATCAAAGGCCGCCTTGGGTCCTGTCTGATCGTGCAGCGGTCAGGTCAGATCCGCGATCACGCGGAAGCGTTCCCAGACGACCAACATGTCGGGCGCGTAACCACCGTTGCGGGCAAAGTAGGCGGCGTGATCCGCAGCCCAGCCGGCGCGGTCGTCGTTCTCGCCCTCGGCGAGGGCCATTTCCTCGGTCACCGCGTCGAAGCGGCAGGTGACGACCTCCAGCGTCTCGATCACCAGCACGGGCGCGCCGTCCCAGCCCAGCACGATGTCGCGGCGACCGACGCATGGCAGGACCTCGTCGCCCGTCTCGTAGTCGCGCAGCGCGCCCGTGGTGGCGGTTTTGGCACCGCTGGCGGTCAGCGCGACGAGACGCGCCGACAGGGCCGCGCTGTCGCCATAGGTGAAGGTGGTGGCACCGGGATAGCGCTGCAGCAGGGTTTCGAGGGTCGCTGGCATGGTGGGGGTCCTGATTGACGAAAGGCCCCGGATCGCTCCGGGGCCTTGATGGATGGTGTGGATGGCCTGCGTCAGTGGGCGTGGCTCTTGTCCCAGTCGCTGCGCTTGGGCAGCTGCTCGAACGTGTGCTCGGGCGGCGGGCAGGGCAGGGTCCATTCCAGCGTGTCGGCCCATTCGTTCCACGGGTTGTTCTCGGTCACTTTCGCGCCACGGAACAGGGTGTAGAACAGCACGCCGATGAAGAACAGGAACGATGCGAAGGACAGGAACGCACCCCAGCTGCTGACGTAGTTCCACAGGGCGAACGCCTCGGGATAGTCGATGTAGCGGCGCGGCATGCCCTGACGACCCAGGAAGTGCTGCGGGAAGAAGGTGATGTTCGCGCCGATGAACATCATCCAGAAGTGCAGCTTGCCGGCCCATTCGGGATACATGCGGCCCGACATCTTGGGCAGGTAGAAGTAGATGCCCGCAAAGATGGCGAACACGGCGCCGAGGCTCATCACGTAGTGGAAGTGCGCCACGACGTAGTAGGTGTCGTGATACACGCGGTCGATGCCGGCCTGGCTCAGCACGATGCCGGTGACGCCACCGACGGTGAACAGGAACAAAAAGCCCATCGCCCACAGCATCGGCGTCTTGAACTCGACCGAGCCGCCCCACATCGTCGCGATCCACGAGAAGATCTTGACGCCCGTGGGCACCGCGATGACCATCGTCGCCATCATGAAGTAGGACTGCTGCGTCAGCGACAGACCCGCCGTGTACATGTGGTGTGCCCAGACGACGAAGCCCAGCACCCCGATCGCGACCATCGCATAGACCATCGGCAGGTAGCCGAAGATCGGCTTCTTGCTGAAGGTCGCGATCACGTGGCTGATGATGCCGAAGCCGGGGATGATGATGATGTACACTTCCGGGTGGCCGAAGAACCACAGGATGTGCTGGTACAGGACCGGGTCACCGCCGCCTTCGGGCTGGAAGAAGGTCGTGCCGAAGTTGCGATCCATCAGCAGCATCGTGATCGCACCCGCCAGCACCGGCAGGGCCAGCAGGATCAGCCATGCGGTGACGAAGATCGACCAGGCGAACAGCGGCACCTTGTGCATGGTCATGCCGGGGGCACGCATGTTCAGGAACGTCGTGATGATGTTGATCGCACCCAGGATCGACGAGGCACCAGACAGGTGCACGGCGAAGATCGCGAAGTCCATCGAAATGCCGGATTCGGAGGTGGAGAGCGGCGGATACATGACCCAGCCCACACCGGAGCCGAGCTGGCCGTTGCCACCCGGTGCCAGCATGGACGCGATGCCCAGCGCCGTGCCTGCGACGAACATCCAGTAAGACAGGTTGTTCATCCGCGGGAACGCCATGTCCGGGGCACCGATCTGCAACGGCATGAAGTAGTTGCCGAAACCGCCGAACAGGGCCGGGATGACCACGAAGAACATCATCAGGATGCCGTGATAGGTGATCAGCACGTTCCAGAGGTGGCCATTGGGCGTGCAGGGGGATGCCGCGTCGGTGAACAGGCGCGCGCCTTCCATGCACATGTGCTGGACGCCGGGTTCCATGAGCTCGATGCGCATGAACACCGTGAAAGCCACCGAGATGAAGCCGACCAGCCCCGAGGTGAACAGGTACAGGATCCCGATGTCTTTGTGATTGGTGGACATGAACCAGCGGGTGAAGAACCCGCGTTCGTCTTTGTGGTCATGGCCGTGGATGGCGGCGTCTGCCATGTGGCTCTCCCTGGGGTATTGGCTACGGACGCAAGGTGCGAGTCAGACGACGCGCGGCATGCTTGCGCATGGTTCTAGTGCGTCATCGGGGCGGTCGCAACACGGATAGGGCGGTGCGCGATGGGTTACTTTGGCGCAGGGGCTGCCGTCGGCGCGGCCAGCGGCGGGAACGTTGCGTCGAACGTCTGCCGCAGGGCCGCGTCCAGATCAGCCATAGTCACGGGCAGGCCGAGGTCCACGAGGCTGGTGACGCCGTGATCGCTGATGCCGCAGGGCACGATGCCGCCGAAATGGGTCAGGTCGGGTTCCACGTTGATCGACAGCCCGTGAAAGCTGACCCAGCGGCGCAGGCGGATGCCGAGTGCTGCGATCTTGTCCTCGGCGATGGCCCCGTCGGGGCCCAGCGGCTTGTCGGGGCGGGCGACCCAGACGCCGACGCGGCCAGCGCGGATTTCGCCGCGCACGTTGAACGTGTCCAGCGTGGTGATGATCCAGTGTTCCAGATCCTGCACGAAACGGCGCACGTCGCGCCCCCGCCGTCCCACGTCCAGCATCACATAGACCACCCGCTGACCGGGGCCGTGATAGGTGTATTGCCCGCCGCGCCGCGCCTCGAACACCGAAAAGCGGTCCGGATCGCGCAGATCGGCCACCTTGGCCGACGTGCCAGCGGTATAAAGGGGCGGATGCTCCAGCAGCCAGATCGCCTCGTCCGCCTCGCCTGCGGCGATGGCTGCGGCCCGCGCCTCCATGACGGCGAGCGCGCAGGGATAGGGCACGAGGCCGTCGGAGATGATCCATTCCACCATGCCCTCGATATGGCGGTTCGGCGAGCGGTTTGGAAGGGTGCGATTTCGCCTCTTGGCACGCCGGATGGGGCGGTCTATACGCGCGCCAGCCCTGGCTTGCGGTCGTGGCGGAATTGGTAGACGCGCAGCGTTGAGGTCGCTGTTCTTTAACCGGAGTGGGGGTTCGAGTCCCCCCGACCGCACCAGGGCAAATCCCACCACATCATGGTCAGAGCGGAGGCGACATGCACCGGCGGTGACCTGTCGCGCTTGGGCTGGTCGTTTGTCCCGCACCCACGCTATCCTGCTGCGAACGGCTCAGCGAAAGGACAGCGATCATGCCCAAAGGCTACCTCATCGGCCACATCCGGGTCACCGACCCCGAAGGCTATCCCGAATACGTCCGGCGCGACACGCCGATCCTCGAATCCCACGGCGCGCGGTTCATCGTGCGCGGCGGGGCCAGCGTGACACCCGAAGGCGTCGACATGGGCCGCCACGTGGTGATCGAGTTCGACAGCTATGCCGCAGCCAAAGCGGCCTACGAGGATCCGGCCTATCAGGAGGTCGCGGGCATCCGCCGCGCCTGTGCCGAAAGCACGATCATCCTCGTCGAAGGGGTCTGAGGGCCGGTCACGGCAGGCCAGCCTTCAGGGTAAAATCGCCAGCCAGCCCCAGACCGTCAGGATCGACAGGGCGGTGGCGATCAGCACCGCACTCGCCGCGACGCGGCGGGCGCGGCCATACATGTTGGCGAAGACATAGGCGTTCACCCCGGGCGCCATCGCCGATGTCAGGATCGCGGATCGCAGTTCCGGCACGGTCAGACGGGCAGGCCCCGACAGTACCCAGACGATCGCCGGGTGCAGGATCAGGCTGAGCGAGACGACGAACAGGATCGCGCGCATGTCGCCTTCGGGCCGGTAGCGATAGAGGACGCCGCCAAGTCCGAAGAGGGCAGCGGGCAAGGCAGCCCGCACCATCAGATCGATGGCGTCGGTCAGCGTGCCCGGCAGCGCCACCCCCGACAGGTTCACCGCCAGTCCCAGCAGGATCCCGATGATCAGCCCGTTGCTGAAGATCGCCTTCGCAACCTTGCCCGGCAGGGCGCGGGCGGATTGCCCGCGGTTGCGCGCCACCTCCATCGCGGTGATGCCCAGCGCATAGCCGAAGGGCGAGTGCACCGCGATGATCGCATAGTTGGCGGCTAGCGCATCGGTGCCATAGGCGCGTTCGGTGATCGGCAGGCCAAGTAGCAGCGTGTTGGAAAAAAGCGCGCAGAAGCCGAAGACGACCGCATCCTCCCAGTCGCGCTTGAACAGGACCCGCGCCCCGATCAGCACTGCCAGGAAACAGACCGTGGCCCCGGTGTAGAAGGACAAGAGCAGCCCCGCGCTGAAGTTCTGGCCCAGATCCAGCGTGCTGATCGCGCGGAACAGCAGGCAGGGGATGGCGAAGCTTTGGGTGAACTGCATCAACCCGTCCACGCCCGCATCGCTGAACAGGCCGCGCCAGACGGCGGCATAGCCCCCGCCGATCACGAGGAAGACCGGCAGGATGACGTCGAGGAGCGCGCTCATGGGCGGGGCCTGTGCTGGGGGCGGGGGCCGGCAATGGGGGCGGGGGCCGGGAATTGGGCGGGGGCCGGGGTGGAAACGAGGGACGGGCCTCCGACGGGTGTATTCTTGGCAGGATGATGCGCGGGCTGGCGGTGGCGGGGGGAGGGGCGGAAGAAAGGGCCTCCGGCAGGAGTATTTGGCAAAAAGCGAGGCCTACAGTGTGGAGGCCGGGTTGGGGTGCCTCAGGACGGCAGCGTGAGCGTGAGACCATCGTGGGCGGGGATGGTGCCTGCGGGCAGCTCGGCCAGCAGGGTGCGGTAGTCGAGGTCGATGTGCATGTTGGTCAACACCGCCTGCCGGGGCCGCGCGCGGGCGATCCAGTCGAGCGTCTGGCTCAGGTGGCTGTGGCTGGGGTGCGGGGTGCGGCGCAGCGCATCGACGATCCAGATGTCGAGATCCGACAGCATGTCCCACACCGGCCCCGGAATGTCGGACACGTCCGGCAGATAGGCAAGCCCGCCGATGCGGAAGCCCAGCGCCGGGATTGTGCCGTGCGCCACCTGAAACGGTGTCAGCACGATGCGGCCACCGGCGCCGTCCACGTGCACGTCGCCCCGGATCGCGCGCAGATCGCAGATCGGCGGATAGGCGGAGCCGGGGGGCGTCTCGAACGCATAGCCGAAGCGGTCGAGAAGGGCCTGTGTGGTGGGTGCGTCGGCCCAGATGTCGAGGCGCTTGCGCATGTTGAACACGACCATGCGGATGTCGTCGAGGCCGTGGACATGGTCCGCGTGGGGGTGGGTATAGACGACGGCATCCAGCGAGCCTACGCCCGCGTCCAGCATCTGCGCGCGGAAATCGGGGCTGGTGTCGATCACGACGCGGGTGGTGCCGTCCGGTCCATAGCGTTCCACCAGCAGCGAACACCGCCTGCGGGCATTGCGCGGCTCGCCTGGATCGCAGTCGCCCCAGTGGCCGCCGGGGCGGTCGCCCAGTCGCGGCACGCCCCCCGACGATCCGCAGCCGAGGATGGTAAAGCGGTAGGTCATGCGGCCTTCCAGAACAGCCGGTCGAAGTTGGCGCTGGTCGCGGCGGCGAACGCCTCCAGCGACATGCCGAAGGTGTCGGCACCGACCTGCGCCGTGTGCGCCACGAAGGCGGGCTCGTTCCGCCGCCCCCGGTGCGGCGGCGGGGCGAGGTAGGGGCTGTCCGTCTCGATCAGGATGCGCTCGATGGGAGCTGACGCGAAGATGGCGCGCAGGTCGGTCGATTTCGGAAAGGCCGCGATGCCGGACATCGACAGGTAGAACCCGAGGTCGAGCGCGGCCTGCGCCAGCGCGGGCGAGGACGAAAAGCAGTGCATCATGCAGGTGAACGGGCCTGCGGCGTGCTCCTCGGTCAGGATGCGGGCCATGTCGTCGTCGGCGTCACGCGCGTGGATGATCAGCGGCAGGCGGGTTTCGCGGCATGCGGCGATGTGGATGCGCAGGCTGTCCTGCTGGGCCGCCTTCGTCTCGGCGGTGTAGTGGTAATCGAGGCCGGTCTCCCCGATGCCGACCATCCTGGGATCCTGAGCAAGGGCCACGAGGTCGTCCACGGTGACGGGGGCATGGTCGGCCACGCTCATCGGGTGGACCCCTGCGGCCCAGAACACGCCCGGATGGGCGCGCGCGATGGCTGCGACGCGGGGGGCGTTGGGCAGTTTGGTGCAGATCGTCACCATGCGCGTCACCCCCGCCGCCTGCGCACGGGCGATCACCGCGTCGCGTTCGTCGTCGAAGTCGGCGAAATCCAGATGGCAGTGCGCATCGACGAGGGGGGGCGCATCACCGACGTTGTGCGCATCGACGGGAGTGGGACGGATCATGGCGCGGATACCTTCAGCGGGCGACGGTGGCCTGTGCCGTCCGTTCGATGCTGAACAGCATATCGAGGATCAGCGCCGCAGGGTCAAGGTTGACCGCCCGCCCGTGACGGGCCCGGGCGGTGGCCGTCTGCTGCACATCCGCCCAGGCGCGGGCGGCGGCATCGTGCGGCGACAGGCGGGCCAGCAGGCGCGCCTCGCCGGGCGCACCCTGCGTCACGGGTTCGCCCATCAGCCCGGCGCGCGCGGCCCGGCCAAGGAACCGGTCCACGAGATCGAGGGTCAGGGCGAAGCGGGCCTCGTTCGCGCGCCCGGTGCAGCCTTCGGCCAGCTTGATCGCGGCGGTGCGGTCCATCTGCGGCAGGCTGGTCAGCAGCCCGATGATCTGGGCATAGGTCTGCAGCCCGTCCTGCGTCAGCAGGCGCAGGGCATCGCCAGCGGACCCGGCCGACAGGGTCGCCAGCGCCTCGCTCGCCGCCGTGTCGTGCCCGGCCTGCAGCAGCGCCGCCCCCAGATCCTGCGGCGACAGCGGCTTACAGCGCAGCACGCGGCAGCGTGACCGGATCGTCGGCAGCAGCCGCGACGGCTGGTGCGCGATCAGCATGAAGGTGGTGCGGGCGGGCGGTTCTTCCAGCAGCTTGAGGATGGAGTTGGCGACGGTGACGTTCATTTCGTCGGCGGCGTCGATGATGACGACCCGCTGGCCGCCGTCGGTGCCGGACATCTGCAGGAACTGCTTGAGCCGGTTGTCGCCGTCGTCGTGTCCGCGCAGGGCGGCCACGGTGATGTCCTGCTGCAGGGCCGTGCCGTCCTTGTTGGGCACGCGGCGCAGCACGAAGAGGCCCGGATGGCTTCCTGCATCGATCAGGCGGGCGTCGGGATTGTCGGGGGCCACGTCCAGCGCCGTAACAGGGGGTGGGTCACCGAACAAGCCGCCCGCGTCGGTTTGGCGCTGCGACAGCAGGAAACGCGCGATCTTCCACGCCAGCGTTGCCTTGCCCACGCCGCGCGGGCCGGTCAGCATCCATCCCGAATGGAGCCGCCCGGTGTTCCAGGCGGTCAGGAAATCGGCGATTGCGGCGTCCTGACCGAACAGGACCTGCGTCTCGCGCGGGTGGGGGGCGCCGGTGATGCGGTCGGGTTCGGCCAGGTCGGTCACAGGTGCGACCGAATGTCTGCGGCGACCACTGCGGGATCGCGGTCGCCGTCGATGACGATGCAGCGATCTGTGGCCGCCTGCGCCAGCGACAGGAAGCCGTCGCGCAGCGCCTGCTGAAAGGCCAGCCCCATGTCCTCGAACCGGTCCTCGCCGCTTGACCGCGCGAGCCCCCGGCGCAGGGCCGTGGCCGCATCCATGTCGATGACGAAGGTCAGGTCCGCCTCGCGCCCGATCATCAGGTCGTGCAGCCGGTCCACGAGGGTGCGCAGATCGCCGCGCGTCGCCCCCTGATAGACGCGGGTGCTGTCGGCGAAGCGGTCCGAGATCACCGTGCGCCCGGCCGCCAGTGCGGGCAGCACGGTCTTTTCCATGTGGTCGCGGCGGGCGGCGGTGAACAGCAGGATCTCGGTCTGCGCGCTCCATCTGTCGGGATCGCCGGTCAGCAGCAGGCTGCGGATCTCTTCCGCGCCGGGGCTGCCGCCCGGTTCGCGCGTCAGCAGGACATCGGTCCCCTGCGCGCCCAGATCGTCGGCCAACAGGCGGGCCTGCGTGGACTTACCGGACCCGTCGATCCCTTCGAAGGTGATGAACCGCCCTTGGGGTGTCGCGGGCACCGGCGCAGGCGCGGTCATGCGGGGTCGGTGACCTCGGCATCCTCAACCTGCGGGGCGCTTGTGGGGGCGTCCTCGGCGGGCGGCGTGACGATCTTGCCCATCACGACCTGCGCCGCGGTCCGCATCCGCGGCATGAAGCCACCCATGGGCACGTCACGGTCGGCGACCAGCGGGACCCGCTTTTCGGGCAGACCGTCCAGCGTGATGACCAGCTCGCCCAACTGCTCGCCCGCTGCGATGGGGGCCTGCACGGGGGTGTTGAACACCGCCTGTGCGTCGATCCCGTCCTGCTGCAGGCTGGGCACCAGCAGCGACAGATCCTCGGCCACGGTCAGGCCGACCTGCGGCAGCGCGCCCATCCACACGTCCACGTCCGCGATGCGGGTGCCCGCGCGGGCCATGTCGCGCTGTGCGAACTGGCGGAACGCCCAGTTGACGACCCTTTCCGATTCCTCGCGCCGTTCCGCCGCGGTGTCCATGCCGGTCAGCACGAAGATGATGCGCCGCCCGTCCTGCTGTGCGGACCCGACAAGGCCGTAACCCGCCTCTTCGGTGTGGCCGGTCTTGAGGCCGTCGGCCCCGATGCCCAGCCCGAGGATCGGGTTGCGGTTCTGGGTGTTGGACGGCACGCGCCCGTCGAACGGGAACTCGGTTTCCGAAAAGATCGGATAGAACGTCGGAAAGTCGGTGATCAGGTGATCGGCCAACGTGCCCAGATCGCGCATCGACATCAGATGCCCCGCCGCCGGCCAGCCGCTGGAATTGGCAAAGGTCGAATTCGTCATGCCCATCTGGCGCGCGCGTTCGGTCATCATGCGGGCGAACCCGCCCTCGGTGCCGTCCGGCGACAGCGCCTCGGCCAGCACGACGGAGGCGTCGTTGCCCGACAGCACGATCACGCCGCGCAGCAGGTCTTCGACACTGACCCGGTCGGTGGTGTCGAGGAACATGCTGGAGCCGCCGAAGGACGCCGCGTGTTCGGACACGGGTAGTTCTTCGTCGATGCGCAGACGGCCGTCCGCGACGGCCTCGAACGCCATGTAGATGGTCATCAGCTTGGACATCGACGCGGGCGGCAGCGGCTGGTCGGCATTCTTGTCGAGCAGCACCGTGCCGGTGCCGGCGTCCAGCACATAGGCGGCACCGGCCGTGGTTTCGAGCGCCTGCGCACCTGCCGCACCGGCCGACAGGCACAGCGCGAACAAGAGGAAGGGGCGGGTCAGGGCACGCATCATGGCAGTCGCTCCGGGTCTGGGGTCCTAGTTCGTCACGGCGTAGGCATCGGGAAAGCCAAGCCCCTTCACGGTGGCCAGCACCGCGTCGCGGTCGGATTCGGTGGGGGCGGGGCCCACGACCACGCGCCAGAACGGCTTGCCCTGGCTGTTCCCTGCCAGCACGCTGGCCGACAGGCCGTTGCTGCGCAGCCGTTCGGCGGTCTCGTTCGCATTCGCCTCGACACTGAAGATGCCGATCTGCAGGAAGGGACGGGCGATGGCGGATCCGGTGGCCACGGTGGCGGCTGGCGCGGGGGCGGCGGGTGCCGCCGTGGCGGTGTCGTCCACCAGCGCCGTTTCCGTCACGGGCGAGGCCGCGGCGCCACCGGTGGTCGGTGCCGCATCGTCCAGCGGCACGGCGGCGATGACCTCGGGTGCCTCAAAATCGGTGATCGCGGTGGCCGTGGGGGCCGGCGCTTCGGCGCGGCGCAGCGCCACCACCTCCAGCGTTTCCGGCGCACCTGCCAGCAGGCCCAGCGCCTCGGCGGCGTCTGACGACACCTGCAGCGCGGGTCCGGGGTTCTCCAGCTCGCGCCGGAACAGCGCACCGATCACGAAGTTGCCGTTCGCGGTATTGCGGATGATAACGCGCTCCGGGTCCGTCACCTCCGGGTGGGCCACCCAGACGCCGCCCAGCGACGGGCGACCGTCCCACAGGCCCGCCTCGGACTTGGAAAAGATCTCGGGCGCTTCGATGTCGCTGTCGGCCAGCGCCATGCCATCCGCGGTGACCGCGTCGGCCGCACCGGCTGCTGCATCGCGCGCCGGCAACTTGTCGCAGCCCGCGACCGCCACGCTGGTCAGCAGCGCGGCAAGCGCGCCCCATCGCCGCAGGCCCCGACCATGGCCGCGGGCGGGGCCGGAGTCTGTGCCAGTGTCCCTGATCGTGATCTGCAGCCCGTCGACCATCGCTCGCCCCTCGTGTGTTCGCGTTTGCGCCAGCGGTTCGACAGGATCTGTCGTGCGGCGCACCCAACCGTGCGGATGGTCCGGCCACCCGCATTTTTCGGCACATTAGCGAGACGCGTGCCAACATGAAAGGCCGTGCCCCCGTCCCGGCGCGGGTTTTCGCCAAAGCGTGAGGGGGCCGCAGGCCGGCTCGGCGTCCCGGCAGCAGGGGGCCCTGTGGCCTTCGGTCGCCGCTTGCTGTGGCCCGCGTCCCGCAGTAAGACGCCGCCCACGGAGGCTTGGCAGAGTGGTCGATTGCAGCGGTCTTGAAAACCGCCGAGGGTGTGAGCCCTCCCAGGGTTCGAATCCCTGAGCCTCCGCCACTTGCCCTGAGAAACGTTTCTCCCGACCCGGCTGCGGTCAGAATTTCCCGTTGTTTTCGAGGGTTATGCGGGTGGGGCTGTTAACCGGCTTCGGTTGCATGAGGCCCGGAAGCGTTCTCTCCGGGCCATTATTCTCCGGACCTGTTAACCGCAGCCATTCCGGTTATCAGCGTTAAAGCATTGGTGTGGCAGCATTAATTGGAACAGCGCATCTCGATAGTTTTGCAAGTTCATCCGGATGCCGGACGGAACCGAGATCGAACAGTAGAGCTGCGATGGCCGTGAATCCACTCCGGCTTCCAAATGACAACGCTATATCCGTTCGCGCTTTGTGCTGTGCCAGGATCGTGCTACGATGTCAAAAAAGCGTGAGGCGAGCAGTTGGCGCAGAAGTCGGAGATCGAGTGGACAGACGCAACTTGGAACCCGGTCACGGGCTGCACCAAAGTTGGTCCGGGATGTGACAACTGTTACGCAGAGCGTTTCGCGGAGCGCTGGCGTGGAATTCCGGGGCATCCGTACGAACAAGGCTTCGACCTGAAACTGTGGCCATCAAGGCTACGACAGCCAGCGCTTTGGAAAAAGCCGCGCATGATTTTCGTGAACTCGATGAGCGACCTCTTCCACAAGGAAATCGATCGCGCATACATCGACCAGGTGTTCGACGCCATGGAGCACGCGGATTGGCATGTCTATCAGGTTCTGACCAAGCGGAGTTCGCTCATGCGCAACTATATCCGGACGCGGTATGACGGCGGGCCAGTCCCACGCCACATCTGGCTAGGCGTCTCGGTTGAGGACGCCGCACACACCAGCCGTATCGAACATCTGAAACAGATCAACTCGGATGCCCGCTTCATCTCGTTTGAACCGCTGCTCGGGGCGATCGGCGATGTCAATCTGCGAGGGATCGCGTGGGCCATCGTCGGAGGTGAAAGCGGTCCCCGGGCGCGGCCCATGGAGGAAGTTTGGGCTCGCGAGCTTCGTGACACCTGCGACCGTGACGATGTAGCGTTCTTTTTCAAACAGTGGGGCGGCGCGCGACCAAAATCCGGGGGGCGTCTGCTCGATGGCGAAGAGTGGAACGGCTTTCCTTGGCAGATCGTCCCTGAACCGATAATTCGTGCTCTACAGCCAGAGGATGCTTGATGCCGCCTCGGATCGAAAACTACCAAGGACGCGAACAGTCATTCATCAAGCACCTGTTTCTTAACAAATATCTCGAGTCTGCCGCCTACAAGCTTTTTCAGGGCAGATCGCCGGTGTTCAATTTCGTCGACGCATTCGCTGGGCCTTGGCGCGTGTCAGACACGAACATGTACTCTGACGCTTCCTTCTCGCAAGCCATTGAGACGCTTGAAACAGTGCGCAAGTCATTGCTCGAAATGGGGCGGCCAGGCCTCAAGGTGCGTTTCCGGTTCTGCGAACGAAACCCGGCCTCAGTCGCAAAACTTACGCAGTTCGCGGCGCAGAAATCCGAGTTTGACATCAAGGTTTTCTCCGGTCCCTTTGAGGACAATCTCGATGGTATCCGAAGTGAATGCCGCGACGGCTTCACCTTCACGTTCATCGACCCCACAGGTTGGAACGTCGAATCCTTCAAGGTCTTTGATTTCCTAAGAGCATTGAATGGGGAGTTCCTGTTCAACTTCATGGCCGAGGAAGTGAACCGTCATGCCGGTTGGGATGGTGTCGCAGAGTCTGTTGGGCGGTTCCTTGCGGACCCTGCTTGGAAAGCAGCGTTCGAGGCGCTGCCCGAGGCTTCCATCGAGACGAAGATCTTGCGGCTTTTGAAAGCCAAGATGAAGGAAGCGAGGGTCGCAACCTATCTGACGGATATGGCAATCCGAAAACCGCGCGAGGATCGGATCAAGATGCGTCTGATCCTGGGCACACATAGCGGATTTGGTGTGGAGGTCTTCCGGACGGTTCAGGAAAAGGTAGAGAAGGAGGCAGTTCGTATCCGTCCGGTTGTCCCGCTCTGACGACTGGATGGAGTATCAGCTAGATGTCCATCATCGATAAATGGACATCTTGTGGTGAGTGATGGCG
>NZ_FOCI01000018.1 GCF_900110065.1 Loktanella fryxellensis | reverse complement strand
GCAAAAGCGCGGAGCAGCACGCCGATGTTCTTGTGCGGCTGGGTATTGGCCAGCGCCAGCGCATAGCCGCGCGGCGCGAGGGCCAGACGGTCGAGCACCGTGTCGTCCGGGTCCACCCGCAGGATGTGATCGACCCCGTTGTGGATCACGTGGATGCGCGATGCGGGTGCGATGCCGAGATCGACCAGTTCGCCTTTGGCGAAATCCGACACCGTCAGCAGGCCGCGCTGCAACCGACCCGCGAGGCGAGTGTGAAGACGGAGCCACTGGCGCCGCAGGAACGTATAGGAGATGGGCGCCGTGAAGACCTGTGCGTCATGAACCATCGTGAACGCATTGCGCGCCAGCAGCGGCGTGGTGTTGCAAAGGTTCAGCAGGATACGGCCCTTCAAGGCGCGGGGCAGAATGATCTGTTCCCAGACCAGAGGGCGCAGATTTCGCAACGCCTCGTGCGGGACGTCCCGTGGCAGACCGGGTCCGTCATCGGTGGCCCTGACGAGGAACCCCACGGTGTCGCGCGGCCTGGCCCTGCAAAAGGCGCATCCCAGTTCGTAGCCCACGCGGTGCACGGCGGTGGGGGGGCTGGTCATGAACTTGCCGTTCAGTGCAATCTTCATCGGTCCGGCCCTTTTCATTGTCGTTTCCGTCCAGCGGGCGCGTCACGACGAGCGGCGCTCATGGGGTCCGCCGGGTGCCGCGATCGCCGGACGCCATGATGCGTCGCATCATCAGATAGCCTTGCAGGCGGCCGAATGCGGACTGCAGGCCCAGACCTGCGTGCCAGAACCGCAGACGCAATGCGTGAAGCAGGGCCCCTACGACAGGACGTGCGGCCCACACACATGCGGTGCGAAACGGGTAGCCATGCTTGGCTAGCACATATCCCATGCCGCGTGCATAGGACGGGACCCGCCGGTACCAGTCGCCTTCGCCATGCTGCATGACGATTTCAGGGTGATGGGCGACGAGTGCGGGGTCGTAATACTCACGATAGCCCAATGCGAGCGCCTTGAGAGAGACATCCTGCATCTCGCAGGCTCCAAAATCCGTTCCAGAACCAACACCCAGACTTTCATCGAACCCGCCGGTCGCGGCCATCACGTCGCGTCTCGCGAGGAACGCCCATTCGATCTGGGAAAACCACACGCTTCTGCGATCGACCCAGCAGGCGGTCGTGCCGAATTTTCCGTTGATGGTCCTGCCCGTCGTGTCCGTTGGCCGACCGCACACGAGGTCCGCGCCGGTGGCTTCGAACAATGCGACCGCCTTGGCCATGAAGTCTACCGGATACCAGCAATCGTCGTCGGGAAAGATCACGATATCGGCCTGCGCGGCCTGCCAGCCGAAGTTCCGGTTGCGGCACAGGCCCACCAGATCGGGGGTGCGATGATGAACGACCGGCAGATCCGTGAAATCGGCAAGGATTCCCGCCAGACGGTCGTCGGCGTTCTGATCGACGATCAGGATGCTGGTCACCGGGCGGGTCTGGTCGCGCAGGCTGTGCAACAGGCGCCTCAGATCTTCGGCACGCCCTTTGGTCGCAACGACGGCAGCAATGGTCGGAGAAAGGTTCACCCGGTGTTTCCCTTACAATACAAAGCCTAAAGATCGTGAATGCGCTTGGGATCGATCCGTCCACGCAGAAACTCGTACAGGGCCAGACGGTTGCCCGCCGCACGCCCGCGCCGGTCGATCCAAGGCTCGGGGCGCATCTGACGCAGGTGATTGACAAGGCACAGCTTGAGGATCGACCTGACCACGATGCCCCGGGACAATGTTCCCTTGCGCATCATGTAGACCGGGTTTGCGACCTGGCTGTACCCCAACCGCCTGCCGCTCTTTTCCCGGCCCCGCTTCTCGCCGCAATGCACGCCTTGGAACGCATCCGTCTGCACCAGATCACCGGGCACGCGCGCGCCGAAATCCAGATCCTCGAACCAGGCATAGAGCGGCAGGTCCTCGTCGAAGCGCACGTCGCGGATCGCCGCCGTCCGGTAGGCCATGTTGCAGCCATAAAGGCCGTGCGTCCGCCGCAGGATGCGACCCGGCGGCGGTGCGCCTGCCGCATCGGCGGCATCCACGATCCTCACCGCCTCTGCCGCAGGGATGCCCGGTCCCTTGATGCCATCCTGCAGCACCAGACCATGCGCGCCGGCGACCTGCGGGTGATCCGCGAAGAACCGCGCCATACCCGCCAACGCAAAGCGCGACGGCACGAAATCGTCATCGTAGAAGACGACCAGGTCGATCCCGGGCGCCAGCCGGTCCAGACCGCGGTTGCGCTGGACGCACGATCCGCGCGGCCCGAAGATCGTCTCGACTGCAAAGGGATGGGTGCCGTCGGGCGGCGCGTCGGCCGCACTCTCCATCGACAGGATGACCTGTGCCGGGGGCTGGGTCTGCAGCGCCAGCCTATCCAGCAGCGCCGCCACGTTCTGCGGTCGCCCGAGTGAGGCGATGACGACGGCGATGTTATTCCCGATAAGGGGATTTACGCCCTCGCTCATATCTCATTTGATCCTTGAAGAGCTCTCAGCAGGAAATCTTTTGAGTCCTGCTGCAGCACGGCCAACCGCTTTTCGACCGGCGCATAATCGATATGGCTCAGATTGTCCGGCACGGCATCATCAAGAACCAACCGATCCTCGAGCCCCAACTGCCCCAGAAGAGAGGTGAAGCGGTCCAAACCACGTTCGCGGTTGCCGAGAGCATAGAAATTCTTGCGGAAGATGATCGAAAACACCATGCCATGAAAGGAGTCTGTCAGGACATGCTCGGCATCCCGGAACGCACGCAACCATTCTGGCAATGAGATTGCCGAGGCTTTCCCTGTCTCACCATTCTCAATTACCTGTGTATGCAAATCACCGTCGTCTGTCCGCAGGCGCATTTCGATTTCGGACATGACGCCATTTTTGTCGAGAACATACATCAAGACTGTCCGGTGTTCTGACCGGTCACCCACGGGCATCATCCGTTCGTAAGCCGCAGCATCTAGCAATAGGGTAGGGTCGAGGGTGCAGTGTGCATCTGCCCGTTCAAGCGTCTCGCGGCAGATGGTAATAGCACTGTGTTCGCGCACGGACATTGCATCAAAACGACCCAGAAGCTTTGAAGCGTCCGCTGTCAAATGCGGCATTGCCCAATCCGAAAGCCCGAAAGAGGCCGCATAGGAAATGCGCTTCACACCATCGGGCACGAAATCCAGAAAATAATTCAGGAAATCTAGATTTTTCAGGTAACCCCGCCACACCTGATCACTGCCCACCACCACAGCATCCAATTGTGATGCGATACGGGACATGCCTGACGTGTCATAAATCGGAAGTGTCATCGATGGCATGACCTGACGCAAGAACAGTTCATGGGCCATTTGCCGCATATATCTCTCGCGCACACCGAACAGGTTTTGCCCGGGGATTTTTCGCAGAAAAGCCAGAATGGGGCGTTGCCACTTGGGCCGCCACAGCTTCTTGCGCAAAATAATTGGCTCCATTCCCTGTTGTTCAAGAAATCTGTATAGTGCCACAGATTGAATCATGCCGCCGTAATTACCGTTGAACGGCAGGGTAAGAATGCCAATACGCTTCGAATCTTGTTGTTTCATAAAATAAAATTTGCATTTTCGTGTATTACTGGATTGATACCTAAATTTGTCGCTTCCAAAGCTCCCAGCACGCCCCGCCGAAACGCCGCCTCGTCGAACTGTCCCGCGTGGGCCACCAGCCGTGCGGGGTCCGCATCGGCCAGACCCGATGCCTCGAAATCGCGCACCGCCGTCACCAGCCCGTCGACCGACTGGTCGCGGAACAGCAATCCGGTCTCGCCGTCGATCACCGTGTCCAGCGCACCGCCGCGGCCATAAGCGATGACCGGCCGGCCGGAGGCCATGACCTCGACCGGGACCAGACCGAAATCCTCCTCGCCGGGAAAGATCAGCGCCCGGCAGCGCGCCATGTGGGATTTCAGCGTGGCGAAGTCGGTCTTGCCCAGCAGGGTGACGTTGTCAGGGGCCGTGGCCGCAAGGCGGGCGCGGGTCTTTTCGGGGCCGCCGATCATCACCAGCGGCAGGCCCAGTTCGCGGAACGCGGCGATGGCCAGGTCGGGGCGCTTGTAGGGGGCAAGCTCCCCTGCCCAGAGGTAGAAGTCGCCATGCTCCGCACGCGGCACCGGGGCAAAGGCCGCCACATCGACAGGCGGGTGCACCACGGCCGCATCACGCCGCCAGTACTTGTTCACCCGGTTGGCCACATGGGTCGAATTGGCAAGAAAGCTGTCCACCCGCGCGGCCGAGGTGACGTCCCACATCCGCAACCGCGGCGCCAGCAGCGGCATCGCGGCGCGCGTCAGCATCCCGGCCCCGTCGCGGTAGACGTTGTACTGATCCCACAGATACCGCATCGGCGAATGGACGTAGCACAGATGGAACGCATCAGGGGGGACGATGACCCCCTTGGCCGGCCCCGCCTCGGACGAGATGACGAGGTCGTAGCCGGTCAGGTCCAGCGCCTCGAGGGCGCCGGGCATGAAGGGCAGGTAGGACTGATACATCCGCTTCGCGAATGGCAGCCGCCCGACCGAGGTCTGCGTCACCCGGTGCGCCCGGATCGTATCGCTCATCGCCGCCGAGTCGTGGACATGGGTGAAGATGTCCGCCTGCGGATACATCCGGCACAGCGCCTCCAGCACCTTCTCTCCGCCGCGCATGCCGACGAGCCAGTAGTGGATGAGGGCGACGCGGGGGGCGGTGGTCATCGGCAGACCGACCAAGCGTTCACCGTCACCCCTTGGCCCCCCTCACCCCTTGGCCCCCTGCCCGCGGGCATAGACGTCCTCGTAGCGGATGATGTCGTCCTCGCCCAGATAGGCGCCGGTCTGGACCTCGATCAGGACCATCGGCACCTTGCCGGGGTTCTCCATCCGGTGCACGGCGCCCAGCGGGATGTAGACGGACTGGTTCTCGGTCAGCAGCTTCACCTCCTGATCGACCGTGACGCGGGCGGTGCCGGACACCACGATCCAGTGTTCCGACCGGTGGTGGTGGCTCTGCAGCGACAGGGCGGCACCCGGTTTCACCACGATCCGCTTCACCTGGAACCGGCTGTCCAGCGCCAGCGTCTCGAAATGGCCCCAGGGGCGGTGGTCGCGGGCAAAGGCCTCGGCCTGCAGCGCACCCTTGGCCTTCAGGCGTTCCACCGCGATCTTGACGTCCTGCGCGCGACCCCGGTCTGCGACCAGCACCGCATCGTCCATCGCCACCACGATGATGTCGCGCAGGCCGATCCCCACCAGTTCGACGCCGTCGCTGTCGGACCGCAGCAGGGTGTCGTGGCAGTCGATCGCCGTCACGGCCCCCGCGACGGCGACGCCGTCCGCGTCCGTGCCCATCTCTCGCGCGACCGCGTCCCAGCCGCCCAGATCGTTCCAGCCCGCGTCATAGGCCACCACCGACAGATTGTCGGCGCGTTCCATCACCGCATAATCGACCGAGATCGACGGCACGGCGTCCCAGGCCGCGGGATCGAGGCGCAGGAACCCCAGATCCGGCTGCGCTTGACGCAATGCCGCCTCGACCGGGGCCATCAGGTCTGGCGCATGGGTCCGGGCCGCGGCGACGAAGGTGGCGGCCGTGAACAGGAAGATGCCGGCGTTCCACAGGAAATGACCGGCCTCCAGCATCCGCGCGGCGGCGGCGGCGTCTGGCTTTTCGACAAAGCGGCTCAGCGGTACCGCGTCCGCACCGGCCGTGGCAGACAGTTCCAGCCAGCCATAGCCGGTTTCCGCATGGGTCGGGCTGATCCCGAAGGTCACGATGCGCCCGGCCTTTGCCGCGGGTACGGCGCGGGCCACGGTGGCGCGGAACACCGCCGGATCGCTGATCGCGTGATCCGACGGGGCCACCAGCATCAGCGCGTCCGGGTCGGTCTGCGCCAGCATCAGGGCGGCGGCCAGCACGGCGGGGGCGGTGTTGCGGGCACTGGGCTCGATCAGGACGGTGCCCGGATCGATCCCCGCCGCCAGCAACTGTTCGGTGACGATGAAGCGGAAGTCCGATCCCGTGACCACCACCGGTGCCGCGTAATCCGGGCCGGTCAGTCTCGCGGCCGAGGCGGCGAACAGGCTCTGTTCCCCGGTCAGGGGCACGAACTGCTTGGGAAAGCTCTTGCGCGAAATCGGCCACAACCGCGTGCCAGCGCCACCGCACAACAGAACCGGGGTAATCATGGATTGTCCTTCCTTGAACATGTCCGACGCAATATCGCCTTGCAATGTGACGTGTGTATGCGTCGGGCCCTCATCCCGGCGCAATGGCAGTTAACGACGTTCGGCCATTCGCAGCCATCGCAGACCTTGGCCCGGAATGGGCCATCCGACACCGAGAACGCATGCCGGGCTACACCGTTCCGTGTCAATCATGCAGCTGGCAGTTGGGCTGACGGATGCGATCTCTGCACAGGAAACGATCTTTTTCCAGCCTTGCAGCCGCATGACGCGTCAGGGCGCATAAACGAAACGCAGATCCCCGTCCCCCAGAATGACGGCACTGAGCCGCCCGCCCGCATAGGCCCCGGTATCGACGAAGATGACGGATTGGCGGATGTCGGGGACCGGCACGATGACATGCCCCTGCACGATCCACATGCCGTCCTGCCGCGGCACCCGGGCGCAATCCGGGTGTCCCCAGACCAGCGCGCGGTCCTGCACCGCCAACGGGCGGGCGGGATCGGCCCCCGCATGGGTCACGCCGACCGTGCCGGACACGTGCAGCAAGGGCCTGTTGCGCAGCCAGGCGATGGTCGCATCGCCCATGGCCGTCATCAGCGCGTCGCGCAGATGCGGCAGGGCCTCCCGCACCAGATCGCCCTTCACGCCGTAGCTGGCCAGGGTCTGCAACCCGCCATGACGCAGCCAGGCAGGCCCCTTTTCCAGTGGATCGTCGAGGAAATTCAGCAGCATCTCTTCGTGGTTGCCGCGCAGGCAGATCACCTCGGGCCGGTCCAGCGCCAGCTCCAGCGCTCTGCGGACGTTCTCGCCCCGGTCGACGATGTCGCCCACCAGCACGATCTGCCCGGGCAGATGCGCCAGCAGCCGGTGCATCTGCGCCGCACAGCCATGCACGTCGCCGACGACGCTGAGGATGCCGTCCGGGGCGGGTGGCACATAGGGGACCGGCGGCGGGGGGCCGGGGCGACCCAGCAGGCGGCGGACGAGGGATTTCATGGCGGACTTGTCCTCTCTGCCGTGCAGCAAGGTCAAGCCCGCATCGCAGCCCCGCCGCGGGCCCCGCCGCGGACCTAGTTCACGACAGGGCGGCGTTCAGGGTGGCCGCATCGATCTCGGCGTTGACGAACAGGACCTGATGCACCTGCCCCTGCCACGGGCGGCCGCCGTTGTCGCGGTTGCCCACGACCAGCTGTGTGATGGCCGGCACCGCGCAGGCCACGTCGGTGCCCAGCGTCACACCGTCCATCGCCACGATGCAGGCGTTGGCCTTGGCCCGCAGCCCCATGCGCACCGGCTGCGACCGGCCCGCGGGTTTGCTGGTGTCGGCCGAGGGGATGTTGGACAGCTGGCTGACGCCGTCCGTATAGACGCCCACGTTGAACGCGGCCTCGGTCGTGCCCCAGAGCGCCTCGGCCAGCCAGGCCAGATGGTCCACGGGTGCGCCGTCGGCCCCGTCGTCCACCGCCGCCAGATAGCGCGGCTGGTTGACCGTGGGCAGGCCGCCGCCCGTCACGCCGGTCCCCACCAGCGCCCACGACGCGGCGGGCACAGCGATCGGCACCCGGTCGAGGCCACCGGTCTGCACCACGGCGCCCGCGGCGCGGGCCGCCGCCATGCTGGCATAGGCGGTGCCCGCGACGAAGGCCCTGTCGCCCGGATAGTCCAGATGGATCAGCGCCAGCGGATGCCACCATGCGGCTGCCGGCGGGGCCGCGATCGCCGCGACCCGGACGACCGCCGACGGTGCACTGGTCCCCGCAAAGGACCGCGCGTGCAGCCGCACGTCCACCGCGCCGCCGCCTGGGATCGCCACGTCGAACGTACCGCCCGCGTCGGTCCAGACCGGCGGACATGCCGGCTGTTCGGTCCACGCCCCGCTGCTGCCAGCCTCACGGTACGCGACCACCCAGGCGGGCGGCTGTGGCTGCGGCACCGCGATGCGGATGGTCCGGCCCGTCACGATGACGGGGGCTGCGGGTACGGCAGGCAAGGTCGTCTGCCATGTCTGGATCAGGGGCATCAGGACGGCTGCCCGGTTGCCTGCGTCCCGGTGGCCTGCGGCGTCGAAGTGGGTCGGATCGCCGTAACCCGCAAAGGTGTCAGCCACATCCGCCCCCACGAAGACCGTCCGCGCCGTGGACAGCGGGATCGCCTTGTGCGCCGCGTCGATCGCCACGCGCGTGGGCCGGTCGGCGGCATAGAGGCTGTTGGCGATGAACCGGATCGGCTGCATCTGGTGGATGAACACGCCCATCCGTGCAGCCCCCGGCACGCTGCGCAGATCGGCCAGCATGGCGGTGAAGGCGGCCGTGTACTGCGCCTGCGTCACGTTTTCGTTCGCGTCCTGCTCGCCTTGCGTCCAGGACATGACGACCTCGGCCCCGGGGAATGCGGCCAGACAGGCGGTCAGCCGCGCCTTGGCCACCGCATAGCTGGACCCGCCGAGGCCCAGAGGACCGCCGGTCATCTTCGCACCGCCGACGGCCACCGGCACGATGACGATCTTTCCAGTCACGACGCTCAGCAGGGCCTGCGCCAGACGGAACGACCGCGCAGGACAGTTCTGACCGGTGCCCGGCCAGACAAGGGGCTGCACGGCGGCATCGTCGCGGGCCGCCGTCGGGTTCCAGACGCGGATGCGCCCGCTGGCGTCCTGATCCAGCACAGGGTCGATGAAACTGCCGCTGGTCAGCGTGCTGCCCGCCTCGTTCGACTGGCCGTAGGCCAGGATCACCAGATGCTGCAGCCCGGGCGGACCGACGGGTCCCCGCATCTGGCGCAGCACCACGTCCACCGGACCCAGACCCAGCATCACAGCCAGCCGAACAGCGTGGCCGTGGTGCCGGCCGCCAGCACCCGCACGGGGGACAGCGGCAGGATCTGCCCCTGCACCAGCGCATAGCTCAGCGTGACGCCCGCCTCGCAGCGCAGCACCGCGGTGCCGGCCGTCTGGCAATAGATCACCCGCGGGCGCCGGGGCAGGTCGGCGCCGTCGCTGGGCTGGATCGCAAAGTGCTGGCCCGCCGGGCTGGACAGGCCGCGGGCATGGGTGGAAAAGGCATGTGACATGACGGGGCATCCTGTGCTGGGGCTGGCCCCCCGCGCCGGACCGGCACCGTCCGCGCTGACGCGGTCATGGTATGGCCTCGGGCGGGCGGACCCTGCCGCGACCCTGCCGCGGAAATGCTTACCAACGTGCATGACCGACGCACGCCTGGTCCGCAGGCCACGCAACACCCCTATGTCGGATAGGTTCCGCAGGACGGTGGCATGTCGGTCGTCAAGACCTATCCCGACGCAGCCCAACCGGGTCTGCCGGTGACATGGTCAGACCAAGGGTTCCTTGGCCGTATGGAAGGGGGGGGCCGGTTCCTGCGAGGCGGTCCTTGGTACTGCGTCCGCTGACCCACCACTGCCCCTGCGTACGGCGAATAGCGATTTCGCCGTTTGCGTCATCTCCAGCACGGGCAGAATGACATGCTTCAGGATCGGAAAGTGGCGGGATATGACACCCTCACGCCAGAATGCGCCCTTCAGGGTCGTGAGGATCTCCAGCTTCGACAGACCGGTGGTCGCAGAGTTGAGATCGACCTTGTCATCCCTGCCGAAATCGATGGATCGGGATCCCACGGACAGGATCCGCAGATCGTTTGCATCGGGACGTAGAATGGCCTTGCGCAAGCGGACCCAGGCGGGCCCCGCATCGGCCATGGCCTGGGCGCCGCCCGCCACGGCTGGCAGGTCGTCGATGTAGGACAGGGCGCCGCGCATCAAGGCGCCGAACATATCCTCCGCATTGCCATCGGGGTGCTTGCTGTTCGTCGAGACAAGCCCGTCGGTGCTTTTGGAAAAGTGCCGGACCGACGGGAGGTCGGGCTCGAAGACGGATTCGATCAGATGCCAGAACCGCAGGACGACCGTGGGGGCATCGAACGGATTGTAGCCATGCCCTTCGACGAAGAGGCCCGTCAGCCTTGGAAAGTGAGACGTGCTCTGGCGCTTGTAGTTGACCCGTGCAATCTGCAGACCTTCGAAGCGCTTGTCCGGAAACCCGTCCGACAGAAGCCGCAGCGTGCTTCCGTACAGTCCAGTATCGCACAGGATAACGCGATGCGCACCGGCGCAGACATCGTCCAGATGGCGCGCAAAGAGTGCGTCCTGCTGCATGATGTCGTCCAGGATGTCGTCACCTGTGGGAGAGTTCAGCAGGTCGAGGAATGTGGGGCCGTCGAAAGGCTGCGACCATGCGTCTGGCAGAGTGTAGGACCGTCCGCCGAGTGCGCGCGCAACCATGCTCATCGGCTGATCGCGAAACTCGTAGCCAATTTCCGCAAGTGCGGATGGACTCTCCTGCAGGATGGCACTTCGGGCCGCGATCAGCCGCGAGACATAGAGCAGACGGGTCGTGACATCCTGCGGCAGTGCCAGTCTGGCAACGGTCCGGTCAAAGGCCAGACGCATGCCCATGCCGCCGCGCATGCAAAACAGCAACGGCGCTTGTCCGGAGCGTTGGGCTTCGACTCCATAAAGCCAGATCAGCAGCGACATCTCGGCCATGATGGGCCCGAACACCGCGCGGCCAAAGGCGTGGGCACTGTCCGCAATCTCCATCGGTACGGACACGGACGGCCCTGTCCGCACGGCAGGACGGTTGCGCGCCGCCTTGCGGCGCAGCATGACCGCGGCTGCATTCAGTTTGCGGACATAGGCCAGGGCCCGGGGCCGGGGCACGTGACACGTGGCGATGCCAAGGGTCGCCGGAACTGCGACATCGGCCCTTGGATCGTCGCCGATGTGGAACATGTCGCCTGCCGCCACTCCCTCGGCGGCGGCCACGACATCGAAAAACTCACCGCGATGCTTCGTGCAGCCATGATCCGCGCTCGCATAGACTGCATCGACCAGATCACCGTGGAAGTGACGGATCAAGGTGGCGACCTGTTCCGTGGACAGGGTCGTGTCGCTGACGGCAACGATGCGGCGCCCCTTCTGCCGCTCTTGGCGCAGACGATCTGCCAAGGTGCGATTGGCCGACAGGGACTGCATCTCGACCTCGACCTCCATGCGCAATCGCATATCGGCAAAGCCGGCAGGCAAACCTAGAATAGCCAACTGCCGCGCAACGATGTCGGCCAGTCGCACCTCCTGCGGGATGGTACTGCGTCCCATGGCCAGAAACGCCAGCTTCTGTGCAGAGCGGCGCGCCCGGATCAGCAGGTCACTGGACACGTCATGACCGTGGTCCCGCAGGGACCGGGAAAACATCCGTTCTGCGATGTCGATCCGCGATGTTTCCGACCGGATGCTGCGCAACAAGAGCGTGTCGAAGACATCGGTCGTGATGAGGACAGTCTTATCGGGAACGACAATATTCGTCATGTTTCATTATCCGCGGTTTGGGTCGACCAATAAAAGCGACGCTATACGCTTGGACGTAGGTAATACTGCCTCGTGGACCGCGATAATAAGGTGTGCGCCAACGCAGATCTTGAAGTGCATGATTACATATTTTCCACCCTTTCACACATCACATGTTACAGGAACACCTGATTTTCTCAGACTTGAGCATATAGCCATGCATCCGGCAAACCCACAGGACGACACACTGGCGCCCCGGCAGGACTGGATCAGGTTTTCCTTTCGGTCATAGGTGCGCCAATTAAGGCTCTTGGGGAACCTAGCCAAAAGGCAGGTGGATACCGTCGATCGGGATGGACGAAATTACCGGGTCTGGCGCGCCCGGCGGTATCCTCGTCGGCACCCGCCATCATAGGATCGCAGGATCCGGTGAGTTGCGGACACACCGGGCGCGGCGCTTCGGGTGGCCCGCTACGTTACGTTCCCGATACCCGGGGCAGATGGGTAGTCGTATTTTCGTCATTTTGCAGCGCTGCTGCATCGACCAGGGTGATAGCCCGTGCGATTGCCATGCGGGCGCGCTCAGACCTTTCTCCACGCAGGGCGACGGCAGATCCAATGAAGACCCGGAGGCCGATCGCATCACCGGACGGATCCATCGGCGCTGCGAACCGGACGGCGTCCGCGATCCCCTCGATCCGTCCGGACCCCACCGGCGCGTCGGTCACCACGATCAGGTCGCTGTCGCCGGTATAGGCCATTACCGTCCGCCCGGATGGGGACAGCGTGGCCAGATTGCGGGACACCGCGCCTGCGATATCTTCCAGCAGGGCTGCGATCCGCGTGGGGGCATGACGGGCCTGCAGCGTCGCGATCCCGTCGATCCGGATGGCGAAGACGCGGACATCGGCCATATCCTCGGGTGCCAGCCGCATGATGTAGTGCGACAGGGACAGCCGGTCGATCAGGGCCGGCACATGGCCGCTGCGATAGTCCTGTGCAACGGCCGCACCCTGCGCCTGTGCCGCCTGCAGATCGACACCGGTCCTGAACACGTCATAGGCCATCTGCAACCGCTGGCGCAGGTCGTCCACGTCGAAGGGCTTGGTCGCATAGTCGCTGGCACCGGCCTGGAACGCCGCAGAGATGTGCTGCATGTCCCGTCGCGCGGTCAGCATCACGATGGGGACGTCACGGCAGGACGGGATCTGCCGGATCGCACGACACAGCGCGATGCCGTCCATGTCCGGCATGCTGACGTCGAGCAGAAAGTAATCGATGGTCCGGGACGGGTCGGACAGGATCCGCAGTGCCGCAGCGCCGGACGTGGCGGTGACGATCCGCAGATGCCCGGCATCCGCACCGACGATCCGCACGAGGTCGAGGATGAAGCGTTCGTCGTCGACGGCCATGACGGTCATCACGGGCCGGGTCGTGCCGTCGGCCTGCCGCACGACGGGCGGCGGGCGGCGCAAGGCACCTGCCCCCGCCTGCAGGGGTGCGCGACGGGCGATCCTCTGCCACGACAGGTGAAGCAGCGACAGCGCGAACATGCCGGTGACGCCGACGAGCGTGTAGACCCCCAGGATCGACCACCACGAGGCCCCCATCGCAAAGGCTGCGGCCCCCGCCACGAAGCCGGCGGCGACGCTGAGGAAAAGATATCCGACGATCATCGATCCGTATCCATCGTTGATAGACCTTTCGCGCAGCGACTCCGGCAGGGGATCCATCAGGACACCGACGTGCCGCCCACGTGCCATGCCAGATCCATTCAAGCGATCTTAATGATCGAGAGGTCGAAGAGATGGCCGAACTGTGGTCGAAATGCGAAGCCGTGCCGCGGCGGACGGCGGACGCGTCTTTGGCAAGCGTCCCGGCCCGGATGGCGGATCAGTCCCCCGACACGTGGCGGACGCCGTTCCGGCGATGGCGTCCGTCCCGGAACGCCTGTCCGGCAGGCGACCCCTGCCCCGCACATCGGTTCCTGACTGTCCCGCACCCCATTGCAGCCCCGCACGACCGCGTTACCTGATGGGAACGAACGGCCTTTTCCACCCAACCTGCCCAGATCGGACCATCCCATGACCCGCACCACGCTTGCCACCGCCCTGTCCCTGATCGTAGCCACGGCGGCGGCCCAGGCCGAGACGCTGCGGGTCGGCATGTCGGGGGGCTATTTCCCCTTCACCTTCGTGCAGCTGGACGAGCTGCAGGGGTTCGAGGTCGATGTGATGAACGCGGTCGCGGAGCGGACCGGCGACGAGGTGGAATTCGTCACCATGTCGTTTTCCGGCCTGATCGGTGCGCTGGGGGCGAACCGCATCGACACCATCGCCAACCAGATCACCATCACGCCCGAACGCGAAGCGCAGTTCGCCTTCTCGCAGCCCTACGTCTTCGACGGCGCGCAGGTTGTGGTGAAGGCCGGCAACGAGTCCACGATCACCGGCCCCGCGGATCTGTCCGGCAAGACCGTCGCCGTGAACCTCGGATCGAACTTCGAGGAACTGCTGGCCGACCTGCCCAACGCCGCCGAAATCGACGTGCGGACGTATGAGAGCAACATCGCGCAGGACACCGCCCTTGGCCGCGTCGATGCCTTCGTCATGGACCGGGTGTCCTCGGTGCAGCTGATCGCCGAGAGCCCGCTGCCGCTGGCGCTGGCGGGGGCACCCTTCAGCGAGATCCGCAACGCCCTGCCGTTCCGCAACGACGAGGCCGGCCTTGCCCTGCGCGACAAGGTCGATGCGGCGCTGACGGAATTGCGCAACGATGGCACGCTGGCCGAGATCTCGGACAAGTGGTTCGACACCGACATCACCGTCGTCGCGGACTGACGCGCGATGCAGCCGCTCGACCTGGGTTACATGTGGGCGCTGCTGCCGGTCCTGCTGGCCTATGTGCCGCTGACCCTGTTCATGGCCGCCGTGGCCATGGTCTGCGCACTGGTGCTGGCGATGTTCCTGGCGGTGGAACGGGTGGTGCGCGTCCCCGTGCTCGACTGGGTCGTGCGGCTCTTCATCAGCTTCTTTCGGGGCACGCCGCTGCTGGTGCAGCTGTTCCTCTTCTACTACGGCCTGCCGCAGGTGCTGACGTTCATGGGCGGCATCGACGGCGTCACAGCCACGATCATGGGCCTGACCCTGCATTTCGCCGCCTACATGGCCGAAAGCATCCGCGCCGCGATCCTCGGCGTGGACCGCAGCCAGTGGGAAGCGGCGCAATCCATCGGCATGACGCGCACCCAGGTCATGACCCGCATCGTGCTGCCGCAGGCGGCGCGCGTCGCCGCACCCACGCTGGTCAACTACTTCATCGACATGATCAAGGGCACCTCGCTGGCCTTCACCCTCGGCGTCACGGAACTGATGGGATCGGCGCAAAAGGAAGCGGCCGGCAGCTTCCTCTATTTCGAGGCGTTCCTCGTGGTCGCCGCGATCTACTGGGTGATGGTCGAGGTGCTGGCCTTCGGTCAGCGCCACCTCGAGGTCTGGCTGAACAAGGCGGTGGTGCGATGAGCGGTGCGACCAAGGCGGGCATTTCCGTCACCGGCCTGTCCAAGGGGTTCGGTGGCACGCCGGTGCTGCGCGACATCGACCTGACCATCGCGCCCGGCGAGCGGGTCGTGGTGATCGGCCCGTCGGGCACCGGCAAATCGACGCTGCTGCGCTGCCTGAACTTCCTCGACCGCCCCGATGCGGGCACCGTGCGCGTGGGCGATCTGAACGTCGATGTGGGGACAGCGACCACCGCCCAGATCCTCGCCCTGCGGCGGCGCACGTCCTTCGTGTTCCAGAACTACGCGCTGTTTGCCAACCGCACCGCGCGCGACAACATCACCGAAGGGCTGATCACCGTGAAGGGCCAGCCAAAGGCGCAGGCCCGCGCCCGCGCCGATGCGATCCTGAGCGAGATCGGCCTGGCGGACCGAGGCGACGCCTATCCCAGTGCCCTGTCGGGGGGCCAGCAGCAGCGGGTCGGCATCGGGCGCGCCATGGCGCTGGACGCGGACCTGATGCTGTTCGACGAACCCACATCGGCGCTGGACCCCGAATGGGTGGGCGAGGTCTTGGACCTGATGCGCCGCGTGGCGGGACGCGGCCAGACCATGCTGATCGTGACGCACGAGATGCAGTTCGCCCGCGAGATCGCCGACCGCATCGTGTTCATGGACGGTGGCCGCATCGTCGAACAGGGCCCGCCAGCCGACCTGTTGGGCAACCCTCAGGACCCGCGCACGCGCGATTTCCTGCGCCGGGTGGTGTGACCGCCGGTCTTTGAAATGGGACGACATGCCACCATATGACGGGGGGCAGATGCGCGGAGGGACGAGATGGGATACGCGAAGACGGCCATGCTAATGGCGGCGATGACGGCGCTGTTTCTGGGCGTGGGGTATCTGATCGCCGGCACGGGCGGCATCGCGGTGGCCTTTGCCGTGGCCGTGGCGATGAACGCCTTCACCTGGTGGAATTCCGACAAGATGGTGCTGCGGATGCATGGCGCCCAGCCGGTCAGCCCCGGCGACCGGGCCGGTTTGCACGCGATGGTGGCTGATCTGGCCCGCAGGGCCGACATGCCGGTGCCCGCCGTCTATCTGATCGACACAGCGCAGCCCAATGCCTTTGCCACCGGGCGCAATCCCGACAACGCCGCCGTGGCGGTCACGGCGGGCCTGCTGCGCACGCTGGACCGCGATCAGGTCGCCGCCGTGGTGGCGCACGAGCTGGCGCATATCCGCAACCACGACACGGCGATCATGACCGTCACCGCGACGTTCGCCGGTGCGATCTCCATGCTGGCGAACTTCGCGATGTTCTTCGGCGGATCGCGCGAACGGCTGGGACTGGTCGGCACGCTGGCGATGATGATCCTGGCGCCCCTGGCCGCAGCCCTGGTGCAGATGGCGATCAGCCGGTCGCGGGAATACGAGGCCGACCGCGTGGGCGCCGAGATCTGCGGCAACCCGATGTGGCTGGCAGGTGCGCTCGAGCGGATCCAGGCGGGGGCCGCGCGGATCGACAACCACGCGGCCGAGCGTCATCCCGCCACGGCGCACATGTTCATCATCAACCCATTGCATGCGCATGCCCACGACAAGCTGTTCTCGACCCACCCCAGCACCGCCAACCGCGTGGCGGCCCTGCGCGCCATGGCGGGCCGTCAGCATCCGGCGGCTCCCGTCACCATACCCGGCAGGGGCATGGGCATGGGCATGGGCACGCCCCCAGGCCCGACGCCCACAGGCTCCAGCCGCGTGCCCACCGTCCGCCGCAAGGACGGCCGCGGCCCCTAGCGCTGAGGCGCTGAGGCGCCGGGGCGCATAACAGCCGCGTCACGGCGACCGTTCGGCCATGCCGACGAGCCCCGGCAGCATCTGTCCACCGGCTTGTGTCCACCGGCAGGCGGTCCCCGCGCCCCGACGGCGCCTGCGCGATCACGGCGCGTCGGCTGCGACAGGGCTATCCGACGCCGTTCGACCCGGGATCAGCGGACCCTGACCGCATGGGGCGGTGCGGCCTTGCGCAGGTGGGCCGGCGGATGCCCGCCCGGGCCCGAAGACGGCGGGACGCCGCCGATCACGGGCTTTGCAAATCCGGTCCAGTCGAGGCACAGAAGGCCCGACGCAGGCGGACGACAGGAGACACGTCATGGCACGATACCAGCGCAGCATGAACGCCGTTGCGGTCGCAGGGGCGGGTGACCGGGCATCCGTCGGCGGACCGACGGGCCGCGCGATGCGCAACGCGCCGACGCAGGCGGTGTCCGCATGAAGATCGCGGTCGTAGGCCTCGGCTATGTCGGCATGTCGAACGCCGTGCTTCTGGCGCAGCACAACGCGGTCGTGGCCGTCGATCTGGACCCTGCCCGCGTCGATGCGGTGAACGCGAAGGTCAGTCCGATCGAGGATGCTGAGCTGTCCGAGTATCTCGCGACGCGGCCCCTCGACCTGAGCGCCACCACCGATCTGGCCGCCGCCGTGGCGGGTGCGGATTACGCCATCGTGGCCACCCCCACCGATTACGACCCGAAGGAGAACTTCTTCGATACTGGCTCCGTCGATACGGTTATCCGTCAGGTGCTGGCGGCGAACCCGACCGTCACAGTAGTGGTGAAATCCACGATCCCCGTGGGCTACGTCCAGCGGATGCGCGCCGCACTGCAGACCGACCGCATCCTCTTCTCGCCAGAATTCCTGCGCGAGGGCCACGCGCTGCACGACAACCTGCATCCCAGCCGGATCATCGTCGGCTGCACCACGCCCGCCGCCCGCCGCTTTGCCGACCTGCTGGTGCAGGGCGCTGTCCGCAAGGACGCCCCGATCCTCTTTACCGGCCCGGACGAGGCCGAGGCGATCAAGCTCTTTTCCAACACCTACCTCGCCATGCGGGTCGCCTATTTCAACGAACTCGACAGCTATGCCATGGCCGGCGGCATGGACACGCGGCAGATCATCGACGGCGTCGGCCTCGATCCGCGGATCGGGGCGCATTACAACAACCCGTCCTTCGGCTATGGCGGCTATTGTTTGCCCAAGGACACCAAGCAGCTCTTGGCGAACTACGCCGCCGTGCCGCAGAACATGATGCAGGCGATCGTGGACGCGAACCGCACCCGCAAGGATTTCCTGGCGGACCGCATCGTCGCGCTGAACCCGCGCGTCGTCGGCATCCACCGCCTGGTGATGAAGGCGGGGTCCGACAACTTCCGCCAGTCCTCGGTGCAGGGGATCATGAAGCGGATCAAGGCCAAGGGCATCACCGTCGTGGTCTTTGAACCGGAACTGGCCGACGACAGCTTCTTTGGATCGAGCGTGGTGCGCGACCTGGGCGCGTTCAAGGCCCAGTGCGACGTGATCGTGGCCAACCGCCTGACCGCCGATCTGGCCGACGTGGCCGATCGGGTGTTCACCCGCGATCTGTTCGGCGGCGACTGACGCCGCAGGGCGCGCACCGCCAACCCATCGGGCGGGTCTTCAGCCGCCTGTCGCAGGGTCGGCCATCGGCGGCAGCGTCAGCCCGGCCATGTCGATGCGGCGGGCAAAGGCGCGGCCCTGCGCGTCGAACAGGTGGCAGTCGTCCGTGGCGAAGGCCAGCGCGACGGGCAGATCGGGGCGGATGCTCTGCGTGCCGGGCAGCACGAAGCAGAAGCTGACCGCCTCGCCGCCGTCGCCCGCCACCGCGGTGTCGTCGGTGGCGTAACCGATGGTCTGCTGGCCCAGATGCTCGATCACCGAAGGCGTCACGCGCAGATGCGCCGTGCCATCCGCCGCTGCACCCTGCGCCAGTGCGATGTGTTCCGGCCGGATGCCCAAGCTCAGGCGCTGGCCGGGCAGACCCGCGCGGGCGGCGGCGGGCACGGTCACGGGGACATGCAGGTGCTGCCCCTCCAGATCGACGGTCACGCCCGTTGCGTCCACGCCCACGCAGGTGACCGGCAGCACGTTCATGCGCGGATTGCCGATGAACCCCGCGACGAACAGGGTCTGGGGAGTGTGATAGAGTTCCAGCGGAGCACCCACCTGCGCGATGTAGCCATCGTGCAGCACCACGATGCGGTCGGCCATGGTCATCGCCTCGATCTGGTCGTGGGTGACGTAGATCATCGTCGCACCCAGCTGCTTGTGCAGACGCGTCAGCTCGATGCGCATGTCGGCGCGCAGGGCGGCGTCGAGGTTCGACAGCGGCTCGTCGAAGAGGAATATTTCCGGCGCGCGCACGATGGCGCGCCCGATGGCCACGCGCTGGCGCTGGCCGCCGGACAGGTTGCCGGGCTTCTGCTGCAGGCGGTCCTCGAGGTGCAGGATGCGGGCGGCGGCACCGACCTTGTCGCGCACCTGCGCCTCGGCCAGCCCCTCGACCCGCAGGGGAAAGGCGATGTTCTCGAACACGGTCATGTGGGGATAGAGGGCATAGGACTGGAACACCATGGCGATGCCCCGGTCCACCGGGGCCATGTCGTTCACCCGCACCCCGTCGATCACGATGTCGCCCGCGGTGGTGTGTTCCAGCCCCGCGATCATGCGCAGGAGCGTGGATTTCCCGCAGCCCGAGGGGCCGACGAAGACCATGAACTCGCCCTCGACCACGTCGAGGCTGACGCCCTTGACCACGTCGATGGTGCCGAAGGATTTGGTGACGGTCTGAAGCGACAACTGGCCCAAGGCGGCGGACCTTTCTTCTGATCTGGATGAAAAGGCCCCCCGGCTGGCAGGATTGACCCGCAGGCCGGGGGGAGGTCACCCGGACCCCTGCGCATGCGAAGGGTCCGGGCGGGGAGGAAGGTTACTTGTAGTCCTCGATCTCGGCGGCCGCCGTCGTCAGCGCCTCCTGCGGCTCGGCCGCACCCGTGACGACGGACTGCACCATCTCGATCATCGCGTTCTGGAAGCCCTTGTAGTCGGTGAACAGCGGCTCGGGTCCGCCGAACGCGATCCCGTCCACGAAGGGCTGCCAGTAGGGCGCGCCTTCCAGCATCATGTCCACGGCGGGTCCGGGGCGCAGCGGCGTCAGGCTGGCGGCACCGGCGCCCTCGTAGGCTTCCTGCACTTCGGAGGAGGTGATGTATTTGGCGAACTCCGCAGCCTTCTCCTCGACCCCGGTGCCCGCGAAGATCGCGAGGCTGTCGGTGATCAGGAGCGTGCCGGGGCCCTGCGCCTGCGGTCCCAGCGGCAGGTCGGCCACGCCCCAGTTGATGTCCGTCTCTTCCAGCAGGAAGGCGGCACCGACCGAGGTCTGGATCATGCCCACGCCGCCGTCGAGGAAGATCGCCCGGATCTCGTTCTGCTCGTAGGCGGTGGCGCCTTCGACGGAATAGGGCGTGATGTCCTTGTAGGCCTGCAGCGCCTCCAGCACCTGGGGGCTGTCCATGGTGATGGTGCCGTCCGCGTCGATGATCTGGCCGTTGTTGGTGTACACCCAGTGCAGGAACTGGTGCATCGTGTTGTCGAACGTCTTGGCGGGCAGGCCGTAACCGGCCGCATCGGTGTTCTCGGTGATCAGCTTCGCGAAATCGATGGTCTCGGCCCATGTCGCGGGCGGCACTTCGGGATCGAGGCCGGCTTCCTCGAACAGGTCCTTGTTCCAGTAGAACGCCTTGGTTGAGAACGCGATCGGCACGCCCCACTGGGTGCCTTCGAAGGTCACCGTGTCGACGATGTTGGGATAGTAGCTGGCGGCCTCCTCTTCCGTCATCGGCACCGGCACGATCAATTCGTTCAGCGCGAATTCCTTCAGCGTGCGCGAGCCGACATAGGCCATGCCCACGGGGCTGCCGGCGGCGGCCAGCGTGGTGGCCTTGTCCTGGCACTGGGCCCAGCCCACGACCTCGGGCGTCACGGTCCAGCCTTCGTTTGCGGCCTCCCACTCGCCGATGTAGCGTTCGTGCACCGGGTCAATCTTGTCACCGCAATAGATCCAGCTGATGTCCTGGGCCATGGCGGGCAGGGCCGTCGTGCCGGCCAGCATCAGGCCGATCAGGCTTTTCGTCGCAAGGGTGGTCATGGGCGCGTCTCCTTGTTGATGGTGTGTTTTTATTTCACCGCACCGGCGGTCAGACCGCCGACGAGATGGCGTTGCAGGACAAAGATGATGACCAGCGCGGGGGCGATCCCCACGAAGCTGGCGGCCATCAGCTCGTTCCAGATGACTTCCTGCTTGCCGAAGAAGGCGAAGAGCCCCACCGGCAGCGGCATGTATTCGGTCTTGGAATTGAAGGTCAGCGCAAAGATGAACTGCTGCGCATAGGCCCCGATGAAGGTCATGATCGCGACCACGACGATGCCCGGCCGCGCGATGGGCAGGATCACCCGGCGGAAGGTGTAGAACTGCGACGCCCCGTCCATGTAGGCGGCCTCGTTCAGCTCCGGCGGGATGCGCATCATGTAGGTGCGCAAGAGCCAGATCGCCGACGGGATCAGGAACGCCGCACCGGGGATGATCATCGCCCAGTAGGTGTTGAGCAGACCCAACGTGCGCATCAGCCGGAACAGCGGAATGAGCAGCACCGCCCCGGAAAACATCGACACCGCCAGGAACGCCCCCAGCACCAGCGCCATGCCGCGGAACCTGAATCGGGCAAAGGCATAGGCGGCAGGCACCACGAGGATCAGCACGATCACCGTGGACACGGTGGCGATCAGCAGCGAGTTGAAGATGTAGAGCCCGAAATAGGGGATGCGCACCCACATGGTGCGATAGGCCTCGAACGACCCGCCCTCTGGCCAGAAGCTGTAGGGCGTGGAGAAGAGCTGCGACAGCGGCTTCAGGCTGACGAGGAAACCCTCAACGAAGGGCGCCAGCATGAAGAACAGGAAGAGTGCTATCCCCGCGTAGATCATGACGTATTCGGTCACGCTGTAGCGGTCGATCATGGCGCGGGTGCTGGCGCGGCGGGCGCGCGGGGCGACCTGTGTCTTGGTCTTGGCCGGTTTGGCGGGCACGTATGTGCCTGTGATCGCGGGGTCCGACATGGGGCCTCCTATGCCTTGTCCGCCGCAGTCCCCAGACGGCGGGTCATGCGGAAATAGGCGATGCAGAACAGCGACAGGAAGATGCAGATGACCACGGCGCGGGCGGCGCCTTCGCCGTATTTCTTGGACCCGATGGCGGTCTGGTAAGTGTCGATGATCATCGTGGTGGTGGACCCGGACGGCCCGCCCTGCGTCAGGATCCAGATGATGTCGAAGCTGTTGAAGGTGGCGATCAGCGACAGCATCGACATGGTGATGATCGCGGGCGCCATCAGCGGCAGGGTGATGCGGCGGAACCGGTACCAGCGGCTGGCGCCGTCGGTCCATGCGGCCTCGTACAGATCGCGCGGGATCGCCTGGATGGCGGCAAGGAAATAGATCGTCACCATCGGCACGCCGATCCACACGTCGGTGATGATCGTCGCCCAATAGGCGCTGTTGCCGTAGGCGAGGAACGCCACCGGCCCGTCGACCAGTCCGAAGCGCTGCAGCAGGCCCGAGATCATGCCGAACTGTCCGTTGTACATCCAGCCCCACATGAAGATGCCGATCGCCATCGGCACGATCCACGGCGGCATGGTCAGGATGCGGAACAGGTTGCGACCGGGCACGGCGCAGTTCAGCAGCACCGCCCCGCAGGTCCCGATCACCATCTTCAGCGCGACCGAACAGAAGGTCCATGTGAAGGTGCGCAGGATGATCTCGAGGAAGTCGCGGTCGAAGATCTTGGCGTAGTTGTCCCAGCCGACGTAATCGGCGGTCGGCCGCAGCGACGCATTGGTGACCGACAGCCGGAAGGTTTCCACGAGCGGCCAGGCCACGATCACCATGACATAGAGGATCGCCGGGGCCAGCAGCGCCCAGGCAAAAACCCATGCGGCGCGCGACTGGGTCATGCGACGGCACCGCGTTTCGTCAGCGCCGCGTCGTAGCGGTCCCAGATGGGCCGCAGATCGACCACCTGACGGCTGCGGCGCGCATCGTCCATCGACAGCGCCAAAATCCCCGCCTCCAGCGCATCCAGCGGCGACACGGGCAATGGGCCTGCGTGCATCACATGGGCCACCACCTCGGCGGCCATCGTCTCGTCCGCGCCGTAGTGCTGCGACAGGGCGGTGGCCTGATAGGTCTTGTCGATGCTCACAGCCTCGCTCAGCACATCCGTCACCTTGAACTGGGCGCGGATGAAATCGCCCTCGGCCTGCCCGCGTGTGCCGAACACGGCAAAGCGGCGGAACTGGTCGGGCGCGTTCAGGTTGGTGTGAAAGTTCAGGCCGACGCCGTTCGCGTATTCGACGATCGCCACCTGATAGTCGATGATGTCGCCGTCGCCGTCGAACACGCGGTCGGATCCGTTCCAGCCCGTGGGCTTGCGGTGGAACAGGCTCAGGTCGTTCACGCCGTCGTGGCGCGGGTCGTTTTCGGGGACGAAGGTCTTGCGCCCACCAAAGCTCGCCACCCGTTCGGGCCGCGCGCCGATCAGACCGTTATACAGGTCGAGGTCGTGGCAGCACTTTTCCAGCATGAAGCTGCCGGACCATTTTTCATATCTGCGCCAGTCGCGCATGAAGAACGCGCCGTGGTAGGGATAGATGTGTTCTGCCGCCTCGACGCTGACGATCTTGCCCAGAAGGCCGTCGTCACGCGCCGCGATCAGGTCGCGGTAAAGCGGCGCATAGCGCAGCACGAGGCCGACCAGCAGCCGGTCTGGGCCATGTTCCGCGATGAGTTTCGCAAGCTGATAGGTCTGCGCGATGGAGGAGACGATGGGCTTTTCCGAGAAGATCTTGTTGCCAGCCTCGAGCCCCAGACGGATGTGGTCGAGGTGCAGGTGATTGGGCGATCCGATCATCAGCAGGTCGTAGCCACCCGCCTTTACCAGCGCCTCGGGGCTGTCCCAGACGGTGCCGGGGTCGATGCCGTGTTCGGTCAGCGTGGCCAGACCCGCAGGGGCGGGATCGTAATAGCCGGTGATCCGGAAATCCGGGTCCATCTGGTCGAAGACATGGCCCAGATAGCCCAGACGATACCCCAGACCAATGATCGCGACCTTCATGCCCAGCCCCCGGATACGAAATTCATTTTCTGATGGTGGGCGAGGGTGGGGCGTTACGTCAAGGAATTTCGTTATAAATTCACATAAACACAACAATCATGTAATTCATTTTCAGGTTTGACCGATAAATCAGCGGGTCCGGCCCGGATGTTTTCAAGGCGTTCCGGGCGGGGCCTACCCGGCGTGCACCGGCAGCCGTGCCAGACCCAGGATCGCCGCACCGATCAGCCCCGGTTCCACCGCGCACCGGGCCGGCACCACGAGGGGGGCATCGAATCGCTGCAGGATGCGGGCACGCACGGCGACGTCGAGCGCGCTCACCAGCGGGGTCGCATTGGACAGCCCGCCGCCCACCGCGATCACCCCCGCGCCCAGCACGTTCTGCACCATGGCGAGCGGTCCGGCCAGCAGCGCCAGCCAGACGGCGATGGTCCGGGCGGCCGCGGGATCATGCGCCAGCCAGCCGCCCACGATGGCGCGGCTGTCGCGGGCGTCGCCGTGCAGATGCATGTGCAACCGCTCCATCCCGCGGGCGGAACACACCGCATCGAGGCATCCGGTCTGCCCGCAGCCGCAGGCAAACGCGGGCAGCGTCACGGGTGGATCGTCGAGGATGCGCTGCGCCACGGGGCCATGCCCGATCTCTCCCGCGAAACCCGCGCCGTTGATGAGCTGCCCGCGCACCACCACCCCGCCACCGACCCCGGTGCCGAGAATCAGGCCCAGCACCACGTCGTGCCCGCGCCCCGCGCCGATCGCGGCCTCGGCCAGCGCAAAGCAGTCGGCGTCGTTGGCCAGCACCACGGGCAGATGCAGGGCCGCTTCCAGCTCCGCGCGCAGCAGACGGCCCGACAGGCAGGGAATGTTGGCGATCAGCGCGCGGCCCGTGATCCCGTCGACGGCCCCCGCGATGGAGAACGCCAGCACGGCAGGGCGCGTGCTGGCGCCCGCGATGGCACCCCGCAGCACGGCCACGAAGGCGTCGAAATCATGGGCCGGCGTGGGCACGCGGCCCCTCACCACGATGGCGTCGGGGCCGGTCGCCTCCGCCACCTTGATCGCGGTGCCGCCGATATCAAAACACAGGATCATTGCCGCACACCGCCGATCCAGACCGCATCCGCGGTGATCCCCGGCCCGAGCGCAAAGAAGTCCGCCCGTGCGCCGGGGTTCAGGTGGCCCCGGTCGGACAGGCCCATGGCGGCGGCGGGGGCCGTGGTCGCCAGCGCCAATGCGTCGCCCAGATCGAGGCCCAGCGTCACATGCAGCCAGCGCACCGCGTCGATCAGCGCGATGTCCGCGCCCGCCAGCGTGCCACAGGCCAGCGTCAGGCGCCCCCCCTGCCGCAGGATGCGCCGCCCGTTCAGGTGAAGCTCATGCAGGCCAGTGCCCACGGTGGACATGGCGTCCGACACGGCGAAGAGGCCCGCAGGCCCCGCCTTGGCCCGCAAGGCGATGCGCAGGCTCGCCGCATCGACGTGGAACCCGTCGGCGATGATCCCGGCCCACAGTCGCCCGTCGTCCAGCGCCGCCCCCACCAGACCGGGCGCGCGGTGACCGAGCGGCGACATCGCATTGAAGAGATGCGTCACCATCCGGGCACCAGCCTCCACGCAGGCGAGTGCTGTGGCATGGTCCGCATCCGTATGCCCCAGACTGACGGTGACACCGGCCTGGGCCAAGGCTGCGATCTGGTCCGGCGTCACCGATTCCGGCGCCACCGTGCACACCAGATGGGCGAGGCCGGTGGTGGTCAGGGCCGCGAGGTCCGCGTCCTCCATCGCCCGGATCAGCGCCGGGTCGTGGGTGCCCTTGCGTGCCACCGCCAGATGCGGCCCCTCGAGGTGCAGGCCGAGAAAGCCGGGCACGTCGCCGGCCCCCCCCTCTTGCACATGCCGGCCTGCCGCGATGGCGCGGGCCGTCACGTCTGGGGTGTCGGTGATCAGCGTGACCAGCGTGGCGGTGGTCCCGAACCGGGCATGGGCGGCACAGATGGATTTGATCCCGTCCACATCCGTGGCGTCGTTGAACAGCACCCCGCCGCCGCCGTTCACCTGCAGATCGACCAGACCGGGCACCAGCGGCAGGTCCAGCACCTGACCCGCAGGTGCCGCCGCCCACGGCACGATGCCCGCCACGCGACCGTCTTGCACCAACAGCGCCGCGCCATCGTGCCAGCGGTGACCATCGAAGATGCGCGGCGCGTGAAGGGCTGTGACGGGGGCCATGAATCAGCGTTACCAGACGGTCCCGCGCGCCGCCACAGCCAGCACGCGGGTGACGCGGCCCCCGCGATGGAACACCATCCGGTCGCACAGGTTCGACACGACGCAGGTGTGGTTCGGCACCACCGCGATCTGGTCACCGACCTGCGGCAGGGGGCCGGTGCAGCCGGTCAGATCGACCACGCCATGCTCCTCTGACAGGGTGACGATCCGGGCCCCCGGCAGGGCCGGGATCAGGCCGTGGTCGGCGAACCCCAAGAGGTCCGATGTCAGCGCCTTGGACCCCGCATCCAGCACCATGCGGTCTGCCGTGGGGCGCGAGACGACCGTGGTCAGCACCTGCATCGCCAGATCGTCAGGGCCGCAGGCGCCCGCCCGCAGCATCGCGCGGTCGTTGTAGACGTAGGTGCCAGCGCGATGCTCGGTCGCACTGGGGACGAGGTGTGCGGAAAAGAGGTCCGGACTGCCGCCGTTCGACCGCACCGGACAGGGCAGCCCCAGATCCGCCATCCGCGCCATGGCGTCCTGCAGGAACGCCTCGACCGCCACGGCCCCGCCCACGGGGGGATAGGTCAGCAGCCCGTCGCAGCGCAGGCCGGGATGGGCCGCGATGCTTTGCGCCAGCGCCACTGCAGCCGCAGGCGTCTGCACGCCGCAGCGCGCAGCACCCGTGTCGCACTCCACCAGCACCCCCAGCGGGCGTACGGGGTCGGTAAAGGTCGCGGCCAGACCCGCCACCGTCACGGCACTGTCCGCCACCACGCGCAAGGTGGCGACCCGTGCGTGCAGCACCGCCAGCCGTGCCAGACGCACAGGGCCGAGGATGTTGTAGGTGATCAGGATGTCGGTGAATCCGGCATCGGCGAACACCTCCGCCTCGCTGATCTTCTGACAGTTGAGGCCGACCGCCCCCGCAGCTGTCTGCTGATGTGCGATGTCGGGGATCTTGTGGGACTTGATATGAGGGCGGAACGCCAGACCGTGGGCGTTCATGTAACTTTGCGTGCGCGCGATGTTGGCACTCAGCCGGTCCTCGTCGATCACCGCCATGGGGGTGATGATGTCGGACAGGGACGTGCCGGGGGCGGGCCACGGGAAATGGGGGGGGACACTCATTGCGCGGCCTCCACGGCGCCGAAGGGGTCGGCCACGCGCGGCCAGATGTCGGCGCGCACGTGGACGTAAGGCGTCGTTGCCGGATCGTTGGGATAGGGTTTGCCTGCCGCACAATAGATGATGTCGGCGGCGATCGGGTGGAATGCCGCATGGAAATGGTTGGTGGACTTGATCACCAGCAGGCGGCAGGCCAGCGGGTCGATCCCCATGACGGTAAAGAGCGAGGGATCGTAGCTTTGCGCGCGGACGGTGTTCAGGATCACCTCGATCCCCGTCTCGGCCCCCTGCGCGTCCAGCAGGGCGATCCGCGCGGCGGGCCCAAAAGGCACCACGCTTTCGCCGAACACCATCGCGGCATTCGCCACCAGTGCCTCGACGCGGACCAGCGCATCCACCGGATCGCCGGTCTGGGGTGCCGATTTCGCACCGAAACGCAGCGGGATCACGCCGCCCGTGCCCGCCGCCTCGCACAGGGTCACGGCGATGGGGTCCCAGATCGTGCCGAAGGCCACGCCGCGCAGCCCGCGCGCCATCGCGGCCTTCAGCAGCACCGTGGCATCCCCGGCGGTGCCGCCGCCGGGATTGTCCCACATGTCGGCGATCACCACCGGGCCCGTGACGCCACCGGGGGCGGTCACCGCCACGGCCAGATCCAGCGCCGCATCCTCGTCGAGGCTCGGCATCATGTGGCGGCCGCGGTTGGCGAACAGCTCCTGCCCCAAGCGCTGCGCCAGCGCCGCGCCACAGGCTGCATCGCCATCGGTCACGGCGATCATGTGGGTCCCCATCTCCGGCACGTCGCCGGCCATGAAGCCGTGGATCGCCGACAGCGACAGCACGCGCGGATCATCCGCCTCGATCGCGATCATCCGATCGACGAAACCCCGCATCGGCTCGCGCGAGGTCGGGAACACGTCGATCATCCGGCAATCATAAGTGGACATCACCGGACGCACGCGGCCTTGCAGCGTATCGACCACGATGGCCCACAGGTTGCGGGCGCAATCGACGAAATCCGTGTGCGGAAACTCCTTGAACGCGACGAAAAAATCCGCGGCCTGCACCCGCTGTGCCGTCAGGTGGCTGTGCGGATCGAGGCTGGCGCAGACCAGCACGTCGGGGCCCACCATGGTGCGGATGCGCGCCAGCAGATCGCCTTCGGGGTCGATGCAGCCTTGTGCCACCATCGCGCCATGCAGCCCCAGCACCACCGCATCGACGGGCAGCGCCGCCTGCAACTGCGCCAGGATCTCGTCGCGCAGCCCCTCGTGGGCCGCCTGCGCCACCAGACCCGCCGGATCGGCCCATGCGGCGGTGCCTTCGATCAGGGTCCAGCCGAGGGCCGCACAGACGCCGCGCCCCACGGGGATGGGGGCGGTGCACAGCGTCGCCGTGTCGGGATGCGTGCCAGGGGGGGCATAGAAGGAGTCGAGGAACGCCCGCCGGTCGATCACGATGGGCGAAAAGGTGTTCGTCTCGGTCGCCATGGCGGCCACGAAGATGCGCCTGTGCCCCGCCGTTTCCGTGTCCCGCATCATCCCTCAGGCGTCCTTGATATGCGGCAGGTAGCCTATGAACCCCGCGATCTTCCACTGCCCCCCCACCTTGCGGCACCAGTAGAGGGTCTGCCAGTTCATCCGCTCGTCCGGGCCATCGGTGCGGGGTAGATGGCCGTCGAACTTCTTGCGCACCAGCGCGGTATCCCCGGTGATCTCGATCTCTTCCAGCCGGGTGGCGGCATGGATGCCGCTGCGCGGATCGCCCGCATAGGCGCCCGCGTCGCGCTGACGGGCGAAATCCTGCGCCTGCGCCAGCCAGTCGGTGCGATAAGCGTCAAGGTTCGGATAGGCGAGGGTGTAGCCCTGCGGGTCGGGCTGGAAATGCCCGCTGATCCCGGTGAAGTTGTCCGCCAGAAAGTCGTCCGCCACCGCCGCCCAGTCGGCAGCCACAAAGGCGTCGATGTCGCGCGGCACCAGCATGGTCCAGATCGCACGGCGGTCAGCATCGTGGCTGGGAAACGGGCAGGCGAAGGGATCGCGAGAGGTCATGGGAGGGGTGGCCTTTCCTGCGGTCGTGAAATTCATTTAGAGGATTGCACATGAACTCTGGAAAAATCCAGATGAATGTGGCTGAATAAGCATCATAGGCGAAAATGAATTTCGTCCATGGTCCGAAAACCAGCACAGGACGGTCATGACCCAGTCGCCAGATCCCATCGCCACCCCAGCCAACGCCAATGGTCCCGCCGACCTGATCATGGCGCTGACCGACGAGGAGGGGCGCCTGTCGCCGCTGGAGAAGAAGCTGGCGGACTTCGTGCTGGCGGACGCGCATTACGCGACCAACGCCTCGATCACCGACATCGCCACCGGGGCGGGCGTGTCGCCGCCCACGGTGACGCGGTTCTGCCGCAGGCTGGGGTGTGCGTCGTTCTCCGACTTCAAGGTGCAGCTGGCGAAAAGCGCCTATGTCGGCCTGCGCTATCTGCGGCCCGACATCGTCACCGCGACGCCGCAGGAGGTGGCCGAGGACATCGTGACCAAGGCGCAGAACGCCCTGTTCGAGATGCACCGCACCCTCGATCTGGAGCGCGTGCAGGCGGCGGTCGATCTGCTGGTGGGGGCACGGATGATCCATGCCTTCGGCTCTGGCGGCAACTCCTCGATGATCGCGGCCGAGATGCAGAACCGCCTGTTCCGTCTGGGCCTGCGCATCGCGTCGTCCAGCGATCATGGCATGAACCTGATGCTGGCGGCGGCGGCGGAGCCCGGCACCGTGGTCTTCGGGTCGTCCTTCACCGGGCGCAACCGGGAACTGATCCACTGTTTCCAGCTGTTGCGCGACCGCGGCGTGCCGACCATCGCGCTGACCCAAGGCGCGTCACCACTGGCCGATGTGGCCCAGGTGGTGATCGCCGTCGATCTGCCCGAGGGGCGCAACATCTTTCGCGCGACCTCGACCCGCTATGCCTCGCTCGCGGTGGTCGACATCGTCGCCAACCTGGTGGCCTACGCCGACCGCCAGCGGTCGGCCCGCACCCTGCGCCGGATCAAGGAGGCGCTGATCACCCACCGCGACGGCGACGACAGCCAGATCCTGGGCGACTGACGCCATGACAGCCCATCAGACACCGAGGACCCCATCATGACTGCACGACTGGCGATCGTCACGGGCGGTGCTGGCGACATCGGACGCGCCATCGCATCGCGTCTGGCGCGCGACCACGACCACGTCATCCTCGCCGATCTGGACGAGGCGGCGGCCCGCCGGGCGGCGCGCGCGCTGGGGGACGGCTTTACCGCCCTGCCCGTCGACGTGACCGATGCGGACAGTTGCGCCGTGCTGGCGGCGACGGTCGCCACCTTTGGCGACCTCGCGACGCTGGTGAACAATGCGGGGGCTGCCCGGGCGGGCAGCCTCGCGGCCACCAGCGTCGCGGACTGGCAGGCGGACCGGGCGCTGAACCTCGATGCGGCATTCGTGATGTTCCACGCGGTGGCGGGCCAGCTGATCGCCGCGCGCGGGTCGGTGGTGAACGTGGCCTCGGTCAACGGGATGGGCGTCTATGGCCACCCGGCCTATGCGGCGGCCAAGGCGGGGATGATCCACCTCACGCGCCTGATCGCAGTGGAATACGGGCAATACGGCGTGCGGGCCAACGCCGTGGCCCCCGGCACCGTGGCGACCCAAGGCTGGTCGGCCCGCGCCACAGCCAACCCCGCGGTGTTCGAGGAGGCCGCCCGTCACTATGCCCTGGGGCGGATCGTGCAGCCCGTGGACGTAGCCGAGGCGGTGGGCTTTCTCGCCTCGCCACTCGCCGCGGCCATCACCGGCGTGTGCCTGCCGGTCGATTGCGGCCTGACGGCGGGCATCCCGGCGCTGGCCGCCACCTTCAGCCAATCCCCCGACTACACCGCCTGAGGAGCCGACAGATGACCCTGTTTCTTGAAAACGCATGGCTGCCGGACCCCGCGCCCGCCGGCACGTGGCAGCTCACGCTGACCAACCTGTCGGATGCGCCGCTGGCGGATTTCACCCTGTCGCTGACCTCGATCACGCGGATCATGCCGGATCACGACGTGCAGGGGGCGAGTTTCCTGCAGCGGGACGCGAACTTTCATCAGTTCGCACCGCTGGACGACGCCCCGCTCGCCCCCGGCCAGGCATGGACGTTCCGCATCACCGGGCTGAACCGACAGCCGTTCCACCGCAACGACGCGGCCAAGACGGCGTGGGTCACGACGGCGGACGGCGTGCATCATGCCGTCATGGTGGGCGACCTGACCCGTGGCGGCACAGCCCCCGTCCTGCCGCAACCGCGTCTGCCGGACGGAAAGCTCACCCTGCCCTTCGCCCTGCTGCCGTGGCCGAACGCCATCGACGCTGTCCCCGGCGACGCGCCCGTCATCCTGCACGGCGTGGATGCTGACGTGGACACGCTGCGCCTGATGCTGGACGTGGATGCGCTGCACGCCCGCCTGTTCCCCGCCGCGCGAAAACTGTTCCAGCTGTCACCCACTCCCGGCAGTCGTGCGTTGCGCTTTGCCACGGACCCGGGCCTGCCCGCCGAGGGCTACACCCTCGACTTCGGCACCGACATCACGCTGACGGCGGCGACAGAGGCAGGCCGCCGCTGGGGCCTGATCGCGCTGGCGCAGATGCTGCATGGCGCCTTCGCCGATCCCGCCTTCCGCTTTCCGGCGACGGGCCGGATCGCGGATGCGCCGCGCTATGGCTGGCGCGGCTGCCATCTGGACGTGTCGCGCCACTTCTGGCCGGTGGAGGACGTGACGCGGATCATCGACATCCTGGCCTGGCACAAGCTGAACCTGTTCCACTGGCACCTGACCGACGACGAAGGCTGGCGGGCCGAGATCAAGGCCTTTCCTGCGCTGACCGCCGCTGGCGCCACCCGCAGCGCCGCCCTGCCCGCCATGCTGCCGCAACTGGGCGACGGGCCTGAGGCCGCACACCAGTTCTACACCCAAGGTCAGATGCGCGCCGTGGTCGCCCATGCCGCACGCGTGGGCGTCGAGGTGATGCCAGAGATCGAGACGCCCGGCCATGCGGCCTGCGTGCTGGCGGCCCTGCCCGACCTCGCCGATCCCAGCGAGCGGCCCGACAGCTACTATTCGGTGCAGGGGTTCTTCAACAACGCACTGAACCCCGCGATGCCGGGCGTCTATGCGATGCTCGAGACGGTCTTCGACGAGATCACAGCGATCTTCCCCTCGCGTTACCTGCACATCGGCGGCGACGAGGTCGCGGCGAACGCCTGGATGGCCTCGCCCCGCGCCCAGCAGCTGATGGAACAGGAGGGGCTGGCGGGGACGTTTGAGCTGCAGAGCCACTTCATGCGCCGGATCAAGGCGATGCTGACCGCGCGCGGCCGCGTCATGGTGGGCTGGAACGAGATCGCCCACGGCGGTGGCGTGCCGCCCGAAGACACGCTGGTGATGGCGTGGGAAAATCCGGCGGTCGGCATCGCGCTGGCCCGCGAAGGCTATGACGTGGTGATGACGCCGGGACAGGCCTACTACCTCGACATGGTGCAGTCCGGCGACTGGCTGGACAACGGCGCGGGCTGGGCGGGGCCGGTGCCGCCCGCGCAGTCCTATGCCTTTGAGGCGGAGGGGGATTTCCCCGAAGAGTTGCGCCAACACATGCGCGGTGTGCAGGCCTGCATCTGGTGCGAACACTATACCACCCGCGCGTGGTTCAACGATCTGGTGTTCCCGCGTCTGGAGGCGGTGGCCGAGGCGGCGTGGACCCACACCGCGCACAAGGACTGGCTGCGCTTTACCGCACAGGTCCGCCTGCACCCCACCCTGTAACACCCACCGGGGGTGCGGATCGCGCACCCCCGCCGCCACCATCCGAAAGACAGGCCCATGCGCATCGCCACCGGCGGCATCCACACGGAATGCTCCACCTCCTCCCCCGTCCTGATGCAGCCCGCCGATTTCCGCGTGCTGCGCGGCGACGCCCTGATCGCCGATCCGCATTTCGCCTTTCTGCAGGGCGATGCCGCCGATGTGGTGCCGCTGCTGCACGCCCGTGCGGTCCCCGGCGGGCCGCTGGCGCGGGCCACCTATGACGCGCTGAAGGCGGAGTTCATGGAGCGTCTGGCAGCGGCATTGCCCGTCGATGCGGTCTATCTGGCGCTGCACGGCGCCATGCATGTGGACGGGATGTGGGACGCGGAGGGCGACTGGATCGCGTCCGTGCGCGATATGGTCGGTCCCGACATGCTGATTGGGTGCAGCTTTGATCTGCACGGCAACGTCTCTCAATCCATCGTGGACCGCATCGACATCTTCGCCGCCTATCGCACGGCACCCCACATCGACGTGGCCGACACGATGGCCGCCACATGGGCCATGCTGCGCCGGGCGCTGCACGACGGCATCCGCCCCGGCGTGGTCCGCGTGCCCGTGCCGCTGCTGCTGCCGGGCGAGCGGTCGTCGACCGAAGACGAGCCCGCCCGCAGCCTCTATGCCGCCTTGCCGGCGCTAGAGGGGCCGGACGTGTGGCGCACCGATCTGATGATCGGCTACGTCTGGGCCGACGAGCCGCGCGCCACCGCCTGCGCCGTGGTGACGGGCACCGACCGCGACGCGGCGATGGCGGCAGGCAAGGCCATCGCGCAGGCGTTCTGGGACGCGCGCGACGATTTCGCCTTCGGTCCCGTCACGGGGCCGCTGGAGGAGATGCTGGCGATTGCGGCACAAGCCACCACGCGGCCCGTGATCCTCGCGGACAGCGGCGACAACCCCACGGGCGGCGGCGTGGGCGACCGCGCCGACGTGCTGTCAGCACTGATCGCAGCCAACTGGCAGGACGCGCTGGTGGCGGGCATCACCGACGCGCCGGCGGTCGCAGCCTGCATGGCCGCGGGCGTGGGTGCCGTCCTGAAGCTGACCATCGGCGCCAGCCTCGATCCCGCTGGCATCCAGGTGCAGGCGGAGGCCACAGTGATCTCGCTGCATCCGGGTGGGGCCCCAGCCATGGCGCAGGCGGTGGTGCGGATCGGTGGCATCACGCTGGTGCTGGCCGCCCGCCGCCGCCCCTATCACGACATCGCGGATTTCACCGCACTGGGGCTGGACCCCGCAGGGGTGGCGCTGCTGGTGGTGAAGTCGGGGTATCTGTCGCCGCAGCTTGCGCCCTTGGCTGACCCCAACCTGATGGCGCTGACCGAAGGTGTGGTCAATCAGGACATCCCCCGCCTGCCCAACCGGCACCGCGCCCCCGGCACCCTGCCGTTCGAGGCCAATCCCGATTACCGCCCCGACCCGCAGCCCTCGGCCCGGTTCACTGCGTAACCCATGGGAGGATGGATCGCCCTGCTGCGCGGACACGCGATCCTGCGCACATCGGCGCTGGCGATCTTCCTCTATGGCTTCGCCGGCGCTGCGACCTCGCCCTATCAGGCGGTCATAGGCATCCGCGAACTGGGCCTGTCGGACGCCGCCTATGCCGCCATCAGTCTGATCGCCGCGGTGGCCAACGTCGCCATCGCGGTGGCGAGCGGCTTTCTGTCGGACCGCCACCAGCGCTACCGCGCGCCGCTGACCTTCGTCGCGGCCTTCGGCCTGCTGGGCTATGGGGCGGTCTGGCTGCACCCAACGCAACTGACCTTCGCTTTCGCCATGGTGGGGCCGCTGGCGCTGTTCCATGCCACGAACTCCATGCTGTTCGGCAACCTGCGCAGCCGCACCACGGATTTCACGGCCCCCCAGACCGCCATCGCCACGGCGTTGATGCGGATGATGATCTCGCTGTCCTGGGTGCTGGTGCCGGGCATCGTGGGCGTGCTGCTGCTGGGCCGCGACAGCCTGATCGGCGCCTACGGGATCGCCGCCCTGTTCGCCACGCTGTGTCTGGCCACGATCCTGACGCTGCCTCGTGACGCAAACCCCCTGCCCCGCACCGGCCCGCGACCGGGTGCGCTGAGCGATCTGTGGGGCGTGCTGTCGCGGGGCATGGCGGCGCGGATCATGGGCGTCGCCCTCATCACGCAGGTGCTGACCGTGAACGCCACGGTGCTGCCGCTGATCGTCACGGGCCGCGCAGGCGGGACGGCCGCCGACATCGGGATCCTCGTGGGGATGGTCGCCCTGATCGAGGTGGTGTTCATGGTCCTTTGGGCTATGGCGATCACACGAATACGGATCACCATGGCGCTATTCATCAATGCAGCACTCTATTTTGCCTATCTCGCGGCCCTTGCCGTGGCCACGGCGCCGTGGCACGTCTATGTGGCAAGCGTGGTGGGCGGCATCGGGGCGGCGGGGATCATCTCGCTCCCCATCAGCTACCTGCTCGACCTGATCCGCGACCGCCCGGGCCTGTCGGCGTCGCTCATCGCGGTGAACATGTTCCTGGGGGCCGCACTGGGGTCGGCGGTCTTCGCGCTGGGGACGCACGTGGCGGGCTATGGCACGGCGTCCGTGCTGGGCGGTGTGGCAGGGATCGCGGGGGCGGCGCTCTTGGTGATGCTGGAAAGGGACAGGACATGATCCTGCTGGAGATATGCGTCGACGATATCGCGGGGCTCAACGCGGCCCTTGCGGGCGGGGCCGACCGGATCGAGCTTTGCGCCGCACTCGCGCTTGGCGGCCTCACCCCGCCCCCCGGCCTGATGCAGCACGCGGGGCGTGGGCCACTGCCAGCATTCGCGATGATCCGTCCGCGTGCGGGTGATTTCGTCTGGGATGCGGCAGAGGTCGCGGCCCAGATCGCTGACATCGCAGCCGCCCGTGCGGCGGGGCTTGCGGGTGTGGTGATCGGGGCCTCGCACCCCGACGGCAGCCTCGATGCGGGCGTGCTGGCGCAACTGGTGGAGGCGGCCCGCGGCCTCGACATCACGCTGCACCGCGCCATCGACCTGACACCGGACGTGGGTCGCGCACTGGCGGTCTGCCGGGATCTGGGGATCGGCCGCGTGCTGTCGTCGGGGGGTGCGCTGACCGCGCTGGACGGCGGGGCGCGCCTTGCGGCGATGCAGGCGGCGGGCGGCGTCACGGTGATGCCCGGCGGCGGGATCACCGCGCAGAACGTCGCACGGCTCGCCCATCACCTGCATCTGGCCGAGGTGCATGCCTCCTGCAGCGCCCCCCTGCCCGCCCCCACGGACGTGCGCATCGCGGATTTCGGCTTTCAGCCGCCCGGTGCGCGCGGCACCGATGCCACCCGCGTGCGCGCCCTGCGACTGGCGCTGGATCAGCTGGGGGCCGGGTTCGACGGGGCCGGCACCACCGGGTGCACCAGCTCGTAGTAATCCCGCAGGGCCAGCGCACCCGCCGCATCCGCGTCCAGCACCACCGTGACCTTGGGGTGCATCTGCAGCACCGACGCCGGGCAGGCCGCCGTCACCGGCCCCTCGATCATCCGCGCGACCACATCCGCCTTGGCCGCCCCGAAGGCCAGCAAGACGATCTCCTGCGCCCGCAGGATCGTCCCGATCCCCATGGTGATCGCGAGGCGCGGCACGTCGTCCACATCGTCGAAGTAGCGCGCATTTGCGTCGCGGGTCGAGGCGGTCAGCGTCTTGATCCGGGTGAGCGAGGCAAGGCTCGACGTCGGTTCGTTGAACCCGATATGCCCGTTCGCCCCCAGCCCCAGCAATTGCAGCCCGATGTCGCCGGCGGCCCTGATCGCGGCCTCATACCGCTCGGCCTCCGCCTCTGCGTCGGCGACATCGCCGCGCGGCAGATGCGCCCGGGCGGGGTCCATGTCCACGTAACCGAACAGCTTTTCGCGCATGTAGGCCCAGTAGGAGCAGGGGTGATCCGGTGACAGGCCGACATATTCGTCGAGGTTGAAGCTGTGCGCGCCGGCAAAGCTGACGGCCCCCGACTGGTATCGCGCGATCAGCGCGGCATAGACCGCCTCCATCGTGCCACCCGTGGCCAGCCCCAGCACGGCGTCCGGTTGCCGCGCCAAATGGCCTACCACCAGATCGGCCACGCAGGCGGTGGCGGTGTCGCGGGTCTGGTGGATCAGCACCTTCATCGCATCACCCCTCCAGCGGCTTCCAGGCCAGCACGTCGATCTCGACCTTCGCATCGACCATCAGGCGCGATTCCACCGTGGACCGGGCGGGCGGATGCGCGCCGAAATGCTTGGCGAAGACCGCGTTGAAGGACGAGAAGTCGCGCGCATCGTCGAGCCAGCAGTTCACCTTGACGATGTCCTCGAACCCCGCACCCGCCAGGGCCAGCACGTCGCGGATGTTGGCGATCACCTGTTCGGTCTGCGCCACGATGCCTCCCGCGACGACCTCGCCGTCCACGGTGGGCACCTGACCCGAGACGTGGATGTAGTCGCCCGCGCGCACGGCGCGTGCGAAGGGGCGCCTTTGCCCCCCCGCCTGCGCGTCGGCGGTATCATAGCGGATCAGGGTCTGGCGGGGCATGGCAGGGGTCCGGAGCTGGAGATTTGGTTCGCGTCAGCCTGTCACGCCGCATGGGGGCGTTCAACAGCAACCACCCCGGATGCCGCACGGGTGCGTTGCGCAGGCGCACCTGTGGGCGGGCGCACCGGCAAGGGTCCGTTCACCGGACCCTGCACAGATCGCGGGCAGCCCCACCCGCCCCAATGAGGAGTGCCCCCATGACGACCCTGACCCCGCGCCTTGGCCTGCCGTTCATCGCGGCCGCACAGGCGCAAAAGCATGTGACCCACAACGACGCCCTCGAACGGCTGGATACGGTGGTGCAACTGGCCGTGCAGGCCTTCGGTGCCACGACGCCCCCCGCCAGTCCGTTCGAAGGCGACGTCTGGGCGCTGGGGGCCACGCCCACCGGGGTCTGGGCCGGACTGGGATGGCGCATCGCCACGTTTGCGGCGGGCGGCTGGACCCATCAGAGCCCGCGCCCGGGCTGGCGTGCCTGGGGTCTGGGCGACGGCGTGCTGCGGGTCTGGACCGGCAGCGCCTGGGACGCGGTGGGCGGGATGCCGGGCAGCGTGCCGCTGCTGGGGATCGGTGCCACGGCGGACGCCACCAACCGCCTCAGCGTGGCGGCGCCCGCCACGCTGTTCACCCACGCAGGCGGCGGCCATCAGATCAAGGTGAACAAGGCCGCGACCACCGACACGGGCAGCCTGCTGTATCAGACCGGGTTTTCGGGTCGCGCCGAGCTGGGTCTGGCGGGTACCGACGACCTGACCCTCAAGGTCAGCGCCGACGGAGCCACCTGGCGCACGGCGCTGACCGCACAGGGGGCGACGGGGGGTGTGATGCTGCACCAGTTCGCGCGGCTGGTGCCGGGGGCTGTGCCGGCGGTGCCCCTGCGCGGGATGGTGTATTACGACGACGCGACCAACAGGCTGCGCTGCTGGGATGGCACGGTCTGGCGCGACCTGTTCTGAGGGCCTACGTCGGAGGGGGCGCTGCCCCCCGGCTGCGCCGTCCCCCGGGATATTTTCGACCAGAAGAAGCCGGGGGGTCAGCGCGTAACGCGACCCTTGAGCCAGCCGAGGAAGGCGGCATCGGCGCTGCGCAGGACGGGACGGCCGGAGGTGACCCAGAAGCCGCGCCATTCCGCCTCGAGCGCGTGCACGTCCATGCCGGGGGCCATGCGGCGGGCGTCGTCCAGCGTGTCGGATCTCAGCGGTGCCAGGCCCGCCTGATCGGGGCCCATGCCGCGGCGGGTGACGCAAATGATGTCGCCCGTCTCCTCAGACAGCACGTAGTCCGGCAGGCCGTTCGTCTGAATCATCCGGCGCAGCGCGGCGCGGAACACCCGCAAGGGGGCGTCGGAGCCCGCCTTCTCGTGCAGGGTGGCGACGGAGGCGCGCCACAGGCGCTGCTGGCCGCAATGCTTGCGCGCGATCTCGTAGATGCGCCGCTCCAGCGGCTTGCGCAGGGTGAAGTAGTCGCGGCTCAAGGTCAGCACCGATTTCGCCTGCACCGCCCGGAACAGCCAGTCCGACAGGGTCACGCTGACGCTGACCATGCGGCCCGCCGGACCGCCCCTGGTGGCGCGTGACTTACGCACGATCTCCCACGCCTCGATCAGACCGAAGCCGCTGGTCGTCTCTTGATCGCCCGTGACGATGTTGGTGGTGATGCGTGTGCCGGCCAGCCGCTCGAAGGCCTCGACCAGCCGCACGTAGCTGTCGCCGCCCGTGTCGCGCCGGGTGGCGATCAGCAGGTCGTGGGCGGTCAGCGTCAGCTTGCGCGCGATGGTGCGGCCCGCGTTCAGCGCCGCCATCAGCTGGCTGATGCAGTAGATCAGGATGTCCTTGTCGTGGATGGTCGCCCGGCCCCGCACGCTCGGCGTCACGGTGATGCGAGTGTCGCCACGGGCATAGTGGCGGATCGTCCGGTCGGGCCGCGTGGACAGCGAGAACATCGGATGCTCCATGCCGCCCATGTCGGTCTTGGGTGCGGCATCGAAGATGTCGCACACGAAAAAATCCGCGGGATGGCCCCCGTGGGTGCCCTGTGCCAGTGCCGTCATGCCCGTGCCCGTATCTGTGCCCCATTCTGCGGGGGCCTGCTGCCCTGTCCGGTCGTTGCCGGACGCACCCGAAGTGACTTCGTGGTTTCACTGACACCCTAGAGTTATCCACAGGCGTCTGTAAAGAGCGCCAGATCGGAGGATCGGAGTCGCAGCCTCGTGGGATCAGAGTCGCCGCTTCGGGGTATCGGAGTCGCAACGGTGTTCCACCGACGCATTTATGCAGCCCATATCAGTGCTTTGCCGACAGGGCCGTATGACATAACGATCAACTAACCGAATATAACACACGCTCTATTTTTGCAGCCCTTCGCACACAGGCGCCGCATCCAGCAAAACCCCCATAAAATGCTGAGAAAAGCAGGTGATGTGCAGCTTTTCGTTTCATGTGCTGTGTTTTGTGGTATCTTGTAAAAAAGACCGCACAAGAGGCAGGCCATGAGCAACGCGATCCCCCTTCCCCCCTATTTCCGCATCATCCCCGATGCGGCGATGGCCGACCTCGACGATGCGGTGACGACCGCCGGATTCGCCGACATCGCGACGCGCGCACGGGCCGGTCGCGACGATCTGGCAGGGCGCGGTCTGGCCGAGGATGGCCGACGGCACCTGCGCCTCTTTTCCACGTGGGAGATCACGCGCTATCTGATCCCCGTCGCACAGGCCCATTTCCGTCGCGTGCTGAAGCAGCATCCCGACTGGCCGCAGGGCGCGAGCGAGACGGAGGGCGGTGCCAAGTGGTTTACCCTGGACGAGGTGCTGGTGCTGCGTGCGCGCTTCGGCGCCGAAGGGTCCAAGGCCAAGGAATACCAGCCGTGGCGGCCCAAGGGGCTGCCCGCGAAAATGGTCGCCGTCGCCAACTTCAAGGGCGGCGTCGGCAAGACCTCGACCGCCGCCCATCTGGCGATGTCGGCGGCGCTGGACGGCTACCGCGTGCTGGTGATCGACCTCGACAGTCAGGCGAGCATGACATCCGTGTTCGGCGGCACCGTGGCCGACGAATGGCAGACCGTGTTCCCGCTGCTCGCGCGCCACTATGCCCGCCACCTGCAATCGGACAACCAGCGCCGCCTTGACCGTGGCGACGCGCCCGTGCCGCTGGACGACACCCTGACCGAGGCGCTGGGGGTCACGGCGCAATCCTTGGTGCAGAAGACGCACTGGCCCAATATCGACCTGATCGGGGCGCAGCTGAACCTCTACTGGGCAGAGTTTCAGGTTCCCGTCTGGCGGATGCAGGGCCGCGGCTGGAAGCTGTGGGATGCGCTGACCGACACGCTGGAAGCGGACGGCATCTTGGATGCCTACGATGTCGTCTTCATCGACACGCCACCGGCGCTCGGCTACCTCACGATCAATGGCCTCGCCGCCGCCGACATCCTGCTGGTCCCGGTGGGCGCGAGCTTTCTGGAATTCGACAGCACGGGGCGCTTCTTCGACATGCTGGCGACCACGTTCCAGTCCATCGAGGACGGCGAGAACCTGGCGGCCCGCGCGCTGGGGCGACCCGAGATGGCGTTCCAGTGGGACGCGGTCCGCGCAGTGGTCACCCGCTATGACGGCAACCAGCAGGCGGAACTGGCGGGGCTGATGCAGGCCTACCTCGGGCGCACCCTGTCGCCCCACCGTCAGGACTTCACCGCACTGATCGGTCAGGCGGGCGAACAGGTGCAGGGCATCTACGAAGCGGACTACCGCGACTTCAACCGCGAGACCTACGCCCGCGGACGCGAGACGTTCGATGCGACCTATGCCGCCTTCAAGACCCTGCTTCTGGGCGCATGGCGGCGGGACGAGCTGGCGCAGCAGGCGGCGGCGGAATGATGGATGTATTACATAATATGTTTCGCGTGCGAAACCTGCGGGGTGTCGTCTGTGCGGCGTCAGTGCTCTGCGTTGTGAAAGGATCGAGCCATGGCCAAGCGTAAGCGTCTGATGCCGATCACGCTCGGCACCGAAGCGGTCGACGGGGGGACAGCACCGGAGGTGAGGTCGACAGCGCCGACCACGGCACAACCGGGTCTGACCAGGGGGTTCGGGTCTGTCAGACCCCCCATTGCGGACGTCGCCCATGACGCTGCCAGCAGTAATGCGCTGGCCGAGGTGACCCAGACCCTGACCGCCGCCCGCACCGAAGGGCGGCTGATCCAGCGCCTGCCGCTGCATCTGATCGACGAAAACCATCTAGTCCGCGACCGGATGGCGACCGACCCGGATGAAATGGCCGTCCTGCGCGAAAGCCTGCGCCAGCGGGGCCAGCAGACCGCGATCGAGGTGGTGGCACTGGACGGCGGACGCTACGGCCTGATCTCTGGCTGGCGGCGGTTGGGGGCGTTGCGAGGGCTTCAGTCAGAGTCTGAAAGCCCTGTATTTGACACTGTTCTGGCGTTGGTACGTACGCCTGCCGATGCGGCCGCAGCCTATGTCGCGATGGTCGAAGAAAACGAGATTCGTGTCGGCCTGTCGTTCTATGAACGCGCCCGCATTGTCGCCCGCTCCGTGGACCGTGGCGTGTTCCGCAGCGACCGGCTGGCCCTGACGCATCTCTTCGCCGCCGTGTCCCGCTCCAAACGCTCCAAGATCAATGCCTTCATCACATTGGTACGGCAGCTCGACGATGTGCTGCGCCACCCCACAGCGCTGACCGAACGCAGCGGTCTGGCCCTTGTGCAGGCTCTGGATGCAGATGCGGCGTTGACGGTAAGGCTGGCCATGGCACTGGCGGTAGAACCTGACAGGGACGCCGCACGCGAAGGTCAGATCATTCAGGGGTGCATGGCCGGTCCGGTGGCCACAGGCGATGCGGTAACCCCGTCGCAGGTTGACCCTGTTGTGGCCCCGCGCCCTACACCGATGCGATCCGCTCCTGTTTCAGAGCCTGAACCCCTGTGTCAGGGTCTGTTGCTGCGGATCGAACGGGATGGCAGTCTGCGTCTGACCGGCCCTGCCCTGCAGGACCAGGATTTCGTCGCACGCCTGACGGCTGCGCTGCGGGATCTATGACGATATAGAGCCTATTCAGGACATATAGTGTCTGAAAAATGCTGTGGCATCCATTTTATTTAACATAATATGTTTCGCATGCGAAACATGAGCAGCAGCGACAGGGCGAACATCAGTCCTCTTCGCCGGTGCCCATGTTGCGGTGATGTGCCTCGATCGCTTCCTCGATGTCGTCGAAGAACGTCAGGCGCCCATGTTCCAGGACGGCGCCCGCGTTGCACATCTGACGGATCTGACCCATGGAGTGCGACACCATCACGGCACCCGCCGTCATCATGCGGTGCATGAACACCAGCCGGCTCTTGCGCTTGAAGATGGCATCACCGACGGCCGTCACCTCGTCCACCAGATAGGTGTCGAAGGGGATGCCCACCGACACACCGAAGGCCAACCGCGATTTCATGCCCGAGGAATAGTTGCGGATGGGTTCGTGAAAATGCCCGCCGAGTTCGGCAAAATCCTCGACGAAGGCCAGCAGGTCATCGCTGTCCACGCCGTAGACCCGTGCAATGAACCGGGTATTCTGGGCGCCGGTCATGTCCCGGTGGAACCCACCCGACAGGCCGACGGGCCAGGACACGGTGCCGGTCGTGCGCACACGTCCGCGGTCGGGGTTCATCGTCCCACCGATCATGTTCATCATCGTCGATTTGCCCGCGCCGTTGCGACCCAGAAGGCCGACGATGCGCCCGGTGGGAAACGTCACGTTGATGTTGTCGGCGACGACCTTGCGCGTGTTGCCGGTGCGAAAGCTCTTGGTGACGTTCTGGAACTGGATCACCGGTCAGCCCTCAGCGCCGTTCGCGCAGTGCGTAATAGACCAAACTGCTGACGATCCAGATCAGCAGCGCGAACAGCGCTACGGTTCCGGTAAGGACCAGACGGCGTGGGTATTCCGCCTGCTGGGCCAGTGTCGGCGTGATGTAGGCGGCCAGATAGCGGCTTTGGCGGTTGGCCTCGGCCTTGGCGGTGTCGAACGCTGATAGTGCGGACGCATAGGCCAGTTCCGCGAATTCGCGGTCCACGCTCAGGCTTTCGAACTGGGCCACGGTATTGGCATAGCTTTCGCCGCTGGGGCCTGCACCGCCCGCACCGAACTTGCGGCGTTCCTCGGCGATGCGCTGCTCGATCACCGCCAGACGCCGCTGTGCCTGATCCAGCCGCGGATCGTCCGGGCGGGCGCTGTCGGTCAGCAGGTCGAGCTCGATCAGAGCCTCGGTTTGCTGGGTCTGCAGACCCGCCAGCAGACCCATCTGGCTCTGGATGTCGGCGTCCACGTCGACGATCTCGTTCTCCAGTCGGAACTGGGTCAGGGCCTCTCGCGCGGACTTGAGGCGTGCGACGGCGGTGTCGAGATCCTCCTGTGCATAGCGGGTACCGTCGATGCGGGCGATGTCCGACAGCTCGTTGATCATCCGGCTGCTCTCGGCAAAGATCGTCTCGGCGATGGTGCGCGCGTCCTCGGGGGTGAAGGCACGCGTCGTCACCTCCATCAGGCGCGAGGTGCTGTCGTAGGAGATCGTGACCATCCGGGTCCAGTAACCGGTCAGATCCTCGATCGTGCCGTCGGGATCGAAGGCAAAGACCGGATCCGTGTCCAGATGCACGCCGTAGACCTGCGGCAGGTCGACCTGTGTCAGGACCCTGCGCACCATGTCGGGGCTGTGCATGAATTCGTACAGGATGTCCGCATCGGTCCCCGTGGATCCGCCGACGCCGCCGGCCAGTCCCGCACCGATCCCGCCCAGCAGGTCCGCCGCAGAGGATGACACATCCTCGGACCGGACGGTAAAAGCCATGGTCGACGCATATTGATCCGCGGCGATCGCGTAGAGATACCCCGCGCAAAGGCCGATGGGCAGCAGGACGATCCCCGCAAAACTGGCCACCAAGCCATAGTGCCGCTTGCGCATCCTCACGGGGCGCGCGACTGGACGGACAACGGCCAGACTGTCCTTGAGGGTCTGGTCTGCCTCTGACACTTCATGTTTGAGGCGTTTAATTTCCTTCAGGTTTTCATAGTACGAGACGCGGAATTTCTCGATATGCTTCTTCTGCTTCTCGATGATGTCCTGCGCGGCCGCGAGCGAGTCATGCGACTTGTCGGACGTCTCGTTCTTGGCCATCTCGAAAGGGTCGAGGTCTTTCGACATACATTTTCCTCAAAGCGTTCGGCGCAATCTACGCCTTTGGTGCGGGTGCTGCCAGTGCCTGCGCCAGATCGTGAACCGCCGGGGCCCGGCCACGGCGACCCATCAGCCCGTCGCGCAGGCCCATCCGCATGAGGCGATAGTAGAGACGCCGTTCATCCCCGGTGCAGTGTCGCCCGCGCCGCCACCAGATCAGCGTGTAATAGACGAGTGCTGCGGGAAAGATCAGCGGGCCCGCCGCCTGTCGCGCGATGTCCACGCCGTTGCGGCAGTGGTAGTAGATCTTCCATAACGGCCGATAGACAAAGCCGTCGCCCATGGTGCCGCAGTCGTGCACGAAGCGGATCGCCGGCGTAAAGGCCATGGCGAACCCCGCCCGGCGCAGGCGCAGGGAATAGAGCACGTCGTCGCCGTAGATGAACAGCCCGCCTTCGGGCAGGCCGGCCTTTTCCCATGCCCGGGCGTTGACGAAATAGCCCACGAAGGACGCCACGTCGATCGGGATGGCAGGCGCGTCGGGGGCGAAGTCCGCATCGGTCAGATGGAACCCCGACCGCGTCCCGCGCAGCAGGGTGCGGGCGAACAGACGCGGGTGCCAGAACGGATTGCGTGACGGACGGTTCATCTCGCACAGGGTGCCATTGGGATAGAACACGCTGGCGACGACCACGCCGAGGTCGGGAAAACCAGTCTCTAATGTGGGCAGATCGTCTCTGAACCGGGCCATCGCACCAGCCTCTGGCCGGGCGTCGTCGTCCATCAGCACGACCCAGTCGGGCGAAAGATGGTCGCGGGCGTAAGCCATCCCCGCCTCGAACCCGCCGGCACCGCCGGTATTGGTGGGCAGGCTCAGCACATGGACGCGGGCGCAGGTCTGATCCGCCAGCCACCGGGGCGTGGCATCGGTGCTGGCGTTGTCCACCACGACGATATGGTCCACCGCCTGATCGCGCAGGGCGGGCAGGGTGATCTGCAACTGGTGCAGCCGGTTGTAGGTGACGACGATGGCCACGAGCGTGATGGGCTTGTGCGTCACGCAGCGGGATCCGTCGCAGCATTCACAGGGGGGCGGCCGAAAAGCGGGGTGGGGTTTCGCCATCAGCACGGGCGGCGACATAGGCGTCCGCCAGATCAAGCGCCTCTCGGATGGTCACGTCCATGTCGAGGTAGCGATAGGTGCCCAACCGCCCGACGAATGTGACGCCCGATGCCTGTTCCGCCAGCGCCACGTAATCCGCCAGCAAGGACTTCTCCTCGGCCAGGCGGATCGGGTAATAGGGGATGTCGTCGGGTCCGCAGGCGCGGGGGAACTCGCGGTACAGGACCGAGCCTGCGTGGCTTTCCCACGGCGCGAAGTGCTTGTGTTCGCTGATGCGGGTATAGGGCACGTCCGCATCGGGATGGTTCATCACCGCACAACCCTGCCAGTCGCCGTCCGCACGGAACGTCTCGAAGTCGAGGGTGCGGTAGCCGAGGCGGCCCAGTTTGTAATCAAAAAACCCGTCCAGCGGTCCGGCCCAGAACACGTGGTCCCACTGGTCCGTCTCGGCGGGATCGAAGACCGTGTTCAGGTGCACGGTGATGCCCGGATGATCCAGCATGGCGGCCACCAGCGCGGTATAGCCGTCCTCCGGCATCCCCTGATGGCGGTGAAAGAAGTAGTTGTCGTCGTAGTTGAACCGCAGCGGCAGGCGTTTCAGGATCGATGCGGGCAGGTTGGACGGATCGGTGCCCCACTGCTTGCGGGTATAACCCTCGAAGAAGGCGGCATAGAGGTCGGGCCCGACAAAGGCCAGCGCCTGCTCTTCGAAGGTCTGAGGATCGGGGATGTCGGCGGTGCGCGCCGCCACATAGGCGCGCGCCTCCTCCGGCCGCAGGGCGGTGCCGTAGAACTGGTTGATCGTGTGCAGGTTGACGGGCAGGGAATAGACGCGGCCCTCGACCGTGGTCTTCACCTGGTTCTTGTAGGGCCTGAAGGTCGCGAAACGCTGCACGTAGTCCCACACGCCGTCGTCGTCGGTGTGAAAGATGTGCGGCCCATAGGTGTGCACCATGACGCCGGTCTGCGCATCGCGCGCGGTGTGGCAGTTGCCGGCGATGTGGTCGCGCGCATCCACCACGGTGACACTGTGCCCCGCCTCGGCCAGTTGCCGCGCCAGTACGGCGCCCGACAGCCCCGCCCCCACCATCATCAGCCTGTCGCCCATCGCATCCGTCCTTGCATCTGTTCCGGGCATCTGTCCCGTGCATCCGTTCCGCGTGGGCCATAGCCTATAACCGCGTAAGGGCAAAGGGGGCAGGGGTATCCCGGCCCCTCGCGGGCTTGCACAGGAGGGGTCCGACCGGGTATGCGCAAGGGTGAAGATCTGGCGAACAGGCACCGAATCTTGTTGGTGACCGATCCGCCCGACACCGGATGTCCGGGGGGAACCGAATGATTGCACCTGTCCGCCGCCTTGTCCTGTTGGGCCTCTGTCTGGCTCTGGCCGCCTGCAACGCGCCACGGGGGGCCGGCTTTCGCAACGAGGTGCTGGCGGCCCGCACCCAGAGCGGCGCACCGGTCGCGGATTTCGCCGTCTTTGCCGTCAACCGCGCCAGCCTGCCGCTGCTGACCGCCTGGCCTGCGACGGGGGATGCACCGACCGGCTGGCCCACCCGCGTCGATCAGCCGTCCAGCCTGATGATCGCCCCCGGCGACGTGCTGAACATCAGCATCTGGGACGCCGAGGCGAATTCGTTGCTGATCGCACCGGGCCAGCGGGTGGCGAACCTGCAGGACGTACAGGTGGGCGCCGACGGGCGCATCTTCCTGCCGTTCGTGGGCAGCCTGCAGGTGTCCGGCCTGTCGCCCGACACCGCCCGCGCCCGCATCCAGGACGAGTTGCTGAACACCGTGCCGTCCGCGCAGGTGCAGGTCAGCGTCGCACCGGGGCGGTCCAACACCGCCACCGTGGTCTCGGGCGTGCGGCAGCCGGGCGTGTTTCCGCTGGCGGACCGCAACGTCAGCCTGCTGTCGCTGATCGGCGCCGGCGGTGGCGTGATCCCCGAGTTGTCCAATCCGCAGGTCCGCCTGTTCCGGGGATCGCAGGCCTATGGCATCGGTCTGGACCGGCTGTTCGAAGATCCCGCCCTCGACACCGTGGTGCAGGGCGGCGACCGTATCGTCGTCACGGCGGATGACCGCTACTTCCTCAGCCTCGGTGCCGCCGCGAACGAGGCGCTGCACCCATTTCCCAAGGCCAGCGTGACGGCGCTGGATGCCATGTCGATCGTGGGCGGCGTGGCTGAGGCGCGTGGCAATCCGCAGGCCATCCTGATCCTGCGCGAGTATCCGGCCAGCGCCGTGCGCGCGGTGGCCCCCGCCGACGGGCAGACCGGCCCCGTGTTCAGCAGTGCAGGTCCGCCGCAGGAGCGTGTCGTGTTCACCATCGACCTGACCAAGGCCGACGGTCTGTTCAGCGCCGGCACGTTCCAGATCCAGCCCGGCGATCTGGTCTATGTGACCGAAAGCCCGCTGGGCGCCGCCAACACCGTAGTCGGCCTGTTCGGCAACCTGATCCTCGCAAGCAACCGCCTGTAATCGCGGGACAGACGGCAGGGCCGGCCGCACCGGCCCGCCGGCCGTCCTGTCACCCGCAGACCTGATCGCTGCGGCGGTGGCGGATGATTGTCGCGATATCCACAACGCTGTGTTGTGACAAAACGCGCTCTATGCCGCGTCCCGGACCGTTACGTGCCACGGTGCCGACCCATTTGCGCCCAATCGTCGATCTTGACCGCACCATCCCCGTCCCGGCGCTGCACCGCAGGACGGAGGATGTGCACAGATCGACAACAGAGGCTGCCATGACTCTCACTGCCGGTGAACAATATCTGCTCGAACTCATCAACCGCGCGCGTCTCGACCCCGCCGCGGAGGCCGCCCGCTATCGCGTCGGTCTGAACGACGGGCTGGCGTCGGGCACCATCGACACCAAGGCCAAGCAGGTGCTGGCCCCGGATGCGGATCTGGAACAGGCCGCCGATGCCCACAGCCGCTGGATGCTGGATGCGGACACGTTCTCGCACACCGGGCAGGGCGGATCGAACGCGGGCGCGCGGATGCAGGGGGCGGGCTACCGCTTTGAAGGCAGTTGGGGGTGGCGCGAAAATCTGGCCTGGATCGGCAGCACCGGCAAGGTCGACATGGCCGCCGCGATCGAGGACCACCACGAGGGCCTTTATCGGTCGTCAGGGCACCGGGTGAACACCTTTGCCGCCGCGATGGAACAGATCGGCATCGGTCAGGTCGCCGGATCCTTCACCCATGGCGGCAAGACCTACAATTCGTCCATGCTGACCGAGAAGTTCGCCATGTCCGGGTCGAAGTCCCATGTGACGGGCGTCGCCTACCGCGATTCTGACCGCGACAACTTCTATTCCATCGGCGAGGGGCAGCGCGACGTCTGGGTCCGGTCCGGCAGCACGAGGGATACGACCGAAGCGGCCGGCGGCTATGGCATTGCGGTCAATCCGGACGACGCCGTGGCGGTCGCAGTCGGGCGTGGCGGCACGACGCTGGCCCAGGTCATGGTGGATCTGACCGACGGCAACGTGAAACTTGACGTGGTGACGCAGAGGGACGGCGCGCTGCGGCTGGATCTGTCCGGCGACACCCGGCTGGTGTCCGGCGTCGCCAGTGCCCGCCTGCTGGGTGTCGGCGATCTGGAACTGCATGGATCGGCAGCCGGAAACACGCTGACCGGCAATGCGGGACGCAACCGGATGGACGGCGGGGGTGGCAACGACCGGATGTTCGGCGGATCTGCAGCCGACAAGCTGTGGGGCAACACGGGCAACGACAAGCTTTGGGGCGATTCCGGCAACGATGCGCTTTCCGGAGGATCGGGCAATGATGCGCTTGCAGGCGGATCGGGCAACGACATGCTATGGGGTGGCAGCGGAAGCGACGATCTTTATGGCGGTAGCGGGAACGACCGCCTGTATGGCGACTCGGACAACGACAGGATCTGGGGCAGTAGCGGCAACGACAATCTCTATGGCGGCAGCGGGAACGACCGCCTGTATGGCGACTCGGACAACGACAGGATCTGGGGCAGCAGTGGCGACGACCAACTCTTTGGTGGCAGCGGGAACGACCGCTTAAACGGCGAAAGTGGCAATGATAGGCTGTGGGGCGGTACGGGGTCTGATCTGTTCGTTTTTACCGCGGGCCGTGACCTCGTGGTAGATTTCCAGAACAACGTCGATACCATCGGCATCGCCCGCAGCTTGGGTGGCGGCGACATGACCGTGAACCGCGCCATGGCGCTCGGTGAGATCGTAAAAGGAGATGCGGTCTTCGATTTCGGCGGCGGTCATGTGCTGACGGTCGAAAACGTGAACAGTCTGAGTCTGCTGGCCAACGACCTGATTATCGTCTAACGCCGCGTCCACCTGCGACGCTCGCAGGAGGGGCCGGAGGTGGTGGACTACGATGCATGATCCGGCCCCACAGATGGTTCGCGGTCCCCTGATCCTCGGGGCATCTGGTCGCCTCGGGCGCGCGCTGCGCCGCGTCTGGCCGGCCGATGCGCCACAACCCCTGTGGCAGACCCGGGACGGGGCAGGGGACACGTGGGCGTGGGACATCCTGAATGCCGCTCCTTCTCACCTGCCCCCCATCGACGGCATCGTCGTGCTGGCGGGCGTCACCCATGGCGATGCGACCGCCCTTGCGCTGAACACCGCCCTTGCCCGTGCCTGTGCCGACCTTGGCGCGGCCCTTGGGGTGCGGGTGCTGGTCGCCTCGAGCCAGGCCGTCTATGGCCCGCAACAGGGTCTGTTGCGAGAGGACACGCCCCCCGCCCCCGCCAGCCCATATGGGGCCGCCAAGCTGGCGATGGAGCGGGCGGTGACGGGCGCCCATGTGACGCATCTGCGGATCGGCAACGTCGCGGGCTGCGATGCGCTGGCCGAGGGCATCGCCCGTGGCGACGTCGTCCTCGATCGCTTTGCGGACGGGCAGGGCCCGTGCCGCGCCATGCTGACACCCGCCGATCTGGCACATGTCGTGCGCTGTCTGCTGGCGGCACCCACGCTGCCGCCCATTGTGAACGTGGCGCGGCCCGGGTCCACCGCGATGGCCGACGTGCTGCGGGCGGCGGACGTGCCCTTTGTCTGGCGCGATTCGGGTCCGGGGGCCTTGCCCGATCTGGCGCTGGATGTGACCCTGTTGCAGGACATCTGCCCATTGCCGTCCGGCGATGCGGCCGCCATGGCAGAGGCTCTGATCCAGCGGACGCGCCCCGCATGACCCTCGGAAAACGCCTGCTCGACGTTACGCTGGCGCTGCTGCTGGGGACCCTGCTGCTGCCACTGTTGGCGGTATTGCTTGTGGTCATGGCGGTAGCCGAAGGGCGGCCCCTGTTCTATGTCAGCGAACGGATGCGCAGCCCGACCCGCGCCTTCGGCCTGATCAAGCTGCGCACCATGCCGGTCGGCGCCGACCGGGTGGGCGGCGTCACGGGCGGCGACAAGCAGGCCCGGATGCGCCTCCTGCACCGTCTGCTGCGGCGCAGCCGTGCCGACGAGATCCCGCAGCTGTGGAACGTGCTGCGCGGCGACATGAGCCTCGTGGGTCCGCGCCCGCCACTGCGTCGCTATGTCGAGGATTACCCCGACATCTACGGTCCCGTGCTGCAAAGCCGTCCGGGGATCACCGGGCTCGCCAGCCTGACCTATCACGCCCACGAAGAGCGTCTGCTGGCTGCCTGCACCACGCCGGAGGCGACCGATGCGGTCTATCGCCGCCGCTGCGTGCCGGCCAAGGCGCGGCTCGACCTGATCTATGCACGTCATCGCAACCTGTGCTGGGATCTGCTGCTGATCGGGCGCACGGCAGCCCGGCCGTTCCGGCGGAAATAGGCTCTAAACTTAATATTATAGTATATCCTACATATAACCGATTCGATCTGCCAGAAGGTCCCAATCGATGATCCCGGTCAGGGTCAGCACGTCGCCGTTGCCGAAGTCGAGCACCGTCGACCCGTCCACCCGCGTGCCGTAGAGGAACAGGACATCCGCCGGGATCAGGTCGCCGTCCCATAGGTCGGTATCCAGTGTCAGGCGGTCTGCCCCGGTGTCGAAATCTGAGATACGGTCGAGGCCATCGCCGAAGACGAAGGTATCGGCCCCAAGCCCGCCCGTCATGACATCGTCACCTGCGCCGCCGTCCAGCGTATCGTCGCCAATACCACCGTCCAACCGATCGTTTCCACCGCCCCCCATCAGGGTATCGCGGCCTGCAGACCCTGCCAGTGTATCGTTGCCCGCTTCACCCAAGAGCGTGTCGTCGCCGTCGTCGCCGGTCACGGTGTCGTTCCCTTCTCCGCCCTGAAGGACGTCGTTATCCGCACCACCCTGCAACAGGTCGTGGCCGGCCCCCCCTTCAACCCGGTCCCGTCCAGCCCCGCCATAGAGCCTGTCCGCGTCGTCGCCGCCCCGCAGAGTGTCGTTGCCGTCGCCTCCGTCCAGCATGTCGGCGCCGCTGTTGCCATCGATCACGTCGTCGCCGGCCCCACCCCACAGCCTGTCGCTGCCGCTTCCCGTGCCGCCATAGATCTCGTCATTGCCGTCGTCGCCATAAACGGTGTCATCGCCTTCGCCGCCGTACATCCGGTCGCCGTCCAGCCCACCATAGAGCAGGTCGCGCCCGTCCTTGCCCATCACCTCGTCGCGTCCGGCGTCGCCATACAGGATGTCGTCGCCATCATTGCCGCTTAAGCGGTCGTTGCCGTCGCGGCCCCACAGCCGATCGTTGTCGGTACCGCCGTCAAGGCTGTCGTTTCCGGTGCCGCCCCACAGGCTGTCGGACCCCGCTTCGCCGAAGATCACGTCATCACCGGCGTCGCCGGCCAGTTGATCGTTGCCGGTTCGACCATACAGGATGTCGCGTCCTTCCCCGCCCCAGACCTTGTCGTCGCCATCACCGCCATAGAGCCGATCGTCGCCGTCCTCGCCCACGAGCCGGTCGTTGCCAGCCTTGGCCGCGAGGATGTCGTTGCCCGCGCCACCATAGAGACTGTCGGATGCGATTCCGCCGGTCAGGATGTCATGACCATCTCCACCATAGAGCCGGTTCAGGCCGCTGGGATCGGTCAGCCGGTCGCGGCCGGTGCCGCCCACCAGATGGTCGTCGCCGGACCCGCCGTCGATGACGTCGTCGCCATCGCCGCCATACAGGCGGTCTCGGCCAGCGGCACCGATCAGGCGGTCCTGACCCGTGCCGCCATAGAGGCGGTCGTCACCCTCCTCGCCGAACAGGGCGTCGTCGCCCGCCTCTCCGGCGATGGCGTCGTTGCCGGTGTCGCCATACAGGATGTCGGTGCCGCCCTTCCCCCAGATGCTGTCGGACCCGCCGCGTCCGTCGATCTTGTCGTTGCGATCGCTCGCAACGATGCGCTCGCTGCCGGTGGTACCGACGCGGAACAGGCCGTCACGTGTGCCCATGCGGTGAGTGAGGAACGTGATGCCGCCGATGACCAGCACGCCTGCCAGCACGGGCGGTGCACCCGGAGTGGCGCCCGCATCCGGAAGGCTGCCACCCGCCCCCTGGGTCACGGTCGCGCGGGGAAACACCGGTCCCGCGAACCCCGGCAGGATGACCTGCGGGATGCGGGCGCCGCCCATCAGGTCGGCGGTGGTCAGGGTGCGGTGGTCGATGGTGCGCCCGTCGGCGGCGTTCACCACCAGCACTTCGGTGCCATAGCCGATGGTGAACCCGGTGGCGGTCAGCGCCAGCGTCAGCTGGTCGCGCGACCGCAGCATCGGCCAGGCGGACAGGTCGATGCGGTCCACACCGACCTGAAAATCGGTGATCGTGTCGCGCACCCCGTCGCTGGCCAGCACGAAGATGTCGGCCCCGGTCCCCCCCGTCAGCGTGTCGCTGCCGCCGCCGTCGCGCAGGATGTCGTCGCCCGCCCCCCCCGCCAGCCGGTCGGGCCCCACGCCGCCGATCACCACGTCGCCCCCCGCCGTGCCGCTCAGGGTCTGGCCCGCGGCGGCGGCGACCAGCGTCTGCCCGGCAGGCCCCATGTCGTAGCGCAGCCGCGTCAGGCCATGTTCCGACGATGACGCGACGAAGATGTCCAGCCCGTCGCCACGCCCCAGGGCCGCGATGGCCGACACGTTGGCCAGCGTCGTATCGCGTCCATCCGCGAGCGTGGCACGCGTCACGAGCTGCCCGTCGGGCAGCAGTTGCAGCACGGTGATCCCGTCGTCGGCGCCGCCCGCGATGACATGCACGGTGCCCGCGTGTTCCACCACCGCCAGCGCCGCGACCCCGCCGAAGCGGGTGTCGCGGGTGTCGAGCAGGTGGTCCACGATGGTCAGCGTGCCGTCCGCCTCCGGGCGCAGGACGGTCAGGCTGTGGGTGCCCGCACTGGCCAGCACCAGATGGTCGCGTCCGGCCAGACGCACACCCTCCAGCGCGGTGGGGCTGGCGATCCACAGCCCGTCGGGGTTGCCCGTGGCCTGCACCGCCGTCAGCGCGCCATTGGCGGCCACCCGGTAGCTGGTGATCCCGTGTTCGGTCCCGGACGCCGCATAAAGCCAGGTTTGACCGCCGACCACGGCGCTGGCGGTGCCGGTGACGCGGGCCGCATAGGTCGTGGTCTGGTCTGCCACCGTCTGCTGCGACACCAGCGACCCGCCGGCATTGAAGGTCAGCTGCCCCAGCCCGTTCAGCCCCCCCAGCCCGCCATAGACCACGTGGCTGCCGTTCGAGAGGGTGACCGTCGTGGCGTGCTGCAGGGTCGCGATGCTGCCCGTGGTGCCCGCCAGCACGGTGCCGTCCGGCAGATCGCCCGCCGCGGTGGGCGCGCGCAGCACCAGCGCCCCTGTGCTGCCGCCCCCCCCCGTCAGCAGGCGCGTCCCCGCATCCAGATCCAGCACGGCGATCCCGCCGTCGCTGCCCGCGCGCAGGGGACCTGCATGATCCACGCTGTCGCGCAGCGACAGGCCGGATCCCGTGATGGTCCAGCTGTCCAGTCGCCCGTCAGCCCGCGTCGTGGCATAAAGCCGCCCCGCCACGAGGGTCAGGTCGGTCACGTGGGACAGGGCGGTGGCGCCGGGGGGCACCACGCTGGCGATGCGTGTCAGATCTCCCATCGGGGGCGGGCCTTGCGGTCAGGACTGGGTGGGTCCGGTCTTGGCGCGGCGGGCAGGCAGGGGGGCGGGCGGAATTGCGACGCCTGCGTGGTCCTTGGCGCGGATTAGACGCGAGTTCGTGGCAAATGCGCCGGATCGATGCCGCACCAAGGGCACACTGGAACAGGGATTGCGGGGAAAACCGGACCGTTGCCTTGAATTTTTGCGCTGTCCGGCGCACAAGGACGGATCACGCCAAAGGACCGGACCCGCGATGTACCGAACGATCAGCGCCCTGTCGCGCCGTGCCAAGCGGGTCGTCCTGCTGGCCGTCGATGTCGTGCTGATCCCGGCCGCCCTTCTGGGGGCCATCGCCCTGCAGGGTCTGCCCGCAGACGGGGCAGGACTGGGGGCCACCATCGTCGGTCACTGGCTGGCGCTGCCGCTGCTGATGGCGATCGGCGGATTGCTGTCGTCGGTGCTGGGCCTGCCGCTGATCCAGCTGAAATCCTACGAAAGCCATGCGGTCGCCCTGACCGGCCTGCATGCGGTGCTGCTGGGTCTGGCGGCGGCGGTGCTCGATGACATGGCGGGCTTCGGCACGCCGCTGGCCAGCTTCATCAATTTCGCGATCGTCTATTTCCTGCTGGCGGTGGCGGCGCGCATGGGGATGCTGCAACTGCTGCTGGGCATCTACCGGCGCGGTCAGGACCAGACGCGGGTGCTGATCTATGGCGCCGGCGCCACGGGCCGGCAACTGGCCGCGGCGCTGCGCACGGACGAGCGGATCTTTCCCGTGGCCTTCGTCGACGACAACGTGGCGACCCAGGGCACCATCGTGCAGGGCCTGACGGTCTATGGCCCGATGGCGGTCGAGGATCTGATCCGCAGCCACCACATCGACCGGGTCCTGCTGGCGATGCCGTCCGCATCGCGCCCCCAGCAGGCGCAGCTGTCCCGCAGGCTCGAGGATCTGGGCGTGGAGGTGCAGGCGGTGCCGTCCTTCGCTCAGCTGACGGGGCGCGTGCCGCTGCTGGATCAGTTGCAGCCCGTGGTGCCGGGGCGGTTCCTGGGACGCGAGGCGCTGGATGCGGCGCTGCCCGACGGCGGGACCACCTATGCGGGGCGCGTGATCCTGATCACCGGGGCCGGCGGGTCGATCGGCTCAGAACTCTGCCGTCAGCTCTTGGGGCGCAATCCCGCGAAACTGGTGCTGTGCGAGATCAGCGAACTGGCGCTCTATACCATCGACATGGAACTGCGCGCGCTGCTGCGGCGCCAGCAGACCGACATCGTCCCGGTGCTGGGGTCGATCACCGACGCGGGCCTGATGGCGCGGATCATGGCAGACCACGGCGTGCAGGTCGTCCTGCACGCCGCCGCCTACAAGCATGTGCCGCTGGTCGAGAGCAACCCGGTCGTCGGCATGTCCAACAACGTGCTGGGCACCCAGGTGCTGGCACAGGCGGCGGCGAATGCCCGCGTCGAACGCTTCATCCTGATCTCGAGCGACAAGGCGGTGCGGCCGCAGAACATGATGGGCGCGTCCAAGCGGATGGCCGAACTGGTGGTGCAGGATCTGGCCAGCCGCAGCGCCGTGACCGCGACCGGGCGGCGCAGCGTGTTCACCATGGTGCGGTTCGGCAACGTCATGGGCTCATCCGGGTCGGTGATCCCGCTGTTCCAGGACCAGATCGCCAAGGGCGGTCCCGTGACCCTGACCCACCGCGAGGTGACGCGCTATTTCATGACGATTCCCGAGGCGGCCAAGCTGGTGCTGGTGGCGGGGTCGTTCGCGTCCGGCGGCGATGTCTTCGTGCTCGACATGGGCGAGCCGATGCCGATCTACGACCTTGCGCGCCAGATGATCGCCGCCGCAGGCTATAGCGTGCGCGATGCGGCCGATCCGGACGGCGACATCGAGATCCGCATCACCGGCTTGCGTCCCGGCGAGAAGATCCACGAGGAACTGCTGATCGGTGAGGGTCAACTGACCACGCCGCACCCCAAGATCCTGCAGGCTAACGAGGCCGCCCTGTCGGAGCTGGAGATGGCATCGGCCATCAAGGCCCTGCGCCGCGCCATCGAGACCGCCGACGAGGTGGCCCTGCGCGCCGTCGTCGCCCGCTGGGTCGAGGGTGGCGCGCATTTCGCGCAGGGTGTCGAAGGACAGAGCTGAGATGCGTTAGCCTGCGGCGATCATCCGAACAGGCTGACGCAGGCAGGCGCAGAGATCGAAAACGATCCCAAGACGAAGATCAGCATGACTTCGGCGGCGCCGATCACGAAGAACAGCAGCAAAAAGATGTCCCGTTGCGCCGGATCGTCGTCCCAGTGGAGCAGGGCGATCACCTTCTGCCCAAACAGGATCATGATGAAGTCCCCCGTCGCGGATGCCCCCACCCTGATCATGATCGTGACGGCCAGATTGACGATCTGGAAGAGGATCAATCTGCGGGCCTGATCCGGTGTCATCGTGATATCGGTTCACCCGATCCGGCCGTTTGACACAAGGCGCATGACATCCGTGGCAGACCGGTCGCCACCAGTGTTTGCCGAGGGTCGGTGCGTCCGCTAAGACGGCGGAGATGTCTGGTGAAAGGACCCGCCCCATGCCCCCACAGTTCGGCACCTCCGGCCTGCGCGGCCTCGTCGTGGATCTGACCCCCGATCTGGTGGCGGATCATGTCCGCGCCTTCGCCGCCGCCTGCCCGATGGGCACGGGGCTGTTCGTGGCCCGCGACCTGCGGCCCTCGTCGCCCGCCATCGCGGACATGGTGATCGCGGCCGCCCGGGCCTGTGGGCTGGACGTCACCGATTGCGGCGACGTGCCCACGCCGGCGCTGGCGCTGGCGGCGATGGGGGCGGGGGCCGCGGCCATCATGGTGACCGGCAGCCACATCCCCGCTGACCGCAACGGGTTGAAGTTCTACGTCCCTCACGGCGAGATCGGCAAGGCGGACGAGGTGGCGATCCTGGCCAACCTCGGGCGTACGCCGGGGCAGGGGACCGGATCGCTGCACACGGACACCACCGCCGGGGCCGCTTACGTGGCGCGCACGCTGGACGCCTACGGGCCTGCGCTGGCGGGACGGCGGATCGGCGTCTACAGCCATTCCGCCGTGGGCCGCGACCTGCTTCTGGCGATCGTGGCGGGGCTGGGGGCGGATGTGGTCGAACTGGGCCGCTCTGCCACCTTCATCCCGGTCGATACCGAGGCGGTGGATCCCGCCGTGCGCGACCAGCTGACGGTCTGGGCGAAGACGCATACCCTCGATGCCATCGTGTCCACCGACGGCGACGGCGACCGGCCGCTGCTGGCGGATGCGCATGGCCGCGTCGTGCCGGGCGATGTGCTGGGGCAGATCACCGGGACGGCGCTGGGGGCGGATGTCGCCGTGACGCCGGTGTCGTCCAACACCGGGGCCGAGGCGCTGTTCGCCCGCGTGCGGCGCACCCGGATCGGCTCTCCCTTCGTGATCGCCGGCATGGCGGAGGAGGGGGGCCGCGTCGTGGGATACGAGGCGAACGGCGGCTTCCTGCTGGGCTTCGACGCGCAGGGCCCGGTGGGCCCGCTGTCCGCACTGGCGACCCGCGATGCGGTGCTGCCGCTTGTGGCGCCGCTGGTGGCGGCCTTCGATCAGGACGGGCCGGGGGGACTTGCGGCGCTGGTGGCGGGGCAACCCGCCCGCTTTACCGCCACCGACCGTCTGGTGGGGGTGCCCACGGCCACGTCGCAGGCGCTGGTGGCGCAGTTTGACGCGGATGCGGCGGCGCGCGCCGCGTTCCTTGTGGCCTGCGATGGAACCGAGGCGGGCGTGGACCGCACCGACGGTCTGCGGATCACCCTGACCGACGGGCGCATCGTGCACCTGCGCCCGTCCGGCAACGCGCCGGAACTGCGGTTCTATGCCGAGGCGGCGACCGAGGCTGCGGCGCAGGCGACGCTGGCTGCGGGGCTTGCCGCGCTGGCGCAGGCCCTGGTCTGATACGGGTCTGATACGGGTCTGATATGGGGCGGCAGCGGTGGCGCGCTGCTGCCGCGGTTGCCTACTGCTGCAGCACCGTCTTGTAATGGGCCCGCAGGAACAGCAGGCCCGCCGCGCACAGCCCCAGCCCGATGCCGAACCCGAAGACCAGCGACACGTAAGGGGCGTCGTAGGTCGGGAACAGACCCTTGCGCACCAGTCCGATCCCATGGACCAGCGGGTTCCACAACAGGATGCTGGTGATGTTAGGCGGCATCTTCTCTGGCACGAAGAGGACGGCGGACGCGAGGAACAGCGGTCGTGACAGGATCCCCCAGATGATCCCCCACACCGGATAGAGCCCGATCAGGACCGCATTCAGCATGCCAACGCCAATGCCGATGAACATGATCATCAGCAGTCCCACCAGTACCGGTCCGATGTCGAACTGCGCGCGCGTCTCGTAGAGGGCCATGATCCCGAAGATCACGATGAAGAACACGATGATCTGCGTCAGCCCGTTCAAGACCGCCCGCGCGATGACCGCGTCGATCCACGTCACCCGGGGATACGACAGCATGGGGCGCGAGTAGCTCAGCGCACCGCTGATCTTGGACGACATCGTCATGTAGATGTCGAAGGGCAGGAACCCCGTGGCGTAGAAGAAGATGAAGCTGACGCCCAGGGGTGGCTGGTGCACGATCATGGAAAATGCGACCGACAGGATCACGATCATGCCCATCGGTTTCAGGATCGCCCAGATATAGCCGCCGGGCTGGCGGCCATAGGTCGATTCCATCTCGCGCAGGGTCAGGGCGGTGATGCTGCGCAGGGACTTGAAGCGGGGCGGCTTCAGCGTCTGCGGCAGGGGCGCGTGGCGCCGCGCGCCCGGGGTCGCGGTATCCGTGTCACCGGAACGCGGCAGATCGTCGAGGGGAGTGGCCGGCATGCTCATGCGGTGATCAGAACCACAGCCTCTGCACCGGGGCAAGGGCAAGGGCTGTGTCGCGCATCAGGCCTGCGTGACACGGGGGCCACCCCCGCGCCATCCGTTCCAGGGCCGGTCGCGCTGCCAGAGGCCCTCAGGGCCGGTCGAGCTGGATGTAGCCCGAATCCGGCGCGATCGCCTGCAGGCTGCGCACCATGACCCCCGTGTCGTCGATCCAGTACTTGTTGTCGAAGGCCAGCATGTCCGACCGGCACGCCTCGCCGAAGCGTTCGGTGGGGATCTGGCGCCCGAGGATGCCGATCGTCTCGCGCCCCTGCGACGCCAGCGTGCAGGTAAAGCTCTGCGTCTGCACCTGATCGGTGTCCGACAGCACCTCGTGCACGCGGGTGGTGGTGCCGCCGCTGGCGATCAGCGCCTGCATCACGCCATTCACGTCGGCGGCCATCAGGTCGCGGGGAAAGCCGCGGGTGGCCACCATCACGCCGTTCTGCGTCGTCACCGACAGGCCCTGCGGCGACAGCCATGTGATGCGGTCGCCGTTGCTGCCGCCCTGGGCCAGGGCCGCGACCAGACTGCCGCCATAGGCGTTCATCACCAGGAAATTGCCCGGTGCCGCATCGACCTGCGCACGGGTCAGCACCGGGGCCACCGGGGCGGGCGCTGCCGCATCGCCACCGGCAAAGCGGGTCTGCAGGGCGGTCGCGGCGCCCTTGGCCACGCTGTTCTCGTTCAGCGGGCCGCAGGCGGTGAGGGTCAGCGCCCCCAGGGTGGCCAGCAGCGCCAGCCGCATGTTCAGTCGCAGGATCATCGCCAGAACCGTCCCCATGTATCGCTCAGATCGTTCAGCTGTCCGTTGCGGACCACGTCGTACAAGCGGCCCTGCACGTCCAGCGTGGCGCCGCCGTCGCGGGACAGGGACTGCACCGTGGTGCTGACCGATTTGCGCGACGGTGTGCCGATGAAATAGTCGTAGGGGATCGTGATGCGGATGCCCTTGTCGAAGCTGCCCTCGCCGAAGTCGTCGAAGGGCATGTCGGTCAGCGTGAAATAGCCACCCACCGACCAGCCGTTCTCGTAGGTGCGGTCCAGCGCGAAGGTGGCGCCCACGTCGCCGGCCAGATACTTGCCCACGCCGAGCGAGGCTTCGAAACCGCGCCCGATGTCGTAATAGCCGGTCAGCATGGCCGTGGTCACGCTGTAGTCGCCGACCTCGACCCGGTCGCCGTCCGCGTTCTTTTCAAACAGCGCAAAGCCGAACCCCATGTCCTGGTCGCGCAGCATGGCATAGTTGACCTCGGCCCCCACGGCCAGACGGGTCGCCTGCGGCTTCCACAGCACCTCGGTGGACACGCCGCCATACATCCGCTCCAGATAGCCCGCGGTGACGCGGCCATACACGTCCGGCGTCAGCCGGGTGTAGTAGGTGGCGGTCAGGTATTCGAGGGTCGGTGTCCCCTCGCGCCCGAAGAAGGCGGTGTCGGTGCGCACGTTGACGTAGTCGTTGGGGTTGTCGAAGAAATCCAGCGGCTCCTGCGCGCCCATCACGGTCTGCTGTACGCGGCCCGCGAAGGTCAGGTTGCGGCTGACGTCGTATTCCAGATCCAGCGCCAGCCCGGTATCGAAATCCAGCGGCTCGTTCTTGTTGAACAGGATCAGCGCGAAATAGGGGGCGATGCCCCATTTGAAGGCGGGTTCGGTGCTGGGCTGCAGCACCAGTCCCGCATCGGGCCCGGCCGGCGCCACGGCGCTCGCCTCCAGCAGTGCGTCGGCGCCGCCGATGCGGTTCTCGTACTGCTCGATGCCGGCGCGCGGAATGCTGACGGCGGACAGGGGCAGGCCGTTCTGCACCGGTTCCATGACAAAGGTCTGCACCGAGGGCGGGATGATCTGCGTCATCATCCGCGCCGCACGGCCCATCGCCTGCGCCTCCGAGCGGAAGCGGGTGTTCTGATAGCGCAGGCGCGCGGTGCGATCGGTGATTTCCAGACCGATCAGATCGATGCCCTCCACGGCCAGCAGGTCGGTCAGCCCCTTGCGCACGGCGGGTTCGGGCTGGCGCATCTGGTCCCAGGTCTGGGCCGCGCGCTGGTCGGCGGTGCGCACGCGCACGGGCGCGGGTGCCGGATCGAGGCCGGTGGCGTTCTGCCGGTCGGTCGGGTTCAGGATATAGGTGCCGCGCAGGCTGAGTTCGGTGCCGTACATCCACGCCGCCCCCAGCTCGATGTTGGGGCGGATGCGGTAGGAGGCGCCGAAATTGAACGGCGAGCTGTAGTCGATGGCGGGGATGAAGGTGCCTTCGGGGTAGTTGATCGACGAATATTCCGCCTTGAACCCCAGCGTGTCGCTGTACTGATACTCGACGCCGGCAAAGAAGGCCGCATCGCCGCGGAAGAACTGATTGGTCGACAGCTGCCCGCCGTTGCCGTCGCCATCGGCGTTCTCTGCGGCGAACTCGCGGTCGACAAAGGCGGGGCGGGTGTCGAAATAGTCGCCCAGGACCCCCAGCGGGTTGGAAAACCCGTTCTGCTGGCCCATCCGGCCCCAGCCGATGCCGGCGGTGGCGATGAAATCGGGGCCGAAGGATTTGGACGCCACGACGTATTCGGAACTGAACCGCCCAGTACCGAGGAAGTCGCGCAGACCGACCGCGATGGCGGGCAGATAGCGGCCTTCGTCGGTTAGGCGGAACTGCAGGTCGAAACTGCGGTCGAACGTCTCGAAGGTGCCGCGGTCGCCGTTCGCATCGGCCTGGGTGTATTGCTCGAAACTGCCATAGCGGAAACTGCCGGACAGGCGCGGCGTCACCTGATAGGTGAAGGTGGTGCGCACCCCGCCCGTGTCGGACCGTGCGATGGTTGAGGCGATGTCGTCGGGGGCGGCACTTTCGGCGGTGGGCATCTCGAGCAGGCCGGTGGTGCCGAAGACCGTGTAGGACGGCCCGTTGTCCTGGGCCGCGGCCTGACCCGCCAGCATGGCCAGCATGGCCGCATGGCCAACAAGATTACGCATCACAACCCCCAGAGCATTCGCTTTCTGCTTAGCGTTTCCGTGGGGCGATTGGAAACGTCAATTTGCGAATGGCGCGGCGTGCTGCCGATGGGCGGATCCGCCTCGTAACGACCCTATCCCATCACCGATCCTGCCCGGTATCGCCCGTGGCGGCATATGCGGCGCATGCTCGCTTTGCGTGAAGGTTTTCGTATCGATTTAAGTCAATCCTAACGATTCTGGTTTCGATTGAATGTATCGGGACCAATCCCGCGCACCAGTCCTGCAAGAGGGGTTCCATGCCTGATCTGTCCGTCATTGTGCCGATCTATGATGTCAAAGCCTATCTGCCAGCCTGTCTGTCCAGCATCGCCGCAGCCCTACCCGACACAATCACGGCAGAAGTGGTATGTATCGACGATGGCAGCCGCGACGGATCAGGGCTGATCGCGGCAGATGTCGCGCGCCAAGATGGCCGGTTCCGTGTCATCGCCCAACCCAACGGTGGCTATGGCAAGGCGATCAACACCGGTCTGCATGCCGCGCGGGGCCGTTATGTCACCATCGTCGAATCCGACGATCTGATCGTGTCGGGGGTGTATCGGACGCTGCTCGATCTGCTGGATCGCGATCCAGGTCTGGATTTCGTCAAGACGGCCTACCAACCCTTTACCGACGCAGGACCGCTGCCGGTGATGGCAGTCCCAGCAGACAAACAGTCGGCAGCTGATCTGATGGCGCTGTCGCGGGATGTGCTGCGGCACCGTACCTTTGCCGGCGACACGGCGATTTTCCAGGCGCCGGCGATCTGGGCCGGGGTTTACCGCAAGGCGGCGTTGGACCGCTACCGGATCGTGTTGCCGGAGACGCCGGGGGCGGGGTATCAGGACACCTGCTTTTCTGCGATGTGTTTCCTGAATGGCATGACCTATCACTGGGTCAGCGATACCTATTATATGTATCGCGTGGACCGCGATGCAGCCTCGCGCCATGTACGCAACCGCCGCAGCGAGATCGTGACTCTCTTCGGGCATGTGCGGGACAATCTGGATGCCAACGGCGGGTTGTGCGATTGCACGGCGACCTATTTCTATGCGGTCTATTTCCGTCGTCTGATCTGGTTCATGCAGCGCGTGCGCCCAGACCACCGGTTTGCCCTGTTCATCGATGCCTATCGGGCTTTCGAGGGAGCGTGGCGCGATCCTGGTTTGCGTGGCGCTGTGCAAGCGCTGTTGCCCGGACAGGAGGCCGTGCAATTCGACCAGTTCTGGCAGGGACGCGCGGGTGCATTGTATGCCGCGTGATGTGATGTACCATGACGCGGCGCTTGAAGGCGTATGCCGCGTTTGCGACACACGACAAATGCGCCTCTCCATCGTGATTCCGTCCCGCAACCCCGAAGCACTGTTCTTGTGCCGGGTGGCGGCGCTGTGTGCAGACCAACCCGACTGGCAGGTGATCGTCGTTGACGATGCCTCTGACATCGACCTGCAGACCCTGCTGCCGCAGGCGGGCAATCTGATCGTGCACCGCAATGCGCGACAGGTTGGTGCCGGAGCTGCGCGCAACGTGGGACTTAAGGCTGTGCGCGGCATTTATACCGTGTTCCTAGATGATGACGACGTCATGGACTGGAACGTGGTGACCAACCTGATGGCATCGATGGACGCGCAGCCTGACATCGATATGGTGGTGTCGTCCTACCGCTTTTTGCGCGATGGCCGCATCCAGCCGCCGCATGCCAGCGACCAGCGGATCATCGACGCCATTCTGCGGGGACAAGACAGGCGTGTGGTTGAATTGGACGGCCACGAGGATCTGCTGCGTGTGACGAACTTTCCTTGGACCAAGCTCTATCGCAGCGATTTCATCCGGCGGATCGGATTGCGGTTTTCGGACACTGTCGTGCAGAACGATGTCCTTGCCCACTGGCATTCCCTCCTGCAGGCCACACGGGTCATGGTAACTGGGAGCATCCAGTGCACCCAGACGTTCGATACCCGCAGCGGCCGGATCAACGGCATCACGGATGATCGGCGGTTGCAGGCCTATGACGCCCTGCGCGAGACTTACGATCTGGTACAAGCAAAGGGGCAGCCGCAGGTCGAACTGACGTTCTGGCGCTTTTACCATGACCTTGTGCGATGGATGATGGACCGGTCCGCGCCGGCACAACGCCCCGCCCTGATGCGCCAACATGTCAGGTTCGCGGGCATGATGCCTCCAGACGTGTCTGCTGCAGGTGCAGGGTTCAGACAGTGGGAGATTTGGGACATGACGCATCTGACCGACCGCGTATCAGAGATGACGTCCGCATGGGATGCCGTGCAGCAGGACATCTGCCTGACAGAGATGTCGCGGCTGAAGCACCTGGCGGTGGCGCTGCGCGCTGACAATGACCGCCTGAACGGCGAATTGCGCCAGCGTCAGGTCGCTTTGGAGGCCGCGCGCAAGGAGAGTGCCCAACGCGATCTCCGCATGGCCGATATGGATGCGCAAATCGTGAAGCTGCAGCGTCACGTGAACTCCAAAGCTGCGCAGATGGCGTTTCGCCTGCGTAAGATCTATCGCAGCATCCTGCCGCCCCGTGGCCCGAGACGATGACGGCATCCACAACGGTACACCGGCCGGAAGAGGTCATCGCGGGTCTGCGTGCCGCGCTCTTGCGAGCCGAGCGCAACGGGCCCGACGCAGCGCGGCTGTTTGCACACGAGGCCGAATATCTGGCTGCCCCCGACGGGATCAGCATCGTCGTGCCGGTCCATAATGGTGCAGCAGAGATGGGCCCTCTGCTGCTGTCGCTGCGCAACCAGTCGCTTGCCCGTAATCGTTTCGAGGTCGTGTTCGCGCTGAATGGCTGTACCGACGGCAGCCGGGCCATGGTCGACGACTTTGCCGCGATCAGTGGCGTGGCGACCGTGGTGCTGGATGATCCTGTGCCCAGTGTGGCCCGCGCCCGCAATGCCGCCCTACAGCGGGTGCGGTTCCGTCAAACCACCTTCGTCGATCACGACGACCACCTGTCGCGCGATTATCTGGCGGAATGCGTCGTACTCGGCGACTGCCGGTCGGTGGTGGTGGCCAACATCGTCAAGCTCGAGGGAGGAAATCTGGTCGAGGATTATGCCCAGACCGTAGTGGCCCACGGGTTCGAGACATCGCATGTGCATGGTCCCCACGACATCGATCTGTGCTACCGCACGGCTCTGTTGCACAAATCCGAGAGGGATTCATGTTGTGAATCCAGTGTGGTAGCTGGCCCGCATGAGCAAACCGACATCACTTACCTACAA
>NZ_FOCI01000020.1 GCF_900110065.1 Loktanella fryxellensis | reverse complement strand
CGGCGGCGAAGAAACTCGTCGCCATGTTCGCCGACAACTTCGAAAAATACCTCACCCACGTGGACGACGACGTAAGGGCCATCGCGGTGGGCTGAGTTGCGCATGCAGGGTCGGGCAAGTCTGCCGGACCCTGCGTCACCCCGGCGAACCCGACCGGCCCTGTGCGCGTTCCAACCTGTCCCCTTGCGACAGGAGAGGTCCGTTGAAGAAGATCCCGAGCCCCTGCATTTCGGTCTGCAAGTTAACCCGCGACGGGCACTGCATCGGCTGCGCCATGACGAAGACGCAGAAGAAGATGTTCAAGACCCTGCGCAAGCCCGACCATCAGGCGGCCTTCGTCACCCTGCTGCGCCACCAGCAGACGGTGCTGGGGCGCTATCGTCACTGGTTGCCCGCGTACTTGCGCAAATGCGCCAAGAAGAATGTGAAACCGCCCTTCGCCCCGTGATCCGGCACCGCCCTTGCCTTTGCAATCCCGACAAAAGTAGTGTGCCACCCACAGGCCCCTGCGGCCCGCCCCCCGGTCCGCGAGTGTCACGCCCATGCTGCGCCAGTTCTACGCCTACTACCGTCCGTGGACGGGCTTGTTCTGGCTCGACTTCGGCTGCGCCGTGCTGTCGGGGCTGCTGGAACTCGCCTTTCCGCTGGCAATCAAGGGGTTCATCGACGTGCTCCTGCCACAGGGTGACCTGTGGCTCACGCTCATCGTGTCGATAGGCCTGCTGCTGGTCTATCTGCTGAACACCGGCCTCATGGCGATCGTCATCTACTGGGGTCACATGCTGGGCATCAACATCGAGACGGAAATGCGCCGCCGCGCCTTTGCGCATCTGCAGAAGCTGTCGTTTTCGTACTTCGACAAACAGCGCACCGGCAAACTCGTGTCCCGCGTCACGCGCGATCTGGAGGAGATCGGCGAGGTCGCCCACCACGGACCGGAGGATCTGTTCATCGCCGTGATGACCTTCGTGGGGGCGTTCCTGCTGATGACGACGATCAACACGGACCTCGCGCTCATCACCGCCGTCATCGTGCCCGCCAGCATCGCCATCGTCACGATCTTCGGCGGGCGCATGACGGCGGCGTGGCAGGCGATCTATGCCCGCGTCGCCGATTTCAACGTGCGGCTGGAAGAGAACGTCGGCGGCATCCGCGTCGTGCAGGCCTTTGCCAACGAGGATCACGAACAGGCGCTGTTCGCCCGCGACAACGCCCGCTACCGCGAGACGAAGCTGCTCGCCTATCGCACGATGGCCGCGTCGTCGTCGCTGAACTACATGGGCATGCGGATGATCCAGATCGTCGTGATGGTGGCCGGTGCGCTCTTCGTGCTGCAGGGCAGCCTGACGACAGGCGGGTTCGTGGCGTTCCTGCTGCTGGTCGGCGTGTTCTTTCGCCCCATCGACAAGATCGCCACGGTGATGGAGCTTTATCCACGCGGCATCGCGGGCTTTCGCCGCTACCTCGACCTGCTGGCGACGGAACCGGACGTGGCCGACCGCCCCGGCGCGCAGCCTGCCCCGCCGCTGAAGGGCGCGGTGCAGTTCGACGGCGTGGCCTTCGCCTATGGCCCGGATGCGCCCGTGTTGCAGGACATCACGCTCGACATCCGCGCGGGAGAGACGCTGGCCCTCGTCGGACCCTCCGGGGCGGGCAAGACCTCGCTTCTGGCCCTCGTGCCCCGGTTCTACGACCCGCAGGCCGGGACCATCCGCATCGACGGCATCGACATCCGCGACATGACCCTGTCCAGCCTGCGCCGTCAGGTCGGGATCGTCAGTCAGGACGTGTTCCTGTTCGGCGGCACGCTGCGCGAAAACATCGCCTATGGCCGCCTCGACGCGACCCCGGACGAAATCGTGCATGCCGCAGCCCAAGCGCAGCTGACCCAGATGATCGCGGGCCTGCCGCTGGGGCTGGATACGGTCGTCGGCGAACGCGGCGTCACCCTGTCGGGCGGCCAGAAGCAGCGCGTCGCCATCGCCCGCGCGTTCCTGAAAAACCCGCCGATCCTGATCCTGGACGAAGCGACCTCCGCCCTCGACACCCAGACGGAGCGGCAGATTCAGGCGGCGTTGGAGGCGCTGTCGGTCGGGCGCACCACGCTGGTGATCGCGCACCGGCTGGGCACGATCCGGAACGCCGACCGCATCGCGGTGATGGACGGCGGACGGATCGTGGAGATCGGTCGCCACGACGACCTGATGGCGGCGGACGGGGCCTATGCAAGGCTGAACGCCGCCTGAGGCGTCAGCCGCCGAAGCTCATCGGCAGGGTGAAATCATGCGGTCCCGCGCCGAGGTCCGCAGGGGCCGCCGGGAACGATCCGGCGCGCTGCACCGCATCCAGCGCCGCCTGATCGAGGGCGGCGTTGCCTGACGATCCGGCCAGACCTAGCCCCACGAGGCGCCCGTCGCCGCCCACGCGGATCGCCACCTGCACGGTGCCCGTCGCACCCCCGGCGGCGCGGGGATAGGACTTGCGCCGTTCGATCCGAGACCGGATCGTGCCGCCCCAGTCCGCCATCAGGCTGGACCGCGCCGCAGGGCCGGCCGATGCCGCTTCGCTGGTGCCTGCGTTGCCCGCCACGGCCCCACCGCCCTGCCCCGCCGCGCGCTGGCCGGGTTGGGCCTGTTGCGATTGCGCCTGCGGTTGCGGTTCTGCCTGACGCTCCGGTGGAGCCTCGGCCTGTCGGACGGGTTCGGGCACGGGTTCCGGCTCCGGCGCGGGCCGGTCGGGACGTTCGACGGGACGCGCCGTGACCACGGGGGCGAATGTCGGTTCGGGCTCCGGCGGCGGCGGTGCCTCGGTCACGGCGGCGGGCAAGGCTGGCGCGTCGGTGTCGGGCACCGGCATCTGTGGCAGGCTCGGCATCTGGGGCGCGGTCACCGCCGCCGGGGCGATTGGCGGCGTGGTCGCGAGCGGTGCCGCCTCCACCACCGGCGGCGGCATGACGGGGGCTGGCGGCGGAGACAGCACCGGCGGGCGGTCCCAGTCGGCGACCATCTCGGCCACGGTGCCGTCCACGGCGGCGAGCGAGATCATCGCGTCGCCACCGTTACCCGCCCCGCCCTGCGCGCCTGCGGGCTGCATCTGGACCGCCGACAGCGCGCCAAGATGCAGCCCCAGCGCCACCGCGCCGAACACCGCCCGCTCCACCACCTTGCTCATGGCGCACCCGTGATCAGCGCGATGTCGGCGAAGTCGCCCGGCGCTAGTCGCGGCAGCAGTGCTGCCAACGCCGTGGCGGGCATCGCGGCATCCGCCTTGATCGTCAGGCGCACGCCCAGTTGCGCCAGCACGGCGGCGATTGCCGCATCGCCGCGCGCCTCCTGGTAGGCCGGCACGCCGTCGGCACCGACGAACAGAGTCGCCTCGCCCTCGGCCGGCGTGTCGCTCGCGGCCACGGGGGGCGTGACGGCGACAGGATCGGGGGCGGTGATCTGGGCGGTCATCAGGAAGAAGATCAGCAGCAGGAACACCACGTTGATCATCGGCACGATTCTTTCCGGGGGGGTGCGGCGGGGGGGCAGGTCGAAGGTCACGACGCCTCCACCAGCACGACGCGGGCGAAGCCTGCGGCCTGCAGCACGCCCATCACGTCGACCACCCGCTGCAGGTCGGTGGCGGCGGCGGGGCGCAGCACGATCATGTCGTCTGGGCCGTCGGTCAGCGCCGCCAGCCGCGCAGCCAAGCCTTCGGGCGTCACCGCGACGCCGTTCAGCGTCAGCGCCTCCGCCCCCACCTCGACCAGCCGCAGCGGGCCGTCATAGGCGACGCCACCTCCCGCCACCACCAGCGGCAGGGTGGTGTCGAGGCCGAAGCGCGCGGCCAGCATAAAGAACACGAGCAGCAGGAACACCACGTCGATCATCGGCGTCAGGCTCGGCTTGCGCCGCGTGCGGGGGGTGGAAAGGTCGAACATCTCAGGCCGCCAATGCCGCGTCGGGCGCGGTGCGGGCGAGGAAGATCCGCGTCGCCGCATCCTCCAGATCGAACCGCAGGCGGTCGTTCACGCTCTCGAACCACGACAGCCCGACGGAGGCGAGGATCGCCACGGCCATGCCGGCGGCGGTGGTCAGGAGCGCCTCCCAGATGCCACCGGCGAGGGCGGCGGGATCGGCGCGGACGCCCGCCTGCTGCAGCGCCTGGAACGCGCCGATCATGCCCAGCACGGTGCCGAGCAGCCCCAGCAGGGGCGCGATGGTGGCGATCAGCTCCAGCGCGCGCAGACCGCTGCGGCCTTCCTCCAGTGCCGCGCGGGCAACGCGGGCGGTCTCCTCCCGCGCCGCGGCGTCGGTCAGGGCAGGGTCGGTGGCGCTTTGCATGGCGACCCGCGCCACGCGGGCGCGCTGGGTACGCGACGTGCCAAGCGTGGCCATCGCATCGCCCTGCCCCGCGCACCACTGGTCCACCGCGCGCCGGGTGCGGCCACCGGACCAGGCCCCGCCGCGCAGCATGCGCCACACCTTCCACAGGATGATGCCGACGGTGGCGACCGACAGGGCCACGATCGGGATCATCGCGATCCCGCCCACGTCGATCAGCGCCTGCATCTGCGCGGTCAGTACGTTCAAGATATCCATGTCAGGTCCTGTCCTTGAGTGTCGCGCGGTCCGCCCGCGCCAATGAGGTGTGTTGCGCGCCGGGATCGTGCCGGCTGTGCGGCAGCATCATCGGCCGCCCCGACGCGGGGTCTGCCATGATCCGGCAGTCGAGGCGGAAGACCGCCCGCACCATGTCCACCGTTAGCACCTCTGCCGGTGTCCCCGCGCTGTGCAGCCGCCCGTCCGCCAGCGCCACGATCCGGTCGGCATAGCGCGCGGCCAGGTTCAGGTCGTGCAGCACCATCACGATAGTGGTGCCGCGCGCCCGGTTCAGGTCGACCAGCAGGTCCAGCACCTCGATCTGGTGCGCGATGTCGAGGAAGGTCGTCGGCTCGTCCAGCAGCAGCACCTCGGTCTGCTGGGCCAGCGCCATGGCGATCCAGACGCGCTGCCGCTGTCCGCCGGACAGGGCGTCGATGTCGCGCGCCGCCAGATCCGTGGTGCCGGTCGCCGCCAGCGCCTGCGCCACCGCCGCGTCGTCGGCGGGCGTCCAGCGGCTGAACAGCCCGTGATGCGGATGCCGCCCGCGCCCGACCAGATCGGCGACGGTGATGCCATCCGGGGCCACCGGCTGCTGCGGCAAGAGGCCGAGGCGCTGCGCCAGCACCTTCGGCGGCATCCGGTGGATATCCGCCCCGTCCAGCAGCACCTGCCCCCGCGCGGGCGCCAGCAGGCGAGAGAAGGTGCGCAGCAGCGTGGACTTGCCGCAGGCATTGGCGCCGACGATGGCGGTGATCTTCCCCTTCGGAATCTCCAGGTCCAGCCCCTCCAGCACCGTGCGCTCGCCATAGGCGGCGCCCAGCCCCGCAGCCTGCATGATGTCGGTCACGTGCGCCCCCCGCGGTTCATCCGCACGATCAGCCCCAGCAGGAACGGCGCACCGAGCGCGCCCGTCACGACGCCCACAGGATAGCGATGCGGCAACAGCACCTGCCCCGCGAAATCCGCCCCCACCACCAGCACCGCCCCCACCAGTGCGGCGGGGATCAGCGGCGACCGCCCCGGCCCCGCCAGCCGCGCCGCGATGGGCGCCGAGAGGAAGCCGACGAAGGCGATCGACCCCACCGCCGCCGTCGCCACCGCGACCAGCCCCACGACGCAGAGGATCGTGGCGACCCGCACGCGGCCCAGTCGAACCCCGAGGGCGCTGGCCTTGTCGTCGCCCAGCGACAGCGTCGCGATGTCCCGGCTCAGCGCCAGCAGCGCGCCGCCGCACAGCGCCAGTGCCGCGACCAGCGGCCCCGCCTGATCCAGCTGCGCGCCGTTCAGGCTGCCGGTCAGCCAGCGCAGGGCGTCCTGCAGGCTCCACGCAGGCGCATTGAGCAACAGCCACGCGGTGACGCTGCCGAGCATCGCGGCGACGCCGATGCCGGTCAGAATCAGCCGCCCGCCCGACAGCCCCAGCACGACGATCCCGAACACCGCAGCCGCCCCGCTGCCAGCGCCGATCCCGATGATGTCGGGGCTCGCCAGCGCGTTGCGCAGCAGCACTTGACACGCCGCACCGCCAAGGCCGAAGCAGAGTCCCGCCAGCACGCCGAGCACGAGGCGCGGCCCGCGCAGGGTGGTGACCGTGAAACTTTCCGCCTGCCCCAGCAGGACGCGCAGCACCTCGCCCGGTGGCGTCACGTCCTGACCGACGCACAACGTCAGCACCGCCAACGCCAGCAGCAGCGCCAGCAGGCCCGCGACGACGGCCCGGCCCCGCCGCACCTGCCGCCTGCGCAGATCGGCCAGCAGGCACGCCAGCGGGCGCGCCGGGTGGAGCAAGACGACGCTCACAGCCCGCGCAACCGCTGGCGGCGCAAGATCGCGATGAACACGGGTGCGCCGATCAGGGCGGTGACGATGCCCACGTCCACCTCGGACGGGCGCGCCACGATGCGGCCCGCCACGTAGGCCAGCGTCAGCAAGCCAGCGCCGACGACGGCGCTGGCGGGCAAGAGCCACCGGTGATCGACGCCCATCAGTAGGCGGCACAGGTGCGGCACCACGAGGCCGAGGAACCCGATCGGCCCGCAAACCGCCGTGACCACGCCGCACAGCACCACAGCCGCCGCCAGCGCCGTGCCCCGCGCCCAGACGACGCGGACACCGAAGGCGCTGGCGGTGTCGTCCCCCAGTGCCAGCATGTTCAGATGCCGCGCAGTGGCCCATGCCGCGAGCAGGCCGACCATCAGGAACGGTAGCATCGGTGCGATGGCTGCCATGCTCGCGCCACCGACGCCGCCCACCTGCCACGCCTGCACGGACCCCGCCACATCGTTGCGTCCCAGCACCAGCGCCAGCGTGAACGACGCCGCCGCGATGGATGTGGCCGCCCCCGCCAGCGTCAGCTTCAGCGGCGTGGCACCCCCCTGCCCCAATGACCCCACCGCATAGACGAAGGCGGACGCGACTGCCGCCCCGCCGATGCCGGTCCAGATCGTGGCCTGCGACCCGCTCAACCCGAACCACGCGATGCCGGTGACCACGGCCAGTGCCGCACCAGCATTCACGCCGAGCAGCCCCGGATCGGCCGGCGGGTTGCGCGTCACGCCCTGCATCACCGCACCCGCCACGCCAAGTGCCGCGCCCGCCAGCAGCGCCAGCACCGTGCGCGGCAGACGCAGGTTCACCGCCGCCTGACCGATGGTCTCGGTCCGCCCCGTCAGGGCGGCCCCGATGTCGGCCCAGCCCACGGCGCGCGTGCCGACCGTCACCGACAGCGCCGCCACCAGCACCAGCGCGGCACAGGCGACACCCAGCCAACCCGCACGGGTCAGCTGGAGTGGCGACATGATCGCAGCGCTGGTCACTCTGTGCGGCTGGCCGCATCCGCCAGCAGCGCCACGTAATCGTCAAGGACGAAGGGAATCGACAGCGGCGTCGGATTGGCCGCCGTGCCCATGGGATCGTTGCCCAGCAGCACGACCGATCCGGTCTGTACCGCCGCCATCCGCGCCGTCAGCGGATTGGCCGTCATCGCGTCCACCAGATCGACGCCGCCATAGTTCACCACGATGTCCGCATCGGCGAAATCGTCGATCCGCTCCGCACTCACCTGCGCCGAGAACGTGCCGTCGGCAGAGGCATCCCGCACCGCCTGCGGCAGGCCCAGCCCGAGATCGGCGAAGAAGCGTACCCGCGTGTCGGCGGCGGTGTAGAACGACAGCGTGCTCAGGTCGCGGCCGTCGACATGGGTGACGAACATCGCGGTCTTGCCCTGCAGGACGGGGTATGCGGCGACCTCCGCCGCGATCTGGCCTTCCAGCTCCGCAATCAATGCGTCGCCTTCCGCCACCATCCCCATGCCCGCCGCGTTCAGGCGGATCATCTCGCGCCAGTCGGCGGCCCAGGGCTGGTCGGGATAGGCCACGACGGGCGCGATCTGGCTGAGCGTGTCGTAGTCGGACTGGCTCAGCCCCGAATAGGCCGCGAGGATCACGTCCGGGTCCGTCGCCGCGACGCCTTCGAAGTCGATGCCGTCGCCTTCGTCGAACAGCACCGGCACATCGGCACCCAGGTCGTCCAGCGCCGTGACGACCCAGGGCAGCAGCCCGTCGCCATCGTCGTCACCGAATTTCGCCGCCGCCATTCCGACGGGCACGACACCCAAGGCCAGCGGCACCTCGTGGTTGGCCCAGGCGACGGTGGCGATGCGTTCGGGTTTCGCAGTCAGCACCGTGGTGCCGAAGGCATGCACGATGGTCTGCGGATAATCCTGTGCCAGCACCCCCTGCCCCAGCAGGGTCAGGCAGACGGCGGCGATGAGCGTGGGGTGTGTCATGGCGGGCGATCCTGTCGGGGACAAAGGGCTCACCAGCTTTGCCGCAGGGTGACGGCGATGCTGCGACCGGGGTTGTAGTAGTTGGCGGTCCCTGCCCCGACCACGTGCTGTTCGTCGAACAGGTTCGACACGTTCACGGTGACCTCCGCGTCCTCCTCCAGCGCATAGCCGTAGGACGCATCGACCAGCAGCGCCGCGTCGGACTTGCCCTCGTTCGGGATGCCGTAGAAGTAGTCGCCGACATACCGCACGCCGCCGCCGAAGGTCTGTGCGTTCAGCACCTCGCCCGCGGGCTGCGTGTAGTTGACCCAGACCGATGCGGTATGCGTGGGCACCGTGCCGAAGGTGTCGCCGGTCACGTCGACGCCCCGTGCGGTGCCGCGCTCCACCTCCGTGTCGATGTAGGAATAGCCCGCGATCACCTCCAGCGAGTCGGTCAGTTCCGCCTTGCCCTCGACCTCGAACCCGCGGGCGCGGTAGGCGCCGATCAGCTGCTGCCGGATGGTGCCGTCGCCCTGCACCACGGATGCGCTGACGTTGTCCTTGGTCAGGTCGAACACCGCGGCCGACACGATGCCGTTCACGCCGGCGGGCTCGTATTTCACGCCGACCTCGTATTGCGAGCCCCGCTCCGGCTCCACCCCAATGCTGGGCGGTGCGACGGATTCGACGTAGGACCCATAGACCGACAGCGCGTCGCTGACCTTGTAGGTCAGCGCGCCGCGCCAAGAGGTTTCGGCGTAGTCCGCCTGCGCCGTCTGCCCCGTCAGCCGCGACGTCGTCTCCAGCTCCAGCCAGTCGCGGCGCAGGCCCACCGTGGCGATGATCCGGTCGTCGAACGACAGGTTCTGCTGGACGAAGGCCGAGCGCGTCAGCGCATCCCGCGTCTCGTCCAGATAGGTCGCGGGGACCGCATCCGGGCCGTTCACCGGGTTCGCGATGTCGATGGGGCTGGCTGCACCGAAGGCCGCCGTGACGTCGCTTTGCCCGTCGTTGAATTCGATCCCCGCCAGCGTGCTGCTGTCGAAGGCCGCGAATTGCGCGTCGTATTGCAGGATGACGTTGCCGACCAGTTCCCGCACGTCGCGGTCCTGACCGAAATAGGCGCGGTTGTAGATCGTGCCGTCGGGCCCCGTCCCTTCCGCCAGATAGACATAGCCGAACCCGTCGGTCAGGGCGGAATACCGCAGGTTGGCGCGCAGTTGCAGCGCGTCGGTCACGTCGTGGTGCGCCAGCACCGTGGCACTGGTCCGATCCGTGTCCTGGTCGTTCTGGTTGGGATCCGAAGAATAGTTCGCGGTCGAACTCACCCTCTATCGGATAGCCGCCGCTGTTCGGCGTCGTGTCCCGCTGCAGCCGGTCCACCACCACAGTCACCGCCGTGGCGTCCGTCGGCGCCCAGGTCAGGCCGCCCATCAGCAGCGATCCGTCGTCGCGACCCGTGGCATACTCGCGGTCCGCCCGCTGGACGCGGGCCGTGAGGCGATAGGCCAGCGTGCCCTGATCGTTCAGCACGTCGCCGACATCCACGCCGACCTCGCCGTGGTCGTCGGACCCAACCGTGGAATAGACCTCGCCGAACCGCTCGAACTGCGGCTGCTTGCTGACGAAGTTGATCGACCCGCCCGGATCGGACACGCCGAACAGGGTGGAATTCGCACCGCGGATCGCCTCGACCCTGGCATAGGCGAAGGGGTCCTCTCGCACGTCGCGCATCGACCCCAGCGTCAGCCCGTCGCGATAGCTGGTCGCCTGGAACCCGCGCATCAGCACGTAGTCGTTGCGGTCGTCGGAGCCGTAGTAATCGGTGTGAACGCCGGGGGTGTAGTTCAGCACCGTCTCCAGCGTGTCGGCGTCGCGCTGCACGATCTCCTCCGCCGTCACGACGGAGACGGAGGCCGGCGTGTCGCGGATGCTGGTCGCCACCTTGCCGCCCGTCTACAACTCCTGCGCCACGACGGACCGCGCATCGTCGTCCAGTGCCACGTCGGCGGTCACGATGATCGGCGACAAACGGTAGACAGGTCCGGCGCCGCCTCCTGCGCCATCGTGGCCGCCGGCAACAGCGTCAGTGCGGTGCAGCCCACAAGCCAGGGATTGCGGAGGATCGGGCGGGCTTTGGTCATGGCGCTTCCAATGTTGAGTGAATCAGTCTGGATTTATAAAGCGTTTTAGTCAGAATTCGTGCGGGCACAAGCGCGAACCTACCGGACGCCCGTTTTTTCGCTCTACACGCCGGGTCCAAGACATAAAAAAAGGGCCGACACCCCGTGGCGCCGACCCTTCCAAAACATTGCAGCAGTTGGATTAAATCCGGTGTTGCCACATGGCAATCACTTCGCCTTGCGGTCCTTCAGATAGGCATCGACGGCACTGCGCAGCGCACGTTCAGACAGCGCTTGCTGGAATTCCAGCGCCACGACGGCGCCCTTCTTGCACAGGCGCACGTTGCCGTCGGGATGCTTGTAGTAGGTATCCAGCGCCTTGCGCCTCACCGGGGGCTTGCCGGCGGCCTTCAGGCGGTTGACCACCTCGGCCGCCGTCAGCCCCTCGCCACTCTCGGCGATGGCGCGGGCGGCGGCGATGACGCGGCTGTGCGCCTCGGCCTCTGCCATCAGGGGGCGCAACTGACGCGCGTGAAGCTCCTTGATGTCGCGGATTCCGGGAAAGGCCGCGACGATCTCCGGCTCCAGCCGGGCGAGTTGCAGGAACCGCGACAGGAATCCCGGCGACACCTGCAGGCGGTCCGCCATCAGCGTCTGCTTGCCGCCGTAATACGCGTCCACCGCGCGGGCATAATCACGGGCGCGCTCGTAATCCGAGATGTCCTCGCGGTCGCGGTTCTCGATGTCCGCAAGGCGGAAGGCTTCCTCGTCGGTTAGCACACGCTCTTCGATGAGATAGCGGAACTGGGGGTAGTTGTTGGCGCGGAGCCAGCTGACGGCGAAATGGCGACGCGCCCCGCAGATCACCTCGAACTCCGCGCCGTCGCCGTCCAGTCGCCGCACGATGGCGGGAAACTCCTGTTGGCCCTGCGCCTTCAACCCTTCGATCAGGTCGGCACAGTTGTCGGGCGTCAGCAGGTCGTAGGCGCGGTTATGCCCCGCCCACATCACGCAGGTCGCCGGATCGACAAGGCGCATCACCTTTTCCTGACGCGCCCCCGCGACCTGTTCGCTCATGGCGGTCGAGCGTTTCAGGAATCGGGTCTGACCACGCTCGGCCTCCACCTCGCCAGGGTCGGTATCCAGACCCTTCAGCACGTCGTCGAACAGCGCATCGTGTTTCTTGTTCACAGCACACCCTCCTTGCGCAAACCGGGCAGATGGCTGGGCCAGGTCTTGCGGATTTCGGTCTCGATCTCTCGCCCCACGGCGTCGAGGTAGACGCGGCAGCGCTTGTGGGTCTCGGTCCGCGTGGCGGCCCCGGTCAATTCGTAGACGGTCATCAGATTGGCCGCCGCATTGTCGATCTCGGCGCTGTCCTTCAGCACCGCGTTCAGCATGTCCTGCGGAAAGACCGCGTCCATCATCCGCTTGATCGCCCCATGCGCGCTTTTCTGGTCGTTCATCTTGGTGGCGAGGATCTTGACGAAATGATACCCGCGCGCACCCCCGTGTTGCGCAAGCTCGCCCAGCGTCGACGACATCATCCGCAAGAAATGCGCGGTCGATCCGAAGTCGATGTTGTTCGGCGGTGCCGGCACGACGATGGCGGTCGCAGCGCGCAGCACCGACAGAGAGATCATGCCGAGCGCCGGCGGCGGGTCCAGCAGGATCACGTCGAACTGGTCCGCGATGGTGGCGATCCCGTCGCGCAGGCGGTCGAGGACGAAGTCCTGTTCGCGCACCATGCGCGCCGCGAACTCGTATTCCGCGTCGTAGAGGCCGAGGTTCGCCGGGATCATGGCGATCCCCGGCCAGCAGGTCGCGCGCAGCGCGTAGTGCAGCGTCGCCGGCCCGCCGTGGCGAAAGAACGGATAAAGCGTATCTTCGTCCTCGTCCACGTCGACATCCGGGTTCAGGCCGAAGATGCTAGTTGTGGACGCCTGGCTGTCGCAGTCGATCACGCAGACGCGGTAGCCCTTCAGCGCCAGATACTGCGCCAGATGCACCACGACCGTGGATTTGCCGACGCCGCCCTTGAAGTTCTGCACGGCCAGGACCATCGCCGGGTCCGTCGCTGCCCGGTGCGGCAGCGTGCCGAACACCGCGCGCATCCGGTTCACATCCTCCAGCGCGTAGCCCGTGCGCCGCCCGGTCTGGTCGTCCTTCGCAGGCTCCGGCAGACGCCCGTCGCCCTCCGCATCGCGGATCGCCTTTTCCGTCCGACCACACATCTCGGCCGCAGTGCGGACGTTGAACGTCACGTCGAGGGTCTTCTGCGTGCCGGGGGAAAAGACGGCCGTGCGCAGCTTCTCGATGACGCGTCCCGCCCGCGTGGCGATGGCATCGATCTCGTCCAGACCGACGGGGTAGTCCTGTGGTATGCTCATGTCGGCCCCTCTTGGCGTGGGTTGAACTGCGCCGAGTATATGTTCGGAATTGACTCGGGGATATCCGAAAAACCGCACCTTGAGCGGATGAGCCCGAAGGTGCGGGAAAGGGGGCACGGTGCCGTCGGGTACGGTTCTAGCGGGGCGGTTGCGGGGGTTCGGACCCAATTTGTGTGCGACGCCGGCGATCGGACCTCGATAAACATCCAAATCATAAAAACCCCCTGCCTGTTCTGGATTCTCGTGTTCATCTGTTCAGGGCATCAATCCCCCTGCCCCGCAACGCGCAAAGTTCCTTATGGCTTACGTTTCGGGATCGTTCGGCTTACGTCATGGGTGGGCTGGCGTTACGTTTCGGGTGGGCTGGCGATACCTGTCGGGTGGGTGAATCCTTACGTTTCGGGTGGGGCGCCGGGGTGCGAATCGGGGAGTGCCCAAGGCGCTGTTTTCATCGCCTTTCCCGCTGTGACCTTGACCCCCGACCCGCTCAGCCGCTTACATTTCGGGTGACCGGTCGCCCGCCGCTGGTCTGTTGACTTACACGCCGCAACCTACAAAAGTAAGTCAGCCACGTAGGGAAAGGCGCGATTCGGCATCATGGCGAAACCTGTGACACCCTCTTACCGCACGATCGACGCCCGGCCCACCGCCGACACCCTCATCAAGCCGGGCGAGTTGGTGGACCTGATCGAGGTGACGCCCCTGACCCTGACCGACCGGCGGATCTACAACCAGCTTCTGGAAAATGCCTGGGACGCCATCGACAAGCCGGTGATGCACGTGATCGCGAAATCCGACCTGCGCGGCAGTCACAACTCCAACGACCGCATCGGCGAGTCCATCGAACGGCTCATGTCCGCCATCGTCAAGATGGACGTGATGTGGGACGGCAAGCCCGCGGTCGAGCGTGTGCAGCTGCTGGGCGGCAACGTCGAGGCGGCGCGCAGCGACGGGTTGTTCGAATACGAGATCCCCGCCCGCCTGCGCAAGGTGATCGGCAACTCCACCGTCTTCGCGCGCCTGCAGCGCGAGGTGATGTTCGCCCTGTCGTCGAAATACGCCCTGACCCTGTACGAGATGGTCCAGAAACGCGGCAACCTGCGCTGGAAGTCGTCGGAGACCTTCACCCTCGACGCGATCCGCGGCGTGCTCGGCGTGCCGAAGGGCAAGCTGACGTCATGGTCGAACCTGCGCCTGCGGGCCATCGACCCCGCCGTGGCCGAGGTGTGCGCCCTGTCCGACTACCAGGTGGAGATCGCGCCGATCAAGACCGCGCGCAGCGTGACGCATGTGGAGCTGCGCTGGTGGCGCAAGGACGGCGACGCGACCGGAGAGGCGGCGCGCGCGCTGTCCTTCGCCAGCACCGGGCGGCGGGTCAAGGCGGCGGAGCCCGCACCCGCCCCGACCCTGCGCCCCCGTCCCGGCTGGCTCGATGTCAAGGGCGACGCGCTGCAGACCCAGACCTACGAGACGGCGCGGATGCGCTTTCCCGGCTATGACATCTACCAGATCGAGAGCGAGTGGCGCACCTGGTCGCGGACCAAGGGCAAGCCCGACGATCCCGACCGCGCCTATCTCGCGTTCTTCCGCAAGTTCGCAGAGGCGAATCCGCTGTAAGTCACTGGCGACGCTACGATTTCCACCTCATTGCCAGGTGGCAACGACCCCACCCATCCGGTAAGGTTTCAGCGGAATCGCGTGGCAGCGAAGGGCGTCAGGTCGATCCCCGGCGCGCGCCCCGCCACGAGATCGGCCACCAGCTGCGCCGTGCCGGCCGCCTGCGTCAGCCCCAGATGGCCGTGGCCGAAGGCATAGGTGACGCGGTCCGATCGGGGGGCATGGCCGATCATCGGCAGGCTGTCCGGTGTGGACGGACGGCAGCCCATCCAGCGCACGCCATCGCGCAAGGTCAGCAGCGGCAGGAACGCCCGCGCCTTGTCCGCCAGCACGTCGGCACGCCGCCAGTCAGGCGCGCGGTCGAGGCCGCCAAGCTCCACCGCGCCGCCGACCCGCACCCCGTCGCCGATCCGGGTGACGACGAAACCGTGGTCCGGAAACGTCAGATGCGTGTGCAGCGCCGTGCCGCCCGCCGCGAAGGTCGCGTTGTAGCCGCGTTCCGTATCCAGCGGCACCCGGTCGCCCAGCGTGCGCGCAAGCTGGTGCGACCACGCGCCAGCCGCCACGACGACGCGGGCGCCGGTCAACGGGCCGGTCGCGGTCTTCACCGTGACGCCATCGGCGCCGTGCACCAGCGCCTGCACGTAATGCCGTGCGATCGTGCCACCGCGCGCGACAAAGGCCTGCGCCAGATGCTGCACCCACGCGAACGGGTCGGTCGTGTTCATCCACGCGGGCACGAAGCCCGCGTGGGTGAAGCGTGGCGACAGCCCCGGCTGGATCTCGGTGATCGCCTCGGCGCCGTCCAGCAGATCGAACGCCACGCCATGCGCGCGGCGCAGGTCCCAGCCCGGCAGGCTGGCGCGGAACGCAGGCTCACCTTCGTAGAGTTGCAATTGCCCTTCGCGCCGCATCAGCGGCTCGCCATTCACGGCGGCGATCAGATCGTCCAGCGCCGTCCGCGATATGTCCATCAGGCTCGCCTGTGCAGCCACGGCGGCGGCATGGCGTTGCGGCCTGCTGGCACGCCAGAACCGCCACAGCCACGGGATCATCCGCACCGCCTGTGCCGGTGGGATCGACAGCGGCCCCAGCGGGTCCAACAGGAACCGTGGTGCGCGGCGCATGACGCCGGGGGTCGCCAATGGCTCGATATCGGCGAAAGCGAACGCCCCGGCATTGCCCCGCGACGTGGCCATCCCGACCTCGCCCCGATCGATCAGGCGGACGCTGTGCCCCTCGGTCTGCAGGGCCAGCGCCGTGGTCACGCCGACCACGCCCGCGCCGATCACGACGATGTCGCTCATGGCGCGATGCCCTCGCGGAACGGGTCGGCGGGGTCGAAGATCAGGCGGCTTTCGGCCATCACATGCGCCTGCCCGGTGATCCGCGGGATCACGCCGCCCGCCGCGCCGGGGGCATAGGACAGCCGATAGGTCGATCCGATCACGCTTTCCTGTACGATCTCCTTACCCGGTGCCAACAGGCCCCGCGCTGCCAGCGTGGCCAGCCGCGCCGAACTGCCCGTGCCGCAGGGCGAGCGGTCATAGGCGTCGTCGGGACACAGGACGAAATTGCGACTGTGGAAGCCCGCCGCGTCGGCTGGACCATAGAGGATCACGTGGTCGATGGCGCTGCCGTCGTTGCCTGCCACGCAGGCGTCGGCCAATGCCATGCGCATGGCGATGGTGGCCCGCGTCAGCGCGGTGATGTTGTCCGGCGCAACTGGCAGCGGGCTGGGATCGACGAGGAAGAACCAGTTGCCGCCGTAAGCCACGTCGCCCGTCACGCGCCCGATCCCGGGCACGTCCACCGTCACGTCGGCCTGTGTCCGGCGGCTTTCGATGTTGGTGACGGTGACGGTGTGGGCGTCCAGCAGATCGACGGTGACGACGCCCGCCGGCGTCTCGAACCGGTGCTGGCCGACACCGATCCGCCCTGCATGGAACAGCGTCACGGCGACCCCGATCGTGCCGTGACCGCACATGCCCAGCACCGCGGCCACGTCGAAGAAGATCACGCCTGTCACGCAGGTCGGATCGACGGGCGGCACCAGCAACGCCCCGACCATCGCCACCTGTCCGCGCGGTTCCAGCAGGATCGCCCGCCACAGGGCCCGGTGATCCCGCGCCAGCCGCTGTGCCCGCAGCGCGAGCGGCCCGGCGCCCAGATCGGGACCGCCGGACAGGATCGTGCGCGTCGGCTCGCCGCCCGTGTGGCTGTCTATGACCTGCATGTGTCGGTCACGCCGCCGTGCCGCGACCCGTCGCAAGGTGTCGCGACCAGTCTGCGAACCAAGCGTTGAACTTGTGGAACTGCGCCGTGGCAAATCCCGCCTGCGACGCCGACAATGCGTCCGTCTCATAGACGTTGCGGCGGTACGCCTCGTGCCCCTTCAGCACCATCAGGTGCTTGAAGTAGAGGACGAGATCGACGCCTTCGTCGAAGGCGGCCAGCACGGCGAAGGCCTGCGACAACTCCCGCGCGCGCAGGTCGGCCTCTGCATCGCCAGCGGCGGCGCGGCGCGACAGGGCGACCAGCAGCAGGGTTTCCGCCGGAAAGATCGTGCCGATGCCGGTAATCGCACCGACCGCGCCGCAGTTGACGAAGCCGTGGTAGACTTCGGTATCCACGCCGACCATCAGGATCGCATCGTCGTCGCGGCACGTGATGTGTTCGGCGGCATAGGTCAGGTCGGACGCCCCACCGAATTCCTTGAACCCGATCAGGTTCGGATGCGCGTCGCGCAGGGCAAAGAACAGGTCGGCGCGGGTCTGATAGCCATAATAGGGACTGTTGTAGATGATCGCCGGCACGTCCGGCGCCGCGTTCAGGATCGCGGCAAAGTGGTGCGCCTGCGCCGCAGCCGACGCCCCCCGTGACAGCACGCGGGGAATGACCATCAGGCCTGCCGCGCCGATGGACTGCGCATGCGCAGCATGGGCCACCGCCGTGGCCGAATTGACCGCACCCGTGCCCACGACCACCGGCACCCCCGCGTCGGTCAGGCGCGCGACCCCGTCCATCCGCTGTGCATCCGTCAGCAGGGGCCAGTCGCCGCAGCTCCCGCAATAGACCACGCCGGACATGCCCGCCGCGATCATCTCTTGCCCGGTCTGCACGAGGGCGTCGAGATCGGGCTGCCGGTCGGGGGTCAGTGGGGTCAACAGGGCGGGGATGGTGCCGTGAAAGACGCTGGCGTCCATGTATTATCCTTTACTAACAATCATATAATGATCTTTCATCATTGCCGGAGGCTGCGTTGCCCAAGCATGGCACAGTTGATGCGGCAGGGTGGTGCGGTGGCGGTCAGGCTGTGCAGTTCCGGTTGGTCGTGCCCAGTCTAGGGGGGAATGTTTCACTTGGACAGGCACCGCGTCGCAGGTCTTGCTGCCGTTTGGTGCTGGAGGATGCACGCATCGGCGGCTATGACTTTCGACAAGGCGGCACAGTCGCGACCGACCGGGCGTGGAATGGAGTGGCCGGGCTGTAAACAGACCCTGCGGCAGGGTTTCGAGGGACTGCACATGCTGGAACGGATCGTCATCGTGGGGGCGGGGCAGGGTGGTCTGCAGGCCGCCATCAGCCTGCGGCAGGACGGCTTTGCCGGGTCGATCACCCTGATCGGTGCCGAGGACGGGTTGCCCTATCAGCGCCCGCCCTTGTCCAAGGCCTACCTCAAGTCCGGCGATGCCGAGGCGCTGCGTCTGCGGCCCGCGGCGTTCTATGACACGGCGGACATCGCGCTGGTGACGGGCGTGTGGATCGACCGGATCGACCGGCTTGCGCGGATGGTTCATGCAGGCGGGCAGGCGTGGCCCTATGATCACCTGATCCTCGCCTCCGGGACGCGCAACCTCCGCCCGCCGATTCCCGGTCTTGCGCGGGCGCTGGACCTGCGCACGCTGGACGACGCGGTGCGGCTGCGGGGTGCACTCGACAGCCCCAAACGCTGCGCGGTGATCGGTGGCGGTTTCATCGGGCTGGAATTCGCGGCCGTTGCGGCCGGACTGGGGCACGACGTGACGGTGGCCGAGGCCGCACCCCGCCTGATGGCGCGTGTGCTGTCGCCGCAGATGTCGGACCGATTTGCGGCTCTGCACAGGGGATTAGGCACTGAATTGCACCTTGATGCGCTGGTGACCGAAGTGACGGACGACGGGATCTTATTGCGCGACGGCACCGCGATCGCCGCCGACATCGTGCTGCTGGCCGCCGGTGTGGTGCCCAACGACAGCCTTGCGCGGGATGCGGGTCTGGACGTGGCGAACGGCGTCGTCGTGGATGCGCAACTGCGCACGTCGGACTCCGCGATTTCCGCGCTGGGGGATTGCGCGGTGTTCCCCGATCCGGTCACGCAGCGCCCCGTGCGGTTGGAGAGCGTGCAGGCCGCCACCGACCATGCCCGTCTGATCGCGCGGCGTCTGGTGGGCGGGGCGGATGACGCCTATGCCGCCGTGCCGTGGTTCTGGTCCGATCAGGCGGATGCCAAGTTGCAGATCGCGGGACTGGCCACGCCGCAGGACGACGCCGTGACCGGCCCCGACGGCAGCGTCTGGCGGTTTGCGGGCAACCGGCTGTCGGCGGTGGAGACGGTGAATGCCGCCCGCACCCACATGCAGGCGCGCAAGCGGATGGCGCTGGGTCCGGTGGACAAGGCCGCGCTGATCGCCGCCGATTTCGACCTGACCGCCGTATGACCGCCCCGACAACTGGCGATACCATCGTCCTGATCCCCGGCCTGCTGTCGGACCGCACGGTGTGGGTGCCCTTCGTCGATGCGATCGGCGCTGACGGCGTGGTGGCCGATCTGACCACGCAGGATGATCTGACCGACATGGCGCACGACTGCCTTGCGCTGTCGGCTGGCCGGATGCGGGTGGCGGGCCATTCCATGGGCGCGCGCGTCGCGTTGGAAATGGCCCGTCTGGCCCCCGACCGGATCGCGCGTCTGGCGCTGCTCGACACAGGCGTGCATCCTCTGGCGGCAGGCGAGTTGCCGGTGCGCGAGGCGCTGGTGGCGCTGGCGCGGGATCACGGGATGCAGGCGCTGTGCGACCGCTGGTTGCCGGAGATGGTGCATCCGGGCAGGCACGGCGATTTCGGGCTGATGGATGCGCTAACGGCGATGGTGCTGCGGCAGACGCCGGAGAGCCACGCGCGGCAGATCGCGGCGCTGGTGAACCGGCCCGATGCACGGAGCTACCTTGGGCAGATCGCCTGTCCGGTGCTGCTGATGGTAGGGCGTCAGGACGCGTTCAGCCCTGTCGCGCAGCATGAAGCGATGCAGGCGCTGCTGCCCGATGCGCGGCTGGTGGTGATCGAAGAGGCGGGGCATTTCGCGCCCCTGGAACGGCCAGAGGCCGTGGCGGATGCGCTGATCCCGTTCCTGCTGGGGTAGGGGGGCCCGGAAAGGCCCCCCCTTTGGCAAGGCTCAGGCGAGGGTCTTCAGCGCGGCGGCGTCGAAATCCTTCAACTCGTCCATGCAGCCTTCGCGGACCTTGGACACCCACGCGGGGTCCGCCAGCAGGGCGCGGCCCACGGCGATCAGGTCGAACTCGTCACGCTCCATCCGCCGGGTCAGACGGTCCAGCGGCGTGGCCTTGGACCATTCACCCGCGAACGCGCCGCTAAAGTCGGAGTTCAGGCCGACGGAGCCCACGCTGATCGTCGGCGCACCCGTCAGCTTTTTCGCCCAACCGGCAAAGTTCAGACCCTCTTCGCCGTCAACTTCCGGGAATTCGGGTTCCCAGAAGCGGCGCTGTGAACAGTGCAGGATATCCACGCCAGCCTCGACCAGCGGCAACAGCCAGTCGGTCATCTCGGACGTGCTGGTGGCCAGACGGGCGGTGTAGTCCTGCTGCTTCCACTGGCTGACGCGCAGGATCAGCGGGAAGTCGGGACCGACCTCGGCCCGGATCGCCTTGACGATCTCGGCGGCGAAGCGCGAGCGGTCCTTGATGGTCGGGCCACCGTAGGAATCGTCGCGCAGGTTGGTGCCGGACCAGAAGAACTGGTCGATCAGATAGCCGTGCGCGCCATGCACCTCGACCGCGTCGAAGCCGGCTTCCTGCGCCAGACGCGCGGATTTCGCGAAGGCCGCGATGGTGTCGGCCACGTCGGCGTCGGTCATCGTGTTGCCGCGCGGCTCGCCGGGGCCGACGAGGCCGGAGGGGCTTTCGACGGGCGCCGCGGGCTCCCACTTTCCGCCACGTGTCGATCCCGTGTGCCAGATCTGCGGCGCGATCTTGCCGCCCTTGGCGTGCACGGCCGATGCCACGTCACGCCAGCCAGCCATCGCGGCGTCGCCATGGAAGAACGGGATGCCGGCGGTGTTGCGCGACGCGGGACGGTCGATCACGGTGCCTTCGGTCAGGATCAGACCCACATCGGCGGCGGCGCGGCGGGCGTAGTAATCGACCTGCGGCTGGCCGGGGATGCCCTCCGGTGCCATCGACCGGGTCATGGGGGCCATGACGATGCGGTTGGGCAGGTCGAGCCCCTTGTACGTGAAGGGGCGGAACAGGGTGTTGGTGGTCATGGGAGGTCCTGACGGTTTCTTGAAACGTGAGACGGGCAAATATGACGTGGATCAACTTATCCAAGGGCCGCACACCGGCCCCTGCATCGGTGCACGTCAGTTCGCGCGGGTGGGATCGGTCAGCGCATCCTCGGTCGCCTGCACCTCGGCCACCGGGTCGTAGGTGGCGGAGCCGACGGGACGTTCGATGAAGCGGTGGACGCGCGGGGCGTGGCCGTCGATGTGCAGCGACTGGATCAGGTCGTGGTTCTGCTGGTCGGCGCGGGTGCGGCGCTGGCGGTCGCGGACGTATTCCAGCCACGTGGCGACGTGATAGCGTTCCACCCACAGGTCGGGGTCCGCCAGATCGCGCAGCAGGGTCCAGCGCCGCGCGCCGTCCCGGCGACAGATGCGGCGACGCTCGTTCATCGCGGCGACAAAGGCCGTGCTGTTGTGCGCCGCGACCCGGTGTTCCACCGTGATGACGATGGGGCCGGACCGGGCATCGACGGGCACGGTCGTCGCGGGTGCGGTCATGTGCCCCGCCGGTTCCAGATCCGCATCGCCGCTGCGGGGGAGGGGCAGCACCAGCCCCAGCAGGCCGCCCACCGCCTGCAGCGCGGCAGCGGCGAGAAGGGCGCGGGTGACGCCCTGCGCCTCGGCGATCGCGCCGAAGGTCCACGCGCCCGCCGCCAGCCCGCCGAACGCCGCCATCTGATACAGCGACAACGCCCGCCCCACGACCCAGCGCGGGGTGGACAGCTGCACGGTCACGTTGAAGGTGGACAGCGCCAGCACCCAGCCTGACCCCGCCAGCATCAGCGCGGGCAGCGTCAGGATCAGCGTGTGTGACAGCGCCGTGCCGATGCCGCCCAGGACAAGGACGAGCGTGGCGACGCGCACGATCGCCTCGGTCGAAAGCCGCGCCCGCAGGCGCCCGCTGGACAGCGCGCCCGCCACAGCGCCGATGCCGAACGCGCCCAGCAGGATGCCATAGGTCAGCGGCCCGCCCACGATCAGATCGCGCGCCACGACCGGCATCAGGGCGGGCAGGGCGGCGGCGGCGGCCCCGAACAGGGCGGCACGCGCCATCACGACACACAGGTTGGGCGACATGGCGACATAGCGCAGCCCTGCCAGCATCGCCGTGGCGATGTGTTCGCGCGGCAGGGTGCGCGGCGCGCGCACCGGATGCCAGCGCAGCAGCACGACGATCAGGCCGACATAGCTCAGCGCGTTGGTCAGGAACGCGCCCGCCGCCCCCGCGACGGCGACGATGGCCCCGCCGATGGCGGGCCCCACCGACCGTGCCATGTTGAACCCCATGGAGTTCAGGGCCACTGCCCCCGGCAGGGCGGCGCGGGGCACCATGTCGCCGACGCTGGCCTGCCACGCGGGATTGTTCAGCGCCGTGCCGCAGCCGATGGCGAAGGTGAAGCCCAGCAGGCCCCACGGCGTCAGCACGCCCGCCCAGGCACACCACGCCAGCAACAGCGACACCGCGACCATGTAGAACTGCGCGATCAGCATGACCTTGCGCCGGTCGAGGTTGTCGGCGATGGCACCCGCGGTCAGCGAGAACAGCATGATCGGCAGCGCGGTGGACGCCTGCACCAGCGCCACCTGCTGCGGCGAGGTGGTGAGCGTCGTCATCAGCCATGACGCACCCACCGCCTGCACCAGCCCGCCGAAGTTCGACGACATCGACGCGAACCAGATCGCGCGGAAGATCGGCACCGAGAACGGCGACGGCGGCGGGGCTGCGGGTGTGGCGGTCACGAAGGCTCTCCTCGCGGCGGGGGCGCTGGGGGTCGGCCAGCAGATAGGACGGATCGGGGGCAGCGACCAGCCGATGAGGCAGCACGGGCGACGATGGGCGGGGCGTTGCGCGGATTGTCACCTTTCGCGCGGGACCGGATGCCGTTAGATGCAGCGCATGTTGACCGCATCGCGCCATTCACGCCTGTCGTTGCTGTTCGCCCTGTTGGCGGCCCTGTCGGTCGCAACCGGCGGTGTGCAGCGCGCGCAGGCGGCGGGCGACATGATCCGGGCCGAGATGCTGATGGCGCCGCTTTTGGCGCTTGGTGGCACCGTGGCCGATCTGTGCGCCGATGGCGACGGCACGGCGGGACACCACGCGGACTGCGTCGCGTCCTGCCTGACCACCGTGGCCGCCGTTGCGCCCGGTGCGATGGTCGCCGGACCCTGGTGGGTGCTGCTGCGCCCCGTCGTCGCGCCACGCGATGTGCCGGCGGTGGTCGTGACCCGTGCACCCCCCGGGCCGCCAGTCAGGGCACCGCCCGCCGGCGTCTGAGACGTACCGATCGCATCCTTTCACACCTTGCGCAGCCCCCGGGGCCGCAGGGTTGACCCTTGTTTCATGGAACACTCCGACATGCTGAAAACCCTGACGACTGCGACGCTCCTCACCCTGACCGCATCTTTCGCGCAGGCCCACGACTATACCGTGGGCGAGATGTCCATCGCGCATCCCTATGCTTTCGAGACGGCACCGATGACCCGCGCGGGCGGCGGCTACATGACCATCACAAACGGCGGCGACACGCCGGACCGTCTGGTCGCCGTCACCGCCGACTTTCCCCGGGTCGAGGTGCACCAGTCCCTGATGCGCGACGGTGTCGCCGTGATGGAGCCGGTGCCGGTGCTGGAGATCGCGCCCGGCGAAACGGTGACCTTCGCCCCCGGCGGCTATCACGTGATGTTCATGGGCCTCGATGCGCCGCTGGTCGATGGCACGCGGTTTCCCGCGACGCTGACGTTCGAGCAGGCCGGCGACGTCGAGGTCGAATTCGCGGTCGAGGCGCGCACCGCCGACGATGCCGCCCCGATGGACCATGGCGCGATGGATCACGGCAGTACCGAAGACGGCGCAGCGGACCCCCACGCAGGTCACTGACGGCGATCGCACCGGGCACACGGCGGGCCCGGTGCGATCCGATGCCGCCCTACAGCCCCGCCGCCTTGGTCAGGTTCACGCGGAACCTGTCGCGGCGGCGTTGATAGCGGCGCGTCATCTCGGCACTCGCGTGGCCAAGGTGCTTTTGCAGTTGCGCCTCGTCCACCGCGGCGCTGCTGGCCAGGCCCGCCCGCAGCGAGTGGCCGGAATAGAGGCCGACGCGTGCCGCCTCGGACAGATCCGACCGCAGGCCGGCGTGCCTGACGCAGGTCTTGATCAGGCGGGCGACATGCTTGTCCGACAACCGCCGGTCGGTGGCGCGTGTCCCGTCGCGGGTGGTGGCGACGAACAGCGGGCCGAAGTCGATGCGCGCGAAATTCAGCCATCGTTGCAGCGCGTGGACAGGGCAGGTGGTGTCGACGCTGCCGCGCCCGATCTCGACCTCGCGCCAGCCGGTCTTGCCCTGCAGGGTGACGATCAACCCGCCGTCCAGCACCTGCACCCAGCCGCGACTGTCCGGCGTGTCGTCGCGGCCATGGTCGAGGCCCGTGATCTCTGACCGGCGCAGGCCACCGGCGAAGCCGATCAGCAGCAGCGCCCTGTCGCGCAAGCCGCGCAGGTCGTGCGGCAGTGTGGCCAGCATGGCGATCAGGTCTTCCGGCAGGATCGCCTCCTTCTGCACCGGCGGGCGGGCATGACGGCGACGGATGCCCGCGAGGACGGCGGCGATGTGGCGGTCCTTGCGGTCCAGCGGCTGTCCGCGCTGCGCGTAATGCCAGCTCAGCCCCGACAACCGCCGCGCGATGGAGGCGGGGGAGAGGGCAGGGGCGCGACCCTGCGGTGCCGCGAGGTCGGCGATGTAGAGGCCCACCAATTGCGGTGACGGCGGCAAGGGCGACGCCCCCCGCATCCGGCACCAGCGTGCGAAGGCGGCCCAGTCCGCCGCATAGGCGGCGCGCGTGTTGTCCGACAGCGCATCCGCCGAATAGGCGCGGGCAGTGTCCACCAGACGGTCGAGCGGGGCGGAGCCCGCGATATGCCCGGGCAGGGCGGTGTGAGGGTCGGTTGGGTCGTCGGATGGGGGCAGATCGGGAGTTTTGGTCATGTGGGGAGGTGTAATCCATTAATGTCCGATAATGCAAGATTATCGGACATATGACTCACGCTAAAGCTGCGGCGCTTTTGATGTGCACGGCTGGTAAAAAGCGCCGAGCAATGCTATCGCGTTTCTATGACTGCACCCGTGACGATGCCCGTTTCCGAAGCTTTCGATCCGCCGTGCATCCCGCCCTGGTTGCGTGGCAAGCGGGAGGACACGCTCGCCGATGCTGCGTTCATGTCGGGGGGGGCTCTCGCGCACCTTGATCACGTCCTGACCATGCCCGCAGTGCCTTTACCCGTGCTGCGCGCCCGCCTTGCGCTTGTGGCGGCAGAACTCTGCAAAGCGCATATGGGCCGACCCGAGCGATTACCCGCCTTGCGTGACGCGCTGCATTTGCTGCGTCCCGGCGACCTGCCCGGCCCTGCGGGAGAGGTGGCGACGGTCTGGCACCGCGTTGCGGCGCGACCCCTGTCCGCGCAGGTGCTGGCCGGTGTCCTGCCGCGTGGCGATGCGGCCCTGATCGCGCAGGCGATGGCTACCGCCCGCAAGGCCCCTATTCCCCATGCCGCCGCGCTGCTGGACGCGGCGTTGGCGCACGACCCCCGAGGACGGACCGATGCCCTTATACTGGCCGACGCGGCCCTGTCGCGCGCGCTGGGGTGGACGCATCTGGTGCCGCTGCTGACGCTGGGTCTGACGCGCGCGGCATTGCAAACGCAGGGTGCGGATCTGCAGATGGCCTGTCATCTTGCGGTGACCCGTGCCGTGCCGCAGGTGCTGCGGCACGCTGCGGATCTGGCGCGGCAAGCGCAACTGTTGCAGGCCGCGCTGCCACGCCTGCGCGCCAAGGCGGCGGGGCAGGCGGTGGCGCTGTTCCTAACGCGCGACGCCGTGGCACCGGGCGCGCTGACGGGGTTCATGTCGGACCGCGCCGCGCGCCGCCTGTGCGACCGGCTCGTCAGCCTCGGCGCGGTGCGTGAACTGACCGGGCGGGACAGCTTCCGCCTGTACGGCCTCTGACATGGACCTCGACCGCGAGTTGACCGATCTGCCGCCCGCGCTGCGCTGGCGGACGTGGATGCTGCGGATCGAGGCGGTGTTGTTCGCCAGCGCCACGCCGGTCCCGCGCGACGATCTGGCCCGCGTGGTGGGGCAGGGGGCCTCCATCGATCTGCTGATAGCCGATCTGGCCGTCGATCTGGACGGGCGCGCGTTCGAAATCGCACAGGTTGCAGGCGGCTGGATGCTGCGCTCGCGGCCCTTGTTCGCCCCTGCGATCCGCGCGGCGGCCAATGTCGCCGATCAGGTCTTCGACCTGAGCGATTTCGATATCGCCGTGCTGGCGGCCATCGCCTATCACCAGCCACTGACCCGCGATGGCCTCAAGGAAATCTTCGGCAAGGACATCAGCCGCGACCTGATCGGACGCCTGCACGCCCGCGGCCTGATCGCCACAGGCCCGCGCAGCCCGCGCCGCGGGGCGCCCCATACTTACGTCACGACAGACGCATTCCTGACCGCCTTTGGACTGGAGAGCCTGCAGGACCTGCCCGACCGCGATGGGCTGGAGAACGCGGGGATCGGGTCGCGTCAGGTGTCCTGATAGCAGCCTGTTCGATGCCGCGTGTAGTCCAGCGGGGCGGACCCGTTCGCATCCTGCGAGGCCGGGTTGTCCGGCATCCGTAAGCCATGGTCGGAGTTGCGCAGCTGACGCGGCGGGCCGGTGGACGAAACGCGTGGGCCTATCCGTTCCAAATCGGTGCCGAGGGCGCCGACGCCACGTGGTTGCGCACGCATTGGGGCATGCAGGTGGTCACGCGGTTGTCGGTAAGGCCGGCCGACAGACCGGTGCCATCCGGCGGCAGGCGACGACGCAGGGCGCGCGGCACGGTGCATCATGCCGCGACCGCGTCTGTTGGATCTACGCGCGCTTCCACGATGCTCGCGTCGATCAAGGCCAGAAGGGCGCCGATGATTGCAGAGGTTCGGGGTCCGTCCGGATCGCGCAGGTCCTGGGCCCGTCGGCTGACGCCCGTGAGGCCCAGCGTCGCCGCCGAACCTTTCAACGCATGAAGCCGGTCGTCCCAGACGCCGGCGTGCAGAGCGGACCCCGCATCGTCGCCCATGGTTTCCAGCCGCGCTGCATCGTCGCGCAGTTGTGCCAGCATCGCGGTGTAGGTCTGCGGACCGAGACAGCCGATCATGGCGGTGCGCTGATCGGGATCGATGAGCGGCGGCGCCGGTGTCTGCGGTGCGGCGGCGTCCTCTTGCTTGCCGGGCGACGTCACTGTCAGCCACGCCGACAGGATTTCGGCAATCTTGTCGCGGGTGATCGGTTTGGACACGAAACCATCCATCCCGGCGTCGAGGCACCGCTGCCGGTCGTCCGCGAAGGCATTCGCCGTCAGGCCCACGATAGGGGTCCTGCAGCCACGCTGGCGCAGGGCCCGCGTCGCCGCGATGCCGTCCATGACCGGCATCTGCATGTCCATGATGATAAGGTCGAATGCAGCGGGACCGAGCGTGTCCAGCGCCTGCTGTCCGTCGTGGGCCGTCGCGACATGCACGCCAAAGCCTGCAAGCAGCGCCTCTGCGATCTCGCGATTGATGTCGTTGTCCTCGACCAGCAGGACCGATCCGACGCATCGCATACCGGTGCGATATCGCTGTAAGGGCGGTTCGGACTGCGCGGGCGCGGGGCCTGCGACGGTGACCGGCAGTTCCAGCCAGAACGTGCTGCCGCGGCTCGGCGTGCTGTCCACACCGATCCGACCCCCCATCCCCGTCACGATTCGCCGCGAAATGGCGAGGCCGAGCCCGGTGCCGGCGAACTTGCGCGCACTGGTTTCGATCCGGCTGAAATCTTGAAACAGGCGTGACTGCAGATCGGCCGCGATGCCGATTCCGCTATCGGTGACCGCGATCCGCAAGGTCGTTGCATCGACAAGCTCTGCGGTGACGCGGACCGACCCGTCCGGCGTGAACTTGATGGCGTTGCCGATGAGGTTGAGCAGGACCTGACGCAGCCGCACGTCGTCGGTGGTGACGACAAGCGGCGGAAATGCCAGATCGAACGTCAGTCCGGCATCGGCGATCCTTTGCCGGAACACGTCCTGCAACACCTCTGCGAGATCGGGCAAAACCACGGGCCCGGTGGTGTAGCTGACGCCCGTCGCATCGAGGCTCGAGAAATCGAGGATGTCGTTGATGACGTCGAGAAGAATATGCCCGGACCGACGGATCGTCAGCGCATGGCGGGCCTGCGTGCCGCTCAGACCGGTGCCGGACAGCAGATCCGCAGCACCGATGATCCCCGTGAGCGGCGTCCGCATCTCGTGACTCATGGAGGCGAGGAACAGCGTCTTGGCGGCACTCGCGGCCTCGGCCTCGGCGGCGCTTTGGGCGTTGCGCCGGGACAGGTCGTGCAATTGCCGGCCGGTCAGGCGGATGATGCGCAGCTGGATGAACTGAAGGATCATGATCCCGACGAACACGGTGCCGGTGATGGCGACGACGGCCGCAAGGGTGCCGTATGTCGCAATCTTGCGCGCACGGTCTGCGGCGCGCGCCGCACTCAGCCGTTCGTTGGTCGCGTTGACCAGGGCATTGCCGTCGGACTGGATCTGCCGCGCATCGGTGATCAGGTCAGGCACCGCGGCGGCAAAACCGATCCCGTCAGCCTTGATCGCATCGATCGTCTGCGCCATCGCGAGGATGCGGGCGCGCAGTGCCGTCGCCGCGGCCTGCAGGTCGGTGGCGCCGGTAAAGCTGGAGGTCAGAAGACCCGTTTCCAGCAATCTCATGCGGCTGAACACCAGGTCGAAGTTCAGGCTGACCCGGTCGCGGGCCGTCGTGGTGGGATCGGTTTGCGCAAGCAGAAGCGATTCCACCAGGCGCGACGATTCGCGGTGGGTCTGGAAGACTGCCCACATCGCATCCTCGCGCACGCTTTCCTGCATCATCTGCTGGCGGTCGCGCAGGGCAAAGAACAGGTATGCGGTCATCGCGATCAACACCACGACGAGGCCGATCAGCACCTGGGTGGCGAGGGCCACCCGGTGCGACCGCTGGTCGGGGTCCGGTGCGACGGACGCGCTATTCCAGGACATCGATCCGGACGATCTGCCAGACCGAGCGGCCGAAATAGACTTCGTTGAACAACTCGGGCCGTTCGTCGAACGGATAGATCAGGAACAAGGGCCCCTTGTCGCGGACGGTCAGCGCCTGACCGTCGATCGCGGTCGCGAAGATGACGTCGAAGTCACGCAGATCCTGCGCCGGCACGTCCGCCGCATAATCGTTCAGGGCCACGACCCGCAGACGTGCGCCATCGGCACCGACCGCGTCGAGCAGGGCAGAGCCGAGCGGACCGCTGAAGGAATGGGACCCTTCCAGCCAGGGTGTCACCGCGGTGGTGGTGCGTTGGGGCAGGGCATCCAGCATCGCCTGATCGAACTGTGCGGTGCCGTCTGCATTGGTGTGCGCGATCTGTCCGGTGACGGTCAGGACCACGGGACCGGTGGGCGAAGGCAGGTCTGCCGCCGTTGCGGGAATGCTCGGCAGACAGAGAAAGACGGCCAGAAGGATGCGAGACATCATGGTGAACGATCCTAGGATGCGAGTTGCGGGAGGGGATTGTCGGATTGCGCCGCATAGATGCTGCGGATTTCGGTCAGACCGGCCTCGAACGCCGCCACGCAGGCGGGATCGAAGTGGTAGCCGTTCTGTCGCCGGATCTCTGCGAGAGCCGTGTCGAACGGCCATGCGGCCTTGTAGACCCGTGGCGAACACAGGGCATCGAAGACGTCGGCCACGGCCACGATGCGCCCCGACAGCGGAATGGCATTGCCCGCCAATCCGGTGCCATACCCCGTCCCGTCCCATTTTTCATGATGGAACAGGGCGATTTCATGGGCCATCCGGATCAGGTCGCTTTCGCCCTCCTCCAGTATGCTGGCGCCGATGTCCGTGTGTCGCCGGATGCGCGCCATCTCCGCCTCGGTCAGTCGACCCGCCTTGTTGAGGATGGCGTCGCTGATCCCGATCTTGCCGGTGTCGTGCAGCGGCGTCGCCAGATAGAGGGTGCGACAATAATCCTGCGGCATCCCGTGGTTGCGTGCGATGATCGCCGCCACCGCAGCGACGCGCGAGATGTGCTGACCGGTCGATCCGTCGCGCGTTTCGATCGCGCGGGACAGACGCCAGATCAGCTCCTCTTCCCGATCGGCGAGTTTGGCCACAGCGTCCTTTACGGCGGCGTCCAGGGTGCGCGCCCGGTCGGTCAACGCCAGTTGCGCCTGCCGCAACGACAGCAGGTTGCGCACCCGGATCCGCAACTCGTCCGGATCGAAGGGTTTGTTGAGAAAATCCGTCACGCCCGCTTCGATTGCGGCGATGCGGACGGCCCTGTCTCCGTCTGCCGTGAGCATCACCACCGGCACGTGGGCATAGGCCGGCATGGACCGCAACCGGATCACCATGTCGATCCCGTTCAGGCTGCCCATGCGGTAGTCGATGAGCACGAGGTCGCACGGGCTCACGGCACAATGGTCAAGGGCCGCGATCGGATCGGAAAAGCAGGCGACGTCGTGAGCGAGGTCGCGCGACAGCACCGTCCTGACGATGGTGAGGGCGATCGGTTCATCGTCGACAACGCAGATCTGCACATCCGGCCCTTTCAATCCCGCTCAATGACCCCGACCGCCCATGCGGGCCGCGGCGCCATCACGACTATCTGCAAGGAATGAACGGACGGTGAACTTGCCCCGGCTGCCGCCGCGACGACCAGCGGGCTTTCAGATGGCAGAGGAGTAGCTGGTCGCGGGGCTGCGCAGGGCATCGATGCGGTGCGCCACGATCCTGACCAGCGGTCGTGTCGCCGCGTGCATGTATATCCCGTCGTCGCTTGCGCCGAAGACATCCGGAAAGTCACTCAGCAGCATCCGGGCCGTTCGTGCGATCAAGGCGTGGTGATCGGAATGGGCCGCCCGCAGCCCGACCAGATCGAGGCGGAAGCGGCACATCAGATCGGCGATCATCGCCGCGATGACCGCATCGTCTCCGGTCAGTTCATAGCCGCGATGCCCGGTCAGCCCGCCGGGGCGCGTGCGGGCTGTCCAGGCCGATGTCGCGACGGCATTCTGCACGTAGCCCTGACCTAACCGAGAGATCGCGGACGCGCCAAAGCCGATCAGCGTCGGACAGGGATCATCGGTATAGCCCTGAAAGTTGCGCCGCAGGGTGCCGGCCGCATCTGCCAGCGCCAACCCGTCGCCGGGGCGCGCGAAATGGTCGATGCCGATGGCGGCATAGCCCGCCTGCGTCATCGTCCGGTGGGCCTGCTGCGCCAGTGCCCATCGCGCTGCGGCATCGGGAAGTGCCGCAGTCGGGATCAAGACCTGACGTTTGGACATCCAGGGCACATGGGCATAGCCGTAGATCGCCAGCCGGTCCGGCGCCATGTCCCGCACGTGGGCCAGCGTGTCACGGAAACTGTCAGCGGTCTGATGCGGCAGCCCATAAAGCAGGTCGATGTTCAGCCCGGCGACACCGGCGCTGCGCAACGTGTCGATCACCTCCTGCGTCTGGCCCAGCGATTGCGGCCGACCGATCGCCGCCTGCACCTGCGGCGCGAAATCCTGCACGCCGATGCTGGCGCGGGTCAGCCCGCGCGCGGCCAGCATGTGGAGCAATTCCGGTGCCGCGTCGGTGGGGTCGATCTCGACCGAGAATTCGGCATCGTCGGTGGTTGCAAAGGCGTCGTCCAGGGCATCCAGCAGACGCGTCATCAGCCGCACCGGCAGAATCGTCGGCGTGCCGCCGCCCAGATGCAGCCGCCCCATGCGGACGTCGTCGGGCAGGTGGCGGCGGACGGCGGCGATTTCCTGCGTCAGATGCGTCACGTAGTCGTTCAGCGGGCGCATGGTGGACGTGCCTTGCGTGCGGCAGGCACAGAACAGGCACAGGCGTCGGCAAAACGGCACGTGCACGTAGACCGACAGCGCCGTGCCCGGTGGGACCGCCCGCAGCCAGTCCGCCTGATGCCGTTGCCCGGCACCCGCGACGAAATGGTTGGCTGGCGGATAGCTGGTGTAACGCGGCACCTGCGCGTCGAACAGACCGTGGCGTTGCAGGATGTCGGCGGTGTCCATGGACGCGTCTTTGACTGCGGGACAACCGGTGCGCTTTGATATAGATCAAATCCATGATGAACCCTCCCCTCTTCGATGCGGCCTGCAGCGCATGCCCAATCCGGCACCGGGCGGTCTGCGCCCGCTGCGACGCCGAAGAGATGGCGCAACTCGAAACCATCAAGAGCTATCGCACGTTCGCAGCCGGTGACGCGATCCTGTGGCGGGGCGAACCTCTGGCCTTCGTCGCCTCGGTCGTCAGCGGCGTCGCATCGCTGAGCAAGACGCTGGAGGACGGGCGCACACAGATGGTGGGTCTTCTGCTGCCGTCGGACTTCATCGGGCGACCGGGTCGCGACACCATCGATTTTGACGTGACGGCCACGACGGACGTGGTGCTGTGCTGCTTTGCCCGCAAACCCTTCGAGGCGCTGATCGAGGACACGCCCCACGTCGCCCAGCGTCTGATGGAACTCGCGCTGGACGAGCTGGATGCCGCGCGCGACTGGATGCTGCTGCTGGGGCGCAAGACCGCGCGCGAGAAGATCGCGACGTTCCTCGACATGCTGGCGCGCCGGTCGCATCTGGCGGCGACCGGTGACGCGGCGCCGACGGCCAGCGCCCTGCTGGACGTGCCGATGACGCGCGACCAGATCGCGAATTACCTTGGGCTGACGCTGGAAACCGTCAGCCGTCAGTTCAGCGTGCTGAAGCGGGACGGGATCATCGATCAGGTCGACCGGCGTCAGGTCACGGTCCGCGACCTGTCCCGTCTGCAGCAGGCGACGGGCGACGATGCGGACGGTGGCGTCTGGTCCTGACGACAGGCGGCGCCCGGCGATCGCCCCGCCCGGACGCGGCAGGTGACCGTCGCCCCGCCGGGCGACTTTTGATCCAGATCAAGGTCATGGCGGCGACCGGCCGCTAATCCCTGTCCCTATCAGCCACCCGACCGCGTGCGCGCGGACAGGGTTACGACAGGGAACAGGGCGCATGAACTATCTGAAACTGATCGGGTTGGGGCTGACGATCCTCTTCACCGCACTGGCGGCGAACTGGGCACGGGACCCGGCCTATCAGCTGCACGCGGTGCTGGTGATGGGTGTCGCAGTCTTTCTGTTCTGGCGCGTGCTGCGCCAGACCGAGACAGAGGCCCCCGCACCCGCCCCGATGGGCGACTACAACGACGGCGTCATTCGCGCGGGTGTCATCGCGACGGCCTTCTGGGGGATCGCGGGGTTCCTCGTCGGGACCTACATCGCCTTTCAGCTCGCGTTTCCGGCGCTGAACCTGGACTGGGCGCAGCCCTATGCCAATTTCGGCCGCCTGCGGCCGCTGCACACCAGTGCCGTGATCTTTGCGTTTGGCGGCAATGCCCTGATCGCCACGTCCTTCTATGTCGTGCAGCGCACCAGCGCCGCGCGGCTGTGGGGCGGTGGCGCGGCGTGGTTCGTGTTCTGGGGCTATCAGCTGTTCATCGTGCTGGCGGCGACGGGATATCTTCTGGGCGCGACCCAGTCCAAGGAATACGCCGAGCCCGAGTGGTACATCGACATCTGGCTGACGATCGTCTGGCTGACCTACCTCGCGGTCTTCCTCGGCACGATCTTCCGCCGCCGGGAACGGCACATCTACGTGGCCAACTGGTTCTACCTCGCGTTCATCGTGACCGTGGCGATGCTGCATGTCGTCAACAACCTGTCCATTCCGGTCAGCATCTGGGGCAGCAAGTCGGTGCAGGTCTTCTCCGGTGTGCAGGATGCGATGACCCAGTGGTGGTATGGGCACAACGCCGTCGGCTTCTTTCTGACCGCGGGCTTCCTCGGGATGATGTACTACTTCGTGCCGAAGCAGGCGGGGCGGCCGATCTACAGCTACAAGCTGTCGATCATCCACTTCTGGGCGCTGATCTTTCTCTACATCTGGGCGGGGCCGCATCACCTGCACTACACGGCGCTGCCGGACTGGGCGACGACGTTGGGCATGGTGTTCTCGATCGTGCTGTGGATGCCCAGCTGGGGCGGCATGATCAACGGCCTGATGACCCTGCAGGGCGCCTGGGACAAGCTGCGGACAGATCCCATCATGCGGATGTTCGTGCTGGCGCTGGGGTTCTACGGCATGTCCACCTTCGAAGGGCCGATGATGTCGATCCGGGCGGTCAACAGCCTGTCGCACTATACCGACTGGACCATCGGCCACGTCCATTCCGGGGCGCTCGGCTGGAACGGCATGATCACCTTCGCCTGCCTCTACTACATGACCCCGCGCCTGTGGGGACGCACCGAGATGCATTCGGTCCGCGCGATCAGCTGGCACTTCTGGCTCGCGACGCTGGGGATCGTCCTTTACGCCGCATCGATGTGGGTCACGGGCATCATGGAAGGCCTGATGTGGCGCGAGGTGGATGCGCAGGGCTTCCTCGTCAACGCCTTCGCCGACACCGTCGCGGCCAAGTTTCCGATGTACGTGGTGCGCGGTCTGGGCGGTGTGCTGTTCCTTTCGGGTGCGCTGATCATGGTCTGGAACATGTGGATGACCATCCGGTCGGGCCGCCCCGTGACGACCGCCACCCCCGCCCGCTACGCCCTTGCGGCTGAATAGGATCCGATCCATGGCCCTTCTCGACAAACACGCGATCCTGGAAAAGAGCCCGACGCTGCTGCTGGTGGCATCGCTTCTGGTGGTCAGCATCGGCGGCATCGTGGAAATCGCGCCCCTGTTCTGGCTGGAAAACACCATCGAGGAGGTGGAGGGGGTCCGTCCCTATTCACCGCTCGAACTGACGGGGCGCGACATCTACATCCGCGAAGGCTGCTACGTCTGCCATAGCCAGATGATCCGCCCCATGCGTGACGAGGTGGAACGTTACGGCCACTACTCGCTGGCCGCCGAAAGCATGTACGATCACCCGTTCCAGTGGGGGTCCAAGCGCACCGGGCCCGATCTGGCCCGTGTCGGCAACCGCTATTCCAACGCATGGCATGTCGATCACCTATCGGACCCGCAGTCGGTCGTCCCCGAAAGCGTGATGCCGCAATACGCCTTTCTCGCCGAGGTCGGCATCGACGGCGCCTATGTGGACGACCTGATGCGGACGCACCGTCTGGTCGGCGTGCCCTATACCGATGACGCCATCGCGGCGGCCAGGGTCGATTTCCGGGCGCAGGCCGATCCCGATGCCGACACGGACGGTCTGCTGGACCGCTATCCCGGTGCCGCCGTCGCGAACTTCGACAGCCGGCCCGGCGTGTCCGAAATGGATGCGCTGATCGCGTATCTTCAGGTGCTGGGCACGATGGTCGATTTCTCGACCTTCGTCCCGGACCCCAGCCGCTAAGGAGACATTGATGGACACCTACACCTTCCTGCGCGAACTCGCCGACAGCTGGGTCCTGCTTGCGATGTTCGGCTTCTTTGCCAGCGTCGGGGTCTGGGCCTGCCTGCCCAGCCAGACCGCGGCCCGAGAGGCCGCCAGTCTGATCCCGTTCCGGGTCGAGCCCGAGGACGGGCCTTGCGGTGCCGATTGCGCCACCTGCGCCTGCAAGACCCTCGGAACCGGCTTCGATCCGGCGCAGCGGATGCCCGAGGTGCGGCATGACTGAGCGCAGGGTCGACGAGGAGACCGGGGTCGAGACCACCGGCCATGTCTGGGACGGGATCGAAGAGCTGAACAACCCGCTGCCGCGCTGGTGGCTGTGGACGCTCTATGCCTGCATCGTATGGGCCATCGGCTATACCGTGCTGTATCCGGCATGGCCCATGCTGTCGGGTGCGACGACCGGCGTCTTCGGCTATTCGACGCGCGGCGCGGTCGCGGCAGAGATCGCGGCGCATGACGCACAGAACGCCACGTTGACCGCCGACCTGGTCGCCGCCGACCTGAGCGCGCTGACCGCCGGCGATCCGCTGCACCGCTATGGCGTGGCCCGCGGCAGTGCGGTGTTCCGCGCCAACTGCAGCCAGTGCCATGGGTCCGGCGCCGCCGGGGCACCGGGCTATCCCAACCTGCTGGACGACGACTGGCTGTGGGGCGGCGACGTGGCGGCCATCGCGCAGACGGTCGCGCACGGCATTCGCAACGACACCGACCCGGATGCCCGGTGGTCGCAGATGCCCGCCTTTGGCGACATCCTGAACCCGGAAGAGATCGGGTCCGTCGTGGCCCATGTCGCCAGCCTGTCCGCGACCGATGCCATCCCGGACGCGGCGGGCGCGGTCCTGTTTTCCGAGAATTGCGCCGCCTGTCACGGCGACGCGGGCCTCGGCAACCGCGACATGGGCGCACCGAACCTTGCGGACGCGATCTGGCTCTATGGTGGCGACACCGACAGCCTGACGCAGACCGTCACGCAGGCCCGCTTCGGCATCATGCCCCCCCTGGGCCAGCGGCTGACCGATGCGGACGTGGCGGCGGTCGCCCTGTATGTCCACGGCCTGGGCGGCGGCGAATAGGCGCCGCGACCCGGACCGCCCGGCAATCGGCGCGGTGTTGACCCAGATCAATGCGCGCCGCGCGGCCCGCGCCCATGAACGCAGGGCAACCAGCAGGTCCCCCATGACATCCACGTCCCTCTATGCCCCCCGCGTGCCGATCTTTCCCCGCCGCGTTAGCGGCGCATTCCGCCGTCTGAAATGGTGGATCATGGCCGTGACGCTGGCGATCTACTACGTCACGCCGTGGATCCGCTGGGATCGCGGGCCGGCTTTGCCGGATCAGGCCGTGCTGATCGACATGGCGCACCGCCGCTTCTATTTCCTGTGGATCGAGATCTGGCCCCACGAGTTCTATTTCGTGGCGGGGCTGCTCATCATGGCGGGCCTCGGGCTGTTCCTGTTCACGGCGGCACTGGGTCGGGTCTGGTGCGGCTATGCGTGCCCGCAGACGGTCTGGACCGACCTGTTCATCCTTGTGGAACGATGGGTCGAGGGGGACCGCAATGCGCGCCTGCGGTTGCACGCGGCGCCGTGGAGCCTGCGCAAGATGCGCCTGCGGGGGGTGAAGTGGTCGCTGTGGCTGGTGATCGCCGTGGCCACCGGCGGGGCGTGGGTGTTCTATTTCACCGATGCGCCGACGCTGCTGCGCCAGATCGCCGTGGGGCAAGCGCCGCTGGCCGCCTATGCCAGCATCGCGGTGCTGACCGCGACCACCTTCACGTTCGGCGGATTCATGCGCGAACAGGTCTGCATCTATATGTGTCCGTGGCCGCGCATCCAGTCCGCGATGATGGATGCCGACACCCTGACCGTCGCCTATCGCGATTGGCGCGGAGAGCCGCGCGGCAAGGGTCACGACCGCACGGACACCACCGGCGGGACACTGGCCAAGGGGGACTGCATCGACTGCATGGCCTGCGTGAACGTCTGCCCAATGGGCATCGACATCCGCGACGGCCAGCAGATGGAATGCATCACCTGCGCGCTGTGCATCGACGCCTGCGACGACGTCATGGCGCGGACGGGGCAGCCCCTGGGGCTGATCGGCTACATGGCGCTGACGGATGCGCCGCGCGAACAGGCGGGCCAGCCGCCACGCCCGGTCTGGCGGCATATCCTGCGCCCCCGCACGATCCTTTACACCGTGCTGTGGGCGGCCATCGGCGCGGGGCTGGTCTATGTGCTGTTCGTGCGCGCCCCGCTCGAGATGACGGTCAGTCCGGTGCGCAACCCGACCTATGTCGTGCAATCCGACGGGGCCGTCCGCAACATCTATGACCTGCGCCTGCGCAACAAGTCCGGGCAGGACCGCCCGTTCCGGCTGACCCTGACCAGCGATGACGCACTGTCGCTGGCGCTGGAGGGGGTGGAGGGCGACACGGTCACCATCCCCGCCGATACGACCACGCTGCAGCGCATCTACGTCACCGCCACGGCCAGAGCGCCCGCCGCCACCGCACATGCCACGCCGCTGCGCCTGTGGGTCGAGGATGTGGACACCAAGGACCGTGCCAGCACGGCCACCACCTTCAACGGGAGGGTCCAATGACCCCGATGATCGCACCGCAGACCGTCCGCGTACCGCGCATCATCCGCGGCTGGCACGTGCTGGCGGCCTTCGTGACGGCCTTCGGCATCGTCATCGCCGTGAACCTGACACTGGCGGTGCAGGCCGTGCGGACCTTTCCGGGGCTGGAGGTGGACAATTCCTATGTCACCAGCCAGACGTTCGACGGCGACCGCGACGCGCAACTGTCCCTCCGCTGGGATGTTGCCGCCACGCTGCAGGGCCACGATTTGTCCCTGCGCATCCTGCAGGACGGCCAGTCCATAGCCCCCGTCATCGAAGAGGCAATCTTTGGCCGTGCGACCAGCGTGGCCCGTGATCAGACACCGGCCTTCACGTTCGACGGGACCGCGCTGCGCGCCGTCGTCGATGGCGGGCCGGGGAACTGGAACCTGCGGCTGCGGGCCCGCAGCGCGGATGGCATCGTGTTCCAGCAGCGCATCGTGGTCAGGGTGCTGTCGTGACCGTCGCTGGTCCCGCGCGCGCGGCCGTGCCTGCCCGCGACACAGCCGCCGCCACGGGTCTGCAATTTTCGGTCCCCGGTGTCCGCTGTGCCGCCTGCATCGCCGGGATCGAGCGTGGGCTGTCGCATGTTGCCGGCGTCACGGACGTCAGGGTCAACCTGTCGATGAAGCGGTTGACGGTTGGCGGCACCGCCGACCCCAAGGCCGTGCTGCAGGCCGTGGCGGATCTGGGATACGACGCCTTCCCCCTCGATCTGGCGGCGCTTGCGTCGCGGCGCGACGACACGGGGCGGGCCCTGCTGATGCGGCTTGCGGTCGCCGGTTTCGCGATGATGAACGTGATGCTGCTGTCGGTGGCCGTCTGGTCCGGCGCCGACGGGGCGACGCGCGACATGTTCCACATGATCTCGGCAGCGATCGCCCTGCCGACGGTGGCCTATGCGGGACAGCCGTTCTTCGTGTCGGCCTGGTCCGCGCTGCGGCGCGGCCGCACCAACATGGATGTGCCGATCTCGCTGGCGATGATCCTCGCCTCGGGCATCTCGCTGTATGAATCGCTGCAGGGCGGGCATCACGCCTATTTCGACGCGGCGCTGTCGCTGACCTTCTTTCTGCTGATCGGGCGTTACATGGACGACCGCACCCGCAGCCACGCCCGGTCCGCTGCGCGCGAGTTGACCGCGCTCGAGGTGCAGACCGCCGACCGGCTGACGGGCGAGACGACGCAGACCGTGCCGGTCGCTGATCTGGCCATCGGCGACGTGGTGCTGGTGCCCAGCGGCGCGCGGGTGCCCGTCGACGGGCAGTTGCTGTCGTCGCGCGCACTCCTCGACCGGTCGTTCCTGACGGGAGAGAGCGCGGCCGCGACCGTAACGCCCGGCGGCATGCTCCATGCGGGAGAGGTCAATCTGGCGGCCCCCCTGCAACTGCGCGCGATCAGTGCGGGGACGGACACGTCGCTGCGGCGCATGGCGGCGATGGTCGATACCGCCGAGAACGCGCGCAACAGCTATACCGCGCTGGCCGACCGGGCGGCGCGGATCTATGCCCCGCTGGTGCATACGCTGGCGCTGGCCGCCTTCGTCGGCTGGTGGCTGGCGACCGGCGACGTGCGGGTGTCGCTGAACGTCGCGATCGCCACACTCATCATCACCTGCCCCTGTGCGCTGGGGCTGGCGGTGCCTGCCGTGTCGATCGCCGCGGTCAGCCGTCTGTTCGGCGCAGGGTTCCTTGTGCGTCATGCCACGGCATTGGAACGACTGGCCGAAGTCACCACGGTCGTCTTCGACAAGACCGGCACCCTGACGCGCCCCACGCTGCTGCTGCCGGACGCGATGGACGACCGCGCGCGCGGCATCGCCAAGGCGCTGGCGCAACAGTCGCACCACCCCCTATCGCGGGCCCTGCTGTCGGCAGTCGCCGATGCCGTGGCGGTGCCCATCACGGATGTGGCAGAGGTCGCGGGACAGGGCGTTGCCGGGCTGGTCGACGGCCACGTCGTGCGGCTGGGGCGCGGGTCGTGGTTGCAGGCCGACGTGCCGGGGCTGTGCCTGCGGATCGGGGACGCGCCCGCCATCGCGCTGGAGGTGCCGGAGACGCTGCGCCCCGGCGTGCAGGCGGCGATCGCGGGATTCGGCCTGCCGGCCGAGATCGTGACCGGAGACGCCACCGGTCCGGCGCAGGCCCTCGCGCGGCAGTTGAACCTGCCCGTGATCGCCGGCGCCAGCCCCACGGACAAGCTGGCCCGCCTTGCGAGCCTGACCGCACGGGGCGAGCGGGTGCTGATGGTCGGCGACGGTCTGAACGACACGGCGGCGCTGGCGATGGCCCATGCGGCCATCGCGCCCGCGACCGCGCTGGAGGCGTCGCGCAATGCGGCCGACATCGTCGTGCTGGCGGACAGTTTCGCCGATCTGCCCCTGATCCTGACCGTCGCGCGGGCGACCCGGCGGCTCAGCCGGCAGAACTTCGCCATCGCGGCGGTCTATAACCTGATCGCGATCCCGGTCGCACTTGCCGGGTTTGCCACGCCGCTGGCCGCCGCACTGGCCATGTCGGTGTCGTCGCTGACCGTGCTGTTGAACGCGCAGCGGATGCGGTGGGTGAAATGAACGTCCTCGTCATCCTCATCCCCGTGTCGCTGGTCCTCGGCGGCATGGGCCTGCTCGCTTTCGTCTGGAGCGTGCGGGCCCAGCAATACGACGACGACCTCGGCAATGCCGCGCGGATCCTGTTGGACGATGACTGACGCAGGCCCTTCTTGCGCCACCCCGGACTGGCCCTGCGACCCCTTCCATGGCCTCGCGGGCGGCTTCGCGCTTACACAAACGGCGCGGCGTCAGATTCAGATGGATAAGTCAGCAATGATGAAATAATGTTGCCGTACCAATTTTCATCGGGTCGCGTCATATTGTCCTGATCTGTTTCGATCCACGCTTCTTGTCCAGCAGGTGACGCCATGACGACGCCAGAGGTTCCGCCGATTCCGCGGGACACACATGACGCCTATCTTGCGGGCGCGCATAATTTTCAGCGCGACATCGCCGCCGTCGCCAACAGCCCGATGATCGACACGATCCTGCGCACGATCATGCTGGCGACGCAGATGCGGTTCGCCGCCGTCGCCCGCGTCACGCAGGATCGCTGGGTCGCCTGCCAGACCATCGACGACATCGACTTCGGCCTGCAGGCGGGTGACGAGATCGCCATCACATCGACCTTCTGCCAGACCGTCAGGGACACGGCGCAGCCCGTCGTCTTCGACGATGCGGCGACAGATCCCATCTATGCGGGCAATTCGATCGCCGCGATGTTCGGCATCGCAAGCTATGCCTCGATCCCGATCCGGCGGCCTGACGGCAGCTTCTTCGGGACGCTCTGCGCGATCGACACCGCGCCGCGTAGCGTCACCGATCCGAACGCGATGGCGATGCTGACGATGTTCGCCGACATCATCGGTCAGGGGCTGGAGGTCGAGGAGCAGCTGGCGATCCAGATCGGCCGCACGCAGGCCGGACAGGAACTGCTCGCGGTACAGGAACGCTTCGTCGCGGTGCTCAGCCACGATCTGCGCAATCCCGTCGCCGCCCTGCAGGCCGGTCTGCGGCAGCTCGACCGCGAACCGCTGGGCGAGCGGGGGCGCATCGTCATGCCGCTGATGCGGGCGACGCTGCAACGCACGCACGAGCTGATCGAGAACATGATCATGCACGCCCGCTCGCGCATCGTCGGTGGCATCCGGATCGGCATCGTCCCGCACGCGCCCTTGGCACAGACCCTGTCGCAGGTCGCCGACGAGTTCAACATGACCGCGCCGGACCACCGGCTGCTGGTCGCGGTGGACTTCGACGGCCCGGTGGCCTGCGATGCGGCGCGGATCGGTCAGGCGGTGTCGAACCTGCTGTCCAACGCGGTGACCTACGGCACGCCGGACACGCCGATCCACCTGATCGGGCGCGCCACCGACGCGGTCGTCGAGATCGCGGTCACGAATGCCGGCCCGCCGATCCCGCCGGACGTGCAGGCGACGATGTTCATGCCGTTCCAGCAGGGGCAGGGCCACATGACCGATTCCAACGGCCTCGGCCTTGGCCTGTTCATCGCAGCGTCCATCGCCAAGGCGCATGGCGGCACGATCGCGGCGGCCTCTGGCGACGGGCTGACCACGTTCACGATCCGGCTGCCGGTCGGTGCGGCAGGCGCGGCCGGGTGACCGCGAGACCCGAACGCGGTCGCTGTCCCTGAACGTCCATCCGGCAGACGGGGCAGGACATTGCATCCGGGCTGCCGCGACCTATACCTCACGTTCGTGTGACGCCGGCCCGCAAGGCGCGCCGTCGCGACGATACCCCAACCCCGCGAAAGGTCAGACGTGTCCCCATCCTCCAGTTGTCTCGTCACGAAGCTGTCGCACTACATCACGCTCGACGACGGTCACAAGGACCACCTCGCCCGGCTGGAGAAGGCCGAGCGGGCCTTTGCGTCGGGGGCCGAGGTCTATCAGGCCGGCGATGTGGCCCGCGACATGTATGTGGTCAAGCGCGGGTGGCTCTTCAGCTATACCGACCTGCCGGACGGGCGCCGCCAAATCGTCAAGATCCACCACCCCGGCGACATCATCGGCTTTCCCGACGTCGCGATGAAGCACATGACGACGACACTGCACGCGGCAGAGGACGTGGTCCTGTGCCCGTTCCCGAAATCGTCGCTCGATGAGATCCTGAGCACGTCGCCCCGCCTGTCGGCGTTGATGCTGTCGATCGGTCTGCGCGATCAGGTCGTGTTCATCGACCTGCTGCGCGTCATGGGCCGGATGAAGGCGCAGGAGCGGGTCGCCTTCATGCTGCTCGACCTGATCGCCCGGCTGCGGATCACGAACACCAGCATGACCGACACGATCCGCCTGCCCCTGAACCAGAGCCAGATCGGCGACTACCTCGGGCTCACGAACGTCTACATTAGCCGCACCTTCATCCGGATGGAGGAGGAAGGCCTGATCCTGCGCCGCGCCGACCACCTGCAACTGCTGCAGGAGCAGGCGCTGGCGGAGATGTGCGACTTCTACGACCGCTACAGCGACATGGACACCTCCTGGTTCCCGGAACACTAGGCCCCCGCCGCATCAAAGCAGTTTGATGCGGCCCCTCCGGCGTTCCGGCATGCAGGTCGCGAGGCGGCGCGCGATCCTGTGCCCGCCGGTCCTGTGACGCGCAGCGTGCGGCCCCCGTGGCCGCGGCACTGCGATGCGCGAGGCATGTTCCGATCCGCGACCGGCCCGTCCGGTGGAGAGCCGTGATGCCGCTTCTGCCGGTCCTGCCAGCGATGCCTCGTGCGTGCCCCGTCTCGGAACGGGCCTTTGTGGATTCAGCCGAACGCCCATATCGCGCTTGCCACGACCGCAGGTCGCACCATCTCGTCTGTGGTGACGCCCAGTGCGTCGCGTGTGTCCGTTCAGACCTTGATCCCGTGCGGCGCGGCAATCCCCGCACCGGGATCGCGTTCCATGACCGTCCCGGCGCGCCTGCCGGCTCGTCCTGCGCCACGCCCCCTCGTCCGTTCCCACCGCCATGCCGTCCCCACCCTGCAAGGAGTCCGCGCATGACCGACATGTCCGTCGATCCCGTCACCCCGTTCCGCCGCGCCGCCACCACGGCGGCTGCGTCCGCATGACCGGGGCAGGATCCCTCGCGCTGGTCGATCCGTGCTGCGCGCGGGGCTATGCCCCGGCCGCCCTGCAGGCCGGCGGTCTCGGCGGGACGGAGGCGACGGTGCTGCGCGTCACGTCCGTCCTGTCGACCCGGATGCCGGTGGTCCATTACCAGCGTGGCCGCACCGACACCGTGGCGACCGATGCGGGTCTGATGCGGCCCCTCGCCGATGCCTTCGCGCCTGACGCCGCCGGGACCTTCGTCGTCATCAATGCGTGGAAGGTCGCCTGCAAGCTGCGCCGTGCGCATCCCGCGGCGCGGATCGTCCTGTGGCTGCACGTCCATCCGGGGCGGCACAACCGCCCGATGGCGACCGCGCTGGCGCAGGCCGGCGTCGCGGTGGTCTGCGTGTCCGCCAGCCATGCGGCGACGCTGCGGGCCTTCCTGTCGCACGGCCCGGCGCTGGCGATCGACCACATCCACAACCCCATCGCCGACGGGCTGGCGCCCGATGCGACGCCGCACGACCCGGACGCCCTGCTGTTCGCCAGCGCCCCGCACAAGGGGCTGGTGCAGGTCTATGCCCGATTCACCGCCGCACGGCAGGCGATCCCGTCGCTGACCCTCGCCGTCGCCGATCCCGGCTATCTGGCGTGGGACACCGGCCCGGTGCCGGACGGCGTCACGCTGCTGGGCGCGATGCCGCATGCGGCGCTGATCGCGCGGATGCGGCGGTCGCTGTGCCTGTTCTATCCCCAGACGCGGTTCGCCGAGACCTTCGGCCTCGTGATGGCAGAGGCGCAGGCGGTCGGTCTGCCTGTGCTGGCCCATTGCGGTCTGGGTGCCAATGACGAGGTGGTCGGGCCGGGGCAGCTGCTGGACTGCCACGACGACGCGCAGATCGTGACGCGCCTGCAGGACTGGCGTCGCGCGCGGCCGGTCGTGGGCGCGAACCCCGCGTTCCGCCTGTCGGCGGTCTGCGACAGGTGGATGGCGCTGCTGGACGGCGCCGCAATGGAACGGGTGGCATGATGCGGGATCTCGAAATGACGACGTCGCCGGACGACACCGCCCTGCACGAGATCGCCCGCAGGCTGGACGACGGCGCCGCCGCCCGCGACGCGGGGACGGCCCCCATCCGCCCGGCGCTGCTGGCGCTGCGCGAGGTGGGTCTGCTCGACGACGACGGCACGCCGGACCCGGCCCTGACCGCGCGCCGCCTGATGCGCATCGGGGCCGCCGACCTCTCGGTGGGTCGGCTGTGGGAAGGGCACATGAATGCCCTCTACCTCGCGCAGATACATGGCGACGCACAGGCGCGCGCTGCGGTGCAGGCGCTCGTCGCCGACGGGGCGATCCTCGGCGTCTGGGGGGCGGACGGTGCGGTCCCGGTCGCACCCGGCGCAGATGGTCTGACGCTGGACGGGTCCAAGGTCTTCGCCTCCGGCCTCGGCACCGTGACCCATGCGGTCGTCACCGTGTCGTCGGGGCCGCAGGTGCGGCTGGGGATCGTCGACGCGACGGACTGGGGCCGCGCCGATCCCGCGCCGTGGCAGATGCCGGGGATGCAGGCCACCGCCTCGGGCCATTACGACCTGCAGGGCACGGCACTGTGCTGCGTGATCTGGCTGGGCGACCCCGGCGTCTACGTGACGGAGCCGCATTTCGTCGGTGGCGTCTGGCGGATCGCCGCGCTGCAGGTCGGCGGCGCACTCGGCCTGCTCGATGCCGCGGCCACGGTCCTGCGGACCCGCGGGCGGCTGTCGGCGCCTGCGCAGATGGACCGGCTGGCCACCGCCGTCATCGCGGCGATGGCGGCGTCGGCGCTGGTCACGCGCGCGGCGCTGGCGGCGGTGCCCGATGCGCCCGACGCCGCAGACCGCGCGCCGATCCTGTCCGCCGCCGCGCGCCTCGCGACCGAAGGCATCGCACTGGACGCGATCCGCACCGTCGAACAGTCCATCGGCCTGCCGCATTTCGAGGCGGGGTCCGTAACGGGGCGCAAGGCCCGCGACCTGTCCGTCTATCTGCGGCAGGCGGCGCGCGATGCGTTGCAGACCCGCGTCGGCGCCGCGTGCTTCGCGGAAGGAGACGACCTGTGGACGTACCTGTGAGGAACGATCCGGTCGCGGGACTGCCCCGCATTGCGGCAGAGAGCCTGACAGGCGGCGCCCCCATCGTGGTGCTGGCCCCGCATCCCGACGACGAAAGCCTCGGCTGCGGCGCGCTGCTGGCCCACGCCTTCGCCACGCAGGGCGCGCATGTCGTGTGCATGACCGACGGCAGCGGGTCGCACCCCGCCTCGCGCGACTGGCCCGCCGACCGGCTGTCTCGCCTGCGACGGCAGGAATTGTCGCAGGCGGTGGCCCTGCTGGGCGGTGGCCCGCAGGACATTACGTGGCTGGGCCACCCGGACGGCTGGCTCGGGCTGCAGGACCGGGCTGCCATCGTCGCGGACCTGGCCGATCTGTGTACGCGCGTCGGCGCGCGGCACCTGTTCGCGCCGGCGCCGGAGGATCATCACGAGGATCACCGCCACACGGCAGCCATCGCGCGGCGCGTCGTGCTAGCCCTGCCGCACCTGACCCTTTTCGACTACCCGGTGTGGAGCCGCTGGGACGATCCCGACCTGTTGGACAAAGTGGCAGGCCGGCACCCGACCGCCCTCGACCCCGCGCCATTCGTCGCGGCGAAGCGGGCAGCCATCGCCGCCCACCGCAGCCAGCGCGGGCTGATCGTTACGGACGATCCCGACGGGTTCTGCATGTCCGACACCTTTCAGGAGGCCTTCGCGACCGCCCCCGAACTCTACTGGAAAGCCGTCCCATGACCGATGTCCTGACGCACCTGACCGCCCTGTATGCGCAGACGGACGATCCGTGGAACTTCGACCACAGCCCGTATGAACAGGGCAAGTTCGCCGCAACACGGGCCGCCCTGACGCGCCCGCACTACCCCACCGCGCTCGAGGTCGGATGCGGCAACGGCGCATTGGCGCAGCATCTGGCGCCGCTGTGCGACGCCTATGTCGGGATGGACGCCATCGACCGCGCGGTCGTCGCGGCGCGCAACCGGGTGCCCGGCGCCACCTTCGTCACCGGGGTCTATCCCTGCGCCTTGCCGATCACGCGGCCCGATCTGGTCGTGCTGTCGGAGGTGCTGTATTTCCTGACGCCAGACACCATCGCCCGTCTGGCGGGCGACCTCGTCGCGCAGGCGCCGGGGGCAGAGGTGGTCTGCGTCACCTACCTCGGCGATACGGCGCAGGCGTTGCAGGGGCACGCGGCGCTGGACCTATTCCGTACCGCGGCGGCCCCGGCGCTGCGGCTGAGGGAGGTCGCGGCGACCGCCCTCTACCGCATCGACCGGGGCACTGTCGGCGGTGACCCGGCATGACCGCCACCTTGGTCGTCGTCATCCCCGCCCGCAACGAGGCGGACCGCATCGCGGACTGCCTTGCAGCACTTGCGGTGCAGGATGTGCCGGGGCTGGCCGTTGTCGTCGTGGCGAACGGCTGCACCGACCGGACAGCCGATGTGGCATGGGCCACGGCCGATGCAGCGGGCCTGCACCTCGAACTGCTGACGGTCACGCTGGGCACAGGACAGGGGGTCGGCACTGCACGCCGGCTGGGCTGCGCTCGCGCGCTCGACCTATATCCAGAGGCCGCTGCGCTGCTGTCCACCGATGCGGACTGCGTCGTGGCGCCCGACTGGGCCGCGCGCAACCTGCACCATCTGCGCAGCGCAGCGATGGTCTGCGGGCGGGTCGATCCGATGCCGCACGAACTGCACGTGCTGGACGACATGGACCACGGCCCCGCGCGGATGGAAGGGCGATACGAGGCCCTGGTCATGGCATTCTACCGGATGCATCGCCCCGGCCCCTGCGGCCTTGCGGGCGATCACGGCCATGCCGCGGGGGCCAGCCTTGCGATGCAGGCCGCCGCCTATCGCACGGCAGGCGAATTCGGCGATCTGGCCACCGGAGAGGATCGCGATCTGGTGCGCCGGTTCAAGGCGGCTGGTCTGCCCGTGTGGCATGCGGATGACGTGCGTGTCGCGGCGTCCTGCCGTCTGGACGGTCGCGCGCAGGACGGCATGGCCGCCGCGCTGCGGGCGCGGGCCTTGCGCACCGATTACCTGATCGACGACGCCCTGCCGCCATCGCAGGCGCTGATCGCGGCGGCAGCGCAGGGCACGCTGGGCCCCTGGCCGTTGCATGTGGCGCCGCAGGACCGGCTGCGCGCCACCGATCTGACCCCCCACATCGCGGCGCTGGAAGCCGCGATGCAGCACCCATGACCTGTCATACCGCACAAAAGGGGCCGGTCACCGGACGCTATGACGCGCGCTCAGCGTCGCCGCGCCAGCAGCACACCTGCGACAAAGGCCAGTGCAGGCAGGCCGAGGAAGGCGACCTTGCGCGCGACGTCGCCATCCACGGTGACCGCGCGGTCCGACTGTGCCTCGCCGAACGATCCTTCGGCGCTGGACGGATAGGCCGTCGGCTCGAACAAATTGCCCGCCCGGTCGCCCGGCTGCCGTTGATCCGACAACTGCCCGCTGATGCCGTCATCGGCCAGCCGCTTGTCCAGATAATCCGGCAGCAGGAATTGCCCGAAGATCAGCTTCAGCACGGATTTGCCGACGAACAGCTCTCGCGCGCCTGTGCGGATGGCTTGCATCACCGCGTCGGCGGCGACCTGGGGGGCATAGATCGGCGGCGCGGGCTGCGGCTTCATCGGCAGGCGGCTGCGCGCCCAGTCGAATTGCGGCGTGTTCATCGCGGGCAGCTGCACGAGCGACATGGTGACCTTGCTGTCCGCCGCGATCAGTTCCGACCGGACCGAGGACGTGAAGCCGTTGATCGCGTGCTTGGCCGCGCAATAGGCCGACTGCAGCGGCACCGACCGATAGGCGAGGCCCGAGCCGATGTTCACGATCCGGCCGCGCGACATGTGCCGCAGGGCGGCCCGCGTGCCGTTCACCTGTCCGAGGAAGGTGGTGCGCATGATCCGCTCGAACTCGTCCGGCGACATCTCCATGAAAGGCGAAAAGCTGGTCGCCATGGCGCAGTTGACCCAGACGCCCGGCACGCCCAGCCTGCCGACCAGTTCGGATGCCGCAGCGTCGAGCGCAGCGGCGTCGCCTGCGTCGGCGGTGGCCACGGCGACACCGGTCTTGCGGGCCAGATCGTCCAGCCGCGCGGTCCCGCGCGCGACGACACCGACGGCATAGCCGTCCCGCAGCAGGGTATCGACGATGGCACGCCCGACGCCGGCGCTGCCGCCGATGACGATCGCGATCTTGTTGTGGTCATATGACATGGCTGGGCTCCTTTGCGGCACAATGCGCGACGGGCATAGTTTGTTCACCGCCGTGTGCCCTATTCCGCGCTCCACGCCCGCACCGCAGCCTCGCGCACGTCGCGCAGGGGATGCTGGACAGGTGCGTGCCAGCCGCGGTCCACGGCCCCGTCCGGACCATACCCCCACGCCGAGGCACGGGCGGCCTGCGGCGCGGACAACCGGCAGGCACCGGCATACAGATCGTTGCGGTCTGCAATCACCTCCTCCAGTGCGGACGGCGCCGTCAGGTCGAGGAACGCCGCAAGCCCGCGCTGCATTCGCGCCGGGTCGCGCGTCAGATCCTCGTACCGGATCACCGTCACCGCATGCAGATAGGGCAGATCGCCGGCCAACTGGTCATGGGCGGCCAGCCAGTGGTCGATCAGGGCCTGCGACGGCTGGTCCACCCATTTCGCGACAGCGGCGGCCACCGCCTCCGGGTGGCGCAGCACGACGACGAAATGGGCCATCGGAAACAGCTGCTGCAACAGGCGCATCCGGGTCAGGTTCACCGGCGATTTCTCCAGCCGCCAGCGGCAGTCGTGCGGATACCACGGCGTCCAGTCGGCCTCCAACCGCTGCCGCGTCTCCAGCCGGTTCAGGGGGTGATCTTCGGTCAGGTGCTGCGCCGGATCCGTGGCGAATGCCATGGGAACCCCGCTTTGCGCGTGATGCGGGATCGCGCCCTGCAGATAGACTCCCTCGTTTTCGGGCACGGGCGCGGTCCGGATCGCACCTGCGCCGGGCATCGCCGCGATCAGCCGCGCGGTCAGACTGGTGCCGGACCGGTGCAGCCCGCCGACAAAGACGTATCGGTAATCGGGACCATGCCGCATTCACCGTTCCTCCTGCTTAACAATTATCAACGGAACTTTCCCCCGGAGGGGCGCAACCCCTTGAATGTCCTGCCCGGCGTCGGGCGGCAATCCGGTCCCGACCGCCTCACCCCACGCCCGCCCGGCACCCTGCGGAACCGGGGAGGGGGAGGGGGACGTTATCCCCACAATCGAGGATCATACATGAACATTCTGCATCTGGCACTGGGTGGCTGCCTGACGGCACCGCACGTCAAATATGGTCTGACCGAAGACACCGGTGGGCATATCGCGTATGTGCTGGGGGCCGCTCGGGCGCAAGCCGCGCGCGACGACGTGACATCCGTCACGATCGTGACACGCGCCTTCGACGATCCGACGCTCGGTGCCGACCATGCGCGGTTGGTGCAGGCCGTGGGACCCGACCTGACGATCCGGCGGTTGCAGACCGACAACCGCGCCTATCTGGCCAAGGAAGCACTGGCCGCGGAACTACCCGCGCTGACGCGCGCATTCCTTGCTCTGTTGGCAGACCCGGCGCTGCGCCCCGACGTCATCCATGCGCATTTCGCCGATGCGGCGGCAATGGCCTACGCGGCCAAGGCCCGCTTTGGCATTCCGTTCATCTATACCCCCCATTCGCTGGGCATCGACAAGCGGCTCCATCTGGCGGGCGACGCGGGTCCGTTGCTGTGCGGCAGGATCGCGCAGGAAGGCGCCGCGATGCAGGCGGCGGACGCCATCGTCGTGTCGTCCCGCGACGAGGCGGAGCGTCAGGTCTGCGCCTATGGCCTGCAGGTCGATGGCAAGGTGCATCGGATCTGGCCCGGCGTCGCATCGGCCAGTGCCGTGACGGCCACGCCCGATGCGGCACTGCGACTGCTGGCAGGGCTGCTGGACGATCCCGGCAAACCGATGATCCTCGCCATCGCAAGGCCCGTGCTGCGCAAGAACCTGCAGAATCTCGCGAGGATCTATGCGGACAGTCCCGCCCTGCAGACACGGGCCAACCTTGTCATCCTCGCGGGGCAGCACGGACCGGACGTGGTGGAAGAGGCCGAGACGGCGGCGGTCTGGACCGACCTGCAGGCGATCCTGCAGGCCCCGGGGCTGGCCGGTCGCGTCGCCCTGCCGGCGCGTCACACCCCGGCGGACGTGGCCGCGCTCTATGCCTTGGCACAGCGGACGCGGGGCGTCTTCGTCAACCTCGCGCTGCACGAACCCTTCGGCCTGACCCTGCTGGAAGCGGCGAGCCACGGCCTGCCGGTGGTGGCGGGGGATCGCGGCGGGCCGGTGGATATCCTGTCGCAGACCGGGCATGGCGTGACCGTCGATCCGACGGAAGGTGCCGCCGTCGCGGCGACGGTCCTGCACCTGTTGGACGACCCCGCCGCCTGGACACGTCACGCCGAGGCCGCCCGGCGCACCATCGGCACGTTTGACTGGTCGGTCTGGGCCGACCATGTCACCGCGATCTGCAGCGATCTGATCCAACCCGCCAGCGGCGTGTCCCATCCGGTTTGGCTGCTGGGGTGCGATATCGATCACACGCTGACGGGGTCCGCCGCTGCCACAGCAGCCTTTGCCCGGTGGCATGCCAGACGCGGCGGCATGTTCGCCGTGGCAACGGGCCGGTCCATCGTCGAGGCGCGGCGCATCCTGCGTGACTGGCGTCTGCCGCAGCCCGATGTCTTCGTCACCGCCGTCGGCACGGAAATCCATCGGCGCGATGCGCAAGACGCATGGGTGCTGGATGCCGATTACGCCGCGCTGCTGGACGCGGACTGGACGCCGGATGCGGTGCGCGATTGCATCGCCTCCACGGGCATCGCCCTGCAGCCGGGAATCGAACAGCGACGGTGGAAGTTCGGCTGTTTCGGCACCGCTGCGGATGCGGACCGTCTCCGGCAGACCCTCGGCACAGCCGGAGTTCAGGCGCGGGTGATCGGGTCGCATGGTCGCCTGATCGACGTGCTGCCGGTGGCGGGCGGCAAGGGGCAGGCGCTGCGGCATTTGGCGCGCAGCGTCGGTTTGCGCATGACCGATGTGATCGCGGCGGGCGACAGCGGCAACGACGTGGACATGCTGCTCGCCTGCGGTCGCGGCATCGTCGTCGGCAATGCCCTGCCGGAAATCGCGATGCTGCGCGACGTGCCGCACCTCTACCATGCCACGGCCAACCACGCCGCCGGCGTGTTGGAGGGGCTGGCCGCCTTCGGGCTTGCGTCAGAAGATGCGATACCAGCGCGCAGATCGCCCGCGCGCTTGGCCCCTGTGCAGGATCGACCACATCTGCGGGTGGCGTCATGAACATCACCGTCCGCACACCGGGCACTGCGGCCCCCATCGGCTATTTCGTCCATCATCAGGGGCGGGGTCATGCGGAACGCTGTGCCGCGATCGTCAACGCCTTGCCGCCCCAGCGGCCCGTGACCATCTTCTGCGCCCGCGACGATATCTTTCCGCCCCTGCGCAGCGGGGTCGAGATCAGGCTGATCCCCTCGCTGTTCGAGGCGACGGGCGACGAGGCCGTGACCGATTTCACCGCACAGCCCGATACCCTGCATTGCGCGCCTTTGGGCTGGCCGGGCATCCGCACGGCGATGGCCACGATGGCGCAGTGGTTCATGACCGCCAATCCGGCGCTGATGATCTGCGACGTCTCAGCCGAAGTGGCGCAGCTCGCCCGGATCTGTTCGGTGCCGCATGTGAAGGTGCTGCAGCACGGCACGCGCACCGACCCGGCACACCGCGCCGCGTATGACGGCGCAGCGGGCCTTCTGGTCCCGTCGGCGGCCAGTCTGGCGCAGGACGACTGGGACGCGTCGATGCGGGCCAAGACGCATTTCGCCGGCGGGCTCGGCGTCGCCACCGCCCTGCCCGCCCGTGCCGCCGCACGCGCGCGGATGCGCCTTGCGCCGGACCGCGACGTAGTGCTGGTCCTGTCGGGCGGGGGCGGGACCGGCTTTCCGTCTGCCCCCCTCGCCGTCGGTGCGCGGGCGCTGCCCGACAGCCAGTGGCTGACGGTCGGACAGATTGCGCGGGACTGGCATGCGACGGAACCCGCGAACCTGCGCCACGATGGCTGGGTGGACGGGACCGGCGACCATATCGCGGCCGCCGACTGCATCGTGGCGTCGACCGGGAACACCACCTGCCAACAGATCCTTGCGGCTGGCAAACCGTGGGTCGCGGTGCCCGAATGGCGGTATTTCGACGAACAGGTCGAAAAGGCCCGCGTCCTGCACCGGGCCGGCGTCGCCCATGCGGTGCCGGGTCTGCCATCTTCCGTCCAGCAGTGGCGTGCGGCGATCCGGGCCGCACGGGACGGCCACGATCCCGCGCGCCAGCAGGCCTGCACCGACCCCGACGCCGCCGCGACGACAGCGGACTGGCTCGAATCCCTCATCGCGCGGCTGTGGTCCCGCGACCCAGCCCCGCTGCAACCCATCAGCCACGCCGATGCGCTGGCCGACATCTAGGAGCATCACCATGCACATGACCTGTCCCTCCGTCACAGCCCCCGTGTCCGTCCTGACGCTGGCGCGCGGTCGTGCCACGCATCTGCACAACGTCGTGCTGGGCCTGACACGCCAAACCCGCCAGCCCGATGAACTGGTCATCGGCGTCATGCAGGACGCGCCCTATGACGACCTGCCGGACACGACGTTTCCGATCCGCCAGATCATGATCGACGGCACCGACCTGCCGCTGGCGCGCGCGCGCAACGCCGTCGCCGCCGAGGCTACCGGCGAGATGCTGATCTTCCTCGACGTCGATTGCATTCCCGCCCCCCGGCTGGTCGACGACTATGCCCGCCAGATGGCAGAGGCGCCCGGCCTGTTCATGGGCGAAGTCATGTATCTGCCCGCCGGGGCCGCCGACGCCGACTGGGATTACGACACGTTCCATCAGATCGCGGTGCGCCATTCCGACCGTCAGGGCCCGCCGGAGGAGGCGCGTCGCGCCTGCGAGGACTACCGCTGCTTCTGGTCGCTGAACTTTGCGATGTCGCGCACCGCATGGGATGCGTCGGGGGGTTTCGACGAACGCTTCACCGGTTATGGCGGCGAGGATACGGATTTCGGTCGCACGCTGTCCGAAATGGGCATCCCCATCTGGTGGATCCGCGGCGCACGGGTATTCCACCAGTATCACGATCACTGCATGCCGCCGATCCACCACGTCGCCTCGGTCATCCGCAACAGCGAGCTGTTCGCGACCAAGTGGGGCCACCGCACGATGGAACACTGGCTGCATGCCTTCCGCATGATGGGCCTGATCGAGAATTGCCGCACCGGGCTGCGCATCCTGCGCGAACCCGACGCCGACGATTTCGCCCTGTGCCGTCAGGGCCGCGACATGCCCTATGCCGCGACCGGGCGCGTGATCCGCATCCTCGAGGACCGCGCCCGCGCGCAGGAGGGGCTGCCCCCATCGGACGCCCCGATGGCCGCGCGCCTTGCCGTGATGGAGAAGGATCAGGACGACCTGCTGGCACCGACCGCAACTGCGAACACTGTCGCGGCCGAATGATGCGGATCGCCGTCGTCTCCCATGTCCGCCACCCCATAGCGCCCCCCTTCATGGGCGGGATGGAGGCGCATTCGTGGCACCTGACCGCGGCACTCGTCGCGGCGGGCCACGACGTCACCCTCTTCGCCAGCGGCGACAGCGCCGCGGCCTTGCCCGCTGGCGCAAAGCTGTTTCCGATCCTGCCGGAACATTACGACCGTTGCTTTCCGTGGCATGACTTTCACGGCACCGACGTGCTGAACGCCCATGTCGATGCGGGTTTCGCCCGCGCGGCGCGGGCGCTGGTCGACGGCAATTTCGACGTGATCCACAACAACGCGCTGCACCGCTATCCGCCACGTCTGGCGCGGGTCCACCGCCTGCCGATGGTCACGTCGCTGCACATCCCCCCCTTCGATGCGCTGCGCCGCGCGGTGCACGAAAGTGCGGCCCCCTGGGCGCGGTTTACCGTGACGTCGCACCGGCAGTTGCAGATCTGGTGGCCCGACGGCTCGCCGCCAGAGGCTGCGGTCGTCCACAACGGGATCGACCCGTCGGACTGGCCCTATGTCCCCGGCGGCGACGGGTCGGCGGTCTGGGCCGGACGCATCACACCCAACAAGGGCACCCATCTGGCCGCACGGGCTGCCGCCCTCGCCGGGGTGGCGTTGACGATCTATGGCACGATCGAGGATCAGGGTTACTTCGACCGTGACATCGCGCCCCTGTTGGGCGAGGCGATCAGGTATGGCGGCCATCTGCAGGGGCACGATCTGGCCGCCGCCTATGGCCGCGCCTCGGTGCTTCTGTTCACGCCCTGCTGGGAAGAACCGTTCGGCCTTGCCGCGATCGAGGCGATGGCGACAGGCCTGCCCGTCGCCGCCATCGGCAACGGTGCAGCGCAAGAGATCATCGGTCACGCCGGAATCTATGCCGCGCAGGATCGGCCGCAGGATCTGGCCACCGCCCTTCTGCGGGCGCTGACCATCGACCCCGCGATCCCGCACGCGCGTGTGCTGGCGCACTACACCCTGCGCCACATGATCGACGGCTACGAAGACCAGTATGCGGCGGCCATTGCAGGGGCCGGACGACACGACGTGCCCGACGTGACGTTCCCGCCGATCGAACTGGATGTCGCACCTCCCCCGCGTCAGGTCGTCCATGCCTGACAGGATCGCACCGCCGGATCGCATCGGCATGCTGCGCCACCTGTCGCCGCAACAGTGGAAGATCACGTCACAGGAATTCGACGAACGGCGGGTCCATACGGCCGGCGAGGTCATCAGCGACCGCGGCGTGCCATTGTCGCACAGTCTGGTGCTGGAACGGGGCCTCGTCGGGCGTCGCATCCTGTCGGGGCGGCAGCGGGTCGCGAAACACTACCTCGTGGCACTGCAGGTGCCCGGCGACTTCGTCGATCTGCATGCCTATCCCCTCGGCGTGCTGGACCATGACATCGTCGCGATCACCGACGTGACGTTGGCCGCGATCCCGCATCACCGCCTGTCCGCGATCATGGCCGCGGATCAGGACCTCACCCGGCGGCTCTGGTCCCTGACCCTCGTCGATGCGGCGATCCACCGGCAGTGGTCCCTGCGCAACGGCACCATGCGCGCCCTGCAGCGCGTGGCGCATCTGTTCGTCGAACTCATCACGCGACTGGACCTCGCTGTGGGGCGTGCGGAGTCCTACCGGCTCGATCTGTCGCAGCGCCACATCGGCGACGCCTGCGGTCTCAGCAGCGTGCACGTCAACCGCATCCTGCGCGATCTGCGAGAGGCGGGGTCCTGCACCTATGCCAAGGGTGTCCTCGTCGTGACGGATCGGGCGGCGCTGGTCCAGATCGCAGGGTTCGACGACCGCTACCTCTATCTTCCACGGGTCTGAGGGTTCGCCCTCGGGTGCGCAGCCCGTGTGCTGCGCCAGATCAGTGACCGGGTGTTCAGCTCTGCCAGATCGACGTGGTCCGCGATGATCGCCTCGCACAGTGCGATGGCCGAGCAGGCCTCAGCCGCAGTCAGATGCCTGTAGGCGGGGCGTGCAATCCGGTCATACCAGACACCGCCGCAGATCGTGTCCAGCACGATCCGCTGAAAGCAGTGATCGTGGCGGACCGGCCACCGGCGCACCTCCGCCAGCGATGGCAGCGTCACCTGTTTCAGGTGACGATAGCGGGCAATCAGCGCAGCCTGCGGCGGGACCGGCAGGTCCAAAATCGTGCTGCATCCGTGCCGTCCCCCATCGCCGCGACCGCGCCGACCCTGTGCCGGACCGGGTCCGCACACAAGGCGACACATGGTCCCGGTCGGGTGCAGCCGCCAGCGGGACGACGGCGCGCAACCCGGGCCACGTCGTCCTGAATGGTGCCCTCATGCCTGCGTCCCGGACACGGGGCGGCATGTCGGCCCCGGGTGGCGCCGCCTCCTCTGACCCTGCGTCACCCCCTCGCCCGCGACGCTTTGGGCTAACATCGGCAGTTACCGCTAACAGTCGAAGATATTGCTTTCATTGCAAAAGTTGCCGCGCTACGCCCTTGTGACACACCGACGTGACACACC
>NZ_FOCI01000047.1 GCF_900110065.1 Loktanella fryxellensis | reverse complement strand
CGTCCCCGCTGCGCGCGCACGGCGCCAATCGGTCAACGCGGAGGAATAAAGCCCCTCCCGCCGCAGAATGGCTGAAACCGTGCCTGTATCAGCAGCATGGTCCGTCTCATCCAGAATGCGTAGTTTGTATTTTGCAGTGAACGTGCGCCGCTTCGGGGTCGTCGTCAGCTCGGCCGTCGGGACACGCGGCGCAGCTACGACGCGAGCGGGTGGGATCGTAGGCGAAATCTCAGATCCGGTATCCTGTGGAGGCGGCATCTGTGAAGGCATTACCATGGGTTCGGTCTCCTTCGCCCTCAAGTCTAAACTTTAGCCAGTCAAATGTCTCACTCTTATTGGCACGGAGGGCGATGCGTCAGCTTTTCGCTGTCGACGCAGCCCAGGATGCCCTCGGCAACGCAGAGCCGCTGCCGGCGATCTTCCCCAAGGGCATGTCGCCGATCATAGGTCTCGCCGCGGACGGCAGCCGGTGGATGGCCCAAGCACATTGGGGCTTCGTGATGCCGCCGGTGTCGAAGAAGACGGGCAAGCCGATCCAGCCGAAGGCCGTGAACAACGCGCGAGACGACAAGCTGCGCACGTCAGGCTTCTGGCGCAAGAGCTTCGAGGAGCGGCGATGCCTGATCCCGGCCACAAGCTTCTGCGAGGCCAAGGGCCATAACCCGGCCACCTACGTGTGGTTCGGCGTCACGGCGCAGGGCGCACGCCCCCCCTTCGCCCTGGCAGGCGTCTGGCGTTCCTACAAAGGCAACTACGGCGGAGGCGAGCTGCGCGAGATGATCACGAGCTCCATGGTGACCTCGACGCCAAACGCCCTTGTGAAAGACACGCACCCGGACCGGATGCCGGTGATCCTTCACCCCGAGGACTACACGCAGTGGCTGACCGGCACACCGAACGAGGCGTTCGCGCTTCTGAGACCGTTCCCGGCGGACCGCATGGTGATCCACCAAAGCGGCGAGGGCCTGAAGTCAGATCATGGCGGGTTGACGTAAGCTGACATTCTCATAGGAAAAATGTCTGACTGTCCGCGATATCTCCCCGCAGCCATCATGCGGAAAATGCCAACGCGCAAGTTCGGGCTAACTCATGCAATCATGAACTCATCACTGGACTTACCGTTCTTCAGACCATGATCCAATCAGGCTACCCTGCAGAACATCATTGGCCCAAAGAATGCGCGCGTGACAGCGCCGCGCGATCCGTCAGACGAAATTGTGGCTCTGGGCCCGCAAGCTCCGGTTAACATCCGCCGTCTGATCGAGGACGACGAGTTGCGCAGTATAGGCGTCTTGAACTGCACGATCAGCCCGCCTGTCCCGACCAGCGGTCCAGACGCGTCACCACCGCCTGCCCCAGCGTGACGGCAGGGGTTGTGATCGCCGCCGTAGCGGCCCGTTCGCGGGCGGCATCGAGTGTGCAGAAATCGGCAGAGTGCAGGTTCGGCAACTCGTCCCAGGCCACCAGCACCGCGACGCGGGCGCCGGGGCGGGCCCTGACCGAGAATGGCGCGATGGCCGTCGCACCGCGTTCGTTGCGCAGCCAGTCGATGAAGATGCGGTTCGTGCGCCGCGCCTTGGCCATGGATGCAGTGAACCGGTTGGGCTGTCGGGCTGCCATCAGGGTGGCGAAGACCCGGGCGAATCCCTTGACCGTCTCCCAACTTGCGGTGCGGCGCAGGTTGACCACCACGTGGACCCCCTTGCCGCCGGTGACCACCGCATGGCTGACCAGCCCGAGGTCGGCCAGCCGGTCGCGGATATCGATGGCGGCGCTGCACACGGCGTTGAACCCGACCGCCGGATCGGGGTCCAGATCGAACACCATGCGGTCCGGCCGGTCGATCCGGTCGCGGTGCGCGCCCCACAGGTGGAACTCGATCGTGCCCATCTGGACGCAACCCACCAGCCCTGCGGCATCCCCGACCCAGAGGCCGGTATCGGTGCCGCCATCCGCCGTGGGGACCGGCATCCTGCGGACCGCGTCTGGAAAGCCATCGCCCGCGTGGCGCTGGAAGAAGCCGTCATCCGCTATCCCCGCCGGATAGCGCAGCAGCGACAGCGGCCGGTCGGCGGCGGTCGCCAGCATCGCAGGGGCCACGTCGTTGTAGTACCGCGCGAGACCCAGCTTGCTGACGCGGTCGTCCGGAAAGATCATGCGGCGAGGGTTGCTGATCCGCACCCCCGCCACGTCCTCTGACGGGCCGGTGGCACGGTCCAGCGTCACGGTCCGGGCCGGCTTGTCGTCGCGCAGACCCAGGAATGCGCCGTGACGGATGCGGCCCGCGTCCGTCAAACCCGCATGGCGCACCTCGGCCACGAGGGTGGGGGTCAGCCAGACGGTATTGCGTCCTTCGTCTCGCGGGAGGGTGGCAAAGGGGCAGCGGTCGCGCTGCAGCGGGGCCATCGCGCGGGCCAGACGGTCCATCGCGGCATCGTCGAACCCGGTGCCGACACGGCCGCGATAGGTCAGCTTGCCGTCGTCGCGGGTCGCCATCACCAGCGAGGCGAAGGGTCGGCCCGCCACGTCGGACGGCGCATAGCCCGCGACGATGAACTCGGCCAGCGTGCCGCATTTGACCTTAAGCCAGCCCGTCGTCCGCCGTCCGCGATAGGGGGCATCGCCGCGCTTCGCGACGATGCCTTCGCCGCCGACCGCACAGATCGCATCCAGCACTGTCTGGCCATCCGTCCGCAGGTAGGGCGAAAGGCGGACGGGCGCCATCGCGGGCTGGTCTGCCAGCAGCCTCTCCAACGCCGCGCGCCGGTCGTCGAAGGGGGCGGGGGTCAGATCCTTGCCGTCCAGATGCAGCAGGTCGAAGGCATAGAAGGCGAGGGGGCCGCCCTGCGACAGCGCGGTCTGCAACGCGCCGAAGCTTTCCAGCCCGAGGCCCGCCACGACCTCGCCGTCGATCAGGGCGCTCTTGCAGGGCAAGGCGGCCATGTAGGGCGTCAGCGCGGCAAAGCGGTCGGTCCAGTCGTGACCGTTGCGGGTCAGGATGCGCGGCCCGCCCTTGCCCAGGGCGACCATCGCGCGATAACCGTCGTGCTTTGGCTCGATCCGCCAGACGTCGCCCGTGGGGGGCGCGTCGCGCAGCGTCGCCAGTTGCGGTGCGTGGAACGCCGGGCGCCGCCCCGCCTGCCGTGCCACGGTGGTGGCACCCGCGGCGATGGCGTCCAGCGTGCGACCCGTGGCCACGCTGGTCAGCCCAGTGTCAGTCAGGTCGTCCGCCCCACCCACCGCGCTGTCGCGTTCCTTGATCAGCAACCAGTTCTGCCGACCCGCGTCGCCCTTGCGCCGACCCTTCATCCGCACCAGCGTCCATGCCCCGGACATGCGGTGCGACAGGATCCGCAGCTTCAGCGTGCCGGTGGCAAGGCCCGCCTCCATGTCGGTCAGCGGCATCCACCAGCCGATGTCCCACAGCATCACCGCACCCGCGCCGTAACCTTCGGGAATGACGCCTTCGAAGTCGAGGTAGTCGCGGGGGTGATCCTCTGTCCTGACCGCGAGCCGCTTTTGTCCGGGGTCGCGGCTGGGGCCGCGGGTGACAGCCCAGCTGAGCAGCACGCCGTCCCATTCCAGCCGCAGGTCCCAGTGCAGCCGGGTTGCCGCATGTTTCTGCACGGCAAACCGCAACCCGCCGGTTGGTGCGTCGCTGGACCCCTGAGGTTCTGGCGTGCGCCCGAAATCCCGCATCCGGCGGTATCGCGCCAGACGGTCCATGTCAGGCCTTCTTGCGGGCAGTGGTCTTGCGGGTGCTGGCCTTGGGTGCGGCGGGCTTGCGCGTGCCGGATGCCTTCACGCTGTCCTTCAGCGCCGCCATCAGGTCGACGACGTTGGTGCTGTCGGCGCTGCCGGCATCGTCGCCGTCGCCCTTGCTGCGCGGCGTCTTGCGGTTCTTGCGCTTGGCCTCAACGAGGCCGCGCAGCGCGATGTCGTAGTGATCCTTGAAGGACCCGGCGTCGAAGGGCGCGGTCTTGCGGTCGATCAGCTGCATGGCGACGGCCAGCAGGTCTTCGTCCACGGCCTCGTCCTCGATCCCGGCGAACAGCGGATCGGCGGACTTGATCTCGTCCGCGTAGAACAGCGTCTCCATCAGCAGACCGTCGCCGCAGGGGCGGATCGCGCAGAGGTATTCCTTGCCCCGCATCGTCAACTGCCCCAGCCCGACCCGGTCGGACGACCGCAAGGCATCGCGAACCACGCGGTAGGCGTCCTGCGCCAGCTCGTCGGTGGGCACAATGTAATAGGGCTTGTCGTAATACAGAGGCGAAATCTCGTTGCTCTGTACGAACTGCACCAGCTCGAAGGTCCTCTTCGTCTCCAACCGGATATCCTCGATCTCGTCCTTGTCGAGCAGCAGGTAGTCGCCGTTGTCGAGCTCGAACCCCTTCATGATGTCGTCGGTATCGATTTTGCCGATGCCGGTCACGGTCTTCTCGTAACGCACGGGTTTGCCGGACGGACCATGGATCTGGCGAAAACTTATGCGCGCCCCCGTGCGGGTCGCGGCGTGGATCTCGACCGCGATCGATACCAGCGACAACCGTAACTGACCTTTCCAGACGGGGCGTGATGCCATTTCCAAAGTCCCGAATGAGTGCGACGCGCGTCGCACGCCTGTGCGACAGTCCCGCGGGCGGCGTTCTGCCGGGCCACGGATGTCCACCTCACGAACGCGCGATGAGGATGGGTTGTTCCACCGGATCGATAGCGCATAGGGCACTGGCAGAGCGCGGACTGGCATCCTTGCCGTTGCGCGCGGTTCCCGAAACGACGAAGGGGCGGCACGATGCCGTGCCGCCCCTCATTTGTCACTTGCGAAGCCAAATCAGCCCTTGTCGGCCGACGATGCTTTTGCCGCGTCGTTGACCGACTTGTCCGCAAGTGCGGTCAGATCGGCGTCGGTCTTCCACTCTTGTTGGAGCGTTTCGTCCAGCAGCTTGGCGACATCCTTCATGCCGAGTTCTTTGGCCCAGCGGTGCAGCGTGCCGTAGCGCGTGATCTCATAATGCTCGACCGCTTGCGCGGAAGAAATCAGACCCGCATCCAGCGCGGGGCTGTCCTTGAACTCGTCCATGATGTCCTCGGCCTCCGTTAGGATGCCTTCGATCGCGTCGCAGGTCTTGCCCCGGGCCGGCTTCCCGAGGATCTCAAAGACTTTCTGCAGGCGTTCGATCTGCTCTTCCGTCTCGCCGTGATGCTTGTCGAAGGCAGCGGCCAGCGCCTCGTTCTGCGCGGCGCGCTTCATCTTGGGCAAAGCCTTCAGGACCTTGCGTTCGGCGTAATAGACATCCTTGAGCGTATCGAGGAACAGATCGTCCAGAGTCTTCATCTTGGCCATGTTGGTTATCCTTGTAGACCCGGCAGAACACAGCGTCCTGCACCTAGGGGTATACAGAATAACCCGCGCTTTAATCCCGCGTTCCGGAATGAACGGTTAAATCGGGTTTCGTTGCTATAGGTCGAGTTCCTCATAGCGTAGCGCGGAACAACATGTTCCATGGCGCCGTTCAATGATCACGCCATGCCGGCGCATGGTGGGGGAATATTGCATGTCGGATAATGAAGACGCGAACGATAGAAGCGTCGGGCGGTCACGACTGAGCATGCTAGTCCCCACATGGCGCTGAACATCGCCATCGTCGGTGGCGGGCCGACCGGCGTGTATGCACTGCACGCCCTGGTCGCCGCAGCGGAGCCCTGCTTCATCACCCTGTTCGAACGCAGCGGCATGGCGGGCGTCGGCATGCCCTATTCGCCGCAGTTCGCCACCATCAACATGCTGGCCAATATCGGCAGCATCGAGATTCCGCCCCTGACCGAAACCTATCAGGCCTGGCTGCAACGTCAGCCTGCCAGCTTCCTCGCCCCCTACGGCGTCGACGGCACGGCGATCAGCGACCGCGGGTTCTATCCGCGCATCCTGCTCGGCATGTTTTTCCGCGACCAGCTGGAGCTGCTGGTGATCCACGGGCGGCAGCACGGTCACCGGATCGCGATCCGCGAACAGCAGAACGTCGTCGATCTGGCGGCGGACGATCACGGCGTGCGCCTGACGATCGCGGGGCGAGAGGGTGAGACGCAGCTGTCCTTCGACCGCGCGATCATCGCCTCTGGCCACGACTGGGGCAGCGCGAACCTGCCAAACGGCGTCGTGCTGCCGAACCCCTGGACCGGGCTGATCGACGCGCCGCAGATCGGACCCCGGATCGCGATCCTCGGCACGTCGCTCAGCGGGATCGACGCGGTCGTGGCCGTGGCCGGGCGGATCGGCACGTTCGACCGAACGGCAGAGGGGCTGGTCTTCACCAGACACGACGCGGACGACCGCACCCATGTCACCATGGCGTCGCGCACCGGGCTGTTGCCCGAAACGGATTTCTACTGTCCGCTGCCCTACGAGGCGTGTGCCGTCTTCACCCCCGCCGCCGTCGCCGCCTGCGTGTCGCAGGGTCAGGACGGTCTGCTGGACCGCCTCTTCGCCCTCTTCATGGCCGAGATCGACGTGGCCGATCCGGCCTTTGCGGCGCATCTGCGGGAAGTCGATGCAAATGCCGACACCGTCTTTGGCGCCATGTTTGCGCGGCGTCAGGCCAGCGACCCCTTCGCCTGGGCGCGCGCGGACCTGGCCCAGTCGGTGGCCAATGCCAGCGCACGTCACACGATCCCCTGGCGCTACGCCGTCTTGCGGATGCACGAGGCCTTCTCGGACCACTACGCCGAGATGTCCCGCGACGACCGCCGTCGGTTCGATGGCAGCCTGCGCAAGGTCTTCGTCGACAACTACGCCGCCGTGCCGCCTCTTTCGATGGAGCGGCTGATCGCACTGGCCGACGCAGGCCTGCTGTCGATCGAGGCGTTGGGGGCGGACTATGCCATCGCGGCCCGCGCCGATGTGCCCGGTTTCACCATCGCCGTGGGGCAAGACACCCTGGCCTGCGACACGCTGATCGACGCGCGGGGCCAGCGCAGTCTGACGGTGGGGTCCCTGCCGTTCCCCACGCTGCGCGCGCAGATCGGAGAGGGCGAGAATGCGCTGGAGTCTGTCCTGACGGACTCCTTCGGTCTGGACCTGTCGCCGGGAGAGCCGCCGGCGATCTATCTGGCGGCGATCAGTTTCCTGATGGCGCAGCATCCCTTCATCCAGGGCCTGCCCGGCAGCCACGAGATCGCTGTTGCGGTCTGCGCCGATCTCTTGGGAAGCACGGTAGAGGAAGAAGCCCTGCGGACGGCGTGATCCGGACGACCTATGCGGCTGGCCGGCAAGCGTTCATTCGTCGCCCTTCGCATAGAGGTGGAGGACCTCGTCCTCGAGGACTCCACCGATATGTTCGAACGCCTCACCGGCCTGTTCGAAATCGGTGATGTGCAGTTTGGGGAACACGAAATACTTCTCGGCGACATTCTCTTGCTGCGCGCAGTAGATGACGCGCTTGATCCCTGCGAACCGCATGGCGGACAGGCACATCTCGCATGGCTGCAGGGACGATATCAGCGTGCAGCCCGACAGGTCCTTGCGGTCCAGCTTTTCGGTGACTGCGCCGATGACGACCATTTCGGCGTGCAGGGTGGGGTTGCCGTAGGTGTTCACCTCGTTCTCGGCGGTCTCGATGATGTGCCCACCGGACATGATCGCCGCGGCGATCCCGGTGCGGTCATCGTCGCGCGAGGCCCGCAAG
>NZ_FOCI01000051.1 GCF_900110065.1 Loktanella fryxellensis | reverse complement strand
ACCGCTGATACCAAACGGTGGACGAACGGTCGCCGGGTCCCTGCGCAAGCAGGACCCTGCACCACCACCGCGCGTTCTTTCTTTGGTGTGGTGATCATAGCGTGAGCAAAACACCCGATCCCATCCCGAACTCGGCCGTTAAGTGCCACTGCGCTGATGGTACTGCGTCTCAAGACGTGGGAGAGTAAGTCATCGCCACACCTGAAAAAGAACGCAAAACAGTATCTCTCGAACGATGCAACACAACTCTGTCGCGGGATGGAGCAGCCCGGTAGCTCGTCAGGCTCATAACCTGAAGGTCGTAGGTTCAAATCCTACTCCCGCAACCAAAATCTTGTTAGATAACAAATGCTTATGCGCCGCCCCTTGGGGCGGCGTTTGCGTTTGCAAAACCCGTGGAAGCACTGTGGAAGCAAGAGGGAAAGAAGTCCTTCGCAATCAAGCGCATCGAGGGTGCTACCGAAAAGATCTCCACTCAAACAACCACCTGCACCTGCGCGGCGTTCATCGCTGCAATTGCTGCTTCAACCTCCGTATAGAGGTCCGTTTCGACATCTCCGGTGTCCAGTTCAACGACGAGAGCGAAGCGCGCCGTCTTCTGGCCGACGTTCTGGGTCGACTTCGATTTCCACCAACCTGCCACTGGGTGGACCGCAAGCATGTTCCTCTGGGCGAGATCCGAGGCCGCGCACCGCAACTCGTCGATGTGCAAGCTCCCCACATCGCGTCGGTTCCGCCCATAGACCCATCCATCATTGTCACCCACAGCTTCCGCTTCCGGGTCATCCGCTAGCCTGTTTATCCGAGCCTTGAACTGCGCCTGGTTCTCATTGGCACGGTTGAGCTTGAAGCGAAGATTATGCGATGCGTAGCGGAACTTTGATCCACGTGCCGCTTCCGAGGGATTTGGCTCAATGAACGTGCTCAGTGTAACTCGTAGCGTTACTTCAGCGGCGCCGAGCGCCCTGAGGGCATTGCGAGGCCAAGGAAGCTCAAAGAACTTCATCTGATTGTGGACAGGGTCAGCCCCGGCCGTGGCGCTCGGCCGATATGGGATAATCGTATCCTGGACGATGAGAGACAACGCATTCGCTGCGCTGCGCCGAGCACGCGCTTGGTCTGGGACGCCGTAGCCATACCGTCGAAACAGCTTCGCGAAGTCGCCTTTTGAGGGATTTGCCGGCAGATGCGTCTTCATCTGCTGCGTCCATCGAGCCGAGGAGACGAAAATCGCACGTATCGTCTCTGGCCATAGGGCAGGGTAATCCTCCCAGAGCTCCGTGACAGCCTTCGCGGCAAGTGCTGTTGCCGCGCTGGTGTCTGCGGTCGTCGTAAGTGACCGCAATGGATACTGATGGTCGGTCGTGAGCAGCGAGAGCGCGGAGTGCTTCATTGGGGGCGGAAGGCGATCCTGTACCCAATTGCCTCCTTCCATCACCACGTCGGGCTTGATCGGCCAGTGCCTCCACCAGCTTGCTGTGCGCGACGATGGTGAAAGGTCGCCGATAGGGGCAACGGGCTGGCCGGGCAAACCAGCAGGCAACCTGACCTTATCAGTGCAGGCTCCTACGCAGATTGGGTTCCATGCTTGCGCAGGCGATTCAATCTCGTGATCGGGATCATCACAGATCGAAAGGTAATCACCGCCGCGAAAGTGGTTCTGGTCCGTGTTTCCGGCAGAAATTACGAACAATCGCTGTCGCTTCTGATTCCCCGAGACGCCTGCGGTGAGCTGGTCAATCTCGCTCGACCAAGACGTAGGAGCGCCGTCGTGAGGCGTGTCCTCGTCTGTCGTGCTTGCCATCGAGAAGGTTCTGCCTCGCGCCGCATTCGCCTCGACCGCGTTTACTGCCTTGAGAACGACGGCGCCAAGCAGATGGTGCGGATTCTGACCAGCATCAGGGATGATCTTGGCGGACTCGAGCCGGTGCTGGACCTGCACCGGCATGTTGCTTTGGATGACCGGAAGCAGGTCCCCGTAAAGCGAAATGCCTGCCAGCTGGGTGCCATGCCCCCTCGTGTCGTCCAAACCCCATCCCTGCTGCGCCGCGTGACGATCAGCCGGGTCCAGAAATGGACGAATGAGAGGATGGTTCAGTCCTACGCCACTGTCGAGGAGCGTAATGTATCTCGGGTCCGCTCCTGCGGGCGGCTGCAAGAGGCCTTCCATCGCCCTGGCCCATTCAGCCTGTTCTTCCGGTGGCATCCCTTCGAAGTAGTCCGAGAGGACGGTGGGGGCGGCAAGGGCTTTAACCGTCCCAAAGGTGCGGACGGCTTCGGCGATTTGGGCGTGCGTTCCGTAACCGACAACAACTATGTCTTCCGGAAACTCTAGGCGCCCTCCTTCCGCTTGCGCTTCGCCGCCTTCAAAACGGATCCCAATACCGCGCGCGTGCACGATGAAATGGTCGGCTCCACTGCGGTCCAGCCAGATTTCCCATGGATGTGTTGTTCCGTCGTCTGCGGGAAATCTTGCTGATGGGCTCCGCCAAAGGGCGCGCAGCCCAGCCTCGACGATGGCCCTTATGCTCTGCACAAGATCGGCATTCTTAGGTCGCCCTTTCGGCGTGTCCTCGTCGTGAAAGGCTTCGACCTTTTTCCGTAGATTGGCCACGCCAGCTGGCGATGCAAAAACTGTAGCGCGGGCGGGAGCGGCACCGTTCTCGGCGGCAGCGTCGACCTTGAGGAGATGCAAACCGCTGGAATCGAGACTTTTGGTCACAAACGGTTCGTTCGGTCTCGCTTCAATCTCGAGATAGACTCCAGGCCGTCCCTGACCCGCGGGATCCCCGATTTCATCGATCGCTCTCAAAAGTGCCAGCGCATGCGCGCGGCGATTAGGAATGTCACTCGGATGCTTTGTCTGACCGCTGACCTTTGCCTGGAACGCGACTGCTTGTCCGGGGCCGTTTATGATCAGATGAGGGCGATTGCGTTCCATTCAGCGATGTTCCAAGTCCATGTAACGAACGCCGACGCTCCATTGATGCTATAAGCGTATCGGTCAAAATCCTGTCGGTTGAGGACAAGACAGCGCGTCGCCCGGCATCTTCTCCCGCAGCAACAACATCTGCGGTTGAAAGACCTTCCGCAACCCTCGACACAGCATCCCAATCCACATCATTGACGCTGAAACCGATCAAGCGCCGCCGCAAAGCCTTTTGAACTGCCTCTCTGGATGGCAGCTCGTATGGCAGCACGAGTTCGAAGCGCCGAAGAATTGCCCTGTCCAGAATCTCAGGGATGTTCGTGGTGGCGACAACGATAGACGGGCCGGTATCTTCATCTAGGAACTGGAGGAACGAGTTCAGAATTCGCCTAGCTTCACCAACGTCATTTTCATTTCCGCGAGATGCCGCCAGCGCGTCGATTTCGTCGAACAGGTAAACGCCGCGAGTTGTGCGGATCGCATCGAAGATTAGGCGCAACTTCTGCGCGGTCTCTCCCATGAACTTGGTGATCAGCCCATGAAGCAGGACTGTGAACAAGGGGAACTTGAGTTCGCCTGCCAATGCTTCAGCGCTCAGGGTTTTTCCTGTGCCTGGAGGGCCCGAAAAGAGGAGCCGTCGACGTGGATGTAGCCCCTTCTCTTCAAGAAGATCACGCTTCCGAGTTTCTACAACGACTTGACGCAGTTCGTCGGAGAGGTGATCCGGCAAAATCAGGTCGTTGAGCGTTGTCGTCGGATATCGTGCGCCCAAGATACCCGCGAGATCGCCGCGCGGAGCCGCCAGCGGTGTCAACTTCGCAGTCGCATTGGTCTTCGGTGTCTTTGATGCTTCAGCCCATTGCCGCAGCTGTTCCGCTAGCCGGTTGTGGCCGCGCTGTTCTTCCGCTGCGGCAAGCTGCATCGCGAGATCGAAGAAGCGCTCTTCGTCCCCCTCTGCGTGGCTCTTTATGAGCCCGATAAGTTGCTGTGCCGAAGCCATTTTTGAGCCTTTACGACCTTCTCGGCGCAGCCTAAAATCTGCGCCTTTCGCCATTGTTTAGCAATCTAGATGGCTGATGCGCCAGCAAAACCGGCATCCGGGCCTGAGTTTTTCCGTCGCGTTGCCCTCAGGCATCTTGATCGTCGGCGCCCTTCCGATCCTTGCGTTCTCGACGATGCTCACATTTGGACCCCAAGGGTGTGTCGCTGCGGAAGTCGCAGACTGATCCCAAGATCGCCTATGTCTTAGTAAAGGATAGAAGAAATGCGTTGGCAACTCTGCCCCCATTGACGCAAGTTCCAATCATCGTAGAGGTGCGCCCGGAGAGAGGTCTTGCGGGCGCTTTTTCTTTTCTGGCCACTGGTCGGAGGATAGCACCACCCATCCACAAGTATCGAGCCAGAAGTGAGTTGGTGGCGTCATTCAACGACAGGATAGAACGGCTTGCCCCAGTCCTTACCCGGGTTGTCCATCATCAGATCCACAAAGACCGGCATCAAAAAGGTGAGGATCGCGGCACCGTCCCGGACCTGCGCCCGGTTCACACCGCTGTTCCAGGTCGAGCCACCGTGCACCAACTGATTGCGCAGGACGTAGAGCCGGTCGAACACGAAACTCAACACCTTGACAGTGTCACCGGCCTGGAACGCCTGAGCAAAGGCGCGTGCCGATACCTTGAAGCGATCTTCCCAGTCCGCGAAGCCGTCGATCCCATTGTGATGCTGCCAGAACGGGTTGAAAACATAGCGGTTCTCCATCAGCATCCGCACCGGCCCGGAAAACCGCTGCCATAGTGCATTGTAAATGCGCCGCCCCGCATCCAAAGCCACCAGTTTGCCGAAGAAGTCCACGAAAGCAGCACGTTCACCAGGGGCTACCGTCTGAAACTCTCGCTCGTCGGCATAGGCCGCATTGAAGGCGATCCAGAGGAAGATGAAGCGAGCGTCATCATCGTCGCCGCAAGCTTCGGCGCGGCCGATCCAGCTGATGGCGCGATGGGCCCGCAATCCCATCGTTTCGGGAAAACCCGCACGGATGGCGCGTTGCTTGGCCTTCAGGGCAGCATGGTCAAAGGCATCCTTCATCGTTCAATTCCTTTTCTGAAAGCCGATCACGGCAGCCCGTCAAAATCTGATCGCTGGTAGCCTTCCACCAAAGATCGTAGCCCTTCCGGGGCAACAACCTCGACCTTGTTGCCCCATTGATAGAGATGCCATGCCATCTCGAGCCACCCCGCCGCGTGGAACATCACGATCAGGCTGCCATCATCCTGAAGTTCCAGAGCTTGCGTGGGATGAAAGCGGAACTCGGCGGCACGCACAGCGACCTCAGGCGCAAAGCGCCAGATCACCTCGCCGTACTGCGCAGGATCCTGGTACACGCCAAAGGCCTGCGCTGCATAATCCTCCAGCGAAAATCCAGGTGCGAAGGCGAAGCTTTCGTCCAAGGCTTCCGCAGTATGGATCCGATCCATGCGGAAGTTCAGGATCGTGTCACCCCGTGACGGTTGCCGCGCGACAAGATAGCTGCGGTGCCCCAAAAGCAGGCCGTGCGGTTCGATCACCCGCTCCGGCGCGTCGGGGTCGCCGTAGCGCAGTTGCAATCGGAACGGACCGCGCAAGGCCTCAATCACCGCATCAAGGACTCTTGGGGCGAGGTTGACCCTCGGGCCGGGTCTGGTCACGGACCCCATCGCGGTCAGAACGGCTTCGGCATCGGCCTCGGTGCGCGCGGCGTCCTTTGGTGCAAGACGCGCAAGCAGACCGTGACGTAAATCGGCAAGGGCAGAGGCGTGGCGGAAGCGGCCATCGGCCTGCGCTGATCGGTCAGCGATCTCCAATGCTTCAACGGCAGTCTCTTGCCGGGGCTGCAGCCGGTCAAGTATCGGATCCGCAACATGCCATCTACGGCGACGGTCATCGCCATCTTCGGCTACTACGTTCATGAAGGTGGTCTCCAGCGCATCTGTCATGCGCTGCGCAGTCCGGTGCGAAATGCCGAACTCTTCGCAGATTTCATCGAGGCTGATCCCACTGCGCCGAGATGCTGCCAGCCTTGCGAGCCTGATCAAGTCCTGCGCTTTGGAAAACGACATGAACTTACCTTGATGGGCTCTGTTGCACAAATCCGAGAGGGATTCATGT
>NZ_FOCI01000050.1 GCF_900110065.1 Loktanella fryxellensis | reverse complement strand
AACCAACCACCGCCGGTGCCATAGCCAGGAATGATGCGCTCCGCGCATCGAAGTGTCTGGGTCGGGCGCTCTGGCGGAACTGGAGCGGATACCACCGCCGGAGCCGCGTCGAGACAAAGATGCATTGTGTAAAGCTGCTGGGCCAGCGGCTGATGGCTCGGGACTTCGACCGCCAGGTCGCGGAGGTCCAGGTGCGCATCGCTATCCTGAATGGCTACACCGCCCTTGGCATCCCCGTCACAAAGGCAGTGGCATAAATCCGTCTGGGGTAAGGGGAAAACCGTCCGTCAGCTGATTTGCGCAACAGAGTCGACGGAGGTGGTCATGTAGGGCATCCTCTCCGCCAGAGATTAGCGGCCGGTCATGGGGCGTGCCCGGCAAGGGGCCGGGGGCCGCCAATGGCGGATCAAGGCGCAGATGGACATGGCCAGCAGTCTCGACCAGTGTCACCCGCGCGGTGGTGCCTTCCGTCTCGAGAAGAGCTTGGCTGGGTTCGATCCTTGCGGCAAGCGCCGATTGCTCTGCCGCCGAGAGCGCCCGCCATCGTGCGACATGACGGCGAGGTGCGAGGGCGAGACCCGCGCCGTGGCGGATCAGGATGGTCTGGGCGTCGCATTCCACGATAGCGCTGGCAGCAGCATCGCACACCGCGCAGATTGGATTACTTGACCCTTCAGAGACATCCGATCCGTCTGTCATGTTAGCGTCACAATGGCATTCACCCATACCTCCGACGCGCGATACGGGCGGCGATCGCGGCTTTCCCAGATGTCGGGCTCCCCGAAGATGCCACATCGCCTCAGGATCGCCGCCAGTCTGGTACCCGTCAGGTCGGTAAACCGGCGCCCGTCCGTCACCCGCTCGCCTGTCCCCTGCTTGAAGGACATGTAAAGCGCGCCTTCCGGAACGAGATGGGCGGCAAGGCGGTCGATGACCTTGGGCAAGTCAAGCTTGGACACATGCAACAAGGATGCGCAGGCCCAAATGCCCTCGAACGGATGCTCCCAGGCAAAGTCCTCGAACCGCATCAGGCGGGTTCGCACGGCGGCATGCGCCTGCGTGGCAGCAAGCATGGCGGGCGAGGCATCAAAGGCCGATACGTCATAGCCGCTGAGCCGGAAAGATAACGCATCCCGCCCTGAGCCCGACCCCGCATCAAGGATTCGCGCTGGGCCATTTTTCCGCGCTGGCAAAACTGACTCAAACCGCTTTCTCGCGTCTGACATATCGACGTCGCGCGTGGGGGCGATGAAAGTCGTCGCGTGGTGGTCGTAGTAGTCGGCCAATATCACGCTCCATCCCGTCCGGTCTCTTATCTTTGCCGGAAGTCAGGGATTTGACCAGGCGTGACGAGATGGTTTTCTTCGACGCCGCTGTCAGAACGAGTCCAATTCGATCACCGAATTGCAGGGGCTTGCACCGCAGCATCGGGGATGTGAGTGTCGTCTCCCCGCCCTATCGATTGCCGGATCGCTCTCACCTCCCGAGATCAGAGTCTCTGAGGAAGGATCAGTCCAACCACTCCCTAACGTCATACCCCTTCGCCACGAGATCGGCCTTGAGTAGGCGTCGGATCATCTCGGGCCTTGATGGTTCGTCCTTTTCTTTGGAAATGAGGTCGTCGATCGCATCGAGCGTATTGGCATGCAGGCGGACGAGGACGCCGGTCGTGTTGCGTGTTGGGGGTGCCATTGGGGTGGTTGTCTCCTTCTTGATCGCAATATCAGTATCAGTTTTGCGTCGTGCGTCCCTCACTTTTTGTGGCCTCTTCCAAATTTCCCACTTGCAATAGCGATATTGATATCCATATTGCAATCACTGAGATATGCAGGTGAACCCTGCAGCCGTCGCCAGAACAGACCCCGCAAGGAGATCCAGATGCCCGCACTTTCCAACTTCGCCTTCACTGATACTGTCGCAATCCAGATGTCCGCCCTCTCAGCTGATCAGACCATCGATGCCCTTGAAGCGGCGTGCGATGCCGTTTTTGCCGGCTTGCGCGCGGACTACCTCCACCACGTCGCGCCGACGTCCGACGCTCGGATGGAGCGCCACGTGCAGGCGTTTGAGGCCTGGCAAACGGCGGGGGTCAGCGTCACGTACTACCGCACCATCCCGTCCTTGACGCCACCGTTGCGGTCAGTGGGCGATCAGCTCACGAAGCTCCTTCAGACCCGGCTGTCTGGGATCTATGAGCGCACGATCGATGCCGATGCGATCTCGGACATCGGCACCACGATCAAGACGAATCCCGGACACGACACCCGCCTCGTCGAGCTCATCGCGGATGTTGCGGCGTTTCTCCTCTATATCCGCCAGCCCGGCCATCTGCAGCCAGACGTCAGCGATCTCTTGTCCGAGATCTGACGCGACAGCTCTCGGACTACGGCAACACCCGTTGATTCCGCCTCACGTTCCCATCTTTCACTGCGCTTGTTCTCTGGAAGCTTCCAAGATGATGACTTTTCCCGAACCATGGCCCGATCCTTCCGCAGCAGCAGTTCACGCCTGCGAGAAACTCGCCGATATCGTCGCGACGATTGCAGCAGCCCATGATCTCGATACCCTCCTCGAAGGTGCCCATGGGGATCCCGCCTTGTCCGGGATTTTCGAGGAGGCCGAACGGTATTGGGCGGAAGCCCGGTCGCGACTTCGCGTTCTGTCGCATGTGTTGGCCGATGCCCCGCGTTGGGCGTCTCCTGTCGGGGATTTGCTGGCACTTGTGATCTCCGACGGCACCGATCCCGGACAAGACTTCTGGCATCTCGCCGGGCTTGCTTTTGCCGCGGGCGACCTGACGCTCCCTGGATCTGTCCGGGCGCACTTTGCCCGCGCAGCGAGGGTGATGTCGGAGGTCTTCGACGCTGGCGACCCCTTCGCCGCAGCACCCACCGCCTCGCACCTCACCCCTTACCCAGCCCTATCTCCGGAAGGATTCTAGCATTCACCGACGCAAACTTCTCTGCCTTCACTCGCCCTTTTGCGCATGCTGTTGATGCCCGACTTCCGATCCGCCCTGATCAGGCGCTCCATCATTGGCGGGCTGCCGCCGAGGCGAAGGGCTTCAGTGTTGTCGGTCGCGTGATCGACCACCAGCACATCCTACTACGGTGCGACGCCTGTCGGCTCGATCACGCAAAACGTTTCAGCGTTGTCGTCAGCAACAATCCACAATGTCCGCACTGCATCCACAACCGATTGATGACCGCTGTTGACAAACTCGGCGCGAGGTTTGCCGGATACGACCGCGACACCCAAAAGTATCTTCACCTTGTGCTCTCTTGCGGCCACCATGCGCGCCGGCAATCACGGCGGATCGAATCTGCTGCGAATGGCGGCCATGCCCTTAGCTGCGAGACATGCCGGGAGCAGCGATATGCTGAACAGTCCCACCGGTTCGGGTGGGTTCTCGCGGGCCCCGCCAGCAACGGCAAGCCCGGGTATCGCAGCTATCGCCACGAATGCGGACAAGCTCAGGACATTTCCGTTGGCAACATGCTCTGGGGTGCCTGTGCCTGTGCCGGATGCAGTCCGGGCGGGACTGCCAAGGCATCATATATCTATCTGTTTCGGATCGGCCTTCCGCATCTGCCGGTCATCAAGCTCGGCTACAGCGCGAGTCCGGCAAAACGACTGCGGCATCAGCTCGGGATCGCAAAAGAGATCGAGACCGAAGTCATCCGCACAATCAGGCTGCCGACCGGGCATCTGGCCCGGGGCGAGGAGGAGCGGTGTCATCGCAACCTGCTTAGCGAGCGACTGGATTGGGAGGTTCCCAAGGCAGCGTACGGCGACGCGATCAACACCGTGTCCGAGATCTATCTGCCCGCCGCCGAGCCGCGGATCATGTCGATGCTCGACGAGATCGAGGCGCGGGTCGCTGGACAGCTCGCCTGATCTTCCTCTCCCACTCCCTCATCAGGAGGCACCTCAATGCCTGCATCATCACGATCCTTCAGTATTGAGCTCATGCGCGACCTGCTGAGCCGCATCCACGTCCACGACAGCGCGGCGGGTCAGCCGGTCACGACATCAGGCGACTGGGATGACCACAAGCCCGCCAGGTTCGGCCGCCAGAGCGATGATGCTGTGCCCGGTGCCCGGGAGCTGGCGCCCGCGCAGATCGCTGCCATCCTGAATGCAGCATCAGATCCGGACGCGTTGGCGCATGGCACTGATGCCGAGCGCCGGTCGCCACAGATCCCGCTGCGCAAGCTGTTGCTAGGGGCACGCCTTGCTGCGTGCTTCGAGACGCCGGAGCAACTCGCGGAACTTTTCTTACCGCAGGTCCTCACCTGCTTGTTGGTACCCAATCCCGCGCAACGCCAGGAGGTCTGGCGAGACCTCCCAGCAATCATCCGACAGCTGGGGTATTTGGCAGGACCGACCGTCGACCCGGCGACCGTGAAGATCTTGGTGCTCGGCCATCGCGGCACGACGCGGGCTGACCACGCGCGTGCGACAATTGATTTCGCAGACGGGCTGGGATCGGCGATCGAGGACGGCAAGACCATCGTCGCGCTGGCGCCGAGCGCCAGCGCCCTGCCGTCGGATGTCCATCCTCTCGTGTCGCGATCCCTCATACTGCCGCCGGTGTCTGGCGCGATGTTGCTCGCGATCCTGCGGCAGACACACGCATGGGCAGGAGGCCTGGAAGATGACGCCCTCTGCGACCTGTTGCCCAATAACGCGGTTTTGGCCACGATGCCTTTGGCTCAGATCCAGCACGCGTTTCATCGCCCGCTGGCCCGCGACATCCTGTTGCGGCTCCGGACATTGGCTGCACCGGCACCGGGGACCACATCTATTTCCCCGCTGACGCTTAATCGCCTCTATCTGCCGCCCGAGGCGTCAGCATTCTGCAGGGACATTCTCGCCGATCTTGACGCGTGGCGGTCGGGGACCGTCCCCTGGTCACAAGTGCCATCGTCAGCATGTCTTGTCGGCCCTGCGGGCAACGGCAAGACCAGCCTGGCGGCGGCGTTGGCAGGGTCGGCTGGTATCCCGCTAATCACGACCAGCTATGCCGACTGCCAACGCGCCGGCCATCAGGGCGACTTTCTCCGCGCGCTGTCTGACAAGTTCGTCGAGGCGATCGCGACGACGCCTTGCGTGATGCTGATCGACGAACTGGACTCGTTCACGCGCCGCGATAGGCCCGGCAGGTCGTCGGACTACATCGTCGGAGTGGTCAACGGTTTGCTCGAGCATCTTTCCGTTCTTAACGATACGCCTGGCGTGGTCCTGATTGGCGCAACCAACTTTCCGGATCTCGTCGATCCTGCCGTCCTGCGGCCTGGACGGTTCGACCGACGGATTCACCTCGGCAACCCTGACCGGGCAGGGATCCACCGGATCCTCGAGATCGAGCTCGGTCCCGATGCCAACGTTGTCGAAACGGCCAATATCGCTGCTAGGCTGATCGGCTCGTCGGGGGCTCAGGTCAGCGCCGTCGTCCGCGACGCCCGCGCGATGGCACGGCGCGCAGGAGGCACCTTGCAGCCGAAACATCTCACATCTGCCGTTGATCGGATCGCCCCGCCACAAGCGGCGGACAACGCGCGCCGCATCGCCATCCACGAAGCGGGACATGCCGTCGTCGGCCATGCCCTAGGGCTGCCGCCACCGCATCGTCTTCGGATGACGGCGACAGGTGGGACCTACGAATACCCGACGCCGTCGATCATGACGACGCAAGTGGCGGAAGATCATCTCGCGGTCCTGCTCGCAGGCCGCGCCGCGGAAATCGAGATTCTCGGGTCATGCTCCAACGGCGCCGAGACCGATCTGACGCAGGCCACGCAACTGGCCATCGACATGCGCTTTAATTGGGGGATGCGGTCCGGCGGGCCCCTCGCGCTGACCGACCTTACCATCCTTGGCTTGACCTCATCTGGCGAAGCAATGGACCTGCTGACGGCGGACCTAAGCAGCGCCGAAGGGACTGCGCGGAATCTCATCATGACGCACGGCTCCCTCATCAACCAGGTCGCAGACGCCCTGATGACGGCGAAGGAGTTGGACGCGGATGCTCTCAGGGTGCTGCTGAACCAAGCAGAGTGATCGGTTCCGCCCATTTAATCACGGGACGCGGTGCGTGGCTACTGTCCGGGGCAAAGCTCATGACATGGTGGCTGAACCATGGCATTCTCCGCTGACCGACCAGATGCACGCGAGTTGCACTTCGGTTGCACACGGGTTTCACAAACGACAATAAGGGCACTTTGACCGACCGCAAAAACCGTTATCTTTCAGTCACCTACCAATTCGGGTAAAATTTACCTCCGATCCCTACCGTCGGAGCCAATATCACCGTAAGCCGTTGATTTGATTGCCTACACAGTGTGTAGGTGCGATGTGTCACACATGAGTGTCATACTTCGCTTTTCGGGCCTGCCACGCGTCGCTCCAACCACGGAGCCGTCACATGGGTCGTATCCGTCCGGTTGTCCCGCTCTGACGACTGGATGGAGTATCAGCTAGATGTCCATCATCGATAAATGGACATCTTGTGGTGAGTGATGGCG
>NZ_FOCI01000053.1 GCF_900110065.1 Loktanella fryxellensis | reverse complement strand
CCATGGGAACCAACCACCGCCGGTGCCATAGCCAGGAATGATGCGCTCCGCGCATCGAAGTGTCTGGGTCGGGCGCTCTGGCGGAACTGGAGCGGATACCACCGCCGGAGCCGCGTCGAGACAAAGATGCATTGTGTAAAGCTGCTGGGCCAGCGGCTGATGGCTCGGGACTTCGACCGCCAGGTCGCGGAGGTCCAGGTGCGCATCGCTATCCTGAATGGCTACACCGCCCTTGGCATCCCCGTCACAAAGGCAGTGGCATAAATCCGTCTGGGGTAAGGGGAAAACCGTCCGTCAGCTGATTTGCGCAACAGAGTCCATATCCACTCTCCAGTTCAATGGTCACGATCTTATCTTCGTGTCCACACAACCGGCAGCAGCTCAAAGCGGCCCCTCTAAACGAAGTGCAACCGAAACAAGGCGCTCTTTCGACGCTGAAAGGGATGGCGATGCAGGATTGCACGCAACAACCGACGCCCTAAGGTCTCTCGCCCAGCTCACGCACTTACCGCGATGTCGATCATCTCGTTATGAAACTAAAACCGGGAATCATCCGTCCTCGACATGACGCATGCTGTTCCGTGCACGTGCCGTGCCACTTCTTTTTATATCCGAATCTGCGTTTGCAGGGAACGTCTCATCCCTTGAATGCTCGACGCGAACAAAAGAGGTCGGCTTGCAGCTGGTACCAACCTTTATCGGCTCATGGCACGGATTGCGAATCCGTGTCGACCGGCCCTTGTCCGGTACCAGCCTTCATATTGCCATTGATGTTCCATCTGCTGGTGGATCATCACGGCATGTCACCTGGTGCCAGTGTCCGGGTCTCTGCCTGTGAAGCTCACAAACAATTGGCCTCTGCGCAGCCCGTCCACACGATCGCCGGGGGCCCTTCGCATATCGACCGATCATCGGTGTCGCGATGTGATCACCGCTGCGCACGGTCGCAGCGTCCTCGCCGCCGGCCCAAGCCACCTCCGCCACATGATCACGTCAAAGGCCGCGCCGGTCGAACGCTATACTCCCGCCGGCAGGTGTGACCGGCCCCGAGGGGCCAGTCGTTCCGGGCTCACGCGCTCTTGTTGTCCATGCCCAACAGCTTGCGGGCATCGCTGCGGCTCTTCAGCAGGCTCAGCACCGTCGTCACGACGAGGATGCCGACGATCACCGTAAGCGAGAATGGCGTCTCGATATGTGGCAGGCCCTCGATCGGTTGCCCGCCGTTGAGGAAGGGCAACGTGTTCGCCTCCATCGCGTGGATGATCAGCTTGCCCCCGATGAAGGCGAGGATCAGCGACAGCCCGATGCCCAGATAGACGAGCAGGTCGAGTAGCCCTCCCAGCAGGAAGTAGAGCTGCAGCAGACCCAAGAGCGCGAACGCATTGGCCGCGAAGACGATGTAGGGTGCATCCGTCAGGCCATAGATCGCCGGGATGGAGTCGAGCGCGAAGAGCAGATCCGTCATGCCGAGGGCGAGGATGACGATGAACATCGGCGTGAAGTACCGCTTGCCGTTCTCGATCACCGTCAGCGCATTGCCCCGGAAGTCCGGCACGGTCGGCAGGTGGCGCTGGACGTAAAGGATGATGGCGTTCGGCTCATAGGCCTCTTCCGTCGACTTGACGGTCGACAGGCTTTCCTTGGCCAACTTGTAGGCTGTGAAGATCAGGAACAGGCCGAAGATGTAGAACACCCAGGCGAAACGTTCGATCGCGGCAGCACCCAGCGCGATGAAGATGCCGCGCATGGCCAGCGCCATGACGATACCGATAAGAAGGGCCTTCTGCTGATAGGCGCGCGGCACCGCGAATGACCGCATGATGATGACGAACACGAACAGGTTGTCCACCGACAGGCTCTTCTCTGTGATGAAGCCCGCGAAATACTCGATCCCGTGCTGGCGGTCCCACAAATACCAGACGCCGACCCCGAACAGGAGCGCGAGCGAAATGTAGAAGATCGACCAGAGCCCCGCCTCGCGGAAGGTGGGTTCGTGCGGTTTGCGCACATGGGTGAAAAAGTCGAAGATAAAGAGCCCGAGTATACCGGCGATCGTCGCCAGCCAGACCCAGGTCGTCACCGGGTCAGCTGCCAACCCGGTTATGGCCGTCTCTTCCATGTCTCGCTCCTGATTGTTCTGTCATTCACGGCGTTCCGGCGCACGACGGACCCGACGTCCCATGTTGCTTTTGCCGACCCATGCCGGCATCCCGGTGCCGGTACAACGGGCACAGGAGCAAGGCTAGGTCCGACGGATCATCTTTGCGCGGCGTCACCGCGACGCCTTGCGTGACCGCATCGCAGCACCGTTGGTGCAGGTCAAGGGCGACGGACGACAGGCAATGCACGTTCCATGACGTGCCCCCTGATCGTCCCCCGTTTGCCACGGGCGTCCCTTGGCTGTCCGCGTTGTTCGGGGCTGGTCCGGCAACGCTGCCGGGTCCGTTCCCGTCACGTCGTTCTGGCCGCCTGACGCATCCGTACCGCGGTCCGGTTGCCCGCCGAACGCGTTGAGATCTCTCATCACCGGGGTATGCACCGCGTCAATCGTCTCGGCAGACATCCGCCGGGCGCGTTGCCGTGCGGACCGTCACCACACCCTGCTTGCCGAACTCTCCGATGCGGCCGACCGGATCGCCGGTGTCGGTCGGCGGCGCGGCGACGGACCCAGCCGCCCACATCATGCGATGTCCCGACCCTGCGGACCTGTCGGTGACCGTCGCGCTGATCGTGTCCTTCGACCGTTTTGCTACTCACCGGTGGACGACGTCACCTGTGCATCGAGCTCCTGCAATCGGCGGCCCAGGAACGACGCGTCCGCCGCTGTCGGGGCCAAGGCGATGGCCCGCGCGAATGCGCACCGGGCCGCCCCGTGATCGCCGGTCCGCATCAGCAGAAAGGCACGCGCGGCGTGCCAGGGTTGATAGTCCGACAGATCCCCGGTCAGGGCTTCGATCATGCCCAGCCCTTCGCGCGGATGACCTGCCTCTGCCACGGCGACGGCGAGGTTCAACCGGATGACGGGTGTCGGCTCATGCTGCAGAAGCATGTGGTACAGCATGGCGATCTGCGGCCAGTCGGGGCCGCCGTCGGCCATCTGGCAATCGGCGATGGCGACCTTGATCTGATACGGTCCGGGTTTCCGTCTGGCCATCGCGCGCGCCAACACGGCCCGACCGTCGGCGATCTGCGTCCGGTTCCACAGGCTGCGGTCCTGCAGGCCCGGTGGCAGCGTCGCGCCATCGGTGCCGGTGCGTGCATCGCGACGCGCAGCCGTCAGCAGCATCATCGCAAGGGCGCCCTCGATCTCGGCATCGTCCGGGCGCAACCGGTCGATCAGGCGGATCAGATACTCCGCCTCTCGGCACAGGTCCCGGCCGTCGGTCGTGCCAGCGACATAGCCAGTGGTGAAGATCAGATAGATGGTCGTCAGCACCGCATCGACGCGCGCCGGCCACTGTTCGGCGTCCGGCACCGCAAAGGGGATGCCCGCGGCGGCGATCTTGGCCTTGGCGCGGCTCAACCGCTGCCCCATCGTCGGTTCGGCATCGAGGAAGGCGCGTGCGATGTCCGGCGTGGAGAGGCCGCACACGCTGCGCAGGGTCAATGCGACGCGCGATTTCAGCTCCAGCGCCGGATGGCAGCAGGCAAAGATCAGGCGCAGGCGTTCGTCCGGGATCACGTCGGGCTCCGGTGCGGCCTCTTCTGCCGCGAGGATGGCGATGGCCTGCGCCCGCTGGCCATCGCGTTTGGTGCTGCGCAAACGGTCGATGGCCTTGCGCCGCGCCACCTGCAACAGCCAGCCCTGCGGGGAACGCGGCAGTCCCGACCGCCCCCAGTGCGTCAGCGCCGAGATCGCGGCCTCCTGCAGCACCTCCTCCGCCAGCGACAGGTTGCGCAGGCTGGCGGTCAGGGCCGCCAGCAGCCGCCCCCGGTCCCACCGCATCACGTGGTCGAGGGCTTGTGCGACCGCGATCGCACTGGCCGGTCCGGGGGCGGTGCCTTGCATGGCTCAGCCCTGCGGGTTGTAGTCCATCAGCGGCCGCACCTCGATGGTGCCGAAGGCTGCCGACGGGATCAGGGCCGCATAGGTCAGCGCCGCATCCAGATCGGGCGCGTCGATGACGTAGTAGCCCCCCAGATGTTCGCGCGTCTCGGCGAACGGGCCGTCCATGGTTTCCACCTTGCCGGACTTGATGCGCAGGGACGTCGCCGTCTCGATACCTTGCAGGCCCTCGCCGGACAGCAGGACGCCATCGGCCTTCATCCGTTCGTTGGCGGCGAAATACTGGCCCATCATCGCGTCGAAGGCGGGCGTGCCATAGGCAGGTTCCAGTGCGGGGTCGTTATAGATCAGAAGCCGAGGACGTGGATCGCGATGCAGATCATGGTGTTGACGGCGGCCAGCAGGTTGGTGCCGTTGCCCACGTAGCGCAGGGGATGGCCCGCATTGCCCGCCACCAGACCGAAGGGGTGGGCGATGCGCCCGATCAGCAGCAGCACGCCAGAGGCATGCAGCCACACGGGCGGCGTGCCCATGCCTTCGGCCAGGATCATCAGGATCAGCACGAAGGCCGACCATTCGGCACAGTTGCCGTGCTGCCGGATGCGCCGCAGCAATTCCGTATTGCCGCCATCGCCGAACGAGATGTTGTTGGCCCCGCGGACCGCGGACACGCGGAACCACAGCGCAAGGTAGATCGCCGAAACCGGCAAGGCGTAGATGGGTGTCACGTCGAAGATCATGGTTGTCCCTCATGTTCAGTGTTTCGATGACCCAAGGACGATTGATGATTGCAGTTTTCGACATCGGTGTGAAAAAAAGTTGACCTGGTATGCTTTATGGCAAATGCCGTCCCCTGCGGTCACCGCCAGGATCTTGGATCCCTGTAACCATTTCGCTTTGGTTCCATGATGTTGTGTGTGATGGACAGCAGCACAGGGCCGTCGCCGCGCACATCCTGACCGGCGACGCGCAAGCGTCGTTGTGCAAAACTACGGCATGACGTCGATCGACGAACACATCAGCCGGGCACCGCAGCCCGATGCCCGTCCCTGTCTCGCCGGCGGTGTTGCAACTGCTGCGGGTCGCCCCTGCGTCACTCGATCGTCCGACCCGCGCAGACCTAGAATGACGACACTCGTGCGCCCGGCACGTCGGGACGGTGCAGGCTGGCAGTCGAGCGGCCCGCAAAGCGGACTTGGCGCACTTTCCGGCCCACAGCGGCAGCACGCAGCCGATCCGGCCCGGCGCCCACGCAACCGTCACGCCATGTGCCGTGCGCACGGGAGGAGGCATTGTTGCAGAAAGGCTGCCTGAGGCGTGACTGCCCCTTCTCCCTTCAGGTTCAGGCAACGCAGACGATCTCGGCTGTTCCGAGCGCGTTGAAGCGGTTCATCCGGGCGACGCGGATGTGGATTTCGGCGGTCTGGTGGTCGGGGTCCCTTGCAGCGATGCGCTCGCCAAAGGACTTGTGGCAGCGCATCTTGGCTTCGGCGCGGCTGCGGGCGTGGCATCCGGTCCACCGCTTCCAGAATGCCCGACCATAGTGACGTGTGGCGCGCAGGGTTTCATTGCGCGCCCGGGCGGCTGGGCAGTCTTCCTTCCATGGCCGACCGTTCTTGCGGATCGGGATGATCGCAGTGCCACCGTGTGCGATGATGGCGCTATGGCAGCGGCGGGGTGAAGGGCGTCTCGGAATTGATCCAGTGGATCAATTCAGCCCTGAACGGGC
>NZ_FOCI01000054.1 GCF_900110065.1 Loktanella fryxellensis | reverse complement strand
ATGACCAATGCCGCTTTCGGCTCCTAAATCCGCCCCCGCAGCGCTCAGGCGGTAATTGCGGCGCAGCCGACAGCGTTGATCAGATGTTCCTTAATATCAAATGTCGGCTATGCATGGCATGGTCGCGCGCAGATCTTCAGTCAGGTGCTCGTTGATAACCTTTTTCAGCGTTGCCCTTGGGCAAAACAAGAAATTCAAGCAGCATTGCCACCCCTGACAGCATCAATGGCCGCTTAGATTCCGCCTTCCTCGGTTTTCTGGATAGCCGTTGATGGCGGGTTCAAAAAGGCGTCGAACCGTTCCCTGACGACCATGTAGCATTCACACGCCGCGGTCTCCATCCCACGGCGATCCACAACCTGCATCATGCCACGGCGATATCTGATAAGGCCCTTGCTTTGCAAAGATTGCGCAGCCAGCGTGACCGAAGTTCGATTTACGCCCATGATCCTTGCCAGAAATTCATGAGTATATGTCAAATTCTCTCCCTCTGCCCGATCATGCATCATCAGGAGCCAGCGGCATAAACGCTCTTCAACGGAGTGTAGGGAATTGCAGGCAACAGTCTGCATCACTTGTGACAACAAGGTTTCCGAGTAGCTGACAAAAAGATTCTGCATATGAGCGCTGCTTTCGAACATCGCTTGCAAAGGCCTGATATCGCATCGAACCATTGGCCCCTGAAGCTGCACGGTGCATCTGTTAAAGGACACGCGACTATACATGGCCGCGAATAGCCCAAAGGCGCCTTCGCGGCCAATGTTGGCGCATTCTATCTCTGACCCATTCTCCAAGACCGTGAGCAAGGACAGAACGCATCCTTGCGGAAAATAGGCATGGCTCAGCAGCCCACCTGCCTCGCAAACGACCGTTCCAAGGTCGAGATCGACCTCTGTCAAAAAAGGCGCTATCCTGCTGTAGGCCTCCTTAGTGAAGGCGCCCAGTAGTTCGTTTGCGTGGATGGTCTGATCTTTCATCATCTCAAAGCTCCTGATTCGCGAGACAACTGCAGTAAACGGAGCACATTTTTTTTGGTCGGGCACTGCTTTATGTTGTGCTTACAACAGACAGCCGGTCCAACGCTGTGTTCGTCTCTGCAGCATGTGTCCTGCAAGGAATGATATCTGTGGTATCCCAAATAGCGTATCTGAGTCTTTCTAAAACGCTTTCGGGAGAAGCGCAGTTGTCTGATATTCTTGCGGTGTCTAAGACAAACAACACCCGCGACGGAATTACCGGTATTCTAATGTATCATGATCGACTATTTTTCCAGCTACTGGAAGGTGAACGAAGCATCGTCGATAAATGTTATAACCGGATCCTTTGCGACCCACGCCATTCTGCCATATCGCTCATGTGGAACGGTGAGGCTGAAAACCGGACATTTTCAGCTTGGGCAATGGGTTTCGTTGGCACTAATGAGATCGACCTAAACAGTGAACATGAACTGGTATCACTAACCGATGTGGCAGGCAGCAAAGACGCCTCAACGAACAGCGGTTGCTTGGCTTTGCAAATGTCACTACAGATGTTCCAAATGTTCTGGCGTGTCAAAAATCCATTTAGTTAGTCGTCACCCATTGCCAAGCCATCGGGTGAAGGAGGCAACAGCCGTCGATTAGTATCACCTCCAATTTTAACTGACACAATTTTAACCATAGCCAACGGCCACTATTCAGAAAACTCAAATTTTCGCGCAGCCTCGTTAAAGACGCTATCTTGGAAAGATACTCGGCATAGACCACCGACAACTCAACGCATTTGTCTATACTCGTTCCAGCCTGGGTTAGCAGCCGTTTCGCGCAACTGACCGACCGGGCCTCCGGGAAGTCAATCAGCCGCCTACTTCTGCGAACGACCTGTTGTCGCTTGCGAGCAGGCGGGCCATCATGGCGATGATTTCATGATCGCTGTAGGGTTTTGATGAGAACAGGCTGCCTATTGGCAGGCTGCTTTCCTCAAGGATCGCCATGCCGGACGCTACCAGCAGTTTGACCGGGGGCCATCGGTCGCGGATGTAGTGCGACAGCTTGATTCCATCCATCGTGCCAGGCATCTGCACATCGGTGAAGACCAGATCGATGTCATCGCGCTCCTCCAAAATCCGGATGGCTTCGTCCGCATCACGGGCTTCCAGCGCTTCGTAACCGGCGGATTGAACGAGGTCGACGGCCCCCATTCGAATGACCGCCGTGTCTTCAACCACCAAAACGACAGCCTTACCGTTCTTCATCTGCTTCTCGTCTCTGCAATTGGTATGCCCGCAAGCCTTCGCAGCAAGCCGGAGCGCGTTAGCGCGTTCTGATCTCTACGCAGCGGGCCGGATGTCTTCATGGTGATCGACATTACCAAGATAGCTGACCGTGACACAGGTTCCAGGATTTGCCTCGCTCAACTGGAGGTCGCTTCCCAGATTTTTGGTCAACGCTTCCACGATACCAGTTCCAAGGCCTGCCTTGGGCGCGCTGTCGCCAGTCGGCATGCCGATGCCATCGTCCTTGACCGAAAGGGTCCAGTCGTTGCCTGTCGCATGGTAGCCCACCTCGATCTTGCCTGCCGCCTGATCGGGGAAAGCATGTTTGAGCGCATTGATCACCAATTCGGTGACAATGAGCCCCAGACTGACGGAAACGTCTGCAGTCACGGAGCTGTCGTCAGCCATGACCGAGATCGAGAGGCGTTCGGGGTCAGCGATCATTGACGCGGCAAGGCTGTCGCAAAGGTTCGTAAGATAACGGCTTATCCCGACCTTGCCGCCTGGAGAGGTTGAAAGCTGCTTTTGCACAGCGGCAATCGACATGACCCGGTGATGGGCGTTGTGCAGGTGGCCGCGCACCTCTTCGGACTGCACCTTGCGCGCGCTTTGCATCAGGACGCTGGCGATGATTTGCAGGCTGTTGGCGACCCTATGCTGGACTTCCTGAAGCAAGACCGCCTTTTCCCGCACCAGTTCGTCCTTCAATCGTGCGTCGGCGCGCACGTCGGTCACATCGCTCACCGACAGCAAAAGCCGGACGCGATATTCGTCGCCGTCGTCCAATTTGCAGGCATTGAGGACCAGGTTCCGTGTTTTCCGGTTCGGTCGCTCAAGGTCGATTTCATACGCTTCAATCTGCGCACTTCCCGTAGCGGTCGCCTTGAGCAGAGAGGCAAGTCTGGGCATCGCCCACTCGCCGTGTCCGACTTCGCTGAGATGCCTGCCGGGCATCGTCGCCGGATCAATCTCGAATGCCCGGCAAAAAGAGCCACTTGCAGCAATGACCTCATGCTGCGCGGACAGGAAAAGCAAAGGCTCATTTGAGGATACCACCACGGCAATTGTGCTTGCGGCCTCACGACGGTCAAAAGGTGTTCTGGACATGTCTGAAGTCCTTTCCTGCCGGGTCTTCGCGATTAAGGCGAAACACGGCAGATACGCAGTCAGAGGGCACGCCTCCGCTGACGATCGACCTCTTGCTACCACATCCTGCTCAGACTAGCACCACGCTTAATCGGTCGGCGGAAGATATCCCCGAAAAGAGCGTAAAGGGGACGGCCCAACCTTCAGCTTCGCCGTCCGCATCGCCCCGATTTCGACACCCTGGCTTGTGGGATGTGAACGTCTGCTTTCCGCCCAGACCGCCAATTTGGCATTATGAGCAGCAGCCATGCCTGTCACATCTTCTGCGCGGTAGGCCGGAACAGGACCTCGTTGATGTCCAAATCATCTGGTTGGCTGATCACGTATTCCACCAGACGGGCGAACGTTTCTGCAGGCACGCCGACCTCGCCCACGTAGTCCTGATTGGCCTTCTGCATGTCCTTTTCGCTGATGTGGTCCAGCAGTTCGGTCTTGACGGCACCCGGCGAGACGACGGTGCTGCGGATGTTGTAGGCTTTCAACTCCTGCCGCAGCCCCTCGCTGATGGCGCGGACGCCGAATTTCGTCGCGGAATAGACGGCAGAGCCTTCGAACAAGGTATGACCCGCGACAGATGCCAAATTTATGATGTGACCCGACTTCTGCGCGGTCATGTGGGGCAGGGCGGCAGCGATGCCGTAAAGCACGCCCTTGAGGTTCACGTCGATCATCCGGTCCCATTCATCGACCCGCAGCCGTTCCAGCGGCGACAGGGGCATGATGCCGGCGTTGTTGATCAATACGTCGATGCGGCCGTAGGTGGCGACGGCCGTATCCACCAGCGCCTTGATCTGCGCCTGATCGGTAACATCGGTGGCCACGGCCGTCGCTTTGCCACCAGCCTGCGCAATGTCGTCGGCCAGTTCTTGCAGCCGGTCGCCCCGCCGGGCACCCAGCACAACGCTCGCCCCGAGGGCTGCGAGGTGACGGGCCGCCGCCTCGCCCATGCCGCTGGATGCGCCGGTGATTACGACGACCTTTCCGGTGATGTTGTCGGTCATTTCATGTCTCCAGGTGTTGTAAGTGTCATCATGTGGGGGCGGCCTCACTCAGCCTGCGTCAGTTCCACCGTCACGTCGCCAGGCCGGTCGAAGATCGACACGTCGCCCGTCACCTGCCCCAGCGGAATGATGCCTGGACCGGGGACGGCACCGTCGGTGTAGTAGATTACGAAGTCGCGCCCGCTCCACAATCCGAGGGTGCCGGTGGCAAAGTCGCGTTGGCGCGGATAGTCCGGCAGGGATGTGGGCAAGGTGCCCGTCTTTTCCTGCCGCAGGTGATCGCGCATCGGCAGGGTTACAGGCAGCATCTTCCACAGCGCCGCAGCGGCGGGGTTGTCCGCCAGGGTGGCGGTGACCGTGCCCCAGTCGGAGGCGATCGTGATCTGGTCCTGTGTCATGGCGGGTCCTGACAGTCCAAGGGCGAGGGTGGCAGCACCCAAAAGCGGTTTCAACATGATGAAGATCCTGTCGTCGACGGATGCTGGCTGGCCTGCGGACAGGCCAGTCATTGTGATCTGCGCGTTGCCGTTCTCAGACCGACAGGTGTTCGCCAAAGAAGTCAGCCATCCTGTTGAAAGGGATCACGTCCAACTGGTCATAGAGGTCGACATGGTCGGCGCCGTCGATGATCATGATCTCCTTGGGTTCCGCCGCCGCTGCATAGGCATCCTCGGTCAGATAACGCGAATGAGCCTCTGATCCGGCGATCACCAGCATCGGGCGCGGCGCGATTTCGGCAACGTAGGTCAGCAATGGCATGTTCATGAAAGACAGCGAGTTCGTCACCGTCCAGCCGCCGTTCGAGTTGACGGAACGGGGGTGATAGCCACGATCCGTCTTGTAGTAGGCATGATACATCCGGATTACCGGATCGGAGGGACTCTGTTGCGCAAATCAGCTGACGGACGGTTTTCCCCTTACCCCAGACGGATTTATGCCACTGCCTTTGTGACGGGGATGCCAAGGGCGGTATAGCCATTCAGGATAGCGATGCGCACCTGGACCTCCGCGACCTGGCGGTCGAAGTCCCGAGCCATCAGCCGCTGGCCCAGCAGCTTTACACAATGCATCTTTGTCTCGACGCGGCTCCGGCGGTGGTATCCGCTCCAGTTCCGCCAGAGCGCCCGACCCAGACACTTCGATGCGCGGAGCGCATCATTCCTGGCTATGGCACCGGCGGTGGTTGGTTCCCAT
>NZ_FOCI01000057.1 GCF_900110065.1 Loktanella fryxellensis | reverse complement strand
TTTGGTTGCGGGAGTAGGATTTGAACCTACGACCTTCAGGTTATGAGCCTGACGAGCTACCGGGCTGCTCCATCCCGCGACAGAGTTGTGTTGCATCGTTCGAGAGATACTGTTTTGCGTTCTTTTTCAGGTGTGGCGATGACTTACTCTCCCACGTCTTGAGACGCAGTACCATCAGCGCAGTGGCACTTAACGGCCGAGTTCGGGATGGGATCGGGTGTTTTGCTCACGCTATGATCACCACACCAAAGAAAGAACGCGCGGTGGTGGTGCAGGGTCCTGCTTGCGCAGGGACCCGGCGACCGTTCGTCCACCGTTTGGTATCAGCGGTCGATCTGGTCCCCATTTGCGACCGAGTACGCTGCGGGTTTGCGAGCAAACCCACTTTGCGCACCCGGTCGATCGCAGGGACGCGATCGACCGTGTTCAAGTCAGCACAACTGATGTTGTGGTGTGTATACATCTTGATTTCAGTCCAGCTTCTACTGGATCAAATCAAGCCTATCGGACCATTAGTACCGGTCAACTGAATGCATTGCTGCACTTACATCTCCGGCCTATCGACGAGGTGGTCTACCTCGGTCCTCAGGGATACCTTGTTTTGAGGGGGGCTTCCCGCTTAGATGCCTTCAGCGGTTATCCTGTCCGATCATAGCTACCCTGCACTGCCGTTGGCACGACAACAGGTCCACCAGTGGATCGTTCACCCCGGTCCTCTCGTACTAGGGGCAACTCCTCTCAAGTATCCTACACCCACGGAAGATAGGGACCGAACTGTCTCACGACGTTCTAAACCCAGCTCACGTACCTCTTTAAACGGCGAACAGCCGTACCCTTGGGACCTGCTCCAGCCCCAGGATGAGATGAGCCGACATCGAGGTGCCAAACGGTGCCGTCGATATGGACTCTTGGGCACCATCAGCCTGTTATCCCCAGCGTACCTTTTATCCGTTGAGCGATGGCCCTTCCACGCGGGACCACCGGATCACTATGGCCGTCTTTCGACTCTGCTCGACGTGTCAGTCTTGCAGTCAGGCTGGCTTCTGCCATTGCACTCAACGAGCGATTTCCGACCGCTCTGAGCCAACCTTCGCGCGCCTCCGTTACACTTTGGGAGGCGACCGCCCCAGTCAAACTACCCACCACACAGGGTCCCGGATCCGGATAACGGACCGCGGTTAGACATCAAGCAGAGCAAGGGTGGTATCTCAAGGGTGACTCCACGAGGACTGGCGTCCCCGCTTCAAAGTCTACCACCTATCCTGCACATGCCGTACCTGATGCCAGTGTGAAGCTATAGTAAAGGTGCATGGGGTCTTTCCGTCTAACCGCGGGTAGCCTGCATCTTGACAGGCAATTCAATTTCGCTGAGTCCACATTTGAGACAGCGGGGAAGTCGTTACGCCATTCGTGCAGGTCGGAACTTACCCGACAAGGAATTTCGCTACCTTAGGACCGTTATAGTTACGGCCGCCGTTTACCTGGGCTTCAATTCGGAGCTTGCACTCCTCCTTTTAACCTTCAGGCACCGGGCAGGCGTCAGACCCTATACGTCGTCTTACGACTTCGCAGAGCCCTGTGTTTTTAGTAAACAGTCGCCACCCCCTGGTTTGTGCCCCCAGCCCAGACTTGCGTCCGAACCGGGCCTCCTTCTCGCGAACTTACGGAGGTATTTTGCCGAGTTCCTTAAATGTGGTTCTCTCAAGCGCCTTGGTATTCTCTACCAGTCCACCTGTGTCGGTTTAGGGTACGATCTTATAGAGGGGCTATTTCCAGGAACCGCTCAGCAGCCCACCCAATCCGATAAGGGCAAACTACATCTGCGATCCGTCACCACCTCACGGCCCAGGAATATTAACCTGGTTCCCATCGACTACGCCTTTCGGCCTCGCCTTAGGGGTCGGCTCACCCTGCTCAGATTAGCTTTAAGCAGGAACCCTTGGACTTTCGGCGAGGGGGTCTCTCACCCCCTTTGTCGCTACTCATGTCATCATTCTCACTAGTGATCTCTCCACCCCATCCCTCACAGGGGGGCTTCACAGAAAGCACCATAACGATCGCAACACCTCGAAAGGCGCTGATATCGTCAGGTACTATGTCACACTACGCTCTGCTACCGCGTATATTGCTATACACCCTAGACTTCGGCTCATGGCTTGAGCCCCGTTACATCTTCGCCGCAGGACAGCTTGTTTAGACCAGTGAGCTGTTACGCTATCTTTAAAGGATGGCTGCTTCTAAGCCAACCTCCTGGTTGTTTTGGCCGTCCCACCTGCTTTCCCACTTAGCCATGAATTAGGGGCCTTAGTCGTAGGTCAGGGTTGTTTCCCTCTTCACACCGGACGTTAGCACCCGATGTGTGTCTGCCGTCTAGTACTCCTCGGTATTCGGAGTTTGGTTAGGATCAGTAAGCCGGTAAGGCCCCATTACCCATCCAGTGCTCTACCCCCGAGGGTATTCGGACGACGCTCTACCTAAATAGATTTCGCAGAGAACCAGCTATCTCCGAGTTTGATTGGCCTTTCACCCCTAGGCACACCTCATCCCGACCTTTTTCAACAGGTGTGGGTTCGGACCTCCAGTTGGTGTTACCCAACCTTCATCCTGGACATGCCTAGATCACTCGGTTTCGGGTCTGATCCCACAAACTCATTCGCCCTATTCAGACTCGCTTTCGCTGCGCCTACACCTAACGGCTTAAGCTTGCTTGTGAGACCAAGTCGATGACCCATTATACAAAAGGTACGCTGTCAGGCCTCATGGACCCTCCAACTGCTTGTAGGCGTTCGGTTTCAGGTACTGTTTCACTCCCCTCGTCGGGGTGCTTTTCACCTTTCCCTCACGGTACTGGTTCGCTATCGGTCAGTAAGGAGTACTTAGCCTTCGAAGGTGGTCCTCCGATGTTCAGACAGGATTTCACGTGTCCCGCCCTACTTAATACGTCCAATTGAGCTTCCAATACGGGGCTGTCACCCACTCTGGCTATCCTTTCCAGGATATTCTTGTCACTCGCATGGCTCGGCTGGTCCCCGTTCGCTCGCCGCTACTAGGGGAGTATCTGTTGATTTCCTTTCCTCCGGGTACTTAGATGTTTCAGTTCCCCGGGTTTGCTTTTGTAAGCCTATGTATTCAGCCTACAAATACCTGGTTTTGCCCGCTGTTAGCTGCCCGAAGGCAGTAACAACAAACAATCAGGTGGGTTGCCCCATTCGGAAATTCCTGGATCAAAGCTCATTCTCAGCTCCCCAGGACTTATCGCAGAGTATCACGTCCTTCATCGCCTCTTACTGCCAAGGCATCCACCAAACGCCCTTTTCGCGCTTGATTTGATCCAGAAGAAGCCGGACTTCCAAAGAAGCTCGACGTCTCCTGCGCCACCCCCCTTTTGTACGCAAAGGGTGGCATTAATCAAAATGCATACATTGTCGAAGCGTGCCGCTGGTTCGCAACACGACTTCGTTCGAGTGAGATTACTCTCACTCCGGTTAGTGTACTTGACTTGAACAAAATGGATTATCGGGGAGTCAAAAGCCCATGCAGGCCTCGTCCCGTCAGGCAATCCCCTTCACGCGGGGCGCCTCCATTCTGATGTTGTATCTCTCTAAACGATGTCAATCGGATGCACCTCGCGATGCCTCCTAGTCCAGTTGGACTGCAAAACAGCACTGCTGCTTAACGGTCAAACCGACTGTCTGATCTGAAGT
>NZ_FOCI01000059.1 GCF_900110065.1 Loktanella fryxellensis | reverse complement strand
ATTCTGAGCTCTTACGAGGGCGAAAGCGTCAGGCTGACCTCGTCGCAAATCCTGCCCGCAACTGAAATCCCAATGGGACGGAGACGACGCTTACGTCCTTCCTTGCGCCAGAACTGGTGATACAGTGAAGCGGCGACATGCAGCGCGATCAGGCCGATGAACACGGGCTTTGCATAGGTGTGCCACTCGTCATAGGGATCGCCATAGTAATACCCCAGCAGTCCGGTGACGGGCACCACGATGAGCCGCGCGTAAAACAACCAGTGGGAAACCTTGCCCGCCAGCTCAACGGCGCCACTTGTTTCCGGGGTGGCGGCAGGGCACCGTTCTTCCAGCGCAGGACCAGCCGGACGGCGACCAGTGCAAGGATGGCGATGCCGAAATAGTAGTGCATTCCGGCAAGAAAAGCCTCGCCAACTGCAACGGCTTCCCCTTCTTCGGCCGCGTCGATTGCTTCGGTCATGCTTTTGCCGAAGATAAGCTGCGCGAAAACAAGCGCCGCGATCAGCCAGTGCAGGCCGATTTGCTAGATCGTGTATCCTCGGACGCTGCCGAAATGGTCTCTTTTCATGGTCATTGCAGGTTCCTTTTATGAATTTTCAGGTTTGCATGGTGAAGGATCGATGTGATTGATCGACATCAGTCGCTGGCGATCAGACCGGGTGCGCCCCTTCTGTGATTGAGCGACCGTCACGCCGCCACGCCAAAGATCCACCCGACGGCGGTCGTCGCGGCCATGGCAAGCGCGCCCCAGAATGTCACCCGGATACCGCCCTTGAGTATGCCGGCCCCTCCGGCCGTGGCGCCGAGCCCGCCAAGTGCCATCAGCGCGACCAATGTCGTCACTGCGACAAGCAGGGAGATCTGCGCAGCAGGTGCCACAGACGCCACGATCAGCGGGATGACGGCCCCAGCCGCAAAGGTCATCGCCGAGACCAGCGCCGCCTGGATCGGCCGGGCGGTCACAGTCTCCGAGATGCCAAGCTCGTCCAGCGCATGGGCCCCCAGCGCATCTTTTTGCGTCAGCTGGACCGCGACCTGCCGTGCCAGTCCATCGTCAAGCCCACGCCCGATATAGATGCGTGTCAGTTCGTCCAGTTCCGCCTCGGGAGTGTCTTTCAGTTCTCTGGTTTCGCGCGCAAGATCGGCTTGCTCGGCGTCCGTTTGCGAGCTGACCGAAACATACTCACCCGCCGCCATGGACATGGCGCCCGCGACCAGACCCGCCAAACCAGCGATCAGAATTTCGGGCCGCCCGGACCCGGCGGCGGCCACGCCCACGACCAGACTTGCGGTCGAGACAAGGCCATCATTCGCCCCCAGCACGGCGGCGCGCAGCCAGCCGATGCGATGGACCATGTGGCTTTCGGAATCGGACAATCTGCTCATGTATTGGGTCCGTTCAATGCAGGGATGTGAGGATGTGATGGAGCGGCCCCGCGTGGTTTGATCCGCAGGGCTCGCAGTGCGTTCAGTATCACGGCGACATCGATCACCTCTTGCGCCAGGGCCCCTTGCACCGGCGTCAGGTATCCAAATGCGGCTGCAATCATGCCAAAGACCGACAGGCCGATCCCGGCTGCGACGCTTTCCAAAGCGATCCTTCGGCTGCGCTGCGCAATCTCAATCCCCGGCAGCAATCGGTCAAGGTGATCGACCATGAGGACTACGTCTGCCGCCTCGGCCGATGCCGCAGCCCCGCGTGCGCCCATGGCCACCCCGACGTCAGCGGCGGCAAGGGCTGGGGCGTCGTTCACCCCGTCGCCCACCATCATCACCGGGCCGTTCTTGTGCTCTGTCAGGACCAGCAACACCTTCTGATCCGGGGTCAGATCGGCGCGGATGGCATCAAGGCCCAGACCTTCGGTCACCGCTTCTGCCACCGCGCGGCGGTCGCCGGTGGCCAGGATGATCCGGGCTATCCCCAACCTGCGCAAGCCTGCCAATAGGTCCGCCGTGCCGGATCGAAGGGCATCGGCCATCACGATATGGCCTGCCATTTTGCCATCGACCCCAAGCGACACGATCACCGCACCTGCGGTTGTCAGCGTGCTGTCTGGGTCATGCACGCTTGTCTGTGAAGCGACAAAGGAAGCGCCGCCGACCACGACTTTGCGGCCATCTATCATACCCGACACGCCTTCGCCCGGCGTCTCGATGATGTCGTGCGGCACCGGCAGGACGGTGCCGCGCGCCTGCGCCGCCGTAACGATGGCCTGCGCGATCGGGTGCTTCGACGCCTGATCGAGGGCTGCCGCATAGTGCAGGACCTCGTCCTTGGACAGGTCGCCATGCGTTTCAATCGACACGATCTGCGGCCGCCCGTCCGTCAGCGTTCCTGTCTTGTCGAGGATCAGCGTCTTGATCCGCGCGAGCGCCTCCAAAGGCTTCGCCCCCTTAATCAGCACGCCGAAATGCGCGGCGCGCGACAAGCCGGCTACCAGCGCGACCGGCACGGCAAGGATCAGGGGGCACGGCGTTGCCACTACAAGTACCGCCACCGCGCGGATCGGATCGCCCGTGACCCACCAGGCGGCGGTTGCCAAGGCAGCTGTGACAGCCAGAAATAGCATGGAATAGCGATCGGCCAGCCGTGCCATCGGCGCCTTGGAGGCTTGCGCCGCCTCGACCAGCCGGACGATCCCGGCATAGGTGCTGTCGGCCGCCGCCCGCGTGACCCCCAGATCAAAGGCCTCGCCCGCGTTGGTCGAGCCGCTCATGACCTCTTGTCCCCGGCGCACTCGGATAGGCATCGACTCGCCGGTCAGCGCTGCCTGATTCAGCATGGCCTGGACACGACTCTGTTGCGCAAATCAGCTGACGGACGGTTTTCCCCTTACCCCAGACGGATTTATGCCACTGCCTTTGTGACGGGGATGCCAAGGGCGGT
>NZ_FOCI01000061.1 GCF_900110065.1 Loktanella fryxellensis | reverse complement strand
CAACGGCTGTCTGGATCAACCCACCAAAGCAAACGGAGTAAAACCAAGCTTAAAGTTCAATCGCCACTGTCTCAAAGTCGTTGACACGTTCCGCCCGGTCAGCTTGTCGGCGAACGGATCGAGCTTACTTTGCCGCTCCGGCGTCGTGAACTGCGGCTCGATCGTGCCCGCGTTCAAATATTTGGTGATGGTGTTGCGCGACATGCCCGTGCGACGCGCGATCTCGCGGGTCGATAGTTTCTCGCGCAGTGCCATACGTCGAATGATGTTCAAAAGTCCCATGTGTATCACTCCAATGTCCCCCATTGCGCATCGCGCTGGAGGAAAGGTCACATGGCTCAAATCTCAGTGGAAATTATCTGCTTACCCGGCTCACTTCTGCGTGGAAATCTACACTATCAACGCAGGGGGCGGTGATTGGTGCCTGGCGCTGAAAGGCAATCAGGAGTCCCTTCTGTCAGACGCCCGCGGCTGTTTCAGCAATCTGAAGGATGGCCACCCCGTGGCCAGCTCCGTGGACACGGCCCATGGTCGCAAAGAGACCCGGACCGGCGTAGTCGTATCGGCTAAAGCATTGGGTGAATATCATGAATTTCCCGGTCTCAAAGGGTTCGCCAAGATTGATGCAACCCGAGATACCGGAGGCAAAGTGACCTCCCAGACACGGTATTTTGCCTTATCCTGGATGCCGACACCCGAGGTCTTGCTCGCCACGGTGCGCGACCACTGGGCCATCGAAAACGCTTTGCATTGGCAGCTTGACGTCTCGTTCCGCGAAGACGCCGCACGCAACCGAAAGGACAACGGACCGGGCAACATCGCCGTGCTGCTGTCAACGGCGCGCTCTGGATGTCGTCCGACGCGACACATCCAAAGGCTCTCTCAGCATCAAACTCAAGCGAGCTGGCTGGGACGAGGCATTCTTATGTAGCGTTCTCAATGGGTTGTAAGAAGCAGGATGCCAAACGCGATTGCCCTGACCTCGCTGGGACGATTCACGGCATTAGAGCATCAGGCGCAAAGCTGCCCCCAAAGTCGATGCGACCAGCAAGATTCTGATGATGCCCCAGTGCAGCCGGAACGCCAGAAAACAGCTCAGGAGAAACAGCGCCAGAGCAAGCCATTCAATCGTTGCAACGTCTGGTCGCCAAAGTGTCACTGGTCCCAACTGTTGACGACTCACAGTGGTAAACAGAACATGCAAGGCGAACCAGATCGACAGGTTGAGGATCACACCGACAACCGCCGCTGTAATCGCCTTAAGCGCACCTTTCAGCCGTGGTTGGCTTGAGATCCATTCAATGTAAGGCGCACCCGCGAATATCCATAGAAAGCATGGTGCGAAAGTCACCCAGAGTGCCACCAAAGCAGCGGCCAACCCGAGGAGAAGACCGCCTTCTTTGAACCCCGCCAAGAAGCCCACAAATTGTGTCACGAGGATCAGCGGGCCGGGTGTTGTTTCGGCCAAGCCCAAGGCGTCGACCATTTCCCCTGCGGTCAACCATCCGAACTGCACCACGACATCCTGAGCCATATAGGCAAGAACCGCGTAGGCACCGCCGAACGTAACGATGGCAAGGGTGGAAAAGAAGCTTCCCACGTCTGCAAGGATCTCTGGCGCTCCTAGCAATGTCATCGCGAACAGCGGCAGTAGCCAGATAGCCAGCCAACTGACGATTGTGACCAAAGTTTTACGGACCGATACATGCGCCATATCGACAACGCGTTGCTCTTCTTGTGTGGTTCCCAAGAACCACCCGAAAAGACCAGCCATCAATACGATCAGGGGATAGGGGATAGAGAAAAAGAATATCCCGATAAAGGCAAAACCCGCTATTATCCAATGCAATTTCTGCGAAAGGGCTTTTTTTGCTACCCGCAAAAGCGCCTCGACCACAATTACCAAAACCGCAGCCTTGATGCCATAGAACAGCGCTTCCACCAGAGGCACGTTTCGGCTCTGTTGCACAAATCCGAGAGGGATTCATGT
>NZ_FOCI01000065.1 GCF_900110065.1 Loktanella fryxellensis | reverse complement strand
ACAAAGGCAGTGGCATAAATCCGTCTGGGGTAAGGGGAAAACCGTCCGTCAGCTGATTTGCGCAACAGAGTCGAGGCCGCTGAGAACACACTGCATCTGCGTCTCTACAGACGGTTCGACAGGCATTATCAGACATTTCTGGCTGCGCCGTCGATCGACGGAGGTCCGGAAGCATCCAGCGCCGTGCTGACAGCGCTACTTGCTGATCTTAACACCCGTCTTGATCGCGGTGACGGCTACAGCATCGACAAGTTCGACATCCCTGAAGGCGATGACGAGCCTGCAGCAGAAATGTACCTTCTTTTTCACCCGAACCCGCCAACCAGCGTCCGCGAGATCGACGACGATGGAAACCGTTCGCGAATTTACTTCCGCCCGCCGGGCGAAGCAATGATTGTCTATACCCCGTCAACCGGACGGGTTCATGTCAGGGCGGCGACAAGAAGCCTCAGACACACGATTGCGGAGCAGTTTATCGAGACCGCCTTGGAGCAGCCATACTCAAACCAGCCGGTCGATTTTCAGGCCTACGACATCTCGCAGTTCTTGGGCGGGTTTGAATTGGATCTTCCGACCTTCGACGAAGCTGTTGTGATGCGGGCACGGGTCATTCGGGCAGATATCAGCATCGGCAATCTTGCCAATCGGCTGTCGCTTTCGACCACGATCGAGCAGGACATCAGCGCAATTATTGAAGATCAACCCGGCCTCCAAAAGATCTTCCAGCGGGCCGTTGCCATCCGATTCATCGAGATCGCGGTGCAGTATCGGCGGATGGGCAGTGAAAAAACCGAGACACTTAACTTTACCCTGACCGATCGCAATACCAGCAGCTTGCTCAGTCTCGACGATCCGTCCGAAAGAATTTTAGGCCATCGATTACTGCGGTATTGGGGTATCCTGCGAGACGGACGTGCGCCGAGCGACGCAGAAAGCATGGCGGCTTTACCGGCCTTGCTGGCGATCTGGGACATTGGGGCTGATCGAATCGGTGGGGCTTGGTTGCTCGATCGTGGTGTTGATCCGAATATTTTGATTGATTTTGGGTTTTTGGTTCTTGCCGGTTGGGAAGACGACGATCTGATCGACGATGAGGACGAGATGGGTCCAATTGTTGCAGAAGTCGTCGTCGAGAGTGAGGGGGCCGCGCTGAAAGTGTCAGATGGACAGACGGCTTCTGGTGGCAATCGAGAACGTTATCAGACCTACCGCGTTCGCAGCGACTGGGTGGAACAACATTTGAAAACCCGCCTTGCTCATGTGCTTGATGTTCCCGCCGTCGAAGAATTGTCTGATCACCTTCTATACCTTGGCACGCTGACAATTGATGGCAGAGCCGCCCCGGTCTATCTCGCGCGGTGCCTGGACCGCGAAAAGGTTCGATCGGCCGTGGACACCGCGCTCAGGGCGCGGTTTAATCTGGGACAGGGCCTGGTTCTTCAAGCAGGCGATGGTGCTGGAAACTGCATTGGTAACAACGTCCTCACGCCTCTGGCAGACCATATCGACCCTGACCTTCAAGAAATCGTGCTGGTGGCCGAGCGGCTTCGATCAATTTTTCAGCGCGATCGGTTTTTGGCTCGCGGTGGCTCTGTTGCACAAATCCGAGAGGGATTCATGT
>NZ_FOCI01000066.1 GCF_900110065.1 Loktanella fryxellensis | reverse complement strand
TGTGAGCAATCGCGGGTGTAGTGTGAGCAATCGCGGGTCAAATGTGAGCAATCGCGGGTGCTACTGTGAGCAATCGCGGGCGGTGTGAGTTGACAAATGTGAGCACTCACAGATAGAGATCACACATGGCAAAGAAGGCAACGACTCTGGACGCCGTGCGGATGCACTTGGATAACGCGGACGCAATCGTGGCCGCAGGCGAGGTTGTGGATCTGCGCTTTAAGTCGGGCAATCAGCTCAGCCTAAGAGCTGCAAAGCTGTTCTGTCTGCTCGTGCAAGAGGCTGGAATAGACGTGGCCGCTGATAAGCAGCACTGCGTTCCTTTGGCTGCATTGAATGAAACCTTCCACCGATCTGCTGATGATCTGTTTGAAGCGATTGCCGAGCTGCACAGCACAACCGTGTCCGTCCAAGTGGCCGGTGATCGACCCTACACAAAGTCCGGCCCGATCCTCGCGGATGTGGAGCGTGAAACCGAAGAAACCGCTGCCGCAGAAGTCAGATTTGAGTTTTCTAAAACACTGCGCCAGGTGATTGGTGACAGCACCCACTGGGCCGCTGTGTCGCGCCGTGCCGTTTTGTCCTTTGAAAGCAAGTTTTCGCTGCGCCTGTACCTGCTGCTATCACTACGAGCTGGCCTACGAAAAACATCTGAGACTTTCGAGATGGATGATCTGCGGCATATCCTTGGCTTAGAGGAAGGCAAGTTTTCCCGATGGCCTGACTTGCGCCGGTTCGTGCTGGACCGTGCCGTAGCTGAAATCAATCACCTTGCCGGTTTTAGAATGGGCTATATCCCGATAAAAAAGGGGCGCAAGATTACTGCTGTAAAGCTGACTTGGGGCCGCAAAGACCTGCCTGAGCTGATCGAGGCGCAAAAGGAGCTGGAGCGAACGCGTGTGGGCCGCGCAGTGCGCCGAGAAGGTAAGGCTGAAACAATCGCAGATGAACGCGCAGCGCTGGCAGATAGCCTCGCCAATGCGCCAGGTTGGAGCGCAATCGAGGGGGAACTATGAAATACAAAGGCCTTATCGCATATTTGTTAGCGTTTCTCGCGCTGCCACAAGTGGCCACCGCAGACATACTTGCTATCCTCATTAATCCTGACAGCCTGTCATATGACCTGAGTTCAGGCAACTATGTCAACAGCCCTGGCAACTACGCTAACAGTTCAGGAAACTACGAAAACTCTGAGGGTAATTACGCTAACAGTCCTGGCAACTATGCCAACAGCGCAGGAAATTATGCCAATGGGATAAACGGTGAAAATAGGATTATCTCTGAGGACAACCTATTTCTAGGGTATTATGTGTTTAGTGACAGTGGCGTTATGAATTTATACAGCGCCAGCGGGAACCGCGTCGCTTACATGCCAAGCGGCGGACACACTCAAAGCCTATTTTTCAGTCAAGGCGGATGGTGCGGAACCATTGGCGAAAGTGGAGGGAAAACTGTCTTAGGCTTAACCCGAAATTGTCATTTACGATTCACGCTGAACTAAGCCTGGAGTAAGTATTTCGCACCGTTGTAGCGTGCCACT
>NZ_FOCI01000069.1 GCF_900110065.1 Loktanella fryxellensis | reverse complement strand
TCGCCAGAAAGGGTAAAAGTGGACGACTTTTAAGCCGCCCGCAGCAGGCTCATCCCGCCGCTACCGTGGCCGACTTTTGCACCGCCGTTCTCACCGCCAGAGAGTTTCCACCACATTCGAGACACAACCGCCCGGACGCGCATGATGGTCTCAGCCTATGCCTCGCGGCTGCGCCTCACGCTGGCGACAGTGACCGCCGACCGGGGCACAGAGCTCGACGCGGCCATCGAGGCTCTGGGACTGATTGCGCTCAAGGGCAAGGTGGTGACCGGTGACGCTCTGCACTGCAACCGCCGCACAGTGGCCGCTATCAATGTAGATTTCCACGCGGAAGTGAGCCGGGTTTTCCATCGAGAAGTGAGCCACCTTTAAGTTATGTTTCGGGTGTCAGGCTTTGGTCAATGCATGATTGTCCTCCCTCTTGTTCTGCGCCGCTACGGCTGCACTGGCTTTGAAGCGGAAGCTGTCGTTTCCGGTCTCCAAGATGTGGCAACGGTGGGTTAGGCGGTCGAGGAGTGCGGTCGTCATCTTGGGGTCCCCAAAGACGGTGGCCCATTCGCTGAAGCTCAGGTTCGTGGTGATGACGACGCTGGTGCGCTCGTAGAGTTTGCTGAGCAGATGGAAGAGCAGCGCGCCGCCTGATGCACTGAACGGCAGGTAGCCAAGTTCGTCCAGGATCACGAGATCCAGGCGGACGAGGCTTTCGGCAAGATGCCCAGCTTTGCCTTTTGCCTTCTCTTGTTCGAGCGTGTTGACGAGCTCGATGGTCGAGAAGAAGCGAACCTTGCGGCGGTGATGTTCGACAGCCTGCACGCCAAGGGCTGTCGCGACATGCGTTTTGCCGGTGCCGGGGCCACCGATCAGCACAACGTTCTGGGCACCATCCATGAACTCGCAGCGATGCAGCTGCCTTACAGTGGCCTCGTTGATCTCACTGGCCGCAAAGTCGAAGCCTGACAGATCTTTATAAGCCGGGAAGCGTGCGGCCTTCATGTGATAGGCAATGGAGCGCACCTCCCGTTCTGCGACCTCAGCCTTCAACAACTGGGCAAGCATCGGCACCGCAGCGTCGAATGCTGGTGCGCCTTGTTCCATGAGGTCGGTGACAGCTTGCGCCATGCCGTGCATCTTCAGACTGCGGAGCATGATGATGATGGCGCCGCTGGCGGGATCATGACGCATGATGACCTCCGGCGGTCCGGGCCCGCAGGCCATCATAGCGTTCGACATTGGCTTCTGGTTCGCGCTGAAGGATCAGCGCCTGCGGCGTATCGATGTCGGGCCCGCCGATCGTCTTTCCGTAAGCGCCGTCCCCGTCCCATTGATTTCCAGGGTTCCGCTGCGCTGGTGGAGGAGCGAGTTTCCTTTTGATGTTTCAGAAGGAGATTGCA
>NZ_FOCI01000071.1 GCF_900110065.1 Loktanella fryxellensis | reverse complement strand
ACTCAAGGCTCGAACCTGAAAGCTGCCGCCTGACATGAAACAAATGCGAGAGCTTATTGCGGCAGAAAGCTGGTCGAAAAACTAGGGCCACCTCTGTTTGCCATCGCGAGGAAGCGCATGTTGTCATAGATGCCGCGCTCCGGGACCCCACCGAGGACTCTGAACCCGTGCCAATGGGCATCGAACAGCATCTCGTGCGTTTGCAGCAGATACGCCCGGACCAGAAAAGCCCGGCTGTGCGACAGCTTGATGTGGGCAACCTGGAGCTTGGTGCGCTCGCCACCCAGAACGGCAAAGTCCTCGCTCCAATCGAACTGGAATGCCTCGCCCGGTCGAAACGACAGTGGCACGAAGGTGCCCCGGCCGGTCGTTTGCTGATCACGCTGCCGATCGGCTCGCCAGTCGCGCGCAAAAGCCGCAACCCGGTTGTAGGATCCATCGAATCCCAAAACCATCAGATCCGCATGCATTTGCTTCAGCGTCCGCCGCTGCTTGCGTGACTTCCCCGCCTCCGTCTTCAGCCAGCCGGCCAACTTCGCAGCGAACGGATCGAGCTTGCTCTGCCGCTCCGGCGTTGCGAACTAAGGCTCGATCGTGCCTGCGTTCAGATACTTCCTGATCGTGTTGCGCGACATGCCGGTCTGCCGCGCAATCTCGCGCAGGGGCAAGTTCTCGCGCAAAGCCATACGTCGGATGATGTTCAAAAGTTCCATGTGTATCACTCCAATGTCCCCCGCTGCGTAGGCCGCTGGGGGAAGGGTCACATGGGTCAATTCTCAATGGAAATTATGCTGCTACCCGGGTCACTTCTGGGTGGAAATCAACACGCAGGCTACACCGTTTTCCTCGCCCCGAACGGGCAAACGGGGCTGGAAGCGGTGGAAAACGAAAACCCGGACTTGATCCTGACCGATTACATAATGCCGCGCATGGATGGCCTCGCCATGATCGCCGCTCTGCGCGCGGCGGGGGTCGCGCTTCCGATCATTCTGTCCTCAGCAATCCCGGAGAGAAGGCTGCCGCAAACGGCGAGCCTGGCATACGACGCCTATGTCGGCAAACCCTACGGCGACAAGCAGCTGCTTGATGTCGTTCCCGGCTTGCTTGACAAAGCTGTCCAGCTGCCATTATCGTAAGCGCCGTCCCCGTCCCATTGATTTCCAGGGTTCCGCTGCGCTGGTGGAGGAGCGAGTTTCCTTTTGATGTTTCAGAAGGAGATTGCAG
>NZ_FOCI01000073.1 GCF_900110065.1 Loktanella fryxellensis | reverse complement strand
CTCAAGGCTCGAACCTGAAAGCTGCCGCCTGACATGAAACAAATGCGAGAGCTTATTGCGGCAGAAAGCTGGTCGAAAAACTAGGGCCACCTCTCCGCTCGCCGCGTGGGAAGCTTCCTAAGCTTCGGGATGCGCAGCTCGACGGTCTCGACGCGCGTCTGCCAATCCCAGTCTTGGTAGCCGCTACGCTGCGCCCGCCGTGCCGGGTCCCGCTCGCCATAGGCCGCACCCGTCACTGCGCCGACCTCCAACTCCATCAGCAGATCAGCGGCAAAGCCGATCATCTCGAGCTGCAGATCAGAGTCGCGGGATTTCTCCACGAGGTCGAGGAAGTTCATCATGTCGGTGGTCATCGGTGGTCCTCTCGGTGTTGGGTTGGCATTTACACCCAGACCCCAACCGAAGATCGCCGGTGACCACCTCAGCCAAAACCTACACCACGCTCAGCGATAGCGCCTGTTTGATGTGCGGTGGACTGCTGAAGGGCGGTGTGAAAGTATGGCGCCGGTATGTTTGTTAACATACCAGCGCCATACTCAGTATCATGCAGGTCTACTGGCCGAGAAGGGTGAGTTGCTGACTTGGAAGTGAAATGGCTTTCGGTGTTGCGATCGCCTGCCGCGACACTACGGGTGATGTGATGTCTGCACCGACAACCTCACGCAAAGCCAGCTTGCCCTTTTGGGGCTGATCAGGACTTTCCCTGCTGCGGTCGCGAAGCCGCGCCTTTGTTGCCGCGGACATATGAAATTGTTTAATGCAGCGTAGGGCGACATTCGAGATCGGCAGCTTTCTGCAACACTCGTGCGGCCGTTCTCAGACTCGGTCGTCTTACTTGGCTCGCACGTTTAAAAGCTTCGACCGCTGCATCCAAGGTCACGTCACTTAAACCCTGTTTGCGCCCTTCGCGCCAAATGAAGGCAACCATCTCGTCAGTTGTAAGCGCACGAAGGGCTATCGGTGGGCATCTGCTCAGAAGAGGCTCGGGCAACGCACGGCTGTTGTTGGTAGTCAGAACCCAGATGATCGTAAGCGCCGTCCCCGTCCCATTGATTTCCAGGGTTCCGCTGCGCTGGTGGAGGAGCGAGTTTCCTTTTGATGTTTCAGAAGGAGATTGCAG